>NZ_JBHWYS010000003.1:164759-1009042 GCF_042728675.1 Rhodococcus sp. NPDC060176
CGGCGGTGCTGTTCGAGATTGCGTCGAGTTCGCCGGAGTTGCGGCCGGCGATTGCTGCGAATCCGTCGACGTACGACGATCTTGTGACGTGGCTCGAGGCGTTGGGTGATCCTGCTGTGGATGCGGCGTTGGATCGAAGGGCTGCTGGGCAATTCGGTCTACCCGAGCCTCAGCCTGAGCCTGAGTCTGAGCCTGAACCGGTGCCCGTGCCAGTGTCGGTGCCTGCGCCGGTGAAGCCTTCATGGCGTGCTCTCGAGGCTGGAGATCCGCGGACCCCGGCGGCGGTGCTGTTCGAGATTGCGTCGAGTTCGCCGGAGTTGCGGCCGGCGATTGCTGCGAATCCGTCGACGTACGACGATCTTGTGACGTGGCTCGGAGCGTTGGGTGATCCTGCTGTGGATGAGGCGTTGGATCGAAGGGCTGCTGGGCAATTCGGTCTACCCGAACCCGAACCCGAACCCGAACCTGCGACCGAGACCTTCATCTCGAACGCACAGGAATCCCGCTCCGGTAGCGACCCCGTGCAACTGGCCGCACCGCCACTGGTCGTGCCGCAACCGAACCCGGGGTATGCGCCGACCGGCGTTCCACTCCGGCCTGGTGGTTTTCGGCCGGCCGGAGCCGGGATACGAGTTGCCGCGCGATTCATCGATTTTGCCATTCTCGCAGTCGTGTCGGTCGTCGGCGGCATGATCTCCACCGCGACGCTCAGAAACGGTTTCGACTTCGATGCCTACCGGACAAGTTCGGGTCTGATCGGCCTCCTGATCGGGATGGGTTCGATCGTGTACTTCGTTTGGGGAGAGTCAGCATTCGGGGTAACCCTGGGCAAACTTGCGCTCGGAATAGGCGTTCGCTCGGTAGGAGGTGCGCGCCCGACCCTGGCGCAGTCCTTCAAACGGAATGCATTCGTGATCCCCATGTACCTCGGATCGGCTGTTTCGGCGTTGGCCATGCTCGGTAGTGGTGACGAGCTCGTCGGCATGCTGAACACGATGTCGTTGGGCAGTATCGCCAGTATCCTGGGTACTGTTGTAACAGTGGGTATTTCGATCGCGATCATTGTCTCGATCAGTGCTGCACCGGATGTACGCGGTTTTCACGATCGGATGGCTGACGCCGTCGTCGTGGTCACCAGACAGTGAGCGAGCGCGCTTCGAGGGAAACACGCATGCCTTCAGGGCGTCAACAGTTTCTTCTGCACCTTCCCCATAGCGTTGCGGGGCAAGCTGTCCACCAGACAAACCTGGCGAGGACGCTTGTGGATCGACAGTGATTCGGCGACGAAGTCCGAAACCACAGCGCAGTCGGCTACGTCGCCGACGATGAACGCGACTATGCGCTGTCCGAGGTCGTCGTCTGGCACACCGACGACGGCGGCCTCGCGAACACCGGGGTATGCCAGAAGTGCCTGTTCCACCTCGCCGGCACCGATGCGGTATCCACCGGATTTGATCATATCGACCGACTCGCGACCGACGATGCGGTGGAATCCGCTCTCGTCGATCACCGCGATGTCGCCGGTGCGGAACCAGCCGTCTTCGGTGATGGATTCCGCTGTCTTCGAGGGGTTCCCGAGGTACTCGTCGAAGAGCACGGCTCCCGCGACTTCCAGTTGACCTAGCTGCTCTCCGTCGTGCGCCGACAATTTACCGTTCTCACCGCGCAACCTCGTCCTGACTCCGGGAACGGCGTGCCCGACCCAACCCGGGCGGCGTTCACCGTCGTGCGTCGTGCTGACGGTGATGAGGGTTTCACTCATTCCGTAGCGCTCGACGGGAGCCAACCCCGTCAGCGATTTCATCCGCTCGAACAACGGAACCGGAAGTGGTGCACTGCCGGATACGAGCAAGCGCGCAGATCGCAATGCTGCCGCCGCCGAGGGATCACCGCACACGCGTGACCAGACGGTCGGAACACCGAAGTACAACGAGCCACCCGTGGCCGCATACGAATCCGGGGTCGGTCTGACGGTATGAATCAGCGGCGAGCCCACGCGCAACGCGCCCAACACGCCGAGAATCAACCCGTGGACATGGAAGAGGGGCAGTCCATGGACGAGTGTGTCCTCCGGAGTCCAATCCCACACATGAGCGAGCGCGTCGAGATCCGCTGCGATCGATGCTCGCGAGAGGACGACGCCTTTCGGAGCTCCGGTGGTTCCCGAGGTGTACATGATCAGTGCAGTAGCTGCCGCGCTCGGTTCGGGATAGGACGTCGCGGATCGCGTGTGAATATCGATGGGAATCAACGGGATACTCGAATCCGTTGGCCCTTCTCCGAGTATCAGTTCGGCCTTGGAATCGGCGATGATGTGCTGACGCTCGAGCGGGCCGGAGTCCGGTGGAATCGGGACCACGGCAACACCGGCGATCAGTGCGCCGGTGACGGCGACCACCGTCTCGAGGCCGGCGGCGGCTTGTACTGCCACTCGCTGTGCACCATGGATTTGATCGGCGACTGCGGTGGCGGCGGCTAACAGGTCGGCGCGAGAGAGGGTGGAACCTTCGCCGAAACTGACCGCCGCCTCGTGGTCGTCGAATGCGCGAGGGTCGAGGGAGCGCAGAAGTGTGGATTCGCTGTTCATCGCGAGTTCCCTTTCTTTGAGCGAAGATTCAGACGGACCAGGGAACAACGAACAGCAACCAGGCGAGAATCGGTGTCACCACCATGATGGTCATGCCCCACCGCATCGTCAGCCCGAACACCACGTCGCGTTCTTCCGGAGCGGCGTTTGCCACTACCAGTGCGCCATTGGTCGAGAACGGACTGCAATCGACCAGAGACGAGGAGATTGCCAGCGCGATGACCAGAGCGGTTGCATTGACCTGACCGGTCATGAGGAAGGGAATAGCCAAAGGGATGAGTGCTCCCAGGATTCCGGTGGTGGATGCAAACGCCGATACGATCGCGCCGATCAGGCAGATCAAGAAGGCTGCGAGAAGTGGAATGCCGACGTGTGCAACCGAATCCCCGAGCCACTGGACGGTGTTCTGGTTCTGCAGAAGAGCGACGTACGTGACAATTCCGCCGATGAGGAGCACGGTGCCCCAGCTGATCTTGTCGACGGCGCCGCGGGCGGAGGCCGGGAAGATCAGGGTGAGAAGTACCGCGACGGTCAGTGCGGTGAATCCGACGTCGAGGTCGAAGACCAAGGCGCCGAGTGCAAGTGACGCCAGTCCGAGCAGGGTGAGTCGGCGCTCGAGATTGAGTGCTCCCTCGTGCGGAGCGGTCCCACCGGAGGACTTGCCGCCACCCTTCGAGCTGTCACCGGAACCCGAACCGGTGATGGTGTTGCCACCGCCAGACGCGTTGCCGACTGCGTTGACGAGCACGCGCTCGGAGGCGCCGCGCGCAATCAGTGCGCGACCGCCGAACGAGACGTACGCGATGGCAGCAACAACGGCCGCGGCCGCGAAGGTCGAGACGAACAGCAAGGCCGGGCTCGACGGGAGGCCGTTCTGACGCATGACGTCGTTGGTGATCACACCGAAGATTCCGATGGGGGAGAAGCTGCCCGCCGTTGCGCCCTGGACGACCATGAAGCCCATCAGCATGGGGTGGATTCGGTAGCGGGTGGCGAAGCCCATCGCCACGGGCGCGATGATGGCGACGGCAGCGGGACTGACCGCGCCCATGGCGGTGACGGCCGCGCACACCGCGAACATTGCCCACGGCACGAGGGCCACTCGTCCTCTGACCGCCCGGACGGCCGCGTGAATGATCCAGTCGACCGTGCCGTTGTTTCTGGCCAGCGCGAACAGGTAGGTGACGCCGACCAGGATGACGAAGAGGCTGGCAGGGAAGCCGTCGAGGATCTCGCTGGTATCGACGGTGAAGACCAGTGTTCCGACGACGAAGGCAGCCACCAGGGCAAGCGCACCCATGTTCACCGACCTCACGGTGGATATGACGAACACCAGGACAAGTACTGACAGGGCTATGACATTTGCCATCGAACTCTCAATCCGTTCGCGACCAGCTTGTGGTCTGCATCACTTGGAATTGGCCTAGCCTCTCTGCCACTGCTCCATTTGTCAAGTACACTCCGAGGCATGAATTCGACGTCATCGCCCGGCTCGCGCTCGGGCCTGCCCGGACGATTGAAGCGTCCGCGCCTGTACGAGCAGTTGGCCGAGCACATTTCGAATTTCATCGAGGCTCAAGGTCTTTCGCCCGGCGATCGGCTTCCTCCCGAACGCAGCCTGGCTGCCGAACTCGGCGTGAGTCGCGCGTCGCTGGCTCAAGCGCTCGTTGCCCTCGAGATCCGAGGCCGAGTCGAAATCCAGCACGGTAACGGTGCAGTGATTCGTGAAGCTCCGACGCCCGACGCGGGCCGCTCCGCGGACTCGGGCGTGCGGCTTCAGGATCGGACCGTCGACGAACTGACTGCGGCGCGGGAAGCGATCATGGCCGGCCTGGCTCGGGCGGCGGCGTCGAATCCCAACGCTGCGCTGCGGGTCGCGATGCTGACTGACGACGGGACCGCGAGAAACTTCGCCGAGACGTGGCGTTGTGTCAGGCACCTTGCCGGAGGTGGCTTATTGGCTGATCTCGACGACACGATCGCCCAGCAGGCGGACGTGCCCGAGTCGTCGGCTCGGCTGTCTGCGCGACTCGATCAGCTCGCACACCGCATCATCGACGGTGACCAATCGGGCGCCGCCGACGCTGTTGCGGGAATCCTCTCCGACACGGCCTGACGAATAACGACGGACGAGCGTCGGAAAAGCGCACGATAACCGCTGTGAGCATGTTCGCTCACAGGAAACTGTGCTGCGACGTAGCCCGGGAACCTGATCGGCAATGCGCACGTTGAACACAGTGACGACCGTTCCAACCAAGCGGCACGGCTGCTGGCGGGCATCGATGGGGCCGATCGCGGTAACCTGCAGGTGTCCGGTTGGCAGCCGGAAGGCGACCTGGCAGACCCGCACTCTCGAAAGGACCGGCCACATCGGCCGACCTGTATGAACCGTAAGACTGTGTTCCGTAACGTGCTACTCGTAGCCGTCGTGCTGTTGGTGATCTATGCCTTCAGCTACTTCAGCAACGACACCCGCGACTTCAAGACCGTCGACACGTCGGTCGCGATCTCCCAACTCGACGCCAAGAACGTTGAGTCGGCGCAGATCGACGACCGTGAGCAGCAGGTTCGTCTGTGGCTCAAGAACGGCAACGACGCCACCGACGGTAAGACGCAGATCCTGGCGAAGTACCCCGCGAGTGCGTCGGAGCAGATCTTCGACAAGGTCGAAGGCGCCGGAGCGGACAAGTTCAACACGACGGTCACTCAGGAGAGTTGGCTGACGTCGATCCTTCTGTTCGTGCTGCCGATGATCATTCTGTTCGGCATCTTCTTCTTCGTCATGAACCGGATGCAGGGCGGCGGTGGTCGCGGCGGAGTCATGGGATTCGGTAAGTCGAAGGCCAAGCAGCTCACCAAGGACATGCCGAAAACCACGTTCGCCGACGTCGCCGGCGCGGACGAGGCTGTCGAAGAGTTGTACGAGATCAAGGACTTCCTGCAGAACCCGGCTCGCTACCAGGCGCTCGGCGCCAAGATTCCGCGCGGTGTGCTGCTGTACGGCCCTCCCGGAACCGGTAAGACGCTGCTCGCTCGCGCTGTCGCAGGCGAAGCCGGCGTCCCGTTCTTCACCATCTCCGGTTCGGACTTCGTCGAGATGTTCGTCGGTGTCGGTGCTTCGCGTGTTCGCGACATGTTCGAGCAGGCCAAGCAGAACAGCCCCTGCATCATCTTCGTCGACGAGATCGACGCCGTCGGTCGTCAGCGCGGCGCAGGTCTGGGCGGTGGACACGACGAACGCGAGCAGACGCTCAACCAGTTGCTTGTCGAGATGGACGGCTTCGGTGACCGCACTGGCATCATCTTGATCGCCGCAACCAACCGCCCCGACATCCTCGACCCCGCACTGCTGCGTCCGGGACGCTTCGATCGCCAGATTCCGGTCGGCGCCCCCGACCTCGCCGGCCGCCGCGCGATCCTGCGCGTGCACTCGCAGGGCAAGCCGATCGATCCCAACGCAGACCTCGAAGGTCTCGCCAAGCGGACCGTCGGAATGTCGGGTGCCGATCTCGCCAACGTTATCAACGAGGCTGCGCTGCTCACCGCACGCGAAAACGGAACCGTCATCACCGAAGCCTCGCTCGAGGAATCGGTGGACCGTGTTGTCGGTGGACCGCGGCGTAAGAGTCGCATCATCAGCGAGCACGAGAAGAAGATCACGGCGTACCACGAGGGCGGTCACACGCTGGCTGCTTGGGCAATGCCTGACATCGAGCCGGTCTACAAGGTCACGATCCTCGCTCGCGGTCGCACCGGCGGTCACGCGATGACCGTGCCCGAGGACGACAAGGGTTTGATGACGCGTTCCGAGATGATCGCTCGTCTCGTCATGGCAATGGGTGGACGCGCCGCCGAGGAGCTGGTGTTCCACGAGCCCACCACCGGAGCGTCGTCCGATATCGACATGGCGACAAAGATCGCCCGCGCGATGGTCACCGAATACGGCATGAGTGCCAAGCTCGGCGCGGTTCGCTACGGCCAGGAGGGCGGGGATCCGTTCCTCGGCCGTTCGATGGGCGTGCAGTCCGACTACTCACACGAGATCGCTCGTGAAATCGACGAGGAGGTGCGCAACCTCATCGAGGCAGCGCACACCGAAGCGTGGGCAATCCTCAACGAGTACCGCGATGCGCTCGACCTCATCGCTACCGAACTGCTCGAGCGTGAGACGTTGACTCGCAAGGACCTCGAGAAGATCCTTGCCGGTGTCGAAAAGCGTCCGCGCATCACGGCTTTCAACGATTTCGGTGGGCGCACGCCTTCGGATCGTCCGCCGGTGAAGACCCCGCGTGAACTCGCGATCGAGCGCGGCGAAACCTGGCCGGAGCCCGCTGCCGCACCAGTTCTCGTCAAGGCCGGCGCAGCCAACAACAGTGTCCCCAACGGCGGTGTCCCCAACAACGGCAACCAGGGACCCTCGAACGGGTATGCACAGCCTTCGTACCCGCAGCCGAGTGCTCCGCAGCAGACTCCGCAACCGGGAACACCCGACTACGGAGCGCCCGCCGGATGGTCGGCACCGGGTTGGCCTCCGCGTGAGAACCAGTCGCCGACGTACCCCGGACAGCAGTCGGGTGGATACACCGGTGGACAGAATCCGAACCCGCCGAACCAGCAGCAGGGCCAGTACGGTCAGCCCCAACACGGTCAATCCCAGCCCGATCAGGGGCAGTACGGTCAGCCGCATCCGGGACAGCAGGCGTACCCGGAGCAGCCGCACCCCGGCCGCCGCTACCCCGCGCAACCCGACTACCCGGTGCAGTACCCGGACGGTGGACCCTTCGCCGATCCGAACCGGGGAAACCCGACCGGCGAAAACCAGTGGCAGAGCCCCGCACCGGAACAGCCGCAAACTCCTCCGCCGCATCATTCGGCTGAGGACGAGGGACCGAGCACCGTTCGCTGGGACGGACCGGACGGATCTCGCTGACCTTGCGCCACTAGGCTCTGCGGCGGGGGACCTGTGAACAATTCTCGAGGAGAGTTCGGTTGTCGGTGAATGATGTGGCCAGTGAACTGGTGTCGCTCGGAACGGGCCGCCCGTTCGATCAGGCGCGGGCAGAGGCTGCCGTACGGGAATTGTTGATCGCGGTCGGCGAAGATCCGGAGCGCCCAGGCCTGCTCGATACGCCGGCCCGGGTTGCGCGCTCGTACAAGGAGATCTTCGCGGGTCTGTACTCCGAGCCCGACGATGCGTTGAACACGACTTTCGACGAGGGTCACCAGGAATTGGTGCTCGTGCGAGACATTCCGATGTTCTCGACGTGCGAGCACCACCTGGTGTCCTTCCACGGCGTCGCCCACGTTGGCTACATCCCGGGAAAGTCGGGCAAGGTCACCGGTTTGTCGAAGCTGGCGCGTGTTGTCGATCTGTACGCCAAGCGTCCGCAGGTTCAAGAACGCCTGACCAGTCAGATCGCGGACGCATTGATGCGCAAGCTCGATCCGCGTGGAGCCATCGTCGTCATCGAAGCCGAGCATCTCTGCATGGCGATGCGCGGTATCCGCAAGCCCGGAGCCAGCACGACCACGTCTGCGGTTCGTGGGCTCCTGCAATCCAGCGCGGCCTCACGGTCCGAAGCGCTGGACCTCATCCTTCGTAAGTGAGCGAGATGTCCGCGGCTTCCGTTGCAGACAGCGATCCGGCCCGGATGGTCGTGATGGGGATTTTGAACGTCACCGCCGATTCGTTTTCCGACGGTGGCCAATTCCTCGATCGTGACGCGGCGATCTCTCGTGGGCTAGAGCTGCAACGCATTGGCGTCGACATCGTCGACATCGGCGGTGAGTCGACGCGTCCCGGTGCCACCCGAGTGGACCCGAAACTCGAGGCTGACCGTATTGCCCCGGTGATCGAAGAACTGGTTGCTGCGGGAATCCGCGTCAGCGTCGACACGATGCGTGCTTCTGTCGCCGCAGCCGCGATCGAAGCGGGTGCGGGGATCGTCAACGACGTCTCGGGCGGTCGCGCTGACCCCGACATGGCGTCCGTGGTTGCCGACGCCGGAGTGCCCTGGATCCTCATGCATTGGCGTTCGGCCCGCGACTACGTCCATCGTGGCAGTGCCGATCACTACGACGACGTGGTCCGAGACGTCCGTGACGAACTGCTGTCGCAGGTCGACCTGGCGTTGAAGGCGGGCGTTGATTCGTCGTCGATCATCCTCGATCCCGGCCTCGGGTTCGCGAAGAACGCCGACCACAACTGGGCTCTGTTGCGGGCCCTGCCCGAGTTCAACGCACTCGGATTCCCGGTCCTGGTCGGCGCTTCCCGTAAGCGGTTCCTCGGGTCTCTGCTCAGCGATCCCGAAGGCAATCCGCGCCCGCCGGCCGGCCGTGAGACTGCGACGGCCGTGGTCTCCGCCCTTGCAGCGCGCGAAGGTGCTTGGGGAGTTCGGGTGCACGACGCACAAGCCTCGCTCGACGCCATTGCCGTGGTCGACGCCTGGAACCGTGGACGAGAAAGGGCCTGACATGGGGGACCGAATCGAATTGCGCGGGCTGAAGGTTCGCGGCAATCACGGAGTGTTCGACCACGAGAAGCGTGACGGTCAGGACTTCTTCATCGACATCACGGTGTGGATGGACCTGGCGCCCGCCGCGGCGTCGGACGATCTGACCGAGACCCTGCACTACGGCGAGTTGGCGGAAGCCGCCGCAGCCATCGTCGCCGGCCCTTCGCGCGATCTCATCGAGACCGTCGCTGCCGAGATCGCTGACGACGTCATGAAGGATTCGCGAGTCGAGAGCGTCGAGGTCGTGGTCCACAAGCCGTCGGCGCCGATTCCGCTGGTCTTCGCGGACGTCGCCGTCGTCGCACATCGGACCAGGTCGGCATGACGCGCGCTGTTCTGTCGATCGGTTCCAACATCGGCGACAGCGTGGCTCACCTGCAGTCCGTTGTCGACGGGTTGGGCAGCGCCGTCGTTGCTGTCTCACCGGTCTACTCGACGGCGCCGTGGGGTGGCGTCGAGCAGCAGGATTTCTACAACGCGGTGGTGGTGGTCGACGACCCCGAGGCCGACAGCGTTGAATGGCTTCGCCGTTCGCAAGCTCTCGAAGAAGCCGCAGATCGGGTGCGCGAACAGCGTTGGGGACCCCGAAGCCTGGACGTGGACGTGGTCGACTGCGAAGGCGTCGTCAGTTCCGATCCCGAACTCACACTTCCGCACCCCCGGGCTCATCTTCGTGCCTTCGTGCTCGTTCCCTGGCTGGACGTCGAGCCTGATGCGACGCTGATCGTCGACGGTCGGAAGTTGTCGGTGGCAGAAATTCTCGGCGGCCTCGATCGCAGCGAACGTGAAGGTGTGCGCACTACCGATGTGGTGCTTGCGCGGTGACCGAACAAGACAAGGGTTTGAAGCCGACCCGGATCAGTGAACTCGCGGTTCTGGCCGCGGTTGCGGCCGTGGCCACCTGGATTCTGATTCGCGTGTTCTACGGTTCGATGCCGCCCATCCCTGTTTATGCGGGAGCGTCGCTGTACTTCGTGGCCGTTGCCGAAGCCGTCTTCGCTTTTGTCATTCGTGCGCGCGTCAAGAATCGTCAGGTCGGCGACGGGCTCAGACAACTCCATCCGATCACTGCCGCCCGGGCGCTGGCATTGGCAAAAGCATCCGCTTTGGTCGGTTCAGCTACCGTGGGTGTCTGGGTTGGAGTGCTGGTGTATCTCATCCCACAGCGCTCGGTTCTGCAGGCCGCGGCCTCCGACACGCCGGGCGCGTGGGTGGGGTTGGGCGCCGCAATTGCGCTGGTAGCGGCAGCTCTGTGGCTCGAACATTGTTGCAAGACGCCGGAAGATACACCTGACGAGCCGGCGCACTGACAGCCTGGTCGGCAAATCACCCACCGAGGTACGTGGCGACCCCGGTCTCGGCAAGTACCCTGGCAACCATGACAAATTCTGGTCGATCGAAGTCTGCGCGCCGAAGCAAGCGCAGCGCGAGCCAGATGATCATTGCTGCTCTTCTGGCACTTGCTGTCATTGCTTCGCTGTTCCTGATCTTCAGCAACAGCGTTCAGCTTCTTCGGGTGGGACTGGTCGTCGCTCTGTGGGCAGCCACCCTCGGCGCTATCGCCATGACCAAGTATCGGCGTGAGTCGGCACTGGACAAAGCCAAGGTTGCCGATCTGCAGACCGTGTACGAACTGCAGCTCGAGCGTGAAATTTCTGCTCGACGCGAGTACGAACTGAGCGTCGAAGGCCGTGTGCGTCGTGAGGTGACCGCCGACGCGGAGGAACTGGCCGGGCTGCGCGCCGAATTGGTCGCGCTGCGCCGGAACCTCGAAGCGCTTTTCGAAGGTGGACTGTTGCCCGAACAGACCGCGCTCAAGACCGATTCGACGCGAGTACCGGAACTTGGCGGTAGTTCGTACGGCGCGTACCAGCCGGCACCGTCGGGACTGTACGTTCCCGGCGCCGGCCAGAGCGGGCCCAGCCAACCGGCACCGAACGTCGGCGGCTTGGCTTCGCCCAACGACGATCCGGTGACTGCTGAGACAACCGTCGTGTTCGCGGAGACGTCGTGGCGCGACAGCAGCTTCGTGGCGCCGCGCGTCATACCGACGCAGAAGTCGCAGGAGACGCCGAAGCCGCAGGAGACGCAGAAGCCCCAGGATCAGACCCGGAACCAGGCCCCGAAGAATTCTCCGGTGAGTTCTGTGAGTTCCTCGCCGACACGAACGGCGAAAGATGTTCCGGTGGAGAAGGATCCGGAGCCGGTCGAGCCAGAAATCAAGGCTCCCGCCCAGGCCCCGAACATCGAAGACGCCGTCATCGAAGACGCCGTCGTCGAAGAGGCGCCCGAGGTTGTTCCCGAGGTTGTTGCGGAAACAGAACCTGAGCCCGACGCCGAGCCGCGCCGTCGTCGTCGCGCTGCCCCGGAAGATGCCGCGAGTGGTGCTCATTCCAACGGATTGACCGTCGCCGAAATAATGGCAAATCTGAGTTCGGCCAACCCGTCCGAAGGCTCCGGTCGACGCCGTCGCCGAGAGGACTGAGTCGCAGATCACTCGCCCGGCCATGGCAGGACGGTTCGGGCGAAGGATATCCTCGGACGCAGAACGTCTGGTACCCGCCGAGCGGGACTGGAACGAACGAGAGGAATCCGGTGACTTCCTTCGGGATCACTAATGGACCTGCACCTGCGCGATTGACGGTAGGAATTGTCTCCGCAGGCCGGGTCGGAACAGCTGTCGGTGCCGCGTTGGAGCGAGCCGGTCATGTTGTCAGCGCTTGCTCCGCAGTCTCCAGTGCCTCGGTCGCCCGCGCTGTGAAGCGGCTTCCCGATACCGAAATTCTCCCGGCTGCCGACGTCGCAGCTCGCTCCGAACTGCTGGTTCTCGCTGTTCCGGACGACCAGCTTGCTGATCTCGTTCGAGGGCTCGCGGCCACGAAAGCCGTCAAGCCGGGCACGCTCGTCGCCCACACGTCGGGCGCCAACGGCATTGCGATCCTGGCTCCCCTGACCGAACTGGGCGCACTGCCCTTGGCTATCCATCCGGCGATGACGTTCACCGGTCACGACGAGGACACTGCGCGGCTGTCGTCGGCGTGCTTCGGAATCACGGCCGGCGACGACATCGGATACGCGATCGCGCAGTCTCTCGTCCTCGAGATCGGCGGCGAGCCGGTCCGAGTGCGCGAGGAGAACCGCGCGCTCTACCACGCTGCCCTGGCTCACGGCAGTAATCACCTGGTCACCCTAGTTGTCGACGCTGTCGAGGCGCTGCGAGCGTCGTTGCAGGGTGACGAGCTGCTCGGTCAGCAGTTGATCGACGGCGATCCGGGTGGAGTGGCCGAGCGTGTCCTGCAACCGCTGTTGTCGGCGGCCCTGGACAACGCACTACGACGCGGTCCCTCGGCGTTGACCGGCCCGGTGGCACGCGGCGATGCCGCTGCCGTCGACACACATTTGCGCGTACTGACAGAACTGGATCCGGAGCTCGCTGCCGGCTATCGAGCGATGTCCTTGCGATCGGCCCAGCGGGTGGGCGCCCCCACCGAATTGTTCGACATCTTGACTGAAACGGGAGGTGACCGTCGTGAGTGATTTGCAGGGCGGATACAAGCGCGGCGAACTGACGGTGCACCACGATCCGGACAAGCTTCGGCGCGTCTCGCGGGCACTGCGTGGAGTCGGGCGCCAGGTGGCGCTCGTTCCCACGATGGGTGCGCTGCACGCGGGGCACATCGAACTGGTTCGTCAGGCCAAGGTCACCGGCGCCGTCGTGATCGTGTCCATCTTCGTGAACCCGCTGCAGTTCGGTGCCGGCGAAGACCTGGACGCATACCCGCGCACTCTCGATGCCGATCTCGACCTGCTTCGCGCCGAGGGCGTCGAATTGGTGTTCGTGCCCAGCGCCAAGACGATGTACCCGCGTGGTCAACGCACCACCATCGTGCCCGGACCGTTGGGTGGCGAGCTCGAAGGCGGCGCACGCCCCACTCACTTCGCGGGAATGCTGACGGTCGTGGCAAAGCTGCTGCAGATCGCGGCACCCAATCACGCGTACTTCGGCGAGAAGGACTATCAGCAGCTGACGCTCATCCGTCAGATGGTGTGGGATCTCAACTTCGACGTACAGATCATCGGAGTTCCGACGGTCCGCGAGTTCGACGGCCTCGCGTTGTCCTCTCGCAATCGCTACCTCGACGAGAGCCAGCGCGCCGCAGCGGTCGCGCTGTCCGCAGCTCTGATCGCCGGCGCACACGCGGCGGCCGGGGGAGCGGAAGCAATTCTGGAAACCGCACGCGCTGTCCTGGCAGCTGTTCCGGAAATCGAGGTCGACTACCTCGAGGTTCGGGGCGTCGATCTGGGCCCCGCTCCCGAGCGGGGTGACGGCCGACTGTTGGTGGCCGCCAAGCTCGGAACCACCCGTCTGATCGACAATGTCGGTGTTGCCGTGGGAACCGGCTTCCTCGAGCGTGACACCGATCCGTCCGCCGACGCCATCGACGACCTGCTGTCTCACTGAGCACTTTTCACGAGTAAGGACCTGGATATGTTTCGCACAATGATGAAGTCGAAGATCCACCGCGCCACCGTGACTCACGCCGACCTGCACTACGTTGGCTCCGTCACCGTCGACCAGGATCTGATGGATGCCGCCGACCTCCTCGAAGGCGAACAGGTGTGCATCGTCGACATCGACAACGGGGCGCGTCTCGAGACGTACGTCATCGCCGGTGAGCGCGGAACTGGTGTCATCGGAATCAACGGTGCAGCAGCGCATCTGGTCAAGCCGGGCGACCTGGTCATTCTGATCGCCTACGGCGTGATGAACGAGCAGGAAGTCAAGGAGTACTCCCCGCGCGTCGTGTTCGTCGATGCCGACAACAAGCAGATCGAGCTCGGTTCCGACCCGGCTCACGCGCCGGAGGGTTCGGGCCTGATCACCCCGCGCATGCTGTCGACACTCGAGGCCTCGCGCGAATCCAGTCTGGTGTAATCCATGCTGCTCACGGTCGACGTGCGGAACACCAACATCGTTCTCGGTCTGTTTTCCGGAACTGGTGAGCATTCGAAGCTGTTGCAGGACTGGCGAATGCGAACCGACCCTCGGATGACTGCCGACGAGTTGGCGTTGACCTTCCGTGGGCTGTTGGGTACTCATGTCGATCAGATCGCCGGTGTCGCCGCGTTGTCGACTGTGCCATCCGTCTTGCGTGAGATCCGCGTCATGCTCGAGCGGTACTGGGGTCATGTTCCCCATGTCGTGGTCGAGCCGGGCGTGCGCACCGGTGTGCCGCTGCTGGTGGACAACCCCAAAGAAGTCGGAGCCGACCGAATCGTCAACAGCCTTGCCGCGCACAATCTTTACGAGGGACCGTGCATCGTCGTGGACTTCGGCACGTCGACCTGCGTCGACGTCGTTTCCGCCAAGGGTGAGTTCCTGGGTGGCTGCATCGCGCCTGGGCTCGAGATCTCGACCGACGCCTTGGCGTCGCAGTCTGCTGCGTTGCGCAAGGTCGAATTGGTGCGTCCGCGTTCGGTGGTCGGGAAGAACACCGTCGAATGCATGCAGTCGGGCGCGGTATTCGGCTTTGCGGGCCTCGTGGACGGACTGGTCAACCGCGTACGCGACGAACTGCCCGAATTCGGTGGTGACGACGTCTCCGTGATCGCAACCGGGGACAGTGCACCGCTGATCATCCCCGAATCCGACACCATCGATCACTTCGAACGTGACCTCACCCTTGAAGGGCTGAGGTTGGTCTTCGAGCGCAATCAGGCGCGTCGCGGATCCGGTCGACGACCGGTCGCCTGATCGATGGTTTTGTTCCAGCAGTTTCGCGATCGCGAAAGTTGTGCCACAATGGTGCTCGTGAATCGCTGCATGGGTGCTCAGGAGTGTTGTCGAGGCTGACCGCTGCCTTGACCAATTCACACTCCTTGGAGCTAGCTCGTGCTATCTACATATTCTGCAGATCTCTCTGTTTTGGCCCCGACTCTTACTGCTGATCGCACTGTTTCCGCAGGTCGTGGCATCAATCGTGGGCCCTCCGGACGTCGCCCGAGCGGTGCCTCGTTGCCCACCCGCCTTCGCCCGGCCGATTTGCTGCGACTGACCGACGAGGGAGCAAACGGCGTGCTCGACGGCAGTTTCGATCACCTCATCCCCGACGCCTTCCCGACGCTCGACCGTTGGTCCACCCGCCTGCACGCGGACGACGACGTCGATGTGTGGCTCATCAGCTGGGTACCCGAACGCAATACCGAATTGCACGACCACGCAGGCTCGTTCGGCGCATTGACCGTTCTCAGTGGTTCTCTCACCGAATTCCGTTGGGCCGGTGACACCCTGGTGGAACGCCAGCTCGACGCCGGCGATCAGGCTTCGTTCCCGCTCGGATGGGTTCACGATGTCGTACGTTCGACGGATGCTCCCGGTGCTCCGATCGAAATCAGCTCTGATGCACCGACTCTGAGTGTTCACGCCTACTCGCCGCCGCTGACGGCAATGTCCTTCTACGAAGTGACGGATCACCGGACACTTCGTCGCACCCGTACCGAGCTGACCGACCTGCCCGAGGGGGGCACCAAATGACCATCGACCAAATGCTCGACGACGCTCGCGCACAGATCGATCGCATGTACGTCTTCCAGCTCACCGAGGCCTTTCACCGCGGAGCAATCTTCGTCGACATTCGTCCGCAGGCGCAGCGTGCCATCGAGGGAACTCTTCCCGGCGCACTCGCGATCGAGCGGAACGTGCTCGAATGGCGCCTCGACCCCACCAGCAGCGCGCACCTTGCGCTGGCCACCGACCACGACGTCGAGTGGGTGATCGTGTGCTCGGAGGGTTACACCTCGAGCCTCGCCGCAGCGTCGTTGCAGCAGCTCGGCCTGCACAAAGCCACCGATCTGGTGGGCGGGTACCAGGCGATCAAGGCCGCCGGCCTGCTCGGTGCGCTTAGCGGAGTGCGTCATTGCTCCCGCGAGTTGGCGGCGGTTTCGGCTCATTGAGGTTTTTGCTGTGCGCCTTTATTAACCGCGGGCGGTTAATAAAGGCGCACAGCGGGTTTGGCGGTACATCTTCGGGCTCAATCCGTGATGGCGGGTGAACGCGGTCGTGAGCGCAAAGGGGCTCGAGTAGCCGACTTCTCGCGCGATCGACGACACTGTTCGCCCGGGATCTGCCAGCAGGTCCGCGGCCACGGACAGTCGCCACTCGGTCAGGTATCCAACCGGCCCGATTCCCATGAGATTGGTGAACCGGCGAGCAAAGGCTGCTCGCGAACTGCCGGCTTCCTGAGCCAGGCTCGCGACTGTCCAGGAGTATTCCGGCCGATTGTGCATGAGCCGCAAGGCATGTCCGACGACTGGATCTTCGTAGGCCTTGATCCATCGCGGTGATCGATCCGGGTTCTCGGCGAACCACGTTCGGACCGCCGAGATCAGGACCAGGTCCAGGAGCCTGTCCAACAACACCTCCTGCCCGGGGCCGTCGGAGGCGATCTGTTGCTCCAGAAGCGTTGTCATCGGCTCGGTTTCGATACTGCGTCGCACGACCGCGACGGGTGTCAGGCTGTCGAGGATCTGGCGGCTGACGTAGGAGTCCAAACGGTATGTGCCCGTGAGCATGACGGTCTCGCCGCTCGTCGAGTTGCCCCAAGTGCGAACCCCGAGCACTGACATGTCCTCGAGTGGTGTGCCGTCGACCGCGGCGCAGTTCTGCGCCTCGTCGATGAGTACGTGGACCGGGGTGCCGGGTTGATCGGCGACTGTATAAGGATCAGGACCCCGCAACAGTGCCACGTCGCCGGCCCCGAGATTCTCGGTCTGTCCTGTGTCGGAGAGGACGACTGCGGTGCCGCGAACCAGAATCAGCACGGTGACGGGTGCGTGGTCCTCGATACGTAACGACCACGGCGGATCGAGTAACGAGCGCAATAGAAATGCACCTTCCGCCCGCGACCCGGCCAGCATCATCGACAATGCATCCATAATTCGACGGTAGACGCTGGCGTATGTTTTTGCGACCTTCGGCTATGGATCGTATTGCCGTCGCGCGGTCGAATGAGTTCATGACTTCAACAAGTGAAATTCAATCGGCAGTGGTGATCGGTGGTACCGGCAAGACCGGTGCGCGCGTTGCGCAGAGGCTGACGGCGGTGGGAATCCGTACCCGAATCGCGTCGAGAACATCCGGGTCGCGTTTCGACTGGAACGATCAGACGACGTGGCGGCCCGCGGTGTCCGGCGCCGAAGTGGCATACGTGACGTATGCGCCAGATCTGGCTGTTCCGGGATCGAGCACACACATCGAGGAGTTTGCGAATCTCGCGGATCGCGAAGGGGTTCGCCGCATGGTGCTCCTGTCCGGGCGCGGTGAACCGGCGGCGCAGAAAGCCGAACACGTTCTCGCCGACAGCGGTCTGGAATGGGCTGTGGTGCGGGCCAGTTGGTTTGCCCAGAACTTCAGTGAGGGGTATCTGCTCGATCCGATCAGGGAAGGCCACCTGGCACTTCCGGTCGGTGAGGTGGGGGAGCCCTTCATCGACATCGACGATCTCGCCGACGTGGCGGTGGCCGCATTGACTCGAACCGATCTCCTCGGCCGAGTCCTCGAGGTGACAGGTCCGGAGTTGCTCACTTTCGCGGCAGCGGTGGATGCGATCTCGACGGCGTCGGGTCGCCGCGTGACATTCGAAAGAATTGGACTCCAACAGTTTTCCGACGATATGGCGGAAGTCGGCGTCCCGAGTGACGTCCTGGAGTTACTCACGTACCTGTTTGCCGAGGTTCTCGACGGACGGAATCAAAGCGTGACCGGCGTTGTCGAAGAGGTCCTGGGACGACCCGCTCGAGATTTCACCACCTTTGCCGCCGAGACCGCTCGAACAGGGGTTTGGTCATGAAGAAGTCCGAGATCATTCTGGAGCTACTGGTCGGCGTGACTGCACTCGGCGCGCTCGTCGCCGGTGGTGCGTTGTTTGCCTTCTCTTCCTTTGTGATGCCCGCCCTGCGGTCGTTGGATGCGCATACCGCGATCACGTCGATGCAGGCGATCAACGTCGAAGCGCCGCGTAGTGCGTTGATGCTGCCGCTGGTCGGATCGGCGCTCACCGCGATCGCCGCTGGAATCTGGGCATCGATCTCCAGACCGGACGGCTGGGTCATTGCCGTTGTCGGATGCGTCGGGGTGCTCGCGTCCTTCGCGGTGACCGCGATCTACCACGTCCCTCGCAACGACGCGTTTGCCTCGGTCAGCGCTACCGACGCAGCCGCATGGGCGTCGTACGAGGCTGGTTGGACTATGTGGAATCACGTCCGGGTCGGGTTGTACTTGCTGTCGGGAATCGTGCTCGCGATGGCCGCGGTGCTACCAGCAACAAACGCGGTGGACACGGCCCAGTAGTCTTGTACCCCGTGAGTGATGTAGAAGCCCAGCCAGTCGACGACACCCCCGAGCAGCTCCGTATTCGGCGCGAGAAGCGTGAACGGATCCTGGCGCAGGGGCAGGAGGCGTACCCGGTTTCGGTCGATCGCACCCACACGCTCGCGCAGATCCGCGCGGAGTACCCGGAACTCGAGCCGGACACGGCGACTGGTGTGTTGGTCGGAGTCGTCGGCCGCGTCATCTTCATGCGCAATACCGGCAAGCTGTGCTTCGCGACTCTGCAGGAAGGCGACGGCACCCAGCTGCAGGCCATGATCAGCCTCGCCGGCGTCGGCGAAGAGGCACTGGCTGCCTGGAAGTCCGACGTCGACCTCGGCGACTTCGTCTTCATCCACGGTGAGGTCATCAGCTCCCGTCGCGGCGAGCTCAGTGTGATGGCCGACGCATGGCAGATCGCATCCAAGTCGCTGCGCCCCCTGCCGGTTGCGCACAAGGAAATGAGCGAAGAGTCCCGGGTGCGTCAGCGTTACGCAGACCTGATCGTTCGCCCCGAGGCTCGTGACAACGCCCGCAAGCGTGTTGCTGTCGTTCGTGCGTTGCGCAATGCGCTCGAGAGCCGCGGCTTCCTCGAGGTCGAGACGCCGATGCTGCAGACGCTGCACGGCGGGGCGGCAGCTCGTCCGTTCGTCACGCATTCGAACGCTCTCGACATCGACCTGTACCTGCGTATCGCGCCGGAACTGTTCCTCAAGCGTTGCGTCGTCGGCGGTATCGAGAAGGTCTTCGAGATCAATCGCAACTTCCGCAACGAGGGCGTCGACTCCACCCACTCGCCCGAGTTCGCAATGCTCGAGACGTACGAGGCTTACGGCACGTACGACGATTCCGCGAAGATGATTCGTGAACTCGTCCAGGAAGTTGCGCAGGAAGCATTCGGCACGCAGGTCCTCACTCTCGCCGACGGTTCCGAGTACGACGTCAGTGGCGAGTGGCAGGTCCTCGAGATGTACCCGTCGCTGTCGGCGGCCATCGGCGCCGAGGTCACCCCGGATACGACGGTCGACGAGCTTCTCGCTTTGGCGGAGAAGGTCGGCCTCGAGGTTCCCAAGGACAAGGGTTACGGCCACGGCAAGCTTGTCGAGGAGCTGTGGGAGCACCAGTGCGGCGATCAGCTGTACGTGCCGACGTTTGTTCGTGACTTCCCGGTCGAGACGTCGCCCCTGACCCGCGATCACCGCAGCAAGAAGGGTGTCACCGAGAAGTGGGACCTGTACATCCGCGGATTCGAGTTGGCGACCGGCTACTCCGAACTTGTCGACCCGGTCATCCAGCGTGAGCGCTTTGTCGATCAGGCGCGCCTCGCGTCGGCCGGCGACGACGAAGCGATGGTGCTTGACGAGGAGTTCCTCGCCGCGATGGAACAGGGCATGCCGCCAACAACGGGCACCGGCATGGGAATCGATCGACTGCTGATGGCTTTGACCGGCCTCGGTATTCGCGAGACGATCCTCTTCCCGATCGTCCGTCCTTCCGCCCGCTAGCTTTACTTCGATCAAGGTTCGGCCGCACATGTTGTGGCCGAACCTTTTTCAGTTGGGACGCTCCCAAGGGATTCGGTACGGTTCGTAGTCTTCGTCCCCGTCAGATATCGGCGGTGCGGAGAACCAGATGAATCTGGGTGAGTTCTTCAGCTCGACCAGTTCAGCAGGGAGCGCTCGAAGTTGGGATTCGATTTGTTCCCAACGACATTCGCCTGCCGCCACCCTTGCTGCATAGTGGCGAAGTTCGGCTGAGGCTTCGGGTCTGTCGGCAAGAAAGTTCAGCAAGTGGTCGGTGACGTCGATCCGGGAGTCCCAGTCCCCGTCCGTGACCCGGTCCAACTTGATCGCTGCATCGGCCACCGCGGCCGCTGCTTTCATGATCTTGTCGTAGCTGCTGCGCAGCTCGGGAGGTATCTCGGAGTTCATACGGCATCAGCCCACGGATCGCGACCGGTCCCCGGGTTGTAGCCGGTCTTCGGCGTATTCAACACGCCCTCCGCATCCGCGACACCGGCGATCGACAGGCCGAGTTCGGTCTTCTTCTTCGCGTCGTCGAGTGTGTCGACGACCGGTGCGAGTAACCGTTCGGACATCTCGCTCAGCTTGCCGGATGGTGAGGTGACGAGATCGAGGAACTCCTTCAAACATTCGACCAGGACTCGGATATCGTCGACAATTTCCTGAACTTTCTGTGCGGTCGAGAATGCTGCGCTGACCAGTTCTACCGTGATGATGGATGGTCCGGCATACGGAACTCGGCGAAGAACCCATTTCATCGCCGATCTCCCGTCGGTAATTTGAACCTGATCATCGAGTTTTCGTTCCAAGAATCGAAGGGCTGATTCGACACCGCGTCGGATCTGATCCGAGAGAACGTACAGAATCTCTTTGACGACTCGACCGTGTGGGCCTTCCCATTTCAACGCTTCCGACAGTTTGCGTGAGTATCCGTCGAACGACTGGGCGGCAAGGCCGTCCCAGCTCTCGCCGACTCGCTTCGTTCCGTCTTCGAGATTCAAGCCGCATTTTTCGATGCCGTCGCCGCCGGTTTTGTATGCGTCGCCGATCCGTTTGAGCTCGTTCCAATTACCGCTCAGCGGTGCGATCAGTCGTTCCAGCGGGCTCCATCCGGTCACAATCTTGAATCCGTTGTCGACGTCTCCCACCCACCCCGCAGATTCCGCGATGACCTTTCGGATGTCGTCGGTCGCAGACTGGGGTGGTGGAAAGTCGACGGCGTTTGCCGGCTTGAACTCTGCTGGACTGTCGTACGGCACGGCGGGGCCAGATATTGGATTCTCGGAATTGTAGGGCGACATGTCCACAATTGACATTTCACTGTGCGCGTTCAGCGCATCGTAGTTTCGCTTCTCTTGATCGTGGTACATCCACGCAGCACGATTGAGATGCATGCCGGTAGTAGCGCAATCGGATGCCAAGTTGGCATAGCGGCGGTAGGTGACATCGGTGTACGCCTGGAGTGGCGTTGAGAGTAGTCGCATCAACTCGCCATCAAAATCTCCGAACGGAGCGGTGTGGTGCAATACCAAGCGACAGCCGACGCCAGCGTCCATTGAGATTTGATCTACGAGGTTTGCAACCCCGGCGATTTGCCTCGGGCTAGCACGAAAAGTTTCACCCATTGCAGCATCCTGCGGTGTGGTGAATCGACTCTATGATGCGGTCGGCGACAGCGCGGTCGAGAGAGTTTTCAAACCCTTCATCGATGCGGATCATGAAGATCATGACCTCGGCTGTGGCGTAACTGGGTGTTGCGACGATGTCGAATGTTGCGGAGGGCGGGTCGCATTCGTTGTCGGCGGGGATATTTGTTGCGGTTGCTGTGTATCGGATCGCAGGGCGTCCGGAGATGGTGAATTCGGTGGGCTTGCTGTATGCGATGTTGGCGGTGTTGCCCTTTTTGTCGGTGAAGATTGCTTGGGCTTTGTGGACCCATTCTTGTGCTGCGGTGTCGATGTCGACGCCGTTCCGTCCAGTCGCTCCCGTCATCGCGAGTTTTGCGCCGTCGGAAGCCTCGCAGAAATCGTAGGCATATTCGCCGATCGCACCGAAGGCGATCAATCCCTCTGCCGAGCTCCATCCGGCAATTGCGTCCGAACCGTTACGCCAGTCTGGCGGAATGTCGTATGTGAGGCCGAATTTGGTGGCTATGGGTTGGGGTTGGCCGGGTTCGACCTCGATTTTGGGTGGTGGTCGATCCAGTGATGGGAATCCCGGTGGCAGTGGTGGGGGCGGCGTTGTGCTTGTGGTGTTGACGGGTGGGGCGAGTGCGGTTGCGAGTGATTCCGCTGGTGGGAGTTCGTCGGTGTGTGCGTTGCTGATGTGTCCCATGATGAAAAAGAATGCGTAGAGTCCGGCGATGGCTCCGCCGATTCGCAGTAGCGCTCGGTAGAGGTCTTTTCTCGAGCCGTCTTCTGTCATGATTCCCCCGTCTGGATGCATCCCCCGATGCGTTGCGTGGACTTTACCGTCTACCGCGCAACGACGTCGTAGGCGGTAATGCGTCAATCTGTTGTTCGACGGATTGTTGAAATGATTTGCTCGATCGAGCCCTGGTCGAGGGCGTTAGGCAGTCCCTGATCTGACTGGACAAGGAAGACCATGACCTCGGCTGTGGAGTAACCGGGTGTGGTGACGACATCGAATTCTGCTGAGGGCGGATCGCATTCGTTGTCCGCCGAGATATTGGTGGCGATTGCGGTGTATCGGATCGCAGGGCGTCCGGAGATGGTGAAATTCGTGGGTCCGCTGTAAGCGATGCTGGCGCGAGTGCCGTTCTTGGCGGCGAAGATTGCCTCGGCTTTGTGGACCCATTCTTGTGCTGCGGTGTCGATGTCGACGCCGTTGCGCCCTGTGGCCCCAGTCAGGGCGAGGGTGCTGCCATCAACGGCCGAGCAATAGTTTCTTCTGTACTGGCCGAGCGCACCAAATGTAACCGGACCCCATTTCGTATTCCATCCAGCGACTGAGGTTGCGGCGTTCTTCCAGTCGGCCGGGATGTCGTATGTGAGGCCGAATTTGGTGGCTATGGGTTGGGGTTGGCCGGGTTCGACCTCGATTTTGGGTGGTGGTCGATCCAGTGATGGGAATCCCGGTGGCAGTGGTGGGGGCGGCGTTGTGCTTGTGGTGTTGACGGGTGGGGCGAGTGCGGTTGCGAGTGATTCCGCTGGTGGGAGTTCGTCGGTGTGTGCGTTGCTGATGTGTCCCATGATGAAAAAGAATGCGTAGAGTCCGGCGATGGCTCCGCCGATTCGCAGTAGCGCTCGGTAGAGGTCTTTTCTCGAGCCGTCTTCTGTCATGATTCCCCCTCCGGATGCATCCCCCGATGCGTCGCGAAGAGTGTATCGGCACTGTCCTTGTCGCAAGACAAGTCGATAGGCATACCCGGCGGAGATCAGTCCCAATCATCCGGACGAGCCAAGACAGGACGTTTGTCCAGGTGCTATTGTCGCTGCTTATCGAAGGATCCGGGGAGGAATGGTCGTGGTGAAAAAGGTTGTTGTCACGATGGTTGACGATCTGGACAAGAAATCGCCCGCTGACGAAACTGTCGAGTTTTCCGTCGACGGAGTTGCATACGAAATCGATCTGACCGCCGCCAACGCCGCGGAACTGCGTGATGCACTGAAAAAGTGGATTCCCCATGCAAGAAAGTCGAATTCAGCCAAATCGGTCAACGGATCGGTGACCAAATCGCGCCCGGTTGCCGACCGCGATCAGAGTGCCGCCATCCGTGAATGGGCCAAGGGAGCGGGTTTCGAGATCTCGGCCCGGGGACGCATTTCCACCGAGGTGCGCCGAGCCTACGAAAAGGCCGTCTGAAATGGATCGCGAATGGATTCGGGCGCATTTTCCCGAAACGGATTGGTAACGCGTTCTAGTTTGTTAGCGTCTGCACGGTTCGCATCTCTCTCAGAGGAGTCGGTCGTGCACAGAATCAGGTTGTTCGGGGGCGTGGTTCTTGCCGCTCTGATGCTCGTCGGGTTCACATCCGTGGCTTCGGCTCAGGCTCCGTTGCCCGTGCCCAACGCATTCCTCGCAGGAGTTCCTCAGGAGTTGGGAAATCCTGGCGGTTCAGCTCCTGGATCCAATGACTTTTCATGCAAACCGACTGCCGAACATCCCAATCCGGTTGTGCTCGTTCACGGAACCGGCGGGAACAGGCAGACCAACTGGGCCACCTATGCGCCGTTGCTCGCCAACGAGGGCTACTGCGTCTTCGCGCTGACGTACGGCAACTTCCCCGAGCAGCCGTGGCCGTTGTCAGCAATCGGTGGAATGCAGGAAATTCCCTCCAGCGCAGCGCAATTGTCGAATTTCGTCGATCAAGTTCTCGGCGCAACCGGCGCAACGTCGGTGGATCTCATCGGCCATTCGCAAGGCACGATCATCAACGGGTACTACGCGAAGTTCCTCGGCGGTGCTGACAAAGTGGACAACATCGTCTCGGTGGCGTCGCTGTGGAAGGGAACGCTCGGAAACGAGCAGGCAAGTGTCGGCCGCAGCCTTCGCGAACTCGGGGTATCCGAGGCAGCGCAGGCCGGATTCCCGATCTGCAAGGCGTGCCTGAACATGGGGTCCGGTTCGGAGTTCATCGAAAATCTCCGTGCGGGAGGCGTTTACGCGCCGGGCGTTCACTACACGAACATCACGACTCGCTACGACGAACTGGTGCTGCCGTATACAAATGGGCTGGAGCCTGGGCCGAACGCCACCAACATCGTCGTTCAGGACAATTGTGAACAAGACATCTCCGATCATCTCGCCATCGCGGCGTCGTTGCGCGCCGCGACTTTTGCTCTCAATGCACTCGACCCCGCGCATCAGCGGCCGGTACCGTGCAACTCGGTATTGCCCGTCGTGGGTTGATCAATATGCGGAGGCCTTCGGTGGGGATCAGAACATGTGTGGGCGCTCTCGCTCTGGCGGGAGCCGTGGCCGCGTCCGCCACATCTCTTGCGTCGGCGAACGAACCTCTCCCCGTACCGTCGGGTTTCCTCAGTGGCATCGCCCTCGAAGCGATCAACCCGGGCGGATCGGCTCCCGGCACCAACGATTTCTCGTGCAAGCCTTCCGCTGCTCATCCTGATCCGGTAGTCCTCGTGCACGGGACGGCAGCCAACCGTCAGACCAACTGGGGCGTACTCGCACCCGTACTGGCCAACGAGGGGTACTGCGTTTTCGCGCTCACCTTCGGGAATCGAACGGACCAGCCGTGGCCGATTTCCGCAGCCGGTGGTCTCGCGCCACTCGGAGACAGCGCAGGGCAACTGTCGGAATTCGTCGACGACGTCCTCTCGTCGACGGGTGCCTCGAAGGTCGACCTGATCGGACACTCTCAGGGAACGACGGTCAGTGCGTACTACGCCAAGTTCCTCGGCGGCGACGCGAAGGTTTCCACGATCGTCTCCATCGCTCCGTTGTGGGACGGCTCGGAGGTCGGCCCGCCCGAAGGCGTCGGGGGACCGGATTTCGACAACGCCACCTTCGTGACCGAACTGCGCGACGCCGGCGTTTACTCCGACGACGTCGAGTACACCAACATCGTGACTCGGTTCGACCAAGTGGTCGTTCCGTACAGCAGCGGAATACTCGCCGCGTCGAACGCGTCGAACATAGTTGTTCAGGACGGTTGCGAACAGGACCTGTCGGATCACATCGCGCTGGTGGCGTCGCAACGAACAGCGACTCTGACGCTCAACGCGCTGGATCCGTCGAATCCGCGTGAGGTGCCGTGCGCTCGGGTACTCCCGATATTCGGCTGATCAGGCGTCGAAAATCGCTGTTCGCTTCAGGCGTACAGGAACCGGGAAACGATTCCCTCAGCTGCGACGTTGTGAACGGTAAGCAGTCCGGCTTCCGCCGCCAATCGGGTGGAGGAGCAGCAGGTGGACTTCGCGCCCTCTAGAGTAATAAGTGGGGTCGTGCAACCTTTGTCGATTCGTGGACGTCAGTCCGCTGACCGGCGAGGCGATCAGTCTGTAGTGCCGGAGCGAAACGCGGCGACCAGGGACGAGACATCCGGTCTCGAACCTGCCCGCCGGAGAGTGTGAGGGAGAGCGATGTTCGAGAGGTTCACCGATCGCGCGCGGCGCGTTGTTGTCCTGGCTCAAGAAGAAGCCAGGATGCTCAACCACAACTACATCGGCACGGAGCACATTCTTCTCGGCCTCATTCACGAGGGCGAAGGTGTCGCAGCCAAGTCGTTGGAGTCGTTGGGTATCTCCCTCGAGGGAGTCCGCAGCCAGGTCGAGGAGATCATCGGCCAGGGCCAGCAGGCTCCGTCCGGTCACATCCCCTTCACACCGCGCGCCAAGAAAGTCCTCGAGCTGAGTCTGCGCGAAGCGCTGCAGCTCGGACACAACTACATCGGTACGGAGCACATCCTGCTCGGTCTCATCCGCGAGGGTGAGGGCGTAGCAGCCCAGGTTCTGGTCAAGCTCGGTGCCGATCTCAACCGCGTCCGCCAGCAGGTCATCCAGCTGCTGTCGGGCTACCAGGGCAAGGAGCCCACCGAAACCGGTGGCACCCGCGGAGAGGCCGGCACGCCGTCCACCTCGCTCGTGCTCGACCAGTTCGGTCGCAACCTGACGCAAGCTGCCCTCGAAGGCAAGCTGGACCCGGTCATCGGCCGCTCGAAGGAAATCGAGCGTGTCATGCAGGTTCTCTCGCGTCGTACCAAGAACAACCCGGTTCTCATCGGTGAACCCGGTGTCGGTAAGACCGCTGTGGTCGAGGGCCTGGCTCAGGCAATCGTCAACGGTGAGGTCCCCGAGACCCTCAAGGACAAGCAGCTGTACACGCTCGACCTCGGGTCGCTCGTGGCCGGCAGCCGTTACCGCGGTGACTTCGAAGAGCGCCTGAAGAAGGTTCTCAAGGAGATCAACACCCGCGGCGACATCATCCTGTTCATCGACGAGCTGCACACCCTCGTGGGTGCGGGCGCGGCCGAGGGCGCTATCGACGCGGCCTCCATCCTCAAGCCCAAGCTTGCCCGCGGTGAGCTGCAGACCATCGGTGCCACCACTCTCGACGAGTACCGCAAGTACATCGAGAAGGATGCCGCTCTCGAGCGTCGTTTCCAGCCCGTTCAGGTGGGCGAACCAACCGTCGAGCACACCATCGAGATCCTCAAGGGTCTTCGTGACCGCTACGAGGCTCACCACCGTGTCTCCATCACGGACGGTGCGCTCGTGGCAGCTGCGACGCTGGCCGACCGCTACATCAACGACCGCTTCTTGCCGGACAAGGCGATCGACCTCATCGACGAGGCGGGCGCGCGAATGCGCATCCGTCGGATGACTGCACCGCCGGACCTGCGCGAATTCGACGATCGCATCGCCGACGCGCGTCGCGAGAAGGAGTCCGCGATCGACGCGCAGGACTTCGAGAAGGCCGCGAACCTGCGTGACAAGGAGAAGACCCTCGTCGCTCAGCGCGCCGAGCGTGAGAAGCAGTGGCGTGCGGGCGACCTCGACGTCATTGCCGAGGTCGACGACGAGCAGATCGCCGAAGTTCTGGGTAACTGGACCGGCATCCCCGTCTTCAAGCTCACCGAGGAGGAGACCACTCGTCTGCTCCGCATGGAAGAGGAACTGCACAAGCGGATCATCGGCCAGGAAGAGGCAGTCAAGTCCGTCTCGAAGGCGATCCGTCGTACGCGTGCAGGTCTGAAGGATCCCAAGCGTCCCTCGGGCTCGTTCATCTTCGCCGGCCCGTCCGGTGTCGGTAAGACCGAGCTCGCGAAGTCGCTCGCCAACTTCCTGTTCGGCGACGACGACGCTCTGATCCAGATCGACATGGGAGAGTTCCACGACCGCTTCACCGCTTCGCGTCTGTTCGGTGCCCCTCCCGGGTACGTCGGATACGAAGAGGGCGGCCAGCTCACCGAGAAGGTGCGCCGCAAGCCGTTCAGCGTTGTGCTGTTCGACGAGATCGAGAAGGCACACCAGGAGATCTACAACACCCTCCTGCAGGTGCTCGAGGACGGCCGTCTCACAGACGGTCAGGGACGTACCGTCGACTTCAAGAACACGGTGCTGATCTTCACGTCCAACCTCGGTACTTCGGACATCTCCAAGGCAGTCGGCCTGGGCTTCAGCTCGGGAACGGGCACGGAGTCGAACTACGAGCGCATGAAGCTCAAGGTTCACGACGAGCTGAAGAAGCACTTCCGTCCCGAGTTCTTGAACCGTATCGACGACATCGTCGTCTTCCATCAGCTCACGAACGAGCAGATCGTTCAGATGGTCGACCTGATGCTCGCTCGCGTCGAGGCGGCTCTCAAGAACAAGGACATGGCCATGGAGGTCACCGACAAGGCCAAGTCGCTTCTGGCCAAGCGCGGATTCGATCCGGTACTGGGTGCACGACCGCTGCGTCGTACCATCCAGCGCGAGATCGAGGACCAGATGTCCGAGAAGATCCTTTTCGGAGAGATCGGACCGGGTCACATCGTGCTCGTCGACGTCGAGAACTGGGACGGCGAAGGCTCGGGCGAGGACGCGAAGTTCACGTTCACGCCTACCAAGAAGCCGATCGACGTGCCGGACGCACCGCCGATCGAGCTGACCAAGGCCGGCGAAAGCGAAAGCGCAGCAGAGTAGTACAGCAGAGTAAGTAACGAACGGGCGGCACCTCACCGGTGCCGCCCGTTTCGTGTACCACGGGAGAGGATGTGCACATGAACGACATCGAACTGGGTCATCTGCGCCGTTGCGTCGAATTGGCTTCGGAGGCATTGGATGCCGGTGACGAACCTTTCGGTTCCGTCCTGGCAGCGGCCGACGGAACCTTTCTGGCGGAGGATCGAAACAGGATTGCGGGCGGCGACAACACTCGCCACCCCGAGTTCGAGCTGGCGCGGTGGGCGGCTCAGTACCTGACGCCGGAAGAGCGCTCCACAGCAACGGTGTTCACCTCGGGCGAGCACTGCGCGATGTGTTCGGC
Source organism: Rhodococcus sp. NPDC060176 (assembly GCF_042728675.1). Taxonomy (NCBI): domain Bacteria; kingdom Bacillati; phylum Actinomycetota; class Actinomycetes; order Mycobacteriales; family Nocardiaceae; genus Rhodococcus; species Rhodococcus sp. NPDC060176. The sequence continues at coordinate 193,704 of NZ_JBHWYS010000003.1, forward strand.
AGCGCACGCATGGGTGGGACTGGGACGTATCGTCTACATCTGTTCTTCGGCCCAACTAGGCGACTGGCTCGAGGAGTGGGGTGTGGCTCCGGCGCCGGTGAAGTCTTTGTCCGTCAACGAGGTAGCGCCGAACATCCCGGTCGAAGGCCCGGTATCGGAGTTGGTTCCGCAGGTGCGAGAGCTGCATCGGAAGTTGCATTCGCAGAGCGCTTGACGGGCACACAAACGGGCGGCACCTCGCTGGAGGTGCCGCCCGTTTGCGTGTCGAGTCAGGAAACTGCGTCGACTGCTCGAACCTTCTCTCGCAGTTCACCCTTGACGACCTTGCCGCTTGCATTACGCGGCAGCGCTTCCACGACGACGATGTCCTTCGGGTGCTTGTAGCGCGCGAGCCGATCATTGAGGAAGATGCTCAGCTCCTCGATGGTCAGGTCTACGGCTGAACCTGGCGCCATCGCGACGATTGCGACCGGCACCTCGCCCCACTTGGCGTCGGGACGACCGACTACGGCGGCTTCGACGATCAATTCGTGTTCGTAGAGGACGTTTTCGACCTCGGCGCAGTAAATGTTCTCTCCACCAGAGATGATCATGTCCTTCTTGCGGTCGACGACGTACACAAAGCCTTCATCGTCGACGCGAACGAGATCGCCCGAGTGGAACCAGCCACCGTGGAAGGCGTCAGCGGTGGCGGTGGGGTTGTTCCAGTACTCGCTCATCATCGTGGGCCCGCGGTAGACGATTTCGCCGATCTCACCGGGCGTCACGTCGTCCATGTTCTCGTCGACGACCCTGGCCGAGATGGTTGGGATGACCCGACCGACGGATCCGAGCTTACGAATCGCATCCTCGCCGTCGAGAACGCAAGTGATGGGCGACATCTCGGTCTGACCGAAGACTGCGACATTGAACGCGTCGGGGAAGGTTTCGGCCATTGCCCGCAGGATCGTGTCGGACGACGGTGCGGCACCCCACGAGATGTTCTTCAGTGACAGTGCTCGAGGTTGCGCCTTCTGCACTGCGCACACGGCCTGCCATTGCACGGGCACGAGGAACAAACTGGTGACCTTCTCGGCTTCCAGAATGTCGAGTAACTGACCCGGGTCGAACGCGCCGACCGGGTGGATCACCGTGGTAGTGCCGAGTTGCAGGCTCGGTGCGATGGAACCGAGGGCCGCGATGTGGAACATGGGCGAGGCGCAGAAGCCGATGGAATCGGCATTGAACAAGTGGAAGGCCCTGATGCAGGTCAATGCTTGCGAAGACAGGTTCGAGTGGGAAAGCACCGAACCCTTGGGGCGACCGGTGGTTCCCGAGGTGTACATGATGAGAGCCGGAGTGTCGTCCGGGATGTCGACGAACGCGTGCTTCTCGCCGTCTTCGCTGATCAAGTCCTCGTAATTCAGGCTGTCACCCTCAGCGGGGGCGCCCACGGTGATGGAGATGTCGATCCCCTCGGACGCGGCGCGCGCAGCTCCGGCCAGCGGAGCCAACGGTCCCTCGGCGACAATGACTTTGGAGCCGGAGTCGTTTACCAGGTAAGCGACCTCGGGTGGTGTCAGACGGAAGTTCACCGGAACAGCGATCGCGCCCAGTGCGTTGGTCGCGAGCACGACCTCGAGGTATTCGGGGCGGTTGAGCATCAGGATGAGCACGCGGTCGCCGAAGCTGACGCCGCGTCGGGCAAGAGCGTCTGCCAGCTTCTCGACGCGTGCGTCGAGGGTGCTCCAGGTGATGGAATCGCCCAGGAATCGCAGCGCGGTGCGATCGGGAATCATCTGCGCATGCCTGGCGATCTGATTGTTCCAGTTGGTGCGGCGTGAACGCTGCGCCTCGGAGACTGCATCGGTGGAGGCCATCGATGGGTTCCTCTCATGCGTGGGTGATTGTGTGACTCAGGCTACAGTGAGCCGTCGAAGTGCACAGTGGTTTTGTTAACACAAATTCGCAGCGGTCACTGGAAGTGCGGTGCACGCTTCTGGAGCATCGCCATCGCGCCTTCTTTGAAGTCCTCGCCAGTGAGAAGTTCTGCCTGACCGGTATTTTCGAGCTCCAGGGCGGCGTCGAGGCGGTCCAACGTAGCCGCATTGAGTGCGCGTTTGGTGAGTTCGAGGGCGCGTCGGGGAGCCTTCGACGTGCGATCGGCGATCGACTGGATGTGTGCGTCGAACGCGTCGTCGGAGACGGTGCGGGACACGAGCCCGAAACGCTCGGCGTCCTCGGCGGAAACCCGCTCGCCCAGCAACGCCATCTCGGCCGCGCGGGCGCGTCCGATCGCCGCCGGTACCAGCGCGCTGGCACCGCCGTCGGGCATCAGACCGACGTTGACGAACGAGAGAAGGAAGTAGGCGCTCGACGCTGCGTACGTCAGATCCGCGGCTAGGGCGATGGATACACCGACGCCGGCGGCCGGGCCGTTGACCGCAGCGATCACCGGGACCGGGGCGCTGGTGATGGCGCGAATCAGAGAAGTTGCCGCATCCATGACGACCTTCGGGTCTGCGGGGTTGACGGCCGCTGCGGCGAGGTCGGCTCCGGTGCAGAACGCGCGACCGGAGCCGGTGATGACGATGGTACGAACTGCCGGGTCTGTGCCGCCGTCGTGGACGGCGGCCGCGAAAGCGTTCATCGTGGGCAGATCGATCGCGTTCATGCGCTTGGGGCGATCGAAAGTCAATCGCAGTACGCCGTCGGTGATTTCGGAGCGGAAGCCAGCCTCGGCAGTGGCGGTCATGCCGCGCTCACCGCCGTCACGAATCCGGAAAGCCGTGAGGTGATGATGTGTTCGGCCTCCGACACCATACGGTCGATCATGTCGGCGACGGTCGGGATGTCGTTGATCAATCCCTGGCTTTGGCCGGCCGACCAGATGCCTGCATCGAGATCGCCGTCTTCGAAGACCTTGCGTCCGCGTGCTCCGGCGACCAGATGCTGAATGTCGCTGAACTCTGCGCCGCCGCGTGCCTCGATGTCGACGACCTCTGCGCTGATCGCATTCGCGGCCACGCGTGCCGTGTTGTGAAGGGTCCGGAAGATCAGCTTGGTATCACGCTCGGTGTTTGCGACAATCTTCTCTTTAACCGATTGTGCTACAGGGGATTCCACGGTGCACATGAATCGAGTTCCCATGTTGACACCGTCCGCTCCGAGAGCAAGAGCCGCAACGAGTCCTCGGGAATCTGCGATTCCGCCCGAAGCGATCACGGGAATCGTGAGTTGCTGCGTGGCAGCCGGAATCAGAATCAGCCCTGGTATGTCGTCCTCGCCCGGGTGCCCGGCGCATTCGAAGCCGTCGATGCTGACGGCGTCGACGCCCAGTCTCTCGGCTTTGACCGCATGTCGAACTGCAGTGCACTTGTGGATAACTTTCACGCCCGCGTCCTTGAAATGCGGAAGATGATCGATCGGATTGGAACCGGCGGTTTCGACGATCTTGATCCCGGATTCGATGATCGCCTGGCGGTATTCGGCGTACGGCGGCGGCGTGATCGACGGCAGAATAGTGAGATTGACGCCGAAAGGCTTGTCGGTGAGATCGCGGGTTCGAGCAATTTCCTTGACGAGGTCTTCCGGTGTGGGTTGAGTGAGGCCCGTCAAGAACCCGAGGGCGCCGGAATTTGCCGTGGCCGCAACAAGTTCTGCTCGTCCCACCCACATCATGCCCCCCTGCACGATGGGATGGTCAACGCCGAACATTTCGGTGAAGCGAGTGCGAATCATCTGCTCACAACTACTTTCTTACGGTCGGTCATTCGGCATCGAACCCTCTTGCAGGCGAAGAAAACCTCACGCCGCAGGGAACGAGCCCGCTAGCGGACTTCGTGCGAGGTTATGCGAATCGTCACTAACATAACACCGCTGAGAGAGCGGGTGTCAAGACTCTTTTTGCGGAATCCGTCCGTCGCAACACCTGCGTTGTAGGGTTTCGGGTGAAGCTGTACCGGGCGCGAATTGCGACTTTCGTGACGGTTACCATGATCCGTTCGGGCTCGCGCCTGTGAAAGAGCGGTGCAGCGGACGAAGGAAGTAGAAGAGGAAAGCAACGGAAGTGGAGGGTTTGGTGCCCGGACAGACGCGCGTCTCCGTGCGCGGCAGTGAACCTGCACCACGGACGCGTCCGAAGAATCGGAAGGCGCAAATCGCGGCCGCTGCCGCGGAGGCGTTCAGCGAACGTGGCTACCACGCGGTCGGTATCGACGAGATCGCAGCGAAGGTCGGAATCTCCGGGCCGGCCCTCTACCGTCATTTCCCCACGAAATACGCGCTGTTCGTCTACACGGTGAACAACCTGACGCAGGCGTTGTTGGATGCCAGCGATCCAGCGGTGCACCGAAACGAAGATCCACGCGAGCAGTTGAACTCCACGATGGTGGGTGTCATCCGCGCAACGATCGAGAATCGGCGCAGGGGAGGGCTCTACCGTTGGGAGGGGCGCTACCTGGTCGACGAGGATCGTGAGCAATTGCGGGTGGGAATGCGCACGCTCAATCTTCGGATCGCCGAACCGCTTGCCGCAGTGCGTCCCGAACTCGATCCGGCCGATGTAGAGCTGATCGCACCGGCCGTGCTCAGTGTGATCGCCAGTATCACCGGACACCGATCGGCGTTGTCCGCCAAGCAGATCGAAGCGCTGATTCTTGCGGCATGCTGGTCTGTCATCGGCGTCGAATTGCCCGTTGGTGAGGAGGATGGCGCGAGGGTAGTGGCGTCCGAACGCAAACCCGGCCTCGCCCGGACGTCGAAACGTGAAGTGCTGCTTCAGGAAGCAGTTTTGCTGTTCTATCAGCGCGGCTACCACGACGTGAGCATCGAGGAGATCGGTGCCGCGGCGGGTATCAATGCGTCGAGCGTGTATCGGCACTTCGCGAGCAAGGCCGACCTACTTGCTGCTGCATTCCACCGGGCGTCCGATCGTCTGACGATGACGTTGGGTTCGGCCTTGGCGGAGTCGGAGACTCCTCTCGCGGCCGTCGAGACGTTGGCGAAGATGTACGTCGAGGTTTCATTCGGGACCAGCGAACTGTTGGCCGTGTACTTTGCCGAGATCGGCAGCTTGCCGGATCGATCACGGACCGAGTTGCGCAACATTCAGCGGCTCAATGTCGAGGAGTGGGCGCACCTGTGCGTCGAGGCACGGCCGGAGTTGACGATCGTCCAAGCGCGGTTCCTCGTCCATGCGGCGCTCGGACTGGTCTTCGATATCGGCCGTATCGTTCACTTTTCCTCCGAGAACTCCGCGCAGGCGCGCGTCGAGAAACTGCTGTCTGCGACGCTCCTCGGGTAGAGCAGTCCGAAACAGTAGGTGTGACTTCACGTATCGCGGGTAGGTTCGTGATCGCAAGGCGTTCACCGAATCATGTGAAGACGGAAGTAGGGACAGCAATGCCAACTCGTACCGCACGCACCGCCTGGAACGGCACCCTCGAGGCCGGATCGGGACAGGTGGAACTCACCAGCTCGGGCGTCGCCACCTTCGACGTGTCGTTCCCCAAGCGCGCAGCTGAGGAGGCCGGCGGAACCACCAGCCCCGAGGAACTCATCGCCGCGGCGCATTCGTCCTGCTACGCGATGCAGTTGTCGGCCCTGATCGCCGAGGCCGGCGGAACCCCGCAGAGCCTCGACATCACCGCGGACGTGTCACTCGGCCCTGACACGGTCGGCTTCAAGCTCACCGGAATCAAGCTCACCGTTCGCGCCGAGGTCGACGGCCTCGACGCCGACAGTTTTGCCAAGGTTGCCCAGGCGGCAAAGGAAACCTGCCCGATCAGCAAGGCACTGACCGGCGTCGACATCACGTTGGACGCGGCCCTGGACTGATCATCTCGTGCTCGGGCGCCCCCTCCGGCGCCCGAGTGCGGTGGTGTGTGACGACCAGGTAGCTCGCGAACAGTATCGGGAGCACCCACAGATCCGAGGGATCGCGAAAGACCACGATCGGCAAGAGATCTCCGCGGAATCCTCCTGCGGTCAGGCGGAGAAACCCGATCACCCACTCGTACGCGTCGCCGATCGGCGGTACCACCTTCACGGCGGCGAAGCCGATTCCCGTGACTGCGATGGACCAGGCGATCGCTGCTCGCCCCACCAGGCTTCGCCTGAGCACCTCGAGAACCGAGAGAAGAAGCAGGGGAAACAGGAACACACCGGCGACGTCGGACAGCTTGCCCGTCATCGTGTTCCCGAAGGCTCCTTTGAGTACGTGGTCGTTGACCAAGATGACGGCCACCGAGACCAGCGCCCACGGACTCAGCAGCAGATCGCCCGGACGGTTCACGACAGGTTGATCGTTGCCGAGCCGGACGAGAACAGATCGCACTTGAACTGAAGGCGCAGACCGGTGGCGGCTTCGGGGACCTCGTACGCCAATTCGCCTCGCTTGGCAGCGCCCGGCGCAAGTTCTCCGTCGACACTCGACGTGCTGCTGTCGGTGAACGTGATGTTGTACGACTTGTTTGCCGAGTCCTGCAGTTCGAAGCACATCATCGACGAGACCGTCGACGGCTTGTCGCTGTTGTTGGTGACCTCGGTGTCGACGACGACGTAGCGGTTTCCGGGATCCGCGGTGATGAACTGATTGGTCGAGACGTAAGGATCGACAACGCCGTGTACCTGGACGCGCCAGTCGCCCAGTTCGACGACGTCACCGATACCGAACGCAGTTGCAGGTGCGGCGGACGAACCGTTGTCGTCGACCTTCTTCGCTTCGTCTGTTTCGCCCGAGGCGATGGTGGCGAACAGGGCTGCGCCGACGGCGAGGAGGGCGAGGGGAGTGCGGAGTGATCGCATGATGTGCGCCTTTCGAGAGTTGGTATGGCACAAGTCAACGATGTGGGGACCGCTCACCGCTTCAGTCGAAAGATCGGGGCGCCTCATCCTTTCGGTCGGAGCTTGACTGTTCGTCCACCCGTTCGGCTGATTCGAGGCGTCGGTGGCGATCGATACGCTTACTCGGTGATCACTACCAAAGGAACTGTTGTGCGACGACGCGTGTGGACTACCGCCGCTGTCGCGTTCAGCCTTTTCTGTTCCTTCATGACGGTGGGCATCGCAGGCGCGTCGGGAAATATGCCACCGGTATTGGTCGGGATCGGGTTCGTCCTGGGCGTGGCCGGTGGGATATCTCTTGTCTGGCGCCATCAACATCCCTGGGTGGTTCTGGCGATCACGCTTGTCGGCCCGCTGTTCTTCCCCACCGATGCGACGGCGGCGCTCATCGCGTTGTTCGCCGTTGCTCGGATCGCTCGTGGACCTCGGCTTGCAGCCGCTGCGGCAGCTGTCTTCGTCGTTTGCGGAATTTCGTTGACCTACGACGCTTTTCGAAATCGTGAGTACTCCGTCCTCACGATGGGAACGATGAAACCCAAGGACGGTTCGGCGGTAGTTCAATATGACATCGCCATCTGGATCCCGTGGCTCGTCGCAGCCGTCATGGTCGGCATCGTCGTGGCGCTCTCGCTCCTGATTCGGACTAGAACCGAACTCGTCGAGGCCGAACACGTACGGGATCTGGCCACTGAGAAAACAGACGTGATGCGCGACGAGATGATTCGCACCGAAGAGCGAACGCGGATCGCTCGCGACATGCACGACACGATCGCGGCCAGTCTGAGTCGGATTTCGTTGTTCGCCGGTGGGTTACAGGTCAGCGCGGCAGACAATCCCGAGAAGGTCGTCAACACCGCTGCGATGATCAGAACCACCGCGCACGAGGCTTTGGACGAATTGAAGGGAATCGTCGGAGTGCTCAGGGGAAGCGGTGATCGTCGCGAACACGGCGGGCATCAGGGGATCGACGCGATCGGTGATCTGGTCAACAGCGCACGCGCGGCAGGAATTCACTGCCGTCTCGAATCGGAGTTGCTCCCGGGTGATGTCGGAATGTTGGCGGGGCACGTCTGTTATCGCGTCGTGCAGGAGTCGTTGACCAATGTCCAGAAGTACGCGAGCGACCAGATGCTCGTCATTTCGGTCACCGGGTCGCCGCACGACGGAATTCGCATTCTTGCACGCAACAAGCTCAGCGAGCTTGCACCCATGACGTCGATCGGTTCGCGATCAGGTCTACGAGGGTTGGCCGAACAGGCGCGAGAGATCGGCGGCAAGGTCGAGGCAGGCGCGCTGGGGGACGATTTCCTCGTCAGTTGCTGGGTGCCCTGGTCGTCGTAGCCCGCCTAGCTCTAACTGTCGGGGCCACTGGGTAATCTGAGCGCACTATGGACGCTGACTCGCGCATCACAGTTTTGATCGTCGACAACGACGCCTGGGTTCGGCGCGGAATGAAGGACATCCTGGAAGCAGCGCCGGACATCGTGGTGGTTGCCGAGGCCGAGGACGGCGATCAGGTCGCAGCCAAGGTCACTCGTTTTCGTCCGCACGTGGTGTTGATGGATCTGAAAATGGCACGGGTGGGCGGCTTGGCGGCCACCCGAGAACTGATGACCATGAGCAATCCGCCGAAGGTCATCGCGATGACGGCCTTCGATGTCGACGACATGGTCGTGCAGGCAGTCGAGGCGGGCGCGCACAGTTTCCTGAGCAAGGATGCGGCGCCGGAGGCGTTCCAGCAGGCAGTACGGGTGGTTGCGTCGGACCACTCGTTGTTCAGCTCCGATTCTCTACGCGCCATCGTGGCCTCGTCGCCGCGTCGGCAGGCACCCGACCTCACTCCGCTCGCTTCGCTCACCGATCGCGAGCGTGAAGTGCTGACAATCCTGGCGACGGGCGCTGCCAACAGCGTCATCGCGGAACGGCTGTACCTCGGTGAGACCACCGTCAAGACGCATATCTCTTCGCTGTTCGCCAAGCTCGGCGTGCCCAACCGGGTGAGTGCGTCGTTGATCGCGTTCCGGTGTGGCCTGGTCACGTGACTCGGGACTAATCCCGCCCCTGTTTGTTGTTGCACCTTCGGTGACTGATCAAATCGTGATTGACCAAGACGTGACCATCGAAGTGTGGTCGGACGTTGCTTGTCCGTGGTGCTACATCGGAAAGACCAGGTTCCTCTCGGCTCTGGATCGTTTCGAGAACAAGGACCGCGTCAACGTCATCTGGCGTTCGTACCAGCTCGCTCCGGAGACTCCGGTGGGAGAAGGACGCACCGAACTCGACGCCCTGGTCGAGATGAAGGGTATGGCGCCTGATCAGGTGCGTCAGATGTTCGCCCACGTCAGCGCGACGGCAGCCGAGGTCGGGTTGACCTTGGACTTCGAAACCGTGATCGCCGCCAATACCTTTGATGCACACAGGTTGCTGCATCTCGCAGGCGAGCGGCAGAACGAACTCCTCGAAGCGCTGTTCAAGGCTCACTTCAGCGACGGCAAGGTGATCGACGACCGTGAGGTGCTGGTCGAGCTGGCAGTAAGCGTCGGCCTCGACGCCGATGTCGTGCGCGAGCAACTCGACTCCGATGCCGCCGCGGAGGCGGTACGCGAGGATCTGTCCATGGCGCGCCAACTCCAGGTCAGCGGCGTCCCGTTCTTCGTCGCCAACCGTGCGGTCGCAGTATCCGGCGCTCAGCCCGAAGAGGTGTTCTTGCAGTTGCTTACTCAGGCCTCCGAACCGGCCTGAGTACGGCGAGCGGCACGAACTGCCGGCGCGTTCGAGAACGGCAACAGATGTGCGCCGTCGTCGGGGCAGGAGAGCGTGACCTGTGCTGCATCGACGAACCGGTACGGCTGCGCCGCAACAACTCCGGCAAGGTTCTTTCGCAGACGCGACATCTCGGCCCGCGCGGTCACCGTGCGGGCCGGATCTCCGAACAGATCCTGCGCCAACCGAGATGCCGTCAGTCCGCGCCTCTCGGATCCGAGGAGGAACAAAATCTCCGCATGCCGCTGGGTCGGGGAGTACGCCCATTCGCCCAACCCCGACGTGACGGTCACCGACATGTTCTCGGAATCGCGCAGATCGATATGCACCGTGGGGGCGGTGATTTTCTCGCCGGTGGTGATCGGCCGAACCAGCCACCCGCCGGGAAGCGGATCCAGTTCGCACAGGCCCAGGGCGGGGAACCACGTCCTGCCGGGAGCCAAAGCTGCGGGGAGCAGCACGCGCGAGCGGTGGGGTAGCGCGTCGACCGCCGCTACCCAGCCATGGGTATCGATCACCAATGCAGGTGATCCGCTCCGTGCAAGCATCGGTCCTGCAACAGAACGTAATTGATCGAGATTGTCCCGATGCTTGTCGCGCAGGTGTGATTGGGCAAGACGTGCGACGGCGTCGACCAGAGCCAGTGTGGTGGGGTGGACGGTCTTGGCGGGACCACTGATGTCGACTACGCCGATGACACGGTCGTCCCGCGGATCGCGGATGGGTGCCCCAGCACAGGTCCACGGATGATGGCTGCGCGCATAGTGTTCCGCCGAGAAGATCTGAACCGCCTGACGTGACACCAGTGCCGTTCCGATGGCATTGGTGCCGACGCTGTCCTCGGCCCAGTTCGCCCCTTCGACAAATCCCAGCCTCGCGGCCTGGTCCAGTACACGATGGGACCCGCTGCGCCACAGCACAGTTCCGCGAAGATCCGCGACGACCATGATGTTTTCGCCGCTTGCGGTGACCGATTCGAGTCCGCGCGTGACGTCGTCGAGCACGTCGTACAGTCCGGACTCACGGCGGCGGAGATCGAGTTCGGCCACGTCCATGGACGGTTCGACCCGGTTGTGCTCGGGGTCGATACCTAACTCGCGCAGGCGTTGCCACGATTGGCGTACCACGTCCCGGGGGCGGGCCGGTGCGCGGTCTCCGGCCATCGTCGCGTCGTACACCGCGGCGAGGGTCCTCGCGTAGTCGCGAGGATCCTCACCGGGTGGCATCGCGGGCTCGGGCATCCGCTTTTTTGGCGAAGGCGCCGTTTTCAGTGAAGACACCGCGGTCAGCGGTAAACGAGGCCGCCGTCGATGAGACCGGCCTGCCCGGTCATGTAGTCGGAGTCGGGCCCGGCCAGGTACGAGACGAATCCTGCTACGTCGTCCGGGGTTTCAGCGCGCCCCAGAGCAATTCCGCCGACGAACTTCTCGTAGGTGGCGCCCTCCGGCGCACCGGTCAGTTCGGCGAATCTCTTGTCGATCGTCACCCACATATCGGTACCCACAACGCCGGGGCAGTACGCGTTGACGGTGATTCCGTCCGATGCGTATTCCTTGGCCGCAGCCTGTGTGAGTGCTCGGACCGCGAATTTTGTTGCGCTGTAAACACCTAACATGGCGAACCCGTCGTGGCCGGCGATGGACGACGCGTTGATTATCTTTCCGCGCTGACCGAGCGCCTGGAACTTTGCCGCTGCGGCCTGAATTCCCCACAGGACGCCGTCGACGTTAACGCTCCAGATTTTGGAAACCTCTTCCGGCGTCGCGTCGGAGATCGGGCCGACGAGAGCGATTCCCGCGTTGTTGACGATGACGTCGAATCCGCCCAATTCCTGGTGTGCGTGTTCGACGGCTGCGTTGACCTGCGCTCGATCGCTGACGTCGGCGACAAAAGTGGTTGTGCGACGCCCGATCCGTCGAATCTCGTCGGCAACCGCATCCAGTTTGGTCTGGTCGAGGTCGACCAACGCGATGTCGGCGCCGTCGTGGGCGAGGCGGAGTGCGATTCCGCGTCCGATGCCTTGGCCGGCGCCGGTGACCAGTACTACCTTGCCCGTGATGCTCATGCAGTTTCTCCTCGTAAGCAGTGAACCGGTTGCCTGGGAACCGGTGAGTGATTTGTATGTGACGGCGACCACAATGCGGAAGGGTTGCACCGTGTTGCAATTCCGGAAAATCGGACGGCGCTTGCAACCCTCGGCAACCCTCCCGGTGCCCCGCGCAACAGCTTCATAGTTGCGCCACCACTTCGCGAATCATCTTGCGAGACAATCTGGGAGAGGGAACATGACCGCTACAGTCGACACACCCACAGAACCGGCGACGCCGAGCCGCCAGCCGTCACGCCGCTGGATCGGGTTCGGGATCGCCAACCTCGTGATCGTTCTCGTGCTGGCCGTGGCGAGTTGGTACCTTCTGGCCGATCCGACCACCAGTCCGTGGAATTTCTACCCATTGCCGTTCAATGCGGCGCTTTTCTGGGCGATCCTCTTTGTGGTGTTCATCGGCTTCAACTGCGAGTTCGCCGGCTTCGATCGACTTCCGCAGCCGGTGAAGGGCCTGGCGATCATGGTCGCGACCGCGGTCTTCGCCGTCGTGGTGACGTGGCTCCTGGCAAACGGCTTGGGGAGCCTGTACCCGGATTTCGCGGCCGATCGTGAGGGCGGCCTCGGCTATTTCGCGGGTGCGCTGTTCGTGCTCTTCGGCTTCGGGACCTGGGTGATGGTGGTCCTGAACTGGCAGCATTGGCCGTGGACTTCCCTGGGGATGAAGCAACCGCTGGTGGGGTTGTGTGAGATCGCGTTTGTCGCCGTCCCGACGTTGGCGCTCTACTTCGTGTTCGGCCTGCCGTCCGTGTCGCTCTCCGCCACCGATCCGTTGATGACCGTCGACACCGTACTCGGGTGGTTCTACTGCGTCGTGGTGGTCGTGATCTTGACCGGCCAAACGCTCGACAACTGGCCGTGGAGACTGTTCGGCGGCGGCGGAAAGACGGCACTCGCAGCCACGATCGGCAACTTCGCCCTGGGAACAGGCTTGTACTTCGTGGCCATTCCGGTCGTGAAGGCGCTGTTGGGAAGCGATGCAGTTGCCGAATTGGGCGGCGTGGTGCATCAGTTCCCCGCGCAGCTCGGTGTGTGCTGGGCCTTCTGGATGATCTTCTGGGCCAACGCCTTCGGTAACAAGCCGACGGGTTTTGCGGACGGGGTCAACTTGGCGATCCGCGCGGTGCTCACGTTTGCGCTGGCGGTGGTTACCTTCTTGTTCTACTACCGTTTTGCGGCAGAGCACATTCTTCACGAACCGGCAGTCGCCGACGGGTTGCACGGCAATGCACTGGGTTTCGTGGACTGGGCCGTGCTGTGGACGTTGTTCTACGTCGTCGGATTTCAGTCGCTGGGACTCGGCAAACTGAGGCCTGCCGAGGGGTGACTCGGTTGCCCGCACGACAGTGCGGGCAACCGACAGCGGTCAGCTCGCCGCGGCAGTCGCAGGCTCTGCGGGTATTTCGATCCGGGAAGACATCTTTCGAAACGGAATCGACAACGCGATCGCTGCGGCGATCAATGCGGCCCCACAACTGATCAGCAGGCAGATCCGGAATCCGGCTTCCGACGGCAGAGTGTGGTCACCCACCTGGACGGTCATCTGCGCGAGAACTACACCGATGACAGCGGCGCACATCGACGTGCCGATCGAGCGCATCAAACTGTTGAATCCGTTGGCGGCGGCAGTGGCAGACGGCGGTACCGCGCCCATGATGAGGGCAGGCATGGCGCCGTACGCAAGACTGATGCCGGCGTTGGCAATACAGGCGACGATCAGCAGTCCCCATGTCGAGCCCATCAGCAGCATCGAAGACCCGTACCCGAGGGCGACCACGAGGATGCCCGTGAGGAGTGTGAACTTCGGTCCGCGCAGTGCGGAGAGCCGTGCGCCGAGCGGTGACACCGCCATCATCACGAATCCGGGCGGAGCCATCCACAATCCCATGGCCAACATCGACTGTCCCATGCCGTATCCCGTGGACTCGGGCAGTTGCAGGAGTTGCGGGATGATCAAGAACTGTCCGTACATCGCGAATCCGGCTGCAACGGAGGCGAGATTGGTCAGTAGCACCTGTGGCCTCGCAGTGACACGTAGATCGACGAGCGGCTCGTCGGTGCGTCGTTCGAACCAGATCCAGGCGAAAAGAACGATGATCGTTGTGGCGAACAAGCCCACGGTGGTGACGCTTGTCCAACCCCAGGTGCCGCCCTTCGATATGGCCAGGAGGAGGGAAACCAGGCCGACTCCGAGCCCGACCCCGCCGACCAGGTCGAACCGTCCGCCGGCCTCGTGTACCGGAGTTGCCGGAACGAAGAACCAGGTCAGGATCAGAATCAGCACACTGAGCACCGCAGATCCCCAGAAGAGAGCCCGCCAGCTTGCATTCTCGGCTACCACCGCGGCGATCGGCATACCGAGTGCACTGCCGATTCCCATCGACGAACTCATCAGTGCGATCGCAGAATTTACCCTTTTCGGCGGAAGCAGATCGCGCAGCGCGCTGATACCGAGCGGGATCAGGCTGGCGCAGGTGCCTTGCAATCCGCGACCGATCACCATCGGAACGACCGAATTGGCGGTTGCGCAAATGATCGATCCGGCAATGAGTGGGATTGTGAAGATCAGAATCATCTGTCGCTTGCCGTACAGATCGCCGAGTCGACCGGCTATCGGAGTGGCGACGGCGCCCGCCAGCAGAGTTGCGGTGACGACCCACGACGCGTTCGATGCCGTCGTGTTCAGCAGTTTGGGTAGATCTGCGATCAACGGGACGACAAGCGTCTGCATGAGTGCGGCGACGATGCCGACGAAAGCCAGGACGACGACGAGTCCACCAGGTCGGACGCCGGGTGCTGACCGCTCGGCGGTAGCGCTCACACTTGGCATGCGTGTCTCCTGTGCGGGTCGAGGGTGGTTGGCGATGCGAAGGATTCGCATCATCGAAGCGGTTTGAATCGTACATACCGTTGCATACTTCAACTAGTTTTGTGATCGAGGGATTGGTCACAGTGGTTCGGATTGCAACAGGCTGCAACGCTTGTGACCGGGGCCACTTATGCGATGTGCTGTGTGTCACATTCACAAACAAGGAGAAGTGATGACGCAAACCATCGATTCCGCAGTCGCCCCTGAGGTGAAGGCGACGGCGGTGACACCTCAGGAGCGCGTCGACGCCTGGCTGGCGGATTTCGAATCGGCACTCGCCGCTCGTGACATCGAGCGTGTTGCAGGCAAATTCGCGCTCGACAGCTTCTGGCGAGACTTGGTGTCGTTCACCTGGAACATCAAGACCGTCGAAGGTCGCGAGCAGATCGCCGACATGCTCTCCGAACGTCTCGACGACACCGATCCTTCAGGATTTCGGACCACCGAGACACCCGACGAAGCCGACGGCGTCACGTCTGCCTGGATCGAATTCGAGACTGCTACCGGGCGTGCGCACGGGCACCTTCGTTTGAAGGTAGATGATCGGCGGGCAGGAGCGGAGCGACCCGGGGAATATGTCGCTTGGACTCTGCTTACGTCGCTGCAAGAATTGAAGGGGCACGAAGAAGGCAAGGGCACTCGCCGGCCGCGGGGAGCGAAGCACGGTGCAGATCCGAACCGCGTCACGTGGGCCGAGCAGAAGGAGATCGAGGACCGCGAACTCGGTTACACCACACAGCCTTACGTCGTGATCGTCGGCGGCGGCCAGGGCGGTATCGCGCTCGGCGCCCGGATGCGTCAGCTCGGAGTTCCGGCCATCGTGATCGACAGCCACGAGCGACCCGGCGATCAGTGGCGTGGACGTTACAAGTCCCTGTGCCTGCACGATCCGGTCTGGTACGACCATCTGCCTTACATGCCGTTCCCCGACAACTGGCCGGTGTTCGCGCCGAAGGACAAGATCGGTGACTGGCTCGAGATGTACACGAAGGTCATGGAGGTTCCGTACTGGAGTTCCACGACCTGCACGTCGGCGTCGTTCGACGAGAAGGCCCAGGAATGGACCGTCGAGGTCAATCGAAACGGCGAGAAGCTGACCTTGCGTCCCAAGCAGTTGGTGATGGCGACCGGTATGTCCGGCAAGGCCAACGTTCCGACGTTCCCCGGCCAGGACAAGTTCCTCGGCGATCAGCACCACTCGAGCAAGCACCCCGGACCGGATCAGTACGTGGGCAAGAAGGTCGTCGTGATCGGGGCCAACAATTCCTCGCACGACATCTGCGGCGCTCTGTGGGAGAACGGCATCGACGTCACGATGGTGCAGCGCAGCTCGACGCACATCGTGAAGTCGGATTCGCTGATGGATCTGGGCTTGGGTGATCTGTATTCGGAGCGCGCCCTCGCTGCCGGCATGACGACGCACAAGGCCGATCTCACGTTCGGTTCGCTGCCGTACCGGATCATGCACGAGTTCCAGATCCCGGTGTACGACGCAATCCGCGAGCGTGACAAGGACTTCTACGATCGCCTTGAGAAGGCGGGCTTCGAGCACGACTGGGGCGACGACGGTTCGGGCCTGTTCATGAAGTACCTACGACGTGGCTCGGGTTACTACATCGACGTCGGCGCTGCAGAACTGGTTGCCAACGGGGACATCAAGCTCGCGCACGGCAACATTCGTGAGCTGACCGAGAACAGCGTGATCCTCGAAGACGGTACGGAATTGCCTGCCGACGTGGTGGTCTACGCGACCGGCTACGGCTCGATGAACGGCTGGGTGGCGGATCTGATCGGTCAGGACACCGCGGACAAGGTCGGCAAGGTGTGGGGCCTCGGATCGGACACGACCAAGGATCCGGGCCCGTGGGAGGGCGAGCAGCGCAACATGTGGAAGCCCACGCAGCAGGAGGCGCTCTGGTTCCACGGCGGCAATTTGCATCAGTCGCGGCATTACTCGCTGTACCTTGCGCTGCAGTTGAAGGCACGCTACGAGGGCATTCCGACGCCGGTGTACGGGCTGCAGGAAGTGCATCATCTGAGCTGAAAAAACAACTGCTGTGCGCCTTTATCAACCGCGGGAGGTTAATAAAGGCGCACAGCAGGTTCAGCGAAGGGCGTACTTCTTTGCCACGTCGGCGTTCTTGGTCGCGCGCTCGGTGAGGAAGGCAAATGCCAATCCGAGTACGAGCCACAGTGTCGCCTGCGTTGCGAGCGAGGAAAGTCGGAACTCCCACAGCAGAGTTGCCGGGAAGTCCTCGCCCACCTCGTTGATGCCGGGAAGCGAGACGTAACCGATCGCGACGATCACCAGGAACGCAGCCACCGGAGCGGCGATGCGCACACTGAGGAACTCGTGCCCGGAAACTGCCTTTGCTGCAGCTGCCGCCGCAGTGACGGACAGCAGCCCGAGAATCACGGCCGCCAGCCACAGCAGTGTCCGCTGGTTGATGGTGTCCGGATCTCCGACGGCCGGCGGATTGGCCGGGTACTTGAAGAACGGCACCGCCTCGATGGCCAGCCAACCGCCGACGGCGATGGTGATCGCCAACAACGGCCCGGACATTCCGGTGAGTCGTCGCGCGTAGTTGGCGACGACCGAGAAGATAGCGCCGAGCGCGAGTCCGGCCAGCGCGGTGGCCAGGAACAGCCCAGCGCGCTGCCCGTCGCGGCTCACCAGTGGTTCTTCTTCGTCACCGTGTGAATGCCCAGCGGCTTCGCCGGCATGTTCTCCAGCGGCACTGTTGGCTTCTTCGATCGCAATGGCAGCGTTGACGTGGGGTTCACCCAGCACGAACGCAACACCGCCGGCAAGAATGCCCGCGATCAAACCAGCCAACAATCCACGAATGAGAAGCTTCGTGAAACTGTCGACTAGTGGCACGGCAGGCCCATCAAGTGGCGTCCGTCGTGCATCAATTCATGCATGTACATGCCGGTGCGAGAGATCGCGCCCTGGTCGAATCCGACCAGGTAGAGAGCCAGCATCGCGAACAGAACTACCGCAGCGGCGAGGAAAGCAAGACGAGTCGAATCGATCGACGTATCGGGAGAATAGGCGAGAGCCATCGAAGCCTCCTGGGATTTTCGCGTCCCCTAGGTCCATGCGATGGCCGAAGTGTCTGGCTGTCGAAATAGTTGTGCCGAAAAAGGCACTTCACCTCGAATTACAGTGGCGCGACCGCTCCGGGCTTTCACCGGATTCCTGTCGGACCATCGCGTTTACATGCGAACTTTTGCACTACTGCCCGCACCGTGTCAACGCGTGAAGCCGAGATGACCGTCGATTGTGCCCGGCCAGGCGGGCACAATCGTTCGAGATCAGCTCTTGGCGGCGACGTCCAGGACAACTTCGAACTCGAGCAACGACGCACCCGAAGCGACGGGCTTCACACGCTCGCCGGAATGGGCTTCACGGGCAGGGCCGTCACGCCAATCGGCGAACGCCTGCTCGGACTCCCACTGAGTCACCACGAAGTAGCGGCTCTCACCTGCGGTGGGGCGGAGGAGTTGGAATCCGAGGAAGCCCGGGGAGTTCTCGACTGCGTGAGCGCGTGCTGCGAAGCGCTTCTCCAGTTCGGGGCCGGCGCCCTCGGGGACCTCGATTGCATTGATCTTCACGACTGCCATGAAAGCGACATTACCCGTGTACCTTCACCGCGTACCGTGACACTCGTGTTGCATGACGAAGGTGGAACGGGACAGCCGATTCTGTTGTTGCACGGCCTCATGGGCAGTTCCCGAACGTGGCGTCGCCATGTGCCGTGGATCCGGGAGTTCGGCCACGTCTACACCTTCGACGCCGCCGGTCACGGCAGGCCGGCGCCGGCGGAACTGACTACCGAGGCATTCGTCGAGGACCTGACATCGGCCGTTTCCTCCATCGAAGGTCCGATGATCGTGATCGGTCATTCGATGGGCGCTCTGCACGCGTGGTGCTTTGCCGCTGCGCATCCCGAGAAGGTGCGTGTCCTGGTCCTCGAAGACATGGCCCCGGACTTTCGCGGACGCACCGCGGCGGATTGGGCGCAGATGATTTCGGCGTGGCCGCAACCGTTTGCTTCCGAGGACGCGATGAAGGAATTCTTCGGCCCCGTCGCCGGCCAGTACTTTCTCGATTCCTTCGACCGCCGCGACGACGGGTGGTACCTGCACGGTGACGTCTCGACCTTCCGCGACATCTCGGAGGAGTGGGGCACGCGGCACTTCTGGGATCAGTGGAAGGCGATCGAGGCGCCGACTTTGCTCATCGAGGGGGAATTCACCATCACCCCCGAGGGGCAGATGCGAGAGATGGCCGAGCGGCCGCAAGCCCGGTACGTATGCATTGCGGACGCCGGTCACCTGGTCCACGACGATCAACCGCAGCGTTACCGCGACGTCGTGACGGACTTCCTTCAGACAGTGAGCTGACTGCGGATCGACGAGCCCACCTGCTCCAGTTCGACGGCTCGTCTGGCCAGAAGTCCGGCAGCGAACTTCGCCTTGTCGCCGCGATGGCGGGGGACCACGTGCAGGTGCGAGTGGAACACGGTCTGGCCCGCAGCGCGACCGTCATTGACCAGGAAGTTGACGCCGTCTGCGGCGATGTCGCAGCGCCGCAGAGCACCGGCGATGAGCGTCCCGACGCGGAACATCTCTGCGCCCTCATGACTTTCGAGAGCATCGAGGTTTTCCGCATGACGCTTGGGGACCACCAGAGTGTGTCCGCGACTCACCGGTCGGGCGTCGAGAAATGCGAGAGTCGTCTCGCTCTCGTGAACGAGAATCGCCGGCTCGGTCAGTGCGATGATCTTGCAGAAGACACAGGTATCGGTGCTCATGTCTACAGAATGTAGTCCGAATCAGATCCGGTCCGGGACTACAGCAGGCGCAGTTGACGTGCCTTCGTTATCGCTTCGTTTCGATTGTGTACGTCGAGTTTCTTGTAGAGAGTGCGTAGTTGAGTCTTGACCGTGTTGACGGAGACGTACAGTTTGTCGGCCATCGCGGCCGACCCCATTTCCAGTGCCAGGAGTGAAAGTACCTTCTGTTCGCGTTCGGTCAGTTCCACGATGTGCACGAATTCCGGAAATGATTCAGCTCGAGGCTTTTTCGCGAACTCGGCGAGTGCTCGCGAATTCGACTTCGCCATCGATTCGAGTTTCTCGACGTCTGTCGATGCGATGGTCGCGAACGAACGCAGAAGTCCGGTTTGCTCCGCGATACTGCACGCTCTGGACCATTCCTGAGCGGCGAGGCGTGGCTCACCCAATTCGGAGTGTGCAACCGCCTGCACCAGAAGCGATTCCATCTGTGCCCGCGGATAGGATTCGCCCGACCAGTCGAACTGGTGACACAGCGCCACGGCGGCTTCGTTCTGGCCGATCCGTTGGCGTAAACGTGCCACCGACGCGAGTGTCCACGGGTTGGCTGCAGGATCAGCGATATCCTTGGCCAGAGCAACTGCCTTGTTTCCCTCGCCGAGTGCGAGCAGGAGGTCGATCTCGGCAGATTGCAACAGAGGAAGCGCGAAAGATGTAGCCGTGTACTGCTTAGAATGAGCTTCAATCGCGTTGTGGAGCAACAACAGAGCGGAAGACGCAGTGCCCTGAGTCAGGGCGAATTGGCTGTGCGCATAGACGACGAACGCCCACAGTTCCTCGGCGTCGGACGGAACGCCGAGTTCGGTCAATGCGATACGTGCGTCATCGAAGTCAAGCGTGTCGAGAGCGGTGAGAGCCCGTGCGGTCAAGCCGGCGATCTTGACCACAGGTTCGAGCCAACCTCCGGGGTCCGGATGCTTCTGCTCGAGTTCGAACCAATGTGCGGCCTGTCGCGGCTCACCTGCCAGCGCCCAATTCAGAGCGGCGCTGCCAGCGGAGTTGCGAGCGATGAAGTCGACTCCTCGAGACAGAGCACCGTGGTATGCCATTCGAGCTTTGATCGTGGATTCGGTGAGTCTGCCGTTCAATTGGAAATTGATCGCCCATTGAAGTCGCATGAGGGGGAGTTGTGCGTTGACGGTCTCCGGGTTGTTCTCCAGCGCACTGCGACTGAGGTGAGCCAGACGCCTGGTGGTCTCTGCCGCTAGTCCGTACTCGCCGGCGAGCCTGAGCATGATCGATTGGACGCAACCGATGCTGAGGGCGTCTTTTGCCTCTGCCCCGGCGCCGAGTTTCCACAGTTCGGCGGGCGATTCGGGCAGCGAGTCGACGACACTTGCACGCTTGCTCGGATGCATGGTGAACAGGGCGCGCCCGGCCTGGACAGCGGAGTGTTTGTCGGCAGCCTCCACCGGAATCCGTTGAAGTGCAGAGCGAACCGTGTCCAGGCTGCTCACGATCATCGTCACCCAATGCTGTTCGACGATGTCGACTGCGAGGGTCCAATTCTGTGCCTCGATCGCGTAGTCGAGCGCCGACGCGTGATGGCCGACGTCGAGTCGATTATGGGCAAGGAATGAAAGACGTTGCGACGGTTCGATTCCACTGCGGGTGTGGCGCGCGAGTAATGATTGCCGAATGGCGGGCGACAACTCCCAAGTCTCGTCGGCCTCGCTTTCTGAACGCGACAGTAATCCGGCAGTCTCCAGTGTCACCAGTCTCGCCCGAATTCGACGAATAGTCTCTGCAGCATCGTGGTGTTGGGACTCGAACAGGACTGCGGCGATGTCGACGGTGATCGATCGAGCAAAGGCGATCGCGAGCAGGAACTCGTGTTGGTTCACGCGCTCGGCGATGGTGAGGACGGAACCAGTCACGTAGTCGTCTATCGCTCGCGCGACGTTCTCCTCGATTACCTGCCGGCGATTGTCGCCGCCTGGAATTTTTGCGACTGCGGCAGCGGCGGCGCGGACCAGCGAGGGAAGCCCACCAGTCAAAGATGTGATTCTTTCAGCATCGCCCGCAGCCGTGTGAGCGTC
This sequence comes from Rhodococcus sp. NPDC060176, assembly GCF_042728675.1. Lineage (NCBI taxonomy): Bacteria > Bacillati > Actinomycetota > Actinomycetes > Mycobacteriales > Nocardiaceae > Rhodococcus > Rhodococcus sp. NPDC060176. The sequence goes on from NZ_JBHWYS010000003.1 coordinate 215,166, forward strand.
GGTCTGTTCCAGTACGTGGGCGGTATCGGCTGCCGTGAACAACAACTCGCCCGCGTTGACAACCTCATGATCTGTGTCGAGAAGGTACGGCGCGGAGAACATTCCGAAGCCTGAGAGCGTCACCACGAGGTCAAGATTGTGGCAGCGAGTGAGGAGTTCGATCAATTGATCATCCAACTCCGGTTCCGGTACCAGATCCGGCCTGATCAAAACGAGCAGTACGGGTCGGGACAGATCGTTCAAGGATTTGGTGATCGCGGTGTAAGGATCGGCGAGACCACCGGCGTCGGGTAGTGCTATTCCGGCGGCGTGAATTCGCTCCAGGACCAGTGCCCAGAAAGTCGCGAGTGTCGATGAAGGAGGTGGCGCCGAGACCCACACCAGAATACGTTCGGACGCCAGATTGGCGCGTAGCCACGACGCGATCAACGACGATTTTCCGTAGCCGTTCGGTGCGCGGACGATGGTCAGAGCGGCGCGGCGGTCGAGTTTCGCGAACAGGGCCTGCCTGGGAATCGACACGGCGATCGTGCGTCTTTCGGGAATAGCTGCCCAGTCATGGCCGTCCATCCCGAACATCAACGCGGACCCTTTCTGCCTTCGCGCCCCCGTTGTAATTGAAGCGTTTGGGCGGATTGTCTCGATCCATCTATCTACAGGGTGGAGCGTAGCTGGTGCGAATCCAGAGTGTGCCATCCCGGGCAATTCACCCGGGACTTCACCCTGGGTGAGAGAAGTTCACCCACACAATCACGCCTTCACCATTGGCTTTCGAGTCCCTCGAGCGACTTCTATTGAACGTAGCTCGGGATTCGCCAAATGCGGCCGAGAGTGCCCGCCGGGGGCCCGAGAGTCAGACATCGAAGGAGCGTCGTGAGAACTCGTCTGTCAGAGGTGTGGTCGAAGGCCGTTACGGTCGGACTCCGGCCGAGGGCGTGGCGCCGAGGAGTACGAGGCATCGGCGTAGTTGTCGTGACCGGAGCTCTGGTGGTCGGCGCTGCTGCGCTCGGCGTGCTCCCGGTGCAGTCGGATGTTCGATTAGCAGCCGAAGGAGAGTTTGCACCCTTCACCGTCGAGTTGACTGCGATCGACGGCGCACCGCCTTTCGATCCCACTGACGGCCCGGGCCTCGATTCCGGACCGTCGAACGGCATTGTCCGAGAGGGTGATCCGGTGACGTATGTCATCGACATCGGTGTTCGAGACCAGTCGCTCTCGGACGTGGTAGTGCAACTTCCGGTGCCTCGAGGTTTTACTCTGCCGTCCGTGCCGGACTACTGCGGAGACGACTCGGGCATCGACGAGGTCGGGTTACTCTGCCGGGTAGGGGATCTGGAAGCAGGTCGATACTTCACTCGAACCGCGACGATGACTGCAGGTAATCGGGACGACACTGACGGTTTACCGATAGCGGCAGTGGTCACTGCGGATCGGGGTGCGGTGCGCGTGCGGTCGGGCGACGTCACCGTGCGAGTGTCGACTACCCCGGGAGTGTGTGATCCGCAAGGGAATTCTGTCGACGGTCAGACGGTCCAGGGAAATCCGGTTGCGGCGAACGGGCAGATCTCGGGTCTGGTGACGTCCGGAATATCGGAAGCAGTGAGGATCGACGGTGTCGATCAATGCGGGCATGCGATAACACGGACGGTCAAGCCGTTCGAAGGTCGCTTCTCGTTTGTCGGACTTCTCCCGGGTGGGTATCGCGTCACGGTCGACGGCCGAGCGCCGGTGGACCTCGTGCTGGAACCAGGCGCAATGGCGCTCAGTGGCCTGACGTTCTGATACGGCTCCGCAGAGATCTCGACCCCCGCAACAGTCAATGGAGGATCCAGTGCGTGAAAGCCTGGGCGTTGTATTCGAAAACAGTTCCATTTCAACAGCTCTCGTAGATGCCGACACGCCGCTACTTGGTTCGATCGACGAGTTCCGTCACCCGTGGGGTGTAGACGGGACTCTTCCCTCTGCGCAGACGTCGGCACACGCGCTCGCCTCCGCTGCGGAGGTCGCCACCAGCCGAGCTTTGCGCTCGAATCTGTGCCCCACCGTCGTCGGAGTGATGTGCGAGCGTGCGGACGTGCGCGAACTTGTCCCGGATGTGTTGTCTTCCAGTGCTTTCGAGAACGTCGAGTTGGTCAACGGTCTGGACGCCCGCCTTGCCTACCTGCGGACTGTGGACGCGCTGAACGGTGTTTCGCCGATCCTCGCATTCTGGCCGGACGGCAGCGAGATTGTGATCGCGGCCATTGATCCGAGTGCCGGCGTCGTGGACTCGGCTCACCGCTACGCCACCGCCGAGTTGCTTGCAGACAGCTCGACATTTGCTGCGACTTTGGAATTGCTCGTCGCCGAACAAGACCCAGCTCCGAAGATGCTCGTCGCGATGCTGGTGAAGGAAGAGGCCAGGCAGCCCTGCGCCGAAGCCGCCGAACTGGCCGGGCTCGGCTTCCTGTTTCTGAGCGAGCGCGCACAACTGGCGATCGGCGCTGCGCTGGTAGCGGCCGCGAGGGGAAATGAAGTTCGGCCTGGCGTGGCTGTTCAGCCCGTCAACAGGATCCGGTGGGCAGCGGCAATAGTGTTGCCGCTTCTGCTCATGCTGACGGGATTGCTGATCGCCCTCTCTCCAGACGGGTCGCACGCGGTGTCCACTGACAGCCCGAACGTCGGCGCCGAGCCTGCGACCTCGACCAGCGGGCCACCGCCAGGCGCTGCACTACCGATTGTGACCCTTCCGCCCTGCGACCCGGTTGTACCCGTCGTTCCTGCTGCACTTCGACGTTCGGATCCTGAAGTCGCACCACCCCAGACCGCCGAACCCGCAGCAGCATGCGACCCGATGCGAGTCGGTTAAGCCGTACCCTCTCCCGCCAGCGCAAACAGGCCGTCGTCGGTCTGCTCGACCAGTCCGTCGACCAGCAGGGAATGCAACGCGCGGTCACGTTGACCAGGATCGGTCGGCCAGACGATGTCCAGTTGCGCACGTTCGACCGGACGGTGACTTTCACGCAGAACGGCCATCAGTTTCCCCCGTACCTGGCGATCGGTGCCGGCGAACTTCTGCACTTTCTTGGGCGGTCCGGTGTGTGCCGGCTTGCCCGACGCGACCCAGGCGCAATTCGGCAACGGACAGTTTTCGCAGTTCGGTGTCCGCGCCGTGCAGATCAGTGCGCCGAGTTCCATGAGAGCTGCGCTGTAGGTGGCGGCGCGCTCTCGCGTCCTCGGCAGTAGTGCCGCGACGTCGGCGAGGTCGCGCGTGTTGGATGGATTGCCAGGTTCCGCATTGCCATGGACGGCCCGCGCAACTACGCGTCGTACGTTGGTGTCCACCACCGGTACTCGCTGTCCGTACGCGAAGCACGCTACGGCGCGGGCGGTGTACGAACCGATTCCCGGCAGTGAGAGCAGGATGTCGACGTCTTGCGGCACCACGTCACCGTGCTCGGTGGCCAGGACGCCGGCGCATTCGTGGAGGCGCAGCGCACGTCGAGGGTAACCGAGTTTGCCCCACGCGCGAAGCACTTCTGCCTGACTGGACGCTGCCATCGCCGACGGAACCGGCCAGCGCTCCACCCACTCTTCCCAGATGGGCGCAACACGCACCACTGGCGTCTGCTGGAGCATGATCTCGCTCATCAGGATCTGCCAGGCACTGACGCCCTCACGTCGCCACGGCAGGTCACGGGCCGTATCGGAGTACCACTTCAGCAGCACCGAAGATTCCACTGCCACCGCTACCGACACACTCCTCGAACCTGCGCTCCCGGCCGACGAAGGACACGTCGACTTGTGGAGGCCACTTTATCGGCAGGCGCCGACACGGCTGCGTTCCGATACGGCTGCGTTCCGATACTGCTGCGTGCCGATACGGCCGCTTGCTGATGGCAGACCTCCCGATCACAACAATTGCACGTTGCTCAGTTTCCACTCGCCGTCTTCGCGGACCAGTGAGAGTTGCATGCGGTTGCGGTCGATCCTCGGATCGGGGGAGTTGGTGTTGGTGATCGTTTGATCGAGGAAAACGAGAACTTCGGCGTTGTCGCGGTCACTGCTCGCCAGCCCGGCTGAGATGATCTGCGCGGACGAGGTCGCTTGATACTGCACGATCATGTTCTGCAGGTTGGCTGCCACTTGGGCGTACTGGCCGGCGAACTCACCGACGGAGTTGTCGCGCACCACGGAAAGATTCTGATCGAGGTTCTGGAAGTTGTATGTCGCGAGGTCGGTGGCGAATTGCCGTCCGCTCTCGAGTGCACTGGTGCGGGCATCGTCGTGGACCGATTTCTGCCAGGTCGCGAATGCGCCCCATCCGAGTGCAGCGACGACGACCAGGACGCCGGCGACGATCAGCATGCTCTGCTTGCGAAGGCGCTTCGGCTTTTCGACGATTGTGGGTGTCTGGGGTTCGGGTGTCTGGGGTTCGGATGTCTCGGTCATTGCGTTCCTTGAACTAGTAGTGCGGCAAACGAGTTGTCACCGAGAACGGTGTTCTGACCACCGTTGAGGCCCAGGCGAATCGATGTTCCGTCGCCGGTAGCGACCGTGCCGACGGCAGGATCGTATTGCGCGACCCCGTCGATCGTTCCAGTGTTTGCTCCGGTTGCGGTGGGGATGTTCTGCGAACCGCGGTTCTGGATGCGGCCCGATTGGTCCGTGCAGTGTTGGTTCTTGTCGATTGTGGTCGGTGAGGTGTCCTGTACCGATCGTCGGGGTGTGTCGTAGAGGCAGACCGGACCGATTGCTGTGATCAGATCAAGTTGCGCGCGTCCGTCTTTGACGATGCTTCCGAACTTTTCGAAACCTTTCGGGACCACCACCAACAAGGCGTCGACGGCGGGCATCCGTGCGGTGACGATCTGGGTGGAGACGAGGGAATTGGCCAACAGCAGACTGAACGGTTCACGGCTCTGCTCGATGAGAGGGAGTATCTGATTGTCGAGAACGCTCGGGCTTCGATCGAGGAGTGTGCGCAGTTGCGGGTCGGAGTTTCGTACCTGATCTGTCAATTGGCGAAGTGTGAGTGCAACTTCGGGAAGAGCATCGACGTTGTCTTCGTTCGCGGCAAAGAGTGAACGCGAATTCTGTACGAGTGTGTTGACTTGCGGTTGATCGGCTCGGACAGTGCGCGCGAGTACGTCGAAGTTGTCGACAAGAGCCTGTAGATCCGGACCCGATCCGTTCAATCCCTCACCGAGTTCGTGCGAGAGGGTCCGCAGGTCTGCCGGATCGACGGTGTCGGCAGCAGCGTTGAAATTCGCGATGACGGTTCCCAACGCGACCGGGATCGACGTGCGGTCAGCCGGAACCACCGAACCTTCGGCGAGGTAGGGACTGCCGTCGGTCTGCGAGGACAACTGAACTTTCAGTACCGGAACTGCGGTGTCCTGGCTGATGGCCGCATGCGAATCGTTGGGGATCTGTTGGTCGGCGGCGATGCTCAACGTCATCACGACGAGGTCCCGGGCGGAGTCCACCTGCACCGACTCGACGTCGCCGACGGTGACTCCGCGGTATGCCACCTCCGAACCTGGTGCGATTCCGGCCGCGTTCTCCAATTCGACGGTGACCGAGAAGGTTCCGGTGAACGGATCTCCGGCACCTACTTGCCGGAGCACGTACGTCGTGCTGATCACCGCAATGAGGAGGAAGGCCACGATCTCGAAATAGACGGTTCGGTTCTTCATCGCGCGCCTCCTTGCAGGGGTGTCGTGATCGGCAGCTCCCGGTCGAAGGCAGGCAGAGGTGGCAGTGGAGGTGCGGCACCGGGAATGATCTCGTTGAGCACCCCGGTCACTGTTCCCTCGAGATCGACGTCGAGGTCGATGTTCACGTAGTCACCTGGGCTGGCGCGTTCGAGGAGCACTTTCGCGTTGTCCAGGTTGGTCATCGTCTCACCCAGTGTCGGGCCCATCGCCGAGAACTGGTCGAGGATGGGTGAGAGTCGATCGGTGATGTCGGAAATCTGGTCGGCCGACTGATCGAGTACGGAATTGGTTGCGGTACTGAGCCTGTCGGTCTCATCGAGAATATCCAGCAGTGGTTGTCGTTGGTCGGAGACAACACCCAAGGCCGGGGTGAGTGCGCGCAACCCTTCGTCGATGGTGGCGCTCTCGTCACCGATCAAGGCGCTGAGCCGATTCAGTGAGTCCAGGGCCGAGTTGATCGATTCTTTTCGGTTTTCGAGTGTTCCGAGAAAAGCGTCAAGGCGCGCAAGCAGATCGCGGATCGTCTCGTCCCTGCCGTCGAGAATCTGATCAGCCTCGCTGACGATGTTCTTGACCTGCGCCAACCCGCTGCCGTTCAACAGAGTTCCGACGGCGCCGAGTAGTTGTGCGACATCGGGCCCGCGCACGGTTTCCGATCGTTTGATGGTGGAACCTGGTTCGAGGACGGGGCCGGTCGCATCGGCCGGAACTTCGAGGTTGACGAATGCATCGCCGATCGGGGTGGACAGCTCGATTCGGGCGCGGGTGCCGATGGGTAGTTCGATGTCGGACTCGATGTCGGTATGGACGACGGCGGCAAAGGTTTCCGCGCTCATCGAGGTGACTTTGCCGACGACAGCCTGCCCGATCCGTACCTCGCCGCCGACTGGAAGTAGTGAAGCGTCGTCGAACTCCATGTTCAACGGGTACGACTGTCCTGGCAGGCCGCGACCGAGGGGGAGGTGCTGGAAGTTGAGACTGCAGCCGGTCAAGGGTGCTGCGATGGCAAGTGCCACAACAATGCTCGCCACGGACCTGTTCGACGCCATCAGTTGCCTCCACCCAGGATGCGTGCCAGCTCGGAACTGCCTGCGGAAGGGAATTCGATGGGATTGACGATTCCCGGCCCGGTGCACAGTGGAATCGGCATCTTCTCGCACAGTGCTCGTGTCGTGTCGAACTGTGACAGATCGGTGGCGATGTCCAAGCGGCCGCGTGCTCGGCCGTCTTCGGTGACGAGGTTGGCGACGTTCTCGAATCCCGTTGGTGCCGTTTCGATGATCTCGCGCAGTTGGTCCTGCTTGGTCGCCACTGCTCCGGTCAACTGTGCGAGCGCACCGAGGTCGGCGGTGACCCTCTCGCCGTGTTCAGCGAGTAGCGCCGAGACCTGTCCGAGCAACGTGGTCAGGGAATCGAGCGCCCCGCTGATGTCTTCGCGTTGTTCGCTGAACGTGCGGGCGGTCAGTGTCACCGAGTTCGACAGCGAATCGACCTGGGTCTGGTTGTCCGCGATCAACTGCACGAGGGTGTTCAGGTTCTTCACCAGCTCGGAGATGTCAGGACTTGCACCCGCCAGCACCGAACTTGCCTGTGAGATGGACTGCACGGCATCGTGAAATGCTTGTCCGTTGCCGTCCACCGCGTGGGCGCCTTCTCCGATGAGGTCACCGATCCCACCGCCGTCGGCGCCAGGGCCGAGCGCGACCGTCAGTTCGTTCACCGAAGCAGTGAGCTGGTCCCACGTCAGAGGAGAGTGAGTGCGTTCGAGAGGGATCACCGCGCCGTTGGTGAGGAACTCACCGTCTTCGTAGCCGGGGCCGAGCTCGATCGTGCGGTCACTGATGACCGAAGGAGAGAGAACCCAGGCCTGCGCGTCGGCCGGCACGCGTGTTCCCGGTGGCAGGCTCAGTGTCACCCGTACCCGGGGCCCGTCCGGTGTGACGCTCTCGACTCTCCCGCTGGGAACTCCCAGAATCGTCACCGTGTTGCCGGTGAAGATGGCATCGGTGGAAGTGAATTCGGCAGTGAGAGTGAGTCGGTGCTCGTCACGCGTGACGAACAGGATCGCGCCGATCGCGCAGATCACCATTGCGGCCAGGGCAGCAAGTTTCTTGACGGTCGTGGTCATCGGCACCCCTGCACAAGCCCTACGACGCACAACCAGTTGTCCGGGATGAGCGTGGAGGGTGAGTTGAGATCGAGCCAGTTGCCGTTGCCGGTCGCGTTGGTGACGTAGCGGACGCTGGGCGCGAAGTTGTCGAGCAGCGTGGTCAGCGATTGTTCGTTCTCGGACAGAACTCCCGTCACCTCGTGGATGTCTCCCATGACCGAGTCGACCAAAGCCTGGTTGTCACCGAGGAACTGGGCAATGGTGGTACTCAACTGATTCAGGTCTTGTACAAGAGCATTCAACACGTCCCGACGGTCGGCGATCGTGGCCATCACAAGATCTGCATTTCCCAGAAGGGTTTGCAGAGTGTCCTTCTGCTCGGTCAGGGTTGTCGTGGTCTGCTGCGCCCCGGTGAGAAGGGAGCGCAGTGCATCGTCGTTGTCGTTGACGACCCCGGAGAGTGCGTCGATGCCCTCGAGTGAGCGGCGGATGAGTTCGGGATCGTTCGGTGAGTTGTCGGAGACCACGGTCAGCATGTTTCGCAGTTGTTGCAGGTCAAGGTTTTCCGACGTGGATTGTGCGCTGCGTCCGAGGTCGTCGAGAGTGAACGGAACACTGGTATTCGTGATGGGGATGGTCGAACCTGCGGGCAACGAGCGCGATCCGTTCGGAGTGATATCGAGCGAGCGTCGGCCTAGCAGAGTCGAGATCTTGATGTCCGCACGCGAGTCTTCGCCGAGACTGACGCTGTCGTCGAGTCGGAAGGTGACGTCAACGGAGTTGCCGCTGACCGCCAACGACGTGACTACCCCGCTCGGAACTCCTGCGACGTTGACCGGATCGTCTCGCGTCAACCCGGTGGCGTTGGCAAATACGGCGTGGTACTCGTTGGTCTTGACCTTCAAAATCAGTTGAGGGACGACAAGTGCGGCCAGAACGACTCCGACTCCGACGAGAATGCAGATGATTCCGTTGCGGACCGGGTTCTTGACGGTGAGCCAGTTCATCGGCACACCGCCGAGCGCTCGGGACCACCCAGCGCCACCGATTGACCCAGTGCACTGAGTCGAAAGTTGCAGATGTAGATGTTCGCCCAACTGCCGTAGCTCATTGCGATTCCCAACTGGGTGAACAGTTGATCGAAGGCGGTGATACCTGTCGCGAGCGAGTCGCGATTGTCGACGACGGCGCGGGCCGACTGATCGATGGAGGTCAGTGTGCCCGCCAAGTCAGGCTCGACCCGCGTGACCAAGTCCTGAAGGGAAGAGGTCAGGGCACCTGCGGAATCCACTGCGGCCGAGATCTGTTGGCGGTCCTGTGCCAAACCGCCGACCAGTGTGTCGAGGGTGTTGATCATCTCGACGAAGTTGGGTCGATCCGTCGTGGTGACGGTCAGTACCCGGTCGAGGTTGGTCAGTAGCTGGTCCAGGATCGCGTCGCGGGACGTCAAGTTCTCGGTGACGGCAACGGTGCGCTCGAGCAGGCTTTCGACGGTGGAACCTTGTCCTTGGAATACCTGCACGACGTGTCCGGCAAGTTCGTTGACTTCTGCGGGGTCAAGTGCGTCGAACAGTGGACGGAAGCCGCCGAGGATGTCGGTGAGGTCGATCGCCGGCTGAGTCCGTTCCACCGGAATGGTGGCCCCGGGGGAGAGGTAGTTGCCAGTTGCACGTTCGTATGGGTCTGATTCGATCGAAATCGTCCGTGCCCCCAACAGATCCGCATACCTCACCACTGCTCGACCGTCGGTCGGAATGCGTTGTGTGGATTCGAGTTCGAAACCGACGACGGCTTGATTGTTCACCAACTCGACGCTCTCGACGCGCCCGACTCGGACCCCGGCGATCTGTACGTCACTGCCCGTGACCAGACCGGAGGCATTGGCGAAGACGGCCTGGTACTGCGAACTCGGCCCGGAGACGGGGTTGATCAGGGTGCTCACCACGATCACGGTGGCGAGAATCGACAGTGCGGCAAACACTCCGAATCTGATCAGAGACTTCTTCACGCTCATTCGCCCACCACCGTCGTGCCACGAAGTACCGGTCCGGCCACCAGAGTGTCCAACGCTGTACCTCCCTGGGTGAGAGCTGCGATCAGCGACTGTTCGACGGGACTGCCGACCGGTCCGACGGTTCCGCCGAACGCGGCAGCGGCGGCAGGGCAGTTGGGGCCGCGGGCCGCGTCGTATTGTGGGCAGTCAGTTTTGCCGTACGGATACAGATCTGTGACGGACAGCCGCAGGTCGGTGCTCAGCCATGGCCCGTGTGCCAACGCCGGCGGAAGCTTGATCGTGAGATTGCGCAGGCCGGTGTAGAAGGTTGTGATGTGGTCGGGTCGTGAAGTGATTGCGCCGGTGAGGGAATCGGCGTCGCCGATCACGGTGATCATGCGGTCACGATTGTCACCGATCACAGTCGCGGCAGCAGAACCCGTGCTGGTACCGGCTCGCAGAAGCGCCGCCAATCCGTCGGATTTCTCGACGACGGTTTTGGATGTGGTGATGGAGTTCTCGAATGCGGCGAGCATGTCCGGCGCACTCGACGAGAGACTGTCGGCGAGGGTGGCTATGTCGTCGAGGTCGTCACCGAGCCCGTCGATGACGGGCTGCGCACCGACCAACGCGTGGTGAACCGAATCGAGAGATTCACCGATCTGGTTTCCCTTGCCGCTCATCGCGTCCGAGACTGCCGTGAGCGCGACGTTGATGTCGGCGGGGTCGAGGGAAGAAACGAGCGAGTAGATCCGCGAGATCGATTGGTAGAGCTGGACCGCGACCTCGGACTGATCCGATACCAACTCCGTACCCGGCGCGAGAGCAGGGCCACGGGAGAGTCCGGCGGGTTGAATCAGGTCTACGAAGAAGTCGCCGAAGATGTTGCGGGGCATCAGCCTCACCTGACTCGTCGACGGTATGTCCTCGAACGCACCCTCGTCGATTGCGAGTGAGACGGTGGACGCGGTGGTGCCCGGCTCGATGTCGGCTACCGTTCCGACTACGACGCCGCGGTACTGAACAGACGACCCGACGCGTAGCGCACCGGCGGCGGCGGGGACGACAGCGCTGACCTGAGGTGTGGAACCGAAGGTGTCCGTTCCCCTGCTGAACAGGAAGACATAGGCGATGATCAGCAAGACAACGGCAAGTAAACCCCGCAGTGCCAGCGTGATTCGACTGGTATTCGTGACGATCATCCGGTCAACCCGGGTACTTGAGGTTTGAGTCCCCACAGCGCAATGGTCATCGCGACGTCGGTGAAAGCAAGGAAGACGATGCTGGTGCGCAAGGCTCGCCCGGCGGCTCGTCCGACGCCTTCGGGGCCACCTGTGGCGGTGTAACCGTAGTAGCAGTGCACGAGGGTCACCACGACCGCGAACACCATGACTTTTATCAGTGACAGCCAGATGTCGTTGGGGGAGAGGAAAAGACTGAAGTAGTACCCGTACGTTCCCTCGGACTGTCCCTTGACCCGGATCACCGCAAGCGCCGTTGCCATGTACGAGGCAAACAGGCCGACGAGGTACAGCGGGACCACCGCGATCAGTGCCGCGATCATTCGGGTGGTGACCAGATACCGCAGTGAGGGAATCGCCATGACCTCGAGTGCGTCGATTTCCTCGGAGATCCTCATGGCGCCGAGTTGCGCGGTGAATCCGGTTCCGACTTTGGCTGCCAAGGTGATTGCGGCGACGAGCGGTGCGACCTCGCGAGTGTTCGCGATGGCGGACATCACCCCCGACAGTGGAGCGAGGCCGACGAGGTTGAGCCCGCGGTAGCCCTCGAGTCCGATCTGGGAACCGGCGAAGAACGAGATCGCGAAGATGACGACGACGCTGCCGCCGCCGGCGAGGAGGGTGCCCGAACCGAATGCCACCTGCGCGACCAGACGGGCCACTTCACGCCAGTATCGCTGCAGGGTTGCCGGAATCGAGGTGATCACGCGCGCGTGGAAGGTGAACTGATCGCCGAGTCGACTCAACCCGTCGACGGTTCGCGAACTGACCCGCTTGGCACGAATTGCGATGGGAAGGTGCATCAATAGGCACCTTTCACCGAGACGAACAGCGGGTAGAACTGGGTGATCGCGAGATTCGCGACGAACACGAGGACAAACGAGAGCACCACGGTCTCGTTGACGGCATCGCCGACGCCTTGGGCTCCACGCTTGACGGTCAAGCCCTTGTAGCAGGCCACGATTCCCGAGATGAGAGCAAAGGCAACGGCTTTGATGCCGGATACGACGAAGTCGCTGGGTTGACTGAATTGAACGAGATTGCGTAGGAAGCTCTGTGCGTTGCCGTCGAGTATCAGGACGTGAACGAAGAGGCTTGCGCCCAAACCGATTACGAGAACTATTGAATTCAGTAGGAGGCAGACGATCGCGATCGCGATCATCCGGGGCACGACCAGGCGTTCGAGCACGGGTAGGCCCAGCACTTCGAGTGCGTCGATTTCTTCACGGATCGTTCGCGCTCCCAAGTCTGCGCAGATCGCGGAACCGCCGACGCCGGCGATGATCAGGGCGCACACCAGAGGTCCGGCCTGTCCGATGATGAGGAACGCGACGACGGCACCGCTGTACGCACCCGCGCCGATTTGATCTGCCAGCGCACCGATCTGCAGTGCTACTCCCACACCGAGGGGAATCATCACCAGAGCAGACGCGACCGAGGTGACGTGGGCGAGAAACCACATCTGGTCGAGCGCTTCACGCCAGGCGAGGCGCCGGCGTCGCAGGGTCGTGACCGCGGCAACGCACACACGCACGGTGAAGGTGAACAGCAGTCCGATCTCGGACAGCAGGTTCGAGAACATATTCGTCTTGGCCAGGGAGGCAGGTGTTGCGTCCCCGCTTGTTCCAACTTCGGGGTTGTCTCCGGTTGTTTCAACTTCGGTGCTCACGCCATCCCCCTTTCCGGCCGAATCGTGCTGGTCGGGTTTCTTCGATCACACTCGGATGCTCGAAGTGCTCCAGGTCACGTTGGGAGACGGTATCAGGAAACTGACTCTGAAGTAAGTTCCAATTCGGGTGCTTCATCACAAGGTGTGAAAGCCGACGCGGATCTTTCGTTTGCGTCTACGCAACCTTCCCGGCGAGAGCCCGAAATGCGGCGGGTGCACAATGAGTGAATGCCACGATCAAGCCCCATTTCCGCTTGGAAGTCTCTTCGCGAAGGCAACGAGCGATTTGTCAACGACGCATCCATCCATCCCAGCCAGGGAATCGCCGACCGCGCGAAACTCGTCGACGGGCAGCACCCCACAGCGGTTCTGTTCGGTTGCGGTGATTCGCGCGTAGCCGCAGAGATCATCTTCGACCAGGGCCTCGGCGACATGTTCGTCGTGCGTACGGCCGGTCATGTACTCGACGATTCGGTTCTCGGTTCGATCGAGTACGCCGTTCACGTGCTCAACGTGCCGCTCATCGTCGTCCTCGGGCACGACGGTTGCGGTGCTGTGAAGGCAACGCTCGACGCCCTGGACAAGGGCGCAGTTCCCGATGGATTCATCCGCAGTGTGGTCGAGCGTGTTGCCCCGTCCATCCTGATGGGCCGCAACGAAGGCTTGTCCACCGTCGACGAACTCGAAGGCCGTCACGTCGTGGAGACCGGCTCTCTGATTATGCAGAGGTCCCGGATCATCGCCGACAAGGTGGACAAGGGTGCGTGCGCGATCGTCGGCGTCACGTACACGTTGTCCGACGGTCACATGCGAGTTCAGGGCGCAGTCGGCGACATCGGCGAGAGCGTCGAGACCGTCGAAGGTTAGATCTTCCGGGGCAGTGGTACCTGGCAGCAGACAATGGGTACCGACACGCCGCCTCAGCTGACGGTTAGTGGACCCTGCGCCAACTACCGTTGAGTCCGTGTTGGAACCTAATGGACCACTGCCCCCCGAGATCTACTGGCGTCGCCGGGCGCTGGCCATTGGTGCCGCCGTCATTGCACTGGCGTTGATCATCTGGGCGGCGTCTGCCCTGTTCGGCGGTGGAAGTGATACCCCGGAGGCCGATTCGGCCGCTGCGAGTTCGTCGCTGACAACAGACGTCTCGTTCACTCCCAACCCTTCGGGATCCAACGCGCCGTCGGGTGACGGTGGTTCGGGTGGGGGCGCTGCCGGTGGATCGGGCGGCTCGGGCACGCAAGCTTCGGGATCGTCGACATCGGCGTCGTCTTCGTCGACCACCGGCGCCCCGGTTCCGGCCGGTCAGTGCGCCGACTCGTCGCTGGCAGTCAAGGCAACCGCTGACAAGGCGACCTTCGCTCCCGGCGAAGAGCCGTCGTTCACGATCGTCATCACCAATATCGGTTCGGCACCCTGTGATCGAGATCTGGCGGGCGGCCTTCAGCAGGTGCTCGTCTACAGCATCGACGGCAAGACCCGTCTGTGGTCCAACGTCGACTGCTACCCGCAGCCCGCTGCCGACGTGCGCAACCTCGCTCCGGGTGAGCAAGCCGCGTTCAAGGTCGCTTGGTCGGCCACGACCTCGAACCCCGAGTGCGCGACCGCGCAGAACCCCGAGCGCAATCCGGTGGGCGCAGGCGCCTACACGGTTGTCGGTCAGCTCGGCGCATTGCGAAGCTCCCCGGAGCCGTTCAACATCGCGTGAGAGCGAGCAAGCGGCGAACGGGTTGGCTAGTTGAACGATCCGGTGATCGACGTCTCGGCGAGCCGGGACAGTCCCTCACGGATGTGACGGGCCCACAGCCCGCCGATGCCCTCGACCGACTGCAGATCGGCAGCCGTAGCGGCCAGCAGCGACTGGAGAGTGCCGAACGATCCGACCAAGCGGTGGATCTGATGGAACTGCAATCGAGGCACACGCATCAGTACGCGATATCCGCGAGGAGTCATCGGAGTATCGAGGGCTTCGATAGTGCCCGGATAACCGAGCACACGCGCAAGCGTCGTGAGATCGAGTAGGTCTGCGTCGGTGACGCGATCGAGTGCGACGAGGACGTTGTCCATCGCCGCGGTACCGATGGGTTCGGGGGCGGCAAGGTAATCCCGAACGATCAGTTGACGTGCAATGTCGTTGTCGCCGACCAGTTCTTCGAGCTGCAGTGCCAGCTGGCGACCGTCGGTGCCGAGCTCGAGGACGTCCTGCTCGATCTCGATCGACACACGGCGAACCATTTCGAGTCGCTGTACGACGGTCAACGCGTCGCGCAGGGTCACAAAATCCTCGATTTCGACGACCGACAGTTGCCGTGTCACTTCGTCGAGTCGCGCTTTGTATCGTTCGAGCGTCGCGACGGCCTGGTTGGCGCGCGAAAGTATGGTGGCCGAGCCGTCGATGACGTGCCGGATACCGCCGACATACACACTGACGATCGACATCGACTGACTGACCGACACCACGGGATAGCCGGTTTGAATCGCCGTACGCTCGGCGGCACGATGCCTGGTGCCGGATTCGACGGTAGGAATCTTGTGATCGGGAACGAGTTGGACGTTTGCGCGCACGATGCGTGTGCCGTCCGTCGAGAGGACAACCGCGCCGTCCATCTTCGACAACTCGCGCAATCGGGTCGGGGCGAACTCCACGTCGAGATTGAATCCGCCGTCACACAGCGCTTCCATCTCGTCGTCGTATCCGAGGACGATCAGCGCGCCGGTACGACCGCGAAGAATGCGCTCGAGCCCGTCTCGCAACGCGGTACCCGGCGCCAACCTGGCGATGGTCTCTCGCAATGCCGACGACGACTGTGTGTCCGCCATCGCACTGATCATTGAGAAACTCCCTGCTGAGGTCGATGTCACTTCGGTCGGGTCCGATGCCTGTGCCGGACTGATCCCCGTTTAGATTACCTATCCATGAGTAGTACCTGGACCCTGCCTGACGACCTGACCCTCCCGGAGCCGACCGAATTCTTTCCGGCCGCCGGCGAGAAGCTGCCTCAGCACTGGTCGAAATGCTTCGGCTGCGGCGACGACCAGCCTGCGGGAATGGCGATGAGTTTCAGGGCCGGTGACGGGCTGGAAGTGACCGGCCGTCTGGAGGTCGCCAAGAAGTATCAGGGCGGTCCGGGAGTCATTCACGGCGGCATTCTGTCGACGGCTTTCGACGAGGCTCAAGGTATGGCATGCATGGCTCTCGGCTCGCCGGTGGTGACCGGGCACCTCGAGATCGACTTCGCCCGACCGATCCCGTTGGGATCGGTGCTCGAATTCCGGGCCCGCATCGACGGCGTTGTGCGCCGCAAGGTCTACACCAGTGCAGAAGCGGTGATCGTCGAAGGTCCGACAGCGGATCCGGACACGGTGGTGGGAACATCCCGGGGACTGTTCCTGACCATCACCTCGGAACACTTCGCCAAGACCAAGGAGTTCGTGGACGGCGAACCGACTTCCCCGTTCGGCACCTCGTCGGTCTGACGAGGTAGTCGGCCGCACGCCGATCACTTCACCGGTGTGAGCTTGGGGCGAGACGGGGCTTGTTTGCCGCCCATCAATCCGGCGTAGGCCAGCGCCTCGGCCAGATTCGCCACTTCGTTGACGCGCATGCCGGGAATGTTCGGGCCGGAATCGACCGGCACGATGGCGCTGGTGAATCCCAATCGGGCAGCTTCGATCAGCCGTCGGTTCACGCCGGCAACTCGTCGAACCTCTCCGGCGAGTCCGACCTCGCCGAGGATGACGAGCCCCTTGGGGACGGGTTTGGCTTTCACGGCGGAAGCGACTGCAATGGCGAGAGCCAGATCGGCACCCGGCTCGGTCATCCGCATACCGCCGACGGTCGCGGCGTAGACGTCGGCCTTCGAGATCGACACTCCGACGCGGCGCTCCAACACGGCCAGAACCATGGCCACACGAGCAGTGTCGAGCCCGCTGACGGCTCGGCGAGGTGTCGGCAGGGGTGTGGTGGCGACGAGGGCCTGAACTTCACCGAGCAGAGGACGCTTGCCGTCCATCATCACGGTGACGGCAGTGCCTTCCACGGCTTCTTCACGGTGATGCAGGAAAAGCCCGGACGGATCGCTGATCTCGTTGATGCCCTGCTCGCTCAGCTCGAAGCATCCCACTTCGTCGGCTGCGCCGAACCTGTTCTTGACGCCACGGACCATGCGCAGGGTGGAGTGCTTGTCACCTTCGAAGTGCAGGACCACGTCCACGAGATGTTCGAGCGAGCGAGGGCCGGCGACGGCGCCGTCCTTGGTGACGTGGCCGATCAGAAGCACCGGGATGCCACTTGCCTTGGCCAAGGAGGTCAGGGCGCTGGTGACGGCCTTGACCTGGGTCACGCCGCCGACGACGCCGTCGACGTCGGCAGCAAGCATTGTCTGCACCGAGTCGACGATGACCAGGGTCGGCTTGACCTGCTCGACGTGGCCGAGGATTGTCGCGAGATCGGATTCTGCTGCCAGGTACATCCGCTCGTGGACCGAGTTGGTGCGATCTGCTCGTAGTCGAACCTGACCGGCAGACTCCTCGCCCGTGACGTACAACGCTCGATCTTCGGCACTGCGCATCGCCCAGCGGTAGACGACCTCGAGAAGTAGCGTCGATTTTCCGACACCGGGCTCTCCCGCGAGCAGAACTACGGAACCCGGAACGACACCACCGCCGAGCACGCGGTCGAGCTCACCGATTCCGGTGGGCTTGGCCTGCGTCGAGGTGCTGTCGATCTGTGTCAACGGGGTGGCCGGCGTCGTTGGTAGTACGGCGCTTGACCCCGCTTTCGCGAGTGAAGCGCCGGCGCGACTGGCGACGGGTGCGACGACGGCGACCTCGGTCATCGAGCCCCACGAGTCGCAGTCCGGACATCTACCGACCCACTTGGGCACTACCGACTGGCATTCGGAGCATCGGTAGTTCGATTTCACTTTGGCCACCGGGACAGACTAGAGGCGGGGTCCGACATGGACCCCGCCTCCAGTGCGATGCTGAAATTGTTCTGCGAGGCGCAGTGTGCGCCTTGGTGATTCGGGGCTCAGTGCCCAGCTTCTGCAACGTCGGGCGACTTGTCCGACTCGTTGCGCTCGAGCTGCGGGCCGGCATCGACAGGCACGTCGACGGTGACCGAACCGGCCTTCTCGAACTTGAACGTGATCGGGACGGTCAAGCCCGGGCGAACGCCTGCCTTGATGTCCTGCAGAACGACGAGAGTGAGCGCAGCGGGTGCGTCGTCGTTCTCTTCGTTGTTCTTGATCTGGGTCTCGGCCTCGGTTGCGGCGCCCTCGCCGGCGGGCAACTGACCGGCCTGCAGTGACGTCTGCGGCTTGATCGTCAAGCCGCCGACCTCTTCACCTGCGATGACGCGCGCTGCGTAATCGGTGGTGATGCTGACGAGCTTGTCCGTGGTCTCGGCGCTGTCGTTCACGACGGTGAATGCGAGCACGGCGTTGCCGCCCGGCTCGATGCTGTATTCCTCGGACGAGGGGTAAGCGATGTGCACGTTGCGCAGTGCGATCTCACCGAGGTTGGCGCTGTTGCCGTTCACGGCGGCCTGCTGGACGGCGGTCTGGCTCACCTGTCCGGAACCGCAAGCGGACAGCGCGATGGCTGCGCCTGCAGCCAGTGCAATGGCGGTAGCGACTCGACGAGTCGGCTTACGGATAGCAGTCACGATTTGTCCTCCACGGCGTCAGGTTCGCACTCCACTAGGCAGAGTAGTAGATAAGGTCCCGCAGGCTGGCCGTCGGGTCGCCACAACGGTTGTCTGCGTGGGCTTTCAGTCGGTTACACAGGGGTGCTCCAGACCAGTTGAATGCACGTACAACAAGCCCTGTCAACCCCTACGCTCGAGCAAGGACGCCCCTGACCTGCACAGTTGATGAGTGGTCGGTTCTTTCACGTGTTAAACTAGTGGAATCGAAAGGGGCACGGGACACATGATTTTCAAGGTCGGAGACACCGTCGTATACCCCCATCACGGTGCGGCGCTGATCGAAGCTATCGAAACCCGCACCATCAAGGGTGAGCAGAAGGAGTACCTGGTTCTGAAGGTCGCTCAAGGCGATCTCACAGTTCGGGTTCCTGCAGACAACGCAGAGTACGTCGGAGTTCGTGACGTGGTCGGCCAAGAAGGCCTTGACAAGGTTTTCCAGGTTCTGCGAGCACCGCACACCGAAGAGCCCACCAACTGGTCTCGTCGATACAAGGCAAATCTCGAGAAGCTTGCCTCAGGTGACGTGAACAAGGTTGCAGAAGTTGTTCGTGACCTGTGGCGTCGTGAGCAGGACCGTGGACTTTCCGCTGGTGAGAAGCGCATGCTCGCCAAGGCTCGTCAGATTCTCGTCGGAGAGCTCGCGCTCGCCGAGGGCACTGACACCGAGAAGGCAGAGACCATTCTCGACGAGGTCCTCGCGGCCGCGTCCTGACGGTAATACAACAAAGCTGACAGTGGCAGTAGTAGCCCTGGTACCTGCTGCAGGTCGGGGAGTGCGTTTGGGCGAGAAATTGCCCAAGGCATTCGTCGAACTCGGTGGGTGCACCATGCTTGCACGCGCGGTCGATGGACTCCGGAAATCCGGAGCGATCGACCGCGTTGTTGTCATTGTGCCGCCTGAGCTGGTCGAATCCGTCGTGGCCGACCTCGGTCTCGCAGCGGACGTCGACGTCGTCGGTGGTGGCGCCGAAAGGACCGATTCGGTTCGAGCCGGCCTCAATGCTGCCGGTGACGCGGATTTTGTACTCGTGCACGACGCCGCGCGGGCATTGACGCCGCCGGCGCTGATCGCACGTGTCGTCGAAACTCTCCAGGCCGGCAGCTCCGCGGTCATTCCGGTACTTCCGGTTACCGACACGATCAAGTCGGTCGACGTACTCGGCGCAGTCACCGGTACGCCTCTTCGTTCGGAGTTGCGTGCGGTTCAAACTCCTCAGGGCTTCTCCACCGACGTCCTGCGGAGTGCGTACGACGCCGGTGGCGTCGCCGCGACCGACGATGCCGCTCTGGTCGAGCGTCTCGGTGTTTCGGTCCAGACGATTCCCGGCGACGCTCTCGCCTTCAAGATCACCACTCCACTCGACCTCGTCCTTGCACGGGCGCTCCTGATCTCGGAGACAGAGGAGACAGAGTTGAGTGCGGACTCACGGAACGGAAATTAGATGCGCGTCGGTCTCGGCACGGATGTCCACCCCATCGAGGTGGGCCGACC
Source organism: Rhodococcus sp. NPDC060176 (assembly GCF_042728675.1). Lineage (NCBI taxonomy): Bacteria > Bacillati > Actinomycetota > Actinomycetes > Mycobacteriales > Nocardiaceae > Rhodococcus > Rhodococcus sp. NPDC060176. The sequence goes on from NZ_JBHWYS010000003.1 coordinate 235,080, forward strand.
TTGCTGGATGGCGGGGTTGCTGTTCGAGGAAGCAGACGGGTGCTCAGGGCATTCGGACGGCGACGTCGCCGTCCACGCGCTCTGTGACGCGTTGCTCTCCGCGGCGGGCCTCGGTGATCTCGGTTCGGTTTTCGGCACCGGCAGGCCCGAATGGGACGGCGTGAGCGGCGCTCGAATGTTGGCCGAGGTTCGCCGACTGCTCGAGGAAAACCAGTTCACCGTCGGCAACGCAACAGTGCAGGTCATCGGTAACCGCCCCAAGATCGGGCCGCGACGCGACGAGGCACAGAGGGTGCTCTCGGACATCCTCGGCGCCCCGGTTTCGGTGTCTGCGACCACCACGGACGGCCTCGGCTTGACCGGTCGCGGCGAGGGGATCGCCGCCATGGCCACCGCGTTGGTCATGACAACCGAACACGACAGGTAAGATCGCTGGTCGTGACCCTGCGCCTATACGACACCGGTACGCGGGCCCTTCGGGATTTTGTTCCGTTGGCCCCCGGACATGCATCGGTGTACCTGTGTGGGGCGACAGTTCAGGGCGATCCGCACATCGGACACGTTCGCAGCGGCGTCGCTTTCGACGTGCTGCGACGCTGGCTGTTGGCGCACGGCAATGACGTTGCCTTCGTGCGCAACGTGACGGACATCGACGACAAGATCCTCAACAAGGCCGCCGACGCCGGCCGACCTTGGTGGGAGTGGGCGACGACGTTCGAGCGTTCGTTCACGTGGGCCTACGACCAATTGGGTGTGCTTCCCCCGTCCATCGAGCCGCGGGCCACCGGTCACGTGACGCAGATGGTCGAGATGATGGAACGCCTGATCGAGAACGGCCACGCGTACGCGGCGGGCGGTGACGTCTACTTCGACGTACAGAGCTACCCCGAGTACGGCGCACTGTCCGGCCACAAACTCGACGACGTCCATCAGGGCGAGAGTGCCGCCGAGGGAAAGCGCGATCCCCGCGACTTCACTCTCTGGAAGGCCGTCAAGCCCGGTGAGCCCTCGTGGCCGACACCGTGGGGACCAGGCCGTCCGGGCTGGCACCTCGAGTGCTCGGCCATGGCGGAATTCTACCTCGGCGCGGCATTCGACATCCATTGCGGTGGACGCGATCTCGTCTTCCCTCACCACGAGAACGAAATCGCTCAGGCCAAGTGCGCCGGCGACGATTTCGCTCAGTACTGGCTGCACAACGGTTGGGTCACGATGAGTGGCGAGAAGATGTCCAAGTCGTTGGGCAATGTTCTCTCGGTGCCGAACGTGCTCAAGAAGGTTCGCCCGCAAGAACTTCGGTATTACCTCGGTAGTGCGCACTACCGTTCCAACCTCGAGTACTCCGACGAGGCATTGGACGAAAGTGCGAAGTCCTACCAGGGGCTCGAGTCGTTTGTCCTGCGCACACACAAGCGCGCAGGTGGCGTCGAACTCGGCACGTGGACCGAAGGTTTCGCGGCGGCTCTCGACAACGACTTGTCGGTGCCGATCGCGTTGGCCGAGATCCACGGCAAGGCGAGCGAGGGTAATTCCGCGCTTGCTGCCGGTGATCTCGACGCGGCTCGGGTGGCTGCCGGCCAGGTGCGGGCCATGCTCGCGATCCTGGGCGTCGACCCACTCGACGAGCATTGGACGCAGTCCGGTGGCGACACCGAGACGGCAATGGAAGCTTTGGACGTGTTGGTGCGGGCCGATCTCGATCGTCGGCAGCAGGCACGTACGGAAAAGAACTGGGCGGTGGCGGACGAGGTCCGCGATCGCCTCATCAAGGCGGGTATCGAAGTAACCGATACTCCCGACGGACCCGAATGGTCCCTTAAGGCAGGGCAGTAACAATGGCTGGAAACTCGAGCAGGCGCGGCGCAGTCCGTAAGGGCGGCACCAAGAAGGGCCAGGTTGCCGGTTCCGGTGGCCAGCACAAGCGTGGTCTCGCCGGCCGCGGTGCTACGCCTCCCGCCGAGGCACGCACCAAGCACCCCGCGGCGAAGCGTGCAGCGCGCGCCGCCCGGGCCGACGAGAAGCAGAACCAGGGCCGCGGTGGCCGTCCGGGTCCGGGCCGCAAGGTTCTCGACGGTCCCGAGACCGTGCTCGGTCGCAACCCGGTGGTGGAGTGCCTGCGCGCGGGTGTTCCGGCGACGGCGCTGTGGGTGGCTGTCGGTACCGAGAGCGACGACCGGCTGAAGGAATCTGTTCAGCGGGCTGCCGACGCCGGTATCTCCATCCTCGAGGTGCCGCGCTCGGATCTCGATCGCCTCAGCGCCAACGGTCTTCACCAAGGCATCGCTCTGCAGGTTCCGCCGTACCGCTACGCGCATCCGGACGATCTTCTGTCCGAGGCACGTAAGCACGCCGAGCCGCCGCTGCTCGTCGCGCTGGACAACATCACCGATCCCCGCAACCTGGGTGCCGTTGTGCGCTCGGTCGCAGCTTTCGGTGGACACGGCGTCGTGATTCCGGAGCGCCGTAGCGCGAGCGTGAGTGCTGTTGCTTGGCGTACCAGCGCCGGCGCTGCCGCTCGTCTGCCGATTGCGCGGGCCACCAACCTCACTCGCACGCTCAAGGACTGGGCGTCGAAGGGTGTTCAGGTCGTCGGTCTCGACGCCGGCGGCGACACCACTCTCGACGATTTCGACGGCAGCGGTCCTGTGGTGATCGTGGTCGGTTCCGAGGGCAAGGGTCTTTCACGTCTCGTCCGCGAGAACTGCGACGCGATCCTCTCGATTCCGATGGCCGGTCCGGTCGAGTCGCTCAACGCGTCGGTTGCCGCCGGAGTTGTCCTGGCGGACATCGCCCGCAGGCGTCGTAGCAGCTGAGTTGTAACGGCTTTCAGGTGAGCCTGGCGGGGTTCTAGCTCCGGACCGACCAGGCTTCCCACAGTGCAGCGTAGGAACCGTCCGCGCCGATCAGTTCGTCATGTGTCCCGCTCTCGACTACGCGGCCACCGCTCATGACGAGTATCCGATCGGCGCGGACTGCTTGGCTCAGGCGGTGCGCTATCACCACAGCAGTCCTGGCGCTGACCGCGAGCTCGGCCGCCTGATCGAGCAGACCTGCTGCGGTGGTTCCGGCTTCGGCAGTGGCCTCGTCGAGGATGACGACGGGTGGATCGAGCAGAGCCAGTCGGACGAGGGCTATGTGCTGTGCCTGAGCCGCAGTCAACTGGTACCCGCCGGCGCCCACTCGGGTCTCGATCCCTTCCGGAAGCTCGTGAATCCATTGAGCTTTCATCGTTTCGACGACTTCGGCGATCTTCGCATCGTCCGAATCGGGTGCGCACAACCGGAGATCATCGGCGATCGTCCCGACGAACACGTGAACTTCCTGGCTGACCAGGACGACTTTGTGCCGAAGTTCGGCATCACTGAGGTCGTCGATCGGTATGCCGTCGACGGTGATTCGCCCGTCTCCGACGGGAATGATGCCGGCAATCAGTTTGGCGAGCGTGGTCTTTCCGGCGCCGCTGCTTCCGACGACGGCGATTCGTTCCCCCGGTGCGATGGCGATCGAGATCGAATCGATGACCGGGGTGGAGTTGTTGTACGAGTAAGAAACCCGGTCCACCTCGACGCCGATGGGGTCGGACCGAGCCGGGGCAGGAATGGTCGAAGGACGCCCGGGCATCGCGGTGACACCGATCAGGCGAGCCAAGCTGGCACCAGCATCCTGCAATTCGTCGATGTTGGAGAGAAATACCGCGATGGGGCTGAACAGACTGTGGAAGTAGAGCGCGGCGGCGGTAGCGGCCCCGATGGACACCGATCCCGTGGTCACGAGCCAGTAGCCGACGCTCAGGACGGCGGCCAATCCGAGTAGTTCGGCGCCGTTCAGTTGAGCGAAGAAGTTGGTACGCAGCCGAACTGCCTGCATGTCGAAGCTGATGGCATGCTCGGAGGTCGCGGCGATTCGGCCGATGTGCTCGTCAGTTCTCCGTAGGGCAGTGACAGTGCCTGCGCCACCGAGAGTTTCGATGAGCTGCTGTCCCCGCCTGGCCTGCGCAGCGCGGGAGCGTCGGTAGACGGGTCCGGAGCGTCGGAGGAAATGACGAAGAGCAAAATAGTGGATCGGCGCGACCGCAACGATGGCCAGGGTGAAGCGCCAATCGATCACTCCCACACCGACAAGCGTCAGCGAAATCATAAACAGGGCCGATACCGTTGCGGGTAGCACCCGAGCGATGACGGTGTTGACCGCTTCGACGTCACCCGAGACCCGGGAAATCAGATCGCCGGTTCCGGCATCCTCGACCAGCGACGACGGCTGCGCGAGCGTAGCGGCGAACACGTCCTCACGAAGATCGGCCAGCACGTTCTGCGCGACTTTCGCGAGAAGCTGTGTGCTCCACCAAGTCAGCGCGACTCCTGCGGCCGCTGCGCCGAGCATGAACGCGGTGATACGTAGAAGTGAGACAAACGGCTTGCCCTCCGTGACCGCATCGACCATGAGTCCGAGCAGCGCGGGGGTGGACAGGCCGCAGGCCGTAGCGGAGAGAAGTACGACGGTCGTGAGTGCGAGTGCTCGCTTGCGTGGCCGAAGCAGTGCGATCAATGCGCGGACGGTCTGCTTGGTCGACGCGATCGGCAGGGCAGATACAACCGGAACAGCAGATGCATCCGGAAGAGTTTCGGTCACAGCGAGTCTCCGTCCCGCGCGTCGTCGATCGTCACGACGCGGTCGCACGAATGGAGCAAGGTCGGACTCGAGGTGATCACCAGAATGGCCTTGTCGGGAAAGTTTCTCAGTGAGTGTGCAATTCGATGCTCGGTGACAGAATCCACGGAAGTGGTGGGTTCGTGAAGGACCAGGATCGGCTGGGGTTGATGGAGAGCGCGGGCGAGGAGAAGACGTTGGCGTTGACCCCCGGAGAGCTTCTTTCCTTGCTCACCTACCTCGGAGAGGTGGCCGTCGGGCAGATGCGTCAACACGTCGTCGAGTGCCGATGACGTCATTGCCGACGAGTCGACGCTCGGTGCAGCCAGATTGTCGAAGACGGTGCCTGTGAACACGGTTCCTTCATGAGCGGAGACGAACACCTGATCGCGAACTCCGTCCGGACCGAGTTCGGTTGCATCGGCGCCGAATACGAAGTAGCAGTCGGGGACGAGCGGGGTCTGGTAGGCGAGTTGTCGTGCCAGCCGGTCAGCGGAATCGTCAGCGCGCACGCCCACCACTTCTCCGCGGCGAGCTGAGACGACGGTTCCGTTGTCGGCCGAAATCAGCAGGGCGTCTTCACTTCTGTCGGAGTTGGCCGAGGCCGTGGAGAGCAGCGAATCGATCAGGTGCGGTTCGGCCAGGAGTTCGGACAGTCTGCGCGCGGAGCCCCGCTTGGCAGCGAGTTCGGCACCGAAGAACCCCAGCGTTTCCATCGGACCGGCAATCACTCTGCTCAGGCCGACCACGGTGACGAAGTTGCCCACGGTGATCGTGCCTTGATGCGCCATCCACGCGGCACCCAATGCGACTGACGCCAGTACCAACGCGGAGACCCCTGAGTTGAGTGCGGTCAGACTGGACATTGCCCTGACCGTCCGGATCGCTGCTTTCATCGACTCCCGGCTGGCATGGACATATCGGGAGAGAGCAGTGGGCTCGGCTCCGAAGCCTTTGAGTACTCGCAGTCCGAGCGTGAAATCAGTTGCGAGCATGCCTGCCTCGGCTGCCTTCTTCTGCTCTGCATACACACGCTCGTCCAGTGGACCGCTGATCTTGTGGATGAAAACGAGCTGCGCAGCCGTGATGAGGACGACGATCAATGCCAGCGGCCACGATACGAAGGCAAGCGAAATCACTGCCGCGGCAAGCCCTGCGAAAGCTGAGCCCTGCTCGGCGACAACCCAAGAGAAGCCCGAGACGTGCGAGGCGTCCGAAGTGGCGATAGTGAGGACTTCACCCGTCGAACGCTGAGCTTGCATGCCCCTGGCGTCGAGTACCCGTCTGGCAGCGTTCAGTCGTAGGTCGTGTTCGCCGTAGACGAAGACCTGTGTGTTCAGGCGAACTGCGATGCGCCACGACAGGGCGAGTCCGACGAACAGAGCGCACAGCACCGCCAGCCACACGAGAAGTGCTGTGCTGTCGGACTTTCCGATTGCCCGATCGACGACGGTGCCGATCAGCACCGGAATAAGCGCTTGAGCTACCTGGTACGACGCCTGACCGGTGACGGCTGCAACCAGTCGCGGGCCGCGCCCGGAGGAGAACGATCCGGTTCTGATCATCTCCATCGGACCGGTACGAGTTTCGGGCAGCGCTGACACTCGTGAAACTCCTCGCCCAGATCCGAACACTCGTTGTGCAGTTCTACGGTAGAGCCGGTGGAGGTACGGAAAGTGCTCGTAGATGCCAAGGGCTACGCGGCAGCGGACAGATGGAGCATCGAGACCCCATTACCGGGATCAGGTCTCGATATACCTGCCTGGTCGAAACAGGTACGTTTGCGAAGAGAGCTGACAGAAGATGAAAAGCACTACCCGAATAGTGGCTGCGTTGGCCGCGATTGCCCTGCTCGCAGGCTGCCAGAGCAGCACCGAGTCAACTGCGTCGGAGGATACGACGCAGTTGGCCGAGACCGGTGCGCTGCCGGCCACCATCGACCACGCGTACGGCTCGACAACCATCGAGACCGAACCTCAGCGGATCGTGACCATCGGTTGGAACAGCCAGGATTCGGTCCTTGCACTGGGTAAGACGCCCGTCGCCATGGAGTCGTTCAGTGGGGCAGGCTTGGAGAGCGGAATCCTGCCGTGGGACGAAGAATTGTTGGGCGATGCCGAACCGACGTTGCTCGACAGCACGTCAGGTGTGCCGTTCGAGCAGATCCTGGCATTGGAGCCGGACGTGATCATCGCGGTGGTCTCCGGAATCACCGAAGACGACTATGCACGTCTGACTCAGATCGCACCCACGATTCCGTTCAAGGAGACTGCATGGGCGACCACGTGGCAGGAACAGTTGTCGACCATCGGTTCAGTGCTCGGTCAACCGAAGCGGGCGGCTGAGCTGATCGAGGAAACCGACGAGTCCATAGCCGACCTCGCCGCGGGCTCTCCGAATCTGAACGGGAAGACCTTGACCTTCCTCTCGGGAAACATCGACGGCCTCACCAATTACTGCGCCGACGACGGCCGAGTCATCCTGATGACCCAGCTCGGACTGAAGCAGTCGGCCGGAAGCGCAGGGCTGTGCGGCGACACGCAGGGTTCTGTCACCGCATCGCGCGAACAGTTCAACGAACTGGACGCGGACGTTATCGTGCTCAACGACGCGAGTGGCCAGGGGCTCCCCGGATTGATGGGAGACAAGTTGTTTGCCGACCTGCCGGCGGTCAAGGAGGGCAGGCTGATTCAGCAGCTCGGCCTGGCCCGAGTCATGGCACTGGCCTCACCCACGTCGCTGAGCGTGAAATATGCCTTCGCCGAACTGGTCTCGAAGATGAACGGGTTCTGACCGACTGATACTTCTGCCCAGCTGATGATTCTGACCAGCTAGGCCGACAATTCGCACGCATCCGAGTAATAGTTCTTCGGTGTCCGTCCGGTGACCTTGCGGAACACGCTGGTGAAGGCGCTGGGGGTTTCGTATCCGACACGGCGGCTGACCGTCGAAACAGGAACGCCCGCAGCGAGATAGGACATCGCAGCGCGGACGCGAACTTGAATTCTCCACTCGGTGAAGGACATCCCCGTGCCCTGAGCGAACACGCGGCTCAGGGTGCGGGGGCTTCCGCCGACCACGTAGGCCCAATCGGCGAGCCCGCGTTGATCGGCGGGGTCGGCGATCAAGCGGCGTGCGACGGCGAGGGCCCGGGGATCAGCGGGCATCGGCACTGCGACATCGGCCGCCTCGATGGGCGCTAGCGTGTCGAAGACTACTGATTCGGCGCGCAAGCGAGCCTCGGGCGGCATATTTCGCTGGTGCAGGTGGATGAGCATCGTCTTGACCACGTCGTCGATGCCGATGATTGCGGGTTTTGTCCACGGGTGGGGGAACGACTCGGGTCGGAAGTACGTGAAGCGAGCCTCGGTGGATGCGCCGAGCGTGATGCGCCGTGGAGTTCCGGCCGGGATCCACATGCCGACCGTCGGTGGGATCTGCCAACGAACGTCGTCGATGTAGGCGCTCATCTCTCCGGAAGCGCCCCAGAGGAGTTCGTGTTCGGGATGGCGGATCTCACGCCACGCCCGCTTCTGATCGCGCCCGATGGTGGACGTGGTCATGGAGAAAGGGAGCGGAACGTACCGGCCTGCCGGCACAGCCCAGTACGGAAATCCTGTGGAACTCATCGCTGGATCATACCGCGGATGACTTAGGTAATGCTTTCCTATTTGGTTCTTTGATGCGGGCGCGACGGAGTGTGATCGCCACAAAAGATCGAGGGTGGCATCGAGTCCGAAGACTCGATGCCACCCTCGAACACATTCCCCGACGGAGTGTTTACAGGTGGAGCGGAAAATCAGCTGCCGTTGGCCAGGACACCGCTGATGATGTCGGAGATGAAGCCGGCCGGGTTGTCCAGGATGGAGGAGCCGGCCGAACCGGTTCCGCCCTCGCCGTCAGAAGAGCCGAAGCCCAGATCTGCCGAGCCCGAAGCGGCTGCCTCACCGGGGTTCTTGGCGCGGATCTTGGCGTAGACGCCGCTGATGTTCTGATCGGTGCTGAACAGCGAGATACCGATCGAGCTGGAGAGTTCCTGGTACGAACCGATCGGTGCATCATCGGCGACGAGGTACTGTGCCTCGATCGTCACGGTCTTGCTACCGGTGGGGGAAATCAGCCAACCGGTGCTCGGAATGTTGACGGTGCGGTTGGTCGTATCGACAGACGGCGTGACGGATTCGGTCTTCTGGCCACCGACCAAATGCCATGCGTTGACCGTCGCGGAGTCCTGGATGTATTTGAACGTGGCGGGGTAGCGATCGACGAACTGATTGACGTAGCGCTCGGGGTGGCCGGTCGTAGAGATCACGGTGCGTACGGTGACCTTGCCGCCGGGTGCAACTTCGCCGTCGCCGACGATGCTCTTGGTGATCCGGACGTTGGAGGAGTTGACGGTCGCAGAGGCCGGGTGGGCTGCATCAGCGCTTGCGGTGCCTGCGCTCACGAAAAGTCCGCTGGTGGCCAACGCAGCGATTGCTACTCCGGTGAGTGTTTTGCGCATTGAAAAACGTGACATGAAGTTCTCCGTTCGAGGGGTTCGGCGGCGATGTGGTGACTCTTCAAAGGTTGCGCCGCGGTAACCATTGAAATCTATCGGACGCTTGCTCATGTAGAAGTTGGGCAAAATTTACGGAAAAGTCCGGTTTGAGAAGCTTTTTCTCGGCTAGGTTGCCTGTCGATAACTGAGTGCTGACAATTTTGACGAAAAGCTGGGCGAATGTCCAGGTCGCCTGTATCGTACTTCGGGAGTCGGGTTGTAACAAGTTCCAGTAATCGACGAAATCGGTTGTCCTGGAACTCTAAAGAGCGGAGATGTTTCGTGACGAAGGTTGGATCCAGGAATCGGAATCTGTCCACTGTCGGCGTCGGGCTGGGGGCGATCGCTCTGGCTGTGGGTGCAAGCACTTTCAGCGCTGGGGTCGCGACTGCCGAGACTGCAACTTCTGGTGCCTACACATTTACTCGCACCGTGGACAACGCGTCCCCGAAGATCGGCGACACGATCACCTACACGACAGTGTCGAAGAAGAGCGGAATCGACGGATATATCAGCAGGTTCACCGAGACTCATGCCGCATGCTTGACCTTTGTCCCGGGTTCGGCGAAGGTCACGAAGTTTCACGTTGGCGGGACGCTGACCGAAACCACGGAAACACCGGAACTGACAGCCACGACGCTCCAAGTGACCAGCGCCGGCTGGATCAACAACGGAAGCAAACCGGTGACCATGAAGACCAGCTACACGGTCACTGCTTCGTGTGCGCCGGGAACCGTGTACGGAAGTGGATTGGCGGTAGGTGCCACGGTGATGGGCAACGGATTCCAGTCGAGTGCGAATTTCGCCAACGTGGGACCGTCCATCACTGTCCGCGCCGCGGATGCGGTCGATCCGGTTGACCCGGTCGATCCCGTCGATCCGGTCGATCCGGTCGATCCCGTCGATCCCGTTGATCCCACTGGCCCCGGAACCGGTGGAGGAAGCGGATCACTCGGCTCGTTGAGTGGTGGTCTCGGTTCCCTCAGCGGCCTGTTCGGCTCGAGCTAGTCGAGAGTTGTGAAACGGCGGGCCGTGACTGTCGAAGTCTCGGCCCGCCGCTGTTGTTCGGTGATCAGGTATTCAAACCATCAGGTGCTCAGCCGAATTCGATGGAAGTATTGATTTCCTCCACCTGGTTGGACGTCTGCATGTTTGTCGTATCGGTGAACTGGTTTGCGAAGCTGACCAAGTAGACCGGCGAGTTGTCGTCGGCTTGGTATGCGACAACTGTCATGACGGCGTACAGCGGAACGTCCACATTTGGAGCGGTCCAGGTTCCGGAGAGGCGGAATCCCCGCTGTCCGTCGACGTCGATCTCGGTGTACTTCACCTCGGTCCACCCGTCGAGAGTGGCGATTGTTTCACGCGCGGCGGCAAGAACCTCGTCTTTTGTTGCGGTGCCTTGGTTTTCGACCGTCACGGTGGTGTTCGGCATGAAGCCGCTGGGTTCGCGGCTGTTGCTGGACAACGCATCCGTAACGCCGGCAGGGATGTTCTCGCCGTGAGTCCAGCTCGGCGGGAGGCTGACACTGATGCTCGGCGCTTCGGGGTCGTCGCCGGTTTCGATCGTCGTCCGCTCACCGATGAACGGTGTTCCGTCCCGCAAGGTTGGCGTCGCGACAGCGGCAGACGGCGAGGATGCAGAACTTTCGGAGGCGGTGGTCTCGCTGGTGTTGGTATCACTGGAGACGGCGTCGCCGCTTTCCGAACTGCTGCATCCGGACAGGACGAGTGCAGCAGTGATCAGTGACGCTATTCCGAGAGCAAGTGTGCTGCTCTTAGGGCTCATAGTGTGACAGTCCTTCAGGTTCTGGTGACGGCCGAGCGCCGCCGGCAGCGTTGCTGGCGCGGCTGAGACTATCAGCGCTACGACGGCCTGGTAGTGGCCTTGAAGGTAATGGTGCTGCCGGGCCGCAGCTGTGCCAGCGACGCAATCCCCGCGTCGGAGACGACGGCGATGACTGGGTATCCGCCGGTCACGGGATGGTCGGCGAGAAACACGACGGGCGCTCCGCCTGGTGGCACCTGGATGGACCCCACGACGACGCCTTCGCTCGGCAGTTCCTCCGTGCGTGAGCGATGCAGAGGCCCTTGGCCCAGTAACCGGACACCGACGCGGTTGGTGTGTTCGGTGACTTTCCAGGTGGTGTGAAGGAGCGCCTGAACGGATGCGGCAGTGAACCAGGAATTTCGTGGGCCGAGCGTGATCTCGAGTGGAACTGCGCCGAGTGGAGGGGCCGGCGGTGGAATCAACTCTTCGGTGGGCCACGTCCCTTCCTCGGCCCCGAGGAGGAGGTGATCGCCGACGGTGAGCGGCGGCGGCCCGAGTCCGGAGAGCGTGTCGGTGGATCTGCTGCCGAGTACCTGCGGGACGTCGATGCCGCCGCGTGCGGAGATGTACGTTCTCAAACCAGTTGTACTGTAACCTAATTCGAGAATACTGCCATCGTAGAGGTGCATGCTCGAGTAGTCAGGCACCGGCTGTCCGTCGACGGTCAGCGCTACCCGCGCGCCCGTCACTGCCACCGTCATCGATCCGACGGCTCGCATAGCGAAACCGCCAGTGGTGACTTCGATGGTTGCTGCTCGAAAAGTGTTGCCTACAAGTCTGTTCGCGCTGTCGTGCGAGATCATGTCGACGGCGCCGGATCTGCCGACCCCGAGGGCGCCGTAGCCTGTCCGCCCGCGGTCTTGAACTGTGGCGAGCGGGCCGGTACGCATTACCTCTAGCCAGGCCATGAATCCATTCTCCCGCAACATCGCGGTGAAGACACCGAAATCATGCGGGCATCAAATTCACGCACGGACAAAGGTGACCGTGGTGCCGGGTAGGAGCAAGGCTGGCGGGCGGCGCTCGGTGTCCCACACCGACAGTTCCGTGGTTCCGATCAACTGCCAGCCGCCTGGGGAACTACGCGGGTAGACGCCCGTGAACGGTCCGGCCAATCCGACTGCACCGGCCGGGACCTGCCTGCGCGGGTCCGATCGACGTGGAACCTCCAGCCTTGTCTCGCTGCTGGTCAGATACGCGAAGCCGGGGGCGAAACCGATGAACGCGACGGTCCAGGTCGCAGACGCGTGAGCGTCGATCACACCGTCGACCCCGAGTCCGGTCAGCTTGCCCACTTCTGCAAGGTCGGCGCCGTCGTAGCTGACCGGAATCTCGACGGCAGGTCCGCTCTCGTCGGCCGTCAGTTCGATCGGTACGGCACCGCGCACCCATTTCTCCACGAGTTGGTGCCCGGTGATCGTGTTGTCGTACTCGATCAAGATGGTTCGCGCCGCAGGAATCAAGTCGATCACCCCGGGGATCCGACTGGCGTCGAGGGCCCTGAAGTTGCCCAACACGTTCAGCAGTTCGTCATACTCGATGAGGACTGCGGATTCACCGGCGGGCAGGATCGTGATCATCTGAACGGCGTGATCTCGACGTCTGAGGATTCGAGGAGTGCACGGATCGCCGCGGCCATGTCGACGGCCGCCGGACTGTCACCGTGCACACACACCGAGGCTGCGGCGATTTCGAGGGTGCTCCCGTCGACTGCGTCGAATTCGCCGTCGACGATCATGCGGCGAACCCGTTCTGCAACCAGCGTCGGGTCGTGCAGCACCGCACCTGGTTCGGTTCGGGGGACCAGGGTGCCTTCTGCCGTGTACGCGCGATCGGCAAAAGCCTCGGCGACGATGTCGAGTCCGGCCTCGCGAGCCTCTTCCAGAAACACCGAACCCGGCAGTCCGAGAACTGGTAGCGAACTGTCGTAGGCGACGACAGCCGCGACCACGGCCCGTGCTTGCCGACGATGATGAACTATCGCGTTGTAGAGCGCGCCGTGGGGTTTGACGTACGTGACCCGCGATCCGGCGACACGAGCCAAACCGTCGAGCGCCCCTATTTGATAAATGACGTCGGCGGTCAGGTCCTTCGGAGAGACGTCGATGAAACGTCTGCCGAAACCGGCGAGGTCGCGGTACCCCACCTGCGCGCCGATCCGTACGCCGCGGGTGGCTGCGGATTCGCATGTCGCCAACAGTGTCGTCGGGTCGCCGGCGTGGAATCCACAGGCGATGTTCGCGCTTGTGACGAGTTCGAGCATCGCGTCGTCGTCGCCCAGGGTCCAGGCTCCGAAGCCCTCGCCGAGGTCGCTGTTCAGATCAACGCTGTAGCCCATACCTCGATTCTAGGTAGGTATGGGCTCTCGGTGTTCAGGCGTGCGCCGGAATCCGTCCGGCATTCTTGCGGCGTGCGGATCCGAAGAGTCGGCATATCAGGTAGATCACGAACGAGACCGAGGTGACGAAACTCGAGACGGGAACGCCGGGGGCCAGCGAGAGAAGGATGCCGCCGACGGCTGCCAGTTCGGCGAACACGACGGAGAGAATCGTGGCCTTGAGCGGGCTTGCCGTGACGTACGCGGCGGCCGCTGCGGGAGTGATCAGCAGCGACATCACCAGCAGAGCGCCGACGATCTGCACGCCGAGCGCGGCGGTGATACCGACCAACACTGCGAACACTATCGACAGTGCCCGAACCGGAACACCGCGAGCTGCAGCAACTTCGGGATCGGTGCTCGCGAAGAGCAAAGGGCGGTAGATGAATCCGAGTGTGCCGATCACGATGACCGCGCACAGCAGCAGAAGTTCGAGACCGCTGTTTCCCGGCGCCACGATCTGTCCGACCAACAACGAGAAGCTGGTGCCCGTGCGACCGTCGTACGCCCAGAGGAACAACACCGACAGGCCGAGGCCGAAAGCCATGATCACACCGATCACCGAATCCCGGTCCCGCGCTTTGGCTCCGAGTAGCCCGAACAGAACCGCGGCGACCACGGATCCGACGATGGCGCCGAAGCCGACGCCCACACCGACAAGAAGTGCGGCGGATGCACCGGTCAGTGACAGCTCACTCGTACCGTGCACCGAGAACGACATCTGGCGGCTCACGATCAGCGGCCCGATGATGCCCGCCAGCAATCCGAGGATGGCGCCGGCGATCAATGCCTGTTGGACAAAGTCGTACTGCAGTAGATCGACGGTGGCGGACACGTCGAACATCCGCGACATCGCGTCGGTGAACTTGTTACTCACTGGTGGTGATCCTCATCAGAATGGTGAACGCCTTCTCCCGGACGTAGACCGCCCGCGCTGCCGAGCGCGTCGATGGCATCTCCGGTGCCGATCACGACGAGGCGACCACGAACCTGCAGCACCTCGACGTCGGTGTTGTACAGATCCGAGAGAACCTCGGACGTCATCACTTCGGCCGGCGTCCCGATCCGGAATTTGCCGTCCACCAGATAGAGCACTCGATCCACCAACGGCAGGATCGGATTGATCTCGTGCGTCACGAACAGCACCGCCGTGTCATGGCTGCGTCGACGCTTGTCGATCAGCGTCGAGACCAGGTGCTGGTTGGCTAGGTCGAGGCTGAGCAGCGGCTCGTCGCACAGCAGAATCCGCGGGTCGCCGACCAAAGCCTGAGCGATACGCAGTCGCTGCTGCTCGCCGCCGGACATGGAGCCGATGGGAGCGTCGGCAAACGACTGGGCGCTGACCTGCGCGATGGCGTCGTCGACGATCTTGCGTCGACGGCCCCGGCGCAGTAGCCCCGTGCCCCACTGGTGACCGTCGACGCCGAGGCCGACCAGGTCGCGGCCGCGGAGCGGGAGGCCGTCGTCGATCGACTTCTGCTGCGGGATGTACCCGACATGTGAGTTCCCGGCCCGCGCCGGCGTGCCGACGATCTGAGCACTACCACCGCTGAGCTGCAGTTGACCCAGAAGAATCTTCAGGAGCGAGGTCTTGCCAGACCCGTTCGGTCCGAGTACGGCGATGAACTCACCTGGCTGTACCTCGAGGTCGAGTCCGTCCCAGAGGGTGCGGGCGCCGAAGGACAGTCGAGCATCCTTCAGCGTCACAGCGGGCACGGTGGTACCAGAAGGCTCGGTGTTACCAGAGGGCACGGAGTCACCAGAAGGCTCGGTGTTACCAGAGGGCACGGAGTCACCAGAAGGCACAGGAGTATTCGCGGAAGTTTCTGTCACAAGCCGATCGGTTCTTCTCGGAAATGGTGGGGCAAAAATTACTGGGCAGAGAGGGCGTTTGCGAGCGACTCCGCGGTCTGCGTCTGCCACTGAATGTAGTCCAGGCCCTCGGGGAGAGTCTCCGTAACCTCGACGACGGGCACTCCGGCGGTTTCGGCGGTGGTGCGCATGTCCTGGGTCACTTTGTCCTGCGTCTGGATGTTGTAGACCAGTGCGCGGGCCTGCTTCTCCGAGAGGAGCTGGCGCGTTGCGGCGATTGCGGCCGGTGAAGGATCGTTGCCGTCTTCGATGGCGCTGGTGAACTCTTCGGGAGTTGCGTCCTTCAGTTCAGCTGCGACCAGGAGGTAGTGCGCGATCGGTTCGGTCTGAGCCACGGGTGTGCCCGCGTGGGCAGCGGCGATGGAATCGGTGATGGCCGTGACGCCGGCGAGCTTCTGGCTGTATGCCTTCGCGTTGTCCTCGTAGGTCGCCGCATTGTCCGGATCGAGAGCGCTCAGCTGATCGGCAACCGAATGTGCGACGGCGTCGACGGTCGGGATGTCGAACCAGACGTGTTCGTTGACTGCGCCGTGGGTGTGACCGTCATGCGATTCGCCCGCGGTTTCGCCGGCATGGATGCCGCCGTCGAGCAGGTTGTAGGCGTTGACCGTCTTCTGCTCACCCTTGCCTGCGTCGAGGACGTCGGTGATGAACTGGTCGTAACCGCCGCCGTTGTAGACGACAAGCGATGCGTCGGTGATCTTGGCGGCGTCGGCGGGAGTCGCCTCGAACGAGTGCGGGTCTGCGGACGGCTCGTTGATGATCGACGTCACGGTCAGCTTGTCGCCTGCGACGGCCTGCGCGACGTCGCCCCACACGTTCGTCGATGCGACGACGGTGATGCCGTCGTCTTTCGAAGAGGTTGAGCTGCACGCGGTGAGCGCGAATGCTGCGGCGACCGAGACGGCCGCGAGGGCGGTGGCGGTGCGGAATTTCGACGACGAACGCACGTGCTTTTCTCCTGAACAAAGGCTGGGCTAAATGCTATTGGAAACCGTTACCGTTACACATTAGCGCATAGTCGCTGGTAGTTCACCTTCGGTTCAGCCCCAACGCGCCGTCTGCGGGCACTACGGCTAACGTCCGTTTATGCCCCGGTCCCGTCAGCCACGCCGTCAAGCCACTTTGGCGTCGCTTGCCGCCGAGCTCAATGTGTCGAGAACTACAGTCTCGAACGCGTACAACCGACCCGATCAGCTCTCCGTCGAGCTGCGGGATCGAGTGCTCCAAGCGGCCAAGCGACGTGGATACCCCGGACCTGATCCGGTCGCCCGCTCCTTGCGAACTCGCAAAGCCGGCGCCGTCGGTCTCCTGCTCACCGAAGCACTCAGTTATTCGTTCCGCGACCCGGCCGCCATGAGCTTCCTCGCCGGTCTCTCGGAATCGTGTGAGGACGCCGGCCAGGGCTTGCTGCTCATCCCGGCCGGGCCCGGGCGCGACGAGGTGGATGCTGCGGCCGTGGTCCAGCAGGCGGGCGTCGACGGCTTTGTCGTCTACTCGGTGGCCGACGACGACCCGTATCTTGCCGCCGTGCTCGAGCGTCACATTCCGATCGTGGTGTGCGACCAGCCGCGCGAGATTCCCGGTGCGTCCCTCGTAGGCATCGACGACCGCGCTGCCATGCGCAAGGTCGCCGACTACCTCATCGGTCTCGGCCACCGCGACATCGGCGTGCTCTGCATGAGGCTGGGGCGCGACCGGATGGACGGCGTCGTCAGTCAGGAACGACTCAAGTCCCCGCACTTCCACGTCCAGCGTGAGCGGATCGAAGGAGTGCGCGACGCGATGGTGGCGTCCGACATGGACCCACTCTCACTCACGGTGATCGAGCGCTACGTCCACACTTCGCAGTCCGGCCACTCGGCGGCGGCGGAAGCTCTCGCGACCAACCCCGAGATCACCGCACTGGTCTGCACCACCGACGTGCTGGCCCTCGGCGCCTTGGACTGGGCGCGCTGGCAGGGCATCGATGTACCTGGTCAACTGTCGATCACCGGATTCGACGGCGTCGACGAGGCGCTGCGTGAATCACTGACAACGGTGCGCCAGCCCCAGGAAGAGAAGGGCCGGCGCGCCGGTGCGCTCCTGATGTCGCCGTCGGGATCCGGCGTTCCGATAGTCGAGATGCTCGACACCGAACTACTGGCCGGGCGAACATCAGGTCGGATCAAGGGGTAGCGCTCACGCCAGGAGTTGGGCGCAGCGCAACAATCCCAGATGGCTGTACGCCTGGGGGTGGTTGCCCAGTGAGCGTTCCGCGATGGGGTCGTACTCCTCCGCGAGCAGTCCGGTGGGACCCGCTGCCGCGACCAACTGGTCGAACAGCGCCTCTGCTTGCAGGCGTTGCCCGATCAGTAGGTATGCCTCGACGAGCCAGGCTGCGCAGAGATGGAATCCACCTTCGATGCCGGGCAGGCCGTCGTCGTGGTGGTAGCGGTATACCGTTGAGCCGCTGCGTAGTTCGGCCTCTGTGGCTACGACGGTTGCGGCGAAGCGTGGATCCGTGGGATCGATCAGTCCCGACAGTCCGATGTGCAGAGTAGCGGCGTCGAGATCGGTACCGTCGTAGGCAGCGGTGTACGACTGGACGTCGTCCTTCCATCCCTTGTGGCGTACTTCGTCGGCGATCTGGTCACGTAGTTCCACCCACTCGGGCAGAGCCTCACGAGAAAAGCGGGCAGCAAGATCGACAGCGCGGTCGACGGTGACCCAACCCATCACCTTGGAATAGACGTGGTGGCGAGGGTTGTCGCGAATTTCCCAGATACCGTGGTCGGGTTCGAACCAGCGTCGCTGCACTGCTTCGACCATGGCGCACACCAGTTCCCAGTCGCGGTCGCTCAAAGGGTCAGCAGCACCGGCCTTTTCGCGTGCATTGGCCAGTTCGACGATCAGCTCGACGATCGGGCCGAACACGTCCAGTTGAACCTGCTGATTCGCGGCGTTTCCGATGCGGACCGGCCTGGACCCGGCGTACCCGGGCAGTGAGTCGATGACGGCTTCGGGCGGTAGTGAAGTCCCGTACAGCGTATAGAGGGGATGCAGGCGCTCGGGTCCCGGCAGCGTTTCGAGCACGCGGTGGACCCAGTCGAGGTAGTTCTCGGCCTCGTCGGTGGATCCGACGCTGACGAGAGCTGTTGCGGTGAGGGCGGCGTCGCGCAACCAGCAATAGCGGTAGTCCCAGTTGCGGACTCCGCCGATCTCTTCCGGTAGAGATGTCGTAGCGGCGGCCATGATGGAACCGGAATCGGCGTGAACCAGCCCGCGCAAGGTCAGCGCAGAGCGTTTCATCAAGTCCGGCTTCAGCTTCGGCAGTTCGAGCGTCTTGGCCCAATCGGACCAGTATGCCTCCGAAGTTGCTCGGCGTTCGATCTCCGGAATCTCGGAAGGGCCGATTTCTTCTGTTCCGCAGCGCAATTCGAGGACGACGTCGCCCTTGGAC
The DNA here is from genome assembly GCF_042728675.1 of Rhodococcus sp. NPDC060176. NCBI lineage: Bacteria > Bacillati > Actinomycetota > Actinomycetes > Mycobacteriales > Nocardiaceae > Rhodococcus > Rhodococcus sp. NPDC060176. The sequence goes on from NZ_JBHWYS010000003.1 coordinate 253,789, forward strand.
GGCTCGACGATGGCGTGCGCGGTCTGCTGGTTTCCGTCGGTGGCGATGTTCCACAGCACGCCGGGGGAGCGGAGCACGTAGGGCTCGTTGGTGCCGAGGACCCGAATGCCCTCGTCGACGACCTCGAGGGTGACCTGACCTTGGCCGAACTCGGGACGGGGTGCAAACGAGACGATCGCGTCGGCCTGGCCGGAAATGATGCGAGTCAGGTCGGTTCGTCCCTGCGGGACGTCGTGGGGGAGGTAGTCGGTGACGGACAGGCTCGCCCAGCGGGTCTGAACGGTCATCGTGCTGTCGATGTACTTCTGGCTCAGCGGCAAGGCTGTGCGGCGAGGGCCGACCGTGAAATGGCCCGCCCCGGTTCCGCCGAGAAGGTGTGCGAAGACTGCTGCGGAATCCGGTTCCGGGTGACACAACCAGGTCAGCGTCGCATCCGGGGTCACCAAAGCGACGGTCCGCGGACTGGCGAGCATCGAGAGCCGCTCGATGGGCGGAGCGTCGGCACCGGAAAGCCACGTACGACGCTCGTCGAGCAGGAACGCCAGAGCGGCAGCGACGTCCTCGGTGCTGTCGACGCGATAGTCGGCGACAGTGTCCCCGCTGCCGACCTTGATTCCGATGTCCGGCCCCTGAAGCCTGCTGAACGCCTTTTCGTCGGTCACGTCGTCCCCGATGAAGACGGCTGCGGTAGCGCCGTCCTGATGGCGAATCAAGTCGAGTGCGTGGCCCTTGTCGGTGGCGATGACGGCCAATTCGACCACCGATTTGCCCTCGGTGACCTGAACACCCGGCCAGAGCGCCGATTCGGTGCGAACGGCGATGAGTGCCTTCTCGGCGTCGTCGGCGCTGGTGTTGCGTACGTGCAGGGCGACGCTGGCGGGCTTCTTCTCCACCGTTGCCCCAGGGGTGTCGGCGGCGATTCGGCCCAGCTCGGTGACGATCTCGTCGAGCAGCTTCCTGGCGTCGGCGTCGATCGCGTGAACGAATCCGATATCGAACTCGGAGCCGTGGCTGCCGACCAACTGCACTTCGGCGGGAAGTCGGGACAGCGCAGCCAGATCCTTGAGGGCGCGACCGGAGATCACGGCAGCCGTCGTCGAAGCCAGGCTGGCGAGGGAGCGGAGCGCACGCACCGTTTCCGCACGGGGATACGCCTTGTCCGGGTTGGCGACGATGGGTGCCATCGTCCCGTCGTAGTCGGAGGCTACGAGCAGACGCGGGGTGCGTGCCACGCCCGACAGTGCTCGGCGGAGTTCGATGGACAGGTCTTGTGCGCTCACCTCTTCAAATCTAGGTGATGCAGCGACTCCTGGCTCGATACGTTTCCGGCCGATCAGTGCAAAAATGACAGATGCGACAAGGGACGTCTATTCGGGTTTCCGAGTTCCGTCACCGAGCAGCAGTTCAACCGTCAATTCCAGTCGATTGGCGACATCGGTAGCCGAAGAACGTCGCGTGAGCCATGCCACCAAATTGGACAGCCACACATCGGAGATCACGCGCGCGATCGCCAACTGCTCTTCGGTTGGCTCCTCTTCGGTCATCGCTCGTGCGAAGAGGCGGTCCATCAACTGGCCCACTTGATCGACCTCGGCCGCTGCGGAGGCGTCGGCGAACATGAACGCGCGAGTCATGGCTTCGGTCAGGAGTGGATCGCGCTGCATCGCGCGGGTGATGAGGCTGAGGATCAGCTGCATCCGCTCGAGGGGGCTGGTTCCGGGTGGGATCTTGCCCTTGGAATCGATCTTCTCGAATTCGCGTGCCAGAGCGGACACCAACAGGTGAACCTTGGACGGGAAGTAGCGATAGAGCGTTCCGACTGCGACGTCTGCGCGCTCGGCCACGGCGCGCATCTGGACAGCCTCGTAGCCACCCTTGGACGCCAAGGCGAGGGTTGCGTCGAGAATCCGCTTGCGGCGTTCGCGTTGCGCGTTGGAGCTGAGATCGTCGTCCCCGAGCGTTGCAGAAGCAACCGCGTTGGAGCGGGATCGGGATGTTGTGGTCATCGACAAATTCCTTCGCGCCTTGACTCTTGGCCAGGAGTCATATTAGAACACGTTCTAAACAATTGTGTCACTTATCGAGAGGCGGGAACCAGTTGTGACAATCGCCACGACCGATGAACAGCGAGCGGTCCAGGAATCGATAGAGGCCTGGGCTCGCTCGGCCACGCCGATGGACATGGTACGCCGTGGACCAGCAGTTTCGTGGCGGGAGAAATGGTCCGAGTTCGCGTCTCTCGGGATATTTTCGGTCGCCGTTCCCGAATCGGTAGGCGGAGCCGGGGCCGAAATCGTCGATCTCGCAGCAATGCTCGAACAGGCGGCAATCGAACTCGTGCCGGGTCCTGTTCTCACGACTGCACTCGCAGCTCTGGTGGTGGGGCGAAGTTCTTCGCCCGCTGCCAAGCGTTGGTCCGAAACGCTCGCCGACGGTGCGTTTCCGTGCGCCGTTGTATTGGACGAAAGTCCAGTTGTGGCAACGGCGAACGCGTCCGGTGGCATCGAGCTTCATGGCGAAGGAGGTTACGCCTGGGGTGGAGATTCGGGCGTATCGGTGCTCGTGTCGGCAGGCGTGAATTCCGAAGGTGGCGGCTCGCGTGTCGTCTGGGCTCTCGTCGACGGCGACAGCGAAGGCGTGACCTACGACGCCGTCGACACGATCGACAAGTCGCGACCACTGGCACGGGTCTCGTTCGCCCGAGTGACGGTTGACGCCGACCGAATCCTCGATGACATTGCGCCCGGATCGGTTTCCGATCTCGCGGCGGTACTGGGGGCCGCGGAAGCAGCCGGAATTGCGGCGTGGAGTCTGCGTACTGCGGTGGAGTACGCGAAGATTCGCGAACAATTCGGAAAGCCCATCGGTTCGTTCCAGGCGATCAAACACATCTGTGCCGAAATGCTTTGTCGCGTAGAGAATGCCGGAGCGGTCGCCTGGGACGCCGCGGTCGCTGCCGAGTCGGGCGACGAACTTCCGATCGCCGCAGCAGTGGCGGCCGCGGTGTCGCTGGACGCCGCAGTCGACACGGCAAAAGACTGCATTCAAGTGCTCGGCGGCATCGGATTCACCTGGGAGCACGAGGCGCACTTCTACCTTCGTCGAGCACTGTCGCTCAGGCAGATTCTGGGCGGATCGTCTCACTGGCGCGCACGCGTCGCGGAATTGACGATCGGCGGTGCACGGCGTCACCTTCAGATCGACTTGAGTGAGCTCAAATCCGACCGGTCCGAAATTCGCGAAGAGGTAGCGCAATTGGTCGCGCTGCCCGAATCCGAACAGCGCAACGCGTTGGCTGAATCGGGCTACCTCGCACCGCACTGGCCCAAGCCGTACGGCCGGGGCGCCAAGGCAGCGCAACAGATCCTGATCGAAGAAGAGTTGGCGGCCGTCGGTATCGGCCGCCCCGACCTGGTGATCGGGTGGTGGGCAGTGCCGACCATCCTCGAGCACGGCAGTGCGGAGCAGATCGAAAGATTCGCGACACCGACGCTCAAGGGCGAGATCACCTGGTGTCAACTCTTCAGCGAACCTGGTGCAGGTTCGGATCTTGCGGCACTGCGCACGACCGCGGAAAAGGTCGACGGCGGTTGGAAGCTGAACGGCCAGAAAGTCTGGACTTCGCTTGCGCGTGAAGCTGACTGGGCCATCTGCCTAGCCAGGACCGATCGCGATGTTCCCAAACACAAGGGCATCACGTACTTCCTTCTCGACATGAAGACCGCTGGGATTCGGATCTCGCCGCTGCGCGAGATCACCGGAGACGCCCTGTTCAACGAAGTCTTCCTTGACGACGTCTTTGTCCCGGACGAGTGCGTCGTCGGCCAACTCGGTGGAGGCTGGAAGCTGGCCCGCACGACCCTCGCCAACGAGCGGGTCGCGATGAGCGGTGGCTCTTCACTCGGCGGTGCGATGGAGGAATTGCTCGAGCTGGCCGGCGATCCCGATCCTGTGGTTGCAGACAAGCTCGGTGGGCTGATCGGAACCGCCATGGTGGGCTCACTGCTGGAATTGCGCACGACACTGCGGCAATTGGATGGTCAGGATCCGGGCCCGGCGTCGAGCGTCCGCAAGCTGGTGGGCGTGCGCCAGCGTCAGAATGTCGCAGAGTTCGCCATGGAATTGGGTGGCCCGGCCGGATGGGTGGAGGGTCCGCTCTCGCGTGAGTTCCTCAACACGCGATGCCTGTCGATTGCCGGCGGAACCACGCAGATTCTGTTGACCGTCGCCGCGGAGAGAATTCTGGGCTTGCCCCGTGATTAGACGGCGTGAGTAGAGGCCTTTAGAAATGTCCACGTTGGTGATACAACTAGAACACGTTCTACATCAGAGACAGGATTGCCAGCGTGGACTTCACTCCCGATGAAACCCAGGAAGCGGTAGCCGAGGTGGCTACCGCGCTCCTTGCCCGCGAACTGGAGCCGGACGCGCTCTGGGCGGCATTCGCCGAAGCCGACCTGCTCACGTTGGCCCTGCCCGAGCGTCTGGGCGGCGAGGGCCTCTCGGTCACCGACGTCGGCTCTCTTCTCGTCGAGGTCGGCCGGGCCGCCGCTCCCATTCCGGCTCTCGCAACTCTCGGCTTCGGTGTACTCCCCATAGTCGCTCTGGGGACCGATGCTCAACAGGACGAATTGCTCACCGGAGTCGGCGCCGGACGGGTGTTCACCGCGGCGCTCGGTGAGCCGGGTCAGCAGTTCCCGGCGCGCCCGTCGACCACCGCGCAGCAGTCAGGCGACTGGTATCGCGTCAGCGGGACGGTGCTTGCCGTGCCCTTCGCGGCGAGCGCACACAGAATTCTTGTGCCCACCGACGCCGGAGTCGTTCTTGTCGATCCAACTGCCGCCGGCGTCGCACTGACACCGACTCCCAGTGCGTCCGGCAGTCCGGAGTTCGCAGTCACCATGGACGAGGCAGTCGGTGAACTTCTCGGAGCGGGTCAGGAAGCCGTCCAGACGCTGTACCGGATCGCCACGGCGAGTATCGGAGCCGTCGCCGACGGTTTGGTTTCCGGCGCCGTCGATCTCACCGCCACACACGTCGGCTCGCGTGAGCAATTCGGCAAGCCGCTCGCCACGTTCCAGGCAGTCTCACAGCAGATAGCCGACGCCTACGTCACCTCCCGGACACTTCACGTCGCGGCGTTGTCGGCGTCCTGGCGCGTGTCGGAGGGCCTGGATGCCCAGTCGGACCTCGACGTCATGGCGTACTGGATCGCCCAGGAAGTTCCTGCCACGATGCAGGTGCTTCACCACTTGCACGGCGGTCTGGGCGTCGACGTCACCTATCCGCTTCATCGTTACTACTCGACGGCAAAAGACTTGGCGCGCCTGCTCGGCGGCGCTTCGCAGCGACTCGACCTCGTGGGGGCCCGGTGTTCATCGATCTGACCGACAGTCAGCGCGCATTGCAAGCTGAACTTCGACGCTACTTCTCGACGTTGATTTCGCCCGAAGAGGCCAAGATCATGCGTGTGGAGCGGCATGGCCCTACCTATCGCGAGGTCATCCGTCGTATGGGCAAGGACGGCTGGCTCGGCGTCGGCTGGCCGGTGGAGTACGGCGGACGTGGGTTCGGAGAAGTCGAGCAGCAGATTTTTGTCAACGAGGCTGTGCGGGCGGATGTCCCACTGCCTTCGGTCACTCTGCAGACCGTCGGTCCGACTCTGCAGAAGTACGGTAGCGAGGAGCAGAAGCAGAAATTCCTGCCTGCGATCCTGGCCGGTGAAGTGCACTTCGCGATCGGCTACACCGAACCGGAAGCGGGCACGGACCTTGCAGCACTGCGTACCTCGGCGGCACGCAATGGTGACGAGTACGTCGTCAACGGCCAGAAGATCTTCACGACCGGCGGGCACGACGCGGATTACGTGTGGCTCGCCGTGCGGACAGGGTCTGCCGATTCACGGCATCGCGGTATCTCCATCCTGATCATGGATACCAAGGATCCCGGCTACACCTGGACCCCGATCATCACCTGCGACGGTGCGCATCACGTCAACGCCACCTACTACGAGGACGTTCGCGTTCCGGCGAACATGCTTGTGGGTGAAGAGAATCAAGGTTGGCGCCTGATCACGACGCAGCTCAACCACGAGCGCGTCATGCTCGGCCCGGCAGGTCGTGTCGCAGGAATCTACGACCACGTCTTCGATTGGGCCAAGCGTGAAAATCTGCTTGATCACGTTGATGTACGGCGCGCACTCGGCGAAATTCATACGACGTACCGGCTCAACGAACTGCTCAACTGGCAAGTGGCGTCGAGTGATTCGGAGTCGGTGGATATCGCCGACGCTTCGGCAACCAAAGTGTTTGCGACCGAGCGCATCCAGCGGGTCGGTAGACTGGCAGAAGAGATCGTCGGGCGGTACGGAAATCCGATCGATCCCGAAACTGCTGATCTCATGGAATGGCTGGACATGCAGATCAAGCGCAACCTGGTGATCACCTTCGGCGGTGGAGTCAACGAGGTGATGCGCGAATTGATTGCGACCGCCGGCCTGAAGCTTCCCCGCGTTCCGAGATAGGAAACAAACCGTGTCAGATCCCATTCTCACTGCTGCCGAGCGGGTTCGAGAGGACGGGCCAAGCGCTCCTCGCGCCGGCCGGGACCCCGTGAACCTGCCGATGATCCGCAACTGGGTCGAGGCGATCGGAGACGAGAACCCGATCTACGTCGACGAATCGGCTGCCCGCGCCGCCGGACACGACGGCATAGTCGCGCCGCCGGCGATGGCGCAGGTATGGACGATGCGCGGTCTGGGCGCGATTCGAGAAGCTGACGATCCGTTGGGCCGGATGACGGACATACTCGACGAAGCCGGATTCACGTCGGTCGTCGCGACCAACTGCGATCAGATCTACCACCGCTATCTGAAGCCGGGTGAAGAAGTCACCATCTCGTCGGTGTTGGAAGATGTTGTGGGGCCGAAGAAGACAGGTCTCGGTGAAGGTTGGTTCTTCACTACCCGCAGCTACTGGCGGGTCGGCGAAGAACTGGTCTCGGAGATGATGTTCCGGATCTTGAAGTTCGCGCCGCCAACAAGTGAGAGCCCCTCCACTGACGTTCCGGCTGACCTGGACGCATCTCGGATGCTGCGTCCGACAGCATCTCTCGACACGCAGTTCTTCTGGGACGGTGTTGCCGCACACGAGTTGCGTATCCAACTGCGTGCGGACGGTTCGGTGCAGCACCCGCCGGTGCCCGCGATCTGGAAGGACAAGTCGGAGCAGACCGACTACGTGGTCGCGTCAGGTCGGGGAACGGTCTTCAGCTTTGTCGTTCACCACGCCCCCAAGGTTCCTGGTCGGTCGTTGCCGTTCGTCGTGGCCCTGGTCGAACTGCCCGAGGGTGTGCGGATGCTCGGCGAATTGCGCGGCATCGATCCGTCGAGTGTGTCGATCGGGATGGAGGTGGAGGCGGTCTACCTCGACTTCCCCGGAGACGACGAGACCGGGGGAACTCCCTGGACTCTGTACGCCTGGCAGCCGGTTTCTGTGTCTGGGGTTCCTGCGGTTTCTGCGGTGAAGGAGTGATGATGACTTCGACGACGGATATCACTGTGGGAGAGATTCTTCCGCAGCTCTCGATTTACGGCGACCCGACTTTTGTCGTCTCGGCGGCGCTCGCTACCCGAGACTTTCAAGATGTTCACCACGACCGCGACCTCGCACAGAAACGCGGCTCGAAGGACATCTTCGTCAACATCCTCACCGACACCGGGCTGGTGCAGCGATTCGTGACCGATTGGGCAGGACCGCGGGCCGTACTCACGTCGATCAAACTCCGCCTCGGAGTCCCCTGGTACGCCTACGACACGTTGACTCTCTCCGGAACGGTGACCTCTTACGACGAGGATCTCGTGTCGCTCGCGGTGGTCGGCAAGAACAGTCTGGGAGATCACATCACTGCGCAGGTCACACTGGCATTCCCGGCGTCAGGCTCGAACGGAGACATTGAAAACGGAGACATTGAATGAGCGCATTGTCCGGCAAGGCAGCGATCGTCGGAATCGGCGCCACTGATTTCTCGAAGGACTCCGGTCGCAGTGAACTGCGACTGGCCGCTGAGGCTGTTCAAGCCGCGTTGGACGACGCCGGTCTGACACCCGCCGACGTCGACGGTCTTACCTCGTTCACTATGGACACCAACACCGAAGTGGCAGTAGCTCGTTCGGTGGGTATCCCGAACCTCAAGTTCTTCAGCCGCATTCACTACGGAGGCGGTGCCGCTGCAGCGACGATTCAGCAGGCAGCCATGGCTGTTGCCACTGGCGTCGCGGACGTCGTCGTCGCCTATCGCGCGTTCAACGAGCGGTCGGGTGCGCGTTTCGGTCAGGTGAACTCCGGTCTTGTGGCGCAGGTCAATTCGTCGGGCACGGACAACGCTTTTTCCTACCCTCACGGATTGGGCACGCCCGCATCGTTTGTCGCGATGGTCGCGCAGCGATACATGCACGTCTACGGAGCGTCCAGCGAGGACTTCGGCCGAATCGCCGTCGCGGACCGTAAGCATGCAGCCACCAATCCGAAGGCATTCTTCTACGGAAAACCGATCACCCTCGAGGACCATCAGAACTCGCGATTCATCGCCGAACCTTTGCATCTCCTCGATTGCTGCCAGGAGTCCGACGGCGGCATCGCCATCGTCGTCACCTCGGCAGAACGAGCCAAGGATCTGAAGAACACCCCTGCCGTTATCGCAGCCGCCGCACAGGGCAGCGGGGCAGATCAATACATCATGACCAGCTACTACCGTGACGGTTTGACCGGCCTACCGGAGATGGGCCTTGTCGGCGATCAACTCTGGTCACAAAGTGGGCTGCGCCCGTCGGACATGCAGACGGCGATCTTCTACGACCACTTCACGCCCTATGTTCTGATGCAGCTCGAGGAACTCGGATTCTGTGGCAGGGGAGAAGCGAAAGACTTCATCGCCGGTGGCGCAATCGAACTCGGCGGCAAGCTTCCGATCAACACCCATGGCGGACAGCTCGGTGAGGCATACATCCACGGGATGAACGGTATCGCCGAGGGTGTTCGGCAGATCCGCGGTACTTCGGTCAACCAGGTCGACTCCGTCGAGAACGTACTGGTGACTGCGGGAACGGGCGTTCCGACATCAGGGCTTGTGCTGACTCGCTGATTGATTCGTGGGCACGGCTTCATCAAGCGTCACGGCCTGTTGGCATCGCATCGGAGGGATCCCTTCGATGCGGTGCTCGGCCGTATTCTGTTGTACCCGAGAAGCTGTTCTCAGGTTTTGAAGGTGGTGTTCGCCGGCCGTGGGTGCTGCCCGGGGTCGATCGAGGGTGGTGGGATGAACCAGGGTTTGTTGTCGACCCCGATTCGGATTTCCCATTTCCCGACGAACCCGGATCTGCGGTGCATCAACCGGTGATGTGAACGGCACAGCAGGACCAGGTTGTTCATCACCGTCGGCCCACCGTTCGCCCAGTGCCGGATATGGTGGGCATCCGTCCACGCCGGCACGCATGTGCAACCCGGGAACGCGCAGCCTCTGTCGCGGGCAATCAACGCAGTCCGTTGTTCGGCGGTGACCAGCCTCTTCCCTGGTTTCGCATCCAAGGGCGCGCCGTGATCGTCGAGCAGGACGGTGGAGAGGAAGCAGTCACACCCGAGGAGTCTGGTCTGCGATACGGACAGTGGTCCGAGCCAGGGCATGTGCCCGACATCAAGATCCGACGCAGACTCTTCACCATCAGAAGAGGCGGCGCAGTCTCGGTGCTCGGCCAGATCCCGAGCGTTGATGTGCACGTTCACATGCGGACGCTGCCCACCATCGGTACCGGTCTTGGCGCAGTCCAGATACCGGCGGATCAGTTCGGTGAACCCGTCCGCGGTCCGCTTTGCTGCGGACCGGGCATCAGGGGTTCCATCGGGCGCTGGGGTCGGCATCGTCAGATTCGACAACGCCGACAACAACATTTCCCCGGTGAGGGCGTCGAAATCGCCTCGCACTACCACCCGACCATTCAACGTCGATGCGATCCGCAACTCATTGAGATCGACATCCTCGGCGGGCGGAATCTCATCCGATTCGAACAACCTCTCCAACGTCGCGATCACGTTCCGCACCTTCGTCGTCGTCGCTTCCACACCCGACGCAGCAGCCAACAACAAATCGATGCACTTCGGTAGCGCCTCCTCCGGCATGCCTTTAGGTGGTGATTCACAGAACGCCACGATCAACACGGCATGATCGAACGAGCAATCCCCGCAATCGAACCGAGCCGCCACCGCCGGAAACGGCCGCAAAGCTGCACCTAACGCGGCGATCTTCTTCCCGTCCCGAACCTGCAGCATCGTGTTCGCCGCCAACCACGCACCCACCCCGCGGGACGCGATCACCTGATCATCCGGACGCATCGCCAGTTCGTCTACCACCGCCACCCGCACGGCTTCCAGGCGCAGAATCTCCGCACTCGCCTCGACAGCAGCGGCGCGTAACTCGGCGGCAGACAATCGCCACAGGCGTCCGCGTAACCCCACCGCAGAACCTGACACCACGTCCGACAGATAGACACTCATAGAATCCCCCGATCCCCTCCTCAAAGTGTACTCGAACACACGTTCGAGTCAAGGAAAATTTCGAACCCAATCTAGGATCGCTGGATGTTCACGTTGACTACGGAACGCCTTGTTCTGCGAGATTTCACGCCCGAGGATGAAGAGGCCGTCCATCAGTACGCGTCCGACCCCGCCGTCTGTAGACATGTTGATTGGGGTCCGAACACTCCCGCGATGACCAGGGCGTTCCTTACCGATGCGGCACTCGAAGCTGCGCTCGTCGAACGTCGCTCGTTCACCCTGGCGATCACGTCGAAAGCTGACGGAGCAGTGATCGGGTCGGTAGCTGCTTGGGAAGTATCCGCCGCGCACCGTCGGGCCGAACTCGGTTTTGTCGTGAACCCGAAGTTTCAGGGGCAGGGTTATGCGTCCGAGGCAGCGCGCACGGTTCTGGAACTCGCCTGTTCCCGCCTTGGAGCGCAGCGAGTGCAGGCAACGTGTCGTCCGGAGAACTCGGCGTCGGCGTCGGTGCTCGCCAAAATCGGCATGGTGGAGGAGGGACTGATGCGGGCGCACATGGTGATCCGGGGGACCGCGGTCGATTCGCTGCTTTTTGCCGCCGTACGAGCAGAGATCACGCCACCTGACTTTGCGTGACCTTCCCCGGCCCTGGTGCGATACTCGAACCATGTTCGAGGACGCCTTGCTCATCGATGTGGCCGGTCGGCCCACCATGCAGCATCATCAGGCCTTTTCTCAGGACTGGGACCGCATCAAGGAGTGGTCCGACAACATCTACATGCCCTATACGGTGACGCCGATCGGAAGTCGGTTGAAGCCGGCTTCGGACATGTACTCGGCGGCAGTCGGCAAGATCGACGTCACCAGATTCTGTTACGGGATTCCGGTCTCCGTCGGTGAATGTTCGCCTGAAGCCGGAAACATTCTGGTCCTGACGACGATCAGGGGCAACGGTCGACATGCACTCGGACGGGGCGCTGCGGCGAATACCGGAGTGGGGGAGACCTTTGTCGCAGACTGCAGCCGGACCGACTACTTCGTCGAATTCGACGAGGATCATCTGCAGCTGAATCTCACTGTGCCGCATCAGCTTGTCGCCGATCACGCCCAACAGTGGTACGGGGTAGTTCCCGATGACCGCCTGTGGCGGCACAAGTGCACGATCGGCGGGCGTGGCTCGAGTTGGCTGGCATTGATGGACTACGTCGTTCGCGCAATTGCAGAGTCACCCGACGCGATGTCGGATGAAAGGTTGGGTGTCAGGGTTCAAGAACTCGTCACGGCTCAGCTTCTCGACGAGTGGGCGACGCAGGCCGGGTTGCAACTCGGAGTCGACGTCGCCTCCGCCGAACCGGCCTACGTGCGATCGGCAGAGGAGTACATCGACACCTTCGCGCGCTCGGTGCCGACGGCGTCGGAGATCGCGGCTGCAGTGGGCGTCAGCGTCCGAGCGCTCACTGCGGGATTTCGACGGTACCGAGACACCACGCCGGGTCAACGACTGCGCACTCGTCGACTGGAGGGAGTACGTAGCGAACTGTTGCGTTCCGATGGGAGAACCGTCTCCGAAATCGCCAACGCCTGGGGTTACGTCAATCTGGGTATGTTTGCGGCGGCATACCGGAAACGGTTCGGGGAGCTACCTTCCGAGACTCGGAACCGGTTCTGAGGACAGCTGTTTGAACGGTCATGACGATCGGTTTACACAGTGGATGAACTGCCTTGATCCGTTGTTTCGTGTCGGAGCGTTCTGCAAGGATTGAATTCGAACGTGACAGCAATCCCACGAGCTAGGAGTACGTCATGGCAACTCGACTCAATCCGTACATCAGCTTCAACGGCAATGCCCGCGAGGCGTTGGAGTTCTACAAAGAAATCTTCGGTGGCACGCTGGCGCTGAGCACGTTCGGTGAGTTCGGCAATCCCGGTGAAGGCGGCGACAAGATCATGCACGGAATGCTCGAAACTGATCAGGGATACACCCTGATGGGTGCCGACACTCCGCCAGGCATGCCGTACAACCCCGGCGACAACATCACGGTCAGCCTCAGCGGCGACGACGGTGACGTGCTGCGCGGGTACTGGGAGCAGTTGTCGGGAACGGGAACGGTGAGCGTTCCACTCGAGAAGCAGATGTGGGGCGACGAATTCGGCGCCTGTACAGACAAATTCGGCATTTCCTGGCTGGTGAATATCGGAGCGCCCCAGAGTTGACTCCAGGCTCTGCCCGGTTCTGCCGAAACGAGACAGTTTTCCTGCCGTTTCGAGGCAGAACCGGGCATGTGATCGCCGTTACATTCTGTTCGACAAGACAAGTTGCGAGTCGGATGGAGAAATGCAGTGACGATCGAAGATATTGCGCGGAAACCTCTTTCGAAGCCCCGCCTCGACGACGTGCTGGCGCGAGCAACTCAGGGGGCTGACCGTGTCCCGGGTGTCGTCGCGATGATCACGGATCGAGAAGGCAACATCTACGAGAGTGCAGCCGGTGAGCGGACTCTCGGTCACGGCGAACCGATGACCCTTGATACAACTTTTGCGCTCTTCTCGACGACCAAGGCGATCACCGGTACCGCTGTCCTGCAATGTGTGGAAGAGGGGTTGCTCGATCTCGATGCGCCCGCTGCGACCTATATTCCCGAAATTGGTGAGCTGAAGGTCCTGGACGGTTTCGATGCCGGCGGAAACCCTGTTCTTCGGGAACCCAAGCGAGACATCACCACTCGCATGCTGCTCCTTCACACTGCAGGGTTCGGTTACGACTTCTTCAACGAGTCCTACAACCGGCTCTCGCAGGAACATGGGCAGCCCAGCGTGATTACGTGTAGCAAAGCCGCGCTCACGACGCCGCTGCTCTTCGACCCGGGTGAGAAGTGGGAGTACGGCACCAACATCGACTGGGCCGGACAGGTCGTCGAGTCGATCCGAGGTCAGCGGCTCGGCGATGTCATGCGCGAGCGCATCTTCGAACCTCTCGAGATGGCGGATACGGCATTCACGATGAGCCCGTCGATGAAGGATCGACTTGCGCCGATCCATCAGCGTGAGAGCGACGGAAGCCTCACTCCGCTCATAGGATTCGAGCTTCCGGCTGAGCCTGAGGTGCACATGGGTGGTCACGGTTTGCACGGCACTGTCGGCGACTACATGAAGTTCATCCGTATGTGGCTGAACGACGGCGCGGGTACTGCGGGCCGCGTGTTGTCGCCGGAGACGGTCGCTGCAGCCGTACGGAACGGACTCGAGGGCCAGCACGTCGGGTTGTTGCCCGGAGTTCTTCCGACACTGTCCAACGATGCGGAATTCTTCCCCGGCGTACCAAAGGGATGGGCATACTCCTTCATGACAAATGAAGAGGTGGCACCCACCGGCCGGCCGGCCGGATCACTGGCTTGGGCGGGTCTTGCAAACCTCTATTACTGGATCGACCGGCACACCGGCGTCGGCGGGTTCTGGGCAACGCAGATTCTGCCGTTCGCGGACGCTGGATCCATCAACGGATACCTGGAATTCGAGACCGCCGTCTACCAGTGATCGGCTAGATTCCCGCTGTCCGGGATCGACTGTTTCTTTCGGGTGGGTTCGGAGTACGCATGCAGTACAGCGCACGCTGGCATACGACGAACTAGGAGACGGCATGAACAGCCTCGAAGGCAGCTTCGAAGGAAAAGTTGCACTGATCACCGGTGCCGCACGCGGTCAGGGGCGCGCCCACGCTATCGCATTCGCGGAGCGTGGCGCGGACATCGTGATCTGCGATCGGTGCGAGAACAGTGATGTCGTCGCCTACCCCCTCGCGACGGAGGAGGACCTGAAGGAAACCGTCAGGTTGGTGGAGGCCACCGGTCGTCGGTGTATTGCAGTCAAGGCTGACACAGCTGATCGGGAGGCGATGGATGCGCTGGTTGCCCGCGCTGAAGCCGAGTTCGGCCGTGTCGATATCGCCGTCGCGAACGCCGGTGTGTCCGTGCCCGCTCCGATCACGTCGATGACGTCGGCACAGTGGAACGAGGTCATCTCGTCGAACCTGACCGGTGTGTTCAATACCGTGGCAGCCGTGTCGGGCGGAATGGCGGAACGTGGTTACGGGCGCATCATCACGATCTCCTCGATGATGGGTCGATCCGGTGGCACCCAGATGGCGGCGTACGGCGCCTCCAAGTGGGGTGTCATCGGTTTGACGAAGAGTGTGTCACTCGAACTGGCCAACTCGGGTGTGACCGTGAATGCTATTGCACCGGGCAATATCTCGACGCCGATGATTCACAACGACATGATGTACGCAATGATGCGGCCGGATCTGGAATCGCCTACGGCAGACGACGTCGAACCTGTGTACGCAACCTTGCACGCGCAGCCGATCGGTTGGCTGGATCCCTTCGAGGTCACCCGAGTCGTCCTGTTCCTCGCCGCCGACGCGAGTGCCCACATGAGTGGCATCGTGGTTCCTGTCGACGCCGGAGTAGCCGCTCGCTCGAACGCTTGACGGACAAGACTGTTCGCGCGAAAGCGCGGACCGGGTGGGTCGTCGGCGTCCTGAGTCTGAGCGGTGTGGTGGTCGCGCTGCAACAGACCTTGGTGGTGCCGGTCCTGCCTGCGTTCGCGACGGCATCGGGAGTATCGTCGTCCACCGCTTCCTGGCTGGTGACCTCGACGCTGCTGACCGGTGCCGTCGCGACCCCTCTCATCGGCCGACTTGCCGACATGTTCGGCAAGCGCGCGATGATGCTCGTCTGCCTCGTGGTGATGATCGTCGGCTGCATGGTTGCTGCGCTCAGTCAGAGTTTCTGGCTACTGATCCTCGGTCGCTCATTGCAGGGCTTCGCGACGGCGCTTCTGCCCGTCGGAATCAGCATCATGCGCGATGTCCTTCCCCCGGAAAAGCTCAGTGGTGCAGTAGCTCTCATGAGTGCGACGTTGGGTATCGGCGGAATGTTCGGCATGCCGATGGCGGGGGTGATCTCGGCGCATTGGGGATTATCCGCGCTTTTCTGGGTCACCGGCGGGTTCGGGGTTGTACTGGTAGTCGTCTTGCCGCTGGTGGTGCCGGAATCGGCTGTGAAAAGTCGAGGACGCTTCGACTTTCTGGGAGCCACAGTCCTCACATTCGCCATGACTGCACTGCTGCTGGCCGTTTCGAAGGGAACCGAATGGGGCTGGGGAAGCCTCCAGGTTCTCGTTCTGGTCGCGTCCGGAGTTGTCTTGCTCTGTGGATGGATCCCGTGGGAACTGCACACGCCGGCACCGTTGGTAGATCTGCGAACTTCCCTTCGCGCCCCGATTCTCGTCTCGAACGTCTGCGCGGTGTTGCTCGGATTTGCCATGTTCATCAGTGCGTTGGCGGCAACGCAGGAACTTCAGTTGCCCCTGGCGTCGGCTGACGGTCTCGGACTCTCAGCCGCCGAAGCGGGATTGGCGATGATGCCGGGCGGAGTTCTGATGATCGGGTTGGCGCCGGTGTCGTCGAAGGTGACGAGGCGATGGGGAGCGAAGGCCACGTTGGCGTCAGGTGCGATCGTCATTGCAATCGGATACGTCTTGCGTGTGCTGTTGACGCCGACGTTGGTCAATATCGTGATCGGCGCTGCCGTGGTGTCCGCCGGTGTTGCATTTTCCCTGGCAGCCATGCCGACGCTGATCACCGAATCTGCACCGATCCATCAGACTGCGTCGGCCAACGGATTCAACAGCTTGCTCCGCTCGGTCGGTACCTCCACCGGAAGCGCTGTTGCGGCAGCGGTATTGGCCAGTTCGACGGTGGTGATCGGTGCGACCGCTGTACCGACCCTGCATTCGTTCGCGGTTTTGTACTGGATCGGAGCGGGTGTATCGGCATTGGCCGCAGCCGTGACGTTGGCAGTGAGAGTGGATCGGACGGGTGCGGTATCTGTGTCCGAGTTGCCTACTGCAGCAGAAACCGACGGCGTAACGAGGATCGGGTGAGCCGAGGGACTCACCCGATCCTCGTCACCGTTATCTCCTACTGGAATCGACCAGGTACTCGAGATTCTGGTTGTACGGTGTGGCCGTTACCGCAGCGTGTGAACTCACCCGGGACACCTCGGTCGAGCCGCGAACGACTGTGGCTTTGACAGCGCCTACCTTCAACGGTGCGATGCAGCTGCTCATCCCGGCCGGAGAATTGCAGGTGGTTGTTGTGCTTCCCACTGTCACCTTGACGACCGCAGGCGCAGTCAAGAAGGAAAGAACTTCGACGGTATCGCGAGCGGGAGATGACCATTGGCGCAGTGTCATAGGGGCGGCAGAACGGTTTGTGGGGACCGCGGAGACCGACTGATTGCGATAGATGAGATAGGCGGTGTCGCGAACTATCGCGGGCGAGGCGCCGGTGCGGAAGCTGTACAACCCGTAGGAACTCATGTCGAGCAACGCGCGTCCATGACCGGCGCTGGGCGCGAACGACGTTCCCTCGCTGTAGTCGTTCCAGGTGACGAGCTGTACCCATTCGCTGTTGGACGCAATCGCAATCTGCCACATGTTCTGCAGATTCTGTGAATTCTGTGCCTCGTCGTAGATCGACTGACTCGGACGAACATCTTGGAAGGCGACTGGCTGCATCCATATCTTTCCCAAGGAGTGAGCGGCAGCGGCAAGTCCCATCGGAGAGTTCGGGTTCGAGGCCGAGAGCGGATTTCCTGCCGGGTTTCGATTACCCCAATTCGACATCCCATAGCTGATCGATGCAAAAGAATTCCGGTTGGCTGCGGCGTCGAGGAAAACCGGAACAAATGCCACGTTGATTCCGTATGAATTTTTCATTATGGTCATGAATTCCGACCACCAGCCCGCAGTCTTGTTTTCGGCAAGAAATGGCGATATCACGAGCCGTCCGTCGTTCAATTTGAATGATGAAGCCATGGACGAATACGGTTTCATCTCAGCTGCCATTTGGGCGGCGGTCATGTTTTTGAACGCGCCGTTCATATCAGGCATGAGCATGATCTTGAAATTCGGATCGACCGACGCCGCCGCTTTGATCAGTGCAGTGGGCACAGTGGAACCCCACCAACTGGTGTCGGTTGCCTTGGCGATGATGTCGACGGAGAATCCGTCGATGCCCGCAGCGATCGCCGAACGAACCTCGTTTTCGAGATCGCGTTGGCGCCACTGTGCATCGGCGATGGGTTGCCGCGGACTCGGCCGATCGCGGAGGAATCCTCCGTAGCGGACGTGCTTGTTGTTCTCGCCGTTGACCGTAAGATATTGTGTCGCATAATAATCACCGGATGGATTCGCGTTGTCGATCGATACCGGATATGGCGGGAAGTAGTGAGCGAAAACCAACTTCCCGTTGAGTGCTGACTTCGGCGGTATGTCGAAGGGCAACGCTGCAGATTCGGGATTCGCAGAGAACGAAGTCGGTGTGTACGTCGGCGCGGAGCGTGGTTGCGTGTTGTACGCGGAGATCAGTGCGGCCACGACAATCACGGCCAGTGTGAAGCAGATCGTCTCGAAGGGATATTTCGCCGTTCTTCGGATGCATTGAGTTCTGGTGCATGGAGTTCGGACGCTCATGGCGCAGTCAGCCTTTCTCGATCCCCCGAAGTGTGAGTCTTCCCCGCGTGCACTGAATCGGTGATCAATTCTTTTCGGCCTCTGCTTGGTTCATTTCGAGATTCGGCACCAGATAGCCGCTGTCATTGGGCCGAGTGCCACTTGCGGTACGAGTGTAACGCTGCCGCGTCTGTCGTGAATACCCGAAAATGATCTTTATTCAAGAAATTTCGAGTTTTTCTTTCGGGTGTATTTCGGTCGAAAGGTTAGTGAAATTTACCGGCTGTATTGGACAGGACGGGGACGTGCGGCTTGTGCCGTACCTCGTGACCGAAAGCCACCGGCGAAACCGGCGAGGTGATTGCAGCCCGTCAACTGACGAAATTTCCTGGAATGTGTCGGCCTCCTGGGTCACACTGGGGAACGGACTACCGACGGATTACCGATGCGGGAGGGCTCATGACCGAAGCGATTGTGGCCGAGGGGCTGGTCAAGAAGTACGGCGAGGTCACGGCATTGGACGGCATCGACCTGGAAGTGCGCGAGGGTTCGGTGATGGCTTTGTTGGGTCCCAACGGTGCCGGAAAAACCACTGCGGTAAGGATATTCACGACGCTGCTCATTCCGGACGGTGGTCGCGCCGAGGTTGCCGGGCTGGACGTGGTCGAGGATGCGCGGGCGTTGCGATCCAAGATCGGAGCTTCGGGTCAATACGCCGCGGTCGACGAGTACCTGACGGGTTACGAGAATCTGGATATGGTCGGGAGGCTGTATCACCTCGGCGCCCGAAGCAGTAAGGCCCGAGCGCGTGAATTGCTCGAGCAGTTCGATCTGGTGGAGGCCGGCGATCGGCCGGTCAAGGGCTACTCCGGTGGAATGCGCCGCCGTCTCGATCTCGCCGGCGCATTGGTTGCTCGCCCGCAGGTGTTGTTTCTCGACGAGCCGACCACCGGCCTCGATCCTCGGGCGCGACTCGGTCTCTGGGATGTCATCGAAGGGTTGGTGGCGCAGGGAACCACGCTGTTGCTCACGACGCAATACATGGAAGAAGCCGAGAGATTGGCCGACCAGATCGCCGTCATCGACCGCGGTTCGGTCATCGCACGCGGTACTGCAGATCAGTTGAAGGCGCGGGTCGGGGGAGAGCGCATCGAATTGAGTGTGCACGAGGTCGAGCACCTCGACATCGTCCGAGAGGAATTGCGCTCGCTTGCCGTCGGGGACATTCAGGTTCAAGAGAATGTTCGTCGCGTCACCGTTCCTGTCGACGACGGCACCGATGCGTTGGTCGCAGCGCTGAATCTTCTGTCGGCACGAGGCATCCGGGTGTTCGACGTCGGTCTGCGCAGACCTACTCTCGACGATGTCTTCCTTACACTGACCGGGCACCAGGCTGAACTGGAGGATCAGAAATGACCGTGCAGATGGCGCTCGAAGACGGTTTGACCATCGCCAGGCGAAACTTGATCAAGATCAAGCGCGTTCCGGATCTTCTGGTGTTCACCACTCTGTCGCCGATCATGTTCGTGCTCTTGTTCGCATACGTCTTCGGCAGCGCGATCTCCGTCCCGGGTACGTCGTATCGAGAATTCCTGATTGCCGGAATCTTCACCCAGACAGTCATATTCGGTGCTACCTGGACTGGCTTGGGGATGGTCGAAGACATCCAGAAAGGAATCATCGACAGATTTCGATCGCTCCCTATGGCTCCGTCCGCCGTGCTGACCGGACGAACATCAAGTGACGTGTTGATCAACGTCATCAGTTTGGTGGTCATGTCGTTGACCGGTCTTCTGGTGGGGTGGCGTATCCATTCCAGCTTCCTCGAAGCGGTGGCGGGTTATGCGCTACTTCTGTTCTTCGCGTACGCGTTGTCATGGGTCATGGCTGTTGTCGGGCTTTGGATCCGGACGCCGGAGGTATTCAACAACGCGAGCTTCATCGTCATCTTTCCGCTGTCGTTCATCGCGAACACTTTTGTCGAGACCACCAATCTTCCCGGCCCGCTCAAAGTGATCGCCGAATGGAATCCGGTGTCGGCGGTGACTCAGGCGGTGCGTGAATTGTTCGGCAATACCAACCCTGCGATGACAGTTCCGGATGCGTGGCCACTGCAGAACCCGGTCATCGCGTCGTTGTTGTGGACTTTCGGTTTGCTGATCGTCTTCGTACCGTTCGCTATTCGTCGCTATCAGAAGGCAGTCAGCCGCTGACCTGGTGGTTCCGGCCGGTAGGGTAGGTATGTGCCGGAGTCTGAACGCATCGACAAACGCAGCCTGAGATACGCCGGGCGACGTGAGGAGTTGCTCGACGCGCTGACCCGGTACGTCATCGACAACGGTGTCGGGGAAGTGACGGTGAGGCAGCTCGCCAAGGCTGTAGGTGTGTCGCATGCGTCGTTGCTCAACCATTTCGAGAGCAAGGAGAATCTGCTCTCCGAGGTAATCGAGAACATGCGTAGCGAGTCCATTCCGATTGCGGTCCCGATGGAAGCGGGGATCGATCCGGCGACAGTGCTGACCGCGTGGTGGACCGAACGTACGACGCCGGAGGTCCTGCCCCGATTCCGAGTGATGGTCGAGATCTACGCCCTCGCGCTCGGCGATCGCGAACGCTACGGACGGTTTTTGGACCGTTTCGTGGGTGATTGGATCGAAGCTCTGGAAACCGGACTTCGGCAAGCGGGCTGTCCCGAGGAGGATGTTTCGTCGGTCGCTACCTTGTTGCTTTCGCAAATGCGGGGTTTGTCGATGGATCTTCTGGCCACGGGGGACCGGGCTCGCGTCGATCGCGCGTTCGGGCTTTTTGTCGACGGCTTTGCCGCCCACGCTCGGAACTGGTCTGTGCCTTCATGATTCGATCGCCGTCAACGCTGACCGATCACCACGGTTGACGCGGTTTCATTGTAGGTTGCCACACGAGTGAGAAACCCTCCCCGAGTGAATGTTTCGACGGTCATCTCGACCTGCTCCGTGCTCGTCTCGACGAGTAGGTGGCCGCCCGGTCGTAGCCACGGCGCAGCATCGGCGATGATGCGGCGCTGCAGGTCCAGACCGTCGGGGCCGCCGTCCAACGAGACTCTCGGTTCGTGAAGTCGCGCTTCGGGCGGCATGAGTCGGATTGAATCGGTGGGGACGTAGGGCGCATTGGCGACGACGACGTCAACACGACCTCGCAACTTCGTCGGCAGTGGGCGGTACAGATCGCCTTCGAGTACACGCTCGGGCGGTGCGATGTTCCGGCGAGCGCACCGAATCGCTGCCGGTTCGATGTCCACCGCGTAGAGATCGACAGTATCGATCTTCGCCTGCACAACAGCCCCGACAGCTCCTGAACCACAACACATGTCGATGACGACGCTTCCCGAGTCGACGAGTGTGCAGGCCTGTCGAGCGAGGAGTTCGGTGCGTCGGCGGGGGACGAATACTCCAGGGTCGATGTGGATGCGCAATCCGCAAAATTCGGCCCACCCGATGACAGGCTCGAGGGGCTCGCCGGCAACTCGTCGATCGATCATCGCGTCGAGTTCGTCGCGCGAGCGTGCGGCGTGGAGGAGTAAGCGAGCTTCGTCCTCGGCGAACACGCAACCTGCTGCCCGGAGGATCGCGGCCACCGAATTCTGCTGCGAAGGGGGAGAGGTCGGGAGATCAGGCGCTGACATGAGAGAGCCTTTCGGCCTCCTGATCTCGCGGGGGACCTGCATGTATAGAACACCGCCACCTTACCGGAGCAGGCGCGTGACGACGGGGAATGTGCAGCGGGAATCTAGGTTGACCAATTGGTAGGGCTGTTCTAGGGTCTGAACTCGATCGGCTGATGTGGGGCTGATCACCACATACGGCAGTGTCAACGCAATCGGTAGGAGAAGGCACGTGAGCAAGCGGCTCTGTAGGACGCTCGTCGGATTGGGTGCGAGCGCATTGGTGGCGTTGACCGTCACAGTGCCGGCCGAGGCGGAAGAGAACGATCTTCCGGGCTCCGTGGTGAGCCACGAGTCGCTCGGCCCCGATCGGGTGATCCCCGGCGCTGTGAGCGCAACAAAGGTGACGTACTGGTCGACGGGCCCGAAGGATGCGCCGATGACGAGTACCGGTGTGGTGTACCGCCCCGAGGGGGCTCCGCCCGAGGGTGGTTGGCCAGTCATTTCCTACGCGCACGGAACGGTCGGTGTCGCGGATCAGTGTGCGCCGAGCAGTAGCGTTCCGCTCGAGCGGACCGCGACGCATCTCGGGCATTGGCTGGAGCAGGGATATGCGGTGGTGACCACCGACTACGTGGGGCTCGGAACACCCGGTGTTCATCCGTATCTCGACGGTCGTTCCGCTGCGCACAGCGTTGTCGACATGGTGCGTGCCGCTCGTGCGGTCGACGACGACCTGTCGAGCGCCTGGGTAGCGATGGGGCAGTCACAGGGTGGACAGGCGACTATGTTCACTGCTTCTCTTGCCACCGATTACGCGCCGGAGTTGGACTACCGCGGCGCTGTCGCCACTGGTGTCCCCTCGAACATCGAAAATCTTCTACCGCTCGGTGGCCCCGCCTTCCCGGCACTTCCACTCAAGGGTACGACGGTCTACATCGCGAATGTTCTTGACGGATTGCGTGCTTCGCGTCCGGACATCGACATCGACTCGTATCTGACCCCGCTCGGCAAGACCATCCTCGACGACGTCGAGAACAACATGTGTTACACCGAGGCGCGCACCAAATACGGAACCGTCACGCTCGGTCAGGTGCTGTCGAAGTCGCTGGACAATCCAACGTTCATGGACGCTGCGCGCGAGCTGCTCACTGTGCCGACCGCAGGATACGACCGCCCGTTCTTCATAGGTCAGGGACTCTCGGACATCGATGTTCCGGCGCCACTGACTTTGAAGTTTGCTGCTGACCTTGCTGCCAACGGCGTGGACTTTGCATTCCATACCTATCCCACGGATCACCTGGGAACCGTTCCGGCTTCGGTTCCAGATAGCACCCCGTTTGTCGCGGCACTGTTCTCTGGTCAAAGGCCCTGCACCGGAAGCCTCTGCTGACCACTGTCTTTCAGGTGGCGCCAACTCCGCGCAGAAAGATGTCGATCGGGATCCGAAGTTGCCGAACGGTTTCGGAGGAGCGAGCATCTCGGCTACGTGCTCCGAGGCAGTAGTCGAAGATCAAGCCCTCCAGAAGGCTCAGGAAATTTGCAGCGGCGACGTCAGGATCGTCAACGCCAATGGTGTCGAAGATAGGTCTTGCCTTCTCCTGTGAAAACAGGCTGCCTTCGAGGAGTTGGTGCAATGCCGAATCTCGGGGAGTTTCCACGAGCAGTGCGTATCGAGCGATCAATTCGTTTCTGCGGTGCGAGAGAAGATCATCGAGATACTCAGCCGTCAGGGCAGCAGGATCGCTGGGCCTCTCGCGGAGTTCGTCGAATATCGAACGTGACCGGTGCACGATGTGCAATGCGGTTTCTTCGAGAAGTGCCTCGCGAGTGCGGAAATAGTACGACGTCGAACCGGCAGGAAGTTCCAGGGACTGATCAACCGCCCGATGGGTGAGTGCACGCGGGCCCTGCTCGGCGATGATCGTGACGGCGGATGCCGCGATGAGGGCTCTGCGATCGGGCTTCATGTCGTTCCTTGCTGTCGATGTTGCATGCTGCCGGAGTTGAATGTTGCTGATGGTGCGTCGTGAGGGTCACATTGACTCGATTTGTCTTCGGTCATTAGCCTCGACTCTACAGATGTAGAGGAGCCTCATGTTACTGGACGAAGAGCAGTTGGCGGCACGTGAAGCCCTCGATGCACTGCGGGTTCGGATCTCCGACGGTGAGGTCGGGGGTGGGATCTATCTCTGGGGAAGCGTCGGTCGCGGGAAGACGATGCTCATGGACGAGTTCTACGACGAGCTCCCGGTCGGCAAGCGGCGCATTCACTTTCATCGGTTCTTTGCAAACCTGCACGCCCGGGCGCATGAACTCGGATCGATGGGTTCGGCGCTGGACCACGTGGTGGACGGAATCCGCGTGCTCTGTTTCGACGAGTTCCACATCGACGACGTCGCCGACGCGATGTTCATGGCAAGGGTTCTCGATACAATCGTCGCGAAAGGTGTGACTGTTGTTGCCACGTCCAATGTCCCGCCGACCGAGCTTCTTCCCAATCCGCTTTTTCACGAACAGTTCGTGCCGTCCATCGAGTTGATGGAGCAGAGGCTCAAGGTGATCGAGTTGGGCGGCTCTGTCGACTATCGGACGGCGGGTCAGCCGGGTGCCGGGGACTACCGGTTTGCGACAGGGGAATTCCTCGTCGACTCGGAAATCGTGAGGCCTTCGGGTGAGGACGTCGAATTGACGATCGGCACACGCACATTGGCATGCTCGGCGATTCGAGACGGCGTCGTCTGGTTCGACTTCGAGGTGCTGTGCGGCGGTTCGACCTCGGCCGCCGACTACCTCGAGCTCGCCTCTCACTTCGGCGACTGGGTGATCTTCGGGGTGCCGGCGCTCGCTGAAGCTTCGGAATTTGCTGTCCGCCGCTTCGGTAACGTCGTCGATGTTCTGTACGACGTCGATGCACGGCTGACCGTGTATGCCGCTGCCGGTGTGGAGGAAGTGGCGGGCAGTCTTCGGGGCGTTTCCGGATTGGCGCGCCTCTACAGCCGACTGTCGCTACTGGCGCGGTCGGAGCTGGACAGCGTCAGTTGAGGCCCAGCGTCAGTTAAGGCCCAGCGTCAATTCCAGGTGAGATCACCGGTCGCGGCGCTGGGCGTGAGCCCGAACATACTGTGGCAGATACGGTTGAGATGGGCGCTGTCGGTGAAGCCGGCCTCGTGTGCACTGGTTGTCAGGGTTGCGCCACTGCTCATCACTTCCATGGCACGTCGTAGCCGCAACCAACGAATGTAGGTCGAAAAGCTCATCTGCAGTTGATCGTTGAAGATTCTTCCCAATCGGCCGGGTGAGATGGAGACCAGCGCGGCGGTGTCCGTCAGCGTTATCGGGCCCGAGATTCGCTCGGGCAGTAGCGTCAGAGCAAGATCTAGAGCAGGGTGAAGAGCGCGTACGCTCGACGGCTGCTTGCTTTCGGAGAGTGAATCGATGAGCCTCGCTGCGTATTCCAGATCCGACTCAACGCCACGGACCGTCATCGCTACGGCAGTCCGTCCACGAGTTGACCATTCGGGCACACCGCCGTGGTCGGATTCAGGCGGCCTGATGCGCCGGCCCATTCCGGTGGTGGAATCGACATAGATCGCCCGCCCCCGCGCGCCCTCTGTGGCGGACAACGAGTGCACTGCTCCGGAGGGAACGATCACGGCTCCCACGATTTCACTGTGGCCCTCTCCGTCGGTGACCGTGACTGACCCGTCGTCGACGATCAAGATCTGAACAGCGGCGTGAGCATGCGTGTGCGCCGATCCGACGGCGCCGGTGAACATGAGAATTCCGGGCTGCATGTGGACGGCGCCGGACCAGGTCATGTCAGCGATGATAGTGACGACCCTGACAGAGCTCGGGGTCCGGTCATCCTCTGGTAGGACCGAGGTGAGTTCGAAGATCGTGCGCTGGGCCGATGTGTATGCGAGGGGTACGCGAGAGGCTGTACTCATGAACAACGCACAATCACCCGCAGTCCTGTCGGTCCACTCGCTGGGCAAGTCGTACGGCGACGTTCCAGTGCTCCGCGGTGTGTCGCTGGAAGTCCGTGCGGGCACGGCCACGGCGATCATGGGTCCGTCAGGATCGGGGAAGTCGACTCTGCTGCACTGCATGTCGGGAATCGTGAAGCCTGATTCGGGCGCGATCCTGTTGAGCGGTAGGCATATCGAGAACCTCGGGGAGAACGATCGGAGTCGACTTCGGCGAGAATCCTACGGTTTCGTCTTTCAATCGGGTCAGCTGCTGCCCGAGCTTCCGGCGATCGAGAACGTCGCTTTGCCCTTGGTGCTCAACGGGTTGTCCATCGCGGAAGCCAAGCGGACGGCGCACGGTTTCTTCGCGCCTTTGGGCCTGGACGGACTGCAGGACCGTCGCCCGGGTCAGATGTCGGGTGGGCAATCCCAACGTGTCGCGATTGCCCGAGCGTTGGTGACCAAACCCGCAGTCCTGTTTGCAGACGAGCCGACCGGTGCGCTCGACGCACAGACAAGCTGGGAAGTGATGAGGGTGTTGCGTGATTCGGCTCAACAGATCGGTTCGGCGTTGGTCGTCGTCACTCACGACGCCGAAGTTGCTCGCTGGTGTGATCGTACGATGATGATGCAGGCCGGCTCGCTCGTCGGGACACAGGTGGCGGCATGAAAGCCACAGCGCGTGTCGCCCTGCTGACGGTGCGAGGTGAAGGCAGAAAGGCGTTGAGTACCTTCGCGCTCCCGGTATCGGCCTTCGCCGCGTCAACCACCCTGTTGCTTACGGTTCTCGGTGGCTACGGTGCCTTTGCGGGCCGATCGAGCGAACCCGAGTCAGAGGCATATCTCGCGCTCGCCGGGGTTGCCTCCGTGTTGATGATCGTCCCGGCAATCACGCTCGGTCTGGCGGCGGCCCGCTTGGGCGCCCGTCGTCGAGACGAACGCCTGGCGGCGCTGCGACTCATCGGATCCACGCCCCGTCAGATTGTCGCGCTGTGCGCTGCGGAATCGGGTATCCAGGGTTTTGCCGGCGCGTTGATCGGCGTGTTGGGGTATTTCCTCGCGCTGCCACTCGTAGCCCTCTTGCGATTTCAAGGCCGGACCTTCGAGTGGAGTGAGCTCTGGATAGGCGCACTTCCTCTGGTGGGCATCGTATTCGGTATGACCGTCCTGGCTGCTTTGACGTCGATGCTCGGGATGCGTCAGGTATTCGTGAGCCCGTTGGGCGTCACGGCGGGTAATCCCAGCGCCGCACCGAAGATGATCTTTGCTCTTGCGGGCGTCGGGGTTCTGTTGGGATGGAGTGCATTCGGTGGTTCCGCGGCAAGCATCGCGGCAATACTGGTGGGCCTTGGTGTCTGTTTCGGCGTTGTTGCGCTGGTCGGTCCGTTTGTCATCTTGGTGCTCGGAAAAATCATGCTCAAATGTGCCAAAGACGGTGCTTCGCTGATTGCGGCGCGTCGGGTCTTGGACAATCCGAAGGCTGTGTGGCGCACGGTCAGCGGTGTGACGATGGCAAGTTTTGTTGCCGCAGGCACGTCTCTCCTCGCCGCGATAGGCAACGGGGAGGGACAGGATTTGCAGCCAGGGCAGGAGTTCCTGTTCGCGGACATGAGAACCGGGGTGTTGTTCACTCTCGGAGCAACATTCACGTTGGCGGCCATCTCGTCTGCGCTGACCCAGGTATCCGGGATCCTCGACAACCGTGAGCTGTATCGGAGTCTGACTTTGGCCGGCACACCTGTCGAGGTGATGGACAGCGCCCGCATGAGGCACGTTCGCACTCCCGTGGTGGTGATGGCACTGGCCGGTGCCGGCGCTGCACTGCTGTTCCTCTTCCCACTGGCAGGGGCAGCCGTATTGACCACTCCGATGGCGCTGGTTCAGTTGGGCGTCACCCTGGCGGTGGGGATCGCGTTGGTGTTGGCCAGTGCATTCGCAGCCAGGCCAGTCATGCGTCGGGTGCTCGCCGGCTGAATCTCAACCCGTCGTCCGTCAGTTCTGTCTCCGGAACGGTTCCGCCAACTGGCCGAGATAGTCCTCCGGGTAGTCGGGCTTGGCCGCCATACCGAGATCGTCACTGCTGAATCGCTTTTCCGGATCGAAAGAGTAGGTACGGAACAGGTGATCCCAGATCAGAGTGAACAAACCGAAATTGACGTCACCGATTCCCGCCCACTTGAGGTGATGGAATCGGTGGCCGGCGTTGAGGGCGAGTACCGGACGCAGGGGGCCGATGCGGTAGTCGGCATTCGAATGCTGAAGCAGGAGTTGGACAGCGACACACACCGCGAGTGCCGACGCAACCGGGACGGGCATCCCGAGAAGGATCAGCGGCAGGACGCCACCGGCGGTTTCGAAAGTCTGATGCACGGGATGTTTCATGAGTCCGTTCATGCCGTAGAACCGTTCGAGGCTGTGATGGACCGCGTGAAAACGCCACAACCATCCAACCTTGTGGCTGATCAGATGTACGACGGTGATACCGAAATCCGCAACCAGTACTGCGAACACAACCTGAACGACAAACGGAAGACCGTTCGGCCACAACCCGTCGAACGGAATCACCGCGGCCATCAACGGGATAACCGCGACGCTGACCAAGATGAGAGATTCGTTGACAAACGCATGGACCGCGTCGCGAAACCTGTCCGGTCCCGGGGCATTCCACGAAGATTCGTAGGGAAGCGCCCGTTCGGCCGCGAAAGAGCAGACCACGGCGAAGAGAATCAACGCCACCAGCGACCATTTCGGCGCACCGGATGCCGCGAGCGCAATTGCCGCTCCGTTGATTCCCAAGAGCATGAACGGGACGTACCCATATCTGACGATGAACGTGAGCATGTTTTCGATCGTGCACGGCGCGGGTGGCCCCCGACTTGTACGAATCGGTCGACTTTCAGTCAGTCGAACAAGCTGTATCTCGTTACTTCGTCAGCACGGTGGCGAGTGCAGCGCTCAGATACGGAGTGATGTTCTCGACGACTCGCGTCACGATCGCAGTGGCAACGTCAGCGGGTTGCAGGGGTACCGAAGGCGTCTGCGGCAATGCCGGGGGAGCAGGCGGAGCGGACTCGGACATCATCGGCGTATAAGTGTTGTGCTTCGTGAAATATCCGAATACCGAGTCGACGAACACCTCGGGGGCATCACGGGGCTTGGGCATGTTGCAGATGCCGTCACCCTCGATGCAGACTTCCTGCACTGCGATGTCACCGAATCCGCCGCGTGCTCCGGACATCGTCGCTCCTGGAACGACATTGGGCACTACGGTTTCGATGCCGCCGGCCGAGTTGCGGGGGTCGGCGTAGAGCACACCTTCGACTTGCGACTGCGGAATGGATCCGTCGCGCGCGATGTCACCGAGCACGTCGCCGGCAATCCGAGCACCCTGTGAGTACCCGGTGACGACGATCTCGCTGCCGGGGCACTGAGCGTGAAAAGCGTTGACCTCGCTGCGCAGCGTCTGGGCGCCCGCGGCAACACTCTGGTCATACGTCTGATCGCCGAGCGGCCAGAAGCTCGCCGGGTAGGTCACCGGTTTGGAGGCGTACCCCTGGGCTACGTAACGGTCGGTGACGGGTTGCGTAGTTTGTCCCGTCGGGTCCCACGTCCCGCCAACTGCGAATACCGCACCGGCCGGGCACGACCCGCCGTCATTCGGAGCCGCTCCGGCAGGTACCGACATCACTAGAGTCACCCCCGCTGTGACTGCAACCGTGCATGCCACTGACATCGCGTATTTCCTCATCGGGCCTGTCCCCATCTATCTACGTTCTCGTTCACTGGCGAGACAACCCGCGGTCCGACGCGATTCGTTCGGTACTGAAGAGAATGGTGATGGGGCGATAAGTCCTGGAGGTAATCCGTGCGTAAACAGGAAGTTGCAGGCCGACGCTGTTTCCTACCAGCGTGTGGGGCGTGTCACGGTGTCGGGACCTGCGGTGGGTGATCCGGCTCGAGGAGGGTGCCGATCGCCTTGCCCATCGGCACGGCGTTGTTGAGATCCGCGTTGGTTGTCGGCCCGAGAGTCGCGTAGACGACGATCGTGGTCTTCGAGTCGGGGTAGTAGAGCGCAAGGCCGTTGTAGCCGCCGTACGACGGGTTCATCACCAGCCAACCGTCGAGGTGCCCGGTCCCGAAGGAAAAGAACTTGTCCGTCGTCATACTTCCCAGGCCCGCAGTCGTCGGCGCCATCTGTTGATCGAAAGCCTTGTCGGAGAGTAACTCTCCCGTTCCTAGCGCGCGCACCCACTTTCCGATGTCGGAGACGGGCGCGTTCATGTTTCCGCTGTGCAGGAAAGCCGTCGGATTCCAGAAGGTGGAGTCTTCGAATACTCCGCGTTCATTGGTGTAGCCGTGCAGGATCGGCTCGTCCATCTGCGACGTGAGCACGACGCTGCTGTCATCCATCCCGAGCGGATCGAAGACGCGTTGCTGAAGTAGTTCGCCCAGCGGCTTTCCGGTCGCCTTCTCCATGACGTCGCCGAGCAGCGTCAGGTCGCTGTGCGCGTACGCCCAACTGGTGCCGGGTTCGAACAGCGGTGGGCGGGAGTTGGCAAGATCCAGGATCTCCTGAGCAGTCCAGCCCTTCATCGGGTTGTCCGTGAAGAGTTTGAGGAACTGTGGATCGGTCACATAGTCGGAGATTCCCGACGTGCTGTTGGCCAGCATTCGCGGAGTGATCGTGTCTGCGCGCGGAAAGTTCGGTTCCCACTTCGCGATCGGTTGATCGAGTGGCAGCGTTCCCTCTTCGTCGAGTTGCAGGAGGACGGTCGAGAGCATCGGTTCCATCGGTTGGCCGACGCGCAACTGCATCTCGGTTGTCGCCGGAACTCCGAGAGGGGACTCTCCGACGGCGCCCAGAGCAACTTCGTGGTCGCCCCGCCACACACCGAACACAGCGGCACTGAGGCCCAAGTCGGCCACCTGACGGCGGACGATATCTTTGATCTGGGTGGATTCCTGACTGCTCGAGGTGCTGGGAGAGGCGCTGCCCGTGCTTGTTGCGGAGCCCTCGTCGGAACTGCACGCAGCGGTTGCAACGGCAATGGTCAAGGCGATCGAGAGAGCAGCTAGCCGCACCCGAGGGCGGTGGTGGGAGGAAGTCATGCCTGCGATCCCTTCGATGCGGAAATCGAGCAACCGACGCCGAGCAATGTCCCAATTAACCGAATTTACCGCAGTTGAAAGGAGGGGGGATCAGATCGGCCGTATAGGGGAAACTGCTATTTCCAGTGCGTCCTCATTCGGGTGCCGCGTCCGGTTCCTCTCGCAGGTCCTGCGCTTGCTGAAGCTCTGCGTTGATGCGACGGGCTTCGGTGAGTTGGTCTTCGAGGATGATGATGCGGCAAGCCGCGTCGAGAGCCGTGCCGTTGGCTACAAGGTCGTGCGCGCGGGCTGCGATGCGAAGCTGGTAGCGGGAGTAGCGGCGGTGCCCGCCCTCGGAGCGTTGCGGGGTGAGCAGTTTCGCGGCGTCGAGGCTGCGAAGGAAAGCTTGTCTGACGCCGAGGATCTCGGCGGCGTGTCCCATGCTGTATGCCGGGTAGTTTTCGTCGTCGAATCTGCCGGACGGGTCACCCGGGGGTGTATCTGCCGAAA
Organism: Rhodococcus sp. NPDC060176; assembly: GCF_042728675.1. NCBI lineage: Bacteria > Bacillati > Actinomycetota > Actinomycetes > Mycobacteriales > Nocardiaceae > Rhodococcus > Rhodococcus sp. NPDC060176. The sequence continues at coordinate 285,060 of NZ_JBHWYS010000003.1, forward strand.
TGGCTCGCTTCTTTCGCTTAACGGACGGGGCCCCCGGCGCGAGGTGCGCCGGGGGCCGGATGGGGTTTGAACTTACTTACATAACTGCATTCTTTCGAACTTCCGGACTCGCACAAGACATCCGGTAGCCGCTTTGAAGGGGGGTGCCGGGTCCGACTACACACTCACACACGAATTCGGCCCCGGCACGTCCCTGCCCTGCGGTACTGCTTGCGGGTAGTTCATCTCTCCCGCATCTCTCGATTCGTTCCTTGCTACGAGAAAAAACATACAACACCCTCGTGAGAATGTCTACCCTGGCGACTGTAGATATTTTATTGCGAACTTTCCAGGTATTGCTGTTCGGAAACGACCTGGTTATTGGGGGTGAGAGCGCGCGGTGTGAGTCGTACGAGGTGGATCTGGGACAATGTTCCGATGCGAAATACCCCGAAGTCGGAGTCGTTGTTGCGTGCCCGCGCGGAGAGGGAAGAGCAAAGCAGCACCTCCGAGCGCCCCGCAGGTGTTACCTCGAACCACGGAGAGGACTCGGCGTCGTCCGAGCCGGGGGCACGCAGCAGTAGTGCCTCGATTCGGTCCGCTCGGTCAGAGCTCTCGACCCACGCGCGGGCGGTGGAAAGCATGCACGAGGCGATGCATCCAGATCGCGATTGAGTCGGATGCTCAGTCGGGATGCGGGGTACTCCTTCATCCGCTCGCCGCAACGCGCGACGGCCGCCGCACTCCCGAAACAGAGGAGTGGCGACGACCGTCGAGTTGTCAGAGTGTGCGCTCAGTACGAGAACCTCAAGGCAGCAACTGGTCCAGGAAGGTGTTGCTGAAGACCTTGTGCGGATCCAACACGTTGTAGGCGGCGTTGGCGGTGTCCCAGTTGTCGCTCGAGGGAACGCCCTCGCGGTAGGTCTGGGGGAGGCCCTGGGTGATGATCGGGGTGTCGGTGTACGGCTTGTCGGGGCCGAACGCCCAGCCCTTGGACCACTCGGGGCGGAAGGTGGCGTCGTTGTTGTTGTAGTGATTGCGCATCCACTGTTCCATTTCGCGGTAGAACGCGAACATGCCGGGGGTTCCGGGGACGCCGAGGACGTTGAGCCAGATGGCGGTGTCCCATTCCGGATGGTCGGGGCGGGGGCGCATGGCCGAGATGGTGGGGGCACCTGCCGAGTCGACCTCGACCTCGGACGGTTGATCGAGGCCGCAGCAGCGGATTTCGACGGGGCCGTTGAGCGGGAACTGTCCGATGGAGCGGTAGTACTCCATGCGGCCGTTGAACCACTGGGTGAAGTCGTGGATGACCTGGCCGATGTTGGCGCGAGAGGTGATGACAGCTCCGCCGCCCTCGGTCAGGCGCAGGGTGGTGGCCCGGATGTAGAACTGGACGTCCTTGGACCATCCCCACAGGTCGTTGGAGAACGTCGCGGCGAGTCCGGCAACGGTGGTGGCGTACATGATCTGCCCGAATGCCGGTGCGATGCCCGGGTTTCCGGAGTTGATCTGGCCGATCATGTCGGTGACCGGCTCCGGGAGGTTGTCGGAGAAGATGTAGTTGTACGGTCCGGTCACCTCACGCGAGAACGGCGGCTTGGTGGGGGCAAGTGACCACACCTTCATCCACGGGCGTTCGGTGAAGGGGTACCAGATTGCTTCTGCGCGACCGTTTTCGCGGACGAACTTCTCGAAGGTGCGTCCGGACGCTCCGCGGGCGCCGAAGAGTTCCTGCCAACCGATGTCGGTGTGGCTGACGCAGCGCATGCGGTAGTTGGGGGCGGCCTGCAAGGTGACGGAGGTGAGGAAGGTGCGTCCGAGGTGAGTCAGCAGCGGCTTGATCGCCGCGTCGCTACGTGCATACGTCTTCAACGCGTATTCACTACCGTTCCAGACCACTGCGGTCAGGGACGTGACGAGGTTGGAGAGTGAGCCGAAAGTCTGTCCGGGAACGTGTGCTTCGCCTTCGGCGGGAAGAGCTGCGCCGTGAGCGTCGACGGCGAGGCAACCGGCGATGGTCAACACACCCGGCGCCGGCAGGTTCGCGAACCCGAGTCCCTGTGCCTGCAGCGCCGTGGTGATGGCGTCGAGGGTCGCGCCGGGTCCTGCGGTGACGGTGGCCGGGCTACCGCCCGCGTTGACGGAGACGCCGGTGAGATGGACCGTGGTGTCGGCGAGAATGACCTTGTCGACCGGTGCACCGTTGACGATGGTCAGCGGCGTCCAGCCGTGCATGGCACCGCGGGGGCGGATGGTGTAGCCGTTGGCATGGCCCCAGTTGGCGAGGCGGACTACGTCTTCGGGCGTCTTGGGCGAACATGTCCAGATCGCGTCGAGCATGATCTCTTTGGACCAGTTCTGATATGCCTGCTGGTAGAGGGCGATGCCCTCGGGGAAGGCAGGCGGCGGGGTGAGGGTGGAGACTGGGCCACCCGCGGAGCCGGAAGAGCCGGCGGGGACGGCATAGGCCGGCGTCCAGCCGGCGAATGCGGTCGCTGCCACGGCGCCGGCTCCTGCGGCCATGAAACCTCGTCGGGACAGTCGGAACTTTTCGTCTTGTGCCGTCATCTTCGGGCTACTCCATCGGGTTCGAGAACTACGGTGAGTTCTAACAGGTGGGTATCAGACAGGGTGGTATCAGACAAGAGTGAGAACTACGTCAGCCAGGGCAGGAGCTTCACGCTCCAGTACAGAAGCTGAGATCAGGAGTCGCCCATTGTCTTTCCAGATCTGGATACTCAAGTTCTCGCCGGGAAACACGACCCCGGCAAAGCGGGCCCGAAATCCGGCTACCCGACTGCTGTCGCCGTCGAGCATGGTATCCACTGCGGTCTTGCAGACCATTCCGTAAGTACACAGTCCATGCAGGATAGGCGCTGGAAAGCCTGCCGCGGAGGCGAATTGCGGATCCGAGTGCAACGGATTCCGATCACCGCACATCCGATACAGCAATGCCTGCTGTGGAAGCACAGGTGTCACCACTGTCGCATCTGGTTCCCGATCCGGAAGCGAAATCGACTCCGACGGACCACGTTCACCCCCGAAACCACCCTCTCCGCGGGCGAAAATCGACGAGCGGGCAGTCCAGAGCGGGTTACCGTCGGCGTCGACCGTGACGGATTCCTGCACGATCACCGCGGCCTTGCCCTTGTCCCAGATCTCGGCGATCCGCGTGGTGGTGCGCCCACTACCGCTTGCCGGGATCGGCTGATGGACAGTGACTTCCTGGCTTCCGTGTACTACCTTCGCCAGATCGATTTCGACGCCGGGGAACGAGACCTTCGGCGCTTCGGTGGCGTGGAAATTGGCGGCGACGGTGGCGAAGGTGGGTAATACCTGAGGCTTTTCGTCGTCGAGGTAGCGCAGTTCGTTCGGATCGAGCGGACGCGCACCTGCTCCCAGTGCCAAGTGGTAGTGCTGCACGTCCGACAGGGTCCACGAGAACTCTTGTGGCGCAAGCTCGGCGCCGAGTGCGATCTTCGGATCAATTGGCATGGTCGACCGCCGTCTTTTCAGCTGCAGGTGCCGTGGTGGTCTCGGCCTTCTTCGCGCGCTCGACGATGTCGAGTACGGCCAGGTAGCCGAAAGTCATTGCGGGACCGATGGTCGCGCCTGGACCGGCGTAGGTGTGGCCCATGACCGGAGCGCTCGCGTTGCCCGCGGCGTAGAGGCCGTCGATGACGCTTCCGTCTTCGCGTAATGCTCGGCCGTTGACGTCGGTGCAGATTCCACCCTTGGTGCCGAGGTCGCCCGGAACCATCTTGATGGCGTAGAACGGGGCCTTGCTGATCTCGGCGAGGCTGGGGTTCTTCAGTCGGGGATCGCCGTAGTACGCGTCGTATCCACTGTCGCCGCGTCCGAAGTCCTCGTCCTTGCCGTTGCGCGCGAAGCCGTTGAACCGATCGACGGTTTCGGTCAGCGATGCGACGGGAAGCCCTGTCTTCTCGGCTAATTCGGCGATGGTTCCCGCCTTGACCACGATGCCGGCCTTGAGCCAGCGGCCGGGGAACGGGGAGCGGGGAGTGATACCCGCAAACGTGTAGCGGTTGCGGTAGCGCTGATCGAGAATCATCCACGTCGGGATGTTCTCGCCGGGGCCCTCGCCCTGACCGTACTCACCGCCGTACATCGCATGGGTTGCCTCGACGTACGGAGCCGCCTCGTTGCCGAAGCGCTTGCCCGACATGTTGACCATCATGCAGCCCGGGAGGGTGCGCTCGGAGAGAGCGAACCACGGTCCGCCGGTCAGCGGAATGGACGGGCCCCACCAGGCGTCGTCCATGAAATCGACTGCAGCGCCCACTTCTTGGCCTGCGCGGATACCGTCACCGGTGTTTGCCTTCGCGCCGACGGTCCATTCGGTGCCGATAGGTGCGCGCTGGTACTTCTCACGCATTTCCTTGTTGTGCTCGAATCCGCCGGATCCCAACACAACTCCGTGGCGAGCGCGGATGACCTGCTCCTCGCCGTCGACGATGACGTTGACGCCGCGAACTGCGCCGTCTTCGGTGTACAGGGAGGTCAGCGGGGTGTTCAGCAGGATGGGCACTCCGGCGGATTGAAGCCCGAGTCGAATGCCGGCGACCAGTGCCTGGCCACGAACCAACAGATCCTTCTTAGTGGCCTTGGCGGCGAGGAATCGCATGCCGACCTTCATGGCGCGCAGCGGTCCGCGCGGATTGCGCATCAGCAGGTTGAGCCACTTGTAATCAGCCTGGGTGATGACGAAGTTCTTGGGGGCCTTGACGTAGTCGGGCTCGAGATTCTTACGGTCGGCGCCCAACTTGTTGCCGTCGAACGGGGTGGGCTCGACACTGCGGCCACCGAGGCGTCCGCCGGGAGCCTCCGGGTAGTAATCGGAGTAGCCGGGGACCCACTGCAGTTCGAGCGGGCTGTTCTTCAGCACGAACGAGAGCATCTCGGGACCGCGTTCGAGGTAGGTGTCGATGCGTTCGGGAGCGACGACGTCGCCGATGATGCTGTGCAGGTAGGAACGTGCAGCCTCCGGTGTATCGGTGACACCGTCCGCCTGAAGCGCCTCGTTGTTGGGGATCCAGACCCCACCGCCGGAACGGGCGGTCGATCCGCCGTAGTGGGCGGCTTTCTCCACGATGACCACACTCAAGCCCTGGTGGGCTGCGGTCAAGGCCGCTGTCATACCTGCGGCACCACTGCCGACGACGACGATGTCGTATTCCTGCTTGCTCATGTAGAACACGTTATAGAATGATGGGGGTGTCAGTCCATGCTTTCTGCCAGGAAGTATTTCCGGACGTTGTCATTGATAACGAAACACGTTGCAGTGAGATTGAGGATGGTGCGGTGTGACCTGGGATACTTCGGTTGACGTCCTTGTGGTCGGGTTCGGTGTGGCGGGCGCCAGTGCGGCGCTCGAAGCGGTAGCGGCCGGTTCGTCGGTTTTGGCAATCGACCGAGCACTCGGTGGTGGTGCCAGCACGATTTCCGGAGGAATCTACTACGCCGGCGGCGGCACCGTGATTCAAAAGGAAGCCGGTGTCGAGGACAGTCCCGAAGCCATGCTCGCCTACCTGAACCGCGAGGTCGGTGACGCGGTGACGCCGCAGACTCTGCGCCGGTTCGTCGACGAGAGCCCGGCGTCGATCGACTGGCTGCGCAGTCACGGCGTGCCGTTCGAGGCCTCACTCTGTCCGTACAAGACGTCGTACCCGAGCAACAAGCACTACCTCTACTTCTCGGGTAGCGAATCGGCCGGCGGGTTCCGTGACATAGCAAAACCTGCTCCGCGTGGTCATCGCGCCAAGGGGCGTGGCACGTCGGGAAAGATGCTTTACGGCCCGCTCGCGAAGTCCGCGGAGGCGAAGGGCGTCCAGTTGCTCGGCCAGACGCGAGCGGACCGGCTGATCATCGAGGACGGCCGGGTGATCGGCGTCGAAGCACTGACGCTGCGTGACGCACCTGCCGGAGTTCGTCGCCGTCACGCGACGCTCGGGTCCCTGTCCTCCAAGCCCGGCGTCTACGCACCGCAGTTGCGCACGATTCTCGACGCACTCATCGCGAAGATCGAGAAGAAGCACGCCAAGCGGATTCGCATCCAAGCGCGGGGCGGCGTGATCCTCAGCGCCGGCGGCTTCGTGTCCAATCGCGAGATGATGCGCACCCATGCTCCTGCCTACAAGGGCGGTATCCCGCTCGGCACGTCGGGTGACGACGGCAAAGGCATCAACCTCGGTATAGAAGCCGGGGGCGCAACCGACAAGCTCGGCAATGTTTCCGCCTGGCGATTCATCGTCCCGCCGAGTGCTTTTCTCGGTTCCGTTCTGGTGGGGGAATCCGGTGCGCGAATCGTCGACGAGTCCCGGTACGGTGCCGCTCTCGGTCAGGCGATGGCGGAGAAGAGCAGCGGAATCGGTTGGCTGCTGGCAGATTCCGAGCTTGTTCGCGAAGCGAAGTCGCAGATCAGTGACCAGTCGATGTGGTTCCAGCGGGTGCAGACCACCGGCATGATGCGTACCGCGGTGCGTGGCAACACCATTGCCGAGGTTGCCCGCAAAGCGGGGATAGACGTCGCCGGCCTTCAAGCCACAGTCGACGCGCACAACTCGGCTGCCGCTGCCGGGCAACCCGATCCGATGGGTAAGCCGTCGGACTTCGTCAGGCCGATACTGTCTGCGCCGTTCACGATGTACGACGTCTCGATCAAGCCCAACATGATGAATCCGTGCCCGATGCTCACGCTCGGTGGATTGGTGGTCGACGAATCGTCCGGCATGGTGAAAAACGAGGCCGGGGAGGGTATCCCTGGCCTGTATGCCGCCGGCCGTACCGCTGTCGGTATCTGTTCCAACTCGTATGTGAGCGGCTTGTCGCTCGCCGACTGCGTGTTCTCCGGACGACGAGCCGGTCAGCACGCAGCCGCATTCTCCACAGTCGGAAAGGCCTGAACGATGCTCTCGACGCAGATCCGCGGCGAACTTGCCGACCACCTCGATTCGGCGGAACGGGATCGCGCTCCGATCAGCCCGCTGATCGCCGACTATCCGGAAATAGACGTCGTCGACGCCTACGAGATCCAGCTCATCAACATTCGGCGTCGTGTTGCCGGTGGCGCAAAGGTGGTCGGACACAAGGTCGGACTCTCGTCACTGGCGATGCAGCAGATGATGGGCGTCGACGAGCCCGATTACGGTCACCTGCTCGCCGAGATGGAAGAGTTCGAGAACCGTCCGGTCGACACGTCGCGCTTCTGCTTCCCGCGCGTCGAGGTGGAGGTCGCCTTCATTCTGGGAGCAGATCTGCCGGGCGCCGGGTGCACCGCACAAGACGTCATCGACGCCACTGTCGCCTATGCGCCGTCCATCGAGTTGATCGACAGCCGGATCAAGGACTGGAAGATCGGCCTCTCGGACACCATCGCGGACAATGCGTCCTCCGCTGGGTTCATTCTCGGCAAGGAACGAGTTCGCCCGTCGGACATCGACATCAAGGCCATCGACGCGGTTCTGACCTGCAACGGGGAGCGGATTGCGGAGGGGCGCAGCGATGCGGTACTCGGGAACCCGGTCACCGCGGTTGCGTGGTTGGCGCAGAAGGTCGACACCTTCGGAGTTCGGCTCAAGGCCGGCGACATCGTGCTGCCGGGTTCGTGCACGCGAGCGATCGACGCTCATCCAGGCGACAACTTCCGAGCCGAGTTCAGCGGCCTCGGTTCCGTCTCTCTTCAGTTCACGTAGGAGTAGTCATGACCAAGGCAAGTGTGGCGATCGTCGGATCGGGAAACATCAGTACCGATCTGTTGTACAAACTGCAGCGTTCCGAGTGGCTCGAACCGCGATGGATGATCGGAATCGATCCCGAGAGTGAAGGATTGGCGCGCGCCCGCAAGATGGGACTCGAGACCTCCGCCGAGGGCGTCGACTGGTTGCTGAGCCAGGCGGAGAAACCGGACCTGGTCTTCGAGGCGACGTCGGCATACGTGCACCGCGAGGCAGCACCACGCTACGAGGCCGCCGGTATCCGTGCCATCGATCTGACTCCGGCCGCGGTCGGCCCGGCTGTGGTTCCGCCCGCGAACCTGCGTGAGCACCTGGACGCACCCAACGTCAACATGATCACCTGCGGTGGGCAGGCAACCATTCCGATCGTCTACGCGGTGTCGCGTGTCGTCGACGTGGCGTACGCCGAGATCGTCGCCTCCGTTGCATCGTTGTCCGCCGGCCCGGGAACTCGCGCGAACATCGACGAGTTCACCAAGACAACCAGCCGCGGTATCGAGACCATCGGCGGCGCACAGCGTGGTAAGGCGATCATCATCCTCAACCCCGCAGACCCGCCGATGATCATGCGCGACACCATCTTCTGTGCCATTCCCGAGGACGCCGATCGAGCCGCGATCACCGACTCCATTCACCGCGTCGTCAAGGACATCCAGCAGTACGTGCCCGGCTACCGGTTGCTCAACGAACCGCAGTTCGACGAACCGAGTGTCGTTTCCGGTGGATACGCCACGGTCACCACGTTCGTCGAGGTCGAAGGTGCAGGCGATTTCCTGCCGCCGTACGCGGGCAACCTCGACATCATGACGGCAGCAGCCACCAAGGTGGGCGAGGAAATCGCCCAGAAGCTTCTGAGTGTGAAGGCGTGAGCGACATGATTCATTTCGATTCGAGCTGGGACATCCGCGTCACCGACACGTCGCTGCGCGACGGCTCCCACCACAAGCGTCATCAGTTCACCGTCGAAGAAGTGCGAGCCATCGTCGGTGCCCTCGACGGAGCCGGAGTGCCGGTCATCGAGGTCACTCACGGAGACGGTCTCGGCGGGTCCTCCTTCAACTACGGTTTCTCGAAGACTCCTGAGCAGGAACTCATCAAAGCTGCCGTCGAGACCGCGACAAACGCGAAGATCGCCTTCCTGATGCTGCCCGGGTTGGGCATCAAGGACGACATCGTCATCGCGCAGGACAACGGTGCGTCCATCTGCCGCATCGCAACTCACTGCACCGAGGCCGACGTATCCATCCAGCATTTCGGCCTCGCACGTGAGCGTGGACTCGAAACGGTCGGATTCCTCATGATGGCTCACTCGATTCCGCCGGAGAAGCTGGCCAAGCAGGCTCGCATCATGGCCGACGCGGGTTGCCAGTGTGTGTACGTGGTCGACTCGGCCGGCGCGCTGGTACTCGAGCAGGTATCCGATCGCGTCGAGGCGCTGGTTCAGGAACTCGGCAACGACGCTCAGGTCGGCTTCCACGGACATGAGAACCTGGGTCTGGGCGTCGCCAATTCCATTGCGGCAGTTCGTGCCGGAGCCAAGCAGATCGACGGCAGCACCCGCCGTTTTGGTGCCGGCGCCGGCAACGCACCGGTCGAGGCCTTCGTCGGTGTCTGCGACAAGATCGGCGTCAAGACCGGAATCGATTTCTTCGCGATCGCCGATGCTGCCGAAGATGTTGTGCGCCCGGCAATGCCGCAGGAGTGCTTGCTCGATCGTCAGGCACTGATGATGGGCTACGCCGGCGTGTACTCGAGCTTCCTCAAGCATGCCGAGCGTCAGGCCGAGCGGTACGGAGTGTCGTCCGCGGAGCTGTTGGTGCGCGCAGGTAAGCGCAAGTTGGTCGGCGGACAGGAAGATCAGTTGATCGACATTGCGCTGGAACTGCAGCGCGAAGCAGCGGCCTCCTAGGTCATGGCAGACGTACTGGCCGAAAAAGTGGCCTTGGTGACCGGCGCGTCCTCAGGTTTGGGGCGCGCGGTGACCGAGATCCTCCACCTCAGGGGCGCAGAAGTTTTCGGTATCGCCCGCGACAAGGAAAAGCTGCGACAGTCGATGGTCGAGGTGGTCGGCGCGGACGGAGAGCGTCGGTTCGCAGCGACGGACGTCTCGGATTCCGCTCAGTGTGATGCGGCCGTGCGGGCGTGCGTCGACGAACTCGGTGGTATCGACATCCTCGTCAACGTGGCGGGATCGCACTCGCTTCGTCATACGGCGGATATTGCAGATTCCGAATGGGCACATGACCTTGCGGTCAATCTGAACGGACCGTTCTTCCTGTCCCGCGCAGCACTGCCGCACTTGCTGGAGCGGGGCGGCAACATAGTCAACGTCTCCTCGATCGCGGGGCTGGAAGGGCAGGCGTACTCGGCTGGATACTGCGCTGCCAAGCACGGACTCATCGGACTGACCCGAGCGATGGCGATGGAGTTCACCGGAAAGTCTCTGCGTGTCAACGCAATCTGCCCCGGCGGCATGATGACTCCTCAAGTTACCGGATTCACCTTCCCCGACGGAGTCGACTTCGACCTCGTCATGAAGGTTGCCTCGCCGCGTGGCTTGATGGAAGCCGAGGACGTTGCGAAGATGGTGGCTTTCGTGGCCTCCGACGACGCCTCGGCGATACACGGGGCCGTCTACTCGGTGGACAACGGAAAAATGGCATGACCCCGTTGGTCTCGGGACCGATCTTCCAGATCTGCTGGGTGGTCGAGGACATCGAGGCTGCCGAACAGGAGTTCACTCGGCAGTGGGGAGTGGAGCGGTGGCTACGTATGCCAGACATCGCCTTTGGTCCCGAGACCACAACGTTTCGCGGGGAGCCCGCGGACTATGTCGTGCACGTGTCGATCGGATATGCGGGCAGCCAACAGCTCGAGCTGATCCAACCAGTATCCGGACGCAACCTGTACACGGAATTCCTGGAGACTCACGGCGTCGGAGTTCATCACCTGGCCTGGGTTCCAGGCGATTACGAGGCGACGTTGCTCGAGGCCGAGCGTCGCGGAATGTCGGTGGTGCAACAAGGTCGGGTAGAGGGCGCCGGCATGGAGTTCTCCTACCTCAATGCCGGGCCGTTGGGTGGATACGTCGAGTTGATGAAGCTCTCGCCCGAGATCCGGTTGATGTTCGCTTCGCTCATTCTTGATTGACGGCAAACACTTTCGCGAAGTAGTTGGAAACGTTCTCCGGGTGCCCGCGGAATCCGAGGTAGCCGTCGGGCCGAATGACCAGCGCCGCCGTGCCTTCGACCCCATACGCGGCGCACAGTTGCGAGTCGTTGTCCTCGATGATCGGCACCAGCGAGTCGACGGTCACGGTTCCCGGTGGCACTATCGCGTAGACGCCCAGCAAGCCGTGCGCTGATCGAACTGCGGCGTCGGCGACCTTCTCCAAGCTGTTAATGCTCTCCGTGGATCCGTCCGAAGTAAGCAGCAACGTATGGCCGACTCCGGACAGTAAGTCGAACAACCGAATTGGGTACTGCACACCGTCTCGGCGCAGGCCGCGCGCATCGGGTGCACGCTCGCCCGGTTGGACGTGCGGACTCGAGGAATCACGCCCGCTGTTCAGCGGACTCTCCGAGTAGTCGATCAACAATTGAGCCTGGCGCCGCATTGCCGTGTCGATGGAGGACTCTCCCGAACCGATTCCTTCTCGAGCATTTCGGACCGTCATCCCGACGACTTCTTCACCGACCGGCCGCCTTTCGGCGTCGTAGGTCTCGAGAAGATCCGCTTTCGCAACACCTTTGACGGCGAGCGCTATCTTCCACGCAAGATTGTGGGCGTCCTGGATCCCGGTGTTCATGCCCTGCGCGCCAGTCGGGGGATGGATGTGCGCGGCGTCGCCGGCGACAAAGACCCGTCCGCGGCTGTAAGCGTCGACGATGCGGTGGCTGATGCGGAAGACCGAGGACCATCGCAGCATCGAGGCGGTTGTCGGTTCTGGGGACAGTCTGTCGAGCACAGCCTGGATGTGATGGAGTTCAGGTGTCTTGCCGGTTGAAAAACCGTGTTGTACAGCGGCTTTGTTCGACGATTCGTCCGGCATCAACTCGTCCGGAACGAGCATCGACATGCGGTACCGCTTGTGTCCGGGAAGTGGGATGCAGACGAGTAGGTCGTCGGTGGTTCCGTCGTCGGCGGTGTGGTTGGCGCGAACGGAGTAGCCGCTGGGTATCGACCAGTCGACTTCGACGTCACCGAGCATGTAGCTCTCGGCAAACGCGCCGCCCTCGAAGCTCAGGCCCAGCCCTTTGCGGACCACGCTGTGCGCGCCGTCGGAACCCACCAGGTACCGGGCTGTCACAGTGCTGCCGTCGCTGAGGGTACAAGTGACGGCGTCGTCGGACTGTTCGAAGGCGGTGAGGCCGACTCCGCGTTCGACGGTTGTTCCCAACTCGGTGAGGCGCTCGGTGAGGATGCGCTCCGTCGAGTACTGAGGCAGGCAGAGAAACCAGTAAGGAACGTCGTCGGGGAGGGTGAGGTCGACGCGGCCGACCTCGACGCCGTTCGTGTACATGATCTGACCGCGCATCAATGTCGAGGCGTCGAGTGCCTGGCGGAGCACCCCCATGTTCTCGAAGAGTTCGAGTGTGCGTGGCTGAATCCCGACGGCCTTCGCGTACTGCCGCGGTTCGTCGAGCGGGTCGACTATTCGGCACGAGATACCGCGTCTGCGCAGCTCGATCGCGGTGGTCAATCCGATCGGGCCGGCGCCCGCTACCAATACGTCGGTATCCATGAGGACCCACTCACGTCGGGGACAGTCGGTCATTTCAGTATGGGTAAGCGAACTTTCGTTGTGGGGAAATTCGCGCAAATCGGACATCGAGAGGTTGTGTCTTGCGTCGACTGTCCGTCCGCGCACCGACTGTTTTGCGCTATTGCTCGGCTTCGAAGCCGAGCGCGATTCTCCTGCACAGAAGCGTGAGCTCGACCTCGTCGACGCGTGGCGCGTCGTCCCATGAATCGACGTCGTTCCAACTCACTGAACTCGGAGCGCCGAAGGGCCTGACGAAAACGTGCTGATGAAAGTGGGGGACGCTTCGCCCGGCGATCGCGGAGAACACGAATTCTGGAGTCAATTCCGAGTCGAGGGCACGTGAGACGCACCAGACCGCGTGTGCGATGGCGAGTGCTTCAGGTTCGGATAGTGAAGGCAATCCGGACACGTGTCGACGGGTCTCGACGAACACATATCCAGGAACCGAACGGCCGTCTGGCTGAGGAGGCCGATGGGAGACAACGACGAAGTCGTCCTCGAATATTCGGGGGCTGACGAGCGGGCGTGTTCCTTGGTGTTTGGCGCATATTGCGCATGCTGACGTCCCCATTCCACTTTTGTACCGAGTGTGGCGCGGTGGCGGAAGATTTGCGATCAGCCCGAACGGAGGGTTCATCTAGATGTACAAATCAGCATGTTTGTAAAAGTTTTACCTTGAAAATCGTTGACAAAACACCCTTGTTTGTCCACTCTCTATACATAGATGTTGTTCGTGTCGCGGATTACCGCGCAGGACGCACTCACTGATCCGAACGAGAACTGGAGAATTCGATGGCGGCGTTGGTGTACACCGAGCCAGATGGTCGGCTCGCAACTTGGAGAGACCGGAAACGCTACTTGTGGCTGCTGGCGCTGATTCCGTCATCGGCAACTTTCATCGCCGTGGGGCTTGTTACCGCCACCGGATGGAATGTCTTCTGGTGGACCGGCCCACTGATCGCGTTTGCTCTCATTCCCGTCATCGACATCCTGGCGGGTGAGGACGGGAAGAATCCGCCCGACGAGGTGATCGACGAACTCGAGAACGACCGCTTCTACCGGTGGTGCACCTACGCCTATCTGCCGCTGCAGTACACGGCCTTCTTCCTGTCCTGCTACATCTGGGCGCGTTGGGATTTGAGCGTTCTCTCCAATATCGGACTCGCAGTGACGATCGGTGTGACGGCCGGAATCGGCATCAACACAGCCCACGAACTCGGGCACAAGAAGGAGAGCGTCGAGCGCTGGTTGTCCAAAATCGTTCTCGCACAGAGTGCTTACGGTCACTTCTACCTCGAGCACAACCGTGGCCACCATGTGCGAGTGTCGACTCCGGAAGATCCGGCGACCTCGCGATTCGGTGAGACCCTCTACGGTTTCTGGCCGCGCAGCGTCGGCGGGGGATTGAAGTCGGCGTGGCATCTCGAGAAGACCCGTTTCGAGCGTTTGGGCACCACGCACTGGAGCATCAAGAACGACGTGCTCAACGCCTGGCTCATGTCGGTTGTTCTGTTCGGTGTCGCGCTTGCAGTGTTCGGGATCGGCATCGCGCCGTACCTCGTGATCCAGGCGTTCATCGGGTTTTCGCTGCTCGAAGCGATCAACTACCTCGAGCACTACGGACTCCTGCGTCAGAAAACCGCAAGCGGACGGTACGAGCGATGCACGCCGGCGCACAGCTGGAATAGTGATCGCATCTGCACCAACGTCTTCCTTTATCACTTGCAGCGGCACAGCGATCATCATGCGAATCCGACGCGGCGCTACCAAGCGCTTCGCAGTATGGAAGAGGCCCCTCAGCTCCCGAGCGGCTACGCCAGCATGATTATGCTCGCAACAGTCCCGCCCCTGTGGCGCAAGGTGATGGACCACCGCGTTCTCGAGCACTACCGAGGTGACATCACCCAGGTCAACATCGCGCCGAAGAAGCGGGCCAAGATCCTCGCAGCCTACGGGGTGAACGCATGAACGCCTACATCTGCCCGATCTGCGACTACACGTACGCCGAATCGACAGGTGCTGCGCGAGAAGGCTTTCCGCCCGGCACGCCGTGGTCGAGCATTCCGGACGACTGGTGCTGCCCCGACTGCGGCGTCCGCGAGAAGGTCGACTTCACCCTCGTCACGCAATCCTGATCGAAATACCCACCGGTGAAAGGAAAACCGATGTCCGAGACTGCCACTGCTTACAAATTGTTCCGCTGCCTCCAGTGCGGGTTCGAGTACGACGAAGCGATCGGCTGGCCCGACGACGGTATCGAGCCGGGTACTCGCTGGGACGAGATTCCCGAAGACTGGTCCTGCCCTGATTGTGGTGCTGCCAAAGTCGATTTCGAAATGGTGGAGGTGGACCGCTGATGACAGCGGTCAGCGAGCCCGACACACGCACCGTCGTGATCGTGGGCACGGGCATCGCCGGTTCCGGTGCCGCGCAGGCCCTGCGCAAGGAAGGGTTCGGCGGCAGCATCATCCTGATCGGCAGCGAACCTGAGGAGCCGTACCGCCGCCCGGCGCTGTCGAAGGAGCTACTGTCCGGGAAAGCGTCGTTCGATCGGGTTCGGTTGCGGCCGTCGACTTTCTGGAACGAGCAGGGTATCGATCTTCGGATCGGCGCAACTGTCACGAGTATCGACACAGATTCCCGCACAGTACTTTTAGCCGACGGTGACAGCATCGACTACGACGTTCTGATTCTTGCCACGGGTGGACGGTCCCGACGGTTGGCCGCGGAAGATTCCGAGCGCGTTCACTATCTTCGAGATATCGCAGACATGCGACGCTTGCAATCCCAGCTGATCGAAGGATCCTCGCTATTGGTGGTCGGCGGTGGCTTGATCGGATCGGAGGTGGCGTCAACGGCACGCGACTTGGGTTGCAGTGTACAGGTTCTCGAAGCGCAACCGCTGCCCCTGTCCAGGCTGCTTCCACCGTCGATAGCGGAGAAGATCGCCGCGCTGCACGCCTCGGCAGGCGTCGCCTTGCAGACGGGAGTCGACCTCGAGACGCTCACGACGGGTGCCGACGGCGTCACCGCACGTGCGCGTGACGGACGCGAGTGGACAGCGGACTTGGCCGTCGTCGCAATCGGATCCTTGCCCGATACCGATGTGGCTGCTGCTGCGGGTATTGCGGTGGACAACGGGATTTCGGTAGACCGATACCTCCGGACCTCCGTCGTTGATGTGTACGCGATCGGCGATGTGGCCAACGTGCCCAACGGTTTTCTCGGCGGCATACACCGTGGTGAGCACTGGAACACCGCGCAGGACCACGCAGTTGCAGTTGCCAAGACCATTGTGGGGAAGGCGGAACCTTTCGAATCCGTCCCATGGAGTTGGTCGAACCAATTCGGCCGCAACATTCAAGTAGCTGGTTGGCCAGGCGCGGACGACACCGTAATAGTTCGAGGAGACTTGGACTCCTATGACTTCACTGCGATCTGCATGCGCGACGGAACTATCGTCGGTGCTGTGAGCGTGGGCCGGCCGAAGGACATTCGTGCCGTGCGAACCCTTATCGAACGCTCCCCGGACATCAGCGCCGACGTACTTGCCGATACAAACAGGGATCTGACCGAACTTGCGGCGGGTCTTGTCGCCTCACCGGTGCTCTGAGTGCACTCGTGACTTCGGTGGCTTGCGTGTCCACCGTTTTGACACCGAGCACGGGCGATGGAAATCTTCCCGATATGTCCACCGCTCGTGCCCGTGTCCCGTACCACGAGGCAGCTCGTCAACTCCTCCGTGCGTCAGCGCTCGACGCCACACGCGAACTCTTGACCGAGAAATCGTGGAACGACATCACGATGGCGCATATCGCCGAAGCTGCTGGTATGAGCCGGCAGACGTTGTACAAGGAGTTCACGTCTCGCCAGGGATTGGCGTCCGGATACCTCATCCGTTTCGTCGACGAGTTCCTCGAAGAAGTGGAACGCGAAGTAACGCTGCATCATTCGGATCCGCGGGGCGCGGTCTCGGCTGCATTTCGTGCCTTCTTCGACGCCGGTGCCCGGGATCCGATGGTGGTCAGCATTGTCGGTCCGCGGCCGCAGCACGACCTGCTGAGCTTGGTCACCACCGACGGGACTCCGCTGCTCGAACATGCGAGCGCGAGGTTGGCCGAGATCTTCATGACCAGTTGGGCGAACGTCGACCGCATCCACGCCGAGATGTTCGGCAGCACGATAGTGCGTCTGGCGATCAGTCACGTGACGTTGTCCTTCGGTACTCCCGATCAGATCGCCGAGAACCTGGGGGAGATGTTCGGGCCGTTCCTCGATCAGGTCATCGGTTCGGGCACAGTCGAACCGAACTGAGCCGACAGGATCGATACGGTTTCCGAGCTAGGACGGAAGTTCGATCGAGACTGATCGCCGTAGTTCTTTGGTGGGAAGTTTCGCCGATATGTGTGAATCCCAGTCCCGCTTCTCGGTAGCGTGCCGGACGTGCGTCGAGGTGCCGCCTGTGGGCGGCTCTCGTTAGATTCCGTCAACGGTGGAGGGTTTCGAAGATGAAGAGCCTCAATAAGTCTCGAGTGATGTCGACAGTCGCGCTGGTTGCAACATTTGTCATGGCCGGTGCAGGTGTGGCAATTGCCGACGAATCATCGTCAGGGTCTTCCGGCAGCGGATCGCTCGGTTCCTCCGGTGCGGCAGCGGTTGATCCGTTGACCTTCGACGGTTGGGGCACGTGCCCGATCGAGGATCTCGAGGTGACGACGTGCGCCAGCGTCGTAGTTCGCGGAGGGACCATGAAATTGGGCGCACTTTCGGTGCCGATCCCGGACGGCAGTCTCAAGGTTGCGGGTGGGGTGAAATACGCGACACAGCCTGACAACAGTTTCGTCGAGACCTTCGTCGCCAAGCAGGACGGGTCCAACGGGGTCTATTCCAACCCGATTTCGGTACCCGGAGGTGCGCTCGGGATCGATACTCCGCTCGGATTGACTCAGATCAGCGCGACAGTCGAATCGGTGGGAGTCCCGGATCTGAAGGTCCTCGAGCAGGAACTCACGATGCCGGTCCGCTTGAAACTGTCGAATCCGCTGCTCGGCGACGATTGCTTCATCGGTTCGGTCTCGAATCCGATCAATCTTCACTTGACCACAACTGGAAACCCGCCATCGGAACCCATCGGTGAGTTTCCCGGCGCGGTGTTCCCGGCAGTCCCACATTCGGATGCTGCGTTCGCGGCGCCGGGAGCTAGCGGATGCGGACCGTTGGGTGCGCTCAACTGGGCGGTGAATCTCCGCGGGGGAGTGCCGGCAGTCAGCGGAAAGAACTCGCTCACCACGTCGAGCGACGTCTACGCGGTGGCCGCACGGAAAGTGCGACCGCCCGCCTGACAGACGCACAGTTGCCGGAACACAAAACGAGGACCGACCCGTGGTGGGTCGGTCCTCGTTCTGCACAATCAGGTCAGCTGACCTCGGGATCACGCACCGTGATGGTGCCGTCCCTGACCGCGTCGGCGATGCTGTCGTGCAACTTCGGGCAACCGTCTTTCAATGCCGTCGACTGACCGGAAGCAATTGCCTCTTTGAAGGTGTGGCAACGCAGCGCCGGGTCGGAAGTCCACTGAACGCTGGTGTGCTTGTACGTGTTCTTGCGAACCAGTACGCACGCGCCGCATGCCTTGCAGTCGACTTCCTGCAGACCCGAGTCGAGGTATTCGTGCTTGTCCTCGATCGTCTGGGCCGCGATCGCCTCGAGTCGTTCCGTCTGCCCGGCAAAGTCCGGTGCCTTGGCCCAACGAGCCCACCGTGCGTCGGTTCCGATCGAGGCGCTCACGACTAGACCTCTGCTTCCTTCTTTGCCGCTTCTGCTGCAGCTTCCTTCTCGGCCTTCTGGCGTGCGAGGTTTTCCTCTACCTCGGCGTGCCAGGCTTCGTTTGCCTTGGTGGTGTCCACCTCGAACTCGAAGCGCTGCGTCATCTTCTCGGTGACGTCTGCCTTGTCCACGTAGAACTGCTCGTACCAGCGTCGTAGCTGGTAAACGGGGCCGTCTTCTTCGCAGAGGAGAGGATTCTCGATCTTGGTCTTGTTCTTCCAGATCGCGACGTCCTGCAGGAAGCCCTCGCTGATGCCCTCGGTGAACTTGCCGGCCAACTTGTCGGCCATCTCGTCGGAGACACCCGTCGGCTTCTTGACCGTCACACCCCACTGCAGCACGAACGAGTCCGGGCTGATCGGGTAGTGGCAGTTGATGAGAACACTCTCGACCTCGTATCCGCTGTAGCTGTTCCACAGGGGATTGACCATGTACGACGGCCCGTAATACGCAGCTTCGGAGCGAAGCAGCGTGTCGCCGCCGTACTGGGAGGCCATTCCGATGTCGGGACGGCCGGTGGTGTTGAGGTACTGAGTGGCGATCTCACCTTCGAAGACGTTCTTGAAGTACGTCGGGAAGGCGTAGTGGATGTAGTAGAAGTGCGCCATGTCGACCACGTTGTCGATGATCTCGCGGCAGTTGGACCCCTCGATGACCATGGAGTTCCAGGTCCAGTCGGTCCATTCGTCGCTGTAGGCGCCCTCGATACGAGGAATCACGATCTCTTCGGGCGGCGGATTGCCCTCGGGGTCGTTCCAGACGAAGAGCTGAGCGTTCTGCTCGAGGGTCGTCCACGCACGGGTACGTGCGAGCGGGGGCACACGGCGGGCATAAGGAATGCCGGTGCACTTGCCGTTGCCGCCCCAGCGCCAGTCGTGGAAGGGGCAGGCGATGGAATCGCCCTTGACCTCGCCTTGTGTGAGGTCACCACCCATGTGACGGCAGTATCCGTCGAGAACTTTGATGTCGCCCTTGCTGTCGGCGAACACCACGAGCTTCGTACCGAAAGCCTCGATCGCGTGCGGTTTGCCGTCCTTGAAGGTCTTCAGTAGACCCAGGCAGTGCCAACCGCGGGCGAAACGAGTTTGCACCGTTCCGACGTCGATCTCGCGAATCTGCGCCATTGTGACCTCACATCCCTTCTAGCTGTTAGTAGAACACGTTATAGAACTCGATCCGGTTCCGCCAGATTTTGGGGGCACTTGTTACAGCATTGCGGCCACAAACGGGACCTTTGTCAGCGTCTCGACAGAAAAGAGAACGTGTTCTAGTCTCAAGTGTAAGTGAACCAACCGATCGAGGAAGACGGGAGCGTCGAAGTGGGTAACCATGACAGCCACGAGGTGATGCAGAGGCTCGACGCACTACTGCCGGCACTGCGCGAGCGCGCACAGGAGACCGAGGATCTGCGTCGTATCCCCGACGAGTCCATCAAGGCTCTTCAGGAAACAGGCTTCTTCCGCTTGCTGCAGCCGAAGCAGTGGGGCGGATACGAAGCCGATCCGGTGCTGTTCTACTCCGCGGTCAAGAAGATCGCCAGCGCGTGTGGTTCCACAGGGTGGGTCTCCTCGATCATCGGGGTACACAACTGGCACCTCGCCCTCTTCTCTCAGCAGGCGCAGGAAGACGTGTGGGGCAACGACACTGACGTTCGCATCTCGTCCTCTTACGCCCCGATGGGTATGGGTGAAGTAGTCGAGGGCGGATACAAGGTCAACGGTGCGTGGGCGTGGTCCTCGGGTTGTGACCATGCCAGCTGGGCCGTTCTCGGTGGTCCGGTGTTCAAAGACGGCCGCGCAGTCGATTTCGTGAGCTACCTGATTCCTCGCGAGGACTACCAGATCGATGACGTGTGGAATGTGGTCGGTCTGCGTGGAACCGGCTCCAATACCGTTGTGGTCAAGGATGTTTTTGTTCCCAAGCATCGCGTTCTGAGCTTCCGGGCGATGAGCGAACTGACCGCCCCGGGCCTCGAGAACAACACCGCGCCGGTCTACAAGATGCCGTGGGGAACCATTCACCCCACGACGATCTCGGCACCGATCGTCGGAATGGCTTACGGAGCTTACGAAGCGCACGTTGAGCACCAGGGCAAGCGTGTGCGCGCTGCGTTCGCCGGCGAGAAGTCGAAGGACGATCCGTTTGCCAAGGTACGCATCGCCGAGGCATCCAGCGACATCGACGCCGCGTGGCGTCAGCTATCCGGCAACGTCGCCGACGAGTACGCGTTGATCCTTGCGGGCGAAGAGGTTCCGATGGAACTGCGTCTGCGCGCTCGACGTGACCAGGTGCGCGCCACGGGCCGCGCGATCGCCTCGATCGACAAGCTCTTCGAGAACTCCGGCGCCACGGCGCTGCAGAACGGCACTCCTATCCAGCGTTTCTGGCGCGATGCTCACGCTGGTCGCGTCCACGCCGCCAACGATCCCGAACGCGCCTACGTCATGTTCGGAACCGGCGAATTCGGTCTGCCGATCACCGACACGATGGTCTAGAGGAGGCTCAGTGACAACCACCGAAGAAGCCCTCACCTACGAGTCCACTTCACGGTTCGCGCAAGTGCGCCCCGATCTGAAACTGCACTTCCACGAGGCGGGCGTCGGAAACGACAAGACCATCGTGCTGCTGCACGGCGGTGGCCCAGGCGCGTCGTCGTGGTCTAACTTCGCCCGCAACATTCCGGTGTTGGCGAAGAGCTTTCACGTCATCGCGGTCGATCAGCCGGGCTACGGGCAGTCCGACAAGCCGACGGAGCATCCGCAGTACTTCGTGCACAGTGCGTCGGCGCTCAATGATCTTCTGGACACGCTCGAGATCACCGGTCGCGTTGATCTGCTGGGCAATTCGCTCGGGGGTGGCGCTGCCGTTCGCTTTGCGCTCGACTACCCGGATCGCGCCGGTCGCCTCGTTCTGATGGGCCCCGGCGGTCTGAGTGTCAACCTGTTTGCGCCGGACCCCACCGAGGGCGTCAAGAACCTCGGGAAGTTCAGCTACCAGCCCACACGTGAGAACCTCGAAGCGTTCCTGCGGATCATGGTCTTCGATCAGAAGCTGATCACGCCGGAACTCGTCGACGAACGCTTTGCTGCGGCCAGCACTCCCGAGTCGTTGGCTGCGGCCAAGGCGATGGGTAAGTCCTTCTCCAGCGGTGACTTCGAGCTCGGCATGCTTTGGCGCGAGGCGTACAAGCTTCGGCAGCGTGTGTTGCTGATCTGGGGCCGTGAGGACCGGGTCAACCCTCTCGACGGCGCACTGGTCGCGCTCAAGATGATCCCGCGCGCGCAGCTCCACGTCTTCGGCGGTTGCGGTCACTGGGCGCAGCTCGAGAAGTTCGACGAATTCAACCGGCTCGCAACCGACTTCCTGCTCGACGGAGGTAAATGATGGGTATTCGATCTCTGGCGTACATGCGCATCGGGGCCACCGACATGGCTGCGTGGCGCGAATACGGACTCAAGATCCTCGGAATGATCGAGGGCAAGGGCGTCGACGCGGAATCGCTGTATCTGCGTATGGACGACTTCCCGGCGCGTCTTGTCATCGTTCCGAACGACACGGACCGTCTGCTCGTCTCGGGTTGGGAAACCGCGAATGCCGCTGAGCTGCAGGATATCCGTGACAGGTTGTCGGCAGCCGGTGTTCCGTTCAAGGAAGGCACGGCGGAGCAACTCAAGGACCGTCGCGTCGTCGAGATGATCGCGTTCGAGGACACCTCGGGTAACTCCCTCGAGGTGTTCCACGGAGCTGCTCTCGAACACCGCCGGATCGTGAGCCCGTACGGGCACAGGTTCGTGACGGGGGAGCAGGGGCTCGGCCACGTTGTGCTCACCACCGACGACGACGATGCTTCGCTCCGGTTCTACCGCGACGTACTCGGATTCAAGCTTCGCGACTCGATGCGTCTGCCTCCGCAGATGGTCGGGCGGCCCGCGGACGGCGACCCGGCGTGGTTGAGGTTCCTCGGCTGCAACCCGCGTCACCACAGCTTGGCGTTCCTGCCGTTGCCCAACCCGACGGGCATCGTGCACCTGATGCTCGAGGTGGAGAACTCGGACGACGTCGGACTGTGCCTCGACCGGGCATTGCGCAAGAAGGTCAAGATGTCGGCGACTCTCGGTCGCCACGTCAACGACGAGATGCTCTCGTTCTACATGAAGACTCCGGGCGGGTTCGACATCGAATTCGGTTGTGAGGGGCTAGAGGTCGAGGACGAAAACTGGATCGCGAGGGAAAGCACGGCCGTGAGCCTGTGGGGTCATGACTTCACGGTGGGAATGAAGCCGTGAGTTCGCCCGACGCGTCGGTGAGCGCGGAGCAGGCGATCGATCCACGCCAGTTCCGCACGGTTCTCGGGCAGTTCTGTACGGGTATCACCATCATCACGACAGTCGACGACGGTGAACCAGTCGGGTTCGCGTGTCAGTCTTTCGCCGCCCTGTCACTCGACCCGCCTTTGGTGTTGTTCTGCCCCACCAAGGGTTCTCGGTCGTGGGCGGCAATCGAGCGGACCGGGAAGTTCGCCGTCAACGTGTTGGCGGAGGAACAGCAGGCGGTGTGTGCTCGTTTCGGGTCGCGTGAGCCGGACAAGTTCGCCGGCATCGATTGGACGCCATCACCTCTGGGGTCACCGATCATCGACAAGTCGCTGGCCCACATCGACTGCACAGTCGAAACCGTCCACGACGGCGGCGATCACTACGTCGTCTTCGGTCGGGTGTCGTCGATGAGTGAGATCAAGACCGAACGCCCGCTGCTCTTCTACCGCGGGCAGTACACGGGCATCGAGCCGGACAAGACTGTTCCGGCTACCTGGCGTGACGATCTGGAAGCTTTCCTGACGACCACGACAGAAGATACCTGGCTGTAGGGGGCAAGCCCCCCGTGAGTGGTTAAGGAGTCCAGGGGCTCCTTGACCACTCACGGGGCCGGAGGTCCTACAGCGAAAAACAGGTATGACAGAAGTCGTCACCGAACGGCGTCAACAGGATGCTACGACGCACAATTCTGTTGGATCGTCCTGCACGTTTGACCGCCTCGATCACCGACGGCTGCACCTCGACCACCTGGTACCGGTCGGCCTCGACGGGCTCTCGTGAGAACGCCACCAAACCGAGCCGATGCAGGTTGTTCAGGTAGGCGCTGATGCGGTCCAGATGTCGACATCCCGCCAGTTCTCCGATCATCGACAGACCCTCGTCGATCATCTCCGAGCCGACTCCGAACGGCCGCGCCGTGCGCACGTCGACGCTCGGTTGTGCGCCGGAGGTGGCCAGCAACCGAAGAATTCGAGCTTCGTCTGGTGCGATCTCGTCGAGGATCCGGTCGTAAGCCGGGTGCAGATCGTCGCGATCGGTCACGTCCGCGGAACGATCCAGCAACCTGTCACCACGTGCCCGCAGCGCCGCGAGTGTGGCCTCGACGCTCTGTTTGCGATTGGTACGAGTAGCCATTGCCGCCCGCAGGTTCTCCGTCCGCGAGCCGTCTCCGTTGGTGTTCTCGGCCCGACGTTCGGATTGCACGTTGGCGGATTCTGCAGCCTCTGCCGCGGCTTCGGCGGCGGCCTGAACGATCTGCCGCGTCGCCTCCTTCGCCGTTCCGAAAGCCCACCCTGTCAGCTTGATCGACGTGAGCGTCGTCGTGGCGGTAAGCCCGACAAGGCTACGGATCAGACGCTTTTCGACGGATTCGACCGGCGCGATGTCCGCAGCCCAGTCGTACGATTCCGCTTCGACGATCATGCGATGGTCGTGCTCACTCATGCTCATACTCCGAATATTGCGAGGTGTAGGAAACCGGCAAACGAGCCCAGCACGGCCCCGTGTACGAACAACAGCCACTCGTCCTGTTTGACGGCTGAGCGTAGTAGTTCGCTGAAATCTTCCGGTGAAAGGATGCTCATGCGTTCGGTGACGAAGACGCGAATCTTCTCCGACTGGTTCTCGGCGAACTCCGCGTCCTCGAAGACCCTTGGGTACAGGTCGAGCACTTCGGTGGTGGCCAGTCCGGGCAGACGCTTGTAGCTCTGCGAACCGACGGTCATCTTGACCACCGACTTTGCCCAGCCGGCTGCGTCGTCGACGGATTCGCGCAGTACCTGATCGAGCATCCGCCGCGTTCGGTCCGAGCGTGGACCTTCGAGGAGTTCGGTGCCGATGTTCTCGAGCGTCACGACGTGATCGGCGAGGGTTTTTGCGTACCCGGCGATGATCTCGGTGCGGCGTTTCAGGAAGAGTCCCTGCCTCCACGGCACCCAACGGCTGGGGGTGATCGGTTCGAAGATCATCGTGATGCCGAGGTAGTTCACGATGTATCCGATGATCACACCGCCGATGGGAAGCACCCACCACTGCGGAACCAGGTGGAGGATCCCGACGAGTACGAAGCCCATCGGGAAGCCGAAGTAGAAGCCGAAGTTCTGCATGAACCGGAGTTCTTTGTTGCCCATCGTGCGGAAGATGTCGTTGAGCAGTTTGGGATGCGAGGAGAGGTAGCGGATCACCATCAGCTTCGCGTCGATGAACTCGTCGATGTCCTCTTCGATGCGGTCGGTGATCATCCGCACGCTGGCCGGCAGATCGTCCTCCACTTTGCGGAAGACGGCTTCCTTCACCGATGTCGGAAGGTTGTGCCAGAGCTGAGGATTCTCGGCCGTCATGATTCTGGTGACCACGCCGCGCACTTCACTGCGCGAGATGTTCACCAAGTGCTCGGCGATGCTGTCCGGGTCCAGAACGCGGTAGAAGTCGGCGATGCTGCCGACTTTCGCGAGGGATTTGTCGACGGCGATCGACGCCATCTTCTCCGCCCTCGAGGGGACGATGCCTTGCCAGCCGAATCGGCCGTCGCTCGTGATCGCCGGGATCACCTGGACGCGCCGGGGGAGGAACGGGAAGAGCAGTTTGAGGCCGGGCACTTTGATCCCGTGGAAGTTGATCGGCGCAAAAAGCATCAGGACGCCCGACCAATTGGTGATGTACCCGATGATTCCCGTGAACAAAGGAATGGTGATCAACTGTTCGAGCAAGTGGTCCGGCACCGTCGCACATCCTCCTCATATCCGAGAACCTCACGTTCGGACATGATTGCCGAAACTTCGCTCTTCGTGGGTGTTTCGTTGGCTACTGCTGCGCCTTCCCAGTTGCGTCAGCATAGAGGCCCGACAATTCGGGCTGGAGGTGGGTAGGAAGTTGATGTAACCTCGCGTACATGGTCAGTATTGCGCACAACACGACGACGCCGGTTCTCTTCCGGCGCATCGTTTAGCAACTGCTGACCGAACCCTTTCAGCCCCGGGAGTTATCGCCCCGGGGCTTTCCTGTTTCGTCGCTCCGTGTGCGTCTCCCCTTGAACGATTTGGAGACCTCTCATGAGCGCTGACCACCGCGAACTCGGGCGCGACCTGGAGTTTTTCGCCACCACCCCCATAGTCGGGGCCGGCCTCCCACTCTGGTTACCGGACGGCGCGATCATCAGGAACGAACTCGAAAAGTTCGCCGCCGAACAAGCAGCGCGATCCGGATGCCGGGGTGTCTATACCCCCGTTATGGCGAAGAAAGAGTTGTACGAGAGATCTGGGCATTGGTCCAAGTTCTCGGACGACATGTTCCCTGAAATGAAGATAGGCGGAGAGTCATTTCTCCTTCGTCCGGCTAACTGTCCTCATCACGCTCAGGTATTCGCCGCTCGCGGTCGTAGTTATCGCGAGTTACCTTTCCGCGTTCGTGAACTCGGCTCGATGTTCCGTAGCGAACTCTCCGGAGTTCTCAGTGGACTGAACCGCGTCAGACAGATCAATCTCGACGACGCACATGTCTTCTGTAGTCGCGAACAAGTGCAAGCGGAAGTGATCGTCGCGCTCGACGCGATCGAGCGCTGCTACTCGACTCTGGGGATTGCCGAACGGAAGTACCGCCTCTCGATCAGAGGGGGAGAGGGGCAGTACCTCGGCACCGACGAGCAGTGGGCGGACGCCGAGGATCACCTTCGCGGGGCGCTGAATGCACGCTCGATCGAGTACGTGGAAGCGAAGGGGGAGGCGGCGTTCTACGGTCCCAAGATCGACGTCCAAGTGCGAGACGCGCACGGCCGCGAGGAAACACTCTCGACCGTGCAACTCGACTTCAATCAACCGGAACGGTTCGACCTCGAGTACACCGCGGAAGACGGATCCAAGGCTCGCCCCGTCATGATCCATCGGGGCTTGCTTGGGTCGATGGAACGCATGACTGCGCTCTTGATCGAAAGGTTCGAAGGGCGGATGCCGCCATGGCTGGCACCCAACCAAGTCTCGATCCTGCCTGTCGGCGACCGGCACCAGGTTGAGGCCGAGTGTTTGCGGGCTGATCTCGCGGCCCGCGATGTTCGAGTGGCGATCGCAGCCGACGGATCGTTGGGACGTCGCATACGCGAGGCACGCACTCACCGTGACCCGTACATCGCGGTGATCGGGGACAACGAGGTGCACGGCGGCACCGTCGACGTTCTGGTCCCCGCGCGTGGTGGGCGGGTGGTCGTCGATGCGAGTGTGTTTGTCGCTCAGGTGGTCTCGGGCATCAAAGAGCGTGCCCTGCTTCCGGCAGACTTCTAGCCGACGGGAAGCTCGTGGAGGGCGCGCACCAGTGGCGCGAGTTCGGGTGTCTTGCATGCCTCGTCGAGCGCCGCCTCGAGGGTGGCGTCGTGCGTCGGCCGTGCGCTTTCGAGAAGCTCGCGGCCGGCCGGCGTCAGCTCGGTGTAGATGCCTCGACGGTCGTCGGCGCACAGGATGCGCGTCAATAGTCCTCGATCTTCGAGTCGATTGACCAAGCGCGTCGTGGCGCTGCTGCTCAGTGCGGCAGCGCGAGCCAACTGAGCCATCCGCATGTGCCAGCCGTCCTGGCGGCTCAAAGCGTCGAGGACGGTGTATTCGACGACGGACAGTTTGTGCTCACGCTGGAGCGCGCGTTCCAGTTCGGTGTCGAGGGCGCCGTGCAGTGCTGCGAGCGTGCGCCACCCTTGCGAACGGATTTCGACGGCGTCGTCGGCGATCCCCATGTGATTCTCCTTGTCCGTTTCCTGCGGCTCCAGGTTACCAGCTTGCGCATGTAGCGCGCGCGTGCAACTATTTATAGCGCGCCTGCAACTAATGCACACGCCCGCTAACGGCTTACGCGTAAATCTGTGAAAGGAACATCGAGATGCCATTGGGTCTCATTGCCCTCGCCATGGGCGGGTTCGGGATCGGCCTCACCGAATTTGTCATCATGGGCCTCCTGCCCGAGGTCTCGGCTGATTTCGAGGTCACCGAGTCCGTCGCGGGCTACCTGATCTCGGGCTACGCACTGTCGGTGGCGATCGGCGCGATCCTCCTGACCGCTGCCGTCACCCGCTTCGAGCGCAAGAAGGTCCTTCTCTCGCTCATGGTGCTGTTCATCATCGGCAACCTGATGTCCGCGCTCGCGCCCTCCTACGAGGTCATGATGGGCGGACGCATCGTCGCGGCGCTGTGCCACGGTGCGTTCTTCGGAATCGGCTCGGTGGTTGCCGCCGACATGGTCGCGCCCAACAAGCGCGCCGGCGCCATCGCGATGATGTTCGCGGGCCTGACCATCGCCAACGTTCTCGGCGTTCCGTTCGGCACGCTGCTGGGCCAGCAACTCGGATGGCGCTCGACGTTCTGGGCCATCACCGTCATCGGCGTCATCGCCCTGATCGGAATTGCAGCACTCGTCCCGACGACACCCGCAAGCACGACCGGCGGCGGATTGCGCGGAGAGTTGGGGGCGTTCCGCAACAAGCAGGTATGGCTCTCGATCGCCATCACTATCCTCGGCTACGGCGGAATGTTCGGAGCCTTCACCTATATCGCCTTCACCCTCACCGAGGTAACGGGATTCGCGACGTCCAGCGTTCCGTGGCTGCTCATCCTCTTCGGCTCGGGCCTGTTCGTCGGTAACTTCCTCGGCGCCAAGGCTGCCGACCGCTCGCTGACGAAGGCATTGGTCTGGATTCTCGCGATCCTGACCGTCGTTCTGATCGTGTTCGCCGCCACCGCCGAGAGCAAGGTCATGACCGTGATTTCGCTGTTCTTCATGGGCGCCTTCGGTTTTGCGACGGTACCCGGGTTGCAGATGCGGATCATGAACTACGCGTCGGCAGCACCGACCATGGCGTCGGGTGCAAATATTGCCGCCTTCAACGTCGGCAACGCGCTCGGTGCATGGCTGGGCGGAATCACCATCGCCGCGGGACTCGGGTTCACCTCCCCGATCTGGATGGGGGCGGCGGTCACCGTCGCCGGTCTGCTGGTCCTGATCGTCGCGGCGAAGATCGACCGCCCGGCAGCGTCAGAGCAGTCGACGTCGAGCACCTCGCTGCACCCGACCGCCGCCTGAACCTGTCCACTGCGCTCTGACCCCATCGCGTGAACGTATCGCTCCCCTTGTCCAACAAGGGGAGCGATACGTTCACGCGGGTCAGGTGAGGCGGAATTCGGCGGTCACCCCGGAGAAAGGCGTGATCGCGCCGCTACCCCGAGCCTTCGACGCACCGAAGTGTTGGACTCGATACGTACCCGCCGGAGTATCGGCCGGAACATCCCACGTGATGCGCACGACGGAACCGTTGCTCCCGACCCGGCGCCAGTGCAGTTTGGTGGACCAGTCGTTGTCGTCGGCGACCCGTGTCCAGGATCCGCCGGTATTTCGCTGGATCTCGTAGAAGGTCCCGTTTCGGTGAGTGTCGTTCTTGGGGTGGCCGGTGACGAACTCGACGGCAACCTGCCCACCCGGTGAGGTGTCGCCGGGCTGGACGGTTGCATCGCCGAATTGTGTTCCCGGCAAAGGCTCGTCGAAGTCGACGCCAGGTCCGAAGCTGGGTTGGAACCCGGACAGGTCGGCGGGCGCGGGGCCGCGAGGAGGTTCGGTGCCGTCGCGCATCGCGGCTGCGAGAGCGGAGTACCCCTGCTGATAGGCCGGCAGCGTGTAACGGCCGAACATCGTCGAACCGCCCTCGTATTGCTGCGAA
Source organism: Rhodococcus sp. NPDC060176 (assembly GCF_042728675.1). Classification (NCBI taxonomy): domain Bacteria; kingdom Bacillati; phylum Actinomycetota; class Actinomycetes; order Mycobacteriales; family Nocardiaceae; genus Rhodococcus; species Rhodococcus sp. NPDC060176. Next base: position 314,388 of record NZ_JBHWYS010000003.1, read on the forward strand.
TCGTATTCCTGCGGTGTGGTGCAGTAGCTCGAGTACGAGTTCGCGTATCCCTGGAAGATGACGTTCTCGAGGGGGACCCCAAGCTCCTCGGCGACGGTTCGACGCACTCGTAATCCGGAGACGATGGTGAATTCCGCAGGGCCACCGACGATGTAGAACTGGCCGATCCGCAGGATCTGGATCTTCAGTACGTTCGGCACCCATCCGCCCGGTGGCAGCAGGCCGACCGGAACGACTACGAGTTTGGGCGCCTGTGCATCCTGAAGCCATTGAGGCACAGGAGCATCCATACCGCCCAGGGCGTCGATCATGGGGTTTCGGGTGCCCTCGGGGAAGATCGGGATTGCCGGTCCGTCCTCGACGCTTCCGGCGCTCATTGCCGCACCGATCGCGGCCGGAGCGGTGCGGTGCTCGCGTCCGTCGGGGGTGAATCTTCCGCTCACCACTTGATTTGCCATGTCCAGGTACATGATCCGACTGTCGACGCCACCGGTGACGGTTTCGGACACCGCGTCGAAGGCAGTTTGGGCTGCCGCTACCTGGCGGAGTCCGATGATGCGTGCGTTCTCGAATTCGTCTTCGGTCGGTCCGCGTCCGGGCTCGAGGAAGAGGTTGGGTGACATGTCGCCGCTGTTGGTCTGCGGAAAAGCAGCAATGAAGCTGGTGTCGCCGTCGAGGTAGCGCACGCCCTGGTCGTCGTGCTCCCAGAAGTACGCCGCGGCGCCCTTGTTGTCCCCGGAGATGAGATGGTTCTCGTTCGTGAGCGAGGCGCAGTGGGTGGCGAACCAGTTGATCGCTCCGATGTCCTTGCTGCCCCGGCTGATCCGCATGACACGCATGTGGTGATCGTTGCCGCCGGGGTAGTAGGCCTTGTCCTCTTCAGGATTGAGGTCGAACGCCACTCGCGATCGGTTGACGCTGGCGTCGGTGAGATCGGACCGCCCGAAACGGACGGAGCCCGGCGCCAGGTTCTCGTGGGCAGCGCTGATCGCCTCGACCATGCCGTTGACCTCGGCTTCGAACACCTGCAGTTCGAAGCCGAGAACTGCGAGGTTGTACGCGTAGTTGTGCGAGGCCCCACCACATGCCGCGTGTGAATGGATGGCCGTCAACATGACGTTGCGTTCGGTGTAGATGTCGCCGAATTTCCCAGCCAGCCGGCGTAGGACCTCGTCGTGAACGGACTGGAAGATCATGCAGTTGTCGACGCAGACATAGACGACCCGCGACGCGCCGGACTCGAAGATGAAGGCGCGTGCGCGCATTCGCTGGTGCAGGCCTTCGGCGCGTTGATCGAAGCTCGAGTAGCCCATCATGCCGACTTCGGCGACGGGTCCGGTCACATCGGAAATTCCGACGCCCACCTGCAGTGACGCCGACGACTTGTCGGTGCGTGCGGGTGAAACGGAGCGTGCCGGCGAAGCTGCGACGGCCTGGTTCGTCGACAGAGCGGCGAGCGCAGGTGCGGCGGCAGCGCCTGCCAGTACGGTGCGTCGGGTGATCTGCACGAGTGTCCTTTCGGGCGGTCTGACGCGAGTTGGTCAACCGTCCAGGAGTGTAGCCCGAGTCACACGTGACCGAAAGGGGTGCCGTCGGCTGACACTCAGATCGTTGTCGCCTCCCCGAACGTCATCGCCAGGTTTTTGATGGTCGTGGTCATCAGGGCCCGGCGGGGGAGTCCCAGTTTCCGAAGCTCCGCCGCCATCGGGTGACTACCCAGCTGAACCTCTGCTCCACCAGGGCGCGATTTGACGCCGGTCGGCGCCATGTCCCACGACGTGCACCTGGTGGCGCCGTCGAGATGCGAGTACGCGGCCAACGACATGTTGGCTCCACCGCCCGGCACGCTGACGCCGGACTTCACACTCAACTGCGTGATGAGTTTGCCGTCGCGCGAGACGGATCCGCGCTTGACCGAGCCGACGTGCTCGGTGTCGAACTCGGCGAGCACCTTCGGGAATCCCCAGATCTCCCGGCCGGCGGCCTTGGTGAACTCGCCGTCCACCGGCAATTCGTGGATGAGCGCCCCTGCAGTCCCGGCAGCGAGCGAACGAAGATCTCCCAGCACCGAAGTGTCCGGGGGCGCAGTGTGGCTGCGCACCATATACGTCACTCCGAATTCGTTGTACGGACCCAGGTCCCCGTCGATGTAGTCGACAAAAACCAGCCCGCAGAGCGCCCGGCCGGGGCGGTACTGGAGCACGGTCAAGCCGGTGTAGTCGATGATCGACTGCGCGGTTGCGCTGGGTACCGAGTACAGCGCCATGAAGGCCGATGCGGTGCGAACTTCGACGGGCATCTCGACCTTCTTGCCCAGAATCGTGTAGCTCATGGCGCGACCACCCCGCGGAGTCCGTCGGAGCCGTAGACGGGTTCGAGCATCGAGCGGAAATCCGGTCCGCGGCGCAGCATTTGGCCTCCGTCGACGTTGATGATCTGCCCGGTGATCCAGGTGGACTGCGGTCCCAGGAGAAAGGAAGCGAGTCCGGCGACGTCTTCGACCTCGCCGACGCGTTCGAGCGGAGTGTTTGCCAGGTAGTCGTCCAGGATGGGGCCACCGTCGGTGATGAGCGCGACCAGATCCGTTCGGGTCAGCCCTGGCCGGATAGCATTGACACGAATGTTGCTGGCGCCCAGTTCGTCTGCCGCCAACTGCACCAGGTGGTCCACGCCGGATTTCGAGACGCCGTACGCGCCGAACCAGCGATGTGTGTTGCTGCTGGCGATCGACGAGATCGCGACGATGGATCCGCCGCCTCCGGCCACCAGCGCCCGAGCACCGTGCTTGATCGTCAGCATGGTCCCCGTGACGTTGAGGTCGACGGTGCGCCGCCACGCGTCGACGTCGAGTTGCGTGACCGGGGCGATGGTTTCGTTCCCACCGGCGCAGGCCACGACTCCGTCGAGCTTTCCGGTGACGGACACCGCCGCGGCGACAGTGGCGACGACGTCTGCCTCGACAGTGACGTCGGCAGGGGAGACGCTGACCGATCCCGCCGGATTCGACTGCCGGATCGATTCGGCGGCAGCATCAAGTTTGTCCTTGTTGCGTCCGCAGATCGTGACGTGAGCGCCGGACGCAACCAGCGAACGCGCGATGCCCAGACCGATGCCACTACCGCCGCCGGTCACCAGTATCGATCTGCCGGTGAAAGTGGGTATGCCCGCTGAGGCGGTGTCGTCGTCCATGCGTGTCTCCTGGTCGTTGCTCCGGCGGGCTCGCGTGCTGCTTCTGGAGGTTTTCCGGTTCGGCTTCGGTGAAAACGCCCCACGCTATATAGGAACAGGTTCTACTTATTGAGGCAAGGGTTGTGCGAGAGGTGGAGTGATGGCTACCAGACCGACCTTCGATTTGATCGACGGGCGCTTCTACAGCGGAGACCTCGGAAATGTGCGCGACGCGTACGCGTGGATGCGCGATCACGAGCCCGTGTACCGAGACGACGCCAACGGAATCACCGGGGCCGCAAGCTACGATGCCGTCGTTGCCGCCGAGCGGGATCCCGAACTGTTCTCCAACGCCGGTGGCATCCGCCCCGAAACCGGTCCGTTGCCGCAGATGATCGACATGGACGACCCGCAGCACCTCACGCGTCGACGCTTGGTCAACGCGGGTTTCACACGTAAGAAGGTCGAAGCCAAGGCCGGCCGTATCCGGGAGATCTGCGATCAACTGATCGACGCCGTCTGTGAAAAGGGAGAAGCCGACTTCGTCGCAGACCTGGCAGCACCGCTGCCGATGGCCGTCATCGGTGACATGTTGGGTGTTCGTCCGGACGAACGCGCGATGTTTCTGCGGTGGTCGGACGATCTGGTGAAGGCATTGGGAAGCAACGCTTCCCAGGAGCAACTGCAGGCCATGATGGCTGCGTATGTCGATTTCACCGCGTACATGATGCGAACCATCGCCGAGCGGAGGAGCGAGCCGGCCGACGATTTGGTGAGCACGTTGATTCACAGTGAGGTCGACGGCGAGGCGCTTTCCGATCAGGAAATCGTCAACGAATCCCTGCTGATCCTGATCGGCGGTGACGAGACCACACGGCACGTGCTCAGCGGCGGCATGGAACAGTTGCTGCGCCATCCGGACCAGCATCGAGCACTGGTCGACGATCCCGATGCCATTCCGTTGGCGATGGAGGAGATGTTGCGGTGGTTCTCGCCCATCAAGAACATGGCTCGAACCCTGACCCGTGACACCGATTTCTTCGGTGCGCAGCTGAAGGCCGGAGAGAAGATGCTGCTGCTCTTCGAATCGGCAAATTTCGACGAGTCTGTGTTCCTGAATGCCGAACAGTTCGATATCGGCCGCACGCCGAACCCACACGTGGCCTTCGGCTTCGGAACTCACTTCTGTCTGGGCAATCAGCTGGCCAGGTTGGAGGGACGGATCATGTTCGAGCAACTGTCCGCCAGGCTGGCGGACATGGCACTTGCCACCGACGCACCGTTGCAGCGGCGCGCCGCAAACTTCGTGTCCGGACTCGAATCGATGCCGGTGCGGTTTACGGCTTCGGCGCCGTCAGCCGGGTAGTTGGCAGTTGGGAGGCGCAGCGTCTTCGGAGAGGGGGCTACCCGCCGGATTGACATAGATGACTTCGAGTACCAATGGTGTTGTCTGAGAGTTGTTTCCGATGTGGACATGGTCCGAACCGCTGGGTTCGATCAATGTATTACCGGCGCTGTAGATCCCGTCGACGGAGCAATCGGATCGGTAGTGGCTCAACGTGCCCTGCGCGATCAGCGCGTAGAGCGTCCCGTCGTGGAAGTGCCAACCGGTGGAACCGCCGGGGTCGATGGTGATCTGGCGCAGGATGTAATCCTTGCCGTCGAAAGTCACCTGCCCGAGGATTTCACCGTGCACCCCCGTGCTCGGTGTTGCCGACGCATTGATCGGCGTCAGAGACAGCCCGATCGCTGCGGACACTGCAAGCAGAACCTGATGGCGTTTACGCATGAGCGGCCCTCCCAGACGGATGTGCTCCTGAGTGTCCTCCGACAGTGTCCGATTTATCCCGGTTTTCGTGAATCTTGCAGGGAGAAGGCAGAGGTATGGCCCTAAGGGGCGGTTACGCTCGTGCCATACCGCCAGCCCGACCCGACGCCGTCATCCGATTCGACATCGAGGCGGTCGGAAACAGCACGATGCTGCGTTGGACGCTCTTCCTCGCAGATCCGATACCGCCCGAGGCAGAGGTTGTCAGCATGCGAAAGCGGCTCAATACCTTGATAAATGCGAATCTCAGGTTCACTTTCGGCCAGTGAGTTGATCACTGCCGCATTACTTGGTGTCGACTCGGCCGATCGGGTCGGCGTTGTCGCTGAATGCGGCCCGGGCCGCTGGCCAGCTGGTCTCATCGACGCGCAACGCGGTCCGAAGGTAGGCAGTACTCATCCGTTGGATGGCGGCGACCCGCTCTGGGTTTTCGTCAGTGGTCTCGGCGACTTCGTATCCGACGATTCCGCCGAGTGCGTGCTCGGCACCGTAGAAGGTCAGGAGGTCGGTGGCTCCGGGGCTGTGCGTGTAGGCGTCGGTGAACCAGTCAGGTCCGCGGCTGGACATCTTGGACTGGTCGTGGTCGCCCGCGACGACGAGTGTCGGCGTCGTCAGTTCCTGGAACGAGGGGCGCATGAACGGGAAGTTCGCCTGCGCGAACGGATGCAGGTTCGCGCCGCCGAGACCGGTTGCTGCGAACAGGATTCCCGCGGTGACGCGACTGTCGGACATGTCCTGGCCGACCTGGCCGGCCTCGTCGAAGATCCGTGCTCCGAGGAGCGACTGAGCGGTTTGCCCACCCCAGGAGTGACCCGTGGCGGCAATTCGACTGCGGTCGATGCGGCCGGCAAGTCCGGGCACGGCAAATTCGATGGTGTCGAGCTGATCAAGGATGCGTGTGAGATCCGCGATCCTCTCGGTCCAGATCGTCGGGAACACTGGATGGTCGAACCCGAAACCGTTCCGGCGCGAGTCCAGATGTGTCGGCTGGATCACCACGAATCCGTGGGATGCCCAGAATGCCGTGAGTGGCGAGTATCCATCGAGGTTCCAGCCGTTGCCGTGGGAGAACACCACAACGGGGAGGTTCGTGCCTGCTGCCGGAGCAGACACACGTACTTCCAGCGGGACAGGTCGATCGGGGGCGAACAACTCGACGGGGGCAACGGAGACGACCGGGGTGCCGGCGCCGATGATGCCGTTCAGCGTGTCGATCATTGATGAGGTCATGGCAAGTTCCTTGCTGAGGCTGCACCCTGCGATACTGGTTATCGGAGCGTCGCTCCGCAACATTACGGAGCGTTGTTCCGTAATGCAAACATATGTCGTGAGTCAGCGAGGAGTGCACATGGCTGATGCCCAGGACGAGCATTCGCGCGTCGCGTCTCCCAAGCAAGTCGGTCGCCCACGTCGAAGCGAGCAGGCGCTGCTCGACGCGGCGGCAGCAGTGTTCGTAGAGTCCGGGGTCGACGCTCCGGTGCGGGAGATTGCGGCGAAGGCCGGCGTCGGCATGGGGACGATCTACCGCCACTTCCCGACGCGCCCCGAGTTGGTGGTCGCCGTATACCGACACCAAGTCGAGGCGTGTGCGGACGCAGGCCCACAGATGCTCGCGGAGAGTGCAACGCCCGAGGCGGCTTTGCGGGCATGGGTGGCTTTGTTCGTGGAGTTCCTGGTCACCAAGCATGGGCTCGCCGGCGCACTGCAAGGAGACAGCGCCGGGTCCGACGCTCTGCACACCTACTTCGTCGACCGCCTCGTCCCGGTATGTGACGCCCTCCTCGAGGCGGCGCTCGAGTCCGTTGGCACTGCTTCGCGGGTCGATGCGTACAACGTGCTCAAAGGCATCGGGAACCTTTGTATTGGTGCTGGGTCCGATGCCCGGTACAAGGCCGAGGTCCTTGTACAACTATTCATCTCGGGCGTACTCGCGCGAGAGGTTCGCTGACGCTCGGCTCAGTCAGATCAGCTCCGGATTCTCGGCGTACACCTCTTCGAGGATCGACATGTCGAACAGTTGGTCCGCTGTAATCTCCAGTCCCGCCTTCGACAGTGCCGCGATGTTCTGCTCGATCAGTTGTGGTGTCATCGTGAACAACCCGTTGGCTTTGGTATCTGCCGACACCACCAGATCGTTCTGGGCGGTGGCTTCCTTGATCTGCTCTTCGAGTTCTAGGTTCTGGTCCTTGCCGTAGACCTCGACGGCAAGCCGTGCCGACTCTGCCGGATCGGCGACCGCATCCTTCCATCCTTGGATCTCGGCCTTCAGGAATGCCTTGAGCTTGTCTCTCTCGTTGTCGATGGTGGACTGGAGAACCGTGAACGATTCGGCGACCAACGGCAGGTTGTAGTCCGCGAAGAGGAAGTGGGCGTTGGGAAAACCTTTGGCGGCCAGTGTGATCGGCTCGTTGGTCACGTAGGAGACCCAGCCGTCCACCTCGCCGTTCGCCAAGGGGCTCGGATCGAACTGCGCGGGCACGATCGTCATCTGGCTTTCGGTCAGGCCGTTTGCTGCCAGGAGAGCTCCGAAGACGAGCTGATTGGAATCCTGGACGCCGATCTTCTTGCCGATCATGTCCTGGGGTGAGTTGATCGGTGCCGCAGCGGAACTGACTATCGCAAACGGATTCTTCTGGAATGTCGCCCCGACGATCTTTGCCTCCAGCCCGTCGAGCACGGCGGGGGCTGTGAGCTGCGGTGCGGACATTCCGATCCACACCTTGCCGGTGTCCAAGCCGGCTTCGACGCCGGTGCCGGCTGCGCCACCTGCCACCAGGTCGACATTCCCGAAGCCTGCATCCTTGTAGTAGCCCTTGTCGAGAGCGAAGTACTCGCCCGCGAACTCGATGTTCTTGATCCAGGACAACTGCACTGCAACTGTTCCGAATTCGGAACCGTCGTCCGTGGTTCCGCCACTCGAACTGCTGGAGTCGCTGCTACACGCGAGCAATGACGCACTACCGGCGACTGCGATGCCGGTCAGCGCGGAGTAGCGGAAGAAGGCCCTGCGGTCCAGCTGGCGGACGGGCTTGAATGGCGTCATGAATCGGAACACTAGGGCCAGTCGGTTTCGTTCAGTTTGCTTGGGAGACAGAGTTTGTTGAGGTCGTGTTAACAGATGTCACGACTTGCCCGCCGAGGGGCCGAAACGAGACAGAGCGATGCTTTCGAAGATTCCGACCACGGCGTAGAGGATGATCGACACCACGGTGATCACCACGATCGATGCCCACAGTTCGTTGTACTGATAGCGCGGAATGGCTTTGATCATGCTCGAACCCAAACCTTGGCCGCTACCGAGCCATTCGCCGATCAGTGCTCCGATCAAGGCGCCGGGTACGGACACCCTAGCGGCGGCGAACACCGCCGGAAGTGCGGACGGTACGGACACCATTCGCAGTGCCGTCCAACGACTCCCGCCGTACGCGGCAATGAGGTCTTGTGCCTGAGCCGGAGCAGCGCGCAGACCGACCATGATCATGACGAGGGCTGGAAAGAACACCACAATCGCAACCATGACCGTCACACCCACGATTCCGCGCCCGAATATCAGGACGATGATCGGGGTCATCGCAACGAGAGGAACAGATCGTAGAAGCATTGCAACGGGCATGAAAGTCTGTTCGACAGTGCGCGAAACGACAAAAATGGATGCGACCACGAGCGCGGCAGTCATTCCGACGGCAAAGCCGACACCGGCGTCGCGGAGTGTGATGAACAGGTTGTCGACGATGCCCGAACGCGCATCGGCAGATTTCGGTCCGGAGAACAGATACTCCCAGACGTCGGCCGGCGTCTTTCCTACACGCGGCCCCACCTGGGGGAAGGCGTTGAGAAAGACCACCCAGATGACAAGCAACAGCGCCGAGGCAATGGCAATGGGAGCGAGGACTCTCAATGTTCCTCGTACCGCGGTCATTTCTGTGCTCCCGGAGCGCTGGTCCATGGCGTGACGAGTCGGGCGATCGCTGCGACGACGGCGTATCCCAGGCCGGCGAGCAAGGCGGCGGCGATAGCCATACCCCAGGTTCGCGGGACGTTGTACGACGTCTGAGCGGCCGTGAGTGCGACGCCGATCCCGCTGTCCACCCCGCCGAGATACTCACCGAGAATTGCACCCAGTACGGCCGAAGGTGCAGCAATCTTGAGGGCAGCAAAGGTGCTCGGAAGTGCGCTCACAAGTTGAACTTTGGTGAACTTCTGCCAACGCCCACCGCCGTAGGCGGCGACGAGATCGAGGCTCGTCTTGTCTGCCGATCTCAGGCCCGCAAGCGTGCCGACCATCGTGGTGAAGAAGCAGTACATCGCGGCGAGAAAGATCGTGGGGGTCCGGCCGCCGAAGACCACCAGGATGATCGGGCCGAGGGCCAACAACGGTGTGCAGTAGCTCAGGATTGCCAATTGCGTGGCCAACCCCTCGATGGGTGGAATGAGAACGACAAGCACGGCAAGCGTGATCGCCAGCAGGTTTCCCCAGAGAAAGCCCTGTAGCGCACCGGACGCCGTGACGGTGAAATTGGGTCCGTACAGCGACCAGCCGTCATCGAACATTGTCGAGACAACCACCCACGGCGTCGGAATCGTGCCTCCCGCAACACCGGCGGCGGCAAGAATCCACCAGAGAGCGATCAGTCCGCAGATGCCGACTGCACCGCCGAACCATGTCGGACGCTTCAATCGGATCCGGCGCGGTGCTGATGGCTGCGCCGATGCGGTCGCGACGTTCTCGATATCGGTGATGGTCATGCGACGCCTGCTTTTCCGAAGAGCAGTCCGGAGAGGTAGTCGTGGATCTCGTGGAACTCGGGTGTCCGCATCATCTCGGGCGTCCGCGGGCGCGGCAGGTCGATTGGCACGACTTCGAGGACGCGTCCGGGCCGCGGCGTCATGACAGCGACGACGTCCGAGAGGAACACAGCCTCGGCGATACCGTGCGTCACCATCAACGTGGTGGCCGGCTTCTCGGTCCAGATCCTGAGCAATTCGATGTTGAGCCGTTGCCTGGTCATGTCGTCGAGCGCGCCGAACGGCTCGTCGAGTAGTAGGACGCTCGGCTTGACGACGAGTGATCGTGCGATCGACACACGCTGACGCATACCGCCGGACAATTGAGCGGGCTTGGCCTTCTCGAATCCTTCCAGGCCGACGAGAGCGATCAGGTCGGCGATCTGGTCGGGGTCGGGATCGATGCCGGCAACCTGAAGCGGCAGTTTGATGTTGGAGGTCACCGTCCGCCACGGCAGCAAAGCCGAATCCTGGAACGCGATTCCGAGTTCGCGACGCTTGCGCAACTCGGCGGGGGACTGCCCGTTGACAAGGGCCGTTCCCGACGTCGGAGTATCGAGGCCCGCGAGAATGCGGAGAACGGTGGACTTCCCGCAACCGGACGGCCCGAGCAGAGACAGAAACGAGCCTTCGCTGGTTTGAAGGGACACGTCGGTCAGCGCGGTCACCGACCGACGACCCATCTCGAAGGTCTTGCCGAGGCCGGAGATGTCGAGACCGGTTCCAGCGGGGCGAGGTGTGGCGGTGGGACTGGTCATTCCCGCACAGTACGAACGTCCGGTTGCGGTCATGTTGCCTGCGCGTCACCGCTGCGTGAGGCTGGTTCGGCATGTCCTGTCACAGCGTCGTGGTGAGATGGACCTCTGGACGGAGTGAGGGGAGCGAAGATTGCTGAAGTTGTACCGGGCCGAGCGTTCGGACACGTTGGTCTCGGCGCTGGCCACGCTCCTCCGGACACCGTTGTCGGATCCATTCGCCCGCGAAACTGTCGCAGTGCCGGCCAAGGGCGTCGAGCGTTGGCTCAATCAGCGGCTGTCCTCCCAGCTAGGCACGTCCGGACCGTCAGCAGTGGACGGAATTTCTGCGAACATCGCGTTTCCTTCACCCGCGCGCCTGGTCGCAGAGTCCGTGGCCGCGGTCAGTGGAATCACGGCTGACGACGACCCGTGGTCGCCGACACGATTGGTGTGGACGGTTCTCGAAGTGATCGACGAGTCCCTCGGCGAGCCCTGGTGCGGCGTCCTGGCGAAGCATCTCGAAGGCCATCGTGAAGGTCGACGGTTCGCCTCCGCTACGCACGTCACCGAACTCTTCCGCAGCTATGCCGCGCAACGCCCGCAGATGCTGATCGACTGGGCAGCCGGGCAGTTGACGGACGGACACGGGTTACCGCTCTCGGAGGATTTCGAGTGGCAGGCACGTCTGTGGTGCATCGTCGCGGACAGGATCGACCTCCCAGGACCCGCAGAGCGATTGGGGCAGGTAAGCCGCGCTCTTGTCGAGGATCCGGCCTTGGTCGACCTGCCGGAACGCCTTTCGGTCTTCGGGCCGACACGTCTGCCGGTCGATCAGCGAATGATCTTGAGCGCCCTGAGCGCGCATCGGGACGTGCACGTCTGGCTCCCGCATCCGAGCCCCGCCTTGTGGAACAAGATGAGCTCGCGCATGCAGCCTCGAAGTGGGAGTGAGATCCGTCGTTCGGAAGACGGGTCGGCCCTGATATCCGCCAATCCGTTGCTGTCGAGCCTCGCTCGCGACGTTCGTGAACTACAGATCAGCCTCGGCGCCGCCGAGTTCGAGTCGGTGCATCTTCCCGAACCAGCCGGCCCGAAATCCCTCCTGGCGACGGTCAAAGCGGACGTCATCGCAGATCGTGCTCCCAGCGCTTCAGCGGAACCCGATGGGACAGTTCAGGTCCACGCTTGCCACGGGCCGGCACGGCAGGTCGAGGTGCTCCGCGAATGTCTGCTCCGATTGTTCGAGGACGACCCGACATTGCAGCCGCGCGACGTACTCGTGATGTGCCCGGACGTCGAAACTTACTCACCTTTGGTTCGTGCGGCATTCGGGCAGGGTGTCCATGGCCACCCCGGGCATCTTCTGCGAGTTCGTCTGGCAGACCGCGGATTACGTCAGACCAATCCGGTCCTGGCAGTTCTCGGGTCTCTGCTCGAATTGGCCGACGGCAGGGCCACAGCCAGTGAGGTTCTCGATCTTGCTGCGACTCAGCCTGTCCGCACGCGCTTTTCGTGGGGTGACGACGAGTTGGAAAGATTGCGGGAGTGGACGACGGAAGCGGGTGCTCGCTGGGGAATCGGTAGTCGGCAGCGTGCCACGTTCGGTCTCGACGCGTTTCCGCAGAACACCTTCAACACCGCCATGGACCGAATCTTGTTGGGGGTCAGCGCGGACGAGTCGGAAAACGCCTGGTTGGATCTCGCGCTGCCACTCGATGACGTGGACGGCACCGACATCGATCTGAGTGGACGTTTCGCAGAATTCGTCGATCGCCTGGCCGTCTCGCTTCGCGACCTTGCCGGCCCGCATTCGCCGGCCGAATGGCTTCGCGTGCTGATGCGGGCTGTGGATCTGCTGACCGACACAGTGCCCGCCGATTCCTGGCAGAGCGCGGGGGCTCACCGCGAACTGGTAGCTGCTGTCGAATTCGGCGGAGAGACGGTGTTACGTCTGGCCGATGTTCGAGCGATGCTCTCGCGCAGCCTCGCGGGCAGACCTACGCGTGCCAATTTCCGAACCGGCGAACTGACGGTGTGCACGATGGTTCCGATGCGTTCGGTGCCGCATCGCGTCGTCGTGCTGATCGGGCTCGACGACGAGGTCTTCCCCCGAACCGGTGGAGTCGACGGTGACGACATCTTGTCCCGTGATCCCGTTGTGGGGGAGCGTGATCTGCGCAGTGAAGACAGGCAACTGCTTCTCGATGCCGTGATGTCTGCGGGTGAGCACCTGTTGCTGTTGTATACCGGTGCCGATCCGGTCACCGGTGTCGTCAGACCGCCGGCGATCCCCCTCAGCGGTCTCCTCGACGTTCTCAGCGCGACGGTGGGCCCCGACGCGATGAACGGAGTGCTGACACGGCATCCGTTGCAGTCGTTCGACAATCGAAACTTCTCACCGGACAAGCCGTTCAGCTTTGACACGGCAGCCCTGGCCGGTGCGAGGGCTGCCGCCGGAACACCCGTCGAATTGCCGACAGTCTTGTCGGCCGATCTACCCGAGGTGCATCCGAAGGAAGTGAACCTCGCCGACCTGGTGAACTTCCTCGTACACCCCGCCCGTGGTTTTCTGCGCCAACGCCTCGGCGTCCGGGTACCGGAACTCGACGACGACATCGCGGATTCGCTGGCAACCGAGCTCGATCCGCTGTCCACCTGGGCTCTGGGTGATCGAATGCTTCTCTCGCGCTTGTCTGGTCGCAGCTCCGCAGATTTCCGTGCAGCTGAGTGGCGCCGCGGTACTTTGCCTCCGTACAACCTGGGCGCCACGGTTCTGGGCAACGTCGAGTGGGTAGTAGACCAACTTGCCGGTCTTGCATTGCCGCACCTCGGCGGCGACGCCGAGGCCGTCGACGTCGACATTGATCTCGGGGACGGGCGCCGACTCACCGGAACCGTGACCGGGGTGCACGGCAATTCCGTGGTTCGGGCGTCGTATTCCTCACTGGCGCCCAAACATCGGATGACGGCCTGGATCAACCTGCTCGCCCTGAAGGCTCACGGACGATCCGGTGCGCTTGATGCAGTGTCCATCGGAAGGGGTCGGGGAAAGATAGCAGCGGCGCGATCAATGCTCGATGCGCCAGGTAACGCCGTCGAACTCCTGAAGCAGCTGGTGGACCTTCGCGAGCGGGGACTTCAGCGACCGTTGCCGATGTGGGCCGCCACGTCAGCCGAATACGCGCGCCGACGCTTCGGCGGCGAGTCGGTCGACGATGCGACAAACGGAGCGGACACCCAGTGGACCGGACAGTACGGCGAGATGATCGATCCGAGCAACGCTTACGTTTTCGGTGAAGCACGAACACTTGCGGAGCTGGCGGCGGACCCGCCATCGGACGACGAGTTCGTCTGGGCCGAGGAACCGACTCGGTTCGGAGTTCTCGCCCGACGACTGTGGGATCCGTTGCTGACCAACGAAAGAGCGGAGTAACCCGTGGACTTCGATCTTTTGGGGCCACTGCCTACCGGTACCACGGTGTTGGAAGCGAGCGCCGGAACTGGCAAGACCTACGCGATCGTCGGACTCGCGACCCGTTGTGTTGCCGAAGGTCTCGCTGACATATCGCAAGTTCTGCTGGTGACATTCAGCAGGGCCGCCACTCAGGAACTTCGTGAGCGTGCCAGGGAGAGGTTTGCCGGAGTGTCCGCCGCTCTAGTCGACCCAGAGGCGGCACGGCGGTCGGAAGATGATCTGGTGGCCTACCTCGCCACAGCTGACGACGAGGAGATCGGCGTTCGGCGTCGTCGACTCCTGCGTGCCCTCGCGGAGTTCGACGCCGGCACCATCACGACCACCCACAGTTTCTGCCAACGGATGCTCGACGGACTCGGCATCGCCGGAGAACGTGAGCCGGACACAATTTTTGTGGAATCGGTCGACGACCTGATCAGTGAGGTCGTCTCGGATTTGTACCTCAGCCGCTACAGTCGGACGGACTCGTCTCCACCGTTCTCCACGAAGGATGCGCTGGCCATTGCGCGAAGCGCAGTCGGCGATGGTCAGGCAATTCTCGAACCCGATGGCGAGGAGGAGACCGCACCCGGACAGCGCGTCCTGTTCGCGGCTGCTGCTCGTGTCGAGGTCGAACGACGTAAGCGGACCAAAGGAATTCGCGACTTCAACGATCTGCTGACGCTGTTGCACGGCGTATTGACGGATCCGGAATACGGCCCCGTCGCGTGCCGTCGGGTGCGCGAGAAGTTCAAGGTCGTGTTGATCGACGAGTTCCAGGACACCGATCCGTTGCAGTGGGACATTCTGCGGTTGGCCTTCCACGGACACACCACCCTGGTCCTGGTCGGTGATCCCAAACAAGCCATCTATGCGTTCCGCGGGGCAGAAGTCCTGAGTTATCTCGATGCGGTCGATCAGGCGGATGCGCACCAGGAGTTGACCACCAATTGGCGTAGCGACCCAGGGTTGTTGGCGGCACTCGAACACCTCTACGGCGGCGCCGCACTCGGCAACGAGGGCATCGTCGCGCATCCGGTGGAGGCTTCGCACAAGAAGTCTCGGTTGTCCGGGCCGGTGCCGATGCGTGTGCGCCATCTACCGCGAACCGGAGCCGGCCCGCTCAATCGTTCGGGATTTCCGGCAGTCGGCAGACTTCGCAGTCGTGTCGCAGACGACGTCGCAGCAGACGTGGTCGGTCTGCTGGGCAGCGATGCCCGATTGGCCGTCGACGGTGATCCACGCCCGGTCGAACCGGGAGACGTCGCGGTGTTGGTACGCACCCACAAGCACGTGGCGATGATTCGCGATGCTCTCGATGCCGTAGGTGTACCTTCCGTGCTGACCGGTGGGTCCAGTGTTTTCGCGACACCCAGTGCGACGCAGTGGCTGTGGCTGCTGCAGGCGATCGAGCAGCCCCATCGCTCCGATCGTGTCCGGTTGACGGCCCTCTCCCCGATTTTCGGGCGCACCTCCGAAGAACTGGACGCGGACGGCGACAACGTCGTCGCGGAACTCGCGGGTCAACTGCGCTCCTACTCCGGGTTGTTTGCGCGCGTCGGGTTCGCGGCTGTGGTCGAAAGGATCTCTGCCGAAACAAATCTGGAGAAGCGTGTACTCGCGGCCCCTTCCGGCGAACGAGATTTCACCGATCTGCGGCACGTCGCACAACTTCTCGGTCGCGTCGCCACCGAGGAAGCGTTCGGGTTGAGCGCACTGGTTCGCTGGCTTTCCGACCGGATCAAAGACCCGACGTCCGGGAGTGCCACCGACCGAAGCCGTCGCCTCGACAGTGACGCTGCCGCAGTGCAAATCGCGACAGTGCACGCCACCAAAGGGCTCGAGTTCCCGATCGTCTACGTCCCGTTCAGTTGGGAGAGCGTGGGCGGCTTCAACTCGCCGACGCAACTGTTGCACGACCCGGAGGGACGCCGCATCCTCGACGTCGGTGGGCAGGAAGGACCGGGGTACAACGCCAGAAAGACTGTTGCGGAGGCCGAAGAAGCGGGCGAAGAACTGCGGCTGCTGTACGTGGCGCTGACCCGGGCGCAGTGCCAACTAGTGCTCTGGTGGGCGCCAAGCTACGGGACCTCGCGCTCGCCACTGCACCGGTTGATGCTCGGACGTACACCCGGCATCGCCGAACCTGCTCGGGTAGTGAAGGTGCTCGACGACGGTACAACCGCAGCACGTCTCGCAACCTGGCCGGCAGCAGCGTCCGACGTGATCTCGGTGGAACCTGTTGGTCCACATCCGCCCTCGCCCGTCCAGTGGTCCAGAGCAGCCGCGGATGTGTCCGAACTGGCCGCGGCGAGTTTCGGTCGAGACCTGGACACTCTGTGGCGTCGTACGTCGTACTCGGCACTCACCGCCGGAGCTCACCACGCGGCCACGACCACCGACAGTGAAGTCGAGGATCCCGAAAAGGACGACGAGCCAGACGATTCCGTGGACATCGGGACTGTCGCCCCTTCCCCGCTGGAGGCGTTGCCTTCACCGATGAACGGACTTCCTGCGGGCGCCGCATTCGGCACGCTGGTCCATGAAGTGCTCGAGGTGGTGGATACTGCTGCGGCAGATCTGAGAGCGGAACTCGGGATGCGCTGCGCCGAGGCGGTCTCGATTCGGGCGGCCGACGTGGACTCGGAAGCACTCGCGGATGCGCTGTATCTGGTGATGCAGACTCCCTTGGGATTCGGAACCTTGGCCACGATCGCGCCGAAAGATCGTCTTCCCGAACTCGATTTCGAACTCCCACTGGCCGGCGGCGATGATCCGGTGTCGATGAATGTCACACTTCGCGGAGTGTCGGAACTGTTGAGGCGCCACCTTCCTACGGACGACATCCTGGCGTCGTATGCCGACTATCTGGACCGTGTCGAGACGTCCCCGATGCGCGGATTCCTGACGGGCAGTATCGACGCCGTATTGCGGATCCCGGGCCCGTCGTTCGTGATCGTCGATTACAAGACCAACCGGCTCGGCCGCGGTGATCTGACGGCTGCCAACTACACGCGCGAACTCATGGCGACAGAGATGATGCGCTCTCACTATCCGCTGCAAGCACTGCTGTATTCGGTTGCACTGCATCGGTATCTGCGCTGGCGACTGCCCGACTACGATCCGCACCGTCATCTCGGCGGCGCTCAGTATCAATTCGTGCGTGGGATGCTCGGCCCGGACAGTCCGCCGGAATGCGGTGTCTTCGAATGGAAGCCGCCTGCTCAGTTGACAGTCGAACTGTCGGATCTGTTGGCCGGTCTTGATGCGTCCCACACAGCAGGGGAGAGGGCTCGATGACCGAGGCGCAACTGGCGCAGCGCGCCAAAGGGATCGTGCGGATCTTCAACGAAGCTGGGGTGCTGGTTGCCGCCGATGTCCATGTCGCGACGCGAGTGTGCAGCCTGGGCGGTGAAACGTCGGACGAGGTGATGCTGGCCGCAGCGTTGGCGGTCCGGGCCGTGCGATCAGGTTCGGTGTGCCTCGATCTGCGACGGATGCGTGATGTGAGCGTCGACAACGCGACGGAAGAAAAACTTACCTCGTTGCCGTGGCCCGAACCGTCGGAGATCGTTGCTGCCCTTCGCCTGAGCCCTCTGGTGATCGGCGGCAACGCCGGCCCGCTCAGGCCGCTCCGGTTGGTCGACACGGATGACGGCGAGCTTCTCTACCTCGATCGATACTTTCTGCAGGAGCAGACGATTCGGCGAGTCCTTGGTGAGCGTGCGTCCACCTGGCCACCCGCCGACGTGAAAGCCGTCCGAGCGCGACTGGATTCGTTGTTCGCCGACGAGAACGGTCCGACCACCGCCCCTGATCGTCAACGGATAGCCGCTGCTCTCGCCGCGACACAGTGGACCACGGTCATCGCCGGTGGGCCCGGAACCGGCAAAACCCATACGGTCGCACGTATTCTCGCGCTTCTGTCGGCAGAGCTGGGATCGAACGCCCGCATCGGACTGGCCGCACCGACGGGTAAGGCCGCAGCACGGCTGCAGGAGTCCGTTCGTGAGCAGACGGCGAGCCTTGGCCTTCCCAAAGAACTCGCGGCCATGACGTTGCATCGGTTGCTCGGTTGGCAGCGGGGGAGTTCGAGTCGCTTCAAATACAATGCCACCAACAGGCTTCCCTACGACGTGGTCGTCGTCGACGAGACGTCGATGGTCTCGCTCACGTTGATGGCGCGCCTGCTCGAGGCCGTTCGCCCCGATACCCGACTACTGCTCGTCGGCGATCCCGATCAGTTGACCTCTGTCGACGCGGGCGCCGTTCTTGCTGATCTTGTCGCCCGCCCGGTAGAAGTCGGTGGAAATCCGGCGCTGACGCAGTTGGTGGGTGACGATCTCACGGCCACTGGTTCCGAAGAGGTGCTGAGTACGGATGAGCAGGATCGTCTGCGGGGTGGGATCATTCAACTCTCCCGTGGACGCCGCTTCGACGGAACTATCGCCCTGTTGGCCCGGGCAGTTCGAGCGGGAGATTCCGCTGAGGTTCTGCGGATCCTGCGTAGTGGCGATCCCGCCGTCTCCTTCCATTCGCCCGAGGACGTTGACGCACTGCGCGCCGACATCGTCGCGAGTTCAGAGGTGGTGACGGCGTCGGCCGAGGTGGGTGATGCGATCGGCGCACTGAAAGGCCTGGAATCGCACCGCCTTCTGTGCGCCCATCGTGACGGGCCGTACGGTGTCGGGCGGTGGGCGCAACAGGCAATGGAGTGGGTCGGCACGGCATCAGGACAATTCCTGGACCCGACGCGGTGGTATCCGGGCCAACCCCTGCTCGTGACGGCCAACGACTACGAGGCCAAGATCTACAACGGGGACGCCGGGGTGATCGTGCAGCGTGAGGATGGCGTTCCCATTGCCGCGTTCCAGCGGGGTAGCGATGCGTTTCTGCTTCACCCGAGCCAACTCTCGTCGGTGCAGACCGTCTACGCGATGACGATTCACCGGAGCCAGGGCAGCCAGTACGACACGGTATCGGTGATGTTGCCGGCCGAAGCGTCGTCACTGCTGACCCGGGAGTTGCTGTACACGGCGATCACTCGCGCCAGAAACCATGTGAGAGTGATCGGCACCGAGGATTCCGTGAGGGCGGGAGTTCAGCGACAGGTGCTCAGGGCAAGTGGGCTGCGTCGTGAGATCCGTCCGTACGACGGGCCGTGAAAGTCGGATCTTGTTGATTCTCTTGGTCATACGTTGTATACGACGAACACCTTGCGCACGGTCTCGGTGACCATCCACGTACCCTTCCATCCGATGGGGAAGATTGCACTCGTACCGGCAATGAGATGCACGGGATCGCCGTCGTCCTCCTCCACGGTCATGGCGCCGGAGACGATGGTGATGATCTCGCCGCGGGTGAGGAACTCCCACCGCGACTTTCCCGGTTCACTTTCCCAGACTCCGGATTGAATGCGCCCGTCATCGCTGGTGAACTCGACGTCTGCACGAGTGATGATGTCTCCGCCGAGTGGCTCTGCACTGGGTTGGCCGAGCAGTGCTTGCTGGAAGATCCCACTTGCGCTGTTCAGTTCTGCGGCTCGGAAGGTAACGGTCACAATTCGATCCTGACTTTCGAAACTCACGTGAATCATCGGACATGTCGATGATGTCGTGTGTCTGCTGAGCCGGGATACATTCACTTGTCGCATCTTTCGACAGTTCGCTCGTACAGATGTCGAAAGTGCGATCGACCACCATTCAACCGAGGTTCAAGGAACCATCTCGCGCCGAAACATGCCCGAGCGCATGGTGAAACGCCCCCGCGTCGGTGATCTCGAACGGGGTGATCGATTGTGTGTGAGGGGCTTACGTGGTGGACGCTGTCAACGAGGTGATGAAGCGCTCGGCTGCCGCGTCGACCTCGGCGTCGGGGGTGAGCAACCTCTGCAGCAACAGTCCTCGCAGGCATGCGGTTGCGATGATGCTCTGTTGCTGTGCATCCACCACTGTGAATCCTTCGCGAAGGGCTGCCGCTTCGAGGAGGTGCGCCAAATCGTCGAGGTCGGCGGCGAAATCTTGAAATGCTTTGTGCTCGTATACCGCAAGTCCGGCCAGGTGAAAAAAGGTGCGGCTTCGATCTTCGTGCTCGGCGTTCGAGTAGAAGCTCCAGATCGCCTTGCACAGGGCCGCGAACCCGAGATCTTTGCCCATCGCGGCGATGACGAGGTTGTCACGGCGGCGAGCTTCCGACAGCACGGCGCTGAGGAGACCCGGTCGTGATCCGAAGTGATAGGTCAGCAGCGTGTGGTGCACTCCGAGGCGCTCCGCTACTTGGCGCATCGACAGCTTCGGACTTGGGCCGGTTTCACCGAACTCGTCGAACAGTGCCTGTAACAGTCGCTCGCGACCCTCCCCAACCGGCGATCTCACGCTACCTCCATTGACGGGTTCACCACTGTTGAGTACGGTACCGCATATCGAATTCACCAGTGTTTAGGAGAGTGGTTTCCAATGCTCGGGAGGTCCCTTTGACTGACGTATGGTTTGCCGGCGGCATGGTCGCGGATGGATCGGGCACCGACCCGGTCGAAGTCGACGTGTGCGTGAGCGACGGCATTGTCACCGCGATCGGACAGGCGCCGTCGGGTTCGATCACAGTTGACTTGGACGGCATGCTTCTGACTCCGGGGCTCATCGATGCCCATGTCCACCTGGGCATTTCGAGTCCGATCCGAAGGCAATTCGGGTTCGAGCTCTCGGCAGCCGAACTGGCGGCTGGCATCTTCGCCACCGCGGGCGATGCCCTCGACGCGGGTTTCACCACGGTGCGAGACGTCGGTGGCATCGACGGCGGAGTCGTCGACGTTATTGCGAGCGGCAAGGTGCGTGGTCCGCGTGTCCTCTCGTGTGGTCCTGTGCAGTGCCAGACCGGTGGGCACGGCTACTACGGGGCCGCATGGGAGCCGACCGAGCTGTGGAACATGCACCACATTCCAGGGCTCTGCGCCTTGTCCTTGATGTCGGGTAATGCCGACGAGCTACGACGCAACGTGCGCGAGTCGTTCCGCCGAGGGGCAACATTTCTGAAACTGTGCGTCACCGGCGGTGTCGTCGGAGGCCATGACCGCCTCACCGACACACAGTTCACCGTCGAGGAAATCTCCGTGGCAGTTGAAGAAGCAGCGTCGCGCGGCACCTACGTCACGGTCCACGCGCACAACAATGCGGGCATTCGCAACGCAGTGCGGGCCGGTGTCCGGTGCGTGGAACACGGCACCGACATCGACGCGGAGACTGCCCAGTTGATGCGCGAGCACGACGTGGCTCTGGTCCCCACCTTCGCTGTGGTGGAGCAGTTGACGGACACCGAGAGCATGGACCTGGACCCGGCAATACGAGAGCGTGCAGCCGGAGTGCGTCAACGTATGGCCAGAGCGCTCGAGGCCTCTCGCGCAGCAGGCCTGAGGATCGGCCTGGGCTCGGACCTCATCGGGCCGCACCAAAAGCGCCGAGGTGAGGAGTTGCGCTTGCGCGCCGAGTTGGAGTCGCCGATGCATGCACTCGTTTCGGCCACCAGCGTCAATGCCGACATTCTCGGTATCGGGGAAACTGTCGGGAGGATCCGCGTCGGTATGCAGGCGGACATGGTTGCCTGGCAGCAAGACCCACTCCGAGACGCAAAGGTGTTCGCCGATCCGGACATGGCTGTTCTCGTCGTGAGTCCGGCAATATCGTCAAGGGAGACGTTCGATGAGCGCAATGCTGCACGGATGTTTTGCAGACACGGAGTACTTCGAAATAACGGCGAAGTCGGGGCACAGCTACGGCGTCTGGGTGACCACACCCCCCGGCTACGCGGACTCCACGGATCCCTTACCGCTGATCTACGTGATGGACGGCAACTGGGCTGTAGGTCTTACCGCCCCGCTCATCGTCACGCAGGCAGACCCGTACCTGACGGTCGCCCCGTACATCCAGGTCAGTGTCGGATATGCCGGTGAGGAAGCCGCCAACTGGGCACGGCTCCGCAACCGCGATCTCGTGCCGCCCGGGGAACCGGTAGGCGAAGAAATGACGGCTACTCTTGCCGCTGCTCGCGACTCGGGTGCAATGACCCAGGAGTACGTGGACGCCTACCTCGAGGAGCTGGCAGACACCCACGCGGACGTCTTCCTCGACTTCCTGACCAACGAACTCCACCCTCACCTGTACTCGTCGGAGCTACGTGTCAGCGAGTCCGGGCACGGACTCTTCGGGTACTCGTACGGAGGCCTTTTCGCCCTCTACGCATGGCTGCGCGACGCGCCCCCATTCGCGACCTTCGGTGCGGGTAGTCCCGGAGTTGTGAACGCCGACAGCCAGATCCACACAATGGTCGAGGCCCGGCCGGAGCGCGGCGTGGGCTCAGTTGTGCCGCAGCTGCACGTCACGCTGAACGAAGCCGAACTGACAGGGCCCATTCCGATCTATCGCGGACTGGCACGTAACGTTCTCGCTGTCGTGGAGCAGTTGCACGGCACGGGGTGGTCGCAGGATGTTTCGACCGCGTTGTTGCACGAGACGCATGTCACCGGGCTGCAGGCATCGTTCCTGAGCTACTTGAAAAAATGCCATGCACGGTAGCTGTTCGTCCCGGCGACGATGTGCACGCCGACACGTTCGACGGGCGATTTTCCGTAGACGCCGTTGAAGGAGAAGTCGGCTGTGGGCGTCCACGAGGTGGTGGGCACCCACAGCCGTGTCTATTCAGTTGTCGAGGCTATCGATTCTCTAAGCCGGACAACACTTCTAGCCCATGACGGTCCCGGTCGACTCGGCATTGGGTGCCCGAAGGCGGGAGAATGCGCCGAGATCGATTTCGAGCCCGGTGTGCATCCCGACATAGGTCAGGGGATCAGCGTCGTGATCGTGTCCAGCTTCCACCTGGTCGATGATCCTGGACATGAGGCGCCCGGCGATGGGCGCATTCTTGAATTGGTTTCCGCTGGTGCCCATGGCGACGTAGAAACCTCGTTTATCTGTCTTGTCGTAGATCGGGGTCCAATCAGATGCTGCGTCGTACACGCCGGCAATACCTTTCGGTTGTGACGGGACTTCCAAGCTGGGGAAACGTCTGGCGGCGCGGAAAACTTGCGCTTCGAACCGGGCAACAGTGCGATTCGGGTTCGCGGTATCAGGATCGTCGATCCACTCGAGCGGATCGCAATCCGGTTCGGTCCCGCCGACAAGGAAACCGTTCCCAGGTTCGGCTCGCATGTAGGTTCCGAGATCCAAATCGGCGATCATCGGGCCGAGGATCTCGTCGTCGTTGTACCCAGTGGGTGCGGTGACGTGATGGACCTCCTGACGCAAGGGCCGAACCGAAACCTTGAAGTCGGACCCGACATTCGACAGCTTGTTGAACTCTCCCGACCAGGGGCCGGCAGCGTTGACGACAATCTTGGATTTCACACTTTCCCCGTCGTGGAGCCCTAACTGCCAGATGCCGTCAGACAACTGCTCGACTGCCACCACACGCGTGTTGTACGCGAAAACCGCACCGTGCGAACGTGCTGCCGCAGCAAGATTCGCGGCGGCCAGTTGCGGGTCGTCGACGAACCCCGCCTGAGGTGTGTACAGCGCTCCGAGCGTGGTTTCCGCATCTGCGAAGAATGACTCCGAGTCGACTGGCTTGGGCGGATAGTATTTACCTGCGTCGATACCGGGAATTTTCTCGACGAGTGTCGTTGCGTCCCAGAGCTGGTAGTCGATTCCGATCTTCTCGAATAATCCAATCGTGCGCGCGTGGGGTGCGACGTCGACGTCGAGCAGTGCCATTCCGCATTGCCGAAACTTCGCAAGCGCGCCGTCGACTGTCGCGTTGAGATGCTCGTTCCAGTTTTGCCAGCAATGCAGCGACTCCCAAGCTGCAGCCATACCGTCGAATGTGGAGTAGTTGAACCGGATAACCGCACTGGATGCACTGGTCGAGCCGTAGCCCGGACCGCCAGACTTGTCGATGACCAGGACTTCGTAACCTCGAGCGGCCAGTTCATAAGCGATGGAGCTGCCGATTACTCCAGCTCCGACGACAACTGCGTCGGTCTTGTTGTTAGGCACTTTCGGCCCCTCCTTCTTGTGGCTTCGCCAGGTCGAAAGCGCATCTCTTCGACTGGCGAGCTTGGGTTCTTGGTAAGCCTGACGGCTTCGACCTCCTCTGGAGAGCCGCACCCCGACTTCTCGGAATGGGCTCTGCCTTGCCTGATTTCGCACCTGAAGGCCCAGAAGATCGTCATCCTCAACTCTCGCTCGGCGGCACGCGGAACGCTATCGACAGCTGCGCAAAAAATCGCAACCATGGCGCGCCCATTGTCAGAAATGTTTCGTCGAACTGCTCTGCGTGGCTGACCGGTCTTTCGTTTCCGGAATCCCTCGCCACAGAATGGGAAGCGCGATCAAAGCGATGGCGGTTGCGTAGAAGGCCGGCGACAGATGGCTTCCTGTGGCGTTGACCAACGATGCGCACACCAGAGGCGCAGTTCCCGCAAAGAGCGCATACGCGACGTTGTAAGGGATTGCCGTGCCGGTGAATCGCGCATGCGTCGGCATCATTTCGAGAATTACGAGCAAAGCGGAAGCAAGTAAGGAGAGCGCGACGACCAGAGCGGCCAGGGCAACGGCAATCGCGAAAGCATTCCCGGTGCCGATGAGCATGTAGCTGGGCACCGATACGAAAACTGACATCACCATCCCGATTCTGACGAGTGGCCTCCGGCCGATTCGGTCGACTGTGGCGCCGAAGAAGATGAACAGCGGGACTGCGAGAACCAAAGCGCCGGTTGTCATCAGCAGTGCAACCGTGCTCGGAACATCGGCTGAGAGAACCAGAAATGTCGGCATGTAGCCGAGCAGCATATGAGTAACGACACCGAGCGAGGCGAAGTACACGAAGGACGTGAGCAGAGTCCGCCAGTGATTGCGGAACAGATCTGCCAGTGGGCGGGTTGGAAGGGAATCGTTTTCTTGCATTTCCTTGAACGCCGGAGTCTCCTCGACGGCAAGCCTCATGAACAGACCCACCATGGCGACAACGCCTCCGATGATGAACGGCCAACGCCATCCTCCGTCGGCGAAGTGCTCAGCGCCGACCGAGCTGAATGACAAGACTGTGACCGTGGCCAAGATGCTGCCGACGAACGACGAAGAACTGATTATCCCTGCGTACAAGCCTCGGCGGTGGGACGGCGCATGCTCGACGACGAAGGTGGCAGCTCCGGTGTATTCGCCCCCGGCCGAGAATCCTTGAACCAATCGGCACAGCAGCAGCAACAGCGGTGCGGCAACACCGATCGAAGCGTATGTCGGTAGGAGACCGATAGCCGCCGTCGAGCAGCCCATGAGCGTGATTGCCAGGGACAATGATCTCCGTCGGCCGAGACGGTCACCCAGTCTTCCGAAGAAGATGCCGCCGGCAGGTCTGGCCAAGAATGCGACTCCGTAAAGAGCGAAGGTGGCAAGCAGTGCGCCACTGCCGAACTCCGGAGGGAAGAACACTGTCGCGAGAACTGCGGCTGTGAATCCGTAGATCGTGAAATCGAACCATTCGACGATGTTGCCTGTCGCGCCGGCAATCAGGGCCCTACGGCGCGCGGATCGACGTTCCGGTGAAGTCGCGGTCTCCTGCTCTACAGGAGCATTTGCTGTGCCGGTCATACTGATTCCTCTCGGGATATGCTGAATGGCAACGTTTTTGTGACGTCACAGTCGTCATTCGAGGTATTCGAAATTGAAAGAGGTCGGTGGGATCCGACATTGAACTGGTGAACGTAGGGCATTGTCGATTTCGGGTCGGAGGCGACTTTGCCAGAGGGAATTCGTGCCGGGCGGGCCTCGGGCTCAACTTTGCAAATCTCACGGCTGCAACAGATCTCGTCGCTGCTGAACGTCCGACCTCTCGATGCCACGTCTGCCGGGTCGCAGACCGAGTGAAGACGTTCCGGGTCTCGAGTGCTTCGGCATGAAGCGAGCTTATGGTGCGAAAGTTAGTTGCATCACTGGCATTTGTGCAAAATGCCGACGATAGATTTGGTCATTTGTTGCAAAAAGGAGAGCGCAACTCGTACAGTTCGACCATGGCCGGAGAACTACAGCATTTGGTGGACACCACCGGGCGCCGTCTCGACCGTTCCGTTGCGATCGATGATGCACAGATCCGTCTACTCGCGTACAACTCCCATGACAGTGCCGTTGATCCCGTCAGGATGAATTCCGTTCTACAGCGGAATGTTTCACGTGAGATCGTAGACTTCATTTTCTCGAGTGGAGGCCGTGAAGCCCTTGATGTCTTCGCTGTTCCCGTCAACGAGGAACTAGGGCTGACCCTTGGCCGGGTCGGGATGCCGATCCGGTACCGCAATGCGCTGCTGGGCTTCGTCTGGCTGTTGACTTCGGAGGGCGACGTTGACGAGGATCAAGCCGAGGTCTTGAGGCGCACGGCTGACGCGGCAGCAACGATCCTTCACCGAGAACAGCTACTGGACGAGTTGTCTCGAAGTCGGGAGCGGGAACTTACTCGTGACGTACTTTCCGGCGAGCGGTCGCTCCGCGAGGACGCGGCAAACAGGTTGGCCGAGGGGGGCTTGTTGGCAGCGGGTCCAGCAGTCGTGGTCACTATGTTGCTCCGTCCTGTCGACCGGTCGACATTGACCGAAAGAGATCGTCTGAGTGTTGCCGTCGGCGTCGATCAGCTTCGGCGGAGGCTCCCGCGGAACAGTGCAATCCAACTCGACCGCCCCGACCACAGTCTGCTCATCGTATCGGTGGCCGAACGCTCGACGCATACCCATCTGGACTCGCTGATCGTTGCAGCCCAAAAGCGAATCTTGTCTGAAAGTGGGCGTCAGAACCTGGACTGTTGGGTTGGTATCGGTGAATCGCGAACCTCGGTTGCAGACGTGCGCGAATCCTACGAAGAGTCCAGGCGTTCCGCAGATGTGGCCCAGGTCGTCAAGGTGCTCGGAAATGTTGTGCGGTATCGGGATCTCGGTGTCTACGGCCTTCTGGCCGAACTGTCGGAGGATCGGCTCGAGAACAGTATTCATTCTGGGCTGCAGTCCTTGCTCAGCCATGAGGACACCAAGAGTGAGGCCCTACTCGCGACGCTGGAGAGCTTTTTGGACAATGCCGGTGACGTAAAGCGAACGTCCGAGGCGCTCTGTGTGCATCGGGGGAGCTTGTACTATCGGTTGCGGCGAATTCAGGAGATAACACGCGCAGACCTGGCAAACGGCGACGACCGGTTGGCCTTGCATTTGAGCCTGAAAGTCGCGCGACTGTTGGATCTCCGATGATCCCGATCCGAGAAGAGGGACAGCGGAAGAATCCAGCGGCTCAACGTAGTTGGCGGCTTTCGATCATCAAGCGGGATGGTTCAGGGGGTGGGAAAGGCAGCGCGTCGTTCATCGGCCGGGATGAGTCGGCTTGACCTGCTGAGATGTTCATACGTTTGATCGGGCATCTTCTATTTTCTTGTCGGCAGATGCGGCGGAGTGCAACTTTTTCGGGCATTGAAAGTGCAGAATCGTCGAGATGAGTGTCGAGCTGTGTGAAGAACGCGCGTTTTTGCAAACCGAAATGACGACGAATTTGGTCTGAGTCCGGTCCTCCAGTACGCAGATGTTTGCGCGCAAACTGGACTATTTTTTGCCGACTGCGAACAGAGGATTTCGCGTCCATTCCCGTTGGCTCCCTTTATGGTTGGAGTGGATCAGGCACCTTAGTCGGAGCGATGTGTACGCACCCCTTCACTGCAGGTCTGGTCTGATCTTTCCGAAGTTGGAGTCGCGGAGATATATGCAGTTGTCCGAGATCGTTCCCCCGATATTGAACAAATGCGCAAGATCGGATTGTGGACGTTGATTGCTGCACGTCTATCCACTTGCTTGTTGGTGAGCAGGCTGGTCAGTACGACACGGTATCGGTGATGTTGCCGGCCTATCGCCAAACGGTGAAATGGTTCTGCCAGGAGAACGACACGTTTTTGCCGGCATTCGAGACGACAACTCCGCGCGGATCGACTTCTGGCGGAAGGGGAACCGACCACATCATCTTTCCGTCGCGAGCCCGGATTGCGTGCATGCCGGTGTAGTCGCTGAAGACGAAGTGGTCGCCATCGGTCGCTCCGTTTCGAACCCAGTACGCGTCTTGCCAGGGTGTCTGCCCCAGCTGTCGACCACTCTCGACGTCGAGACCCGAGATTGTGCGGGTCTCCGGTGAGGTGACCAGGATTGTCTTTCCTACCACTGCGGCAATGGCGCTTCCCGTCCCGGCCATCTCGGTATTGACGATTTGTGAACTGCGCCAAAGTTCGTCACCGGACTCCGGGTCGTAGGCGCCGTCGCCGAGAAACATCGGCACCGCTGTCGAGGGCTTACTCGGGTAGGACGACGATGAGGAAGAGGGAATCGGTATCGCACGAATCGTGGATCCGTCGGAAGCCAAAAGGTTTTGGGTTCCTACATAGCCTGATCTGCCACCGACACTGGTGAGGAACAATCCGTTCCCGGCAGGGACGAGCGAATCACCCTCGAATCTGAATCGTTCTGCGCCGGAATCCAGATCGTAGATTCGATAGCGGTACTGTGGGTCCCCGCCATCGCCCTGTTCCATCGCAATGACCGTGTTGGTGCTCGGGATCGTGTAGACCGATCCGAACCTTTCACTTGGTTCGAAGGTGCGAACGAAGTTGGCCGTCACATCGGTGGTGTTGCCGCTGGCAAGAATTCGTGTGCGAACGGTTCCGTCCACTCTCTCGCCGGACGTGTACACAGTGTCTCCGGTGATGGCGGCACCACTGAGATCGAAGTCGGTTCCGAGGTCGGACAACAGAGTTCCGGTCGCGGTATCGACAAAGATCATTCGTCGATCGCCCCAGCACGCGATGATCGTGGACTCGTTCTGTTGGCTGCACTGGCCGATGACTCCGCCGATTCGTGTTTTCCACAGCGGACTTCCGTCGTCGGGATTCACACCGACCAGTGAGACGTCACCGACTCCCTGGCCCGACGAAGACTCGTCGGTCTTGGGCAGGGGATAAGCCGTCGCGGCCACCAGCACGTCACCGACCTGGTACGTGTTTCCGTAGCCGTAGTAGCGATCGAGGCCGGAAGGCATCGACAACAACACGTCGCCGGAGTTATCCGTGAGGGTTCGGACATCGAGTTCCCAGGCTTGTTGCGGAGGATCGGAGAGGTCCACGTCGACAACGCCCTGCTCGACGATTGGACCGCCTGACTTCTGCTTCGGCGAGGCCGCTTCAGTGGAGTCGGAGAGTGCCGATACGACGATGAACGCGATCGCCACGATCAACGCCAACCCGAGGGCGACCAGTTTCCAGTGTTCCTTCAACCGAAGCTGCATCGAAAGACCGTAACCGATCGAGCAAACTGAACGGTTCGTTTCGCTGCCCGCCGGGCTTGATCCTGGCCGCGAGATCGCTCCCAAGGCCTACCTCGCGTCAGTGCCGGGTAGCGTTTGGTCTCCGACCAAGAGACTGAGGACCGACTGCTGCGCATGGTGAAAGCTCGGGAGAAAGTGCGGATCGTGGGTCGTCATCGCTACCCGTTCCGCCACCCCGGGGACGCTACGGGCCGCACCGACCAAGTATCACCGTGACATCTTCGAACCCGCCCGGTGATCGCGCCACACCGGACCCGGACCTGCACGGCCCGCGCGTGGCGGAGGTCTTCGCTCAGCTCTTCGACGCCCATGCCGCAGATCTTCGCCGGTACGTGTGCGCTCGAGCCGGCGAACATCACGCCGACGACCTCGTCGCTGAGGCTTTTGCCGTCGCAATCGATCGTCGATCCACCTACGACGCTGGTCGGGCTCCCGTTCGAGCTTGGCTGTTCGGCATTACCCACACCCTGCTCCGGGCACACTTTCGTTCCCAGGATCGCGCCGAACGCGCACTCGCGCGGGTACATGGCGAACGCGTCGTGTCCGAGACTGCGCCGGAAGACCTTGTCACGGCTCGGGTGGACGCGTCCCGTCGCCTCGAGGTGATCGCGTCGGCCCTCGCCGAGCTGACCGAGGACGAACGCGACGTGCTCCTCCTCTCGTCCTGGGCCCATCTCGAACCGGCCGAGATCGCGGAGATCCTGTCCGTGCCGGCCAGCACTGTCCGGTCCAGGCTGCACCGCACGCGTACTCGCCTGCGGACTTTGCTGCTCGACTCCGAAAACCTCCAACAAGCCTCGGGAGAGAACTGATGCCGAATCCTCGGACCGATCCCCTGGACGACACGTTGCTCGAACTCCGCGATGCGCTCGACAAGCCGGACGTCGACGCGTTGGCAGCGATCCGGAATCGGGTCCTCGCCGACGCGGAAGCGGCGGAAAGTTCTCCGCCGGTACCCAGTCGCAGGTTTGCTCTGCGGCGCGTGGCCGCTTCGGTCTACGCCGGTGCCGCGGTGCTCATGGCCGTCTGCCTGGCTGCGGTGCTGGTGCAGTTCACACCTGCAGAGCAGACAGGCACTACGGGTGGTGCGTCGCTGCCGGTGCCTTCCATCGAACTCGCCTCCGCCGAACACGTCCTACAACAAGCCGCGCGCTCGCTCGAATCGATCGAGATGACCTCCGCTCGACAGGGACCGTTTCGACTCGTCGAGGAGCACGCGTGGGTCCAACAGGGGATGGAGTTCGGATCTCCCTACGAAGCAGGTCCCGACGCTCCACGCAACGGCTACACCTACCTGCTCGAAACCCGTTCGCAGCTATGGATTCCGGCAGACGAAACACAAGAATGGCTCGAGCGGCGGTCAACTGGCCAGTCGCGGTGGCTCGGCGGCACGACGCCGGAGAGTGAATCAGCTCTCTACATCGACGAAACCCGAAACGGGGAATGGCGTGCCCGCTGCGGCAGATTCTTCGACGACAATCGCGACAACATCAACTGCGTTCCGGACGACTGGGACGACCCCAACTTCTATCGGTCGCTGCCCGCTGACCCCGAGGGGTTGCTTCGATGGTTGCGCGACTACACGGCGCCGCGCGGTTCGACGCCGGAAGCGATGTTCCACATCGCGATTGAAATACTGAGAGCCGGCATGATGCCGCCAGATGTCAAAGCGCAGTGGTATCGCGCGATCGCCGGAATCGATGGTGTGGAGACCGTGGAACAGACCACCCTCGACGGTCGGGTCGGAATCGCACTCGGGCTCAACGGCGTTCGCGAGCGTCGCGACTTGATCATCGATCCGGGTACCGGCGAGTTCATCGGCGAACGACGGGTCGCGGGCGCCGCTCCGGAAGATCCTTGGATAGCCCCCGGTACCGTGTTGGGGACAAGTTCGATCACTGTCCGGTCCGTCGACGAGCTGGGATACGAATAGAGAACGTGCTCGGTGTGACGAAGTGTGGTGGCCTCGTACACACGAGTCCACCACACCGGCGGCGTCAGACGTAGGGCGAGTACGCCGGGAGATCCAACTGACCGTTGCCCGAAAGACCGATAACGATCACCTCCGGTTCGGTGACGGCACGAGCGTGAGCGATGGCGCCGGCAACTGCGTGGGTCGATTCCGGAGCCGGGATGATTCCTTCGGCGCGGGCGAAGATCAGACCGGCCTGGAGTGCGTCGTCCTGATCGACGGCAATCGCATCCATGAGTCCGAGGTTGACCGCATGCGAGACCATCGGCGACATACCGTGGTAGCGGAGGCCACCGGCATGGATCGCAGGGGGAACGAAGTCCTTGCCGAGAGTGTGCATCTTGAGCAGCGGCGTCAGACCGGCGACGTCACCGAAGTCGTAGCGGTACTCGCCCTGGGTGAGGGACGGGCATGCCGAAGGCTCGCAGGCGACCAGACGAGTCTTGGTGCCTTCGCGAAGGTTTCGTCCCAGGAACGGGAAGGTGAGTCCGGCGAGGTTGGAACCGCCACCGGCGCAACCGAACACGGTGTCGGGGATGGCGTCGCCAGCTTCTTCGAGCTGGACCATTGCTTCCTGACCGATCACGGTCTGGTGCAGCATGACGTGGTTCAGCACGCTACCGAGTGAGTAGTGCGTGTTCGGATCCTGCGCGGCAACCTCGACGGCCTCACTGATGGCCATACCAAGTGAGCCGGTGGTGTCTGGATGCGACTTCAGCAGTGCGCGTCCGGCTTCCGTCAGGTCGGAAGGCGACGGGTGACAGATTCCGCCGTACGCCTCCATCTGGATGCGTCGGTACGGCTTCGAATCGAAGGAGGAGCGAACCTGCCACACCTCGACGTCGAGTCCGAGCAGTGCGCCCGCGAACGACAGCGACGCACCCCACTGGCCCGCACCGGTTTCGGTGGTGAGCTTGGTGGTCCCCTCGATTGCGTTGTAGTACGCCTGCGCGACAGCAGTATTCGGCTTGTGTGAACCGACCGGGCTCACACCTTCGTACTTGTAGTAGATACGGGCGGGTGTGCCCAGAGCGCGCTCGAGTCGGTGTGCACGGAACAGGGGAGAAGGCCTCCACATGCCGTAGATCTCGCGAACCGTCTCCGGGATCTCGATGTAGCGCTCGGTTGCGACTTCCTGCGCAATGAGATTCATCGGAAACAGCGGCGCCAAGTCCTCGGGGCCGAGCGGCTCACGTGTGCCCGGATGCAGGTGCGGGGGAACAGGCTCGGGGAGGTCGGCCGCCAAGTTGTACCAGTGCGTCGGCACTTTCGACGGGACAGAAACGCCCAAAGGCTCGAGCGAACGGTTGAGTGGGGTGGTGGTCAACTAACTCTCCTTCGTGGATTCGGTACCTGATCTTGGCGGTCGCAGCGACGACGCGTACGGCATTTGCCGGATCGGGGATCCTGAGAGGAGCCTGCTGGACCACCCGATATCGGTCCGGGCAGCACGCAGTTGCGGCTGACCGTCAGCGGTCGGGCCACCAGAGGTGCGCAGTGAGCAGGGTCACGAGTTGATCGTACATCGACACTCGCGCCCTGCTCACGTCGGGCTTAGCGAAAGATCATGCACGTCGTGGTTCCATGCGCCACCAACTTGCCGTCCTTGTCGAGTACCTTGCCCTCTGCGGTCGCGGTACGCCCACCCACATGAATGACACTGCCGTGTGCGGTCAGTTCATCGCCGTCGAGAGGCACGGTGCGGATGTAGTTGAGCTTGAGTTCGAGGGTCGTATATCCGACGCCGGCCGGAAGCATGGTGTGCACAGCGCAGCCCATGACCGAGTCGAGCAGCGTTGCGCAGATGCCGCCGTGGACCGTGCCGAGGGGATTGCTGAAATCAGCGCGCGGCGTCAGAGCGAAGCTCACGGATCCTTCGTTGACCTCGCGCATCTCCATCCCGAGGAGGCGCCCGATGCTCGGGCGATCGTTGACCTGTGTCCCCATCCAGCGGAGAAGTTCGAGGCCTGTCATCTGCGCCGGATCGACGGTCGCTGTTGTCTCGTCACTCATTGTTTCATCCCATCACTATGTAGGTCGTCATACATAACGTAGCGTATGAGTCGACAGGTGTACCGACGGCCGAAGGATCTGTGACATGGCAGAGCTGAGCTCACGTGATCGCATGATTCGCAGTGCGGTTGAACTGATCAGCCGCAACGGTGTCGACGCGACGTCCTTCAGTGACGTCATCAAGCACAGCGGCGCACCCCGTGGGTCGATCTACCACCACTTTCCTGGCGGTAAGACCGAGTTGATGGTCGAAGCCGTGCGCGCGGCCGGTGCGATCATCACCAGACGGATCAGCTCGGCTGCGGCTAACGGTTCCACTGCCGACGTGATCGAAGCGGTCGGCGACATCTGGCGACTCAATCTCACGCGCTCGGACTTCGCGATCGGCTGTCCGGTGATTGCCGGCGGATTGGCTCGTGCCAGTGAACCGGAGGTCGCGGAAGTGGCAGCTGAAGTCTTGCTGGGATGGCAGAAGTTGATCGAATCACAACTCGAAGCCGCGGGTTATCCTGCAGTGCAAGCAAAATCGATGGCAAATTTGACGATCACGTCGGTCGAAGGTGCCGTGGCTGTATGCCAGACGACTCGAAGTATCGAACCGCTCGAACAGGTCATCGCTTCGCTGCAGGGGCTTTCGCGTTCGCAAGCGTGGTCGAGCTGAGCGCTCGGGGGTTGACTTCGGTCGTCGAGTATCCGTAACTTCATGTAACGGCTAATTGGGCAGGAGCGGGCGATGACACATTGGTTCGACCTCGAACCGGTCGGTGTCGATTTCTTCGACACGGCACCGCATATCTTCACGTACTCGATCGATCTCGCCGCCGAACCGGATGACGTCTGGGCCGGTCTGACTGCGGATGAACCGTTGTCGTGGTGCCGGCTGCTCACGAAAGTTCACTGCACCTCGCCTCGCCCGTACGGTGTCGGCACACGGCGAATCGCGGAGGTGGGCGGTGGTGCGATGCAGATGCGCGAAAAGTTCATCACCTGGGACGACGAAACACGTCGGCACTCGTTCTACGTCGAGCAGTCGAATGTTCCACTGTTCCAATCCTTCGCCGAGGACTACCGCGTCGACGAACTTGCAGTGGGCTCGAGACTGCAGTGGACCTTTGCATTCTCACCGCGTCCGAAGCTGTCGCTCGCGGTACGCGGCGGTCTGCCGGTCAACTCACTGATCTTCTCGAGCTTCGTGCGCGATACCAAGCGGCACTTCGGTTCTGCGCCCCGCCGTTGACCTTCTTCCCCCATTCACGCGAGAGGCATTCATGACCACGCTCGGAGAATCGCTGACTTTGCCCTGTGGGCAGATACTGCGAAATCGGACCATGAAAGCTGCGCTCAGCGAGGCTCTGGGGGACCGGACACATGGACCGTCCACCCGACTGGAAACTCTGTACGGTCGTTGGGGCAGCGGCGGATTCGGGTTGCTGATCACCGGCAATGTCATGGTCGATCGATCTCAGATCGCCGAACCGGGCAACGTCGTGGTCGACGACGATCGAGATGCCGAAGCGCTGACGGCTTGGGCCAAGACTGCCAAGAACGGCGGCGCCGAGATCTGGATGCAGCTGAACCACCCAGGGCGACAATCCAACCCGATTGCCAGCAGGGGCCGCCCGGTCGGCCCGAGTCCGATCGCGCTGAAGATCCCGGGAATGGCTGCGCCGCGAGAACTCTCGACCGCCGAGATCGAAGACATCATCAACAGGTTCGCGGAAACCGCTCGCGTCGCCGAGTCCTCGGGATTCGGAGGCGTACAGATCCACGCAGCGCACGGTTATCTTGTTGCGCAGTTCCTTTCGCCGTTGTCCAATCAGCGCACGGACGAGTGGGGTGGAGATCCCGAGCGTCGCCGACGCTTTCTGATCGAGATCGTTCGGCGCATACGTTCGGCGGTCGCGCCCGGATTCGCGGTCTCGGTCAAACTCAACTCGGCTGATTTTCAGCGCGGTGGGTTCTCCGAAGACGAGTCGCGAGAAGTAGTGCGCGCGTTGACCGAAGAGTCGGTGGATCTCATCGAGATCAGCGGTGGCAGCTACGAGTCGCCGGCCATGATGGGTAAAGCGCAGAAGCAGAGCACTCGTGACCGAGAAGCATATTTTCTCGAATATGCCGAGACTGTCCGGGCGATCGCCGGCGACATTCCGTTGGCAGTCACGGGCGGCTTCCGCTCGCGATCGGCGATGGTCGAGGCACTCGCTTCCGGCGCGTGCGACGTGATCGGCCTCGGCCGGCCGACGATCACCATTCCCGACGCGGCAAGCGTTCTCCTGGAATCGGATCGGGAACGATTGAACGTCCCGACTGTCGAGTTTGGAGCGCGGAAATTGTTGGGGAAGGTTGCCGACATCTCGATGCTCGACGGTGCACTCGACTTGCAGTGGCACACCGATCAGTTGCACAGAATGGGCGACGGCAACGAGCCGGATCCAGCTCGTCCGTGGTGGAAGACCCTCGGAACCATGGTGAGGCGAAACGGAATCGATGCGCTTCGCCCCACCAAACGAGCGGCTTGATCAGCTCGGCGCACCGATATTGAGTTCATCGGGATGCGCGCCGACGCGCGTGCCGTCGTCGAGAGTGTCGATTTCGCTCAGATCGAGATCAGTGAGTTCGAAGTCGAATACGTCGATGTTCTGAGCGATCCGAGCGTCGTGCACTGATTTCGGGATGACGATCAGGCCGTTCTGAAGGTGCCAGCGGATGAGGACCTGTGCGGCAGTCTTGCTGTGGCGGTCACCGATTCGAGTGATGATCGGATCGGTGAGCAGCGTGTTGGGCTTCGAAGCCTTACCCCAACCTGCGTTGCTGGTGCCGCCGAGTGGGCTCCACGATTCGACCTTGATCCCGTGCTCGGCTGCCTTGTCCCGGATCGCGTGCTGCGTGAGGTGCGGATGCAGTTCCACCTGATCGACGGCGGGCAACATTCCGCCGCGATCGACAAGAAGCTGCAGATGGTGCGGCTCGAAGTTGCACACCCCGATTGCCTTGGCACGGCCCGATTCCGCGATCTTTTCGAGCGCCTCCCAAGTGCGGAGAAGGCGGTCGTTGTCCTGCAGCGGCCAGTGGATCAGGTAGAGATCGACGTAGTCGACGCTAAGCTTGTCGATACTGGTGTCGAAAGCCTTCAACGCCGGCTCGTAGCCCTGGTCCGCGTTCCACAGCTTCGTGGTGAGGAAGATGTCCTCTCGCGCGACGGACGAGTTGGCGATACCTCGTCCGACGCCCTCTTCGTTTCCGTACGCGGCTGCAGTGTCGATGTGCCGGTAGCCGGCCTCGTCGAGTGCGAACCGCACTGCATGCTCGGTTTCGTCGTTGGTGGCCTGCCAGACTCCGAGGCCGAGTTGCGGGATCGTGGTTCCGGAATTCAGCGTGATGTCAGGATTGCTCATGGATCAAGGCTAGCGATCTCCAGCCTTCCTCGCCGGGGTCAGAGCGTGGCAGCCGAGTACCCATGTGCTGCTGCAACACTGTCCGACAAGAGCAGACCGTCGTGTGTACTCAGTCCCGATTCCAGACCGGGAACAGTCGCGACGGCGTCCTTCCATCCCTTGTCGGCCAATGCGACGACGTACGGAAGTGTCGCGTTGGTGAGCGCGTACGTCGATGTGCGGGGAACGGCGCCGGGCATGTTCGCAACGCAGTAGAAGACCGAACCGTGAACCTGGTACGTCGGATCGGCGTGGGTGGTCGCGTGTGAGTCCTCGAAGCAGCCGCCCTGGTCGATGGCGATGTCGACCAGTACCGAACCCGGCTTCATGCGCGCGACCAGGCTGTTGGACACGAGAGTGGGAGCCTTCGCCCCTGGGACCAGCACTGCGCCGATGACGAGATCGGCGTCGAGAACTGCCTGTTCCAGTTCGAGGCTGTTGGACGTGATGGTCTTGACCTGGCCGTGGTACAGCTCGTCGATTTCCCGCAGACGCGCGATCGACAGATCGAGAACGGTGACGTCGGCCTGCATGCCGTAGGCCACGGCGATGGCGTTCTTGCCGGAGACTCCCGCACCGATCACCACGACCTTGGCAGGACGTACTCCCGGCACGCCGCCCATCAGCACTCCGCGTCCGCCGCCGTGACGCATCAAGTGGTAGGCGCCGGCCTGCGGTGCAAGGCGTCCGGCTACTTCGCTCATCGGGGCGAGGAGCGGCAGTGAACCGTCGGAACCGACAACGGTTTCGTAGGCGATGGAGGTGGTCTTCGACGCCAGGAGCGCGTCGGTGCATTCCTTCGACGCCGCCAGGTGCAGGTAGGTGAAGAGCACCTGATCCTTACGGAGCCGCGAATACTCCTCTGCAATAGGTTCTTTGACCTTGAGGAGCAGATCTGCGTCCGCCCAGACCTGATCCGCGGACCCGAGGATCTGTGCGCCCGCAGCCTTGAAATCCTCGTCGCTGAAGGAGGAACCGACGCCTGCACCCGTTTCGATGACGACCTCGTGCCCTCGGCCGACCAGTTCGTGCACGCCTGCTGGGCTGATGGCCACGCGGTACTCGTGGTTTTTGATTTCGCGGGGGATTCCGACCTTCATGACACGGCTCCGAACTGAGTCTGTTGTTTCTTCGAATGTCAGGTGCCAAGCATGAAGTTTCGTCACCAGATAGTGAAGAGAAGTGAAGATAATTCTCTATGCTGTATTCATGGTGCGCGAAAGTTCAAAAATCGGTATCCAGACGGCTGCCTCACCGAAGCATGTTCGGGCAGCTATGAAGTTGGACGAGGTCGACCGGGTTCTGCTCGAAGAGCTGGCGAAAGACGCGAGGATTCCGAACAATGCGCTGGCCGCGATCGCAGGAATTGCGCCGTCGACGTGCCTCGGACGTGTGCGTGCCTTGGTGGACAACGGCGTGATCAGGGGATTCCACGCGGACATCGACCCCGCTGCTCTCGGAATGGATCTGCAGGCGATGATCGCAGTTCGACTGCAGGCCAACGCGAGGTCACACCTCAACCGACTCGGTGACGACTTCGCCAAGCTGGACTCCGTGCTCAACGTGTATTTCGTGGCCGGTGTCGACGACTACATGTTGCACGTCGCAACGACGGATTCGGCGCAGTTGCGGGACTTCGTCGTCAACAACCTCTCGGCCCATCCGGCGGTGGCCGCGACCGAGACGATTCTGATCTTCGAGCACGTCAGGCCTCGTGGCGGCACTGCCTGATTCGTTCTCACCCGCGTTCTCACAAAATGACGGGGCGACGCCCGGACCAGGCGTTCTCGAGGAGTTCGCTCAGGCCCGGCGCGGTGATCTCACGCGGATTCGGATAGGCGGCGGAGGTCGCGAGTTCGACTGCACGGCCGATCTGATCGTGACTCATTCCCACCTCTCGCAGAGACGTCGGTCCGCCGCTCGCGGTGACGAGGTCGAATACGCCGCTAGCGGCATCGGATACACCCAGAGCGGTTGCTATTCGCGACATCACTTCCGGGACGGCAGCCGCGTTGAACGCCATTGCATGGGGGAGGACAACGGTGTGGGTGGGGGCGTGCGGCAAACCGAAGCTGCCGCCGAGGGTGTGGCACAACTTGTGATGAAGTCCCATGCCGACTGTGCCCAAGCAGGTTCCGGCCAACCAGGCAGATTGCAGCAGGTCGGCCCGGCCTTCTACATTTCTCCGATCATCGACGACGATCGGCAAAGCACGGGCGATCCCGGAGAGTGCCTCGATTGCCATCGAGTCGGTGATCGGATTGGATTCGGCGGAATACAACGCTTCAACCGCGTGAGCCATCGCGTTGACGGCGCTGGTGACGGTGGTGTCCAGCGGCAGATCGAGAGTGAGGTCGACGTCGTAGATGACGGTTTCGGGTCTGATGCGGGGTGACGAGCGAGTTGTCTTGCGTCCGTTCTCGGTTTCACCCAACACCGGAGTGACTTCTGATCCCGCATACGTCGTCGGAACGATGATCTGATCGAACCCCGCTCGCAGTGCGAGTGCTTTGGACAACCCGGTTGCCGAGCCGCCGCCGATCGCGACGACGGTGTCGACGTGATGGTGCTGGGCAAGTTTCAGCGCGGCTGTCGTGACTTCGATCGGAGTGTGCATCACGGCGCCGTCGAAGCGCACGACGGCCATGTCACCGAGAGATTCGGTGACGTCGGCGGCAAGCGCGTCCAGTCGACGGCTTGCCAGCACCATCACTCGGCTACGGCCGAGCCGTCTCACTTCTTCGGTGATCGAGCCGATCGTCCCTTGGCCGAAGACAATTCGAGCCGGTGAAGCGTCGTACGAGAAGGACTTCATGTCATCCCTGCGAAACGGTGGCGTGCATTTCCCAGACGATGACCTCGGCGCCGGTATCGGAACTGACCTGCTGGCCTCCGCCGCCGGACACTCGTACCGCGTCACCTTGTTCGAGCACTCCGACGCCTTCCATGGCCGCCTGACCGTCGGCGACAAAAACATGCAGGAACGGTGCGTCCGGCAGGGTCACGGGCTGTCCGGGTTGCAGACGCGCGACGTGCATCGCGGCGTACTTGTTCTTGATCCGGATTGCCGAGTGATCGGCGTACGCGTCCATTCCCGAGGCGACGGGAACCAGTCCACCGGTAAGCAATTCGGCGTCGATCTCCAACTGCTCGTAGCCGGGGGTGATTCCGGCTTCGTCGGGGATGACCCACATCTGGATGAAGTGAACCGGGTCGCTGTGCTTGTCGGAATGGCTGCCGGCCACGTCACCGAGTCGCCACGAGTCGTTCTTCTCGGAATGCAGGATGCCAGTTCCGGCGCTCATCCGTTGGGCAAGTCCGGGGTAGATGACCCCCGAATGACCCATCGAATCCTGATGCACGAGAGAACCTCTCAGAACCCAGGTGACGATCTCCATGTCCTGGTGCGGGTGGGTGTCGAATCCCATTCCCGGCGTGACGATGTCGTCGTTGTTGACCAGGAGAAGGCCGTGGTGAGTGTTCTTCGGGTCGTAGTGATTGCTGAACGAGAAGGAGTGCTTCGAGTCCAGCCAGCCCGCATTGGACTTGAAGCGATCGCCCGATCGGCGGACGTCGAAGTTCGGTAGCGACAAGGTGGAGGTCATGGGGTGCCTTCCGGATGGTGTGGGGGAGAGCAAGTTTTCAGAGGACGTGATTGCCGTACATCTCGCCGAGGGGATCTGCGATCAGTTCGAGTCGAGCGCCGTCGGGATCGCGGAAGTACAACGACACCTCGCTGTGCTCGATCAATTCGACGCCCGCCTCGGTGAGTCTGGTGCGCAACGTCGCCCACTTGGCCGGCTCGACGCTGATCGCGATGTGGTGGAGGCCGCCGAGTACCTCTTGGTACGGGCCCACGTCGAGGCCCGGGAAGTCGAAGAAGGCCAGGAGGTTACCGTTGCCGATGTCGAAGAAGAAGTGCGAAGACCCGGGATAGTCACGGTTCTCGATCAGTTCGGTGAGAGGGAAGCCGAGGATATCCTGATAGAACTTCACGGTTCGCTCGACGTCACTGCTGATCAGGGCCGTATGGTGCAGACCGCGTGCCATCGACGACGGTCGTTTGTCGGCAGGGATCAGATGTCGATCCCTTATCTCGGCACGGCGTTCCTCGAACTGCACTGCGTTGTCGGCCTGCATTGCTTTGTCGACCTGCACTGCGTTGTCGTCGCTCATGGCGCCCGCCTCTCGGTTGAATCTTCTCTTCGAACAAGTAGTTGACTGATCAACTACATTGAGAATAGCTCATTTGATTTCGTTGTCAACTACTTCGGATATGCTGGCGTGATGGAATCAACGCGATGGTTGACCGACTCGGAGCAAACGGCCTGGCGGGCGTACCTGGATTCGACCCGCCTGCTTCAGCGCGTCCTCGATCAACAGTTGGTGCACGACTCCGATATTTCCTTCACGGATTTCGAACTGCTGGTCGCGCTGGCCGAGGCGCCCGGACGACAATTGCGCATGAGTGAGCTCGCTGACGCCGTGATGGCAACCCGTAGTGGCGTGACCAGGGCGGTCAATCGACTGGTCGGCGTCGGTTGGGTGCGCAGGGTCGAGTGTGTCGACGACAAGCGTGGCGCCAATGCGGAGCTGACCGACCAGGGCGCCGAGAAATTGGCGTCGGCAAGCCCGGCCCACGTCGCCGCAGTACGGGAGAACATGTTCGATCTGCTGAGTCCGCGAGATGTCGAGCGTCTCGGTGTGGTGTTCGGTGAGATGCGCCGCCACCTTCTCAAGGGCCGGTCAGGTAATTGACAGAGCAACGGCCAATGTCATGTAGTTGGTGAGGACTGCGAACGGACTGCCATCATGGTCTGGTGACCCGCATTCGTATGTTCGCGACCGACCTCGACGGCACCCTGCTGCGCTCCGACCGAACGATTTCGACGCGCACCGCGCAAGCCATGGAGAACGCGCGGCTGGCGGGTATCGAAGTTGTGTGGGCGACGGCCCGCGCTCGACATTCGGTACATACGTTGGCGAGCTCGTGCGGATTTCGCGGTAAAGCTGTGTGTGCCAACGGAGCTGTCATTCTCGACCTCGCCGATGGTACTCCGAAGATCGTCGACACCGTTTCGATCGAAATGTCCTTGGCGGCAACGGCTATGGAGCAAGTTCGCGCACTGGTCCCAGGCGTCGTGTTCGCGAACGTCGGACCCACTCAGTTCTTTGCCGAGCCGGAGTATGCCGCTCTGTGTGAGTTCGCGGACCATCACCGGCACCTGCACGAGATGGTGCTGGCCGACACCTTGCCTCTCGACGTCGAGCCGATGGTCAAGATCGTGGCTCGGCATGCGGAAGTTCCCAGCGCCGACCTGTACCGAACTGCGGTCGCTGCGGGCATCGAGGGTGTGGAGTTGACCCACTCCGGGGCTCCGTACATGGAAATGGCCGCGGCGGGCGTCTCGAAGGCCAGCGCTCTCGCGCAGTTGTGCGCGATCGACGGCATCGACGCGTCGGAAGTTGCGGCAGCCGGCGACGCGTTCAACGACGTTGCCATGCTGACCTGGGCCGGAACGGCTCTGGCGCCCGCCAACGCCCGAGCTGAGGTCATCGAACTAGCCGACCGAATTCTGCCCACGAACGACGAGGACGGAGTGGCAAGCTACCTCGAAGAGTTGGTTGCGGGGAGCTAGTTCAGCTGCTGACGGCCTTGGGCCCGGTGCCGATACCGACGCCGCAGTCCGTCATGAATTCGGAGAAGACACGGTCGAAGCGATCCGGATAGTCCAGGTGGGGGAAGTGTCCGGCGCGCTTGAAGATCTCGACCCGCCCGAGCGGTAGCTCGGCGCGAGCGTTCTCGGTGTGGGCGTTGGGGATGATGGTGTCTTCCTCGCCCCATACCAGTAGTGCCTGCAAGTTCTTGAAGTTGGCGAAATGCGGAGTGGCATTGACGGTTTGACCGTTGTAGTTGATGACCGATCGTGCAGTCGCCAGAAATGCCTGACGTGTCGACGCGTCCGATACCGAAGCAAAGCTCTTACGAGCCTCACTCGCGCTGGCGCCGAGCTTGAACAGGCCGATCTTGTTGAAAAGTCCGAGCGCTTTGTCGGTCACATCGGTCAGCGTCCGGGACGCGAGGACGGGAAGCACCAGTTCGCTGCCTGGCAGAGTCGCTGCGCGCAGGAGTGGGCTGACCTCGGGGCCGAGTCCGCCGCTGGCCACGAGGCACAGCCGTTCCACGCGGTCGGGGAACAGATAGAGCGTCTGCATCGCGATCCCGCCGCCGAGTGAGTGACCGACCAGGGTGGCCGACGGAATGTCGAGGGCTTCGAGAAGATCGCGCACAGTGGCTGCGTGAGCGCTGAGTGAGTAGTCGCCGGCAGGCTTGTCCGACGCACCGTGTCCGAAGAGATCAGGAGCGATGACGCGGTAGTGGCGTGAGAGCGTCTCGATCTGAGGCTCCCAGTTGGAGTGCGCGCCCAGCAGGCCGTGAATGAGCACCACAACGGGGCCACTGCCTTGGTCGACGTATTTGAGCTGGTCGCCGTGCAATACAACCGTCTGTAATTGGTCGGTTGCCATGATTGAACCTTTCGGAGCCGCCAGTGTCTGTGGCTGCTCGCGTGTTGTCGGACCGCACCCGCCCCGACGCGGATCCACGGGTATTTGTGACCGGGAGTAACCCCAGTTCCCTCAGTATGCCCACCGAGCGGCCCGATGTCGTCGCCATCGGGCGTGTTGTGACGAACCGTGAGCCGTCGGCTGAGGGGAGACGTACAACTCACCGCCGCTTGTCGGGGCGGTTGATCAGGCGAAATCAACCAGTTTGCCGAAGGTGAGGTTGATGTCCCACGGTGTGACGCCCCAGGTCTCGATAGCTGATACTGCGAAGATTCCGGCGGCCTCGATGGTGTCTTGCGAGGCTGGCGCCGAGACCGAAACACCGGTTTGGCCGTTCGGAACCTCCGGCCAGACGCCTGTGCCCACGGGTGCCGGGGTGGCCTCCATGACTGCATTGGCCAGGCCCAATTCGTCGACGGTCGTGAAGAGGCAATTCGGCTTGTGGGGAGAATCCCACCCGCCGAGTTCCGCGAGCCAGAATTCGCCGCGTCCAGCAGCGGAGATCGCGATGGACGCTAGTAGCGATTCGAGATCTTCCCAAGCGTCGCCGGTCGGGGAGGACGCGTCGCTGAGCTTGAACGGTGCGGCGAGGGCAGTGCTGTCCGGGGAAGCGAAGCGCGGCTGCACAGTGAGGGTCTGCGTCAGGGCGTCGAAAAATGCAACTTCTCGGAACTTGTTGTCCGGCAGAGCAGTACGGGAAACAGTGCCGCGTCCAAGCAACGCGCCGAGCGCCTCGGGATCGTCGACACTCCACAGGCGGGTCTCGTCCTCGGACCACGTGCGAATCATTCCGCCGACGACGGGACTGATCAGCACGGGCTCGAGGTTCGTACTGCCTGTTGACTCGCTCACCGCTGGCTCCCACCGCACGTCGTACCGCCGGACCGGTTCCGAGCGACCAGACAAGTATGCCGCCTCGCTGCTGTGCGCCTTTGTTAACCGCGGGCGGTTAATAAAGGCGCACAGCAGGTGGTCACATATGCGTGCCGCCGTCGATGCGGATTTCCGTTCCGGTGACAAAGGAGCCGTCCTCGGAAGCGAGCATCGCGATCACGCCGGCGACCGCGGACGGGGGAGCGAAACCCTCACCGATCGCCGGGGCCAGCTTGCCGAGCAGCGTGAAGTCGATGTCGGCCGGGAATCCGGGATCGGACGTCATGCCCGACGCGATGCTGCCGGGTGCGACGGCCACGGCGCGGAGGCCCTGCTTGCTGTACTCGAGAGCGAGTGCGTGCGTGAAGGATTGGATTCCACCCTTCGACGCTGCGTACGCCGTCATGTAGGGGTGGGCGAATGTCGCCGAAGTGGAACTGAAGTTGACCACGACGCCTGCTCCGCTTTCGAGCAGTGCCGGCAGGGACTCCCTCGTCATGAGGAACGTTCCGGTGAGGTTGACCCCGATGACGGTGTTCCAGAAATCGAGTGTCATCTCGTGGGTGTGCGCGGAGCGCAGAATGCCCGCCGCGTTGACCAAAACGTCGAGACCGCCCAGAGCCTTGATCGCAGCGCCGACCTGTTCGCGAACAGACTCTTCGCTGGAGATGTCGACCTTCACCGTGGTGAGGCGATCGGAATGGCCTGCGTCCTTCGCTGCGTTCAGCGTTTGTTCGAGGCCGGTCTCGGAAATGTCGGCGGCGACGAC
Organism: Rhodococcus sp. NPDC060176; assembly: GCF_042728675.1. Taxonomy (NCBI): domain Bacteria; kingdom Bacillati; phylum Actinomycetota; class Actinomycetes; order Mycobacteriales; family Nocardiaceae; genus Rhodococcus; species Rhodococcus sp. NPDC060176. The sequence goes on from NZ_JBHWYS010000003.1 coordinate 359,368, forward strand.
GGTGCCACCTTCTGCCAGGATGCGGGCAACGGTGGCCTGGCCGATTCCGGATCCTGCGCCGCTGATGAGGACGCGCTTGTCGTCGAATCGATTCACGAGAAAACTCCGGTCTGTGGGATGGACAGCTGTCTGGTTTCGATTCTGCGCGATCCAGAGCTATTAATCTGCTGGGCATTCCACTGACTGGGCACCATTGGTGCTTGTTCGCTCGCAATCCCGAGCGAACAAGCACCGACGTCTCCTAGAGGCCCGCTGCCTGCGCGAGGCTCGGCAGGTAGGTGCTCGGCTGACCGAAAAGCTGAGCGCTACCGTGTGCACGCTTGAAGTACAGCTGAGCGTCGTGCTCCCAGGTGATCGCGATTCCACCGTGCAACTGAACCGCTTCGGAGGTGATCTGCTGCAACGCTTCCGAGCAGTAGACCTTCGCCACCGCCGCGTCGTCGGCCGACTGCGTCGCCACTGCGGCGTAGGTCATCGACCGCGCCGTCTCGACCAACGTGTACATGTCAGCCATCCGGTGCTTGAGTGCCTGGAAAGAACCGATCGCGCGACCGAACTGCTTGCGCGACTTGGTGTATTCGACGGTCTGTTCGACGATCGCTGCGGCTGCGCCGACCTGCTCTGCAGACAACGCGATCAGGACGACGGTTCGGATTCGATCGACCAGATCTTCTGACCACTGCAGTGGTCGACCGCGAACACCGGAGAACGTGACCTCCGCCAGCGGTCGTGTCGGATCCATGGTGGGGACGCGTCGGCGGGAGACGCCCTCGGCGGCGGGATCCACTTCGTAGAATCCGTCGGCAGTCAGAACGAGCAGGGTGTCTGCGACGTGCCCGTCGAGGACGTACGACGCCGTGCCGGTCAACGCATCCTCGGTTGCCTCGACGCCGAAGGTGCTCCAACCAGCGGCACCCGCCCAGCACAGGGCGAGCGTGCTCTCACCGGCCGCGACACCGGGCAGCAGTCGCGAGCATGCGTCGTTGTCACCGGAAAGCAGCAGTGCCTGTGCGGCAAGAATTGCGGAACCCAACATCGGTGAGGGTGTCAGCGTGCGGCCCAGTTCCTCCTGGACCACGTGTACCTCGCCCAAACCTGCTCCCACGCCGTCGAACTCCTCGGGAATCGCCAGCGCGGCGACGCCGATCTGCTCGCACAGCTTGCTCCACAACGCGGCGTCGTAGCCGATCTCGGTGTTGATGGCGGCGCGGACGGCAGCGGAGTCGGAATGCTTGCTCAGGAGATCGCGTACCGACGCACGCAGTGCTGCCTGGTCTTCGGTGTCGATGCTCATGATGCAACCAGTGCTTCGACGACGCGTGCGCGGTGCTCGGACGGCGTGCCCCACGCGGTGAGCAATGCTCGCACCTTGGTGAGCCACAGGGAGAGGTCATGTTCCATCGTGTAGCCGATGGCGCCGTGAACCTGGAGTCCGACGCGGGCGGCCTTGTAGGCGGCATCGCCGCACGCGACCTTGGCGGCTGAAATGTCACGCGAGGCGTCTGCGGACTGATCGCGAACCGACAGTGCTGCACCGTGCAGCAGGGGGCGAGCCATTTCGAGGGAGACGGCAACCTCGGCCAGGTGGTGCTTCATGGCCTGGAACTGTCCGATGACCTTGCCGAACTGCTTGCGCTGCTTAGCGTATTCGGTGGTGACCTCGAGCAGTGTCTGGCCGAGACCATGCAACTGCGCGGCAGTGGCAAGAGCGCCAATGTCGAAGGCTGCCGAGAAGTCTGCGGAGCCCAGCGATTCGCCGGCGGAAACCTCGTAGAGCTTGCGGGAGAGATCCACCGACGCCTTGGCCTCGCCGGGGACGCCGAGCGAGACGGAACCGTCCTGTGCAAGTAGCACCAGGTCCACTGCATTGGCGTCGAGCGCAAACGGTGTGTGCGGGGGAGCGGCGACGGTTGCGAGCGCACCCTCAGCGAGAGCAGAGAGACGTTCCGGTGCAACGGAAGCCAAGAGCGTCGGCGCCACGGCGATCGTTTCGACGACCGGTCCGGGTACTGCGTGGCGACCGAGCTGTTCGAGCGCAACGACCAGGTCGACGGCGTCGGCGCCGAGCCCGTCGTGCTCTTCGGAGATGACGAGGCCGTTGACGCCGGTCTCGGCAAGGCGCTGCCAGAGCTTCTTGCCAGGCTCGGTGTCACCGTCGTTCCACGAACGGATGACGGCGGGCATGTCGGACTTGGTCAGCAGCGCATCGATGCTTGCAGCGAAGTCCTGGTGGGAGGAGTCGAGCGCGAATCTCATCGGTCCGCCTTCGGTAGGCCGAGCAGACGCTCAGCGATGACGTTTTTCTGAATCTCGTTGGTGCCTGCGTAGATCGGGCCGGACAGGGAGAACAGGTATCCGTCCATCCAGTTGTCGGCCAACTCGGCTTCAGGGCCCTGAAGTTCGAGAGCAGTCTCGTGGGTGGCGATATCCCACTCGGACCAGAAGACCTTGTTGATCGAGGACTCGGCGCCGAGCTGTCCACCGTCGGCCAGACGGGTGACGGTGCCGAATGTGTTGAGTTGGTAAGCGCGAGCGCCGATCCAGGCGTCGGCGACCTGGTTGCGCAGCGCGCTGTCGTCAGTGCGTCCGCTGGACTTGTACAGCTCGAGCAGGCGGTCGACTGTCGCGAGGAAGCGGCCGGGGCTGCGCAGCGAGAGACCACGCTCGTTGCTTGCGGTGCTCATCGCGACGCGCCAACCTTCGTTGACGTTTCCGATCACACCGGACTCGCCGGGGTTGGACGGGTCGTCCGGAACGAAGACGTCCTCGAGGAAGATCTCGGCGAAGCCGGGCTCACCGTCGAGCTGATCGATCGGGCGAACGGTGACACCCTTCGAGCGGAGGTCGAACATGAAATACGTGATGCCCTTGTGGCGCTGCGCATCCGGATCGGAGCGGAACAAGCCGAAGCCCCAGTCTGCGTAGCTGGCGCGCGAACTCCACGTCTTCTGGCCGTTGAGCAGCCAACCGCCGTCGACCTTCTTGGCGCTCGAACGCAGGCTCGCGAGGTCGGAACCGGACTCGGGCTCGGACCAAGCCTGTGCCCAGATGTCGTCGGCACGAGCCATACGCGGCATGATGCGAGCCAACTGCTCGGCATTTGCATGCTCGAACAGTGTGGGAGCCAACAGGAAGATGCCGTTCTGGCTTACGCGACCGGGCGCACCCGAGCGGTAGTATTCCTCCTCGAAGACGACCCATTCGAGCAGGGACGCGTCGCGGCCACCGAGTTCCTTGGGCCAGGAGACGACGGCGTAACCGGCGTCGGCGAGGGTGTGTTCCCACTGCCGATGTTCTTCGAAGCCCTCGGCCGTGTCCATGGACTTGAGCGGAGTGGCGGGGACGTTCGCCTCCAGGAACGAGCGGACCTCGTCACGGAATGCGGTTGTGGCGTCGTCAAATACGAGATCCACTAGTTTGTTCCTTCCTGCGGTGTGCGAGCACTGGCAGCCATAGCTTTGGCGTCGAGACCACCAAGCGAGTCTTTGCCTACCTCGGCGTTGTGAGCGTGAGCGAAGTGATGCAGACCGAAGACGGAATCGATGCCGTTACGCATCCCCATCTGGTCCTCGCACTGATTGACGGCTTTCTTGGTCAAAGCCAGTCCGAAGCGCGGCATCTCGGCGATACGTCCAGCGAGCTCGAACGTCTCCTTCTCGAGGTGCTTGCGGGCGACGACGCGGTTCACCATGCCGATTTCATAGGCACGTTGCGCGGTGAACCGATCGCCGGTGAAGAGCATTTCCTTGGCGAATCGTGAACCGACCATCCATGGGTGCGCGAAGTATTCGACGCCGGGGATGCCCATGCGGACAACGGGATCGGAGAAGAAGGCGTCGTCGGACGCGACGATCATGTCGCAGACCCAGGCGAGCATGAGTCCGCCGGCAATGCAGGCGCCTTGCACCATCGCGATGGTGGGTTTGGGGATCTCCCGCCAGCGACGGCACATGCCCAGGTAGACCTCCATCTCGCGGGCGAAACGCTGGTCACCGCCTGGCTTGTCGACGTGATCCCACCACATGGTGGCCTTGTTCTCGTACTCGACGTGATGGTCGCGTCCCGGGGTCCCCAGGTCGTGACCGGCACTGAAGTGAGGTCCGTTGCCTGCCAGGACGATCACCTTCACGTCGTCGTCTTCGACGGCGCGCTGGAATGCCGCGTCGAGGGCATACGTCACGACCGAGTTCTGGGCGTTGCGGTAATCGGGACGATTCAAGGTCACGACGGCGACCGAGTCGCGAACCTCGTAGGTCACGACGTCGGCTTCGAAAGGAACGGTCATGACTGTTCCTCGCGCAGAACCGTTTTGAGGACCTTGCCCGAAGGGTTTCGGGGCAGGTGATCGACGAAGCGCACCTCGCGGGGCACCTTGAAGCCGGCGATCTTCTCTTTGAGGAACGCGATCACCGACTCTTCGGTGAGGCCGGCACCGTCGAGTTGGGCGATGTAGACGCGGCCCACCTCTCCCATCCGGTGATCGGGGATGCCGATGGCAGCCGATTCGTGGACACCGGGCAGGCGAGCCAACATGCCCTCGATCTCGGCGGGGTAGACGTTGAATCCGCCGCTGACGTACATGTCCTTGAGACGGTCGGTGATGTCGAGATATCCACGCTCGTCGAGGGTTCCGATGTCTCCGGTGTGCAGCCAGCCGTCGGCGTCGATTGCCTTGGCGGTGGATTCCGGGTCGTCGAGGTACCCGAGCATGACGTTCGGTCCACGAAGCAGGATCTCGCCCTGGTCGCCGATCTTGACCTCGAAATCGGCTGTCGCGCGGCCGGAACTGGTGGAGACGGTGACCGGATCGTCGTCGGTGCGGCACATCGTCGCAACGACCGCCTCGGTCAGGCCGTATGCCGTGAGGACGGCGTCGAAAAGCTCTGCCTGCATGCGCTCGACGAGAGCAACCGGCACGGGTGCGGCGCCGGTGATCGCGATGCGGAGCGAGGACAGGTCGTACTCGCTGCGGCGGGGGTGGTCGAGGATGGTCTGGTAGATCGTCGGGGCGCCGGGCAGGATGCTGATCTTCTCGCTGTTGACCAGTGCGAGGGTGTCGTCGATGTTGAAGACGGACACCGGCACGATCGTCGCACCGTTCAACAGACAGACCAGGATTCCGGCCTTGTACCCGAAGGTGTGGAAGAACGGGCTGATGATGAGGAAGTTGTCGTCAGCGGTGACCTCGGCGCATTCGCCCCACGACTTGGCAACGGCGATGGACTGACGATGCGCGGTGATCGCGCCCTTGCTGCGTCCCGTGGTGCCGGAGGTGAAGAGGATGTCGCTGACGTCGTCGGGCTGCACCTTCGCAGCACGCGAATCGGCCTCGGTGCGGGCGGCGTCGGTGGCGAGCGCGAGGAAGTCCTCGAACTCGATGACGCCGTCACGGTCGTCGTTTCCGTCGATCGGTACCTGGATGACGGTGGGGATCGACAGGCTCGGGTTGGCGTCGAGCAACTGCTGGTACCGATCGGCCTTGAGGAACGTGCCGACGATGACCAGAGCTGCGGCGTCGACGCGCTCGATGATGTCGAGAGCTTCGGTGCCGGTGTATCGAGTGTTGATCGGAATGATGGCTGCGCCGGCGTACTGAGCGCCGAGCAGGGCGATCACCCAGTGGTATGTGTTGGGCGCCCAGATGACGACGCGGTCGCCTGCGTTCACCCCACGGTTGATCAGTGCGCCGGCGAAATCGCGGACACGCTGGTGTAGCTGTGCGAAGGTCGGTCGGGTGTCGCCATCGGCGATAGCCGTGCGCTCACCGAACTCCTCGGCGGCCCGGATGAGGGCTGATGGGATGGTTCTCGGTTGTTCGGTCACTGGACTCCTACCTGACACGCTACCTAGCAAGTGCTTGGTAGGTTATCTTACATATGTGGACCAGAGCGAGAGCCCGGACGGGCAGATGACGGACGACGAGTTTGCGACCACGGTCGCGCAGTGGTTGGCCGAGAACTTGACGGGCAAATTCGCCCAGCTCAAGGGTAAGGGCGGCCCCGGCAGCGAGCACGAGTTCTTCGAGCAACGACTCGAGTGGGACAAGCACCTCGCAGCCGCGGGATGGACGTGCCTCGGGTGGCCGAAGGAATTCGGCGGACGGGGAGCAAGCATCGCTCAGCAGGTCATCTTCCATCAGGAGTACGCGAAGGCCGGCGCGCCCGCTCGCGTCAGCCACATCGGTGAAGAGCTGCTCGGCCCGACGCTGATCGCGTACGGCACCGATGAGCAGAAGCGTCGATTCCTTCCGGGCATCAACACGGTCAGTGAACTGTGGTCGCAGGGCTACTCCGAGCCCGGCGCCGGTTCCGACCTCGCGAACGTCTCCACCACCGCACGCCTCGAAAACGGCAAGTGGATCATCAACGGCCAGAAGGTGTGGACCTCGCTGGCCCACGTCGCGCAATGGTGCTTCGTGGTCTGCCGCACCGAAGTGGGCTCCAAGCGTCATCAGGGCTTGAGCTTCCTGCTGGTCCCGTTGGATCAGCCCGGTGTGACAGTTCGGCCCATCCAGCAGCTCACCGGTACGTCGGAGTTCAACGAGGTCTTCTTCGACGACGCCGTCACCGACGTCGATCTGGTGGTCGGGGAACCCGGCGAGGGCTGGAAGATCGCGATGGGGCTGCTCACCTTCGAGCGCGGTGTCTCCACGCTCGGACAGCAGATCGGATTTGCCCGCGAGCTCCAAGGCGTCGTCGACCTGGCGAAAGCCAATGGCAGTGACCAGGATCCGCACATCCGCGAAAAGATCGCGCGCGCCTGGGTCGGTCTGCGCGTGATGCGCGCCCACGCGATGCGTACTCTCGACGCGGTCGACGTCGGAACCGGTGGTGGAGAAGCGTCCGTCGCAAAACTGTTGTGGGCCAACTGGCATCGTGATCTGGGACAGCTGGCGATGGACGTGCAAGGTGCGTCGTCGTTGGTTGCGCCTTGGGCGGATTCCGAGGGCAATGCCTCGGACATCACCGACCCCGAACATCTCGAGCTCGACGAGTGGCAACGCCTCTTCCTCTTCACCCGCGCCGACACGATTTACGGCGGCTCCAACGAAATTCAGCGCAACATCATTTCCGAGCGCGTGCTCGGTCTTCCCCGAGAGGCTCGTTAATGTCTGACACCAAAGCCGCGTCCCCGCTTTCCGTTGCGCCCGAGGAAACGCCGGGTCACGGACTGCTCGCGGGCAAGAAGGCAATCATCACTGCCGCGGCCGGAACCGGCATCGGTTTCTCAACTGCGCGCAGGGTGCTTCTCGAAGGCGGCGACGTTCTCGTCTCCGACTTCCACGAGCGTCGTCTTGGTGAGACGGTGGAGAAGCTGAAGGCCGAATTCCCCGGTCAGCAGGTCGAATCGATCATCTGCGACGTGTCGAGCACCGAGCAGGTCGACGCGCTGTTCGTCGGCGCCGCCGAAAGGTTGGGGCGCATCGACATCGTCGTCAACAACGCGGGCCTGGGCGGCGAGACTCCCGTCGTCGACATGACGGACGATCAGTGGGATCGCGTTCTCGACATCACCCTCAACAGCACCTTCCGTTCGACGCGCGCCGCGCTGCGGTACTTCAAGAGCGTTCCCCACGGCGGTGTTCTGGTGAACAATGCGTCCGTTCTCGGTTGGCGGGCGCAGCATTCCCAGGCGCACTACGCCGCAGCCAAGGCCGGTGTCATGGCGCTGACTCGGTGCAGCGCAATCGAAGCAGCGGAGTACGGAGTCCGTATCAACGCGGTCTCGCCCTCCATTGCGCGTCACGCGTTCCTGGCGAAGGTCACCAGTGAGGAACTGCTCGACCAGTTGGCTTCCGGCGAGGCCTACGGCCGCGCCGCGGAGGTCTGGGAGATCGCAACGGTCATCGCGATGCTCGCCAGCGATTACTCCACCTACATGACCGGTGAGATCGTCTCCGTTTCTTCACAGAGGGCTTGACCCCCGTGCGCGGTTAAGGAGTCCCTGGACTCGCTGACCGCGCACAGGGGAAGGCCCTGGATAGGATTGAATACATGACGCCACCTCGAAATTCCGACGAATCAAACGGCAAGTCCGGGCGCCGCGACGAGCTGCTAGAGATCGCGGCGGGGCTCTTCGCCGATCGCGGAGTGCGCGCGACGACCGTCCGCGACATCGCCGACGCCGCCGGGATCCTGTCCGGCAGCCTGTATCACCATTTCGATTCCAAGGAGTCGATGGTCGACGAGATCCTGCACCAGTTCCTCGACGAACTCTTCGGAAAATACCGCGAGATCGTCGCGGCGGGGTTGGACAGTCGCGCGACGCTCGAAGCACTGGTCGTGACGTCGTACGAGGCCATCGACGCCTCACATTCGGCTGTGGCGATCTACCAGGACGAGGTCAAGCATCTCGTCGGGAACGAGCGCTTCGCTTACCTGGCCGAGCGCAACACCGAATTCCGGGACCTGTGGGTCGGCGTCCTCGAAGCCGGCGTCGCGGACGGTACCTTCCGTTCCGACATCGACGTCGAATTGGTCTTCCGATTCATGCGCGACACCGTGTGGGTCGCGGTTCGCTGGTACCGCCCGGGTGGATCCCTCTCCGCTCACGCCGTCGCGGATCAATATCTCGCGATCGTGCTCGACGGGCTCTCCGATCCGGCAACTGTTGAAAAAACTTCAAGAATTATTGCTGCACAACGAAACTAGGAGCTAACGCTATGTCCGAGGTTTACATCGTCGACGCCATTCGCACACCGATCGGCAAGAGGGGCGGCGCGCTGTCCGGCGTGCACCCCATCGATCTCGGTGCGCACGTCGTCAAGGCACTGGTCGAGCGCACCGGTATCGACCCCAGTGACGTCGACGACGTGATCTTCGGTTGCGTCGACGCCATCGGCGGCCAGGCCGGCAACATCGCCCGTATGTCCTGGCTCGCAGCGGGATTCCCGGAGCACGTTCCCGGGGTGACCGTTGACCGTCAGTGCGGTTCGAGCCAGCAGGCAGTGCACTTCGGCGCTCAGGCCATCCTGTCGGGCACCGCGGATCTGATCGTTGCCGGCGGCGTTCAGAACATGAGCCAGATTCCGATCTCGGCAGCGATGATCGTCGGTCAGCAGTACGGATTCGACACGCCGACTTCGGGCTCGGTCGGTTGGACCGAGCGCTACGGTGACCAGGAAGTCTCGCAGTTCAAGGGCGCCGAAATGATCGCCGAGAAGTGGGACATCAGCCGCGAAGAGCTCGAGAAGTGGGCACTGCAGAGCCATGAGCGCGCCAAGGCTGCGATCGCCGCGGGTCGTTTCGACAACGAGATCGTCGCCATGGGTGACGCGACCGTCGACGAAGGACCCCGCGAGACCAGCCTCGAAAAGATGGCGACGCTCAAGGTTCTCGTCGAAGACGGCCGCATGACCGCAGCAGTGGCAAGCCAGATCTCCGACGGCGCGAGTGCGCTGCTGCTGGCGTCGGCGGAAGCGGTGGAGAAATACAACCTCAAGCCCCGCGCCCGGATTCATCACCTCAGCGCACGCGGCGACGACCCGATCTTCATGCTCAGCGCGCCGATACCGGCCACGAAGCATGCTCTCGCGAAGGCTGGTCTGAGCATCGAGGACATCGACATCGTCGAGATCAACGAAGCTTTCGCCCCGGTGGTCCTGGCCTGGATCAAGGAAATCGGTGCAGATCCGGCCAAGGTCAACGTCAACGGCGGCGCGATCGCACTCGGTCATCCGCTCGGCGCGACCGGCACCAAGTTGATGGCAACCCTGCTCAACGAACTAGAGCGCACCGGCGGACGTTACGGCCTGCTGACCATCTGTGAAGGTGGCGGCACCGCAAACGCGACGATTATCGAGCGTATCTGATCCCTGCTGTGCGCCTTTATTAACCGCCGGCGGTTAATAAAGGCGCACAGCAGTTAGTTGTTCGGCACATCCGCAACCTTGATGTCGAAGTTGGCGCTTTCACCGTCAACGCTGGTCACGGTAGCTGTGACGTCGTATTCGGTGCCCTCTTCGGTCAGGATGCAGGTGATCGTCGCGCCGACTTCGGCGTCAAGGTTCTCCGGACACGTCACGTCGTCGGGTGGCTCGCCGATCTTCTCCGCGAGTTGAGTGGAGATCTGACTCGCGACTTCGGACTTGTCCACTTGCGGCGTCCCGACGCTTGCCGAGCACGCTCCCGTGGCCAATGCCACCGAGAGTAAGACGATTCCCACTGCAGGCCTCTTTGTCATGTGAACTCCCAGGGTGCGCCGGTGCTCGCTGCTGCCAGCTCTGGGATTACCGCATTTGGGACTGTTCAACCGACTTACTCGACGCAGTTTTTCGAGGTCACCGTCGACGGACCGTCAAGTTGAAGCCTTCGGGCATGAGGGTGAGCCGTTCGGCCACCTTCAGTTCGTAATCCGGATCGGCCTCGATCGTGTATTTCTGCAAAATGGTGCCCAACACGAGAACCGCTTCGTGAATGGCGAATTGTCTTCCGATGCAGGCACGTTCACCCGTTCCGAACGGCTTGTACACGTGCGCCGGCCTGGCCTTGATATTGGCAGGCAGGAAACGATCCGGATCGAAAGCCTCGGGATCGTTGCCCCACACCGGATCACGATGAAGTGACGGGATGAGCACGAGCATCCAATCGCCCTTCTTCATCGGATACTTCCCGACGAGCGTGGTGTCTTCGAGTGCCGCGCGGCCGTATGCCGGTGCTGTCGGCCACAGACGCAATGATTCGTCGAGGACGCGTCGTACGTATCGAAGTTTCGCGATCTTCTCGAATGCGGGCTCCTCGCCCTCCCAGACCTTGTCGACCTCAGCTTGCGCCTTGGCCAGTACGTCAGGGTTTTGCGAGAGGTAATACAGTGCGAACGACAAAGCGCCGGAAGTTGTTTCGTGCCCGGCGACGAGGAACGTCACGACCTGATGGCGGATGTTCAGTTCGTCGATACGGTTGGGATCGTTTTCGCGAGCCGCCCGCAGCATCAGTTCGAGAAGATCTTCGGGCCCCGGCTCGGTACTTGTGCGCCGGGCACGGATCACCTCGTCCACAACCTCGGCCATGTACGCCTTCCGGACCTCGTCACGTTGATCGGCGCGGCGTGCGAGGATTCGCCCCAGGGCAGTCGACTTCAGGAATGTCGTGCGCTGTGAATGGGAGAGCGCTCCGACCATTGCCTTGACGAACGGATGCTGCTCTTCGCGTTCGAAAGAGTCGAACGAGTAGCTGAATCCAGTGCGTCCGATGGTCTCCAGCGTCAGCTTGGTCATGTCTGCGGAGACGTCGATGGGGGAGTCGCTCTCACGACTGTCCCAATGGTCGACCAACTCGCCGGCCACGTCGAGCATCGTGCGGTGGTACGAGCGCATCGCTGTCTGGCTGAACGCCGGTGCCAGGAGATTGTGTGCCTTGCCCCAGTTGGGCTCGTGGTTGTAGGCAGTGAACAGTCCGTCGCCGCCGATTCCGCGTAGCGCCTTCACTCCGGGTGCAAGGTGTTTTGCGAACCGGGACTCGTCGGACAGTTCTGCCACCATGTCTGCGCCCGAGGCGAAGACGAAGCGATTTCCCAGGACATTTCTCTCAAAGATCGGGCCGAGTTCGCGGCCGATGCTCACGGAGTTCTGCAGTGGCGTTCGAATGTTGATCCCGAGGACGTCGCCTAGGACTGGCAGGCGCCACGCCGGATGCGGGATCCGAGCATCGGTCGTCGCCTCTGGAGTGGTGTCGACGCTCATGATGTGTCCCCCGGGTGAGATCGCTTACTGAATTGGTGTCTAGTACGCAAAGTACGCCTTACTGAATCGGTGTCAAGTAGTAATCTGACTTGCCTATGGTCGCACCACGAAAACGCCTGGACCGAGAGCAGCGGCGCACGCAGTTGCTCGACATCGGCGCGCAACTTTTTGCCGACCGCTCGTACGAGGACGTCTGGATCGAAGAGGTTGCCGAGATCGCAGGCGTCTCGCGCGGGTTGATGTACCACTATTTCCCTACCAAACGAGACTTCTTCGCGGCAATCGTCGAGCGCGAATCGCAGCACTTGCTCGAGGTGACCGCACCGGACGCGACGCTACCGGTGCGCGAACAGGTGGCAGCCGGGTTGGATGCCTACTTCGCGTACGTGAAGTCGCACAGTAGGGGAGTGCGCGCCATCAACGTCGGGACGCTCTCGGCTGAGGCAGGTATCCGAGCAATCGTCGAACGGGAACTCGAACAACAACAGATTCGGATCCTCGACGCACTCGGATTCGAGGGCGAAGAAAGACAGATCGCTGCAGTCGCGGTGCGGGGATGGATCGCATTCGTCCGGGCCGTGTGTCTCGACTGGCTCGACCAACCTTCCATACCTCACGAGGAGTTGAGGGTGATATGTCTGCGAACCCTCTCCGGAGCGTTGGGCATCGACCTCGAAACGTGAAAATGCCGACCGCGTGGGAGCGGTCGGCATTTCCATGGACAAGTCCGACTAGTCGAGCGTCGAATATAGTTCGTCCCAGCCCTTGGCGACGTACATGTTGGTGTAGATGGACCCGTAGTACGTACTTCCTTGCAGAACGGTGACGTTCCCGGCCTGCACGGCCGGAAGTCGTTGCCACAACTTGTTGTCCGAGAGTTGATCGAAGGTGGAGTCGCTGCTGTCGGTGACGGAAACCATGAACGCGTCGCAGTCTTGCAGACGATCCACCTCTTCGATGCTCAGTCGCCCCTGATTATCGAAACCGGTTGTGTTCAATGTTCTTCCGCCGATATCGGCGAGCGTCATGTCGGTGGGTTGACGATTCTTCTTTCCCGTTTCCTCCGACACGGGCAGGCTGTCGATGTAGATCGTGGCCTTGTCCGGGCTGTAGGACAAGCTCGCGACGGTCTTTCCCGCGATCGCCGAAGCGTGTCGAGAGCGAATGTCCGTGATCAGAGCGTCGTAATCGGTGATCAGGCGATCCATGGTGGGTGTTCGGCCCAGCCAATCGGAGAGCCGGGTCAGGTTCTCCCGCCACGTCTGCTTCGATTCCGTGGTCAAGACCGGAGCGATGGCTTGGAGTTTTGCAGCGGGCCAGTACTCGTTGTCGGCGTTGACGCAGATGATGAGGTCTGGTGTGAGTGCCAGTATCTGCTCCAGATTGGGCTTGTCGCTGAGGTATTCGGCCGAGCCGTCGACGGGAACCCACTCGGTGGCAGGTGAGATGTTGTATCCGAAGACCGGTAGTTCCAAGGCAATGGCGAGCTCGAGGTCGGTTCGGGCGTCGACGGCCAAGACCCGCTTGGGGTTGGTAGGTATGTCATAGGTCCCCAACGGCGTGGTGACGGTGCGCATTTGAGCGTCATCAGCGGTGCCTGAACCGTCGCTGGAACTGCAGGACGACAGAATAGTTGCTACTGCTGCCATCCCGGCTCCGATGCCGAATTGGCGACGGGTAAGTGCGTCGACTAGCTCTTGCCAGACGCGTTCGTCTGGCACGGTAGGTGTATTGGTCAGCATTTTTTCGATACCCTTCGGTCTGAGTCCGTATCGATCGTAGGGTTGGCAATACCAGATCACCTATATCGAAAACCGCCTGATATTAGTCGATTTCGGCCATCGTCCGTGACTTGCGGGTGATGGTGGCGCCGAAGGCAGCGGCGAGCGGGAACATGAGAACGCCGTACACCGCGGCCGGTACTGCCAATTGCACGTTGTCGAGAAGACTGACGGCGATGGTGATCGCCAACGTGCTGTTGTGGATGCCGATTTCCATGGAACTGGCGATGGCCTGACGGTCCTCGATGCCGAAGATTCGGGGAACGATGTAGCCGATCGAGAGGCTCAGCAGGCAGAACAATGCAGCGACGACGCCGATGTCGACGAGGTAGTCCGCGATGTTGTCGCGCTCGGATAAAACCGTTCCGACGATCACCAGCGCGAGAACAATCGCGGATCCGATGCGGACGGGCTTGTCCATGCGCTCGGCAAAGGCGCTCGAGCGCAACCGAACCCACATTCCGAGGGCGACCGGAATCAGGACGACGGCAAAGACCTGGAGGACCTTCGTGAACTGAAGCCCGAGGGTGCCGTCCGCGTCCTCGGGTTCGAAGTAACCCAACGCGAAGTTGGTAATCAGGGGGAGAGTGACCACCGCTATCACCGAATTGACCGCAGTCAGTGTCACATTGAGGGCAACGTCGCCGCGAAACAGGTGGCTGAACAGGTTTGCCGTGGTGCCGCCCGGTGATGCGGCGAGGAGCATCATGCCGACGGCGAGTAGTGGGTCGAGGTCGAACAAGGTGACCAAGCCGAAGGCTGCGGCCGGCAGCAACAGCAATTGACAGATCAGAGCGATCGAGACGGCCTTGGGCGCTTTTGCCACGCGGGCAAAATCTCCGACTGTCAGGGAAAGCCCGAGGCCGAACATGATGATGGCGAGTGCGGCGGGGAGACCGACCGAGGTGAGTGCTGAGTCCATGAGTTAGTGGCTACTTCCAGTCACTGGGGGAATTTCACTGAAACTACCGTGATGCCCGGATCTGCGTGGCAGTTTGGATACATTGATGTATCGAACCGTGACGGCGTCGGTGAGCAGGGTTATCGTCGAATTATGTGCCGAAACATCACTGAACTTCGTGGACTCGAGCCCGCAGCTACGCCGGAGGAAATCGAGGCAGCCTCTCGCCAATACGTACGTAAGGTGAGCGGAATAGCCAAGGTGTCCGACGCCAACCGAGATGCCTTCGAACAGGCGGTGCGTGAGGTAACCGAAACGACGACGCGCCTGCTCAGCGCCCTGCCGCCTCGTAGGCAGCCACCTCAGACGGTCCCGCCGTTGCGTCGTCCGGAAGTACAGGCTCGGATCGCAGCTCGCTCGTCCTGACTCGAGTGGATCTCACAGATATCGACGTATGGGACGTCGAAGCTTTGGACCAGCTGTCCGCTGGGCTCGAAGGCGTTCTGGTCGCTCATCGCGTCCGCGACATCCGTCGACGGCTGAATACGCTGCGCAAAGAAGCCGTCGCCGACGACTTGCATATTCGCCAGGACGGAACCGTCTCTGCGGTTGCGCCCATCGCGGACGGCCACCCGCTCCACGTACACGCCCAACTGCTCGAGGTTGCCGTTCGAGAACTGATCGGTGAGGCACTGCTGGTCAGCGCGGATCTTCATCATGCGTTGTCGCTTCGGTCCCAGGTCGGCGCCGACCTCCGTGACAAGGCTGTGCGCGTGGGAGAGGAGTGGCGAGCATTCAGCCCTGATCGGCAGCGTCAGATGTTGCGCCATGCACCCAGTCTGATTGCCAACCTCGACGGCATTCCCGCAGCGGTGCGAAGTCCCGCCAATCTCGATCGGATTCAATCAGAACGAGCACGGCTGCAAGATGATTCAGTGCGAATCTCGCAAGAACTTCACCGGGAGTTCTTCGGCGGCAGGCTGAGTAACACCGGGGCGGGCCAGTGGTATGCCGAACGTAAACTCGAGGATTTGGACGCGCTCGACGAGTTGTTTCACGCCGAACCTTGTCGACGGTTACTGCTCATGGATATGCGCTCGGGTGAACGAGGATTTGCCGCGATTGCGATCGGTGATCCGGACACAGCGGATCACATCTCCGTGACGATTCCCGGATTGAACACCAACGTCAAGGACTCGATGCGCGGAATGGTCGGCGAGGCAACACGATTGCGAGCCGAGGCGATGCGCCAACTCGAACTGGCCGGTCGAAAGGAAAGCGTGGCAACGATCGCCTGGATCGGATACGACGCGCCACAGGTCATCGGGCCGGGAAAGTTCGACATCGGTCGCGCGAGCTTCGACGTCAGTCGATCGTCCAAGGCAGGCATAGCCGCCGACGCATTGGGCAGCTTTTTTCACGGTCTTCGTTCTGCGTCGGTCAACGAACGCGTCCATATCACCGCGTTGGGGCACTCTTACGGATCGCTTGCGACTTCTCTTGCGTTGCAACGTGGTGCCAGCGCTGCAGTCGACGACGTGGTGTTCTACGGTTCACCCGGAGTGCGGGCCAAGGTGGAGTCAGATCTCGGTATCGCCGACCGTCATGTCTACGTCATGAAAGCGGAAGGCGACAGTATCGCGGGGTTCGGCCGTTTCGGCGGCGATCCGACGCGCACCGAGTTCCATCGGTTGTCCACGGCCGAAGGGATCACCCCGGATGGAGTGAAGCACGAGCGGGCGTTCGGGCATGCGGAGTACGCGAGGACCGGAGACAACGGAGAACTGCGGATGTCGGGTTACAACCTCGCGGTTGTGGTTGCCGGACTGCCGGAGCTTGCCGTCATCGCCTGACCTGCTGCCTTACAGTGGCACTCATGCGTCTGCGACACTCGGCCAGGGGGTTGGTCGTTGACGACCAGTCCCGCCTTCTGCTCTACCGATTCATCGCGCCAGGAGGCGGGCTGACGGTGTGGTGTCCTCCAGGCGGCGGCTTGGAAGGAGACGAAACCTCGCCCGAGGCGCTCGCGCGCGAATTGGACGAGGAGATCGGATTGCGCGACTACGGCGCCGCCACACACGTGTGGCATGAGGAGATCCGTGATCCGACGATATTGCCGGGTTGGGACGGGGCGGTCAATGACTATTTCCTCGTGCCGGTACCGGTCGCATTCGATCCTTGTGGATCGTTGGGGCGCGAAGCGCTGGCCGCGGAGTTGGTCGAGCACTTCGAGTGGTGGAGCGTTGACCGCCTTCTGTCACACTGCGGTCGAGAAGTATTCGGGCCACGCGATTTACCCGACCGATTCGCACGCCTGGTCAAGGATGGGCCGCCGAGTTCGCCGGATCGATTTGTTCGGACGCTGTGAGGGATGCGAGATAGTGGTTTCAATCCTGGATTTGGGCATCGAAAGGCGGCTACGCTGGGCTTATGGAGCACTACGTGCGCAAGGAACCCATCCCGTACGCGTCTACGGCAGCACCGGTCAGTTCTCGCGGCCGGTTCAGAAGGATGCTCCAAAGGTTGTCGATGATTCTTCGCGGGATGATGGGGGATCGGAAGGCGAGTCGATATACCTCGCTCGCTCCGCGTCATCCCGACGGATCACGCACCGCCGTAACGTCTTTCAACAGTAGTGGTGGTGGGAAGTAGGTATCGGTGTACGACACTGCCCGGTAGCCGTCGAAATTTCGACGAGCACCGGGCAGTGACGCACTAATCGAGCTGAGATCAGCGGAGGTACTGTCCGCAAACCGGCCACGCGCCGACGCCCTGACCTGCAAGGACGTTCTCCGCGACGCGGACCTGTTCTGCCTGGCTGGCGTTGGCTGCAGTGCCCGCTCCGCCGTAGGCCGCCCACGTGCTCTGGCTGAACTGGAGGCCGCCGTAGTAGCCGTTTCCGGTGTTCGCAGCCCAGTTGCCCGAGGATTCGCACTCAGCGACACCCGACCAGTCGTGGGTGGCTGCGGATGCGGTGCCGGCGCTCAGTCCAATGGCTCCGGCTGCGAGGGCTCCGGCTGCGGCGACAGAAGCAAGGGCGCGGGTAACGGTGGTCTTGGTCATTTGGGTAAATCCTCTCGAGTCACGCCGGCGGAGGACGGCGACCGTCTCAGCTCCGCTCCCACCACTAGGAAAGTTGTCGAATCCGAACCGCGGGGTGGGACTGGCGGTGGCGATTCGGTAATGCCCGGTTGATCGGGCTGTCACCAACCATAGGAGATGATTACGGATTGGTCACGGGTCGGCGTGTCGACGCAGGTTCGTGCAACAGAAATGCATCAAAGAGCGTCTTCCCAGGTCGCGCGGCGATATGCCAACGCTCTCGGCGTTACATAATCGAGATAAAGTGTGATACAAGTCACCAATAAGGCGCCGTAAAAGCGTCGTTATGCAGCGAATGTGCCGCCCGATTGGCTCGTTTTGCCGACTTTTCGACCCCAGTTTTTTGTCGCGCCGAAGCTCAAATCGAGGCTTGATGTGTTGTCGACCGACCGCCCCGATTTACCTGTGGGGCAGCAGAATTGATACGAGTATCGAGTTTCCGGCTCTACGATCAGACGAGATTCTTGCTCGCCTTGATCCGGCGACGGATGTCGCGCATCTGAATGGTGTTTCCGGCCTGACGGATGGAGCGTGGGATGAACCTGTTGACGAACGACACGAAGATGAAGAGGTGCTCGAATCGACGGCGGTCGTCTTCGGTCCACTCGAGGTCGAGTTGGTCGCGGTAGATCGGCGGAAGGAATCCGACCGTCAGGAACCGCAACAAGTTTCGGAACACCAGGCGTATTGGCCACGCGATCATCTGTAGATTGACCAGGTCGATCAGATATTGCTTGGTGCGTTCGTCTATGACGACGCGTTCGCAACCGAGATTCCAGTAGCGCTCGAAGTCTGCGCGGGTGGCCGGCCACATCTCTTCGGTGACCTGCAGTGTCGTTCCCAAAGTTGACGCGGACTGATAAAACGATTCCGCCTGCTCTTCGGACATCTTGCCGTGCAACAACTGATGGCTGTCTTCGAAGCCGATGAACAGGCAAGCGGCAACCCATAATTGGAGTTCGCGATTGAAGGCGTTGTACTTGACCGGGCTGTTCGCATCGGACTTCACGTGCCGGTGCACCGAGTTCACGGCCTCGCGGTAGGCCTTTCGCTCTTCCTCGTTGCCCAGGATTGCGACCGTCAGGTACTGCGTTGTGGTCCGTGCGCGCTTCCATGGATGCGCGGTCAGGGCACCCGATTCGACTTTGCTTTCCATGACGCCGTACGCCACCTCGGGCCAACCGAGTTGCAGGACGACGTTGGCGGCGGCCCCTGCGAATGACCAGAAATCGAGTGCGTCGGTGATGTGTGCGGGTTTGCGGGCCCACCGCTTACGCTCGGCCGTGATGGTGATGCGTGTCTGATCGGTTCGAAGAGACGACTCGGACTTTCCCGAATCCAGGTAGTGAGTGGGCATCGATCCTCCTCCGTGCGCGGTGAATTACTTGGTCTCGACGTTGCTCACGAGCCAGCGGTCGTCCGAACGAACCAGGGACACGACCATCCGGTACTTCTGTGTATTGCCCTCTGGTGCAGCAATGTTCTTGGCCTGCTGGTCGACGAAGACAAGCACCTTTGCCGACGAATCTTCCAGTGACGTGATGCCGACGTCTGTTGCCGTCGCACTCGCCTGACCTTGGCCTCCAGCGACAACCTCGCGCAGTGAATCCACCATCGTTCGGTAGGTGCCGGCAAACTCGTCGGTCGACATCGACGCGATGGTGTCCTTGTTGGCGTCCAAGTTCTGATAGTCGAAGGAGGACATGATGATCGAGTAATCCCGCGCGGTGTCCAGCGCTTCCTGTCGCAACGTGTCCTCCTCATTCACCGAATACAGGTGAAATCCGAGCACCACCAATGCTGCGACCAGTGCTACCGCCAACAGCGAGATCAGTGCGTTGCGAGGCTCTTTCAGCCGACGAAAGAACGACGGGGGAGTCGGATGTTCGGTCACCTCGGTTTCTGCTTCGTCGAGGAGTGTGCTCTCACCGTGTGCCATTTCCCAGTCCTTCCAACATCAATCTCCAATAGTTCAAGGCGTCGACTCCGGTCGGAATCAGAATCGGATCCGCGACGACCTGCGGTCCGATCGGAGTGCCGGGGACAGTCGAGTTCTGCAATCCGAGGTCGTTCGGCCTCGGAGCATTCTGTGCTCCGCGTTGGACCAGGTCGTCGGCGGGTGGGCAGTACATCGCCAGACTCGGACTGGTGGGGGAGAGATCGCCTACCTCTCGTCTGGGGGTATCGTAGTTGCACACCGGCCCCTGCGTGGCCACCAAGGCGAAATCAGCTCGATCGCCTTTGACGATGGATGCCAGCTTGGCGAGACCGTCGGGGATCGTGACGAGTCCGGTTTCCAGGGCATCCGTGCGGTCGGAGATGATCGGAGCGACCGTGACGAGATTGGCCAGCACCGCTCCGAAAGTGTTGTGGTACTTGTCGAACAACTGCTGGGCGCTATTGAGAGCGGCGGGTGAATGGTCGGTGAGATAAATCAGTACGGGGGCGTTGGACTCGAGTTGTTCGGTGAAGTTCTTTGCTGCCGCCATTCCTCGGACGAACGAATCCGATTGTGTCGCCATGGAGTCCATCAGCGTGGAGGTCCGCGACAGCAGCGCGGCGAGTTCGGCCGACTGGTCGTTCAACTGCGCCGACATTGTCCCGCCGTTGTCGATCATGGTCGCCAAGCTCGGACCGAGCCCGTTGAACGAATTCCCCAGTTCGGTCCCGATGTCGCTGATAGCTTGCGGATCAATCCCTTCCAGGACGCCGGACGCCTGAAGCATCAACTGGCTCATCTGAACTGGCTGCTGATCTGCGGGCATGGCGATCTCGTCGCCGTCCCGAAGATACGGGCCGTGATCGGTGTTGGGGTAGATGTCGACATTCTGGATTCCCGCGGCAGTTCCCATCGTCACCTTGGCGACGCTGTCGGTGGGTATTTCGGTTTTGTCGTTGAGTGAGAGTTCCACGCGAGCGGATCGGGTGCTCGAATCGAGGACAACATCACCGACTTTGCCGACCTGCACTCCGCGGTACGTGACGACCGTGCCCTTGGTCAATCCGAAGGCGTCGGACATGTTGGCGTGCAATCTGATCTGACCACCGAAACCTTGAGGGCCCACCACGTACACGATTCCGAAAGGGATGACGACAGCGGCGATCAGAGCGAACAGGACAAGTTGAACAAGCGCAAGGCGACTCAACGTGGACCTCCCTGAAGTAGATCGGTGAGAGTTCCCGCCGGCGCGATCGATTGTCCGGCCATACCACCGGTCCAGAGTTTGTCGATCGTTCCCGGAATATCGAGGGCGCCGTCAAAAACGAGGTAGTCACCCTGGACTGCGCCGGTGAAGTTCTCGAGCAGCCCGTTCATGTTCGCCAGCGTCTGACCGATCTCCGAGTTGAACGAATCCAGAGTCCCCACAACGGTTGACGCATCGTGCAGCATCGAGTCGAGCCCGTTGGGTGAGGAGTCGAGAATGGTGTTTGCGTTGGTGGCGAGCTGAACGGTCGAGTTCAAGAGGCTCGCAATCTGATCCTTCTGTCCCACGAGAATCGACACCACCTGTGGAACGGAATCGAGGTAGTTGTCGACGACTTCTTGTTGTCCGGCCAACTGGGAGGAGACCCGGGCAGCGAGGTCGACGGCCTCGTCGAACTCGTTTCGGTGACTGCTTGCCTCTGCCAGGAGCGAGGTCAGGGTGTCGGTCAGAGAACGAACTTCACCTGAGCGCCCGGAAAACGCGGTGTTCAGTTCGCGTACGACGGTATCGAGTTGATCGATGCCGCTCCCGGTCAGAACCGTACCGAGGGTGGCGAGTGCACTTTCGACCTGCGGACCGATCTCGGTGCGAGACTCCGGAATTGTATCGCCGTCGCTCAGCGTAGAACCTGACGGAACCTCCGGCAGCAGCAGTCGAATGAACGGGTTTCCCAGTGCGGACGGGAGTTCGACGGAGGCCTTGACGTTGTCCGGCAACTGCGTCGCAGCGTCCAGACTCAGTGTCACGTCGGCTCCGACGACGTCGGCTGACAGTGCGGATACTCGACCGATGACTTTCTGGCCGCTGCGTACGTCTGCTCCCAACACCAGGCCGTCAGCGCCGGCCAGTTGTAGCGACACGGTGTACGCGTCACCGTCGGCCGAACGACCCAGCGGAAGGTCCTGAATGCCTGCACTGCAGCCACCGAAGGCGAACACAGCCGCACAACCCATACCGATGATCGCGACGCCGGCGACTATCCGAACCGATTGCCTCGTCAATTGCCACCTCCGGGGACGGCGCCGCCGGAAATCGCGGAGGCGATGCCGAGCGGATCAGAAGTGCTGAGGGGGAGGGAAATCGGATTCGTGAATCCGGCACCGGTGCAGATCGGCAACTTGTACGCGTCGCACAGCGGCTTGGCGACGGCGAACTGAGTCAATGCAGTCGAGACATTGAGCCGAATGCGTCCGCGCTGATCAGGGCCGATAGTTTGGGAGAGGTTCTGCATCATCAACGGCACCAGGTCCATGAACTCGGCGAGGCCAGGTTGTTTGGCAGCCAGAGTGTCACCGAGAACTCTCACGTTGTCGGCTATGGCACCGACATCGTCGCCGTGAGTTGTCATGAAGCTGTTCAGTTGATCGAAGACGACCTGCAAATCCTGCAGCGGTTGGGAGATGTCCATGTTCTGGCTCGCCCACTGATCGCCCAATTCGCCGAGGTCACCGACAAGTTCGTCCAAGCTGACCTGCCGAGTGTCCAACGCATTCATCAAGGTATTGAGATTGTCGACGAGTGCACCGATGTCTTCCGACCGAGCGCCGACAACTCCGGTGGCCGTGCTGAGGTTGCGAATGGCGGTGTTGAATTGATCGCCCTGACCCTGCCACCCGGCGGCGCCGCGGCTCACGAGATCGCCGAGATTGCCACCGTCCCCGGCAAATGCGTCGGCCAAGGTGCTGACGCTTCCGATCAACCCGTCGAAATCTATGGGGGAGTAAGCACGTTCGATCGGAATCTCGTCGCCGTCTTCGAGCGTCTCTCCACCGGTGTACGCCGGACCGAGTTCGATGTGGCGATCGCTGATCACCGACGGATTGAGAACATAGGCCGAAGCGTCGGCGGGCAGATCGACGGAGTTGGGCATCGACATCGCTACTCGAACAGAAGTTCCGCGAGGTTCCACCGACGTGACCGTCCCGACGCCGACCCCGAGGACGGTGACCTTACTTCCCTCGTAAATCCCACCGACGTAACTGAAATCGGCGTACACAGTCTTGGACTGATCGGTTCGTCCGAAGATGTACCAACCGGGCAGGGCGATCGCCAGGGTCACGACCAGCATGGCGGTGACGGCTTTTCGTGTATTCACTTGCAGCCCTCCATGATGCCGAGCGCGCAGAGCAGATTGTCCGGGATCACGGCTGCCGGGGCGTTGACATCGGTCCAATTGCCGGTGCCGGTGGAGTCGGTGACCGAACGCAGAGCGGACGGAAGACGAGTCAACAGCAGGTCGATCTGATCGGCGTTGTACTTCAGCGTGGCGGTGACTGCGACGAGGTTGTCGGTCATTGCCCCGAACTCGTCCTGACGGTCTGTGAACGTCGTCGAGAGCTTCGAGATGATGATTGTCAGGTTGTCGACCAACTGAGTCAGCGCGTCCTTGCGGACGGCCAGAGTACGCACGATCGTCTGAGCGTTTGCGGCGGTGCCGACAATCGAATCGGTTTGTGCCACCGCCATGTCGGACAGCTCGCGGGACATCGTGAGGATCTGGTCGATCTGTTCACCATTCTGCGCGAAAGCCGCCGAGGCTCCACTGATTCCGGCCAGAGCCCGCCCGACTTGATCGGAATCCGTCGGAATCACCTGCGAAAGGGTGTTCATCATGGACTCCATCCCCTTTAGGTCGACGCCGGTGGCCGCGTTGGTGGCATCACTGCTGACTTCATCGAGGCTGTACGGCACCGTAGTGCGGGAAAGCGGAATGACCCGCCCATCGGAGTCGTCGCCCACTCCGGCCGGCACGATCTCGAGGTAGCGCTTGCCCAAGACTGTCTTGAGCCTGACCGTCGCCGTGCTCTGGTTTCCCAAGGGCTGATCCTTGTCCAGGCGGAAGTTGACGACCACGTGGTCGCCGGCAAGGTCGATCGAATCCACGCGGCCCGCGGGAACTCCGGCCACGTAGACGGGATCGGTATCGGAAAGCCCGCTGGCATTGGCGAACTCGGCTGTGTACGCCGACGTGCGGGCGTTGTACCAGAGTTTCGGAATACCCAGTGCTGCGGCGAGTCCCACCACCAGAACGAAGATTCCGAGACTACCCAGAGCGAGAGCAGTGCCGCTACCGCTGCGTCGGCGATCCCCTTTGAACAGGAAGAGCATGATGCCGACGAACACGTCGATCAGCTTGACCAGAAACATCATGAGCACACCGGCGAATGCGTCGGACCGAAGATGTTGGCTTCCATGTCGCCTGCCTTCAGAGTGAAATTACACAGATACAGGCTGATGAAACTTCCGTAACTTCCGATACGGTTGGCGGCGTCGGCGAACTGGGGAAGGTTGGCGAGAAGTCTGTTGAACTCGTCGGTGCTCGCAATCCAACTGCCGGTGACACTTTCGAGTTGTTGCACGGTCTGACCGAATGCGCCGTTCGACCCGGCCATGATCTGAGCCAGCGACGAGACAGTGCGGTTTCCCTGATCCAACAGCGAGACCAGTTGATCGTTCTGCCCGACGACGGAGGTGCTCAGGCTGTTCAAACCGTCCAGCAGACCTACCAATTCGGGTTGACGCTCGTCGACGGCAGTGAGAAGAGTGTTCATGTTCGTGAGTAGTTGCGCGAAGACGTCCTGACGGTCGACCAGGCCGGAGCTCATGGTCGCGATCTGGTCGAGCAGGGTGGTCATTGCCCGGCCCTGGCCGTTGAAGGTTTCGACAAAACTTCGTGTCAGAGTGTTCACCTGCTCGGGTTGCAGTGCGGCGAACAACGGTTTGAAGCCGTTCATCAGTGCGGTCAAGTTGATCGGCGGTGTTGTCTGCGCCAGCGGTATCGTGCTACCAGGTTCGAGCCGTTGTGCGGATACCGTTGCCTCGCTGTCATCCTGGGTCAGTGCCAGATATCGAGCACCGAGCATGTCGCCGTAGCGCACGGCAGCACGGACGTCCGACTCGAGCGAATATTGCGACTCGATGTCGACGTCGACGATCGCCTTGCTCGTGCCGCCGCCGTTGTCGGCAAACGCAACCGAGTCCACGCGGCCGATACGCACACCCGACATCGTTACCGGATTACCAGGGTTGAGTCCTTCGACGTCGGTGAACTCGAACGAGTACGAATCAGTGCTTCCGCGCACCGGGACCGACAGCGTGTTCGCCACGAACGACGCACAGGCGACGCCGGTGATGCAGAAGAGTGATAACCGAATGACCTGGCCAGGACGAACCTTCACGGGACGGTCACCTCGTTACCTCTGATCATCGGCCCCAACATCAGTGTTGTTGCCGGGTTGGGGGCGTCCGACTGCTCCGGCGAGCTGCCGAGTAGTTGATCTTCGAGGAAACGCAGGGTGGCGGCTTCGGCTTCGCCACCAACGATTGGGGCACTGGCGGGTTGTGCAGGCGTGAGGTTGGAGCCGGAACACTGTGCCCCGCGCGAATTCCCGTACTGCGGGCAATCATCGCCTGTGTACGGGAGCGGTTCGGCGAACGTGGCAACTGCTGTGATGTCGAACTTTCCGGTGGCGAAGACTCGCGCACCGGAGGCGCCGAACGTACTGGCATTGGCGAGGGTGGAACGCAGTCCTCCGGGATTGGCCGCGGTGGTTGCGAGTATCTTTCCGGCGGAATCGATCACGGTGATGATGTTGCTGTTGTTCTCTGCGACAAAATCGTCGACGGTAGCGGCGAAGACTGCGGCCGCGCCGATCGAGGTCTCGAGATTCGCTCTGTTGGCGACCATGCTGTTCGAGACGTTTGTGGCGGCTGCCAAGGTATCGAGAATGTCGGGGGTTGCGCGGTCCAACGCGTCGACGACCGACTTGAATTCGGGTGTCGATTCGAGGAATTGGTGTGCCGCGGGTGTCAATATGCCGGACGCTGCACTGAGATTGTCTATCGTGGTACCGATCTCGGCTCCGTTTCCGTCGAGTGCCTGGCCCAGCGCAGTCAGGGCTGTCTGCAACTTCTCGGGCTGCATCGCGGTGAGGACTCCCACCAATTTGGTGTACACGTCGTAGAGCGCAACGGCTTCGGGTCCGTCGTCCATGCGGATCTCGTCTCCGTCCGCGAGAGTTGTTCGGCCGTGCGGCGCCGGGTTGTCCACGAGCTGCATGTAGATGTCACCGAAGAACGTGCGTGGAACAACGCGAGCCATCACGTCGGCGGGAATCTTCGATGCGTCCTCAGTCTGTATCTGTAGTTGCACCACGGATTCTGTGGTACCTGATTCGATTTCGCCGATTCGGCCGATGTTGACCCCGTGGTACCGGACCGGTGCCTCGCCGCTGATCAGGCCCGCCGTGGCTGGAACAGCCACGAACACGTCGGTGCTCTGCTCGAGGTTTCCGGATCCACGCAGCACCATCGTTACTGCTGCTACGACGGCCACCACGACGGCGATCGCGCCACGTAAGGCGTAAACGATCTTCGTGCGTGTAGTGAGTCTGTCCACGGCTCAGATCCCCATTCCCGGGATCTGGGGGACGAGGCCCCACAGGCCGAAAGTCATCAGCACGTCCAGGATTCCGATCGCAAGGATGGCGGTCCGTAGCGCGCGGCCCGCAGCCTGCCCGACGCCCGCCGGTCCGCCCGAGGCGTAATAGCCGTACGCGCAGTGCACGAGCGCGACGACGGCGGCGAAGACCACTGCCTTCAGGCCCGAGTACAGGAGGTCCTGCGGCGAGATCGCCAGATGGAAGAAGTAGTCGTAGGTACCTGCCGATGCACCGTTGAAGAACACGACGACCAGTCGGGTCGAGAGGTAGCTGGCCAGCAGTCCGATCATGTAGATCGGGATGACGCAGATCATGGCAGCGATGACCCGCGTACCCGCGAGGAAGGGAATCGATCTGATAGCCATCGAGTCCAGTGCGTCGATCTCGTCGGAGATACGCATTGCGCCGATCTGGGCGGTGAAACCCGTCCCGACCTTGGCGGCCAACGCGATAGCGACGACAACAGGGGCAAGTTCGCGTGTGTTGGCAACTGCGGAAAGCATGCCGGAGAGTGAGGTCATCCCGACAAGTTCGAGTCCGCGATGCGTCTCCACGCCCAGCATCATCGCGGCTGCAAGAGACATCGCGAACACGATGCCGATAGTGCCGCCGCCGGACAACAGCGAGTTCGTTCCGAAGCTGACTTCGCTGATCTGGCCGAGTACATGTTTGCGGTACTTGGTGAGAGCAAAGGGGATCGAGGCGATAGTGCGGATGTAAAAGGTGACATGCTGACCGAGCGACACCAAGCCGTCGCCTGCGGTCCGCAACGGTCTGCCGGCCTGCCGCGCTCGGATCCGGAGATCGACGAGCGACATCAGAATTCACCGACTGCCGGCACGATCACGGTATACAGCGCGGACAACACCGTGTTCACGATGAAGACGAGGGCGAAAGCGATGACGACTGCTTCGTTGACTGCGTCGGCAACGCCGCGTGGGCCGCCTTTTGCATGGAGACCTTTGAAGGTGGCGACCAAAGTCGAAGCGAGACCGAATATCGCAGCCTTCACCAAAGCCATGACGAAGTCGGAAGATCGCCCGTACTGACTGAACGTTGCCATGAACGTTCCGGCCGGAAGGTGCTGGACGTAGATGTGGTACAGGTAGCACGCGATCACACCGCCGAAGGTGACCATCGAACAGAGTGCAAGGGAGACGATCACTGCTGCAACCAATCTCGGTGCGACCAGGCGCTCGATCACGTCGATGCCCATCACTTCCATCGCGTCGATTTCTTCCTGGATCTTTCGTGAACCCAGATCCGTGCAGATCGCCGATCCTGCGACACCGGCCATCATCAACGCGCACACCAGCGCCGCAGCCTGACCGACGATGATGAAAGCCACGACTGCTCCGGAGTATCCGCCGGCACCGATCCGGCCGGCCAGTTCACCGACTGACACGGCGATGAAAACACCGATCGGAATCATGAGAAGCAACGACGGGCCGGTGCTGACACGACCGATGAACAGGGTCTGAGTAATAGTCTCGTGCAACGAGAGTCGCCTGCGGAGGATTGCCGTGAACAGGCCGAAGAGTGCCTGAACCGAGAATCCGATCAGATAGCCCCCCTGTAACGCTACGTCTCGCACCGGGCCCTTCGCGGCTGGTAGCTCGTAGGTCATCTAATTGAATTCCTTTGCAGATCAACAGTGTTCGGCACGGAGTTCGAACTGTTCGAGCGCTGGCGGTCGAGCGAACTGCCTGTGAAGCATCTCACACATATATGTGTCCAAGCAAGCATTATGTGAACCGAGATTCTCGCTGCGTGTCTAGCGGTGTTGGTTGAGTTCGCGCAATTGACGTGCCAGTATTGGAACTGTTCGAATCCATACCCGGTGTATGTTTACGAATATTCCGGATCTGTCAGCCTGGTTGAGTCGCGGTTGTGTAGCGGATGCTTCGAGCGGTGACCCTACCCATCATCGGCGCCCTCAGGCAACGTTTTGTTAACGCAAATTCTGGTCGGGGATCATGACGATCAACGCCGAGGGGCGGTTTCTTCTTGCGATCGATAGGCTCTTGAACTGCCACGATTGTGCTGCAGGCGGGCGAAGTGATGAAAAAAGTGTATGAATTCCCGGGATCATGCTTATGCTGATTCTCGTTTGATGGACAGGCGGATAGAGGTGCGTCGAGCGTGTGGGCTGGAGAGTGGGGTACATGGTGAGCCTGGGCGATCAGTTCGTCGACGCGCAGACGTCGAATGGGATTGTTCGGCAGGTGAGGTCCGACTCCGTCAAGAGGCGCCCGAAGGATCGCAAGGCTCAGATCGCGGCAGCTGCGGCAATCGCGTTCAGTGAGCGCGGATATCCTGCTGTCAGTGTCGATGACATCGCGTCGGCGGTGGGTATTTCGGGTTCGGCGCTGTATCGGCACTTTCCGAACAAGTACGCGATGTTCCGTCACGCGGCACTGGAGTTGACCGAAGCGCTCGGTAGTGCGCTCGACGACGTCTCGGTTGCCCCAGCAGCGACCGATGCGGACCGATTGCGCGAAGATCTGATTGCAGTGATACGAACGACAATTCGCAATCGGCGCACGGCCGGAATCTATCGTTGGGAGAGTCGGTTTCTCGATGCTGCCGATCGGAAATCCGTTCGAGCACAGGCCGACGCGGTCAATAGTCGAGTGGCCCGGAATCTTTCGCGCTCCGATCCGGCGATGACGGCGCGGGACGAGACCCTTTTCGTGGTAGCGATGTTCAGCGTGATCGGCAGCATCACCGTCCATAATCTGTTGCTGCCTCAGCGGGCGATGGAACAGGTTCTGCTCGACGCGTGCCTGGCGATAGATCAAGGTGAGGGTGCAACCACCGCAAGCCGCTTGGAGCAGTCCTCGCTGCCTAGGACCGTGACCACGAACAAACGTGAACGTCTCTTGCAGGAAGCGGTGCGGCTCTTCGACTCTCGCGGATATCACGACGTCAGCATCGAAGAGATCGCCGCGGCCGCCGGCTTGAATGCTTCCGGTATGTACCGCTACTTTCCCAGCAAGGCCGAGCTTCTCGGCGCCGTGTTCTATCGAGCTGCAGATCGCTTGGACTTGGCGACGGCAGCGGTCTTCGATTCCGCGACGTCGCACGAAGAAGTACTCCGGGCACTGGCGGCGATGTACGTGGAGTTGTCGTTTGCACAGCACGAATTGATGTCGGTCTACTTTTCCGAGATGAACAACCTTCTGCCGAGTCATCGAAGCGATCTGAAGAATCGCCAGAAGCTTTACGTGGTCGAATGGGCGCGAGTTCTCCGCGAAATCCGTCCGGAGCTTTCGGCGGTAGAGGCGAAGTTCGTTGTTCATGCTGCGCTCAACCTGGTTCCGGATGTCGGACGCATGGTGAAGTTCGACGGGGCCGCAGAAAATGCGACCAGACTGCAGATGTTCATGTCGGCAGTTCTGTTCGGCTGTCACACTTCGCCCTCCTGAAACGTGTCGGAGGGTGTGCGTACTCTGACCCGCTATGAGCGAAGTCGTGTCTCCGGCAGCTGCCCGTCGCATAGCGCTTGCCGCTCAAGGATTCGGCAGATCGCACCCCACAACGGTGACGCGTCGCAATCTGGTCAGCGTGATGGACCGGCTGCAGGTGCTGCAGATCGACTCGGTCAATGTCTTCGAACGCAGCCACTACCTGCCGGTTTACGCTCGGCTGGGCGCGTACGACAAATCCAGGCTCGATCAGCTCGCCTTCGCCCCCGGCTCGGGGTACCTCGAATACTGGGGCCACGAGGCTACGTTCCTACCGGTGGACATGTGGCCGCTGTTCCGCTGGCGGATGGACCAGTTTCGCGCCAAGGCGTTGAGCGACAAGGGAGGATGGGCTTCCGATCGAAGTGTCTTCCTCGATTGGTTGCGGCAGGAGTTGCGCGACAACGGTCCGATGGCGGCGAGCGAGATCGAACACGAAGCGAACACACGACGGGGTCCGTGGTGGGGGTGGTCCGACGTGAAAGTCGGCCTCGAGACGCTGTTCCGTTGGGGCGAGGTGGTGTCGGCAGGTCGAGCCGGCTTCGAGCGTCGTTACGGCCTGGCCGAGCAGATGCTTGCACCCGAGATACTCGACGCACGGGTCGAGCGGTCGGAGGCGATACGCGAGCTGGTGGTGCGGGGAGTGCGGGCGCATGGTCTTGGCACACTCGACGACATCGCCGACTACTTTCGTCTGCCCAGCGCAGAAGCACGAACGGCATTGCAGGAACTCGAAGATGCCGGCAGTGTGCGCCGGGTGTCCGTCGACGGCTGGGAGCGTCGAGGCAAGGCAAGGGAGGTGTGGATCGATCCGCGAGCGAAGCGTCCCAGGTCCATTCGTGCGGAAGCGCTGTTGTCACCCTTCGACCCGGTAGTGTGGGCACGCGATCGAGCGTTGCGGCTCTTCGACTTTCACTACCGGATCGAGATCTACACTCCGGCGCACAAGCGAGTTCACGGATACTACGTGCTCCCGGTCTTGATCGACGACAAAATCTGCGCCCGAGTCGATCTCAAGAACGACCGTCAGAACGCTCGACTGCTTGTCCGCGCGGCATGGGCCGAACCCACCGCGGACGCAGAGACTGCGCCGCGGTTAGCGGAACTCCTTCGCAGAACTGCGCAT
Source organism: Rhodococcus sp. NPDC060176 (assembly GCF_042728675.1). Taxonomy (NCBI): domain Bacteria; kingdom Bacillati; phylum Actinomycetota; class Actinomycetes; order Mycobacteriales; family Nocardiaceae; genus Rhodococcus; species Rhodococcus sp. NPDC060176. The sequence continues at coordinate 390,072 of NZ_JBHWYS010000003.1, forward strand.
TGGCAGGGCTGCGACACCGTTGAGGTGGAGAACAAAGGTACGTTGTCTCAGGAGTTGGCCGCCGCTATGACGTGAGCCTTCAGGGTCGCGAGGACGATTGTCATTCGGGAACTGTTATGCGTCCGTCGGTCGCTGCCTGATTGATGGAATTTCTCAATGCGGAACAACTTCCGGATCGAATTCTCGGCGGTGCAGCATCGTCGCGGTACTCCAAACATGCGGTGCGCGAATCTGATCGCCACTGGGTCGAAGTGTGATGCCAGCTGTTCTTCTCCACGAGGACGTATGTTCCGCACCGCTCGCAGTCCAGCGGCTCCATGGTCATTGCGGCGCTCCTGCTGCGGCTTTGCGTGCAAGGTTGTCCGCAACTTCTTGGTGCCACACTTCGGTGGGCTTGCTTGTGTCGAACTCGAATTCGAAGCGGTCGACCATGTCCGGGGTGATGGCGGCGACGTCCACGTAGAACTGTTCGTACCAACGGCGCAGTTGGTAGACCGGGCCGTCCTCGCTGCACAGCAGAGGATTGTCGATGCGAGTCTTGTTCTTCCACACTTCGATGTCCTGCTCGAATCCGACGCCGATATATCCGATCATTGCGTCGACAAGTTGAACCGCGAACTCGGCGGGCATCTCCTCGGACTTCTGGACGGTAATGCCGTACATGAGTACGAATTTGTTCGGGCTCACCGGGTAGTGGCAGTTGATCAGCACAGAATCGGTCGTGAAGTTCTCGTAGATGTAGCGCAAGTCGTCGATCATGAACGACGGTCCGTGGTAGGCCGCTGTCGAAAGATTCGACACCAACTTCGGTACGTCGGGGTCGGTCCAGGTCACGATGTCGTCGCGGTTGATGCCGCTCTGCTCCTGGATGGCGACGTGTCCTTCGAAGACGTTCTTGAAATAGGTGGGGAACGAGAAGTGCACGTAGAAGAAATGCGCCATGTCGACGACGTTGTCGACGATTTCTCGGCAGTTCGTATCGATGACTATCGACTTCCACACCCAATCGGTCCACTCGTGCTCCGCAGACTTGATGATCGGTATGGCGACTTCGGCAGGAGGCGGATTGCCTTCGGGGTCGTGCCAGACGAAGAGCAGTCCGTCTTGTTCGAGCGCAGTCCAAGCGCGGGTCTTGGCAAGCGGGGGGACACGTCGGGCATAAGGAATCGCGGTGCACTTACCGTTGCCTCCCCACCTCCAGTCGTGGAAGGGACACGCGATCGAATCGCCCTTGACCGTGCCCTGACTCAGGTCGCCGCCCATGTGACGGCAGTACGCGTCGAGGATCTTCAGTTCGCCATGCGAGTCGGAGAAGACGACCAGTTTGGTACCGAAAGCTTCGACGGAATGGGGGTTCCCGTCGCTGTAGTCCTTGGCGAGGCCGAGGCAGTGCCATCCGCGGGCAAATCGAGTGGGAGGTTCTCCCTGGTCGATGATGCGAACCTCTTCCGATTCATTGACATCCGCAATTGTCATGTTCTTCCTTTCATGAGTGCACCCGGTGGGCTGGACCGAGCGACGTTGTACGACAGTCGAAGGGGTGTAAATCTTTGGGCAAGTCACATACGTTGCGACGAGATGTTGCCGCCGTCGACAACCAATTCCGTTGCGGTGATGTAACTTGCTTCGTCGGACAGCAGGAAGCGGACAGCGTGTGCGATTTCCTCCGGGCGACCGAGCCTGCCGAGGAGGATGCGTCGTTCGAATGCCCCGTCGCCCAATGCGTCTACGGTCGGCTGAAGCATAGGGGTCAGAATCTGTCCGGGCGAGACGCAGTTGATCCGAATGCCGTCCGGGCCCAGTCGGTCCGCAAGCGATCGGACCATCGACAACATCCCACCCTTTGCAGCGGAGTAGACAGGGTTGATTGCATTGCCCAAAGTTGCGTTGATCGAGGCGATTCCGACTATTGCCGAACCGGGATTGGCCGTGAAATCAGGCATCAACTGTTGAACCAACAGGATGAGCGGACGTAGATGGGTGTTGATACCCATCTCCCACACGTCGAGCGTCACTCCTTCGAGGGATCCGGTATCGACAATCCCGGCGGAATGAACAAGTCCGCCGATGGAGGAAAGTGAGGAACGGGTTGTGGCCAATGCGGCCGCGTAGTCGTCCGCTCTCGTGAGATCGATTCCCACTCCGATGGCGTCGATGCCGAATTCGGAGGAGATCACTGCTGCCTGATCGACCGCTTTTGCCTCGTCGATATCCCAGAGAGCGACTGGTCGTCGGATCGCCGCGAGCGCGCGGGCGGAGGCCAATCCGATTCCGGATGCGCCGCCGGTGATGATCACGCCTGTCGACGGGGATGAAGCATTCATGTGTCCTCCTGATTTTGGAGCGTTCTGCTCGGCGCCGCATGATCTGATGGGCTCCGGTCATCACTGTGACGAGGGATGGATTCGGGCTCAACGAACATGACCGATCATCGGTATCGATGCTGGTGAAAGCCCATGCAGATGCATCTCCCGCTGCGTGGGAGACGTACTGGCGCAGTGAGTCCACGGAAGCTCAGATGGGCGGAACGAATGTTGGCTGCCGAAGCGGCGGGCCACCGGAACGGAGACATCGATGTTGGTCGGACCGATCACCGAAGAGTCCATCCCCATGTCAACTCTCGATAGACTGTCGGTGGTGGTGGACTGCTTTCGTGACGCGCCTCGGCTGACATTGGGGGAGGTGGCGCGCCGAACCGGGATTCCGCGATCGTCCGTGCACCGGATGCTACTGAAACTCGTGAGGATGAACTGGCTACGCCGCGAAGGACTCGAGTACGAGATAGGCGACAAGCTAGGAGATCTGGGCGCGCTCTCGCTGTATCGAAACAAAGTGGATCGAGTGGTTACGCCCCTACTTCAGCAGCTGCATCTCGTGACTGGACATGCTGTGCACCTTGGGGTTTTGGAAGGGAACCATGTGCGCTACATCCAGAAAATCGGGAGCCAGATGGTCCCCGACCTTCAGACTCGTGTCGGCTCACGCATCCCTGCGCAATCGTCGACCATCGGGAAATCACTGTTGAGCGCTGGGCACAGACCGGTGGCGTCGCTGCAAAACACCAATGACGTTCGCCAACAAGCTGTTGCGTTCGGAATCTGCAATTCCGGGATGGGTTGTATCGGCGCGCGAATCGGGGTGCTCGATCACTTGCAGGTTGGTCTCTCGATCTGTGGGCCGCTGATTCGCGGGACGATAGACAAGAGGAACTCCGCTCCCGTGCAGATGGCGGCGGTGGCGATCTCCCAGTTTTTCGGAGTGATCGACGGGTTCGGACAGGAGAAGACGGGATAGTCCGACAAACGCAAAGAGTGCGCCTCCCCCCACTACGCGTAAAGCGCAGTGGGGGAGACGCACTCGGATAGAGCTGTGTCAGCGAAGAGCCGCAAGCGCGTCGATACGCCCCGCGGCACCCTCCATGATGCTTTCGATCAGTTCCTTGCAGCTGGGCAGATCGTTGATCATGCCGACAACCTGACCCGAAGCAAGAACACCGGCTTCCGTGTTGCCCTCGACCAGCCCGGCCTTGAGCAACATCGGGGTGTTGGCTGCCATGATGATCTGCATCAGCGTGCGGTCACCCGACCGCTTCATCGCGAGACCGTCCTTGGCGAGGGTCGACCACTTCATGCCCGTCATGGCCTTGAACTTCGTGGCATTCTTGGCCGCGGCGATCAAACCGGTTGCATAGCTGGAACCTTCGAGGCTGTTGACCAGGTCGGTGTTGAGCACACGATGAGGCATGCCGTCGACCTTGCGGGAGACAGTCGTATCCGTCAGTCCGCGCTTGAGATACTCCTGTTTGACGGAATCGGGCACCGAAGAGTCGCTGGTGAGAAGGAATCGCGTTCCCATCGCGACACCGGCAGCGCCGTACGCCAGTGCGGCAGCCAGCCCGCGGCCGTCGAAGAATCCGCCACCGGCGATGACCGGAATATCGACCGCGTCGAGAACCGAGGGGAGAAGCAATGTCGTGGCCACACCACCGGTATGGCCACCACCTTCGCCGCCCTGGACGATGACGGCGTCCGCGCCCCAGGATGCAACCTTGACCGCGTGCTTCGCGGCACCGATCGAGGGCACGACGACGATGCCGTGGTCCTTGAGCTTGGCGATCAGTTCCTTCTTGGGAGCCAAGGCAAACGACGCGACCTTGACGCCTTCACGGATCAGCAGATCCGCGCGTTGCGGGGCGTCAGTGGCGTCGGCACGCATGTTGACGCCGAACGGCTTGTCCGTGAGCTGCTTCGTCTTCTTGATCGCATGCTCGAGCTCGTCGTACGTCATCGTGGCCGAAGCCAGAATGCCGAGACCACCTGCGTTCGCCGTTGCCGATGTCAGGGCGGGACCGGAAACCCAGCCCATACCCGTCTGCACGATCGGGTAGTCCACGCCGACCAGTTCGGTCAGCGCGGTCTTCAGGGTGGGGGTCATGCCGAGACCTCACGGTCCCGGAGGTTGCGCGGGTCGAGGGTCTCGCGGATGAGGTGGAGTTCTTCGGCGGTGGGGTCACGGGTGATACCGGCCTCGGCGAGTCCGGCAACCTCGAACGAGGTGTTCTCGGCAACCTCTTCTGCCGTGACGCCGGGGTGAAGGCTCAATGCGCGGAACGTGTTTCCCGGACCACCGAAGTCGAAAACCCCGAGGTTGGTGACGACGCGGGGGATGTTCAGGTACTTGTATGCGGGGTTCTCGGGATCGATCTGGTCGTAGCCGACACCGCACACCACGTCGACCTTGTCGACGAACACTCGCTTGGAGTGCTTGGGGACGAAGTAGCTCGTCGCATGGTTGATGGTATTGCCCGGGGCGCCGCGCACACCGAACATCTGACGCGTCGGCTGCTGAAGCGGGCCGAAAGCGGAGAGGTTCTGGTTGCCGTGGCGATCGAGCTGATTGGCACCCATCACAACGTGGCGACGACCGGAAGCGACGACGTCGAACACCTTGCGGAAAGGCATCCAACCTTCGATGGGGCCCTTCGTTCCGACTGCCGGAGTGTCCTCGAGGATGAGGGCTTCACCGTCGGTGATGAGCAGGTCGGGTTCGGTGGTGAGCCGAGCCAGGCGAGCGCCGATGGTGGACGACGTCGACATCGGGCTGGCCATGATTTCGCCTGCACCGGAGAAGATTTCAGCGCACGCAAGAACTACGTACTCTGCGCGGGTGACGGTGGATTCGCTCATTTTGCCTGCTCCCCTGCCGTTGATGAATCGGCAAACTTCTTTACTGCGGCTTGGTAGTCCTCTTCGCTGCCGGAGAGGAAGGTGTCGACGAACGCCTGCCACGACTCGGGGGTCTTGGCGGCCTCGGCGTAGTGACGCTGGAACTTCTCGTCGCGGCCGTAGCTTTCGCCGGCCAACGTGAAGTGTGCACCATTGGGTGCCTCAACGACGGCGTCGACCATCATGCGGTTGAGCAGAAGGTTCTGCAGTGGAACGGATTTGACCAGTTCCTCGGTCTCGACGATGCGCTCGACCGAGACGTAACGCTTCTCGGCGGCCATGCAGTACAGGTCGTCGAAGTACGGGTCGACGCCGTTGTAGGCGGCATTGCCGTGCTTGTCACCGAGATTGAGGTGGACGAACGACGCATCGAGGTTGAGCGCAGGCATCGCGATCAAGGTCTCGGAACGGCCGTCGGCCTCGGGGTACGGGGAGGTGACGGTCTTGAGTTCGTCGCCCCAGAAGTTGCGGACGTCCGAGCCAAGGCCTGCGCGGATCGGCAGGAAGGGCAGGCGAGCGGCAGCGGCTTCGAGGCCGCACTTGACCATGCCCTCGTCCATCTCGCGTACTTCGATCTCACCTGCGGTGCGCGCCTTGGCAAACCACGGATCGTAGAACGGCGCGGAGTCCAGGGACACGAAACCGTAGTACGCCTTCTTGACCTTGCCGGCCGAGCACAGCAGTCCGAGATCCGGTCCGCCGTAGGTGACCACGGTCAGGTCCGTGATGTCCGAACGCAGAATCGCACGCACGAAGGCCATCGGCTTGCGGCGAGATCCCCAGCCGCCCAAGCCGATCGTCATTCCGCTGCGGAGTTCGCCGACTACCTCGTCGAGCGACTTCGTCTTGTCACGCTTGCTAGCCATGTTTTTCTCAGCCTTCCTTCTGGGTTGCGTTCTCGCGCGGCTTGCCGGTGGCGACGAACTCGTCGCGGTGCTCGTCGGACACACCGAGAAGGTTGAGTTCGAAGGTGTAGCCCTGCTCGAGGCGGTAGCTGCCCTTGACGTCGACCGGGTCGATGCCGTTGATGGCTTCCTTGGCGCACCGGATGATGCGGGTGTCCTTCGCGGCGATCTTCGCGGCGATCTCGCGAGCGCACTCGTCGAGCTTCTCGCGCGGGACCACGTCGTAGACGCTGCCGAACTGCTTGAGCGTGTGTGCGTCGACGCTCTGCGCCGTGTAGTAAAGCGTGCGCATCATGTGCTGCGGCACCAGGCGTGAGAGGTGAGTCGCAGCGCCGAGGGCGCCGCGGTCGACCTCGGGGAGGGAGAAGATCGCGTCGTCGGAAGCGACGATGACGTCCGCGTTGCCGACCAGTCCGATGCCGCCGCCGACGCAGAATCCGTTGACCGCCACGACGACGGGGACAGCGCAGTCGTAGACGGCGGCGAAGGCTGCGGCACAACCGCGGTTGGCGGCGACCAGCGCGTCGAATCCCTCGGTAGCCTGCATCTCCTTGATGTCGACGCCGGCGTTGAATCCGCGTCCCTCGGCTCGCAGGATCACCACGTGCGTGTTGAGATCCTTGCCCGCGTCGAGGATGGCGTCGGCAAGCTCGAACCATCCCTTGGACGGGATTGCGTTGACCGGCGCGTAGTCGATGGTGACCGTGGTGATGCCGGTTCCGTCGGAAGAGGTGCTGATGCCCATATCGGGATTCCTTACGTCTGTGTACCAAACCAAGCGATTGCTTGGTAAGTTAGCACACAAGCGGAGCCGACAAGCCCGAGCAGAGTGCAATAGGAGACAAAAATGAGTGGATTGGTCGACGGACGCGTAGTCATCATCACCGGGGCAGGTCGAGGTATCGGGCGTGCGCATGCGTTGGCGTTTGCTGCCGAGGGCGCCAAGGTCGTCGTCAACGACATCGGTGCGGGTGCCGACGGTTCCGCGACCGGCGAAAGTCCGGCCGAGCAGGTTGTCGCGGAGATCATCGCTGCGGGTGGCCAGGCAGTGGTCAACGGAGACGACGTCGCCGACTGGGCGGGTGCCGAAAATCTGATCAAGACCGCGATCGACACCTTCGGTGGTCTGGACGTGCTTGTGAACAACGCAGGCTTCCTGCGTGACCGCATGCTCGTCGGCATGAGCGAAGGTGAGTGGGACGCGGTGATCCGCGTGCACCTCAAGGGGCACTTCGCGCCTTTGCGTCACGCTGCTACCTACTGGCGCGGCGAAGCCAAGGCAGGCAACACCGTCGACGCACGCATCATCAACACCAGTTCGGGTGCAGGACTGCAGGGTTCGATCGGTCAGGGCAACTACGCCGCGGCGAAGGCCGGCATCGCCGAGATGACCATCCAGGCCGCCGCCGAGCTCAAGAATTACGGAGTCAGTGTCAACGCGATCGCGCCTGCTGCGCGCACGCGCATGACCGTCGGTGCGGGTGGGGCGATGGCAGAAGCGATGGCAGCTCCGGAAGAGGGCTTCGACGCCATGGCTCCCGAGAACATCTCGCCGCTGGTCGTCTGGCTCGGAAGCGCCGAGTCCAAGGACGTCACGGGCCGAGTATTCGAGGTAGAGGGCGGAAAGATCACCGTCGCGGAAGGCTGGCGTCACGGCCCGAGCGAGGACAAGGGTGACCGTTGGGACCCGAAGGAGATCGGGCCCGTCGTGGCAACGCTGTTGGAGAAGGCGGAGATTCCGACGCCGGTGTACGGGGCGTAGGGCCTTCGGCCCCCTGAGTGGTTAAGGAGTGCAGGGACTCCTCAACCACTCACAGGCGGCGTGCCGCCTACGCGGGCGCCCGAACCACCAGAACAGTGCCGGGGAACTCTGCTGCGAGCTCGCGCCGCGAATGCTTCACGCAGGCGGTGCCGTAGCCCTTCTTGCGGGACTCGGGTGCAATCCAGATCGCGACGTTGACCTCTTGGCCGTCGAGTTCGCCGAACACCAGGCCGACGCTCGTCGGGCTGTCGCCGGAGACGTCCTCGGCGACGAACCAGGCAGCGCTCTCGTCGTCGATACGGCGGAGGCCACCTGTGCGCTCGGCTTCGATTCGATCCTCGCTCCACGGCTTGCCGTCTTCGTCGAGCTGCTCACCCGAGCGAATCGTGAACAGCGACTTGTCTTCTGCGCTGTCGCTGAACGGACGCAGGCTGAAGTTCTGCCCACTGCTCGCGGGGCGATCAAGCGTCGTCCATTCGAGAGTTGCATCGAGATTCTCCAGCTCGCCCTGGATGCGATCGCGTGCAGCCTTGGTGAGCGCACTGAACTTGAGGCTCAGAACTGCTTCGGCATTTGCTTCCGACGTGCCGAGGAGTTCCGCGACGGTGGTCAGTGCCTCCTGATGGTCCTTGCTGTCGACCACTGCATCCAGCACCTCGTGGCGACGCTCCAGCGCACGCACGAGTGCGGAAGTGATCTCGCGTCGGTCCAGGATTTGATCTTGAATATGCGTCGTCATATATGCGACTCCTTGCTGTGTTCGAGGCTCTGTCGAAACGCCGTGCGGACCGTACGAGTCAATAGTGCTCCAACTCGCCCGTTATGGCACGTGTTCAGCCTCCGGTGCGGCGAACGAGCCGTTCGTAGCGCTGGCGGGCGGCTTGAGTACTGCCGAGCCCGAGTCCGAAGGCAATGTCCTGCCAGGTCATGCCCCGTTCACGGGCAATTCCGAGGAACAGTGCTTCCAGCTGTTCCATTTCGGCTCGGGCCTTGGGAATGAGAGTCAACGCAGCCATGACGTCGGCGTCGTCGACTTCGGGTTCGTTCACCTCGGGTGTGTCGGTGCCGCCGGCCAGACGAGCCACGACGCGCACCGCGCCGTAGGGCTCGAGCATCTCCGGATGAGATTGCCGCGCGCGCTGGCTTCGGGTCGCGCCGTGGCGCTCGCTGATCCGAAAGAGTCCGGCGTACTCGCGATGTGCGCGTTCGCGGCCGGAATCGATCGGTCTGAACTGGTCATCGGTCATGAATCCAGGGTGGCACGAACCCGGACCGATGTAAACGTTCTGTTGTAAACAAATTGTTCAGTTCGTCAGGGGTTCGCACACGATGACGGGAATGACGCGGTCCGTCCAGGCCTGATAGTTGTCGAAATCCGGATACATCGCCGTCAACTTCGGCCACAGCCGAGCGCGCTCGTCCTCGGTTGCGACGCGGGCTTTCATCGAGCGGATCCGAGACTTGATCTGCACCGTCACCACCGGATCCGCCTTGATGTTGAGGTACCACATCGGATTCTTCGGAAGACCGCCTTGCGACGCCACCAGAATCACGTCTTCGCCGTCCTCGAGGAACAGCAACGGGCTGATTCGCTCCTCACCGGATTTGCGACCGGTAGTGGTGAGCAGGCAGATCGGCAGCCCGCGTGGGAACGCGCTGCCGACCCGCCACTTGCTACCCAGCCTCCCGTCTGTGGCGCGATACATGGCGACGTTTGCCTTCGACATCCACTTGATGATCTTGACCGTCGCCGGAGCGTCGAGTCCCTTGGGTTTGGCTGGGGGAGTAGTCATCTCAGATACGCTCGATGATGGTTCCGGTGGCCAGCGCGCCGCCGGCGCACATCGTGATCAGAGCCGTCGAGCCGTTACGACGCTCCAGTTCGTGCAGTGCGGTGGTGATCAGTCGAGAGCCCGTGCTGCCGACCGGATGGCCCAGGGCGAGTGCGCCACCGTTGACGTTGACGTTGTCGAAGTCAGGTTCGTGGACCTGGGCCCAGGACAGAGCGACCGACGCGAATGCTTCGTTGATCTCGAAGAGGTCGAGGTCGCCGATCTTCATTCCGCTCTTCTCCAGAACACGGCTGGTTGCCTGTACCGGTCCGTCGAGGTGGAACTCCGGTTCCGAGCCGACCAGTGCCTGGGCGATGATGCGGGCGCGTGGCTTCAATCCGAGTGCGCGAGCCTTGTCCTCGTCCATGAGCAGGACTGCGGCCGCACCGTCGGAGATCTGGGAAGACGTTCCGGCAGTGTGAATCCCGCCTTCGAGAACGGGCTTCAACCGGGCAAGGGACTCGGCCGTCGTATCGCGCAGGCCCTGATCGCGATTGACGAGCTTGGTCTCGCCCGTGAGGTTTCCTTCCTTGTCGACCTGGGGCGCCGAGAGTTCGAGTACCTCTCGGTCGAAACGCCCTTCCTCCCAAGCTTGCTTGGCCAGTGCCTGCGAGCGGACACCGAGAGCTTCGACGTCGTCGCGGGTCAGTCCGCGTCGGCGCGCGATGCGTTCTGCAGCCTCGAACTGGTTGGGCATGTCGATGTCCCACGTCGCCGGCCGACGCGGTCCGGCCTGGTCACCGACGTTGGCGCCGAGGGGAACCTGGCTCATCGCTTCGATGCCGCAGGCGATGCCGGCATCGATGGCGCCGGTGGCGATCAGTCCGGCGATCAGATGGTTCGCCTGCTGGGCCGAACCGCACTGGCAGTCCACGGTCGTGGCGCCGGTCTGCCACGGCAGACCTGCATGCAACCACGCAGTGCGCGTGATGTTGTTGGACTGAGCGCCGGCCTGGGTGACGCAGCCGCCGATCACCTGCTCGATCAGCAACGGGTCGATTCCCGACCGGTCGAGAACTCCCTTTTGTGCAGCTCCGAGGATCTCGGCGGCGTGCAGACCGGCGAGCCAACCTCCGCGCTTGCCGATCGGTGTACGGACGGCCTCGACGATTACTGGTGTGCCCACAGCGGGCTCCTTTCCTTGTAATGAAAAAGTAGAACAGGTTCTCTGCGGGAAGCAAGACCTGCCGACGTTTCCTTTCCTAGTAAGCAGGCTTGTGTTTCAATGAGAGTAGAACGTGTTACACATCACGGATCCCCATCACCCCTGTGATGAAAAGGCTTAGGGCAGGAGACATCAGTGGCACAGCCCGCATTCCCCGAGGGAATCGACTTCACGGACCCCGACATCTACGCGGAACGTATGCCGTTCGAGGAGTTCGCTGAACTCCGGAAGACGGCCCCCGTGTGGTGGAATCCGCAGCCCCCGGAAATCGGCGGATTCCAGGACGAGGGCTTCTGGGTGGTCACCCGTCATGAAGAGGTCAAGGAGGTCTCGCAGCGAAGCGACATCTTCTCGACCCACGAGAACACTGCGATTCCTCGCTTCGCCGACGACATCCCGCGCGAGAACGTCGAGATGCAGCGCTTCATCCTCATCAACAAGGACGCTCCGGAGCACACCAAGCTTCGCAAGCTGGTTTCGCGTGGATTCACCCCGCGAGCCATCAACAGCCTGCGCGAAGAACTGACCGAGCGCGCCGAAAAGATCGTCAAGACTGCGGCTGCCGGTGGTGCCGGAGACTTCGTGGTTCAGGTCGCGTCCGAACTTCCGCTGCAGGCAATCGCCGAGCTCCTCGGTGTGCCGCAGGAAGATCGAATGAAGCTCTTCGACTGGTCCAACCAGATGACGTCGTACGACGACCCCGAATTCGACATCGACCCGCAGGCAGCGTCGATGGAGATCCTGGGATACGCGTACCAGATGGCGGATCAGCGCAAGAAGTGTCCCGCCGATGACATCGTCACCAAGCTCATCGAAGCTGACATCGACGGAAATGAGCTCTCCCCAGAGGAATTCGGCTTCTTCGTGATCCTGCTTGCGGTCGCGGGTAACGAGACCACTCGCAATGCCATCACACACGGCATGGTTGCCTTCCTCGACAATCCCGACCAGTGGGAGCTGTACAAGAAGGAACGCCCGAAGACTGCGGCCGACGAGATCGTTCGTTGGGCCACCCCGGTGACCTCTTTCCAGCGCACCGCGCTCGAAGACACCGAACTCGGCGGACAGAAGATCAAGAAGGGCGATCGCGTCGTGATGATGTACGCGTCGGCCAACTTCGACGAAGACGTCTTCGAGAACCCCACGAAGTTCGACATCATGCGTGACCCCAATCCGCACCTCGGATTCGGCGGCACCGGTGCGCACTTCTGCATCGGCGCGAACTTGGCTCGTCTCGAAATCGATCTGATCTTCAACGCGATCGCCGATCACCTACCCGACATCACCAGGCTCGGCGATCCGCGTCGCCTGCGCTCGGGCTGGCTCAACGGCATCAAAGAGTTTCAGGTTGATTACAAGACATCGGGATGCCCGGTCAAACACTGATCCGGACATATACTTACCTGATAACCGGCGAGTAGGTTCTGTGTAGCTTTTCGGGAGTTGCCTCTGCAACCTCGAACACGCAGAACTACAGTAGACGTTCCGGGGGGCCACTAGCTGGCAACCTGGAACTGCGGCGGCGTCTGCGGGATCCCTCATCTCCCGTAGGCGCCGCCGTTTGTAGTTCAATCACCAATTCAGCCGCCGTATGGTTTGGTGATCGCTTCGAGGAAGTGGCCCGACGGGTCGAGGAAGTAGACCCCACGCCCACCGTCGTTGGTGTTGAAGCCGGTACTCGACTGGCGCGGATCGGCCCAGTGATCAAGCTTCAAGGCTTGTATGCGCTGGTAGATGCCGTCGAAGTCGTCTTCGGAGACGAGGAAGGCGTAGTGCTGAGACGGCACCTCGGCGCCCTCTTCCACCTGTGCGAAATCCAGCGTCACGCCGTGCTCGAGTTCGACGCCGAGAAAGTAGCCGGCCTCGACAGGGCCCGGTAGACCGAACATGTGAGTGAAGAACCACGCCGACTCTTGTCGGTCTTTTGCGGCGATGATGGTGTGATTGAACGAAATGGTCATGAGTGACCCCTTGCAGTACGACGCCTCCATGCCTGACGCAGTCCGTCATCGACACGCGACGTTGGGAACCAGGAAACCATTTCGAGGTTCGCGGTGCAAGTACGACAGGCTTATTCGAATACGACGAGCGCGGCCCCGGTCGATGACCGGGGCCGCGCTCGTACTGTGGGTTCTCAGGCTTTGCGTGCCGTCTTCATCGCACGATCCACTTCCCAGAATGCTCGAAGCGACGCGATCTGGCCGGCGTCGTTCACCCGGTAGACGAACACGCCTTCGGCGTCGATGATCGAGCCGCCGATGGTGGTCCGGATCTTGCCGATGTTGACGTTCTCGTTGCCGCACACCAGGGAATCGTCGATCAGAAATTCGAGCTTGTCCGCGTTCGCGATCGTCATGTCGTAGAACTTGGAGATCGCTTCGCGCCCGTGATGCCCTTTGCCTTCGGGATCGAAGCCCGACGGCCCGACCGGATCCTCCACCCAACCGTCCTCGGCGAAGAGGTCCAGCCAGGCTTCCTTGTTCTTGCCACTCGCTGCGGCGCGCGAAGCGTTACCCGCGACGCGGGCGGGGTGTTCGTCACTCATCGCGGCTCCTCAGTTGATGTACTGCTCGGCGAATTTGCGCATCGAATCCTGCTTTGCCTCCAGTGGGGCATCGAATCCGATTCCGTCGAAAACCCAAGGCACGGTGATGATGTCCGTGACGCCGGCATCTTCGAGCTCTGCGTAACCGTCCTTGCCGAAACGGTCGATGCATACCGTCTGGATTTCGAACGGCTCGTTCTCGCGTCCGTACTCGGCGCGCAGTTCACGCAGTCGGGCGATGACACCGACAAGATCGTCGAACTTGATCATTGCCGACGTCCAACCGTCGCTCACGCGCGCAGCACGTTTGAGTGCGACCTCGGTGTGGCCGCCGACGTAGAACGGAACCGGCTTGGTGGGAGCCGGACTCATCTGCAGGCGATCGAAATCGAAGAACTCGCCGTGATACTCGACCATGCCGCCGCCGAGAATCAGTTTGAGGACGTCGATCATCTCGTCCACGCGGGCGCCGCGACGCTTGTACGGCGCGCCGCACCACTCGAACTCTTCCGGAGCCCAACCGATTCCGACGCCGAAGCCGAAGCGGTTGTTCGTCAGTGCAGCTACCGATCCGACCTGCCGCGCGAGCAGGACCGGATTGCGGCTACCGAGCTTGAGTACCTGGGTGTAGAACTCGATCTTCTCGGTCACCGCGCCCATTGCGGCCGCGGCGATCAGCGGATCGACCCAGGGGGTCTCGGCATTCCACATCCGAGACCCGTCCGGGGTGTACGGGTAATCCGCCGCCTGCGTTTCCATGAAGAACAGTGAATCGGGGAGAGCGATCGACGAAAAGCCGCATTCCTCGGCAGTTTTAGCAATGCCGGCTAACTGGTCCAAGGGGTTCATGGCAACCCCGACGGTGTACTTCATCTTCGGCCTCTTCCTGATCGGCGTGTTTGCTGCTGTTACGTGGTGGGACGTTCGGAACCGACGACCCACATCGAGAAGTACTGCGAGCCACCGCCGTACGCATGGCCGAGAGCCTTGCGAGCGTCGGCCACCTGGTGGTCACCGGCGCGTCGCATGACCTGCATCGCGGACTCGGCGAAACGGATCATGCCCGAGGCGCCGATCGGGTTGGAGGAGAGAACACCGCCAGAGGCATTGACCGGGAGCTTTCCGCCGATCGCGGTTTCGCCGGCCTCGGTCAGTTTCCAGCCCTGGCCTTCCTCCGCGAAGCCGAGGTTCTCGAGCCACATCGGCTCGAACCACGAGAAGGGGACATAGATTTCGGCGCAGTCGATCTCGTTCAGCGGATCGGTGATTCCCGCGGACTTCCACAGCGCGGCCGCGGCATCGCGTCCGGCCTGCGGATTGACCTGATCGCGTCCGGCGTAGAACGTCGGCTCGGTGCGCATGGCTGTCGCGTGGATCCAGGCGACGGAACGACCCTCGGCCTCCACCTGTGCGGCGGCTTCTTCGTTGCCGATCACCAGCGCGCAAGCGCCGTCCGAGGACGGGCAGGTTTCGTCGTAGCGGATCGGGTCCCAGAGCATCTGAGATGCCTGCACCGATTCGAAAGTGATGTCCGGCTGTCGCAGATGCGCATAAGGATTGAGGCTGCCGTTGAGCCGATCCTTCACCGCGACGAGGTAGCCGATGTGCTCCGGTGCGTTCGATCGACGAATGTACGAACGGACGTGCGGGGCGAAGTATCCACCGGCACCGGCGCCGACGGGCATATTGAACGGAACCGGTACGGACAGGGCCCACATCGCGTTCGACTCGGACTGCTTCTCCCAGGAAACCGTCAGAACCCGCTTGTGGACACCGGATTTGACAAGGCTGGAGGCAACGATGGCCGTCGAACCGCCTACCGAGCCGGCAGTGTGAACACGCAGCAACGGCTTTCCGTTGGCGCCCAGGGCATCCGACATGGCGAGTTCCGGCATCATCGAACCCTCGAACAAGTCGGGGGCCTTTCCGATCACCACGGCGTCGATGTCGTCCCAGCCGACGTTGGCGTCGACCATGGCGGCGTCGATGGCTTCTCGGACCATGCCCGCCATCGAGACGTCGTGACGCTTTGCGACGTAGTGAGTTTGGCCGGTGCCGAGCACGGCCGCGAGTTGAGGCGTTCCGGCCATCAGTTTCGTCCCTCCAAGACTGCTACCAGGTTCTGCTGCAGCACAGGGCCGCTTGTTGCATGAGCCAGCGCGCGATTCGCCTGACCGTCGAAGATTGCCTTGGCGGCGTGGCCGATTCGTTCCAGACCACCGGCGAACAGCGGGTTGCCGCTGAGCGGACCGCCGGACGGGTTGATCGTGGTGGCGTCGGTCAGGCCGATCGCTTCCTTCAGGATCAATTCCTGGTGAGTGAACGGGGCATGCAGTTCGGCGACGTCGATGTTGCCGACCTCGCCGCCCGTTGCCGCCTTGGCTGCCGACGTAGTGGACGGCGACGTCGTCAGGTCACGTGCACCCAGGTTGGGCGAGTCGATGCGATGCTCGAGTCCGGTGATCCACGCCGGCCGCTCGCACAGGTCTCGCGCACGGGTGCCCGAGGCCAGGACGATTGCTGCCGCGCCGTCGGTGATGGGCGCACAATCGTGTGCGCGCAACGGATCTGCAAGGAATGGACTTGCAAGCAGGGCCTCGATGTCGACCTCGCCTGCGAGCTGAGCCTTCGGATTGCTCAGCGCGTGGCGACGGCTGCGAGCGGCAACCTCCGCCATGTCCTCTTGCGTCCACTTGCCCGCGTCGAGTCCGAGCCGGGCTTGAAGTCCGGCGATCGAGACGGAGTCGGGCCACAGCGGCGTGACGAGGTACGGATCGAGCTGCATGGACAGGATCTTGCGCAGGTGCCCGGCGGAGGATTTGCCGAAGCCGTACACCAACGCAGTCTCGACCTCGCCGGTCAAGATCTTGATCCACGCTTCGTAGAACGCCCACGCGGCGTCCATCTCGACGTGAGATTCGTTGATCGGCGGTACCGCTCCGATGGAGTCGATGGCCGAGATGAAGGAGAACGCACGTCCGGCCAGGTAGTCGGAAGATCCGGAGCACCAGAAGCCGATGTCGGACTTGGTGATTCCCAGATCGCTGTAGAGCTGCTGGAAGCACGGGACGAGCATCTCGACGCCGTTGGTGGTGCCGTTGGTTTCGCGGACGTGGGGTGCCTGAGCAAAGCCCACGACTGCGATGTCTGCAGAAGTCATTTCAGGAGCCTCACAGGTGGTGTTGGAAGGTGGAGTACTCGGCGTCGGGTTCACCTGTCGGCCGGAAGTATTCGATGTTCTCGAGGGTGTAACCCCACTCTTCGCGAGGCTTCCACTTGGCTTCGACCCGCATGCCCATCCGTACGTCCGCGGCATCACATTCGAGGATCAGGTGCAGGAACGGAATGTCGGCCCCGTCGAGGAGCACGTAGGCGGCAACGTAGGGAGGTTTGATCCGCTGCCCGAGGAACGGGACGTTGACGATGCAGAAGGTGGTGACAATTCCCTTGTCCGGCAGTTCGATCTGCTCGCTCGTCGGCTTCCCGTTGGTGGGATTGGCGCCGCGCGGAGGGATGTAGATCTTGTCCTCGGGTCCGCTGCGACCACCGATCAGCTTGCCCTCTGCGAGACCACGGAGGTAGAAACTCTCCTCGGCCGAAGCGGAATGCATGAAGTGCAGGTCGACGGGGGTCGTGATCATGGTGACAGGATCGGCGTTGGAATCGACTGTCGCGATTCCATTTTCGCTCTCACCTGGTTCGAAGCACTCGATGTCCTTGATCTGCCCGATCCGCTCCGACGCCCAGCGAGCACGGACCCGCAGGCCGGTGCTGATGTCGTCGGGGGAGTCGACGTCGACTGCGTGGAGCATGGACGTGTCCGCGCCGTCGAGCTTGATCAGGGCCCACGCGAAGGGTTTCGTCAGGGGTTGCCCCTCGATGGGTTCGGGCATCCACGTCCAACTCACGACCGTTCCGCCGTCGGAGACCCCGACGAAGTCGGTCAGTGGTTCGGCCGTGTCCGGATCGAATTCCGGTGGCGGCACGAAGACACGACCGTTCGACCCACGGGCGCCGATTACCTTGCGATCACGCAGGGCAGTCACGAACGCGCCGATGGTCGGTCCCGTCGATCTGGTGTAGTCGAAATGGAGATTCAATGGTGCGCTCAGGGGCTTGTCGGCCACCCCGCTCTTTCCGATGGTCACAAGATCGAGTAGAACAGGTTCTAGAGATTGTGGCAAGAGTCACTTCTGATCACCGGCAATGTGGAGGCGTGCGATGAAGCTTGGGTTGCAACTCGGATACTGGGGCGCACAGCCGCCGGCAAACGCCCCGGAACTGATCGAAGCCGCCGAAGGTGCGGGATTCGACGCGGTCTTCGCGGCGGAGTCGTGGGGCTCGGACGCATTCACCCCGCTCGCCTGGTGGGGATCGCGCACCGAGAAGGTTCGGCTCGGTACGTCCGTCGTACAGATTTCGGCGCGAACACCGACCAGTTGCGCCATGCACGCGCTCACTCTCGATCACCTGAACGGCGGACGAACGATCCTCGGACTCGGCGTATCCGGACCCCAGGTCGTCGAAGGTTGGTACGGCCAGCCTTTCGAGAAGCCGCTGGCTCGCACTCGCGAATACGTCTCGATCGTGCGCCAGGTTCTTGCCCGTGAAGCGCCCGTCACCAGTCCCGGACCGCACTACCCTCTGCCGTATGCGGGACCGGGCAGTTCGGGACTTGGCAAGCCGCTCAAGGCCATTACGCACCCGTTGCGTGCAGACATCCCGATCTGGCTCGGCGCCGAAGGGCCGAAGAACGTCGCGCTCGCCGGCGAAATCGCAGACGGATGGCTGGCGATCTACTACACCCCGCGCCTGGCCCCGATGTACAACAAGTGGCTCGATGAAGGATTCGCGCGCGCCGGGGCCCGTCGTAGCCGCGAAGACTTCGAGGTGGCCGCCACGTGCCAGGTCATCGTGACCGACGACCGTGCTTCCGCCATCGCCGCTCTCAAGCCGATGACCGCCCTCTACGTCGGCGGAATGGGCGCCCCGGAGTTGAACTTTCACGCGCAGGTCTACAAGCGGATGGGTTACGAGAAGGAGGTCGACGAGATCGGCCGTCTCTTCATGTCGGGCCGCAAGGACGAAGCTGCCGCCGTCGTCCCCGACGAGATGGTCACCGAGACCATGATCATCGGCAACGTCGACGAGGTGCGCGCCGACGTGAAGCGTTGGGAGGAAGCCGGAGTCACGATGCTGCTGGTGACCTGCCGCGACGCCGACCATGTGCGTGAGCTCGCGGCCGCGGTGGGTGGTTGAGCGAGGCCCGCCGTTTCTCGAGCGAACGGACTGCTCTAGCACTGATTCCCCAACCTCAGTACCGTCGCCAGCCCCCTACCACATCGCGTGAACGTATCGCTGCCCTCTTCTGACAGGGGGAGCGATACGTTCACAGGGTGGAGGGATATCCACAGATCGGTCTAAATGCCTGTTTGGCGCGGGCGTGCGTGGCCGGGGATGCCCCATGCTGATTCCATGAGAAGGGGCGTATGGGGAGACGATCCGAGTGTGCTGACCGTTGCGAGCATGGATGGTGTGATCCGTGTGGCTGAGCTGACCAGATTGGGTGTGTCCGACACAGCGATTGCCGGGCGATGCCGCAAAGGCGGTACCTGGCAGCGGATGCTGCCCGGCATAGTCCTGCTGGGGAACGGCTACCCGACACCGCGACAGCGCACGATCGCGGCATTGATGTTCTGTGGCCGTGGATCGATGGTCACAGGAAAAGCTGCGATGGCGCAGCACGGTTATCGGCAGCATTCTGGCGAGGTCCAAATCTTGATGCCTATGCATCGCCGGGTGCAATCGACCGGATTCGTCGTGGTCGAGAGGACGGTGAGGTTGCCGACGCCATTGACACGCAGTGGAATTGATTGTGCGCCACTGGTTCGGTCGGTACTCGACGCCGCGCGGCGGTGCAAGACCTTGGATAGCGCTCGCGCGTTGATTGCGGACGTCGTTCAACGAGGCGACGTAGCGGTTCGTGATCTGTCCAAGGAGCTGGAAGCCGGAAGTATCCGCGGTAGCGCATTGCCCCGCAAAGTCTTGCGGGAGGTGGATGCCAACGTGCATTCGGTGCCGGAGGCAGAGGCACGCGAACTGTGGAAGCGAAGCGGGCTGCCCGAAATGGTGTTCAACCGTGAGATCTGCGATGCCAACGGGAAATTCATAGCGATGCCAGACGGGTGGATCGATTCTGTGGCATTCGCGTGGGACATCGATTCACTGGACTGGCATCTGTCACCTGGGGACTACCGGGCGACAGTGGAGCGTCGAACGCGTATGCAGAACGCGGGCATCATCGTGCTTCCGACGGTGCCGAGTGCGCTGCGCGCGGAGCCAGAGCGTGTGATCAGCGACCTGCGGGCACATTTTGCCCTGGCAGCGTCACGGCCACGTCCGAGGGTGTCAATCAGTGCCAGACCCGGAGGGTGAACGTATCGCTCCCCTTGTCAGAGAAGGGGAGCGATACGTTCACGCGATCGGGGGGGGCAGGTGGTGTGCCGAGCAGAGTCTGATTCCGCAGGTTCCCACAAAGGGGGTGGGTGGGACCGAGAAGGGGGAGGGAAGGGGTGGGTTAGACGCCCTTGAACTGGGGCGCTCGCTTCTCGCCGAACGCCCGCGGGCCCTCCTTGGCGTCGGCGCTCATGAACACTTTCATGCCCAACTGTGCGTCGATCTGGAAGGCCTCTTCCTCGTGCATGCCCTCGGTGTCGCGGATGGTCTTGAGGATCGCCTGGACGGCGAGAGGGCCGTTGGCACTGATCAGGTCGGCGAGCTCGAGTGCCTTGTCGAGTGCTTTGCCGTCCGCGACGACGTGGCCGATGAGTCCGATCTCCTTGGCCTCCGGAGCCTTGATGTGACGGCCGGTGAGCAGGATGTCGGCTGCGATCGTGTACGGAATCTGGCGCACCAGACGCACTGCGGATCCACCGAGCGGGAAGAGCCCCCACTTGGCTTCGGAGACGCCGAACTTGGCGCTCTCACCCGCAACGCGAATGTCGGTTCCCTGCAGGATTTCGGTTCCGCCGGCGATGGCTGCACCCTCGACGGCGGCGATCAGCGGCTTGGTCAACCGACGACCCTTGAGAAGGCCTTCGATCTTGGACATGTCGACTCCACCGCCCGCGAAGGAATCTCCCGGCGGCTTGGCGGACATGTTCTTGAGGTCGGCGCCGGCGCAGAAGTCGCCGCCCGCCCCGGTGAGGATGGCGACGCGGATCTCGGGGTCGTTGTCGACCTGGTCCCAGGCATCGACCATGATCGCCATCATCTCGCCGGTGATGGCGTTCTTACGCTCGGGGCGGTTCATGGTCACGATGAGGACGTGACCGCGCTTCTCCACGAGGCAATGCGGCGCGGTTTCCGAAATGTCTGATTTTTCGGTCGTCGAAGTGGACACTGATGGCTCCTGGCGGGTCTGTGAGCTGGCTCTCAAATTGGGTCTTGCCAGAAACGGTAACACGTTCTACTTTGATCTCGTGGCCCTTAACATCGCAGACTTCGTAGAGCACGCAATCGACCTCGTTCCGGACCGCGTTGCGCTGGTCTCGGACAATCGCGAGTCGACTTATGCGCAGTTGGAGGACCGGGCGAATCGCCTCGGTCACTACCTGCGTGAGCATGGCGTTCAGCCGGGTGACAAGGTCGGCATCTACTGCCGGAACGTCATCGAGGCGATCGAGGCCATGGTCGCCGTTTTCAAAATCCGGGCCGTGATGGTCAACATCAACTACCGGTACGTCGAGAACGAGTTGCAGTACATCTTCGACAACTCCGACATGGTTGCGCTCATTCACGAGCGCCGCTACTCGGACAAGGTCGCGAACGTCCTGCCGAACACTCCCAAGGTCAAGTCCGTCATCGTGGTCGAGGACGGCACCGATCTGGACTTCAGTGCTTTCGGCATCGGCTACGAGGACGCACTCGCGCAGAGTTCGGGTGAGCGCGATTTCGAAGATCGCAGCAACGACGACATCTTCATGCTCTACACCGGCGGCACGACCGGTAGCCCCAAGGGCGTCATGTGGCGTCACGAGGACTGGTGGCGTGTGCTCGGCGGCGGCATCAACTTCGTCACCGGAGTCCCGGTCGAGGACGAGTACGAGATGGCGAAGGTCGGCGCTGCAAACCCGAGCATGATCCGCTACCCGATCCCCCCGATGATTCACGGCGGCTCCCAGTCGGCGGTGTTCCACAGCCTCTTCGGCGGCGGAACCTGTTTGATGCACCCGGAGTTCGACGCCCACGAGGTGTGGCAGAACATCGACAAGCACAAGGTCAACCTGATCTTCATCACGGGCGATGCAATGGGCCGCCCGATGCTCGACGCACTGATCGCCGGAAACCCGGAGACCGGTGAGCCGTACGATCTTTCGACGCTCTACGTGATGGCCAGCAGTGCTGCCCTCTTCTCGCCGAGCATCCAGGAACAGTTCCTCGAACTGCTGCCCAACCGCCTGCTGACGGACTCCATCGGCGCGTCCGAGACCGGCTTCGGCGGACTGGCAGTATTGAGCAAGGGCCAGAAGCACACTGGCGGTCCGACGGTCAAGATCGACGCCTCCACAACGGTTCTCGACGACGACGGTAACGAGGTCGAGCCCGGTTCGGGCAAGCGCGGCATGCTCGCTCGCAGGGGCAACATCCCGCTCGGTTACTACAAGGACGAGGTCAAGACGGCCGAAACCTTCCGCACGATCAACGGTGTTCGTTACTCGATCCCCGGCGACTACGCGCAGGTCGAAGCCGACGGCACGGTCACGATGCTCGGCCGTGGTTCGGTGTCCATCAACAGCGGCGGCGAGAAGGTGTACCCGGAAGAGGTCGAGGGCGCTTTGAAGGCGCACCCGGACATCTTCGACGTGCTGGTGGTCGGTATCCCCGACGACCGGTTCGGTCAGCGCGTTGCCGCAGTGGTTCAGGTACGCGAAGGCACGTCGCCGACGCTGCACGACATCGCCACCGCAGCGCGCAAAGAGATTGCCGGATACAAGGTTCCGCGCAGCGTGTGGTTCGTGGACCAGATCAAGCGCAACCCGGCAGGCAAGCCCGACTACCGCTGGGCGAAAGCCGAGACGGAATCGCGCGAGGCTGACGATCACAACGGAAACGGCGCTCCTGTGGCGTCACCGGCAGAAAGCGTGGAAGCCTGATGCGTTCGGATCTCGCCGACAAGTTCGGCATCGAATACCCGATCTTCGGATTCACTCCCTCCGAGCACGTCGCGGCCGCCATCAGTCGCGCGGGCGGTCTTGGTGTTCTCGGTTGCGTCCGGTTCAACGACCCGGAAGAGCTCGAAGCCGCACTGACGTGGATGGACGAGAACACCGACGGTAAGCCGTACGGCGTCGACATCGTCATGCCGGCCAAGGTGCCGACCGAGGGCGGCGCCGTCGACCTCGACAAGCTCATTCCGGAGGAGCACCGCGCCTTCGTCAATCGCACACTCGACGAGTTGGGTGTGCCGCCACTTTCCGACGACGTCGAGCATGCGACCGGCGTACTGGGATGGCTTCACTCGGTGGCGCGATCTCACGTCGATGTTGCTCTGGGACATCGGATTGCGTTGATCGCGAATGCACTGGGATCGCCCCCGAAGGACGTGATCGATCAGGCACACGAGAAGGGCGTGCCGGTGGCAGCACTGGCCGGCGCCGTCGAGCATGCACGTCGTCACGTCGAGAACGGCGTCGACATCGTGATTGCGCAGGGCTACGAGGCCGGCGGTCACACCGGCGAGATTGCGTCGATGGTTCTGGTTCCGGAAATCGTTGATGCACTCGGCGATTCGGCTGCCGTGCTGGCTGCCGGCGGTATCGGCAGCGGCCCTCAGGTGGCTGCTGCACTCGCGCTCGGTGCGTCCGGAGTGTGGATGGGCTCGTACTGGCTCACCACGTCCGAATACAAACTCGGCAGTGCATCGGGCGAAGGCCCGTCCGCTATTCAGCGTGCACTGTTGGGCGCGACGTCGGCCGACACCGTACGTTCGCGCATCTACTCGGGTAAGCCCGCTCGGTTGCTCAAGACCAAGTGGACGGAAGCCTGGTCGAACCCGGGAGCACCGGCGCCCTTGCCGATGCCGCTGCAGAACCTACTGGTCAGCGACGCTCATCAGAGAATCGCTGCATCGGAGAACCCGGAAGTTGTGGCAATGCCCGTCGGTCAGATCGTGGGACGGATGAACGAAATCCGCCCGGTCGCCGAGGTCATGGCCGAGCTGGTGTCAGGGTTCGAGGACGCGCGAACCCGACTGGATTCGATGAAGTAGTAGATGACACGTACGTATGCCCTCGGCCGAGTTTCGGTCGAGGGCATACGTCGTTTCAGCCGGCGAGGTCGTCCGGTCCGACGCTGTCCGACAACCATTCTCCGCGGCTGAGAACGCCGTCGTCGCGGCGACGTGCGATCACGAAAATGACCAAGGCGGCAGCGAGGACAACTGCGAGAACGCGCGAAGGCGTCAGGTTCGGGTTCTTCATACCCGTAATTTTGCCGGAAGAACGGGCGCGATGGTGAGACAGCGGAGCAAAATCACGTGTTTCGAGATTACTGCGCTTCGGACGCATGAAGACTGGCGATCCGCTCGCGCAGGCCACCGAAGTGCACATCGAGAGTGTGCGCCGCCTCGACTGCATCACCCGTACGGATCGCGTCGAGAATCGCACGATGCTTCGACGCGATGTCGATCAGTGGCGTATCCGAATGCCCGATGGCCTGCTGGATCTCGCTGTACACCTGCCAGAAGACGTCCATCAACTGAGCGAGGACCTGGTTGTCGAGCGGGGAGTACAGGCGGGAGTGGAAGGTCGCGTCGATGTCGGAGAAATTCTTCCCGGCGGCGGCACGGACCTCCATACCGGTGACGAGTTCGTCGAGGTCAGCATGGTCGGCCGACGTCATCTCGGCCATCGCCGCACCGATCAGTCCGGTCTCGAGTGCTTGACGAATGTCGACCAGTTCCATCGCCTCGTGCCCGGTGCCCTGCAAGGACAACCGGCCACGGAAGGTCAGACCGTCGGCGAGAGCGTCGAAGTTGCTCGGGGCGACGAACATTCCGAAGCCGTGACGGATTTCGACGACGCCCAAGGCCTGCAGAACCTTGAGCGCCTCCCGGAGCGTGTTCCGGCCGATTCCCAATTCCTCGGACAGTTCGGCCTCGGTGGGCATCGGGTCGCCGGGGGAGAGTCTGCGTTCGAGGATCAAGTTCATGATGTCCGTCTGAAGTGCGCGCATGCGGTTTTGCGCGCTGAAACGAGCGCCCTGTGTGCCACTCCGGACAGACATCGATTCCCCTTTTCTGATACGAACGTCCTTCATCCTATGTCCGGTCATCCGCTCCATTGGTCAACCCACGTCAACGGTGCGTTGCAGGAGACTGGGCGCCGCACCCAGCAGTTTGGCCGTATACGGATCCGACGGGTTGTCGAATACTTCCTGCGCCGTTCCCTGCTCGACGATCCGCCCGGCGTTCATGACGACGATGGTGTCGGAGACGTACCGCACCGTCTGTATGTCGTGCGAGATGAACACCATGCCGAGCCCCAACCGAGCCTTGATGTCGCTGAGCAGGTTCAGGATCTGCGCGCGCACCGAGACGTCGAGAGCCGACGTCGGCTCGTCGGCCACGATGACGTCAGGTTCGAGCGCGAGTGCACGTGCGATCGCGACACGTTGACGCTGACCGCCGGAGATCTGGCTCGGGATGACTTCGAGTGCAGATTGGGGGAGCCCGACCAAACCGACCAGCTCGCGAACTCGGGCGGTCCGGCTCGCGCGGTTGCCGATGCCGTGGACGTCGAGTGGATCGGTGAGGATGTCGGCCACCGTCATTCGCGGATTGAGTGCGGTAGCCGGATCTTGGAAGACAATCGAGATCGCCCGCCCGAACTCCTTGCGAACGCCCGCCGACCGGGTCAGAGCGCTTCGGCCGCGGAAGACCACGTCGCCCGACGTCGGTTTCTGCAGTCCGACCATGACTTTCGCCAGAGTGGACTTGCCACAACCCGACTCGCCCACGATGCCGATCGTCGTCCCTCGTCGTACGTCGATACTGACATCGTTGACCGCGTGAACTGTGCCGGGTTTGAAAAGTGATCCCGAACGGGTCTTGTGGACGACGTGAATGTTCTTCAGTTCCAGGATGGGTGCTTCAGCTGTAGTCATCGCACGCTCTCCAATTCCGATTCTGCATGTGCGGGAGTCGCGGACTGGTTGGCGAACCAATGCTCGGTCCCGTCGATACGGACCATCTCCGGCTTTCGCAGGGGATCGGAGTCCGGGCGAGTGGAACGCTCGGCGAAACGGTCTCCCGGCGCGAAGTTTCCGGGTGAGGGCACAGTTCCCTGAATCTGATGCAGTCGCGGCGCTTCGTCCTCGATCGAGAGAACGGCACCGAGAAGGCCCTGGGTGTATTCGTGGCGGGGATCGACGAGCAGATCGCTTGTCGGGGCCGACTCGACGACCTGACCGGCATACATCACCGTGATCTTGTGGGCCAGCGAGGCAACCAGTGCCAAGTCGTGGCTGACGAAGACCATCGCAAATCCCAGCTTTTCCCGAAGGTCGTTGAGCAAGTCCACGACCTGAGCCTGGACGGTGACGTCGAGAGCAGTGGTGGGCTCGTCCGCGACGATCAACCGCGGACTACGGGTGAGCGACATGGCGATCAGGACGCGCTGACGCTGACCACCGGACAACTCGTGCGGGTAGCTGGCGAGAGTGCGTACCGGATCGAGTCCGACGAGTTCGAGCAATTCCTCGGCCGTGCGGGTACCGCCACGCTTGGTGAGCTGCTTGAACTGGGCGCGGATCAGCATCGCGGGATTGAGCGAACTCAGCGCATCCTGGTAGATCATGGCCATGTCGTGCCCGCGCAGCTTGTTTCGCTCCCGGTTGTTCAGCTCGAGGACGTTGACTCCGTCGAACAGGATCTCGCCGGTCACCACTGCCGTCTTGGGTAGCAGGCCCATGATCGCCAGCGAGGTGAGCGACTTTCCGCAACCGGACTCGCCGACGAGCGCCATCGTCTCGTTCGGGCGGACGGTGAAGCTCACGTTGTCGACGATCGCTGTGTCTCCGTAGCGTTCCGGGAACCGGATCGTGAGATTGCGGACCTCGAGGAGTGGCGCTGCATCGCCCTCGTACACAAGACGATCGGAGCGAGACCGCTCGGTTTCCGCCAGGATCTTCAGGTGAGTTTCGAGAGGCGTCGGCTCCGCGGCCGGCTCGAGAGCATCTTTCACGACGCTCGGGTCGGCGAAGTCGTCGGACAACTCCGGAGTGTCGGCGCTCAGTGCCGCTTCGTCCTCCAGAATGAGTTCGTTGGAGGTCTCCTCCGCTGCGGCGGTCTGTGCTGCTTCCAGTGCAGAGGGCGTCTTCTTGGTCTTCTTCAGGCTCGGGTCGGCCATCGCGTCGGTGAGCCCCTCGGCGAGCACGTTGAGGGAGAGCACCGTCAGCAGAATGAGCAGTCCGGGGAACACCGTTGCCCACCAACCACCGAGAAGGACCATGTTCTTGCCGTCGGCGATCACCGATCCCCACGACGGATCCGGGGGACGGACACCGGCGCCGATGAACGACAGGCTGGCCTCGAGCACGATGGCGTCGGCGACCATGACAGTGCAGAAGACGAGAACGGGCGCAGCACAGTTGGCCACGACGTGCTTGACGACGATGTGCGAAGTTCTTGCGCCGATGACCTTTTCGGCCGCGACGTAATCCTCGCCGTACTGAGCGAGAACGTTCGCCCGAACGACGCGGGCAACCATCGGCGTGTAGAGGAACGCGATAGTGACGATCAGAACCGGGATGGAACCACCGAATGCTGCGACGAGTACGGCAGCGAGCGCGATGCCCGGGAACGCCATGACCACGTCGAGCACACGCATGATGGTCTCGTCGACGCCTTTTCGGCTCGTTGCGGCCACCGATCCGATGAGAGCGCCGGCGCACAGTGCGAGGAAAGTGGAACCGAGACCGATGGTCAGTGACCAGCGTCCGCCGTAGAGCAAGCGGCTGAACAGATCTCGGCCGAGACTGTCCTGTCCGAACCAGTGTGCGGAGCTGGGGCCGGAGGAACCGACCGCCTGTTCGAGCGGTGTGTACTGCGTGATCAGCGGCGCGAACAGGCAGGCGAGCACGATGATCGCGAGAACGGCCATCGAGAGCCACGCCGAGAGGGGGAAGCGAGAAAAGGTGATGCCGGGTCGCGAAAGCTTCTCGGTGAGTTTTCTTCTCATCATGCTGCGCTCCGAAGTCGTGGATTGACGAGCAGGTAGAGGATGTCGACGGCGAGGTTGACGATGACGAAGCCGACCGCGATGACGATGA
The DNA here is from genome assembly GCF_042728675.1 of Rhodococcus sp. NPDC060176. Taxonomy (NCBI): domain Bacteria; kingdom Bacillati; phylum Actinomycetota; class Actinomycetes; order Mycobacteriales; family Nocardiaceae; genus Rhodococcus; species Rhodococcus sp. NPDC060176. The sequence goes on from NZ_JBHWYS010000003.1 coordinate 417,837, forward strand.
CAACACCCTGAACGACTGCGGGGTCACCGTTGGTGACGCCGTTGATCATCAGCTGACCCATGCCGGGCAGGCCGAAGATCTGCTCGATGACCACAGCGCCACCGAGGAGGTATCCGACCCGTAGACCCAGGACGGTGAGCGGGTTGATCAGCGCGTTACGCAACACGTTTCGGCCGATCACCACGTGATAGGGCAGGCCGCTGCCGATCGCGGTTCGGACGTAGTCCTTGTCCAACTCTTCGACCATGGACGTACGGATGATGCGCGTGAGTTGTGCTGCGACGGGCAGTGACAGGGACAGGGCGGGGAGTGCCATGTACCAGAGCCAGTCGGTGACGGAGTCGCTCGGATTGACGTAGCCACCGGTGGGGAACCATCCGAGCTGGACGGCCAGATACTGAATCATCAGCAGTGCCAACCAGAATGACGGTGCAGCCACACCACCGAGTGAGATCACTCGGATGACCTGATCCGGCCAACGATCGCGGAACAGTGCACTGGTGACACCGAAGATCAGTGAGAGCACGACGGCGATCACCAGTCCGAGAACCGTGAGCTGAATGGTCAGTGGCAGAGCGGTGGAGATCGAATCCAACACCGGGGTACCGGAAATCAGACTGTCGCCCATGTTGCCGCTGACCAGATCGGTCACGAAGTGAACGTATTGCAGCGGAAGCGGATCGAGCAGTCCGTTCTCTTCTTTGAACTGCTGCAACTGCTCCGCAGTCGGGTTGCCGCCGTTGAACGCCGCGGTTGCGGGATCGGTAGGCGCGAACTGCATCACGATGAAGACGAAAGCGATGATGCCGAGGATCAGGGGGATCAGTATCAGTAATCGCCTGATCAGCATGGGGAGGACTCTTGCCATCGGGGGATCTCTCAGTTGTGGGAAACGGCCGAGCGCACGGGTGTCAGGCCGGCTTCGCCTGAAGCAAGTTGACGCCGGGGTACGGCAGCGGAGTGACGTCGGCGATCTTCTTCGGATCCCACGCCGTCAGTAGTTCCTGATGGAGGACCGGGTAGTAGACAGCGTTTTCGGCGATCTGGTTCAGGTACGACTGCACGAGGGTGCTGCGCTTGGCCGGGTCGGTCTCGCGGGTGGCCTCGTCCATGGTGGCGTAGATCTTCTGCGCCTCGGGGGTGTCGTCCCACTTGGCGTAGGTCTTCGTCCACAGGCCGCCCTTGCTGTACGTGTAGCGGACCAGCAGGTCGACGTCGCTGCCGAATGCCTGCGGGTTGGACGTACCAGCGGCGATCTGGAACTTCTGGCCGCTGTTGAGCTTGCTGACCATGGCGCTGGTGTCCTGCGGTTCGAGCGTCGTGTTGAATCCGACTGCATCCCAAGACTCTTTGATGGTCGGCAAGCAGTCGGCCAGCCAGCTGACGTTGGTGGAGAGCAGTGTCAGGTCGAGACCACTGACGCCGGCGGCAGCGAGGAGCGAGCGCGCCTTGTCCGGATCGTAGGAGTAGACCGTCGACGCTCGCGCGTAGTCGGGGTTGCGCTCGTACAGGTAACTCGAGGCCGGTGCTGCCTTGCCACCGAGGGCGATCTCGATCATCTTCGGGGTGTTGATCGCGTAGAACATCGCCTGGCGAACGCGAACGTCGTCGAACGGTGCCTGGGTGGTGTCGAAGAGCAGGTACATGAGGTTCATGCCCGGGTTGCCCTCGACGGTGCGCCCACCGGAGGTGAGGGTGGGGACGTTGGCGACAGGAATATTGTCGGCGAGTTGTGCACCGGCATTGTTGCCCGAGACTCGTGCGATGCGTGAGGAGGTGTCGACGATGGACAGCCAGTTCATGGTCGCGAAGTTGGCCGGACGCGGCCCGTTGTACGCCTCGAAAGCCTCGAAAGCGGTGTTGCTCTTGGGAGTATGGCTCTTGAGCTTGTACGGACCGGAACCGACGACGAGCGCCCCGGACTTGGCCTCGTCCCAATGCCCGTCGAAGACGTGCTTGGGCATGATCTTGGCGATCGAGAGACGCTGCGCGGCAGCGCTGAACGGGTAGTTGAAGTTCAGGGTCACCGTCTGGTCGTCGACCTTGGTGACGGACTGCAACCAGGAGGAGAAGAAGGAGCGGATCAGTACATTCTGCTGCGGATCGAGGATGCGATCGAAGGTGAAGACGACGTCGTCCGAGGTGACGGGAGTGCCATCGTGCCAGGTTGCGCCTTCGCGGATCTTCATGGTCCAGCTCGAGGCGGTGGCGTCGGTCGGGACAGCCTGTGCGAGCGCCGCATACGTCTCACCGGTGCCGGGATCGTTTTCGAGCAAGCCCTCGTAGACGTGGTTGACGGCTGCCATGAGGAAACCGGATGCAGTCTGCATCGGGTCGAAGCTCTGGTCGTTTCCGTATCCGATGGCGGTGGTCAGATCGCCGGTGCTCGCGGAACCGCCGACAACCGAGGTCGACGACGGGCCACCGCCACAGGCTGCGAGAGTCGCGGTGATACCTGCTGCAGCTCCCAACAGCCCGGTGTACCGGAACAGGTCTCGGCGGGTGAACGCGGAGCTCAGCGGTCGTTCGTTCTTCAAGGCGGCCTCCAAGGCGGGGAGCGGGACATCAAGGGGAGTGGATAGGGGATGTCCTATGTTCGACGTCCGATGTTGCGTAACTTACATTGTGGATCAGAAAGCGTCTAGAGAATCTTCTGAACTCGCGTCGCCCAACTTCGTCTTTCGGCGGGTTTCGACGCGGAAATACTGCCTCTACCTGCATAGATGAAGACTGTGTTACCGACCTCGAATTGACGGTCGATGGCGCTGGCCGTATAACATAGGACATCCCTCATCCAATCTTTGGAGACTTCATGACCCGATACAAAGTCGGTGTGGTCGGTTGCGGATTCTTCGGTAGTTCCCTCGCTCGCGAGCTTGCTGCCCATCCACGTTTCGAACTGGCGATGCTGTGTGACCGCGACTTCGAGCGGGCAAAGGACGTCGCCGCGGAGTTCGCGGCAATCCCGACAGACGATCACGACGCGGTGGCTGCCCACCCGGACGTGGACCTCGTTGTCGTCGCGACGCCCAATCACGCGCACGCAGAACCTGCCATCGCAGCACTCGAACACGGCAAGGCAGTTTTTGTCGAAAAGCCACTCGCCGTCGAACTGGTCGATGCGCACAACATGATCGCGAGCGCCGGCGCGAGCGCTTCACCGTTGATGGTCGGGCACATCATGCGGATGATGCCGGGTGTACGACGGCTGGCGGACCTGCTGACTTCGGGGGAACTCGGGGAGGTCGCTGCCATCGAAACGTCGCGCTCACGATGGATCGACACCGGCGGCGCAGATCCACAGTGGTGGAAGCTCGACAAGAGTCGAACAGGTGGAGAACTGACTCACGAAATTCACGAACTGGACCTGATGTGCTGGCTCGGCGGCGAGGTGACTGCCGTGTCGAGCATCGCCACGGCGGATGACGGCTTCCGCAACACTGTGGTCTCGTTTGCCGGCGGCGCGATCGGCAGACACACCATCTCCACGCGTTCACACACCTCTTCCTGGGAGCTGACGGTCAATGCCGCCGAAGGCTCGGTCCACGCGGACTTCCACACCGGCCGGGTCAGCCGACTACGCGGGGGACAGGTCGAAGAGTCGTGGCCGATCTTCGACGTCGACGCCGAGAACCAATCCTTGATCGACTCCGCCAGCAGGGCGCAGAAGTACAACTCGGGCAACGGAGGATCCTCGTTGTGGATGCAGGCTGCGATTCGCCACGAAATCGACGAGATGGCAGCAGTTCTCGACGGCAAGGCTGATCCCCACTCACCGTTGACATACGCACGCGAACGCGCACTCGTCGTCGCCGAACAGGTACGGCTCGGTGGCGGCGAACCGGCAGTGTTGTCGGGACGTGCGAAGTGACCGTGCGCGTAGCCGTCATCGGCAGCGGAGGAATCGCGCGGGACCACGTCAGCGCTCTGGCGCGCATCCCGTCGGTCGAGCTCGCCTACGTATTCGGCAGTGACATGGACCGGGCGGCATCGGTCGCGGCGTTGGCTCCAGGCGCGAAGGCCAGTACCGATCTGGCCAAGATTCTTGCAGACCCGACGGTCCACGCGGTCAACGTCGTCGGGGCCACTCCCGACCACGCGCCGGTGACGATCGCCGCCGGTCGCGCGGGAAAGCATGTACACGTGGAGAAACCGGCCGCGCTGACAGTCGCGGACTTCGACGCCATGGTTGAGGCCACCGAAGGTGGCGGCACCTCACTGATGGTCGGACAGACCGTACGATTCCAGCCGTCGATCACCTCGATCGGAAACTCGGTTGCTCGAGGCGCCATCGGCGACCCCCGGTTGATCCACCTCAGTTGGTACACCGGCCACGTCTGGCCCGGAGGTTGGCGAGGCTGGCAACACGACAAGGCACGCTCGGGTGGTCACCCCGTTCACAACGGAACTCACGCACTCGACTTGGTGACGTGGCTGATCGGTCGTCGTCCGATCCGCGTGTTCGCTCGTAGTTTCCCGACTTTCGCGGCGGGGATGCCCGTGCACGACAGCTTCCATCTGACTGTCCGCTTCGAGGACGGATCACTGGCGCTCATCGAATTGGCATACGCACTACCACAATCGGGAAAGATGGTGCGCCGGATCGTGGTGTCCGGGACTTCCGGCACACTCGCGCACGACACCGGAGACGACCCGGGACTGATGACGGACACGACCAACGCGCCGCCGTCGTCGATCGAAGATGCGATGGCGCATCAGATGCGCCACTGGATCGCCACTCTCGACGGTTCCGCGACCCCGATAGTCGAGAACTGGCAGGTGCGTGCAGCTCTCGCGACTGCCGTCGCTGCCCAGCAATCGCTCGACACCGGCCGCGCTGTCTCGATCGGAGAAAACCAATGACCGGCACCGGTTCGATCCGCGTCGGATTTGTCAGCGGCGTCAGGCATGCCGGCTCCTATGCGGACCTGTTGCGTTCCGATCCTCGAGTGAGCCTGGTCGGCGCCTCCGACGAATCCTCGGTCCCCGATTGGATTCGTGAGGACGGAATCGCGATGGCAAAGGCCGCAGACATCGAGTGGATCGACGAACTCGGCGAGTTACTCGATCCCGAACGGATAGACCTGGCGATCATCTGCAGTGAGCCGACCAGGCATGCACGGCTTGCGATCGCCGCATTGAACGCGGGGCTCGACGTCCTCGTGGACAAGCCGGTGGGCATCGACGAGGCGGAGGCAGCGGCGGTTCAGCAAGCCGCACGGTCGAACGGGCGAATCTGCACGGTGGTGAACCGCACTCATTCACCTGCGCTCCGGCGACTGCGCCGATGGATCGACGCCGGAAATCTCGGACTGCCGCGCCACGTGGACATCGAGTTCCTCGCAAGCGGAACACATTTCGCGACCTCGGTGGAGCGTCCCGAACTTGTAGTGGATCCCGCGCTGTCAGGCGGGGGAGAAGTTATGAACTTCGCCGGTTACGCCGCCGACTACCTCCGATACCTCACCGGCCTGGACGTCACCGAGGTGTACGCCGAGACGAGCACACTGTACGGCGGGGCCCACCAGCAGTTCGGCGTCGAAGACACGGCGTTGATCTCGCTCGCCCTGGAAAACGGCGTCACCGCGACGGTGACCGTCGGAAGAATCCCCGCAGCACCGGGTTTCGGCGCGAATACCGCGACGGTTCGGGTCCTCGGCTCCCACGGATACGCGAGTTCCGACGACGACAAACCCGCGGTGACCCACTTCGCATCCTCGGGAGACGTGACCGCACTACCCATCGGCGGCTTCGGTTCCGACAACGCGGTGTCGAGCTTTCTCTCTCACGTGCTCGATCGACTTCCCACACGGACCGCACCCGACTACACCGTGGCAGACGCCCGCGCGTCGATGCGCGTGATCGATGCTGCCTATCTGTCCGCCTCGAGCGGTCAGCCGGTCTCCGTTTCTCCCTGACAGCCGCACCCACAACTCAATCCGACAACCAACATATGGAGACCCCATGAGCACGGAAACCACTACCTTCAGCGGAATCGTCCCGCCGATCGTCACACCCCTGACGCTCGAGGGCGAGGTCGACACCAAGTCCCTCGAACGTCTGCTCTCACTGCAGATCGAAGCCGGAGTCGACGGCTTGTTCGTCCTCGGTTCCTCGGGCGAGGTCGGTTACCTCACCGACGCTCAGCGTGCCCAGGTGGTGCAGACGGCGATCGGGCATGTCGGCGGCCAGGTACCGGTCCTCGTCGGAGTGAACGACATGACCACCAACCGGGTCATCGCCGTTGCAGAGCAGGCGCGTGAAGCGGGCGCGGATGCCATCGTCGCGACGGCGCCCTTCTACGCGATCACCGACGCAGCCGAGACAGCAACACATTTCCGCTCCATCCATGCCGCAGTGGATCTTCCGCTGTTCGCCTACGACGTTCCGGTTCGCGTCCACAGCAAGCTCAACCCGGCCATGCTGGTCGAGCTCGGCCGCGAGGGAGTCATCGCCGGCGTGAAGGACTCGAGCGGCGACGACGTCAGTTTCCGTATGTTGCTTCGTCAGTCGGCCGGGCTCGAGAACTTCGCCGTCTTCACCGGGCACGAGGTAGTCGTCGACGGATGCCTGCTGATGGGTGCTTCGGGCGCTGTACCCGGCCTGGCCAACGTGGACCCGCACGGCTACGTGCGACTGTGGCGCGCTGCGCAGGCAGGAGACTGGGCCGCAGCGAAGGCCGAACAGGATCGACTCACCGATCTGTTCTCCATCGTCGAGGCGCCGACGCCGGGTCGCGTCAGCGCTGGTGCCGCCGGTCTGGGCGCATTCAAGACGGCTCTGGCCCTGCGCGGCGTCATCACCGGCAATACGATGTGCGCCCCGATGCTCTCGCTCGACGAGTCCGAGACCGCAACGATCAAGGTCGTTCTCGAACGGTCCGGGCTCCTCTGACATGACATCTGGGCAGAAGCGATGGATCGGTATCGACATCGGCGGCACCAAAGTGGCTGCTGCGGTGGTGACGTCCGACGGAGACGTGATCGACACCGTTCGTGCGGCAACACCGACGGCGGGTAGAGAAGCCGTTCTCGGGACCGCTACCGCGTTGATCGACCGTCTGAGGGCGAATCACACGGTAGCCGGAATCGGAGTCGGTGCACCGGGAATCATCGATCGGGTGCGTGGCCGCGTCGTCTTCGCCTCCGACATTCTGTCCGGATGGAGTGGCGCCGAGGTTCGCGGAGAACTCGAGGCGCACTCAGGCCTACCGGTGACGGTGGACAACGACGTGCGCGCGATGGCCCACGGCGAGAACATGATCGGCGCCGGTCGCGGTCGAACCTCTGCACTGTTCGTCTCGATCGGTACCGGAATCGGTGGCGCGTTGACCGTGGGCGGACAGTTGTACCACGGTGCCCACGGAACAGCCGGAGAGCTTGCCCATCTGCTGGTTCCGGTCTCCGGGGCGATAGGTTGCGGTTGCGGCAGAACCGACCACCTCGAGGCAGTCGCGTCCGGCCCGGCGATGGCAGCCGAGTACGCAGCGCGGGCGGGTACGCCCACTCAACCGTTGCAGAAAGTAGTGGCACTCATGCACTCCGGCGATCCGATCGCCCGTGCCGTGATCACCGACGCCGGTACTCTGCTGGGTCGCGTTCTGGCCGGGGTCGCCACCGCATTCGATCCCGAGGTGATCGTCGTCGGCGGCGGCGCAGCTCAGATCGGAGCGGACCTTCTGTCGCCTCTGACATCCGCTTTCCGGGTGGAAGCGATGGGTCCCATAACCGAAACTGCCATTCTTCCTGCCCGTTTGGGCACCGATGCGCCGCTCGTCGGTGCTGCGCTCCTGGCCGCCGCAACACGAATCGAGGTAACACCGTGACTGTCGAAGAGTTGCTCACGATCATCAGCGGAAAGCTGATCGTGTCCTGTCAGGCCGGACACGGCCATGCCTTACGTGACACCGGGACCATCGAGAGGATGGCCCGCGCCGCGGTCGACGGCGGAGCAGTGGCGATCCGCTGCGGCGGCGTGGGCGGTACCCCGGATGTAGCCGCAGTCGTGTCTGCCGTGAAGGTGCCGGTGATCGGTTTGACGAAAATCGGCACGGAAGGTGTGTTCATCACGCCAACAAGGGAATCAGCTCTCGAAGTCGTGGACTCGGGTGCGCAGATCGTGGCTGCCGATGCCACACTGCGGGCACGTCCGGACGGGCTGACGTTTGCCGACACCGTCGCCGCGGTCCATGATCGCGGCGGCCTCGTCATGGCCGACTGTGGAACACTCGAGGACGGCATCGCTGCCGCCGCGGCGGGCGCCGACATCATCTCCAGCACACTGGCTGGATACACGGAGAACAGCAGACGGCTGGCAGGTCCGGACCTGGAGCTGATCTCCGAACTGCGGCAGTCACTTCCAGATGCGATCCTCATCGCCGAAGGGCGCTACCACAGCCCGGAGGATGCGGCACGCGCCATCGCCCTGGGTGCCGACTCGGTGGTTGTCGGAACTGCAATCACGGATCCGGCGTTCATCACGTCGAAGTTCGCAGCGGCAGTATCGGGCGCTGAAAGGCAGAGGGGATGACCCCGATGTCGAAGGCTCTGAAGTCCACGACTGCTGAACGGATTCGACTCGAGGCTTTGCTCGGCGACTCCTCGACGCCGATCCGATGGGTCTTCACCGGCGACAGCATCACTCAGGGATTGACGCACACCGACGGCCACCGAAGCTACGTCGAACACTGCGCCGAGCGCATCCGCGGTGATCTCTCCTTGTTCAACCACATCCTGGTCAACACCGGAGTCAGCGGCAACCGATCCTCCGATGTGCGTGCGGGTTTCGCGCACCGCATCGAAGTGTTCGAACCCTCGGTAGTGTTGATCATGCTCGGAACGAATGACGCCTTGGACGGAGAAGAAGGACTGGATCGGTTTCGAGACGATCTCTCGGACACGATCTTCCGGACGCGAGCGATCGGTGCGGTGCCGATTCTGCAGACGCCGCCACCGATCGACGTCGAGAACGCTCCCACCCGAGCGGGGTTGGTTCGGTACGTCGAGGTCGCGCGGCAAGTAGCAGTCTCGACGCGCGTGGTGTTCGTCGACCACTACGCACAGTGGTCGGCCCATTCTCCCGAGGGTCCACCACCGGCACTCCTGGCCGACGCGTTCCATCCGAACGAGCACGGGCACTACGTGCTTGCGGACGCAGTGCTTCGCGAGTTGTCGATCGCGGATACCGAGGTCCCCGTGGTACCGCAGGTGATGTCGTGATTCTTCGTGGACAGTTGGTGACCGGTGGTCGACTTCTTTCGGACGGAGTCGTCGAGATCTCCGGTGATCGTGTGGTGTGGGCCGGACCAGCTTCACAGCGAACCGACCCGATACCCGAGCGAGCAGCGCCGGGAACAACGATCATCCCGGGACTCGTGGACGTTCACTGCCACGGCGCCGGTGGTTTCGGTTTCCCCGAGGCGGACGAGGTCGGATCAACCGTGGCCGCCGATCATCATCGGACGAACGGCACAACCTCGGTGATCGGCTCTCTCGTCTCCGCGCCGCCGCAGATTCTGCGCAGTCGCATCGAACTCCTGGCGACACTGGTGGACAAGGGCACGTTGGCCGGGATTCACCTGGAAGGTCCGTTCCTCTCGGTACTGCGCTGCGGCGCCCAGGATCCCGACAGCATCCTCGATGGCGACCCTGCCTTGCTGGAGTCGCTGCTCGAAGCCGGCCGCGGGCACATCCGCTCGATGACGATCGCTCCCGAGACAGCACACTTCGACGAACTTGCCTCGTTGCTGGAGCGTCACTGCGCCGTCGTGAGTATCGGACACACGGATGCGTCCAACCCGATCGCGACACGTTCGATCGCACACTCGGCGCATGCACCGCTCAGTGCCACTCACCTGTTCAACGGAATGGCGCCGATGCATCATCGCGCTCCCGGCGCCGTGGCGGCATGTCTTGCCGCGGCCGCGAAAGGACAGATGGTGGTCGAGTTGGTCGGGGACGGAGTACATCTGGCCGACGAGACGGTGGCGACGGTGTTCGACCTGGTCGGTCCGCATCAGATCGCGTTGGTCTCCGACGCGATGGCTGCCGCCGGAATGCCCGACGGACGCTACCCACTCGGACCCCTCGACGTCGACGTTGTCGGTGGCGTGGCGCGGCTGGCCGGCCAGGGTGAGACGGCCATCGCCGGCGGGACGAGTCGGTTGATGGACATAGTCCGCCGGGCGGTCAATCACGCAGGCGTCGATCTGCTTTCGGCTGTCATCGCAGCGACATCAACGCCTGCTTCGCTGGTGGGGCTGGCCGGAATTGTCGGCGATCTCGTGCCGGGTTGCCGCGCCGATCTGATCGTCACCGGTCCCGAACTCGAAACCCGCGCCGTCATGGCCGCTGGAACCTGGCTCACGAACTACACCGAAAGCTGAGGAATCAACCGATGGAAATTGTCATTGTCGACAGTGCAGAGGCGGCCGGCACTGTTGTTGCCGACATCTTCGAGCACGCGGTGCATTCAGGCGCAAGGACTTTGGGCCTGGCGACAGGATCGTCACCGCTCTCGGTGTACCGCGAACTCGCGCGTCGACACCGCGACGACGGTTTGAGTTTTGCCGCCTTGCAGGCGTTCCTCTTGGACGAATACGTCGGCCTGCCGGAAGGCCACCCGGAGTCGTATGCCCAGGTGATCCGCACCGAGCTGGTGAATCACCTGGACCTGGACGCGGCAAGAGTATTCAGCCCGGACGGCACTGCGGCGGATCCGTTTGCCGCCGCGGCAGCTTACGACCGTGCGATTGCGTCGAATGGTCCGGTAGACGTTCAACTTCTCGGTATCGGCGGCAACGGTCACATCGGTTTCAACGAACCGACGTCCTCGCTGAATTCGAGGACCCGGGTCAAGACGCTGACCGAACAGACTCGAACCGACAACGCCCGGTTCTTCGACAGCCCGGGCGACGTCCCACGGCATGTGATCACCCAGGGTCTCGGAACTATCTGCGAAGCAAGGCATCTGGTGATGATCGCGACCGGCGAGCACAAGGCTGCTGCGATGGCCGCTGCCGTCGAGGGGCCTCTGGCCGCAGTGTGCCCGGCATCGGTCCTCCAACTGCATCCACACGCGACGGTGGTAATCGACGAGGCAGCGGCATCACAGCTTCGGCTCACCGAGTTCTACAAAACGGTGTCGGCGCACAAACCGCTTGCTCAGCACTACTGACCGATCGGGCTAGACCGACTCTCGCGTCTTCTCGAGGCCGAGTGCCAGTTCGGGAGTGAGCAATTGGAAGTCGGCTTCACCGCGCCGGCGGATCCACACCGGATCGGAGGTGTTCCAGCGTTCGGCGCTCTGCGTTCGGGTGACCACCTTGAACGTTGCCGTCCGCGGAAACTCACTGCAGACGCGGATCAAGGTCGGCTTCTGCTTCGGCCCGAGTTCCGGCCGGGAATCGATGTATTCGGCCACGGCGACCGGGTCGAAATTGTCGACGTCGCCGACCGGAATCACCGACGCCATGACGCGGTCGCCGACGTCGCTGTCGGGGACCGCGTACACGGAAACCTGCGCGAAGCCCGGGTAACCGACCAGGGAGCGTTCGATGGGTGCGGCGCCGATGTTCTCGCCGTCCACTCGTAGCCAACCGGAACTGCGCCCCGCGAAGTAGACGTAGCCGTCGACATCCGTGTACGCCAGATCGCCACTCCAGTACTGGCCGTTGCACATTCGCTCGGCGTCGGCTTCCGGGTTCTTGTAGTACCCGGCGAACGTGCCTGGACCGGTGACATTGACCAGTTCACCGGTTGCCTCGTCGGCGTTGGTGATCCGGCCGTCGGCGTCGAAGACTGCAGGCGGGCAGGGTGCGCCGGTCTCGGGATCAAGAATCTTGACCCCGTCCGGGAGCAGTCCGAGGGCGCCGGTCCGCGGAACCGGTGCGGCGGAGATCGAAATGCCGCCCTCGGTGGAACCGAATCCGTCGATGACGCGGGCGTCGAAACGTCGGACGAAGGTGGCGACGGCGGGAGCCGAACCCTCGTTGCCGTACATGATCTTCAAGGTGTTGTCCCGCTCGTTCGGCACCTCGGGGGTGGACGCGATGAAGGACAACGGCTTTCCGACGTAGTTGGAGTACGTGATCCCGTACTTGTGGACGTCGGGCAGAAAACCTGAAGCGGAGAACCTGCGTCGCATGGCAATTCCCGCACGAGCGTGCAGCGCGACCGTCCACGCCGCCATCATGGCGTTGGAATGGAACATGGGCATCGCCATGTAGACGACGTCGTCGGCGCCGAGGCCGAAGCGATCGGCAAGCATGACCCCAGGCGAGGCCAACTTGTGGTGCGTGCAGCGAACCGCTTTGGGATCACCGCTGGTTCCGGAGGTGAAGATGAGCATCAACAGATCGTCGGGCTGCGCCGTCGACGCGTAGGCCGGCGTATCGGCGAAGGGTGCCAACAACTCCGTCCAGGCCGGAGAATCCACGTTTATCACCCGGACGTCACCGAGATCGACGTCGTCGAGAAGGTGTGCCTGGTTGTTCTCGGTGAAGATCACCTGGCAGTCGGAGAGCGCAATGTCCCGCGCCAACGCCGGTCCGCGCCTGGTCGTGTTCAGTCCGGCTGCAACCGAACCCGAGAACGATGCCGCGCCGAGCAGTAGTGAGAACTCGGGGACGTTCTCCATCAGAAGACCGAAATGCCTGGGGCGCGTTCGATCGAGCAGCGTGTCCAGCAGCGCTGCTCGATCGAACGAGCGTTGAACGTGCTCGCGCCAGGAGATGACCTGGTCCTCGAAACGGATGCCGCGGTCGTCGATCTCGCTGACTCCGAGGAGTAGATCGGAAACAGTGGGGCTCTGACTCATAGCTGCATCATCATCGATTCGTCTCGGACCGGGTCATGGATTTCCACTCGGTGGGACTCGTTCAGGCAGGGACTGCGGCGAGTTCCCTGCCCAGCGCCCGTAGCTGATCGGTGGCGCTGCCGAGCAGGAACTCGTGATGCTTGGCAGCGAGGAAGTAGCGGTGAACCGGGTGGTCCTCGTCCAGACCTACACCGCCGTGAACGTGAACCGCAGTGTGCCCGACACGGTGTCCCGCATCCGCGGCCCAGAACTTGGCCGTCTGTACAGCGCCGTCGGACGGAAGTCCTTCGCTCAGTCGCCACGCGGCAGCCCACAGCGTCAGACGAACGCCCTTGACGTCGATGTACCCGTCGGCGAGGCGCTGGGCGACAGCCTGGAAACTACCGATCGGACGACCGAACTGCACACGCTCGGTGGCGTATTCGGCGGTCAGCTTCAGCGCTTGATCGAGCACCCCGTACTGGTAGGCGCTCGAACCGAGCTGGATTCGTTCGACGATCCATGCTGCGATGTCGGATCCCTGGGCAACCGAGCCGAGAACACGATCGGCCGGGATCTGCACCGAATCGAATTCGACGAGACCCGCACTCGAGAAATCGGTGGTCGACTGCCTGGTGACGCTCACGCCTGCGTCCGAAGGTTCGACGAGGAAGACCGCGACACCGTCCTCGGTGATCGCGGGGACCAGGAAAAGATCTGCGAGCGGGGCACTGTCGACGGTGATCTTGGCACCGTCGATCCGCCAACCGTCGGCCGTCTTCTCCGCACGCGTGATCGGGTGGGCCGGGTCGTCGTTGTATTCCTCGGCGAGGGCCGCGGTGAGTATCTTCTCGCCGGCGGCGGCAGCGCTTGCCCATTCGTCTCGCTGCTTGTCCGAGCCGAATTCAGCTATCGCTGCGGCGGATCCGACGATGGACGTCAGGAACGGAACGGCTGCGACGCCGCGTCCGAGTTCGGCGAGGATGCTGCACTGCTCGAGGACACCGAATCCGTCTCCGCCGACCGACTCCGGCAGCGCCGCGCCGAGAACGCCGGCCGAGGCCAGAGCGTTCCACAAGATGGCGTCGAAACGGTCTTCGGCGGCGTCGAGTTCACGAAGGCGGTCGTTGGTCACCAGTTCGGTGACGACGGATCGTGTCAGTCCGGACAGGTCCTGCTGGGCCTCGGTAAGGGTGAATTCCATGATCGTGGGTCCTTATCGCTTCGATGCGGGAAGCCGCAGAGCTGTCATTCCGATGATGTCGCGTTGCACTTCGTTGGTACCGCCGCCGAACGTCAGGATCAGCGAAGAACGATGCATACGTTCGATGCGGCCGCGCAGAAGAGCGCCGGGGGAGTTCTGCCTGATCGTGGCGGAGGATCCGAGGATCTCCATCAGCAAGCGGTAAGCCTCGGTGGCGAATTCGGTACCGAAGACCTTGTTGGCGGACGCCGCTTCGGGGCCGGGAGCGTGATCGGTTGCGGAGGCGATTTCCCAGTTCATCAACTTCAGGTACTCGGCCTTGGCATGCACGCGAGCCAGATTGATCTGCACCCATTCCTGGTCGATCATGCGTCGGCCGTCGGGCAGTTTGGTGTTCTGTGCCCACTCGCGGACCTCACGCTGCGCGGTGAGAATCGGTCCGGCCGAGGTGAGGGCAACGCGCTCGTGGTTGAGCTGATTGGTGATCAGTGCCCAGCCGCCGTGTTCCTGACCGACTATCGACGACGCCGGGACCCGCACGTCCTGGTAGTAGGTAGCACTGGTGTCGGGGCCGGCCATGGTGTGCACCGGGGTGTAGGAGAAGCCTTCTGCCGTGGTGGGGACGATCAGCATGCTGATTCCCTTGTGCTTCTTGGCTTCCGAATCGGTTCGGCACGCCAACCACACGTAGTCGGCGTACTGGATCAGGCTGGTCCACATCTTCTGCCCGTTGATGACGTAGTCGTCACCGTCGCGGACGGCCGACGTGCGCAGCGACGCCAGGTCGGTACCGGCCTCGGGCTCGGAGTACCCGATCGCGAAGTGCAGCTCACCGCGGGAGATCTTGGGCAGGAAAAAGGCCTTCTGCTCGTCCGTACCGAAATGCATGATTGTGGGTGCTACGGAGTTGATCGTCAGGAACGGCACGGGCGCCCCGGCGATGGCAGCTTCGTCGGTGAAGATCAGCTGGTCCATCGCGGAGCGTTCCTGTCCGCCGTACTCTTTCGGCCAACCCAGGGTGAGCCAGCCGTCCTGGCCCATCTGCGCGACGACTTCGCGGTACACATTGCCTTCGCCGTACTCACCCGTCGTGGCGGCGAGTGCTTCACGCCGCTCGGGAGTCATCAGTTGTGCGAAGTAGGCACGCAACTCCTCCTGGAGCTGTTGCTGCTCAGGGGTGTAGGTGATGTGCATGGTTACCTCTCCATAGAGATACGAATCAAAGCGCCAACCATTCGATTGACACAGGTTCTATCGATGCGTACATCGGCGACAAGGGGCGCCCTCGCCGTCTCCGGCGGATCGTTCGACGTCCGTTCTCGGTACTTTTTCGAATCATTGCACACGACTGAAACAGGTTCTAGTGTTATCGCCAGGAACGGTGTGCGGCACAGCCCTGCGGCACTCGTTTCGTATCCGTGTTCGAGTCAGCAGTTGTGAGTAGAGAAGAGGAATCGCCATGGAGGTCAGGGTTGATCTGGACCGTTGCGAGGCAAACGGTGTGTGCGTCGGGATCGCACCCGATATTTTCGACCTCGACGACAACGAGGAGCTCGTGATCAGTTCTGTGCGCCCGCCGGAGGATCGCTGGGAGGATGTCCGTTCCGCGATCGCTCAATGCCCGCGCGCGGCGCTGACCGAACATCCGTGACGATGGTTGCCCAAAACAAGAACACGTTCTAAAGTTGCGAACTCGTGGGTCACGGCAATCGAGCCGGGTAACTCGACACACGACCGCAGAGAACCGGGAGAGCGCTTCGATGAATGCTGTGAACAGCCCAGAAACCAGTCTCGAAGGCAAGGTCGCCATCGTGACCGGTGCCGGATCGGGGCTCGGAAAGTTCGAGGCCATCGGTCTGGCGAAGGCCGGTGCGTCGTTGGTCGTCAACGACCTGGCACCGAACGAGGCCGTCGAAGCAACGCTCGAGGAGATCCGCGGCCTCGGCGCCAAGGTGGAATTCGTGGCAGGCAACGTCGGTGAGCGTTCTACTGCGGATGCACTGATGGAAGCAGCGCAGGGGCAGTTCGGCAGTGTCGACATCGTCGTCAACAATGCCGGTGTCGTGCGTGACCGGATGCTGTTCAACATGTCCGACGAAGACTGGGATCTGGTACTCGAGGTTCACCTTCGAGGCCATTTCCTCTTGTGCCGCAACGCCGCTGCCTACTGGCGGGCGAAATCCAAGGAAGCCGGTGCGCCGGTGTACGGGCGCATCGTCAACACCTCTTCGGAGGCGGGCCTCCTCGGACCGGAAGGGCAGCCCAACTACGGCGCTGCAAAAGCCGGAATCACGGCGCTGACGTTGTCGGCCGCACGTGGGCTCTCGCGCTACGGCGTTCGCGCCAACGCGATCTGCCCGCGGGCGAGGACGTCGATGACCGAAGGCGTGTTCGGTGACGCACCGACCGACGGTATCGATCCGCTCTCACCCGAGCATGTGGCGTCGCTCGTTTCGTACCTGGCGTCACCGGCGGCCGACGCCGTCAACGGCCAGGTATTCGTGGTGTACGGCCCGATGGTTGCGCTGATGGCGGCGCCCGTCGTCGAGCAGAGGTTCGACGCAGACGGAGATTCCTGGTCTCCGGAAGCCCTGTCCGCGGTGATGGGTGACTACTTCGCAGACCGTGACCCGGCAAAGATGTTCTCGGCGTCAGCGGCCCTGCGGGCGCTGGGCTGATCAGCGTCCGCGACACGTAGAGCCGTTGTTCGCACATAAACGGCTCTACGTGTCCAGTTCTTGGTAGAAATAGCGTGTTCACGAGTCGGTGGGCGCGGCGCTCTGCCTGCGTTCTGCAATGAGACCAACGGTCTCGAAAAAACTGGACTGTGTTCCAATTTTGCATTCCCGTGAGCGGTGCGATATCGCATCGACCCGGCGGCCGGAGCAAGTATCGAAAGCCGAATTTCGGTCCAGGGGCCGAGAAGTGCGGATCAGTCAAAAGTATTAATTTCCAGGATATTTCGGCGACAATCCCACCAAAAAGGGATGCTTTCCTCGTTCTGAATCTTCGGGTTTCGGTTCGGCGCCGCGAGGCTACTTCTTAGAGTTGGACACTTGTTTTTGACAGGTGAACACGTTCTAGTTAATATGACCTGAGTCACAAGCTGTCGGGGGCTGGACTATGAGAACAGACAGTACTGCGGCAACCAAGGACGAGGAGGGCGAATGGTAGACCTCGTCGAGGTGCCATTACGAGCGGTCGGTGGCTTTTTTCAGATGTCCGCCCAAACCTTGCGGGCAGTCTTCTCCCGCCCATTCCAGCGTCAAGAGTTCATCGATCAGGCCTGGTTCGTGGCCCGAGTCTCGATGGTGCCGACGGTGCTGGTCGCAATCCCGTTCACGGTGCTGGTCAGCTTCACCATCAACATTCTCTTGCGTGAGATCGGTGCAGCCGACCTCAGTGGTGCCGGAGCTGCCCTCGGTACCGTCACGCAGGTCGGACCCATCGTCACCGTGCTGATCGTCGCCGGCGCCGGCGCAACCGCCATCTGCGCGGACCTCTCGGCCCGAACCATTCGCGAAGAGATCGACGCCATGAAGGTGCTCGGTATCAATCCGATCCACCGGTTGGTCGTTCCCCGGGTGCTCGCGTCGACGGGAGTGGCGCTGCTTCTCAACGGACTTGTCTGCACCATCGGCATCCTCGGCGGTTTCGTCTTCTCGGTGTTCATCCAGGACGTGAACCCCGGCGCCTTCGTCAACGGCATCACGCTGCTCACCGGATTCGGTGAGCTCATGCTCTCCATGGTCAAAGCCGGACTGTTCGGCATGATCGCCGGCCTGGTTGCGGCCTACCTCGGACTCAACGTCAAGGGCGGCGCCAAGAGCGTCGGTGACGCGGTCAACCAGACCGTCGTGTTCGCGTTCATGGCGCTCTTCGTCGTCAACGTGCTCATCACGACTATCGGTATCAAGTTGACGGCCGGATGAGGCCCACGGCAGTCGGAGAGACCGAAGTGGACAGAACGACAAACGACGGACGGGAGGAGATCTGATGGCGTTGGCCGCAGCGGGACGCTTCCCGCGCACACGTCGACAGATCGGATCGATCTCTCGCGGTATCGACAGCATCGGTGATCAAGCGCTGTTCTTCGCGAAGGCTCTCGGTCACGCTCCCAAAGCGCTGATGCGCTATCCGCGTGAAACTCTGCGACTGATCGCCGAGATCAGCATGGGTACAGGCGCGCTCGCCGTCATCGGTGGCACCGTCGTGATCGTCGGCTTCCTGACACTGTTCACCGGTGGAACCATCGCCGTTCAGGGCTACAGCTCGCTCGGCAACATCGGTGTGGAAGCACTGACGGGCTTCTTCGCCGCCTTCATCAACGTTCGCATCGCGGCGCCGGTCATCGCCGGAATCGGCCTCGCCGCGACCATCGGCGCCGGTTCCACCGCGCAGCTCGGCGCAATGCGCGTATCGGAAGAGATCGACGCCCTGGAGACGATGGCGATCCCGTCGATTCCGTATCTGGTCAGCACCCGCGTCATGGCCGGCATGATCGCCATCATCCCGCTGTACTCACTGGCGGTGATCGCGTCGTTCGTCGCCAGCCGCTTTGCGACGGTGTTCCTCTACAACCAGTCCGGCGGTGTGTACGACCACTACTTCACGACCTTCCTGATACCCACGGACATACTGTGGTCGTTCGCTCAGGCGATAGTCATGGCGCTGGCCGTCATGCTCATCCACACCTACTACGGCTTCAACGCAACCGGTGGCCCGGTGGGCGTCGGCGTCGCGGTGGGTAACGCAGTGCGCGCCTCGTTGATCGCGGTCGTCACGGTCACCTTGCTCATCTCACTCGCCATCTACGGCGGGTCCGGCAACTTCAACCTGTCGGGATAGGCGGGCAAGCGATGACCGTACCCAGATGGCACAAGAAGTTGGCCGCAGCCGGCCTGGTCCTCGGACTCGTGGCGATCGTTGCCGTTGCCCTGACCATGTTCTCGGGTGGGTTCACCAAGAGCACGCCCATCACCGTGACGTCCTCGCGCGCCGGTCTGGTCATGGAACCGAATGCCAAGGTGAAGCTGCGCGGAGTGCAGGTCGGCCGCGTCGAATCGATCTCACTCGTCGGCGACCAGGCAAACCTGAAGTTGGCGATGGATCCGGGACAGATGTCGAAGATTCCGTCGAATGCCCGGGTGGAAATCAAGACCACCACGGTGTTCGGTGCGAAGTACGTCAACATCGTGATTCCCGACGATCCCTCGACCCAGCCGATCCAGGAGGGTGCCGTCATCGCTTCGGACAGCGTCACCGTCGAGTTCAACAGTGTCTTCGAACATCTTTCGGACGTACTCGCGAAGATCGAACCGGAGAAACTCAACGCCACGCTCGGCGCGATCTCCACTGCGCTCAACGGGCGCGGCGAGTCGCTGGGCGAGGTTCTCGAGCTCGGTGACACCTACCTGAAGAAGATGAATCCGGTTCTGCCGCAGCTACAGGAAGACTTGGTCGGAGCCGCCGATGTCACCAACCTGTACGCCGATGTGGCACCGGATCTGATGCGCATCCTCGACAACGCCACCGCGACAAGCGGATCGATCGTGGCGGAACAGGCGAACCTCGACCTGCTGCTGCTCAACGTCACCGGCCTCGCGAACACCGGCAACGCCTTGTTGACCGACAACGAGCAGAACCTGACCACCGCCCTCGACACTCTGACCGCGACGACGACCCTCCTCGACAAGTACTCGTCGGGTCTGACGTGCTTCATCGTCGGCTTGAACGACGGCCGGATCAAGTTCGAGCCACTGGCCGGCACCGGCGACAAAGCGGCGCTCATGCTCAGCGCGAGCTTCATGTACGGCGCCGAGGCGTACCAGAACCCGCAATCTCTCCCCAAGGTCGCGGCCTCCGGCGGACCCAATTGTTACGGTCTGCCCGAATTCGATCCGAAGGTCGACGGGCATGCCCCGTTCGCAGTCACCAACACCGGCAACGTGCCCTTCGTTCCCAACACCGAACTGCGCGTCACCGTGCCGACCATTTTCCAGTACCTCTTCGGTGACTCCTACGAGCAGGAAGACGGGAAGTGATGAGACCGACCACGGTCAAGCTGCTGATTTTCACCGTCGTCATGGCGGTCATCTTCGCCGGACTGGCGATCGTTTTCAGTCAGGTGCGCTTCAGCAGCAGCAACGGATTTCACGCCACCTTCTCGGATGTCTCGGGACTCAAGTCCGGCGACAAGGTACGTATCGCCGGTGTTCCGGTCGGGTCGGTGACCGGAGTGTCCATCGGTGACTCCAACCAGGCCGAGGTCGAGTTCGACGTCGACACCCAGTACTCGCTGATGAAGAGCACCAAAGCGACTGTGCGCTACGAGAATCTGGTGGGCGATCGCTACATGGAACTGCTCGAGGGCGCCGGTTCCACCGAGACGCTGCCGTCGGGTGGATCCATTCCGGTCGACCAGACCTCACCCGCTCTCGATCTGGACCTGCTGCTCGGGGGGTTCAAGCCCCTGCTGCGCTCACTCGATCCCCAGCAGGTCAACGACCTCTCCGGGGCTTTGCTCCAGGTACTCCAAGGCCAGGGCGGGACGTTGGTTTCGCTTCTGGGAAACACCAGTTCGTTCACCAATACGCTGGCGGACCGAGATCAGCTGATCGGGGACGTCATCACCAACCTCAACGACGTACTCGGCACGATCAACGACAAGGGTGATCAGTTCTCCACCACGATCGATCAGCTCCAGCAGTTGGTCAGCGGATTGGCGAAGGACAGTGGCCCGATCGGTAACTCGATCACCGAGATCGCCGGTGCTACCGGAGATCTCGCGTCGTTGCTGCAGGCGACACGTCCGGACATCCAGACCCTGATCGGAGAGACCAACCGAACGATGACGCAGCTGGACCTCGGCAAGGACGACATCAACACCGCTCTCGGTCGTCTGCCGTCCGACTACCGGAAGCTGATCCGAGTGGGCACGTACGGAGCGTTCTTCCAGTTCTATCTGTGCGCCAACACTTTCAAGTTCTCCGGACCTGACGGAACGACGATCATCTTGCCCACGGCAGTCCAGGACACGGGAAGGTGCGCAAAAGTCTCATGACCCCTACCCGTGAACGTAATCCTGTACAGATCGGTGTCATCGGCCTCGTCCTGGCGGTGGCAACCGTCGGTGCCGCACTTCAATACGATCAACTCCAGTTCATCAACGGTGGCATTCGCTACTCGGCGTACTTCCAAGATGCCGGCGGCCTGGTCGCCGGCGACAACGTGACCATGGCCGGCGTGAACGTCGGCAAGGTCAGCGACGTCGAACTCGACGACCAGAAGGTACTGGTCACTTTCACCGTTCAGGACGGTGTCGCCCTGGGCGAACAGACGGCTGCCGACATCAAGACCAACACGGTGCTCGGCCGAAAGTCGTTGGCGGTACGGCCGGAAGGATCCGGACTGTTGCGTACGGATACACCGATTCCGATCGAACGCACCAACTCCCCGTACTCGCTCAACGACGCGCTCGGCGATCTCGGGACCACGGTGTCCGAACTCGACACGGAACAGATCAACGATTCGCTCAACGCGATCTCGGACACGCTGGCCGATACCCCACCGGAACTTCGCACCGCATTGGACGGAATGACGAGGCTCTCGCAGAGCATCAACTCGCGCGACGAAAGCCTGCTCCAATTGCTATCGCGGGCCGAAGATGTCACCAAGATCCTCTCCGACAGAAGCGGTCAGATCGATTCGTTGCTGGTCGACGGCAACAAGCTGTTTGCCGAACTGAGCCTGCGGCGTGACGCGATCAGCGAACTGATCGTCAACACCGGCGCAGTCTCACGTCAACTCTCAGCGCTGGTGCAGGAGAACGAAGCCCAGATGGGGCCGACTCTCGAGAAACTGAATTCCGTCGCCGAGGTTCTTCAACAGAACAAGGACAACATCGCCGGGGCGCTCGACGGCCTCGGACCGTACATCACCGCGCTCGGTGAGACCGTGGCCAGCGGCCCGTTCTTCGACGCCTTCATCATCAACATTCTGCCGAGTAACTGGTGGAAGACCCTGGTGGACACCAGCGTCGCGCCCGAGCAGGTCCCGGGCGACCTGGAAGACTTCTTCCCCGGTCTTCCACCGACGATCAGGGGGCCGGGAGAATGACCGAGACATTGGATTCACGGGACTCACAAGGCTCCACCAACTCACGCAAGAAGTGGGTGCTGATCGGCGCGGGTGTGCTGGTCGCTCTGCTCGTGGCCGGAGCGGCGTACCTCTTCATCCCAGGCCTGGGCAAGACCAAGATCTCCGCGCACTTCGTCTCGACCACCGGTCTCTACGAGGGTGACGTCGTGCGGGTGCTCGGTGTCAACGTCGGCAAGGTGACCAAGATCGAACCGCGTGATCGGGACACCTACGTCGAGATGAAGATCGACTCGGGCGTGGACGTTCCGGCAGATGCCAAGGCGCTCATCGTTGCTCAAAGCCTGGTGTCCGCACGTTTCGTGCAATTGACCCCGGTGTATTCCGGCGGGGAGCAGATGCCCAACGGCGGCGAGATCCCGATCGAGCGCACCGCCGTACCGGTGGAGTGGGACGAGATCAAGACCGAGCTCACCAAACTGTCGGACGCACTCGGACCGGAAGGGCTGGACGATCAGGGCTCCCTCGGACGATTCATCGACACCGTCGGAACGAATCTCGACGGCAACGGCGAGTCCATTCGGTCGACGCTGCGCGAACTCTCGGCCACGATGCACACGCTGTCCGAAGGCCGGACCGATCTGTTCTCCACCATTCGGAACCTGCAGGCGTTCGTCACTGCATTGTCCTCGAGCAACGAGCAGATCGTGCAGTTCAGTGGTCATCTCGCTTCGGTGACAAGCGTTCTCGCGAGCAGCTCCGACGAGTTGGGCACCGCACTCAGTGATCTCGACTTGGCGGTGGGCGACGTTCAGCGGTTCGTCAAGGACAACAGCGAGGGACTGAGCGAATCGGTCGCGCGTCTGGCCGATGCCACCCAGGTACTGACGGACAAGCGCCCCGAGATCGAGCAGGTTCTGCACTCCGGACCGACCTCGCTGGCCAATTTCTACCAGATCTACAAGCCGGCGCAGGGCAGCATGACCGGCGCAATTGCACTGAGTAACTTCAAGAATCCGATCCAGTGGATCTGTGGTTCCATCGAAGGCATCGACAGTGGTAACTCCCAGAACAGTGCCGATCTGTGCAAGCAGTACCTCGGACCGGTCCTCAGCACGATGATCGGCAACTACCCCGGATTCCTGTTCAACCCGGTCGCGGGCGTGCAGGCTTTCCCGGATCAGATCGTCTACACCGAACCGGGATTGCAAGCAGCAAGTCAGAATCAGCCGGAAACCGTCGCAGGACCGATGTCAGGTGCTCCCATGACGAGTGTTCCCAAGGATCTCGCCGAACTCTTCAACATGGGCGGAGGGAACTGATGCGGGTAGCTCGCAAGACCACGGTTGCCGTGTTGGCCACAGCAGTGGCTCTCGGCGCCAGCGGTTGTGAATGGAACGGCCTCAACTCGGTGCCGATGCCAGGCACTCAGGGCCGGGGCGAAGGAGCGTACGAGGTTCAGATCGAGATGCCGAACGTGACCACGCTGTCGCAGAATTCGCCCGTCCGGGTGGATGACGTCGCAGTGGGAAGCGTCTCGAACATCGAGGTTCAAGGCTGGCACGCTCTGGTGACGGTGTCGCTGAACCCCGAGGTCCAGTTGCCGGCCAATGCGACGGCAAAAATCGGTCAGACCAGCTTGCTCGGCTCTCAGCACATCGAGTTGGCGCCGCCGGTAGGGGAGGAGCCCGAGGGCCGACTCGAAGCCGGTGACCTGATTCCGATCGAGCGGGCAGGCGCTTACCCGACGACGGAACAGACGCTGTCGTCGCTGTCGGTGGTGCTCAACGGCGGCGGTCTCGCTCAGGTGCAGGACATCACGAAGGAACTCAACGCCGCTCTCGGTGGGCGTGAAGATTCCGTTCGCGACCTCCTGCCTCAGCTCGATCAGCTGGTCGGCAGCCTGGACAAGCAACGAGGCGACATCGTTTCGGCGATGGAGGGACTCGATCGACTGTCCTCGACGGTCCAGGCCCAGCACGACACCCTGAACAAAGCGCTCGAAGGTATTCCGCCGGCACTCGAGGTTCTTGTCGCTCAGCGTCAGGACATCACCAACGCCTTGACCTCCCTCGGTGGTCTCAGCGAGGTAGCGAGCCGCGTCATCCAGGAGAGCGGTGACGATTTCGCGACCAATGTTCGCGCGCTGTCGCCGACTCTGAAAGCGTTGGCGGATTCGGGTAACGCTCTCACCCAGGTTCTCGGAGTCCTCTTGACGTTCCCGTTCCCACAGAACGGAATCGACAACGTCATTCGCGGTGACTACGCCAACCTGGCCATGACCATCGACATCTCGCTGCCCCGACTGGACGCGAACTTCCTCACCGGAACTCCTTTGGCCGGAACGCTCTCCGGACCGGAAGGCGTGTTGGGCAAGCAGGCTGGGCTGGCCGGACAGACAGGCAACCCGTTGAGCGATCCGCTCAAGCCTGCGGCACCGCCTGCACAGGCCCCTGCCGGACAGGCTCCCGCAGGACAGGCTCCGGCTGCGGATCCGAATACCATTCAGATTCCGGGACTTCCGCCGATCAACATTCCAGGACTTCCTCAGGGGGCACCGGCACCATGATGCTCACAAAGTTCGTCCGCATCCAGCTCACCATCTTCGCCGTCTTGACGGTCGTCGGATTGATCGTGATGGCCACTCAGTACGTGCGTGTTCCTGCGATGGTCGGTATCGGCCGGTACGACGTCACCGTCGAATTGCCCGCCACCGGTGGACTGTACAAGAACTCGAACGTCACCTACCGCGGTCAGACCATCGGCGTCGTGAACGCGGTGGAGCTCTCGGAGACGGGAGTGAACGCGCGTCTGTCTCTCGAGAGTGGCGTCAAGGTGCCCTCGGACGTCGACGCAGCAGTCAAGAGTGTGTCGGCGATCGGCGAGCAGTTTGTCGATCTGATTCCGCACACCGACAGTTCCGGTGCGATCGTGGTGGACGGTCATCTCGAGAACGGATCGGTGATTCCCGAAGACCGAACCAGCATCCCGCAGGATGTCGGCGCGATGCTCGACCAGGCAGATGTGTTGCTGCAGAGCATTTCCGACACCAAACTCAAGACCGTCATCGACGAATCCTTCAAGGCGTTCAACGGTGCCGGCCCGGATCTGCAGAAGCTGATCGACTCGGCCCGGCTGTTCGTCGAGGAGGCGAACAACAACTCCGACGCGACCAAGACGTTGATCGAGCAAGCCGGTCCACTCCTGGACACTCAGGTGGTCAGCAGCGACGCCATCCGTTCCTGGACAAGCAATCTGGTGACGTTCACCGACCAGCTCCGAGCCAGCGACCCAGACCTGCGTGCCGTCATCCAGAAGGGCCCGGCAGCTGCCGCGGAGGCGAATACTCTTCTGCAAGACTTGCAGCCGACATTGCCGATCCTGCTGGCGAACCTGGTGTCCGTCGGACAGGTCGGGGTGATCTACAACAACGCGATCGAGCAGATTCTGGTCATCTACCCGCCGCTGGCCGCAGCGCTGGTCACGGTGGCAGGCTCCGGTCCGGCTGCGGACGGCGCGCTGGTGGACTTCCACATGGAGGTCAACGACCCGCCGCCGTGCACAACGGGATTCCTACCCGGAGACCAGTGGCGTAGTCCGAAGGACGAATCACCGATCGAGACGCCGTCGGATCTGTTCTGCCAGGTTGCCCAGGATTCGCCGATCGCGGTGCGCGGCGCGAGAAACCTTCCCTGCGAGGAGTATCCGGGACGTCGTGCGCCGACGGTCGAGCAGTGTCGTTCCGGCTACGTACCGATGGGCACCAACCCGCAATCCGGGCCGCCGGAACCGATAACCGCGACCCCGAGCTCGTACACGTCGACGCCTTCGGTCTCGGCGCGTCGGTACGATCCGATTACAGGCAAGTACATCGGGCCGGACGGAAGGACGTACTCGCAACCGAACCTCGGTGGCGGCGACGTCAGTCTCGAACAGTTCATGAAGGGTCAGCAGGGTTGATGACAGACGAAGATCCACAGGCCGGGCAGCGGGTGCGCCGTCGCGCGTCTCGCAGCGCCGGACCCACGGGTGCGGATGCAGACGCTGCCGCGGTAGTAGTGCCCACCGAAAAGAAACCAGCCGAACAGAAGCCGGCCGAACCGAAGCCGACCGAACAGAAGACAGCCGAACAGAAGCCGGCTGAACAGAAGCCGGCTGAACAGAAGCCGGCGGTCCCAGTTTCTCTGGGCAAGACCGATACTCCACCTGAGAACGTCGTCAGCAGTGGCGTCGTCAGCAGTGGCTCGGAAACCGCCACGGCCGGCGAAAGTTTCACCACTCCTGCTCGTTCCGAGCACAAGCCCAAGTCAAAGCCCAAGGCCGGGCTGGTAGTCGGGATCGCCGTAGCTTCGGTGATCGCCATTGCTCTTGCTGCCCTGACGGTGTTTCTCCTCGTCGATCGAAACAAGGCGTCCAATGCCGACGAGGACCGAGCGCGCTACGTGGCCGGAGCCCGGACCACCGCACTGAATCTGACGACGCTGCATGCGGATACAGCGGCCGCCGACCTCGACAAGTTCCTCGCCGGCACCACCGACGAGTTCAAGTCGCAGTTCGACGGTCGCAAGGATTCGTTTGTGAACGTCCTCGGGCAGGCCGGAGTTCAGACCGACGGTGAGGTGCTCGAGGCCGGGTTCGAGAAGTCTGACGGCGATTGCGGGACTTCCCTTGTCGCGGTGCGAGCAATGCAGAAGAACGGTGACGAAGCGCCTGCCGAACGCAACTACCGACTCCGAATCACCATGTGCGACGTCGACGGGCAGTTGTTTGCCTCGAATGTGGAGTTTGTGCCATGACCCCAGAAGTAGTTCCAGAGACGGCTAAGCGCGTCTCACTGCTCGCCATCGTTCTGTGTGTGATCAGTGCAGTGGCCATCGCGTTGGCGGCAGTGTCGGCGTATCTCTACTTCGGCCCGGACGGAACGCGTGACACCGCAGCGATCGATCAGACCAGAGACGAAGTGGCGCAGGCTTCTTCCGATCAGGCGGTAGCGATGTTCCAGTACGACTACAACAACGTCGACCAGCAGTTGCATGCGGCCACAGATGGTTTGACGGGTGATTTCCAGGGTACGTTCACCAATCTGATCGAATCGGTGATCATTCCGGGCGCCAAGGAAAAGTCGCTGACCGTTCAGGTGGTCGTGCAGGGCGCCGCGGTTCTCGACGCCGAGGCCGACAGTGCGACGACGATGCTGTTCCTCAATCAGATCACCACGTCTTCGGAGTCGCCCGAGGCCGTCGCCAGTGGCAGTCGCGTCAAGATGAGTCTGGAGAAGCAGGACGGGCGTTGGCTCGTGAACAACGTCCAACCCTTCTGATCAGACATACGAAGGCTGGATCCGGACATGAAACAGGCTGGAGCCGAGGAGATTTGATCTCCTCGGCTCCAGCCTGTTTGCACTGGCCTAGTGCTCTCCGGATTCGGCCGGGGCGATCAGCGCCGGGCCTGCCGCGCCGCCGTGCGCGAGCGCGTCGAGGAACGAACGTGCCCAGCGGTCGACGTCGTGCGTCAAGACCTGACGACGCAATGCGCGCATGTGGCGTCGGCCGTCCTCTCGCGGTTGATTGAGGGCCTTCTCCATCGAATCCTTGACGTCGTCGAGGTCGTGGGGATTGCACAGGAATGCCTGGCGGAGTTCTGCTGCAGCACCGGTGAATTCGCTGAGCAGCAAAGCGCCACCCAGATCACTGCGGCAGGCGACGTATTCCTTCGCGACCAGGTTCATACCGTCACGTAGCGGCGTGACGAGCATGAGATCGGCAGCGACGAAGAACGCGACCAGTTCGTCGCGTGGGATCGGCCGATGGATGTAATGGACGACGGGGCGACCGACTTCGCTGAACTCGCCGTTGATCCGGGAGACCTTCTGCTCGATGTCTCCGCGCATCTGTACGTAGCTTTCGACGCGTTCGCGGCTCGGGGTCGCCAACTGCACCATGACCGTGTCGGCGGGATCGATGCGCTTCTCCATGAGAAGTTCGTGGAGTGCGGCGAGCCTGACGTCGATGCCCTTGGTGTAGTCGAGGCGGTCGACGCCCAGCATGATGTGCTTGGGGTTTCCGAGTTCTTTGCGAATCTGCTTGGCGCGGTCTCGAATTGCCTTGGTGCGCGAGAGTTCGTCGAGCTTGCCGGAGTCGATGGAGATGGGGAATGCACCGACGCGGACGCTACGGAAACCTACTTGCACCACACCGAGTTTGGAGCGGACGCCGACGGTTCCGCGTGAAGTCTGCTGCCCGGCAAGGCGTCTCGCCAGGTAAAGGAAGTTCTGTGCTCCGCCGGGAAGATGGAAGCCGATGAGGTCGGCGCCCAGGAGGCCTTCGACGATCTCGGTGCGCCAGGGCATCTGCATGAACAGTTCGACCGGGGGGAACGGAATGTGCAGGAAGAAACCGATGGTGAGGTCGGGACGAAGCAACCGCAGCATCTTCGGTACCAATTGCAGCTGGTAGTCCTGGATCCAGACGGTCGCGCCCTGTGCCGCTGCCTTGGAAGTGGCTTCGGCGAACCGCCGGTTCACCTCGACGTAGGCGTTCCACCATTCGCGGTGATACTCGGGTTTGACGATGACGTCGTGATAGAGCGGCCAGAGGGTGGCGTTGGAGAATCCCTCGTAGTACTCGTTGATCTCCTCGGCGCTCAGCGGCACGGGGTAGAGCTCGAGTCCGTCTTCGACGATCGGGTCCAGGTCTGCGTCCGGGACGCCGGCCCAGCCCACCCAGGCGCCCTGATTGCTGCGCAGGATCGGCTCGAGGGCGGTGACCAGTCCGCCGGGGCTCCGCTTCCAGCGAGTGGTGCCGTCGGGAAGTCGTTCCAAGTCGACGGGCAGGCGGTTCGCTACGACGACGAACTCGGCCTGCCCGGACACGGTGTCACCGGTCGAAGAAGCAGGTGCGCTGTCAGAAAGGGTTGAACTGGTCGAATCCGGACTGACAGGCACGTGGTTCCTTCTCGGTCGGTGAGGGAAAGATTCAGTCGAGCTTGGCGGCGGGGGAGATACCGAGCATCGAGAGCAGCATCCTGCACTCGTCGGCATCTTCCGCGTAGGCAGCGACAACGCGCTGCGCCATGCGCGCTGTTTCCTCGGCGACGGTCTCGATTTCCTCGTCCGCGATCTCGGTTTCGACGGTCGTGTTCTCAGCCATCATGTTCCTCTCGTGCTTGCCTGCACGGCGCAAGCAATGATTCTTACTCGCGACTCTATGAGAACTGGGCGTGTCGACGCTAGTTGCTCATGTATTAGGGTCGACTTACTTATCTCTGTACTCAACTTTATCGCTTCCATCGATGCTTGGAGTTCCATGAGTTCGACCCCCTCGAGTGTGACCGTCGACTCGGACGAGCCGGAGAGTGGCAATCACAGCGGTGCTGCGATTTTGCGACGCGTCCTGGTCCGCAACCGTGGCCCGCTCGCTATCGGCACTGCCCTGGTCTGTCTGCACCAACTCACCGAGACGGCGGTGCCGATCTCCATCGGTGTGATCATCGACCGTGCGGTGGAGACTTCGGACACCACGGCCTTGATCGTCTCGATCCTCGGTCTCGCGGCTCTGTTTCTCGTTCTGACGGCCGCGTGGCGTTTCGGCGCCCGGTTCATCGTCACCGCGATGCAGCAGGAGGCTCATCGTCTCCGGCTCGAGGTGGCGCACCGCGTCCTCGATCCACGCGGGGTGCGTACCGATCTGCGATCGGGCGAATTGCTGACGGTCTCCACGTCGGACGCCGAACAGACTTCGTGGATCGCGGACATCGTCCCCCGTGCCGCGGCGGCCCTGACCGCTGCGGTGGCGTCGGCGGTGGCGTTGGTGTGGATCGATCTGTGGCTGGGACTGGCCGTTCTGATCGGTACTCCGGTCATTCTCGGTCTGCTGCAACTGGCGGCGCCGCTCATCACGTCGCGGGCCACCGGTCAGCAGGCGTCGATCGCTCGGGCGTCGGCGATGGCTACGGATCTGGTCAGTGGACTGCGTCCGCTGCGCGGTATCGGCGGTGAGAAGACCGCGTCGACGCGCTACCGCACGGTCAGCCGGCAGGCGCTCGCGTCGACGATCGGCACGGCGAAGGCCACCGGTGTCTACACCGGTGTTGCCGCGACCATCAGTGCGTTGCTCGCAGTCGGTGTTGCCGGCTTCGCGGGTTACTTCGCGCTGCAGGGCCGGATCACGGTCGGTGAACTGATCACCGTGGTGGGGCTTGCGCAGTTCATCATCGAACCGCTCGGATTGCTCGCGTCGATTCCCGGATACTTCGCGGTGGCGAGGGCGTCGTCGGATCGTCTGGCACTGGTCTTGGACGCGGAGCCGCTGCGGGGAGCGGGTTCGCAGACCGAACTCGAAGGTACCGACCTGACCCTCGACGCCGTCGAGTACAAGTCTCTCAAGGGCATCGATCTGCACCTGCCTGCCGGAGAACTGCTGGGTGTCGTGGCTTATCAACCGCAGGACGCCGACGCTCTTGTCGCCGTCCTGTCCGGGCAGCTGCCGCAGGATGCGTACCGCGGCGTGGTCCGAGTGGGCGGAATCAGCCTGTCCGACATGGACTTGCGATTGGCGCGTCGCACAGTGCTGGTGGAGCCGCACATCACCGATCTGTTCTCCGGGTCCCTCGCGTCGAATGTCACCGCGGGCGCCGGTGATGCCGCTGTTCTCGAAATCCAGAGCGCTTTGACCGCCTCTGCGGCGGCTGATGTCGTCGACGCACATCCGGACGGC
This sequence comes from Rhodococcus sp. NPDC060176, assembly GCF_042728675.1. Classification (NCBI taxonomy): domain Bacteria; kingdom Bacillati; phylum Actinomycetota; class Actinomycetes; order Mycobacteriales; family Nocardiaceae; genus Rhodococcus; species Rhodococcus sp. NPDC060176. The sequence continues at coordinate 448,647 of NZ_JBHWYS010000003.1, forward strand.
CTCGACCTCGAGGTGACCGATCGAGGCGCGAGCTTGTCGGGGGGCCAGCGTCAACGCGTCGCCCTTGCACGCGCATTGGTGGCAAAGGCGCCCGTGATGGTCCTGCACGATCCGACTACGGCGGTCGACGCGGTGACCGAGGCGTCGATCGCCGAAGGAATCGCGGAACTGCGGCACGAGGGTGCCGGTGGCATCCACACGACGGTATTGATCACCAGTAGCCCAGCTCTTCTGGCCGTGACGGATCGAGTGATCGTGTTGAACGACGGAGTGATTGCCTCGATCGGCACACATTCCGAACTCTCTCGCGGCGACGCGAACTACCGAGGAGCGGTGCTGCGGTGACGGCCACGGACATGACAACCGATATGCCGGCCGCAGAGAAGGTGACAGAGCGCGAGTTGCTGCCGATCGCGAGTGGTCGCCAGACCTGGAAGTGGTTGCGGGCAGCGCTGGCCGAACACCGGATGCAGAGCCTGCTGGTCCTGATCGTCGCGGCTTCGGCGTCGGCGATGGCCTTGGTGCCGATTTACGTCTTCGGTGTCCTGGTCGACCGGGTCCGGGACAACGCGCCCACATCGACGATCGTCGGGGTGGTCGTGATCATCGCCGCCGCCGCAATCGTGGGCGGTGTGTTCACAGGTGTGGCTGCCTATCTGATCAAGCGACTCGGTGAGACGATCCTGGCGGATCTGCGCGAGCGAACCGTGGACCGGGCGTTGCGCCTGCCGATCCAGACCGTCGAGAAGGTGGGGAAGGGTGATCTGCTCTCACGAGTCGGCGACGACGTGTCGGTGATCGCCAAGGCTGTGTCCGACGTGGTTCCCGGCATGATCGCGGCCGTTCTGCTCGTGGCTCTGAGCATGGTGACCATGCTGGGTCTCGACTGGCGACTCGGCCTCGCCGGAATGGTCGCGCTGCCGATGTACGCGCTGGCGCTCAAGTGGTACCTGCCGCGATCGGCTCCCATTTACGCTGCCGAGCGAGTTGCGATGGGCGCTCGTTCACAGGCGCTGATCAGTAGTCTCCAGGGTGCCAAGACGGTGCGCGCGTACAGCCTCGAGAAGGAACATCTCGGTCAGATCGATGCAGCGTCGGCAAAAGCGCGTGATCTGGCCGTCGGAGTGTTCGGCCTGTTCACGAGATTCGCCGGTCGCGGTAACCGCGCCGAATTCGTGGGTCTGTCCATGATCCTCGTCGTCGGATTCCTGCTGGTTCGTGAGGACGTCGTGACAGTCGGTCAGACGACGACGGCTGCACTGCTGTTCCATCGCCTGTTCAACCCGATCGGCTCACTGCTCTACACCTTCGACGAAGTGCAGTCCGCCGGCGCCAGCCTCGCGAGACTGGTCGGCGTTGTCGAGATCCCCGAAACGGAACGTTCGACGGATACGGGTTCCGTTCCGACCGACGGCTCCCTTCGTCTGGACGACATCAGACACAGCTACGACGGCGGTCACGAGGTACTTCACGGAGTGACGCTCAGCCTGCGAGCGGGGGAGCGGGTGGCGCTCGTCGGTTCGACCGGAGCCGGAAAGACGACGCTTGCTGCGATCGCTGCCGGTTCGATCACTCCGACGTCGGGGCGCGTGTCGATCGGCGGTGTCCCGCTTGCCGACCTCGACGACCTACGACGCCACATCGCGATCGTGAGTCAGGAGGTCCACGTCTTTGCCGGGCCCCTGATCGAGGATCTGAGATTGGCCGCTCCCGAATCCTCGGACGAGGACGTTGCCGCTGCGCTGCGGACCGTCGGCGCGCACGAGTGGGTTGAGGCTCTCGACGAGGGAATGCTGACCGTCGTGGGCGAGGGCGGGCACGAGATGACGGCAGCGCAGGCGCAGCAGTTGGCCTTGGCGAGACTGGTGTTGGCCGACCCTGCCGTCGCTGTACTGGACGAAGCGACAGCGGAGGCCGGTAGCGCCGGAGCACGGGAACTGGAAGCGACTGCCGAAGCCGCTACCGAGGGGCGTACCACTCTGGTTGTCGCACACCGGCTTACCCAAGCCGCGGGCGCCGACCGAGTGATCGTGCTCGAGCACGGGCAGATCGTGGAAGAAGGCCCGCACCGCGAACTGGTGTCCGCGGGCGGGCGTTACGCGCAACTGTGGGCGGCCTGGGAGGGTCGCGACTGAGGGCGTTCAGACGATCAGGTGAGGTACCCGCCGCCGTGGGGGAAGAACTCGGCGGCGGTGTACTCACTGCCGTCGTCGAGTCGGATGCGCTCGATTCGCAGTCCCTTGTTCTTGCCCGACCACGCGTCGGGGCCCGCGACGATCACCATGCCGTCGTCTTCCTGGATGAAGACTCGGCCGGGGGTTCCGCCGTAGTGCCCGCGTGAGACGGACGCCTTCAGGATGCGGATGCGCTGGCCTTTGAACTCCGCGAAAGCGTTGGGGTACGGATCGGACTGCGCCCGGACGAAACGCTCGATGACCTCGGCCGGCCAGGACCAGTCGACGTGGCTGTCCTGCGGTGCACGCTTGTGGAAGAAGGTGGCCTGCGAGCGGTCTTGCGGCGTCCAGTCGGTCCGCCCGGATGCGATCAGATCCAGTGCGTCGAGTGTGATGGGGCCGATCATGTCGATCGTGCGGTGGAACAGATCGGTGACGGTGTCAGCGGGGCCGACCGTCGTCGAACGCTGCAGGACGATGTCGCCCGCGTCGAGTTCCTCGTCCATCAGGTGCGCCGTGAGGCCGACTTCTTCTTCACCGTTGATCAAGGCCCAGATGAGCGGGGAGAACCCCGTGTACTTGGGTAGCAGCGAATCGTGGATGTTGAGGGTGCCGTACTTGGGCGCGTCGAAGACTTCCGCCGGCAGCCAGGTGCGCCAGTTGTTGGCGACGATGATGTCGGGAGCAGCTTCGGCCAGCGCGGCCTTGAAGGCGTCGTCAGGCTTGTTCGCCACGTGAACGGGTACACCGTTCTCGGCCGCCAGATCTGCAACCGAGTCCGCCCACATCTGTTCGTAGACGTGCTCACTCTTCGGGTGTGTGATTGCCAGCACGACCTCGTGATCGGAGTCGATCAAGGCCTGCAGGGTACGGTGGCCCCAGGTTTGGTATCCGAGCGTAGCGACTCTCAACGGGGGTCCTCCTGGACGAGCATGGGCTGGGGTTGGCGGTCACACGACCGCCCATCAGCTTAGGCTATCCAACCAAAATTGTTGATCACACGTACGAGGAGGAAGGCTGACATGACGGTCGCCACAATCAACGGAATCCCCATCAATTACCAGGTCAAGGGTGATGGAGATCTGGTGGTGCTCATCATGGGGACCGGTAGCCCCGGCCGCGTCTGGGATCTGCACCAGACTCCGGCATTGGTGGCCGCCGGCTATCGCGTCGCCACCTTCGACAACCGCGGAATCACACCGTCCGGCGAGAGCCTCGGCGGCATCACGATGCCCGACATGGTTGCGGACACCGCCGGGCTGATCGAGCATCTCGGTGGCGGCCCGGCCCATGTCATCGGCACCTCGATGGGCGCCCGGGTTGCGCAGGAACTGACGCTCGCCAGGCCGGATCTGGTTCGCAAAGCAGTGTTCCTCGCCGGCCACGCTCGGATGGATCATTTCCAGCAGGTTCTGACCGAGGGTGAGCGTCAGTTGTTCGACAGCGGCGTCGCCCTGCCGGCCAAGTACCGCGCCGCGGTGACGGCGGTGATGAACCTCTCGCCGGCCACGCTGGCCGACGATCACTCCGCGCGTGACTGGATGGACATCTTCGAGTTCACCGGCGGCGCAACGTCACCGGGTGTTCGCGCGCAGCTCGGCATGGACCGTGCTTTCGATCGACGTAACGAGTACAAGTCGATCATGCGCCCGTGCCTGTCCGTCGCTTTCGCCGACGACCGCATGATCCCGCCTTACCTTTCCCGCGAGGTGGCGGACTGCATCGCGACGGCGTCGTACGAAGAGATTCCCGACGCCGGGCATTACGGATACCTCGAGCGTCCGGAGGCCGTGAACAAGGTGCTGATCGACTTCCTGGCGAAGTAGTTCTTTCGCAGTTCTTTCGCGCGCGAGAAAGGGTCTGATCCGCTACCTGCGGGTCAGGCCCTTCCTCTTGTTTCATGCCAGTGCCAGGAACAGCTTCTCGAGTTCGGCCTCGGTCATCGGTTCCTGACCTTCGGCGCTTTCGCCGGTGAGGCATTCACGCAGCCCGGAAGCGACGATCTTGAACCCTGCTCGGTCCAGCGCTTTGGACACGGCTGCGAGCTGCGTGACGACGTCCTTGCAGTCGCGGCCGTTCTCGATCATCGAGATGACCCCGGCAAGTTGGCCGTGAGCACGCCGCAGTCTGTTCAATACGAGCGAAATGCTCTCTTCGTCGCCGGTCATGGTGGCCCCTTCTCGAGTGTTCGTGCTGCGACCGAGGGTACCCCTGGGGGCATCCCGATGTTTGATCCAGTGCTCGATCCGACTGTGGTGTCAGATGATCGAGGTGACTGCCGCGCGCAACTTGACGGCGGCGTCGGCCGCCACGGACTCCAGGCCTGGTTCGCCGGAAACCTGAACCATGAGAGCGGGATTCATCGCTTCGACGAAGAACGAGCTCTCGGTGGTCGTATCTTCGCGGACGACGACGTTGCACGGCAGCAGGAGGCCGATCTGACGATCCACCGAGACTGCCCGATGGGCCAGCGGTGGATTACAAGCACCCAGGATCAGGTATTTCTCCATGTCCTCGTCCAACTTCGCCTTGAGGGTTGCCTGCATGTCGATCTCGGTCAGGATGCCGAAGCCCTGCTCGGCGAGAGCGGCACGAGTGCGGGTGACGACCTCGTCGAAAGTTCCGGTGACCTTGGTTGCGATCGCTATCGGTTCCGTGGGGGTTGTCATTGCCCGCTCCTGTTCGTTGGTTTCGATGTCTTCGGCTTCGATTTCCGTTGTCTCAATGATACCCCTGGGGGTATCACTTCAACAGTGATGTCGGGTACACGGTCAGCCATGCGAGAAGCTGATGTTCGGCAGGATGCGTTTCAGCCATGTCGGTGCCCACCAGGCTGCCCGGCCGGAGAGACGCAGGAGCACGGGCAAGAGCACCAAGCGGACGAGCACCGCGTCCAGGAGCACAGCCACACCGAGGATGATTCCCATCTCCTTGGGCGGTAGCGGATCTGCGAGTGCGAAAGTGAAGAAGACCGCAACCATCACCGCTGCCGCCGCCGCGATGACCCGACCCGAATGCGCGAGGCCGTCGATGTGTGCGATCTCGGGGTCGCCTGTCCGTTCGTAGTGCTCCTTTGCGCTCGAGAGCAGGAATACGGTGTAGTCCATCGCGATGGCAAAGATCATGGCGAAGAAGAAGACCGGACCCCACCCGTTCAGAAATCCCTGGGGATCGAAACCGAGCAGGCCGGATCCGTGACCGTCCTGGAAGATCAGCTTCGCGATTCCGAACGCGGCCCCAGTGGACAGTAGGCTGACCAGCGTGCCGATCAAGGCGATCAGAGGTGCCTGAAGAGCGATCAGCAGCAACAGGAATCCGAGCGTCAGAATCACGACCACGACGATGGGCAGGTAGTCGTTCAACGCCTGCTGAAGGTCGAGATTTTCGGCCGGAGCGCCGCCGACGAGCGCTGATTCCGGCAGCTGCGACCGAAGGTTCGCAAGGATGGTTTCCATCTCAGGATCCGACGGGTCGACAGTGGGAACTGCTTGCAGCATAACCAGATCGGATCCGTCGGCTGCTTGCTGCGCCGGGGTGACCATGGCCACGCCGTCGACGTTCATAGCAACTCGCGAAGTGTCTGCTACATCGTCTGTGGACGTGACGATCTGCAACATCCCGGGAGCGCCGTCACCGAATTGCTGCTGCACCAGTTCGTAGCCCTGGCGAACCGGGGCGTCCTCGGGAACCACGGCGATGGAGGGCATTGCCACCTTCAGCCCGAAGACCGGCACGACGAGTGCGATCAGGATGAGCAGGGCGCCGACGCCGAAGGGCCACGGGTGCTTGTGCAGCAGCGACGCCCAGGCTGCGAACATCGGGGAGCGGTGCTGCTGGCGCTTTGCATACGGTAGCGAACCGCCGTTGACCTTGGCGCCGATCCTGCCGAGCACGGCGGGTAGCAGGGTGAGGGTTGCGGCGAGAACGAAGATCACGGCGAGCATGATGCCGACAGTCATCGTGCGTACGGCGGGAGCCGGAACGAGAAGAACTGCAGACAAACTGACCAGAACTGTGAGGCCGGAGAGGACAATTGCTTTGCCGGCGGTGTCCATCGTCTGGGCCACGGCGGCCCGCGGATCCGGATCGGTTCGCAGTGCTTCTCGGAACCTGGCGACGAGGAAGAGTGCGTAGTCGATGCCGAGCGCGAGGGCGAACATCATCGCGAAGTTCATGGCCCACACGGAAATCGGCGTGACCTCGTTGAGGATCACGAGTCCGCCCGCCGAAGCGACCAGGCCCGCAAGGGTCAGCACTAGCGGGAGTCCCGCGGCAACCAGGGATCCGAAGGCCAACACCATGATCGCGAGAGTGACGGGCCACGACATCATTTCGGCCTTGATCATCGCTTCGTGATTGGCCTTGTTGAAATCGCTCCACAACGCCGACGCGCCGGTGGGGTACACCTCGATCGTGTCCGTGGACAGTGCCGTGAGTTTCTTACCGAGTTCGTCTACCGCGCGCACCATGTCGTCGGTATTCGCATGGGCACCCGCGATCATGATTCCGGTATGTCCGTCCGGGCTGATGGTCATGCCGGGCTGTGGGGCGATCACTTCGCCGAAACGAGGGTCCGCGGTAAACAGTTCGGTTGCCGCGGCAAGAGTCTGCTGCATCGACGGATCGGTGATGGGTAGAGAATTCGAGTGAACGACCACTTGCACTGCGGCGGAGGAGTTTCCGCCGAAATGCTGCTCGGCCAACTCGCGAACCTGCACCGACTCGGATCCGTTTGCCTGCCAACCCGCGCCGGCCAGGGAGGTGAAGACACTGGGCGCTGCGGCGCCGAGTGCAACCAGCGCGATCAACCAGACGCCGACGACCAGGCGGGTGTGCGCCGCCATCGATCGACCGAGTCGCGCGAGTATGCCGTCGGCTTGGTCGGGTGGGTCCGCGGTGACAGTTCTGGTCGCTGACATCTTCACTCCTGATACGGGTGGGGGTATTCCTGACTGTCACTTGTATACCCCTAGGGGTATCTGATTGTCACTTCCGAAGGTTCTCTATGCTGCTGGGGGCGCCGTCTGATCAGTGACGGTGGAACGAACTTCGGTGATACGGATATGGGGAGAGCGATCGTGGACGCACAGGACTGGGACGAGCGATACCGAGCGGTGACGGAGCCGTGGGGAGTGGACCCGGCGGGAACCGTCGCAACAAGAATTGCCGACCTGAGGCCGGGCACCGCGATCGATCTGGCCTGCGGCGACGGCCGTCACGCACGATGGATGGCCGGGCAGGGTTGGTCGGTGACCGCGGTCGACTACTCGTCGGTGGCGATCGATCTGGCACGGGCGAGTGACCGGGACAAGGCCGTCGACTGGCGGGTCGGCGATGCGACCACGTGGCAACCGGAAGGTTCGGTCGACCTGGTGTTGGTCAGCTTTATGCACCTCGAGGTCGACGAGTTGGCCGAAACGCTGAAGCGCGTCGGGCAATGGGTTGCTCCAGGCGGACGCGTTCTCTATCTGGGGCATTCCATCGAAAACTTCCACCGTGGGGTGGGCGGCCCACCCGAACCGACCATTCTGCCCGGTATTTCCGATCTCGCCAGGGCAGCGGAGGGATCGAGGGTCTACGCACTCGAACACGTGGTTCGGCCACAGGACGGTAAGGCGGCAATCGACGTTCTGCTCGAATTCGGTCCGTGGGAACAGGTCTGACCAGGGCGGGAGTGCACCTTCACGTTCCTGGGTAGCCTACCCTAAACTGGCGAGGGTGTTCGTCGTTCGATGAGCATGAACGACGATGATCGGATTCTCGATGTCTGACCACTCTCAGGTAGCTCACCCGGCTGTATCGGGCGGTGGCCATCTGGACGCAGCGCTCCCGGCGACGGCCGCTCAGCGTGAGGTGTGGGTTGCTCAGAACGTCGATCCGAGCAGCCCGGTCTACAACATCGGACTGGTCGTCGAGGTCGACGGGACGATCGACGTCGAGCGTGCGGCAGCGGCGATCAAGGCCACCGTCGGCCGCGTCGAAGCGCTGTTCGTGCACTTCCAGGTGGATACCGACAACCGGCTGATTCAGGTGCCGATACCGGAGGCGCACTGGGACGTGGAAGTACTCGACGTTCGGGGCGAGCCGGATCCCGATTCGGCTGCGCAATTGTGGATGGACACCGACATGGCTCGGGTCTTCGGTCCGGACGATCTGCTTTTCCGCCAGGTACTTCTGCTGACCGCCGACGACCGAGTCATCTGGCACCAGCGCTATCACCACAGCGTGGTCGACGGGTATGGAATCTCGCTCATCGTCGCCGACGTCGCCGAACGATACGACGATCCGAATCTCGAGACTTCTGCCCCGCTGTGGGCACTCGATGCGGTGGTTGCAGCCGATCTGGAATACCGAAACTCTCCACGGTTCCTGCTCGACCGTCAGTACTGGGTGGAGCGTGTTGAAACAGGACCGGAAGCGACGCGGATTCTGCATGGGCAGGTGGATGATTCGCTGCCGCCGATCTCGGCGATGCTCACGCTCGATGCCGATCGCGCAGCGCAGCTCTATCGCTATGCGGCCGACGCCGGGATTCGACGAACTCGCCTGCCTATGGCCGCGCTGATCGCGTACTTTGCACGCACCACCGGACAGCACGACGTTGTCGTCTCGGTTCCGATGGCCGCTCGGGTGGGCCGCGACATGCGTCGCACCCCCTCGATGGCGTCGACGATTCTGCCGCTGAGTATTCGAGTCGAGCGCTCGGAAACCATCGGCCAGTTGGCAACTCGTCTCGACACCGCCCTGATCTCGATTCTCAAACACGGGCGGTACCGGGGCGAGGATCTCGCTCGCGACATTCGGGCGATCGATCCCGACCGTCAGGTCTTCGGCCCCGGCATAAACTCGATGATGTTCGAGCACACTCTCACCTTCGGCGGTTGCCCGGTGCACGTGCGTAATTCGGTAACCGGGCGGGTCGGCGACCTGGATCTGAGTGTGCGCGGCGGACAGGACGGGGAACCGATCGAAATCGACGTCCGCGCACCGTTCGGATTCGACCGCGAACTGGCTGATCACACCGCCAGAATCGAACAGTTCCTCGATCGGTTCGTAGCCGAGCCGCAGCTTCCGATCTCGGCACTCGACCCCATGGCGCCGGCCGAGCGTGAACTCGTGCTCCACGGGTGGAACGACACTGCAGAGCCGCAGCCTGTCACGACGGTGCCGGATTTGTTGCGTAGCAGCTTCTCTGCCGATCGGGGCGCTGTCGCCGTGGTCGACGGCAACGTCCGGCTGACCTACGGCGAACTCGAATCTCGGGTATCGCAGCTCGCCGCACACTTGATCTCTCGCGGTGCTGCGTCCGAAACCGTCGTGGCAATCGGGCTTCCGAGATCCGCCGAGATGGTGGTGGGGTTGTTGGCCGCCATGTGCGCCGGTGGCGCTTTCGTGCCGCTGGATCCGTCGTGGCCCGCAGAGCGCCGCGAATCAGTGCTCGCCGATGCCGGTGCCACACTGGTGCTGACCTCCGACGGTGCAGACGACTCCGTTCCGGTCGATCTCTCCGCATGGGCGTACGAGGACGGCCCTTGGCGCCTGTCCGAGGTCATGACCCCCGACGTCCGTATTCACGGTGCCCAACTGGCGTATGTCATCTTCACGTCCGGTTCGACCGGTCGTCCGAAGGGCGCCATGATCCGCCACGAGGCAATCTGTGCAAGGTTGCTGTGGCAGCGGGAGCGGATTCTCGGGTTCGGGTCCGGCGATGCCTCTCTGTTCAAAGCTCCACTCTCGTTCGACATCTCGATCAACGAGATCCTGCTCCCGCTCGTATCCGGCGGTCGATTGGTGATCGCGAAGCCCGAGGGGGAGCGCGACCCGCAATACCTGCTCGACCTGATCGCCGGAGAATCGGTCACCTTCGTCTACCTGGTTTCGTCGATGCTCGACATCCTTCTGGACCTGGCGAACGGGACTGATCAGCTCGATTCGTTGAAGCACGTGTGGTGCGGCGGTGAGGTTCTCACGCCTGAACTCTTCGATCGGTTCCGCACCCAACTGTCCACGACGCTGTATCACGGCTACGGGCCGGCGGAAGCGACCATCGGTGTCTCCCATGTGATCTACCGCGAGGACGCGGAACGAATCGCCACATCCATCGGGCGCCCGAACCCCAACACTCGCCTGTACGTATTGGACGGCGACCTGCAACCGGTTCCGGTCGGCACCGGCGGCGAACTCTATGCGGCGGGCTTCCTGCTGGGCCGCGGATACGTAGGTGCGTCGGCATTGACCGCGTCTCGTTTTGTCGCGGATCCCTTTGTTTCCGGTGATCTGGCCGGATCCCGGATGTATCGCACCGGTGACTTGGCCCGATGGACCGCGGACGGCACCCTCGACTTCCTCGGACGCACGGACAATCAGGTGAAGATCCGTGGCATGCGTCTCGAACTCGAGGATGTCGAAGCCGCCGTGATCTCGCACCCCCAAGTGCGTCACGTGGCAGTTCTGGTGCGTCAAGCACCCACAGGCGCAAAGTATCTCGCCGCCTACGTGAGTGCAGCGTCGGGGGCCAACCTCGCAATCGACTCACGGGACATTCGCGAGTGGGCGGCGAGCAAGCTGCCCGACTACATGGTCCCGACCACCGTGACTGTCCTCGACGAGTTTCCGCTCACGGCCAACGGCAAACTCGACCGCCGCGCACTTCCCGAGCCCGATCTCGCCGAACTGAGTGCGCATGTCGCCGCGAGAAACGAAGTAGAACAACAATTCTGCACGTTGATCGCGTCGGCAGTCGGACTCGAGTCGGTCGGCGTGACCGACGACTTCTTTGCGCTGGGCGGCGACAGCATCGTCGCGATCTCGCTCGTCACCGCGGCTCGTGCGGCCGGTTTGTCGATCAGTCCACGCGAGGTGTTCCAACTGCGCACCGCAGAGGCCATGGCGCGTGCCCAGTCCGGCCGAACGGCTGAGATCGTCGACCACGGGGACCAGCCGATCGGCCACGTAGCCACGACGCCGATTGCCGCCAGGGTTCTCGGAGTGTCGGATGCACTGCGAACCTTCCACCAGCGTGCGCTGATTCAGACCCCGTCAGCCTTGACATCCGAGCATGTCCAGGCGGCGCTCGACGCCCTGGTGGCGCGCCACGATGCACTTCGTGCGACGTTGACTTCCGAAGGAACGCTGCTTGTTCCGGAGACAAACGAAGAGGCTGTGGTCTTCGAGACCTGTGCACTACCGGCACCTCTGGAAGAATGCGGACCGTTGATCCTCGCCGAGACCGAGCGAGCCGTCGGTCGTCTGAATCCGGCCGCCGGCACGATGGTCAGTGCTGTTCTGTTCCGCACCGTGACCGGTCCCGGACGACTGTTGCTGGTCATCCACCACGCAGTGGTCGACGGAGTCTCCTGGCGCATCATTCTCGAGGACCTCGCGCGCGCCGGCATCGCAGCGATGAATGGCGACGAACCCGAACTTGCTCCGGTCGGCACATCGGTGAGGAGATACGGCGAACTCGTTTCAGAAGCGGTCGGAGCAGGGCGACTGGACACCGAGATCGAATTCTGGGACTCGGTGACGGCCGCACAACAGTCGCGTCTCGGGCGTCGGGCACTCGACCCGGCGATCGACATCGCGCGCACCGCTTCGGCGCGGTCGATCACCCTACCTCCAGAATTTGCAGAACAGCTGTTGGGCAGTGTCCCACGGGCGTTCGGGGCCGATGTGAGCGAAGTGCTGGTCACCGCACTTGCCGTGGCGCTGACCCGTTGGAGCGGGGCCGGATCGGTGACGATCGACCTGGAGGGGCACGGACGCGACGAAGACATCGTTCGCGGCGACAGCGCTGCGCACGTGGACCTGACACGAACTGTCGGATGGTTCACCACGGTGTTCCCGGTTGCGCTCGAGATCGGCACAGCCGCTCCGGATCTCGACGCGACCGACGATCTGGCGGGGGTTCTCAAGAGCGTCAAGGAGCAACTTCGACGGGTTCCGAACGCCGGCTTCGGGTACGGAGCATTGCGATACCTCGGCGGCTCGGATCAGTTGCGTAGTTTCGCGGCGCCCGAGGTGGTGCTCAACTATCTGGGACGCACGGCCGCGGCGAAAGGGGACTGGTTCCCGGTGTCGATGGACGGCGCTGCCGATCCGTCCATGCCGCTGGGACACGCGTTGTCTGTCGACGTCGTAGCCGAGGACGCCGCCGGTGGACCACGCCTGCGAGCCACTCTGACCTGGGCGTCGAACATCTTCCTGCGCAGCGACATCGACAGGTTTGCGCGGCTGTGGCTGGACTCGCTCAAGGCCGTGTCCGGGCTCGCAGCCTTCGGCGGAGCCACACCCTCGGACTACCCTCTGGTGGCGCTCGCTCAGGCAGATGTGGACGAGTTGCCGAAGGCTGAAGAGATTCTCCCACTCACTCCGCTGCAGGAAGGGATCTACTTCCATTCGGCGTTTGCCGATCCGGGGGCGGATCAGTATGTCGTGCAACAGGTTGTGGAGCTGACCGGCGCCGTGGACAGTGCGGCGCTGCACCGTGCGCTTCAATCCGTCGTCGATCGGCATGAGGCGCTGCGCACCGGATTCTCGGTCCTGGGTGACGGCCGGGTGGTGCAGGTGGTGCATCCGAGCGCTGTCGTGGAGATGGCGGTAGTCGAGGTGGCCGGCGCCGATGTCGATGAACTGCTCTCCGCCGACCGTGCGCGTGGGTTCGACCTCGCGCAACCGCCACTCGTCCGTTACACGCTTGTCCGTGCAGCTTCGGAGAAATATCTTCTGCTGCAGTCGATTCACCACGCGGTTGCAGATGGATGGTCGGTCCCGGTGATGCTGCGGGAACTGATGGCGTCGTACAGCGTCGGCGATTCCCGCGTCGTGTTCCCGGCGCCGGCGCGGTACCGCAGCTATCTCGAATGGCTGGCCGGTCACGATCACGAGGCTTCGGCAGCAGTGTGGAAGAAGGCACTGAACTCTCCCGGTCCCGCCGTCGAACTGCCCGCCCCGAGTGCCGGCAGCAGCGGGATCCACGCTGCGCGAGTCGAACTGACCGACAGTGACACGCGCGCTCTGGCGACCAACGGACGCTCACACGGACTGACGCTGAGCACACTGGTGCATGGCGCCTGGGGATTGGTGCTCGGCCGAATGGCCGGCCGAACGGACGTGTTGTTCGGCTCGACCGTATCGGGGCGCGGCGGCGACCTACCCGGTATCGAGACCATGGTGGGCCTGTTCATCAACACAGTGCCGGCCCGATTGCGCTTCGACCCGGCAGAGCCTGCCTCGCGAGCACTTTCTCGCTGGCAGGAAGAACAATCGGAACTACTGGACCATCAGTACGTGGGGCTACCCGAACTGCGCCGGACCGGCGGACTGGAGCAGAACTTCGAATCACTGGTCGTGTTCGAGAACTATCCCCTCGGTGACACGGCAATCGCTGATCCGACGGATTCGGTGCGACTGACGGGAATTCGATTCGACGAGCGACCAGCCTACCCACTGACGCTGATCGTCGTCCCCGGCGATCGGTTGGCGTTGGAGCTGAAGTACGACGCCGCTCAGGTGGACGGCAACGCCGCGAAGGCGCTGGCCGAAGCTCTCGCAGTCGTGCTCACAGAGCTTTCCCGCGATCTGGAACAGGTGATCGGCCGGATCGCGCTGGCACCCGCCCAGCCGGGGAGTGTCGGCACGGTCTTGGACCAGCCGCGTGCAACGCTGACCGAGCTGCTGCGGGATCAAGCTGAGCGCGCGCCCGAAGCCACCGCGGTGATCTTCCGCGACGAGGTGTTGACCTACACCGAACTTCACTCTCGCGCCGATCGTTTTGCGCACCTGCTGCGCGAACGGGGCGTCGGACGCGAATCGTTGGTGGCCGTTGCCTTGCCGCGCTCGATCGAGCTGATGGTCGCGATACTCGGCATCGGAAAGGCCGGGGGAGCATACGTTCCCCTCGACACCGGCTATCCGGCGGAGCGGCTGACGTACATGCTGGGTGACGCCGATCCGGTGTGCGTCGTGGTGTCGGAGGATTCTTCACTCGATTCGGGTTCGGTTCCGCGGGTGACGGTATCGGAGTCCGCGCAGTTCCCCGCCGATCCGCTGAGTGTTCCGGGATCGCCCGCGGATGCCGCGTACATGATCTACACCTCGGGTTCGACCGGTCGCCCCAAAGGTGTTGTGGTCACCCACGAGGGGGTAGTCAACCGATTGCTCTGGGCGCAGCAGATACGTCCGATGGACGCCGCTGACCGGATGCTGCAGAAGACCCCGTCGAGTTTCGACGTCTCCGTCCCCGAATTCTTCTGGCCGTTCCTGGTGGGGGCAACCCTGGTGATGGCCGAGCCGGACGGGCACAAGGACCCGGGCTACCTGGCCGACGTCATCGTCGAACAGTCCGTGACCCGAGTGCACTTTGTTCCGTCGATGCTCGAAGTGTTTCTCGCGGAGCCGAAAGCGGCACTGTGCACTTCCCTCGAAATCGTCAACTGCAGCGGTGAGGCACTGCCCGTTCACGTTGCACGCAAGGTCGCGGACATCCTGCCGAATGCTCTGGTGGACAACCTGTACGGCCCCACCGAAGCTGCCGTCGACGTCAGTTGGCAGCCGTCGGTGCAGGACACTCCGGCCGACGCCGTCAGCGTCCCGATCGGCGCACCCGCCGCCAACACAGGACTGTTCGTTCTCGATCCGTATCTTCAGAACGTTCCAGCCGGTGCCACCGGTGAGCTGTATCTGGCAGGGTCACAACTGGCGCGTGGCTACCACGGACGTGGGGGATTGACCTCCGAGAGATTTGTGGCGAACCCGTACGGACATGCAGGCTCGCGGCTGTACCGGACCGGTGACATCGTGCGTTGGAATGCCGACGAAGTTCTCGAGTACCTCGGCCGCGTCGACGAGCAGGTGAAGGTTCGTGGATTCCGCATCGAACTCGGTGAAATCGAAGCTCAGTTGGCGCTGTGCCCCGGAGTCGCGGCAAGTGCCGTGATCGTCCGCTCCGACGGTCCGAGTAACCGCGCACAGGTGGTTGCCTACCTGGTCGGAGACGTTGACGAAGCTGCGGTGCGAGGGCAGTTGTTGTCGGTGCTTCCGGAGTTCATGGTGCCCAGCGCCTTCGTGCGGCTCGAGTCACTGCCGCTGAGTCCGAGCGGCAAGCTCGACCGGAGGGCACTGCCTGCACCGGATTTCGCGGCACAGGTGGGCGAAACGGCGGGAGGTGTCTCCTCGGGTGTTGCAGACCTCCTCGCCGGGCATTTCGCGACGGTTCTCGGACTGCCCCGAGTCGGGGTGCGCGACGACTTCTTCACTCTCGGCGGCGACAGTATCCTGGCGATCCGACTGGTCAACCTGGCCCGTCGGGATTCGGTAGTACTGACCCCGCGTCAGATCTTCGAATTGCGTACTCCCGCTGCGATCGCCGCAGCAGTGGGTGATGTTGTCACCTCGGCTACTACCGTTACGGCCGATATCGGCGTGGGCGATCTGGTTCCTCTGCCGGTAGTCCACCGCTTGTCCGAATGGGCGGGTAATACCGATCGCTTCAATCAGGCAGTTCTGATCCATTCTCCGGCAACATCTCTCGAATCGATCACCGGCGCGTTGCAGGCCGTACTCGATCACCACGACGGACTTCGGCAAACCTTGATCCGACACGGCCGCGGAATGTGGTCGGCGCGGGTGCAGGAACCCGGCAGCGTCCGGGCAGCGGACGTACTCGAACGAGTCGACGCGCGGGGACTGGGCGACGCCGAGTTGCGAACACTCGTCGCCGAGCACTCCGAAACAGCGACCGGTCGATTGGACCCGTCTGCTGGGCGGATGATCTCGGTGGTCTGGTTCGATTGTGGTGCCGAGAATCTCGGGCGGCTCGCCATCGTTGCGCATCACCTGGTCGTGGACGGGGTGTCCTGGGGAACCCTGCTCGAGGACCTGGCGATGGCCTGGGTGGCGGTCGAGGCCGGAGAGCCCGCCGCACTCGATGGTGTCGGAACTTCGCTGCGCACTTTCTCCCGCACGGTGGCCGAACACGCCCACTCGGCTCATCGATTTGCCGAATTCGATCACTGGCTGACGGTGACCGCTCCGGGCGCGCAGTTGATTCCCGGTGTCGAGGGCTATGCCGTTGTATCCGGAGGCTCGAGGCGCACGGTCACGGTGGACGGAGCAATCTCCGAGGCGGCACTTGGATCGGTTGCGGCACTGGTGGGTGCGGAGGGAACGGACGTTCTGCTGGCAGCACTGACGATGTCCGTCGATCGCTGGCGTCGTTCCACCGGTCGTAGCGAGCGTGAACTTCTGGTCGATCTCGAAAGGCACGGCCGCGAGGAATTGGTACCGGGAACCGATCTGTCGCGAACAGTCGGCTGGTTCACCACTATCGCGCCCACGCGACTGCACGCCGGAACCGACCCGGTAGCCACACTGCGCGAGGTGAAGGAGAGCCTGCGCAGTGCACCGGACGGCGGCATCGGCTACGGGATGTTGCGGTACGTGAACGCACGCACGGCACCGACACTGGCGGGGCGACCGGAATCTCAGATCCTGTTCAACTATCTCGGACGTTCGGCTGCTGCTGGATCGACCGCATGGTCCCTGGCAGCCGAATCCGAAGCCATGTCCACCGATCCCGACGCGGACATGGGAGGGCCGTACCGGCTGATCGTCAACGTCGTCAGTGTGGATTCGGAGCTTCGCGCCGACTTTGCCTGGGCAAGTGAAGATTTGTCGGAGGACGACGCGCGGGCACTGTCCGACGGTTGGGTTTCCGCGCTCGGTGATCTGTCAGTCGCGGCTGCGGAGCACGACGGGCCTCCCATCCTGACTCCGTCCGATGTGGCGTTGCTGGACCTGAGTCAGGCCGAGATCGACGCGATAGCCGACGCGAGCCCGACAGGTGTCAGCAGCATCCTCCCGCTCTCGCCCTTGCAGGAGGGCCTGTACTTCCAGGCCGGATACTCAGACAGCGGTGACAGCGCTGGCGGGGACATCTACACTGCACAGTTCTCGATGGACTTCGGGCACACGCTCGACGTAGACAGATTGGCTGCGGCCGCCCGGACACTTCAACGACGAAGTCCCACCCTGCGTGCGGGATTCGTGAGCGAAGGTCTGAACGAGCCGGTGCAGTTCTTCAGCGCGGGACTCGACGTTCCGGTTGCCGTCCACGATCTCCGCGAACTGGACGACTCGACTGCTCGTGAGCGCGCCGACGGCATTGCTGCCCAAGACAGAGTGACTCCATTCGACCTGACCGCGCCGCCGCTGTGGCGTATGAGCGTGCTGCATCTGCCGGGTGGACACGATCGCCTGGTGATCAACAGGCAGTTCCTGCTGTGGGACGGCTGGTCCAACGGCCTTGTCGTCAGCCAGCTTCTGGCGCTTTACGATACCGGCGGCGACGACAGCACCTTCGGCGAGCCCGAGGGGTCGTTCGAGACCTACCTCGCCTGGTTGGCCGGCCGCGACGGAGCGGCCGCCGACGAGGCGTGGCGCGGAGCGCTGGCGGGACTCGAAGAGCCGACGCTTGTTGCCGAGCCGGCGCCGGGTGCCGAACGTCAGCTTCCGGATCGCCGTGATGTGGTTCTGTCGGAAGCCCTTTCGCGTGCATTGCGTGAGCGCGCTGCCGCGTCCGGCGTCACGTTCAACACGGTACTGAACGCAGCGCTGGCCCTGGTGCTGGCGTCGGCCACCGGTCGACAGGACGTCGTCTTCGGCTCCACCGTTGCCGGAAGGCCACCCGAGGTGCCGGGAATCGACACCGTGGTGGGAATGTTCCTCAACACGGTTCCCGTTCGGCTGCAATTGAATCCGAACGAGAGCGTCGAGGGACTTCTTCGCCGCACGCAGGCGGATCGTCTCTCGCTGATGCCGTACGACTACCTCGGCTTGGCATCGATCCAACGTGTCACCGAGCATCGTCAACTGTTCGACGTGCTGATAGTCCTGCAGAACTTCGTGGACGAGAAGCAAGTAGACGCTCTCAATGCCGCCCACGACGTCAGTGGCAGCGACAGCATCGATCACACGCACTATCCGCTGACCGTCGTGGTCACACCGGGCATCGCCGTCAACGTCAAGTTCGAGTTCCATCCGCATCTGGTGACCGCGCGTCGAGCCGAGGACCTACTGGGTCACTTCGTCGAACTGTTGCACAGTTGGTCGCAGGACATGACAGGTTCGGTCGTTGCGACATTGGTTCCCGCAGTGGCGCAGCAAACGCAGAGCCGAGAGTTGCCGGAGCGCACCATTGCCGACCTGTTCGAAGAGGTGGCGTCGGCGCAACCGAACGACACTGCACTCGTGTTCGGGAAGCGCCGGATGACCTACGCCGATCTCGACGGCGAGATCAACCGGATGGCGCGGTTGCTGATCAACTGCGGTGCCGGCCCGGAAAAGATCGTGGCTCTCGGTCTACCACGGTCGGTGGACATGGTCGTCGCCCTCTTCGCCGTATTGCGGACCGGTGCCGCCTACCTGCCCCTCGAACTCGACCACCCCGCCGAGCGGTTGGCCGTGATGATCGACGACGCGCATCCTGTCGTGTTGCTGACCACCGTTGCCGCCGCACCGAAGTTCGAAGGAGCGGACGTCCGCACTATCGTGATCGACGAGCCGGACACAGCGGCAAGGAGACTGACGATCTCGGCGCGGGCGCTCTCCGCGTCGGAACTCGGAGCTTTCGCCCCGGGGACACCGCATCGACTCGACCACCCCGCGTACGTCATCTACACCTCCGGTTCGACCGGCAAGCCCAAGGGCGTAGTCACCGGTTACCGCGGCCTGACGAACATGCAGTTCAACCACCGCGAAGCGATCTTCGAACCGGTGATCGCCGCGGCGGGCCGACGCCTGCGGATCGCGCACACCGTGTCCTTCGCCTTCGACATGTCGTGGGAGGAACTGCTGTGGCTCGTGGAAGGCCACGAGGTGCACATCTGCGACGAGGATCTGCGTCGTGACGCCGAGGCGTTGGTTGCGTACTGCGACGCACAGGACATCGACGTCGTCAACGTGACGCCGACCTACGCGACGCACCTGATCGAGAGCGGACTTCTCGACGACGGTGTGGGACAACACCGTCCGCCGCTTGTCCTGCTCGGGGGCGAAGCCGTTCCGGATTCGGTGTGGAACAAGCTGCGCGACACCGAAGGAACCGTGGGTTACAACCTCTACGGACCGACGGAATACACGATCAACACCCTCGGCGGCGGAACGTCCGACAGTGACACCCCGACCGTCGGCAAGCCGATCTGGAACACGACCGCGCACATTCTCGACGGCTGGCTGCGTCCGGTTCCCGATGGAGTTGCCGGCGAACTGTACATTGCCGGAGCTGGTTTGGCTCGCGGCTACCTCGGACGCTTCGCGCTGACGTGCGAGCGCTTCGTCGCCGATCCTGCCGGGACCGGAGAACGTATGTACCGCACGGGCGATCTGGTGCGGCGACGCGGTGACGGCAACCTGGACTTCCTCGGCCGCACCGACGACCAGGTGAAGATCCGAGGTCATCGGATCGAGCCGAGCGAAATCGTCTCCGTTCTCGAATCCGACGAACACGTGCGTCAAGCAGCGGTGGTGGTCGACGTCGGGGCGGGTGGAGTCAAGAGGCTCGTCGGTTACGTGACACCGGTGCGCCTGGGCGTCGCGCACGATTACCGTGCGCGAGCACGAGTTCTCCTACCCGACTACATGGTTCCGGCTGTGGTGATCGAAGTGGAGACACTACCGATGACCGTCAACGGAAAGCTCGACGTCAAGGCGCTGCCCACGGCCGATTCGGTGCTGGGGGAGCGGAGTGGGACAGCGATCGCGCCCCGGAACCACACGGAAGAGGTCCTGTGCGAACTCTTCTCGGACGTGCTGGACGTGGACAGTATCGGTGTCGACGACAACTTCTTCGACCTCGGTGGCCACTCGCTTCTGGCCACCAAACTGATCAGTCGGACGCGGATCGCCATTCCCAACAGTCTGACCATGCGTGATCTCTTCGAAGCGCCGACTGTCGCGGAACTCGCGGAACGTATTGTGGCCGAGCAGGGATCGACGCGACCGGTGCTGGTGGCGAAGCCTCGACCGGATCACCTTCCTCTTTCTGCCGCTCAACAGAGATTGTGGCTGATCGGACAGATGGAGGAGAACTCCGCGGCCTACAACTTCCCGATCGTGCTCCGCCTGGACGGCACTCTGGACGCGGATGTCTTCGCGGCGGCGCTCGATGACGTCGTGGAACGACACGAGTCGTTGCGTACGGTGTTCCGGTTGGTGGACGGAACACCGGAACAGATCATTCTCCAATCGGCGACGGTTCCGGTCGAGACAGTTCATCTCGAGACAGTTCCTTCAGCGGAATCCGACATCGCCGGCGAAGTTGCAGTGGTAGTGGGTCGTCCGTTCGACCTGTCGAACGAGATTCCGATCCGCGCACGCCTGATCCGGGTAGACGATGCCGTAGTCGTCGTGATCGTCCTGCATCACATCACCACCGACGAATGGTCCGATCGCCCGTTCCTTCGGGATCTGATGTCTGCCTACTCCTCTCGAATTCAGGGCGAAGAACCAGCTTTCGAACCGCTTCCCGTTCAGTACGCGGATTACACCCTGTGGCAACGGGAATTGCTGGGCAGCGCCGACGATCCGTCGAGCGTCCTGAGTACGCAGTTGGACTTCTGGGCGAAAAGTTTGGACGGAGCCCCGGAAGAACTGCTGCTCCCCGCCGACCGGAGCCGACCGGCAAGACCGAGTTTCTCCGGTGGTGCAGTGGTGACACGGTTAGGCGTAGACATCACCGCTGCACTGCGAGATCTGGCCCGCGAGAGCCAGAGTTCGATGTTCATGGTCCTGCACGCGGCGTCGGCGGCGTTGCTGACCGCGCTCGGAGCGGGAGAAGACCTTCCGCTCGGGGCTCCCGTGGCCGGACGTAGTGAACAGGGGCTCGACGAACTCGTCGGCTTCTTCGTCAATACCATTGTGCTTCGCACGGATACGTCGGGTAACCCGACGTTCCGGGAGTTGGTGGATCGTGTTCGCGAGGGAGATCTCGAGGCCTTCGCAAACGCCGACGTTCCGTTCGAAACTGTGGTGGAGCGTCTTAACCCGTCGCGTACTTTGGCACGCAACCCGCTGTTCCAGGTCATGGTCGGCTATCACAGCCGCGAGGAGATGGGCGGGGATCCGTTCGAACTCGAGGAGTACACGGCCAAGTTCGATCTGGTCTTCAACTTCACCGAGTATCTCGGAGACGAAGGCTGCATCGATATCCGGCTCGAATACGGCAGCGACCTCTTCGATCGCGAAACCGCACAGCGAATTTCGAATCGATTGGAATCGGTGCTCGCGGCAGTCGTGGAATCGGCCGACATCGAGATCGGTGACATCGACATCTTCTTGCCAGGCGAACTCGAACAGGTTGTCACCTCGTTCAACGACACCGCCGTCGACGTGCCGGAAGAGACGTTCTACGACGCTTTTGCGCGTGGGGTCGCTGCTACACCCGAGGCGATCGCCGTGCGCGACGAGGCGGGGCAAGTCACCTACCGCGAGCTCTCCGAGCAGTGTGACCGGATAGCCGGTCTGCTGTATCGGCACGGAGTGTCGGTCGAAGACGTGGTGGGACTTGCCGTCCCGCGCTCGGTGGAGATGGTCGCGTCGGTCCTCGCCGTGCTGAAGCTGGGGGCAGCGTATCTTCCCTTGGCCTTGAGTCACCCGAGCGAGCGCATCACGTACATGCTCACCGATTCCCGCGCCTCGATACTGCTGTCCACCTCCGAGGAGAGTTCTCGAATCGACGATGTGGTCGGTGTCGAGCGAATCCTCCTGGACGATACGTTGATCCGGAGGGAACTGGACGAGGCAGTGATCGTCGAGACCCCCAGGCCACCAGTCGGCGTCAGCCACGCGGCGTACGTCATCTACACCTCGGGATCGACCGGCAAGCCGAAGGGAGCTGTCCTGTCCCATGACGGTATCCCGAGCCTTGTTGCCACAGCCGAGGTTCGGATGCGACTGATACCGGGTTCGGTGGTGATGCAGTTCGCTTCGGTCGGCTTCGACGTTGCGGTATTCGAGTTGGCCATGGCTTTGTGCACGAGCAGCACCCTGGTGATCGTGCCGCAGAACGCCCGGGTTGCCGGTCCGGCGCTCACGGATTTCATGACGAGCAATCGCGTGACCCACGCAATCATCCCTCCCTCGTTGCTGGCCGCCCTGCCGGCAGGATGCGAAGTACCGCAGGGTTGCACGGTGTTGGTCGGAACCGAAACGGTGCCGCCGGAGCTGATCGGGCGATGGGCGGAGCGGCT
Organism: Rhodococcus sp. NPDC060176; assembly: GCF_042728675.1. Classification (NCBI taxonomy): domain Bacteria; kingdom Bacillati; phylum Actinomycetota; class Actinomycetes; order Mycobacteriales; family Nocardiaceae; genus Rhodococcus; species Rhodococcus sp. NPDC060176. The sequence continues at coordinate 471,067 of NZ_JBHWYS010000003.1, forward strand.
GAATTTGCTTGCCGCGTACGGACTCACCGAAGCCACGGTGAACAACACACTGTGGCAGGCGGAGCCCGGTTGGAACGGCGCTGTGCCCATCGGAATCCCCGATCCCAACGAACAGGCGTACGTGCTCGACGATCAACTGCGTCCGGTTCCGCCGGGGGTATCCGGCGAGCTGTACATCGCAGGCCGCGGCCTGGCCAGAGGGTACTTGGGCCGATTCGATCTGACGGCACAGAGATTCATCGCAGATCCCTTCGGCGCGGGCGATCGCATGTACCGCACCGGGGACCGCGCGCGGTGGCGCTCGGACGGGAACATCGACTTCCTCGGCCGCGTGGACGATCAGGTCAAGATCCGTGGTTTCCGAATCGAATTGGGTGAAATCATAGGAGCACTCAGTGCCCATCCGTCGGTGAAGCAGGCGACGGTCGTCGCGGATCGACAGGGCGAAATCACGCGCCTGGTCGGGTACGTGTCACCGGAACCCGGTGTTGTCGTCGACACGACGGCAGTGCGGAACCTCGCGGCAGTGTCGTTGCCCGACTACATGGTTCCGACCTTGGTTGTCGCCCTTGACGGTCCGCTGCCGCTGACGCCCAACGGAAAGCTCGACCGTAAGGCGCTGCCTGCCCCGGACTGGTCGGAGCTGGCGGGTGATGTTGCTCCTCGCACGGCGGTGGAGTCCACGGTCGCGGCTGCCTTCGCGGAGATACTGCAACTCCCGAGCGTCGGAGTCCACGACAGTTTCTTCGAACTCGGTGGGCATTCGATGGCATCGATGAAACTGGTCGGTCGCATTCGCGAAGCGTTCGGCGTGGACGTCAGTATTCGCGACGTATTCGACGCGCCGAGTGTTGCGGAGTTGGCCGCCGTCGTTGCGCGTTCGGAAGGTGGGCGTCCGATCCTGGCGCCGGCGGTGAAACGTCCGGAGACGATGGGTCTGTCTGCGCCGCAACGTCGTCAGTGGGAGTTGTTCCGCTCGGCCGGCGAGCACCCGCAAGCAAGCCACGCTCTGGCGCTGACCCTGAAATCGAAGATCGATCCGGAGATTCTCGGGCACGCCTTGGACGATGTGACGTCGCGGCACGAACCACTGCGGACAACCTTCGTCGAGGTCGACGGCATCGTCGTGGCAAGAGAATCGGTGCGGCCGACTGTCGATGTGGTCGATGTCGGCGCCGGCGATGTGGGTCGAGTGGTGTTCGAACTGGCTCAACTTCCGATGGATCTGCGTGAGCAATCGCCATTGCGGGTTCATCTGGTGCTCGGTGAAGACGGCTCTCGGACACTGCTTCTCGTCATGCACTACATTGCCGTCGACGAGTGGTCCGTTGTGCCCTTGCTGGGAGATCTGGTCTCGGCCTATGCGGCCAGGTCGCAGGGAGATCAACCGATCTGGGACGAGTTGGCGTTGACGTACGCCGACTACACCGTGTGGTCCGACGAGCTGTTGGGTGACCCCTCTGATGGCACCAGTCGCGCGTCGAAGCAACTTGCGTACTGGCAGGATGCGCTCGACGGAATACCGACCAGTGTGAATCTTCCGTTGCCGGAAGGTGACTCGGAGCCTCGAGGTGACGTGGTCGCTGTCGACATCGACGCGGATCTGCACGCCAGAATCGACGCTCTGGCTGCGCGCACCGGCACGAGTATGTTCATGGTCCTGCAGGCCGCACTGGCCAGCGTTCTCACGAAGGCCGGCGCGGGTACCGATCTTCCTATCGGTTCACTGGTTGCGGGCAGGTCGGATCCCCGTCTCGAACCGATGATCGGATCATTCTTCAATGTTGTTCTCCTGCGCACGGATACGTCCGGTAGTCCGACGTTTGCAGAATTGCTGGCTCGCATCCGGGAAAACAATCTGGAAGCGCTGAGCAATCAGGACGTCTCATATGTGTATGTCGAGCAGGCACTGGGTAATCCGGCGTCCATGAGACCTCAGGTGATGGTGATCCATCACCAACAGGCCGATTTGGACGGGCTCGGCGACTTCGGTTCTCTCGTACCGATTCCGGTGGGAGTGCCCGATGCCGATGTGACGTTGAGTTTTTACGAGCCGGTCGGCGAAGGGCCTGTTTTTGCAACTCTCGGGTTCCGTGCCGACCGCGTCGATGCGGGGGCGGTCCGTGAATGGGCAGGTCAGCTGGTCGACGTGATCGAGGCTGCGGCGCTCGTCGAAGGCGATGACGTGAGCGAGGGGGCGAAACTATGACATACGTCGCATCGCTCCGCGGGGTGGACCGCTATACGGGGGCTCGCAGTGTTGATACCCTCACCTCATTAAGGGTAGCCTTTGCTACTTACTTCGGGACATCGATTGGCGGCCGCACCAGGTCGTCCCGTCGGGGATGGACTACCTGTAATGAGTGAATCACCGAGAGACTCCAGCGCCGAACCCGCCGTGGTCGACATCGTCGGCGTCGGGTTCGGTCCGGCCAACCTTGCGTTGGCCATCGCTGTCGAAGAACACAATGCAAATTGTGCAGCCGTTGATCGGGTGAACGCGCGGTTCTTCGAAAAGCAGTCTCAGTTCGCGTGGCATCCCGGGATGCTGCTCGACGGTGCCACGATGCAGATCGCGTTTCCGAAGGACCTGGTGACGTTCCGCAACCCACAGAGTGGATACAGCTTCTTCTCGTATCTGTTCGAGCAGGGGCGTCTGGTCGACTTCGTCAACCACCAGACCTTCTTTCCCACGCGCCACGAGTTCAACGACTACCTGTGCTGGGCAGCTCGACGAGTCGACGCGGACGTGCAGTTCGGTACGACCGTCGACGGGGTCGAGGGCATCAGGAACTCCGACGGCGCGGTGGATCGCTTTGCGGTTCGCACGGCCGACGGTGAAACGGTGATCGCGCGCAACATCGTCGTCGGCGCCGGACTGAAAGAGCGGATCCCGGAGTGGGCAACGCCGTCGTCCCGGTGCTTCCACAATCACCAGTTCCTCTTCCACCTCGAAGCAATGCCAGAGCCCGTGCACAACAGGTTCGTCGTTCTCGGCGCCGGTCAGAGTGCCGCGGAGATCGTCGACTACCTGCATGCGAACTACCCGAACGCCGAAGTCCACAGTGTTTTTGCCCGCTACGGCTACAGCCCGGCAGACGACAGCCCCTACGCAAATCGCATCTTCGATCCCGAAGCCGTCGACCAACTGCACGGCGCCGACGCCGCGGAACGACGTCGACTTCTCGATTTGCACCGCAGTACCAATTACTCGGTCGTCGACATCGAACTGATCAACAAGCTCTATGCCACCGAGTACCAGGAGATGGTTCGCGGGCCGCGGCGGCTGTTCATGCGTCGGGCCTCGGAGATCACGAGTGCCGTGGAGACCGAATCCGGCATCGAACTGGCTGTTCGTAGCAATCTCGACGGCTTGACCGACACGCTCTCGTGCGACGCACTCATTCTGGCCACGGGTTTCACCCCGGCACCGCTGGACAATTTGTTGGGTGAACTCGTGCCGGATTCGTCCGTTCCGCGTAACGTCAGTCGGGATTATCGACTGGCTGTAACGGAGGACGTGACAGGCGGTATCTATCTGCAGGGTGGGACAGAACAGACTCACGGATTGACGTCGTCGCTGCTGTCGAACGTGGCAGTGCGGGCGGGGGAGATTCTGGCGTCGGTACTGAGCCACCAGAACCGAACTGGTGCGCTTGCTAGTCTGGGCGCACAAGACACGTACGTAACGAGTGAGGCGAGATGAGCACTAACCCTTTCGATGACGAAGACGGCCGCTTCTACGTGCTGGTGAACGACGAGGACCAGCACTCGCTGTGGCCCACGTTTTCCGAGGTCCCCGCCGGCTGGCGCGTGGTGTTCGGTGAAGACAGCCGCAAGGCGTGCCTCGAATACGTCGAGGCGAACTGGACCGACATGCGTCCGAAGAGCCTGCGTGAAGCCATGGAAGCCGATCAGGCTGCCGGCGGAAAGCACGCAGTCGAGAGCTGATTCTCTCACCGCTCGGAACCCCCGAGTGAACAGAAAAGAGCTGGGCACCGTCAGGTGCCCAGCTCTTTCTGCTTGAACGACGCCTACTTCTCGGTGACGGGAACTCGACGCCTTCGCTTGCGGACCATCGGTCGACGTAGCGAGTCCACGCGCATCAGGATTCGTGGACGACGAAGCGTCCGCGCTCCCCATTCGCCGAGCGTCACGCCCGCGGCGAGGGCGCAGCCGATACCGAAGGCCGACAGCAAGGCGGTCAACCCGATCAGTACCTGGTCGTTGAGCAGCGCGTACAGGCCTCGGTACAGCGAAAGACCGGGGAGCAGCGGAGTGATGCCTGCGACCGCGACAACCAGCGGAGGCGTCAGGGCGCGGCGAGCCATCAGACCACCGGCAAGGCCGACGACTGTCGCTGCGATCGCGGCCGCGATCACGGGGCCGACGTCGAGTGTCTGCACGAAGATCGACACACCACTGCCTGCCGCACCGCCCAGGAACGCCGCGGTGAGTGCACGACGCTCGGCGTAGCAGGCGAGTGCATAGAAGACCGACGCACAGGCGCCGGAGAGCATGAGGATCGGCAACTGGGTGATGGTCGATACTTCGACGTTGATCGGTGGAAGCGTCGAACCCAACATTCCGGTCATCCGCAGTGAGATTGCGACACCCGCGATGATGCCGCCCGTCATCATCACCACTTCGAAGAACCGCGCGACAGCTGTAATGGGTGCACCCATGATCGCGTCCTGGACCGAGCCCACCAACGACAGCCCGGACAGTAGGACGACAACTCCGGCCGCGATGACCAACGACGGCCGGATACTGATCCCCAGCTGGTCCTGAAATGTATAGAGCGTGGCAGCGGGCGCAGCCGCGATGAGACCGCCGACAACCTGCTGGAAGAAGAACGGCAGGCCGAACCGGTTCAGCACACGGTTGACGCGGTCGATCACCATCGTCGTCAAGAACGCGACTGTGGCAACGAGGAACCCGCCCCCGAGCAGGACGGAGACCGAAGCCGCCATCGCCGCCCAGGCCATTGTCGCGGTCCACCGGTTGTACGGGTGCGGCGCCGTCGTGATGGCTGTGAGAGCGTCGTGCGCTTGGTCCGGGGTGATCGCCTCACGGCGGATGCGACGCGTCAGACGGTCGACAGCCGCCAGTCGCGTGAAGTCCATCGACCGGTAGTGGACGATGCGCATCGTGCTCGCCGGCGGTCGCGTGGGGCCGCGATAGGCAGAGAGCACAATCGAGTTGTACGTGACGTCGACGTCACACTGGGCCAGGCCGTACGTGGCGGCGATGAACTGCACCTGCTCAGCGGTGTCCATGGCTGCGGTTCCGGATGCGAGGAGGACTTCGCCTACCCGAACCGCGAGGTCCAGGACCTCTGCGACGACGGCGTCGTCTGTCAGGTCGATCGGTTGAAGCGGCGCGGGAGCCGACGTGACCGTGTCGACGGTGGCTTGCCGGTTTCCCGTCAGGCGTGTGAGTACTTCGGTGAATTTCGCCATCAGGGGGCGGAGTGGGAGTTGCGCATGGGGCCCACGCTATCTAACGTGACCCGGGCGCGGCCACCGTGACGGCTTGGATATGATGGCTCCGCAAAGTCAGTCGCGGCAACGCGTCGGTCTTCGCCTCCTTAGCTCAGTGGTAGAGCACTCGCCTTGTAAGCGAAAGGTCGTCGGTTCAATCCCGACAGGAGGCTCCGAAAACTCAGAGGCACTCACCGAGAATGTGGTGGGTGCCTCTGTGTTTGCTCGGGTGCTGTGTTTGCTCAGGTGCTGCGTTTGCCGAGACGCTGTGTTTGCCAGGTCTCTCGGCTGCCTGCCAGGTTCAGTTGGTCTCAGGCTTGTTCGAAGCCTGGCGCGGGTCGATCGCGCCGTCGATGTACTGCTGGGCAATCACTCGCAGTTTGACGTTGCTTCGCTGCGAGTCCTGGATGAGGATGCGGAAGGCTCGGTCGGCGTCGACGCGGTGGGTGCCCATGATGATGCCCTTGGCCTGTTCGATGACGCCTCGCGATTCGAGTGCACGCTCGAGGTCCATCGCGTGCTTTCTGGCCATGTCGAGGCGCTGCGAGCTGTGCAGTGCGTAGGCCGAGGTGACGGCGAAGAGTTGGAGCAATGCCGCGTCGGCTCCGGTGAAACCTCGGAGGTCGTGGCTGTAGAGATTGAGAGTTCCGAGCGGGCGATCTCTACCGGGTAGCGGCATCGACAAGAAGCTGACGGCGCCGACTGCCTTTGCCGCGCTTGCGAATTGAGGCCACCGGCTGTGGGCTTCGCTGGCATGTGCGCGTACAACCGTGCCGGTGCGTGATGACGTCACGCTCGGTCCGTAATTCAGTCGGAATTGGATCGAGTCGACGGTACGAACAAGTTGGTGGGTGGCGGCTACGGTTCGAAACGTCGAATCCGAACCCCCGATAGCAATGCCGGCCATGTCGGCGTCGGCGATGAGGTCGACGGCATGCTTGCAGACCTGTTCGAGGAATTGCTCTGCCTGGGCATGTGGATCGAGGTGTGCGTAGAGCGATTGCAAGGCGTCCGAGGCAGCGTCCAAGCTGTCTTGCGCAGCGGAATTTCGGCCCCCGGCAGGGGCGCGGTGTTCTCTGGCAATGCGCGGCGCCGTCATTGTCTCAACCACCCTTCCCCATCACGTCGCAGGCATGTCCGATTCGTCTCATTGTTGCACCGGACTAACTGTTGTGCACTCTGTTTCGGTGGACAAGTGTCTGATGGGCCGGACGGTTATGTGGGGCGCGCCACGTATGCCCAATCGTGATGTTTGATTCGGCCATTAGCGGGTAGTGCGCCAACTTCGGAATTATGTTGTCCTGCAACAGTTAACGTGAAAACTGCGACCGAAGTACAAGTTTTCTCCGCAATGGCGCGCAGGTCGCGAACTTGGCCTATTGTCAGCGCCAGCGCACAATCTTGTACGCGTAACCCGTAGACAGTGAAGGGGATACGACGATGAACGGACTGATCGCGGCTCTGAACAGTGGAATGACGGTCGGCTTGGCCAACACGATCCTGACTTTCGGCGGAATCATCATCAATCTCAATATCGTGATCAACAACTGACCGCGTAATCGGCGAGTAACCGTTTGTTATGCCGATTCGATCGGAAGGTCCGGCCCTGGGCGATCGCTTCGGCTCTTGAGCCATCGATTGGGAAGCTTGCCGGCCAGTTCTCCGAGTGGACCGACTGCAGCACTGAGGATTCCGACTGTTTCCTGAAGTACCTCGATGCTCGCGCTCATACGCTCGAGGTTGGGCGCAAGCGAAGTCAAGGTGTCGGACAGTGCAACGATCTGGTCAAGCGGGCCGCCTTCGGCGATGAGCCGTTCGAAGGCACCGTTCTCCGCCAAGAGTGTTTCGAGGATGCCGTTCTCGGCAAGTGCGCGATCGATGACGCCGTCCTTGGCAGTCAGGCGTTCGACGGCACCGTCCTGTGCTGTCAGGCGTTCCAGTGGGCCGTCCTCGGCCATCATTCGGTCGAGGAGTCCGTCCGGGGCGAGCAACCGCTCCAAAGCGCCGTTCTCGGCGAGCACTCGATCCAACGGTCCGCCCGGGGCCAGAAGTCTTTCGAGTGGTCCGCCGGGAGCGAGTAGTCGTTCGAGTGTGCCGTCGGGTGCAGTCAGTTTGTCGACCGGACCACCAGGTGAGAGCAGCCGGTCGAGCGGCCCACCGGGGGCCAAGGCCTGCCCGATGGGCCGATCGTCTGCAGTAAGCGATGACAACTGCTGGATCATCTGCATGGGTCCGCGGGGGCTCGCCAAGGTGGCAGCGCCCGCCGTCACGGCACCGGTATTACTGACGGCGATACGAACTGTCGTCACCGTCAGCTCGGCGATCCCCAAACTGATCTCTGCGGCTGCAATGCCCGCACGTAGGGGAAGCGTGAGCATCTCCAGCAGTTTCATGCGTTAACTGTAACCGGTAACACACAAACACTCACCTGGATCGCCGGTCAGTGAAGGACCTTCAGGCCGACGACACAACCGACGATTCCCAGGATCAGCAGAATCTTGACGATCGACGTGGACTCCGCGCCGGTGACCATCGCATATCCGACGGTCAGGGCGGCGCCGATGCCGACCCAGACCGCGTACGCAGTCCCGATGGGAAGGGTGCGCATTGCATACGCGAGGCCCGCCATACTGACGATCAGGCCGAGGATGAAGACGACGGTGGGGGACATCTTGCTGAATCCGTCGGACTTGCCGAGTGCGGTAGCCCAGACAGCTTCGAATAGTCCGGAAATGACGAGCACGATCCATGCCATGGTGAACAACTCCCAAGGCACCGTCTTTTCGCTGGCCGGGTACGGTGCGCTCGTCCGGATGTCGTCGTTGACCAACCAACCATAGCAACAGAATTCTGCGCTACGACCTGATCAGGTGGCGATTTAGGTCACCACCGCCGGTCGAACCCGCTTCAAATGGATGGCCACCATGGCCACCACGATGGTCGCCGTTGCAGCGAGAACGGCCAGAGGAATCGGCGTGTTCACCGTGACAGGGCCGTGTTCGACGAGCGGACCGTTCGACCACCCGAAATCTTGCGCGGTCGGCTCCAAGAAGGTCACTGAAACCGAGAACAGCGTAAGAGTGAAGGGCAGTACCGCCCCGCTCGAGACTGCCCCGACGGCAACAGGCAGGCAAGACGTGACGGCCAATCCCAACGCGAGCGGCAGGACAACGAAGTACGAAACCGTGGTCAGGGAGCTGTCCGACAATCCCGAGAGTGCGGTCACGCCAAGGAGTCCCAGCCCGAGTTGGGGCATCGGTCTTTTCCAGCCGACGACGACACCGAGCGCCAGGGCAGCAGCGCCCGCGGGGATCGCCCAAGTCCAGTCGGAAGAAAAGTTGGTCGTGCTGACCGACACCGTGCTGACTGCCAGTCCTGCGAGTATGAAACGGCCGTCGTGTGGCGACAAGCGCCAAGCCAGCGCCACCGTTACGGCAACCGCGATCGCCACTGCAGTCACCCAGGACCCAGGTGATGTCGACGTCGAGCCCAACGTCACATAGAGAGCCGTGAATGCCAGGGGCAGAACAACTCCCAAAATCACCAGGCGTGTGTCGATGTCGCCCGGCTCCTGATTCGGTCGTGCGACTGCGGCGACTCCACCCACGAGAAGGGTTGCAGCGAGCAGGATCCAGACGGGAACCGTGGACGGCGCGGGATAGGAATCGCCCGGAAGTGTGAGCGACCACCTGGGGACGCGATCGCGCCACAAGTCTGCGGCACCGAAGTACAGGGTCGTCGCGGTCACCCCGAGCGCGAGAGCAATTTGTGCTGCGCGGTGACTCTTCGTCGGATATGCCGCCGCCGCGAGGAAAATGCCGGCTCCCATTGCGTTCAGGGTCACCGATATCGAGGCGGAGACAGGGACGAATGCTGGTAGCGCGATGACGAGGGCGCCAACTGCAGCGAAGACACTCGCGAGTCCGCCACGTCCCCAGCGATGTAGTAGCGCAACACCGACCGCCGCAACCACAGCGGCAGTTGCTCCCGCCCACTGCGGCGTGATCACCACCGAGGTGAGGCCGTCGTCGGAAAAAGTGAAGTCGTCGACTCGGGACTCGGCCACTGCGTACGCGGCCACCACACCGCCGACCAGCGCGGACGCCACCGAACCGTAGAGCTGAGCGATTTGAACTGGGCTACGTTGCTGCATAATTCGTCGAATTTTCGCACAACTCGCCGATACGACTGATCGTCACATCGCCGTGCGGATCCATCCACACCGGTTCCCCGTCTCGAAGTCGAGGAAGAAGCAGATGGCGCCCTCGGCTCGGCCACTGAACGAAGTCGTATCCGGCCAATTTGGTCTGAACGATATCGGCGACCCACACCGCAGCGTCCGCGAATTCAGTATCCATCGACAGTGCGTTGAAGTAGCTGAATCCGCTGATGTCACGTGCGCCTTGCCAGCCGATCGTGACGTTGTAGTCGCTGTTTATCGAAAATTCCCAGATCAGACGATCGACAACAACTTCAGGTCCGAATCGCAGGCAACGCAGATCTTGGGCAACAGCCGCGAGGGCTTGTGCCCAAGACTCCGGCGCCGCGAAGCCGGGATCCTCGCCGGGATCGGAGTTGTTGGTGAACAGAGGAATACGCCAGGTCAAGCATTCCATGTTCCACAGTCATTCCATGTTCCACAGTGGAGGTAGTGACATGCCGCATCCTTCCGGTTCGTGGGCCTGCACCCCAGCATTTCACCTGCACCCGGCCATTCACCTGCACCCAGCCGTTCACAGGAAGCTCCCAGGGAACATACAGCGAGAATCCAGTGGCAGGGGAGAAGATGGTTCTCGTGACCGACAAGACCCCCGAAGCCCGCATCCTCGTCGTCGACGACGAACCCACCATCGTGGAGTTGCTCTCCGTGAGCCTCCGATTCCAGGGCTTCGAGGTGGCAACTGCATCGAGCGGCGCCCAAGGCCTGGACGTCGCACGGACATTCCGTCCCGACGCGATCGTTCTCGACGTCATGATGCCCGGCATGGACGGGTTCGGTCTGCTCCGACGCCTCCGCGCCGACGGTGTGGACGCGCCGGTCCTGTTTCTGACCGCGAAGGATTCGCTCGACGACAAGATCAGCGGCCTGACCCTCGGCGCGGATGACTACGTGACCAAGCCGTTCAGCCTCGAAGAGGTCGTGACGAGGTTGCGGGTCATCCTGCGCCGCGCCGGCCGCGGTGTCGCGCCGGAGCAGTCGCCGCGGGTGAAGTTCGCCGACATCGAACTCGACGACGACACCCGCGAGGTCTGGAAGAAGGGCGAACTGGTTGCACTCTCGCCCACCGAGTTCACATTGCTCCGATACTTCATGGTCAACGCCGGGACTGTTCTCAGCAAGCCTCGGATTCTCGACCATGTCTGGAACTACGACTTCGGCGGGGAGGTCGGAGTTGTCGAGTCCTACGTGTCCTACCTGCGTCGCAAGGTGGATACGGGGGAGACACCGCTGATCCACACATTGCGTGGGGTCGGCTACGTGATGCGAGAACCGCGGCAATGATCGCCGCCGCGGAAAACGATCAGCTTCCGAAGCGGGGTCGTTTCCGTCTCCACTCACTGCCGCTGCGCTTCACCCTGGTTGCGGCCTTGCTGGTGTTGGCGGCGCTGGGGTTGTTGGCGTCGGGCGTGGCGGTCACTTCGGCGCTCGAGAATTCACTGACCCAGCGAACCGACAAAACGCTGTACGAGGCGGTCGACGGTTGGGCAAAGCCGCACACCAGAGATCTACAGCCGCCCAGTGACGTCGGCCCGGGCACCCGCCCACCCAGCCCCTTCTTCGTCCGGACAGTGACCACGGACGGTCGGGTGATCGTCCTGAACGACAAGTCGACGACCACCGAACCCGACCTGTCCAAAGATTCCACCAAAGGCCCGATCACCGTCGGATCGAGCGATGGTTCGGACGTGAACTGGCGAGTTCTCACGACGGTCCGCGACGGCACGACCACGACTATCGGTGTGCGACTGACGGATAACGAGCAGACCGTCGACGACTTGGTCGGGCTGCAACTCGGCATCGGTCTGGTTGTTCTGCTGATCCTCGGCGGCGGAGCCTATTTCGTCGTTCGCCGGAGCCTGCGTCCTCTCGTCGAGGTGGAGGAAACCGCCGCTGCCATTGCCGCCGGCGACCTTCATCGACGCGTTCCGGAGCGTGACGACCGCACCGAAGTCGGCCGATTGTCCGTGGCACTCAACGGAATGCTCGCGCAGATTCAACACGCATTTGCCGCGACCGAGGCTTCGGAGGAATCAGCACGGCGTTCCGAGGAGAAGATGCGTAGATTTGTCGGCGACGCCAGCCACGAGTTGCGCACACCCTTGACGACTATCCGTGGATTCGCCGAGTTGTATCGCCAAGGGGCGATGACGGATACGGCAACGCTGATGAACCGAATCGAGGGCGAGGCGTCGAGGATGGGTCTTCTGGTCGAGGACCTACTCATGCTGGCCAGACTCGACGAACAGCGACCGCTCGAGAACAAGCCGGTAGATCTGCTTGCAGTTGCGGCGGATTCGGTACAGGCGGCGCGAGCGATCGCACCGGATCGAACCGTCGAACTTGAGATGACCGGCGGCCCAGGCCTGCCCGAGGTGCACGGCGACGAAGCCAGACTGCGTCAGGTAGTCGCCAATCTGGTGGGCAACGCGATCAAGCACACGCCGCCGGATGCACAGGTCACAGTTCGTGTCGGTACAACCGAGAACTCCGCGGTGGTCGAGGTTTCCGATACCGGTCAGGGCCTGAGTGAAGAGGATGCCGCGCGGATCTTCGAGCGTTTCTACCGCGCGGACACCTCTCGCACCCGCGAGACCGGAGGCGCCGGTCTCGGCCTGTCCATTGTTTCGGCATTGGTTGCCGCGCACGCCGGAACCGTCAGCGTCGAGACGGCCCTCGGGCAAGGGACGACGTTCCGCGTCGAATTGCCGCGTGATCCGAAGGACGACTGACGAGGAACTACTGGAGCCGGTCTCTCAGAAGTAGGTGTGCACCGTACCGACGACGCGGTAGTCCGAGTCCACCTCGGGAATCAGCGACCACTTGTCGAACGTGGTGCAGGGATGCGAGATTCCGCAACCGAGCAGATCGCCGACCTGCACGTCGAAGTCAGCTGGAACGTCGACGTACGCGTGCTGGTCGTTGAGGGCGGTGATCGTCAGCTCTCGCGCCGATCGGTTGGATCCGTCGCGTCGGCGCCACAGGACTATGGGGAAGCCTGCGTCGGATCCGACGTCGCGACGACCGAAGCCCAGGATCGCGCGGCCGGGCTCAGGTATGGAGAGCACCACGCCCCAGACCTCAGCGGCTCCCTGCAGGGTTCGCGGACCATCCGCCCACGGCGAAGTCTCGGCATAGAGACCGTGATCGTGGGTGATGTAGCAGCCGCTGCGCAGGACGACGCGTACACCGTTGTCGAGTGCCCACCGGCCGGCCAGCTCGCGCACCACAAGATCATGGAATGCGCTGCCGCCGAACGTGACCAGTGGCCTGGGAGCCTTCGCGGAGTTGTTCTCGAACAGGTTCTCGGCGACACAGATTTCCGTGAACACCCGCGCGGATTTGAGATATGAATCGACGGAAATGCGACGGGCGGCCACCGAGGCTCCGGGCATCATGCCCTCGAATCCCTCGACTCCGGTGACTGTCAACGAAGGAGCTTGCGCCGCCGCACGTGCAACGTCGAGAGCTTGCTCGACAGTGCGAGCACCCGCGCGTCCGCTGTCGTATCCGAGTTCGACGAGAACCCGGATACGGCTGGCCGGTGATACTTTCGCTATCAACTGTTCCATCAGCCGGACGCTCTCGACGGAGTCGACGAGGGTGGTGACGAAGAAATCGGGGTCGGTGGCCTGAGCGTCGCAGATCCACCGAATGCCGGCGGGATCGAGAACCTGGCTGGCGATGATGATCGTGTCCACACCGAATTCACGCAGAATGCGTGCCTGCGCAACGGTTGCCGCCGTCATCGCCCAAGCACCGGCGTCGAGTTGGCGACGAACCAGTTCGGGGCTCATCGTGGTCTTCGCGTGAGGAGCCAGATCCACGTCGTGATCGGAGCAGAACTGCGCCATGAGGTCGACGTTGTGCGCGATCGCCGCACGATTGAGTGTCATCACGGGTAGTAGGAGGTTGCCGTCGAGTGCAGAGATCCCCAGTGGCTCGAGGTCGGAGCCGTCGCGACCTTCGAGGTCGGTGCCGAATGCCTTGTGCTGCCAACCAATCGGGGGGTTCGCGAAATCCGTCATGGCATCGATTGTGCCGTTGATTGCAGACGAAGTGTTCATGTGTAGTGACTTTCTGTCAGAACTATGCAGGTCAGAACGTAATCGGGCTACGAGCGGCGTACCGGACGACCGGGCAACGCGTCCTCGACCACGACACCGCCTTCGACGACGGGTACTCCGCCGACGAGCACGCGGCTGATTCCGGTGGAGGGGCGAGTGCCGTCGATGTAGGTGGCGTTGTCGGTGATCCGCTCGGGGTCGAAAACGAGGATGTCCGCGTCGCTACCGGGGCTGATCCGACCTTTCGACGCCATCGAGGGAACCGACTCCTCCAGAATCTGCGCGGGGATCAACGAGCAGCGCGCGATGATCTCCGACAGCGACAGCAGTTGGCGCTCGCGGTACAGGGTACGAATCGCACGCGCATAGGTACCGGCGCCGCGGGGATGGCCGAGTGCCTTCTCCGGCAACGGCCACTGCAATGCATCGGCAGACGAACGGCCAGGCCAGGTCAGTGGCATCGCGTCGCTCGCGATGGCGGCGCGGTCGAAAGTCATCGCCCTTTCGAGGAACTCACGCTGCACGGTGTCGTTCTCGTCGAGGAACTCCACCAGCACCAGTCCACCGGGGTCGGTTGCCCGAAGGTGTTCCAGCTGTTTGCGGTCCGCGATACGTTCACCGGTGGGTACGAATGTCAGCGATCGTGGTGTCAGATTCATCAGATGAAGTTTGTCGGGATCGAGAAACGCAGCGCCGACGGCCGTCGACCCGGAACCGTACGGATACGCCTCCGTCGTGACGCGTGATCCGGCAGCCTGAACTTGTGCCACCACCGACAGTGCATGGTCGACGTGCATTCCCGAGGTGCTGTTGACGTGGCAGTAGTGCATGTGTGCGCCGGTTTCGGCTGCTGCACGGGCGATTTCGACGGCACCGTCCACCGGGCTCGACGGATCGGCCGAGATGAGCGGGCGCGCATGGGTGTAGGTGGGAACACCGGCGCGGGCCGCGAGATTCGCCACCTGCAAGTACTCGGTCGGATCGGATTTCGGGGCGTACCCGACCACCACTCCGATACCGAGAGCGCCTGCGGCCAGATCGTTTTCGAGAAGTTCGAGAATGTGTGCACGCTGCGAGGCAGATGGTTCGCCCTGCCAGCTCGGGGAACCGAGATGGTGCAGGAGCGTTCTGATGTCGCCGTCGGGATCGGCTCCCGAGAGTTCGATCATTCGGGCGTGAGCCCACGACGTCGCGTAGCCGTAGTTGATCGGGCGGCCCTCGGCGCCGGCCCGCGCATATGCTTTCGCGACAGGAATGACACCGGCTTCCAGTTCGAGGGCCGTGGTGACTCCGTCCAACGCCTGAAGTCGCTGCTCGGCGATTTCCTGTCCGTGGCTGTGCAGGTCGATGAATCCGGGGCAGATCACCTGACCGGTCACGTCGATCGTTTGCCGGGCTTCGATCGCGTCGTGACCCCACGCCGAGACCTTGCCGCCGGTGATCGCGATGCCCCGAACGTCGTCGGTTCCCGATGCGGGATCGACGACGCGGCCGCCGGTGAACACGATGTCGTGGACCTGCATCAGCGCTGCACTCCTGTCGTTGGTCGAACCGCCTGGCCCGGCGAATGTCCCGATGGTTTCACGGCTCGGGTATCGGATTCTGGTGTGAACGTCCCAAATGGAGGCCGACTCACCGTTCGAGCGGACAAGAAACGGATGCGCTCGAGTGTGAAGGTGAAAGCGAAGTTATCAATTCAGCCGATTGAGATCGATGGAGGACAGGAATGCACGTCTATATTTCGGTGGACATGGAGGGTATCGCGGGTATCGCGACGCTCGATCAGACGATCCGCGGCGGTGGCGGCTACCACCGTGCGCAGATGCTCATGACCGCCGAGACCAATGCTGCGATCGCCGGTGCGTTCGACGCCGGTGCGACGAGCGTCCTGGTCAACGACAGCCACGGAACGATGGACAATCTGCTTCACGCCGACCTGGATCCACGGGCGCGTCTGATCTTCGGAACACCGAAGATGCAGTGCATGGCGGAGGGACTGACGTCCGATCACGACGTCGCCCTGTTCGTCGGCTACCACGCACCCGCCGGTGGCCCCGGCGTCCTGGCTCACACGTTCTCGAGTTTGTTCGCGGACGTCCGCCTCGACGGTAAGTCCGTCTCCGAGACCGACGTCAACACTCTCTACGCGGCGACGCAGGGCGTTCCCGTCGGCCTGGTGACGGGTGACGACATCATCTGCGGCCTGGTGGACGCGGCCTCGCCGACCACGGAGACCGTCGAGGTGAAGAAGGCGCACGGTTGGTCGGCAACCAATTCGCTGCCGCCGTCGCTGGCGTGCGAGCAGATCCGAGCAGGCGCCGAGCGTGCAGTGCGCAAGGCCGACACACTGAAGCCGGTCGAGCTGCGTGACGAATGGACCCTCGAGATCGTTCACCCCACCACCACGGGAGCTGAACTGGCCGAGGCTGTTCCCGGCTCGCGACGGATTTCGGATCGTACGATTTCGCACACACTCGGCAGCGTCGACGACATTCTCGGTCTGATCACTGTCAATGCTCGGCTCGCGGCCGCAGGCGTCTCGACGATCGTGGCAGTCGCCAATCGCACGTAATGCAGTAACGACTCGACCTCGAATGCCGCCGACACCGTGTGTGTCGGCGGCATTTGTCATCTGTTGGGGCAGAACATGTTCCGATCGACCAAACGTTGCTTCGGGTATTGGTGGGACGAACCAATGCGGTAGACGTGTTCGCTGTCACACTTCATCAGGCTTTCAATGTTCTAGTCCATGCGGCACAAGACAATCCGGGAGGCTTGATGAAGGCGGAACGCGTCACAGTCGAAGAACCATCGCACACAAGTGGTGGAGCGGTTCGAACAATGATGGACAACAAGTCGATTCGACGCACAACCACCGTTACGGTCGGACTGCTCAGTACGATCTGGTTGATCGACATGGTGGATCGTGTGATGATCGGGCTTGCGCTTCCGATGATCGGCGACGAATTCTCCCTCAGCAGTACACAGTTGGGCGGAGTAGTCTCGGTCTTCGCGATCTTCTACATGCTCGGGCAGGTCCCCGGCGGCATGCTGGCCGACCGCTACGGACCCCGGCCACTGTTGATCGTGGCTTTGATCCTGTGGTCGGTGTTCACCGCATTGACAGGGTTCGCGTGGGGTCTCGTCTCGCTGATGGTCATGCGTGCGATGTTCGGCATCAGCCAGGGGCTCTTTCCGGCTGCGTCGTTCAAGGCGTTGGCAGAGCGGACGCGTCCGAAAACCAGAGCAACCGCGATGGGTTTCATGCTCGGCGCCAACAATCTCGGCCCTGGCGTCGCACCGCTGATCATCGCACCGGTTCTCATGGCGGTGGGGTGGCGTGACGCGTTCTGGCTGGTGGCGATCGTCGGCGCCGCGATCGGCACGGTGGTGTGGTTGGTGCTGCCGGCACCGTTGGACACGGAAATCTCGGAAGATCCCGAGGCTGCGCTGCAACCGCTGGCGAGTGAGCACTCCCGCGCCGCGGTATTCAAGTCCGCGTCGGTCTGGAAGTTCGCGATTTTGTTCTGTCTGAGCAACATGTCCGCGTACGGGCTGATGACCTGGGTGCCGAGTTATCTGCTCAACGACAAGGGGCTCTCGCTGATCGACACGGGGATATTCGCCGCGATCCCCTTCATCGTCACGGCGCTGGCCACGATTCTGGGCGGTCGATTGGTGGACAAGTACTTCCACGACCGGGCCCGGATTCTTCTGGTTCCGTGTATGGCCACGTCGGCAGTCCTGTTGTTCCTGATGACCACCGCCGACACCGTGGCGATGTTCACGTTCTACGAGACCTTGGCTCTAGGCATCAGCGGTCTGTGTTCGATGTCGATCTTCGCGATGCCGTTGAGGGCACTTCCTGCCGAATTCCTCGGTTCCGGAATGGGTTTGATCAACGGTTGTGGTCAGTTCGCCGGTTTCCTCACGCCGCTCGTGATGGGATGGATGGTGGACCAGTTCTCGTACATGGCTGCGTTCGGAGTCCTGGTCGGAGCGACGAGCGCTGCCGCATTGGTGGCCATGATCGTTCCGCAGACCCCGGCGAAATTCTGAGAAGGAGACCGAAGATGTCGGCAACGGACGGCACACGAAAGATCGAAGACGACGTCGTCACCGATTTTTCCGAGAAGATGAGTTACGGGGCCTACCTCGGACTCGATACCCTCCTGGATTCGCAGCATCCGGTGAGCGATCCGGAGCACCACGACGAACTCTTGTTCATCATTCAGCACCAGACCAGCGAGTTGTGGCTCAAGCTGTTTCTCCACGAGATACGGGCGGCCAGAGCAGCTATAGCTGCCGACGACATCCGGGTCGCTTTCAAGCGCATCGCGCGCGTCAAACACATTCAGGCCACACTGACCGAGCAGTGGTCGGTGTTGGCGACACTGACGCCGGCGGAGTACGCGGAGTTCAGAGGCGTTCTCGGCAACTCGTCGGGGTTCCAGTCGTACCAGTACCGCGCCGTGGAATTCGTGCTCGGAAACAAGAACGCGGACATGCTGAAAGTCTTCGAATCGGATCCGTCTGCCCACCAATTGTTGGAAACCTTGCTCGGGGAGCCGACGCTGTACGACGAATTCTGGAGATACCTGTCCAGGCAGGGCTACGACGTTCCGGCGTCGGCTCTCGAACGAGACGTCAGCGCGCCCTACGTGCGCAACGACGAGTTGATTCCGCTGGTCAAGGCAATCTACGAAAACGTCGAACAGCACTGGACGGCGTACGAGGCATTCGAGGAATTGGTCGACCTCGAGGAGAGCTTCCAGTTGTGGCGGTTCCGGCACCTTCGGACGGTGCTGCGGGTGATCGGCATGAAGAAGGGGACCGGCGGATCGAGTGGTGGTGCCGGGTTCCTGCAACGTGCGTTGGAGTTGAGCTTCTTCCCCGAGCTGTTAGCCGCTCGAACCGAGATCGGAACCTGACATACCTGCTTCATGGCACGGCTGCCTATTACAGACAGCCGTTCGTGGCACACGACGAATCCCGGCCCGAAGGACAGGAGTCTTCGACAAGATCCGACCGGGGTGGTTCGACCAAGCTGAACTTGCGAAGTTGCAAGTCGGTGACAGGAGAGCGTCGGAGTGGACAAGAAGACAATGGTGGCGGACCTGGCGGCACTGGTAACCGCCGAGTCGCCCAGTTCCGACCTCAGCGCAGTCGATGCGTGTGCGGACGTGGTGGCCGAGATCGGTGAACGCCATCTCGGGAGCGCACCGGAACGTATTCGCATCGACGGTCGTCAGCACTTGCGTTGGTCCTTCGGCACGGAACCGAAGGTGATGCTCCTGGGCCATTTCGACACTGTCTGGCCGCTCGGAACGCTCGCGGAGTTGCCCTGGTCGGTCACCGACAACATCGCCACCGGACCCGGAGTCTTCGACATGAAGGCCGGCATCGTCCAGCTCTTTCATGCGCTCGCATCGCTTCCGTCGCTCGACGGAGTGGTCGTGCTCCTCAATTCCGACGAGGAGATCGGCTCCCCGACCTCGCGCGCACTGATCGAGGAGCAAGCGCGTCAGGTCGACGCAGTGCTGGTCCTCGAAGCCGCAGCCGACGGCGCAGTGAAGACCGCGCGCAAGGGTATGTCGCTGTACTGCGTCGACATCGAGGGACGCGCTGCACACGCCGGACTGGAACCGGAACGCGGTGTGAACGCTGTAGTGGAGCTCGCACATCAGATTCAGGCCGTGGTGGAGCTCGCGGACCCGGCGGCGGGAACGTCGGTGGTGCCGTCGGTGATCAGTGGCGGAACCACCACCAATACCGTTGCAGCGCAAGCGCAACTGTGGTGTGACGTTCGAATGTGGTCGGCGAAGGAACAGGAACGCATCGATCGTTCGATCCGCGCGCTGGTGCCGGTGCTGGCCGAAAGTCGAATTTCGGTGACCGGAGGACCCAACCGTGGGCCCCTGGAATCCGCGTCGTCGGAGAAGCTGTACTTTCTCGCTCATCAGGTCAGCAGTGAGACCGGGTTGGGAATGCTGCGCGACTGCGCCGTCGGCGGTGCCTCGGACGGAAACTTCACCGCTGCAGTCGGAACCCCGACGTTGGACGGCCTCGGTGCCGTCGGCGGTGGGGCCCATGCAGCCACAGAACACGTAGAGATAGATCAGATGATCCCGCGCGCCACGTTGCTGGCCGGTCTGGTGACTCGAGTCCTGGAGGGAGGACTGTGACGATGACGTCGCCGAACAATGTCCAACGCAAGATTGCTCAACCGGTGGGAGGTGTTTCGCCTTCGCGGATGCGTCAGGCGATCAGCCAAGCCGAACAGGCCGCTCTGCTTGCGTGTGTGACCATCGAAACCGTCACCGGGCATGCCGAGTTGGAACAGGTATTCGGCTTGTTCGAGAAGGTGTGGCAGCCGGAGAGCGGAAATCCGCCCGTACACCGGGACATGATGAAAGCGCTCTCGCACTCCGGTAATTACGTCGCCGGTGCTTTTCGTGGCGGAGACCTGATCGGTGGCTCGGTCGCCTTCTTCGAAGAGCCACAACATCGTTCGTTGCATTCTCACATCACGGGGATTCTCCCGAACGTGCAGAACGGGCACATCGGCCTGGCGTTGAAACTGTTCCAGCGGGCGTGGGCACTGGAACGAGGAATCCTCCACGTGCGGTGGACTTTCGACCCGCTCGTCGCGCGCAATGCCTATTTCAACGTCTCGAAACTCGGTGCGTTTCCAGTCCAGTATCTGCCGCGTTTCTACGCGCCGATGAACGACAGCCTCAACGGCGGCGCAGACAGCGACCGGTTGTTGATCGACTGGGAGATCGGTAGCAGCAAGGTTTCCGACGTCGTCGCCGGTTCGGGAGAAGTCCCGACTCCCGAGTCCTTGGGGGCGAGCGAACTGCTGTCCGTCTCCGAAGCCGGCCTGCCTGTGTTGAAGTCGACGAAGAATCGTTTCGTCACGGTGGCTACGCCGAATGACGTGTACGCACTGCGTAAGTCGGACCCGGCGGCGGCGAACGATTGGCGACTGGCCGTCCGTGAGACTCTCGGCGGTGTGCTCGCCGAGAACGGAGTGGTTCTCGCAGTTACCAGAACCGGAAAGTACGTGCTGGACCGTGCGCCGGGAACACAGGCAGGCAGGACAACAGCGGAGGTTACATTGTGAAGATCGACGGAGTTGAATTACGCCGGGCAGCAATGCCGTTGAAGGCGCCGTTTCGAACCTCGTTCGGCACCGAGACCACCAAGGACGTGTTGTTCGTCAAGGTCGTCACCTCGGAGTCGGAGGGCTGGGGCGAGTGCGTAGCGATGTCCGATCCTCGCTACTGCTCCGAATACACGGACGGCGCCGCCGAAGTCCTTCGCAAGTTCCTGATTCCGTCTCTGGGTGAACTCGCCGATCCCGACGTGCACACACTGAGCGCGACGATGGAACAGTTCGCCGGGCATCCGATGGCCAAAGCTGCCCTGGAAACCGCCTTCCTCGACGCCGAATTGCGCGCCGCCGGGACGAGCATGTCCTCGTATCTCGGCGCAGTGGTCGATCGGGTACCCGCAGGTGTTTCGGTGGGTATCAAGAATTCGATCGACGAACTGCTCGACGAGGTGGGCGGCTTCCTCGACGCCGGGTACTTACGCATCAAACTGAAAATCGAACCGGGCTGGGATATCGAGCCGGTTCGCGCAGTCCGCGAGCGGTTCGGCGACGACGTACTCCTCCAGGTCGACGCGAACACCGCGTACACCTTGGCTGACGCGCGCCATCTCCAGCGGCTCGACGACTTCGACCTCCTGCTGATCGAGCAGCCGCTTCCCGAAGAGGAACTGCGCTGCCATGCCAGGTTGGCCGAGATGATGCGGACGCCCGTCTGTCTAGACGAGTCGATCACCTCCGCCAAGGTCACTGCAGACGCGCTGGCCATCGGCGCGTGCAGCGTGGTGAACATCAAACCGGGACGTGTCGGCGGTTATCTCGAATCGCGTCGAATCCACGACGTCTGCAAGGCCAACGGAATTGCCGTGTGGTGCGGCGGAATGCTCGAGACCGGAATCGGCCGGGCCGCCAACGTCGCTCTTGCCGCGCTCCCTGGATTTGTCCTACCAGGCGATACGTCAGCCTCCGACCGGTACTTCGCCGAAGACATCACTGAGCCGTTCGTGCTCGACGACGGTTACGTGAAAGTTCCGGAAGGACCGGGCATCGGCGTCGAACCGATCCCTGACCTGCTCGAAGCAATTACCACGTCGGTCGAATGGATCGGTATGGATCGGCTTTGACGAATCACTATGACACACTTCGTTCACAGGACGAAGGAGTGATAGACGTGGGCACCGTACGACCTCGCATCAGTTTGGTGCGGCTTCTCGAAGATGTGGGAACTACGGTGCTGAATCCGGTTGTCGGCGACCCGGAGGCGGTCCAGGAGATCGCCTCGGTGGTCATTCACGACCCCGACGACGACTCACCCTCGACGGCTGACTCCATGGTGCTGCTGGTCGGGATCACCGGCGGTCAACGTATCGCGGAGTCCGTGGCCGGCCTGGCCGAGCGCGGAGTGCGCGTGGTGGT
This sequence comes from Rhodococcus sp. NPDC060176, assembly GCF_042728675.1. Classification (NCBI taxonomy): domain Bacteria; kingdom Bacillati; phylum Actinomycetota; class Actinomycetes; order Mycobacteriales; family Nocardiaceae; genus Rhodococcus; species Rhodococcus sp. NPDC060176. The sequence goes on from NZ_JBHWYS010000003.1 coordinate 493,366, forward strand.
CGCGCGGGTGACCACCGAGGTCAGCGATGCGGACCGCGAATCCGTCATCTCTTCCGGTGTCGTCCTGTTGGCTCTGTCGCGTGGAGTTTCGTGGGTTCAGCTGACAAGCCTGCTTCATTCGGTGCTCTCCGCCCGAAACGAAGTCGGGCACATCCACTCACGCGGAGGTGGACCGGCCGGCGATCTGTTCGCCTTCGCCAACGCCGTCAGCGCACTCTTGGATGCCCCGATCACGATCGAGGACCGAAGCTCACGGGTCATCGCCTTCTCCGGCCGCCAGGAAGAAGGAGACGGTCCACGTATCGCGACCGTTCTGGAGCGGCAGGTTCCTGACCAGTACATTCGAGTGCTCGAAGAGGCAGGGGTCTTCGACCGGCTCTATCGCAGCGACGATCCGGTGTGGGTCTCTGCCGAGACCCTCGGTACCAAAATGGGACGTATCGCCGTGTCCATCAGAGCCGGCGACGAGTTCCTCGGCTCCATGTGGGTGGCAACCGGTGAGCCGATGTCCGAGGACCGGATGCGTGCACTGCGCGATTCGGCCGGGTTGATCGCGCTGCAGATGTTGCGGTTGCGCGGCGGCGCCGACGCCGAGCGTCGACTGCGCGCAGACCTGATCGCAACCCTGCTCGACGGTGGGTCCGGTGCGGTCGACGCGATGAATCGCCTCGGCCTCGGGACCGGTCCCGCACTCGTGATGGCCTTGGGCCGTAGGTCTTTCGAGGGATCGTCGAAACCGGACGACGCCGCCCACGTGGTGCGGCTGACCGACGCTCTGGCCATGCATCTCGGCGCCGTCCACTCGCAGTCGGCGGCTGCATTGGTCAACGGAACCGGCTACGCGGTGCTTTCTGTGCGAGGGCATTCCCCCGCAGAAGCCGAGCTGCAGGCATTCCGTGTGGCCTCGGATTTCCTGGACCGCACCGGAGCGTCCGGCGACACGATCATCGGGATCGGCCGGGTCGTGACCAGACCGGCTCAGTTAGGCCGATCGAAACGCGACGCCGAACATGCCCTCGAAGTGTTGTTGGCGGGACGAGCGTCGGGCAGCGTCGCCACTTTCAGCAGTGTCCACGTCGACGCCATTCTGTTGGAGATCGCATCGGAAGCCGCAGCCGAAGGGTTTTCGGACCTCGGGCCTATCGAGGCGATCGCCAGCCACGATGCTGCCCATGCGACCTCGTTCGTCGACACCCTTGATGCGTGGCTCAACGCCTTCGGCGACGTCGGTGACGCCGCGGCGTCATTGCACGTGCACCCCAACACCTTTCGGTATCGCCTCAGCAAGTTGAAGGGTATGGCCGCGTTGGATCTCGACGACCCCAACGTCCGCTTCCGGTTGATGGTGCATCTTCGTCTGCGCGGTCCACGCTAGTTCGAAAGTCGAAAAATGCGGGTCGCGCCGGCTTCTCGGCGCGACCCGCATTTTCGTCGGTGGGTTCAGATCAGCTGTTGTTGCGGAGAGCTTCGACAGCGATGCGGCCGACGGTTCCGATGGAAGCGTCGATCTTCGGGGCGCGATGGGTGAGCTCGTGGGACTTGGTGAAGACACCGACGGCATAGCGCTTGCCGTCCGGGTACACCACGACGCCGGCTTCGTTTCGTACCAGTCCCAGCGTTCCGGTCTTGGCAGCGACGGTGACCTCGTCGGGGAAGCCAGATGAAAGGCGGTGTGGCCAGACCTGCTTGCTCATGATCGTTCGGACCTCTTCGCAGGCCGAAGCAGGGCCGGCTTCGTCCCGCCAGATTGCAGCCAGCAACATTGTGATCTCACGAGGAGTGCTGGAGTTGGAGCGGGCCGGATCCATGATGGAAATCGTCCGGAGAATTTCGATCGGGGGGTATTCCAGCAAGGTTTCCTTGTCGACTCCGAGGTCTTCGTAGACTGTTTTGAAGAGACCGCGGCAGTCACGTACCAGGTTGGTCTTCTCCAAACCGAGCCCGCGCAGCGTCGCGACGATGTTGTCGAGTCCGAGACGCTCGTACAAGAAATCAGTGGCGGCGTTGTCGCTGAAGCTCATCATGAGCAGAGCGAGATCTCGCCAGCTGGCGGTGACATCGTCGGCGCAACCGCCGATACCGATGCCGCCCGAGCGGAACTCGGCGGTCACCGTGGCGTGCTCGGTCGGATCAAGTGTGCCTGCCGCTACTTCACGGGCGTACTGGAGTACAACAGGAATCTTGAATACGGAGGCGAGGATGACACCTTCGTCTGCGCCGTAGCCGAACTCTTCGCCGGAATCGATGTCGCGCGCGTGGACGAACGCATCTGTCTTCGCTTCGGCCAGTACAGCAGCGATCTCCTGCTGTGCGCTCTCAACGTACGTGGCGGTGTCGGTCATTCGAGAAGCCCTTTCGTCGGTATCCGTATATCTGGGTTATTCGTGGATCTGACGATAGTGAGTCGGTGCCGGAGGGTCTTGTACGAATCGACGAAGGTTGGCCCACGGTACGGTGCTGATACGCCGAATCATCCGGGCGTCGGGGTGTTCTCCAGATCAGGAGGCGTACGTTTCGAGCCGGCAGCGGACAAGGCTGTCGAGATCCCCGCGGCGCTTGTCGGAGACGATACCTGCCAACAGGAGAGTGAACAACTCGTCGATGCGGTCGTTCAAATCGCTTCGCCTGGTGAGTACGTTCGAAACCAGTTGGACGCCGGTGAATGCCGAGATCGCCACGCGGCCCACAGATTCCGGCTCCACGTCGTCGCGGATATCGCCTTCGCGCTTAGCAGCGTCGGCCAGTTTTCGAAGCTCGCGAATCCACGCGAGGTACGGACCTTGCGAACCGTCGGCAGATGCCAATTCGAGGGTAAGCCGGACTCCCGCACGAACAATCGGGTCCGCGACAAGCTGGCGGCCCATCTCGTGGCACACCATGACGAGCTGTTCCAGTGCCGGTGCGCCCGTGGCTGCAACTGCGGTGAAGGCGGTGATCGAGATCTGGTGCTGTTCTTCGATGACAGCTTGAGCCAATTCGTCTTTGGACGAGAAGTGGAAATAGACCGCGCCCTTGGTCATCTGCGCCGCGGACACGATGTCGTTCATGCTCGTGCTGCCGTACCCCGTGACTTCGAACCGATCGGCAGCGCCACGAAGAATCTGACGCCGACTGATCTTGGCACGTTCCTGCATTGCTCCCTTGTCCTCCGACTGTTAACACGTGAACTAGTTTTAGGGCCCTAGGTCCCGGACCAGCGCCCCACGGTAGCAGCGAAACTCGTGCTCGCGCGACAGCGCGAAACGGACTGTTCGGTGTGCAATCGCAGGTCACGGTCGGTAGGAGGGACAAATGCGACCGCCGCAACCTCCATCGGAGGCTGCGGCGGGGAGTCCAGTTATCGGCCAGCGAAATTCGGTCGAAGGTACGCGATCAACGAGTCGAGACAGTTGCCTCGAAGCCGAGGTCGCCTAGTGCCGACTTGAGTTTGGTCTGTGCCTCGTCGAGAGATTCGGGTGACGGCGAAGTGTCTGCGCCACTGATGTCGAAGTTCCCCATGTCGTATGCGGGGAAGACGTGAACGTGAAGATGCGGAACTTCCAGACCTGCGATGAGGAGACCGGCCCGAGGCGCGTCGAACGCCTTCCTCACAGCCTGACCCAGGGTGCGGGCAACCGCGGTGACCTTGGCAAAGAGTTCAGGATCTACGTCCTGCCACTGATCAACCTCGGCGCGCGGTACGACAAGTACGTGACCCTGCGTTACCGGTGCGATGGTCAGGAACGCGACAACGTCGTCGTCCTCCCACACGAAACGTCCTGGTAGATCCCCGTTGATGATGGCGCTGAAGACTGAAGGCATACCCCGAGATTAGCCCGCGTCCGGTTGCCAGGAAACTCCCAGGCTAGATGCAGGTTCGTCGGAGCCGGCCCGACAAATCTAGGACGCATGACGACAGAAGCCATGCAGACCGCGGGCAGCACGGACGCAGGGGAGCTCTCCGCGACGACTGTAGTGCTGGACGTGGTCGTCCCGGTATACAACGAAGAGGCGGGCCTCGAGACGTGCGTGCGCCGCTTGCGCCATCATTTACGCACGCAGGTGCCATTTTCTGCCCGAATTACCATCGCGGACAACGCCAGTGTCGACGGTACGTTGGCGCTCGCTCGTTCCCTCGCCGAAGAATTCGACGACGTCCGGGTCGTGCACCTGGATGCCAAGGGCCGCGGCCGAGCACTGCGGCAGGTGTGGAGCGATTCCGACGCGGACGTGGTCGCGTACATGGACGTCGACCTCTCGACTGATCTCAACGCCCTGATGCCGTTGATTGCTCCGCTGCTCTCGGGGCACTCGGACATCGCCATCGGTTCTCGGTTGGCACGTTCGTCCCGCGTGGTCCGTGGCCCCAAGCGTGAGTTCATCTCGCGTAGTTACAACCTCATTCTCCGAAGCGCACTGCATGCTCGCTTCTCCGACGCTCAGTGTGGTTTCAAAGCCATGCGCGTCGACGTTGCGCGACAACTACTTCCGCTGGTGGAGGACACCGGATGGTTCTTCGACACCGAATTGTTGGTGCTGGCCGAGCGGGCCGGGATGCGAATTCACGAGGTCCCCGTCGACTGGGTGGACGATCCGGACAGTCGGGTAGACATCGTCGCCACGGCAGTCGCCGACCTCAAAGGTGTGGTGCGCGTCGGGCGAGCACTCTCGACCGGCTCACTCCCACTGGCCGAGCTCAGGGCGAGTTTCGGACGTGAACCGTTGGTTCCGGGTGTTCCGCGAGGCATGGTCGGGCAGCTCTCACGCTTTGCCGTGGTGGGAGTCATTTCTACGCTTGCGTACGCGCTGCTCTATCTCGCACTGCACTCGATTATGGGTGCGCAGTGGGCCAATGCCGTCGCATTGTTGGTGACCGCGGTGTTCAACACCGCCGCCAATCGCGCCTTCACCTTCGGGATCCGGGGGTCGGAAGGATCCGCCCGTCACCAAATGCAGGGCCTGCTCGTATTCGGGTTCGGCTTGCTGCTCACCAGCGGATCGTTGTTCGTGCTCGACGTTGTGGCACCCGATGCGTCCAAACACGTCGAGCTTGCAGTACTTGTCATTGCCAATCTTGTTGCCACAGTGAGTCGATTCATCGCACTGCGCTGGGTGTTTCGCACCGCACAACCCGTAGGAGCCAATCGATGACCGCCACTGCAGAGAGACTCGCCGCGTCGGTGCCGGCGCCGGAACCGCAGCGTCGGGTGCGCTGGGAACCGTGGGCGCTCGGAGTGCTGTTGGTGGGGACCGGAGTCGCCTACATCTGGGGTCTGGGTGCATCCGGATGGGCCAACTCGTTCTATGCCGCTGCGGTACAGGCAGGTTCGGTGTCGTGGAAAGCCTTCTTCTTCGGCTCCTCGGACGCTGCAAACTCGATCACCGTCGACAAGCCGCCCATGTCCCTGTGGTTGATGTCGCTGTCGGTTCGCATCTTCGGACTCAACTCCTGGGCGATGTTGGTGCCGCAGGCACTCCTCGGGGTCGGATCGGTAGCGCTGTTGTGGGGAACGGTTCGACGCTACTTCGGTGCCGCTGCCGGACTCCTCGCCGGTTTGGTGCTGGCGCTTACTCCCGTAGCGGCGTTGATGTTCCGGTTCAACAACCCGGATGCCTTGCTGGTGCTCCTGATGATCGCAGCAGTATGGGCGATGATGCGCGCCGTGCAGGACGGCCGAACCCGCTGGCTCGTGTTGGTCGGCGTCTTTTGCGGATTCGGTTTCCTGACAAAGCAATTGCAGGTCATGTTGGTGGTTCCGCCACTGGCACTCACCTATCTGATCGCCGGACCGCCGAAACTGGGTAAGCGGGTACTTCAACTGTTTGCTGCACTGGGCGGGTTGATCGTCTCCGCCGGATGGTGGTTGGCAATCGTCGAACTGTGGCCGGCCGACTCACGTCCTTGGATCGGTGGTTCGCAGAACAATTCGATTCTCGAGCTGACGCTCGGTTACAACGGGCTCGGACGCTTGAGCGGCAACGAGACCGGAAGCGTCGGCGGCGGCGGAATGCGCGGTGCTGGTGATGCTGCGGCCGGCGCTGCTGCGGGAGGTTTCCCGGGAATGGGCGAGGCAGCAGGTGGCATGACAGCAGGCGGTATGGCACCAGGTGGTGGAGCCGGCGGCGGTATGTGGGGGAGTACCGGCATTATGCGCCTGTTCGAATCTGCCCAGGGCGGGCAGATTGCCTGGTTGATTCCTGCCGCACTGATACTTCTGGTGGCTGGAATCGTGCTGCGAGGCAGGGCTCCGCGCGTCGACACACAGCGCGCCTCGTTCATCGTCTGGGGCCTGTGGCTGTTGGTGACCGGACTGACCTTCAGTTTCATGGCGGGAATCTTCCACGCCTACTACACCGTTGCGCTGGCGCCGGCGATCGCCGCACTGATCGGTTCAGGATCCGTAGTGGCGTGGCGTCACCGTGACGTCCTCTGGGTTCGCATCATTCTGGCGGTGTCATTGGCCGCAACCGTCGCGATGGCGTGGGTACTGCTCGGACGTTCGCCTTCATTCGTACCGTGGCTCCGGTGGGCCATTCTGGTAGTCGGCATCGTCGCTGCCGTGGCAGTGCTGATTCAGGCAGTGACGCGAGGTCGATTGGCTGTGGCAGTGATTCTCGCGGCGATCTTCACCGGTTTGGCGGGTCCGACTGCCTACGCGATCGACACGATCAACACTCCGCATACCGGTTCCATAGTTTCGGCCGGACCGAGCGTCGAAGGTGGAATGGGTGGGCCCGGCGGCGGCCGCGGTGGATTCGGTGGATTCGGCGGATTCGGTGGCACGGCTGATGGCGGCAACCGTCGGACGGACGGAACGCCACCTGCAGGAATGGGCCAGATGCCCGGTGGTGCAACAGCTCCAGGTACCACCACATCGACCACTGACGGAACGCGAGGCGCAATGGGAGGCGGCGCTGGTGGTCTACTTCAGGGCAGCACGCCGGGAGCCGCTGTTGTGTCCACACTTGAAGAGAACTCCGACCAGTTCACGTGGGTAGCCGCGGCAATCGGGTCCAACAGCGCCTCGGGTTATCAGCTTGCGACGCAATCACCGGTCATGGCTATCGGAGGGTTCAACGGCAGCGATCCGTCGCCGACGCTCGCGCAGTTCCAGCAGTACGTGGCAGAGGGCAAGATTCACTTCTTCATCGCCGGCGGCGGGATGGGTGGCGGTATGAACGCCGAGGGCACCGCTACCGCTATCTCGACGTGGGTGACCGAAAACTTCACCGCCACAACAGTGGACGGAGTTACCCTCTACGACTTGACGGTTGGGGGCTGACCAGCAAGAGCGCACGCCAGGTCCGCATCGGAGGAGCACTTCCGATGCGGACCTGGCCGTGTTCTGTTGTGACCGAGAAGCTGTTCTCAGGTTTTGAAGGTGGTGTTCGCCGGCCTCGGGTGCTGCCCGGGGTCGATCGAGGGTGGCGGGATGAACCACGGTTTGTTGTCGACGCCGATCCGGATTTCCCATTTTCCGACGAACCCCGTTTTGCGGTGCATCAAGCGGTGGTGCGAGCGGCAGAGTAGGACAAGGTTGTTCATCACCGTCGGACCACCGTTCGCCCAGTGCCGGATGTGGTGTGCGTCGGTCCAGGCTGGTACGCATGTGCAGCCGGGGAAGGCGCAGCCTTTGTCTCGGGCGATCAACGCCACTCTCTGTTCGGCGTTGACCAATCGTTTTCCGGGTTTCGCATCCAACGGCGCGCCGTGGTCGTCGAGTAGGACGGTGGAGAGGAAGCAGTCGCACCCGAGAAGCCTGGTCTGCGAGACCGACAGCGGCCCGAGCCATGGCATGTGCCCGACATCAAGATCTGACAGGTCCAGATCGAGCGAGCCTTCGTGGTCCACATCAGAAGGTGCAGCGGCGCAGTCCCGGTGCTCAGCGAGATCACGCGCGCTGATGTGCACGTTCACATGCGGTCGCTGACCACCATCGGTTCCGGTCTTGGCGCAGTCCAGATACCGGCGGATCAGTTCGGTGAACCCGTCCGCCGTCCGCTTCGCCGCCGACCGAGCGTCGGGAGTTCCGTCCGGTGCTGGGGTGGGCATCGTCAGATTCGACAACGCCGATAACAGCATTTCGCCGGTGAGGGCGTCGAAATCACCCCGCACCACCACCCGACCGTTCAAGGTCGAGGCGATCCGGAGCTCGTTCCGGTCGATGTCTTCGGCAGGTGGAATCTCATCGGACTCGAACAACCGCTCCAAAGTCGCGATCACGTTCCGCACCTTCGTCGTTGTCGCCTCCACACCCGACGCAGCAGCCAACAACAAATCGATGCACTTCGGTAGCGCCTCGTCCGGCATCCCCTTCGGCGGGGATTCGCAGAACGCCACGATCAACACGGCATGATCGACCGAGCAATCCCCGCAATCGAATTGCGCTGCCACCGCGGGAAACGGCCGCAGCGCGGCGCCCAGGGCGGCGATCTTCTTTCCGTCCCGAACCTGCAGCATCGTGTTGGCCGCCAACCAGGAACCGACTCCACGGGACGCAATCACCTGATCGTCCGGGCGCATCGAGAGTTCGTCGACTACCGCTACCCGAACGGCTTCCAAGCGCAGAATCTCTGCACTTGCCTCGATAGCAGCCTTACGTAACTCGGCAGCAGTCAACTGCCACAACCGTCCGCGTAACCCCACCGCAGAACCCGAAACAACGTCCGACGACAAGACACTCATTGAATCCCCCGATCCCCTCCCTGAAGCATACTCGAACACCAGTTCGAGTCAAGGGTCAATTTCGTTGGGGCTGGGGTGTATTGCTCGAGGTGCCAGATGGGACTGTTGTTACCGCGGGCTCTCGAGTCGATGAGAGACTGAACCGTGCCTGATCGACCTGAGATTGTCTGTATTTGCGGCTCTGCCCGATTCGCTGAAGAGATGCGGGAGGTGAACCGCGACCTGACGTTCGCAGGCGTCATCGTCGTCGCGCCGGGTGAAGCAGGCGAGGTGAACTCTGTCGAGCAGAAGGCACTGCTCGACGCGCTCCACTTGCGCAAGATCGACCTGGCTGATCGGGTTCTGGTCGTCAACCCAGCCGGATACATCGGCGAGTCCACGCGCCGAGAGGTCGCGTATGCGCGCGCCAGCGGCAAACCAGTGTCGTTCACGATGCCGTGTGATCAGTAAGCGCCACTTTGGTGCGGTCGGCAACGAAGATCTCACGCCGAGTCGAAATTCTTGTAGATCGTAATCCAGTTCCCGAACCCTCCAGCGCGTCGCGCTACGGGGCTCCCGCCCGGAACCGCCACGCAGTCGCCTCGAGTACCGTGCGCCGATCTAACGGCGGTTGACCGGTCGCCTTCACCTTCGGGAACAACGGACCGATCCCGCGCCTCATCCGAAATCGCATCACGCGACACGCGACACTCATTGACACTCGCCCGCGAACCACCGGATCAGGTTTGGCAACACGCCCTAAGTGCGAATGCCGTCGAGGTCGTGGACCGTGTCGCAGCAGGCGTCGAGTAATTCGCGATCATGGCTGATGAGTAGTACGCCGACGTCGGTTTCGGCGGCGCGACTCTCGATCAACCGAATGAGCGCGGCCGTCGTGGCAGCGTCGAGCATCGCCGTCGCCTCGTCGCAGATGAGGTATTTCGGCTGTTGTGCCAGCGATCTCGCCAGGCAGGCGCGCTGCAGTTGGCCGTCGCTGACCTGGTGTGGTCTGCGGGACAAGAGATCGGGGGTGAGGCCCACTTCTGCGGCCAGCGCGGCGACATCGATTGTCCTGCCGGCAATATCACCGGGTTGCCCGATGATCGAGGCCAGTGTCTGCCGAGGGTCGGTCGATGCACGAGGTGACTGAAACAGCATGGATACCGTGCCGCGTAACGCCGCAGGCACCGAGAATTTGGTACCCACGACAGGTGATCCGTCGATCCGCACCTCGCCTGACCATGGCGCATCCAGTGAGGCGAGAATTCTTGCAAGTGTGGACTTTCCGGTTCCCGACGGCCCGGTCAGGCCGATCAACTTTCCCGACGGAATCTCGAGGGAAATATTTTCGAGCACCGGTCGGTTTCGGTGGTACCCACTGGTGATTCCCAATGCCTGCAGACTCATGTCAGCCCACCTTCCGCAATGTTCGGTACGTGCGTTCGCCGAGGGTTATCAACTCGGTCGGTCCACCGGACTGTTTCGACTCCGGGCGTCGTAGGTGATAGACGCACTCGTCGGGGAGATCGGTCAGTTGCGGTGGCGAGCCGGGGATCGGATTCAAACCGCGGGAAGGTAAGGCGCCGAGTAGGTCTCGGGTGTAGTCGTGGAAAGGATCCTGGAACACCAGAGTAGCCGGACCGGTTTCCATGATGCGTGATGCGTACATGACGGCAAGTCGATCCGCGACGCCGCTGCGGGTAAGGGATGCCAGGTCGTGGGTGATGAGCAGGACTGCCGCCCCGGCGTCCGCGCACTCGCGAAGCAGGCCCATGACGTGGTCGGTGAGTTCGCGGTCGAGGTTGGCGGTGGGTTCGTCAGCCACGATCACCGATGGATTCCCGGCCAACGCACCGGCAATGGCGACGCGTTGCGCCATGCCACCCGACAGTTCGTGTGGGTAGCAGTCCAGAGCCGAGGGCTCGAGTCCGACGCGAAGCGCCAAGGCGTCGCAGGTGTGATCGCTGCCGAGCGCGTCGATGGTTTCTTGCAGTTGCGATCTCGCAGTTCGAACGGGGGTGAGATGTGTTGCGGCAGATTGCGGAACGAGCGCAGCATGTCGCCCCCGGAAAGCGGTGCCGGAGAAGACATCGATCTCCTGATCGGGGGTGCCAACGGTGACCGTTCCAGTTCGAGAAGCTGTCGGCGGCAACATGTTCATGACCGATGTGGCGACGATCGACTTACCACACCCGGATTCGCCTACGAGTGCGGTCACTGTGCCGGCCGGGACCGAGAGGTCTATGTCGCTCGCGGCGTGGACTACGGATCCTCCGGGTAGAGGGATCCGGACGGTGAGGGATTCGATGCGTAGGCCGTGGTTCACAGTCGCAACTCCGAAGGTCGTGGGGGAGTGAGCATCGACCGCAGGGCCGAACCGGCGACGGCAACTGCGACGGTGGCGATCACGAGGACTGCGGCGGGGAATACCAGCGTCCACCAACCGCCGAGGAGCAGAGAACTGCGTGCCTCTTCGAGAAGCGTTCCTAGACTGGGCTTGTGCGGGGGAAGGCCGAAACCCAGGAAGGACAAAGTCGATTCGTGCCAGACGGCGTGGGGTAAGAGGAGAACAACCGCGATCAAGGCCTGCGGCGCCGTCGCCGGCACGAGGTGGCGCAGGATCACGTGACGCCGACTTGCCCCCGCCAGAATGGCGGCGTCGATGTACGGGCGTTCGCGCAGACTCAAGATCTCGGAGCGGATGATCCGGGCCACTTGGGTCCAGTGGGTCAGTGCGATCGAAAGCACGATGGCGGCAATGCTTCCGCGGAACATCGCGACGATGACGATGCCGAGCAACAGGTGGGGGAGTGCGTTGACGGCGTCGGTGCCGCGCATGACGAACCTGTCCACCCAGCCGCCGACCAGCCCGGCCGTGGTACCTACGGCGACGCCGATCACCGTGGCGAGCAGCGCACAGGCGAGTGCGATGAGTAGTGAGGTTCGAATGCCTGCAGCTATGCGCACGAACAGATCTCGTCCCGCAGAGTCCGTTCCGAACGGGTGATCGAAGGATGGAGCCAGGCGGGCCGCCGAGAAGTCGGTGACTCGGTCGTCGACGTCGGCCAACCATGGGACCAGCGCCGCGTACAGCGCAACGAGGATCAGCACGCCGAGGGCGATCTTGAAGCGTCGTTCAGCCATCGGTACTCACTCTCGGGTCGAGTACTGCAACCAGGACGTCGGCAAGTAGTGAGCCGAGCATCACCGTCAATGTTGTACCGACGGTGAGGAATGCGAGCAGGGCCATGTCGAGGTCACGGGCAGAGGATACGATGGCGCCGGCGATCCCCGGCCAACTGAAGACCTCTTCCACCAGCACTGCCCCGACGATCAGCTCGGGCAATCGCACGCCGACGATGTTCACGAAAGGTGCCAGTGACGTCGGCAGTATGTGGCGCTTCGTAACGATCGGCGTCGGGATTCCGCGCGCTACTGCGCCCGCGACAAACCCTTCGCCTTTCGATCCCACGACGGATTCTCGGACGGCGAGGAGGAGCCACGGCATCTGCGAAATGGCGAGCACCGTCACCGGTAGGACCAAGTGTCGGACGACCTGTCCCGGTGTGGGATCGGCACCCCCGTCGGTCAGTCCGGCGACCGGGAGCCAGCCAAGAGTCAAAGCGAAGAGCGCGATGGCCCCCAGTGACAAGACAAACGGCGGAAGTCCCTGAACGACGACGCTCAGCCCGGACACGATCTTGTCCAGGAATCCTCCACTGCGGATTCCGGCGAGAACACCGAGTGCCAGCGAGGCGAGAATCGCGATGACGAGTGAGATGCCGACCAGCAGCAGGGTCCACGGCAGACGTTCGGAGATAACCTGGGAAACAGGCTGATTGAACGATCTGGAAATTCCGAGATCACCGGTGAACACCCCCTGAAGCCAAGTCCAGTACGTGCTGTACCAGGGGTTGTCGAAACCCATCTGGTCGGCGATCAACGCCTTGTCAGCGTCGCTGGTTGTCATGTATCGCGTGCCGAGATAGCCGACCAGTGGATCGAACGGTGAAATCGCGGCGGCGGCAAAGAGTCCTGCGGACACCACGGCGATCACGGGCACGATGAACAACACCCGCCGACCGACCATCGTGAGGATGGCCTTTCGGCGGGAGTTGTCACGGTGGCCCCGCGACGCCGGCGCGTCTGCCCGAACGTCGACCGCTGTCATTGCCCTCGGGCCCACGTCTGCAGTGACCACCACGGGCCCCAGGTCACACCGTGTGAGTGTGGCTCGAGTACCGGTCCGGACATCTGCCAGTCGGAATCCTTCGATACGTACGTATGGTCGAGGAAGACGAGGATGACAAATCCGGGATCTTCGACGTACGCCTGCTGAACGTCGCGATACGCGGCGTCACGCGTTGCCGGATCGAGGCTGCGGCGTCCTACTTCCAAGCCTGCGTCGACTGCTGGATTGGAGTAGTCGCTGGCGTTGTCGTAGATGCTGCCGACCCCGGGTGCGATGTACTTCGAGTTCAGCGCGTCGTACGCCTGTGTGTCAGGGTCGAAAGGTTCGTCTCCGCCACCGAGAAGCGTCGAATCCTGGTTGATTCGAGGGTCTATGCGGTCCCAGGAGAGAGCTTCGAGATCCACCTCGATGCCGACTGCGAGAGCGTCGGAGGCAAATGCCTGAGCAAGATCACGTCGGACGGTGTCGACGGAGTTGTACATGATCGTGAACTGCGCGCGCCGGCCTTCCTTCGAACGGATTCCTTCGGCACCTTCGATCCAGCCGGCCTCGGTCAGAATTCGCTCGGCCTCGGCCGGGTCGTAGGCGAAGGTCGCGTTCGGGTTGTACGAGTCGCCGTAGACCTCGGGGATCGGAGTGGCGGCAACTCTGCCGTGTCCGCCCAGGACGTTGTCGATCATCGACTGGCGATTGGCGGCGAGGTTGAGCGCCATACGCACGGCTTTGTCGCCCGCGACGGGATTGTTCGTGGGGAGTGAGAGGCCGCGCCAGTCTGCCGACTGATGGGCTGTCACGGACATGTTGTCTTTGCCTGAGAACGTATTGGCAAGCAGTGGAGGGAGATTGGTTCCGTCTATCTCACCGGACACCATTCGTTGGGCGCGGGTGTTGTCATCGGGAACGTAGAGAAGAGTCAGCTTCTTGATCTCCGGCGCTCCGTCCCAGTAGTTCTCGTTCGCCTCGAAGACCGCTCGATCCGGTGAGAGGTCGACGAGTGTGTACGGACCCGTACCGACGGGCGCTGTGTTCAACGGTGACTCGGCGGCGAGCCCGGGTGTTGCGAGGGACTCCGACGGAACCATGCCGATCAGCATCTTCGTCGGCAACGGCGCATACGAGTAGGCGAGTCGAAACTCGACTGTGCTGTCGTCGACGGCCACGACATCGCTGATCATGTCGTACGACGACCGCGCCTCCGAGGCGGAAGCGGGATCGAGGATCGCCTGGTACGTGGCAACCACGTCGGCGGCATCGAAGGTCGATCCGTCGGAGAAGGTGACCCCGTCACGGAGCTTGACCGTCCAGACTGTCGCGTCGGCGTTGGCCGTCGGCATCTCTGCGGCCAAAGACGGCTCGAATCCAGGCATGCCGGCGGCGCCGGTGAGCCGGACGAGACCGTCGTACATCTTGGCTTCACCGGCAGCGCCGAAGCCTGCGACCGGGTTGTAGCCGCCCAGTTCGTAGCCGTCGGCCAAGACGAGGCCGTCGTTGTTGCCCGAAGAGTTGGTGCCAGTCGGGCTACTGCACGACGTGATCAGAAGTGCGCCGATTGCGGCGGTTGCGGTGAGCGTCAGAACGCCTGGTTTGTGGAGTTTCACGGGAGTCCTTTCCTCGGTGGACAGGTGTCCGAAAACATCTGTTCACCTATTCAGGTATTCATATGATCTCATCTCGAAACGGATATTTCGCACAAAGGCCGAACCCTGCGACCTTGGCCCCACCCGTAGCACTCCGAGAGCGCTGTTACCGCAGGCCGTAGTCTGTTCCCCGTGCGCGTACTAGTAATCGGCTCCGGAGCCCGTGAACATGCCCTCCTTCTCTCTCTTGCTCGCGATCCAGGTGTCACGGCCCTGATCTGCGCGCCTGGCAATGCCGGGATCGCAAAAATCGCCGAGCAGCACCCCGTCGACGTTGCTTCGGGTGACGCGGTTACCGCGCTGGCCAAGAAAGTCGAGGCCGACCTCGTCGTCATCGGACCGGAGGTTCCCCTGGTTCTCGGTGTCGCAGATGCGGTGCGCGCAGCAGGTATCGCCTGCTTCGGGCCGTCGGCCGACGCCGCCCGCATCGAGGGCTCGAAGGCTTTCGCCAAGGACGTGATGGCTGTCGCCGGCGTCAAGACCGCACACAGCGAGATCGTCGACAATCCGGCAAAGCTCGACGACGCACTCGACCGCTTCGGACCGAACTGGGTGGTCAAGGACGACGGTTTGGCTGCAGGCAAGGGTGTTGTCGTCACGACGGATCGTCTCGCCGCGCGCGATCACGCCGCTGAACTGCTCGAGACCGGACACCCGGTGCTCCTCGAGTCCTTCCTCGACGGTCCGGAAGTTTCGCTCTTCTGCCTCGTCGACGGCGAAACCGTGATCCCTCTGCTCCCGGCGCAGGACCACAAGCGCGTCGGCGACGGAGATTCCGGACCCAACACCGGCGGCATGGGCGCATACACACCGTTGCCGTGGCTGCCCGACGAGATGATCACGCAGATCGTCGACGACGTGGTCAAGCCCGTCGCTGCCGAGTTGGTGGCGCGCGGTAGCAGCTTCTCCGGCCTTCTCTACGCTGGTCTCGCGATCGGCGTCGACGGCCCGGCCGTGGTCGAATTCAACTGCCGGTTCGGTGACCCCGAAACTCAGGCCGTGCTTGCTCTCCTCGAAACGCCGCTCGGCGGTCTACTCAATGCAGCCTCGACCGGAACCCTCGATTCGGTCGGCCCGTTGCAGTGGCGCGACGGTTCCGCCGTCACGGTCGTGATTGCTGCCGAGAACTACCCGGCAACCCCGCGCACTGGCGACGTGATCACCGGAGCAGACGCCGACGGAGTCCTGCACGCCGGTACCAAGAAGCGTGAAGACGGAGCCGTCGTCTCGGCCGGTGGACGTGTGCTGAGTGTTGTCGGAGTGGGCAAGGATCTGACCGAAGCTCGTGACGACGCCTACGCAAAGATCGCCGACGTCAAGCTTCCCGGCGGTCATTTCCGCAAGGACATCGGACTCGGCGCCGTCGAAGGTCGCATCTCAATTCCCTGACTCGTTCTTTCGGAGGGCCGGTGAACTTTCTGTTCATCGGCCCTTTTCGTGGAAAATCAACGGTTCCTCGAAGTTACCCACGAGTATGGACTTCTCGTTCGGTTTCTCCCGGTATATCTCAGCGCGGGGGTCACGGAAAGAGAAGGGCACACTTGAGCATTCGCGCTGGATCCAACGAACGGCACGCACGTACCAATTCCACGCTCTCGCGTAGAAACTTCTTGGCAGCAACAGGATTAGCTGTGGGCGCCGCTGCGCTCTCGTCCTCGTGGACTACGGCGGCCGCTGCGCCCAGGCGAGCATTGAACGACGGAGACCGTGTCCCCGCGCTTGTGATCGGGAGCGGATACGGCGGGGCCGTTGCGGCACTTCGGTTGACGCAGGCCGGCATCGACACACACATGGTCGAAATGGGGAAGTCGTGGACCACACCAGGGTCCGACGGCAAGATCTTCTGCCCGATGCTCTCGCCCGACGGCCGGTCCTTCTGGCTCAGAGACCGTACAGTTCAACCGGTTTCACACTTCTCCGGCGGCTCGGTGGACAAGAACATCAACCGGTATGTCGGTGTTCTCGACGCCGAGGACTTCGGCGGGATCAAGGTCTACCAGGGCCGAGGGGTCGGCGGTGGGTCGCTGGTCAACGGCGGTATGGCTGTCACACCCAAGCGCAACTATTTCGAAGAGATCCTGCCCGGGGTCGATTCCAACGAGATGTACTCGACGTATTTCCCGCGGGCCAACGCCGCGCTCGGAGTCAACAACATCGACCCGGCGTGGTTCGAATCGACCGAGTACTACAAGTTCGCGCGGACCGGGCGAAAGACCGCTGAGAGATCCGGTTACACAACAACGTTCGTGCCGAATGTCTACGACTTCAACTACATGAAGCAGGAAGCTGCAGGCCAGGTCACCAAGTCCGCCCTGGTCAGTGAGGTCATCTACGGCAACAACGCGGGAAAGAAGTCTCTGGACAAGACGTACCTCGCTGCGGCATCCGCCACGGGCAAGCTCACCATTTCAGCTCTGCACGTCGTGACCTCGGTTGCCCCGGCCGCGACCGGCGGTGGTTATCAAGTGGTGATGAATCAGATCAACGAGCAGGGCAACACTGTCGGCACCAAGACGGTGACGGCGGACAAGGTCTTCTTTGCAGCCGGCAGTATCGGCACCAGTAAGCTCCTGGTCGCGATGAAAGCGCAAGGGCAGCTGGCGAATTTGCCGGGTGCTGTGGGCCAGGAATGGGGTCACAACGGCAACGTGATGGTGGGTCGCGCCAATCACATGTGGGACGCCACCGGTGCGAAGCAATCTGCGATCCCGGTGATGGGTATCGACAACTGGGCCGATGCATCCGCACCTGTATTCGCGGAAATCGCACCCTTCCCGGCCGGTACCGAACTGTGGGTCAGCCTGTACTTGGCGATTGCCAAGAATCCGCAACGTGCGCAGTTTCAATTCAACTCGGCAACAGGCAAAGTCGGTTTGAACTGGCAGCGTTCGCAGAACCAGCCGTCGATCGACATGGCGAAGAAGCTCTTCGACAAGATCAACAAGAAGGAAGGCACGATCTACCGGACCGACCTCTTCGGCCCGACACAGACGTGGGGCGACCAGTTGACGTACCACCCCCTCGGCGGTTGTGTGCTCGGCAAGGCGACCGACGGCTACGGTCGTCTGCCGGAGTACCCGGGTCTGTACGTCATGGACGGATCCCTCGTTCCGGGCAACGTCGGAGTCAACCCGTTTGTCACCATCACCGCTCTGGCCGAACGGAATATCGAGAACATCATTGCGAACGACATGAACTAGAGCGGCAACTCGCGGTCAGGTGCGGTGGGATCGACTTCCACCGCACCTGTTCAACGTGGGTAGCGGTTACAGTCACCTGGACAGACGACGCTCGATCCAGGGATGTAGACGTGAGGCGGACAAAATCCGAGATCGACGGTGATTGGCTCCGGTGGGGCGTGCCGTCGAACGACGAGTTGGTGGTATCCGAACACGAATTGGACGACGAGCCCGAGGATTTGGTTCTGTGGGGTGGTGCGTCGAGTGCTGATCAGCCGGTGACGTGGGAAACCCACGCACACCGATCGAACGAGATTCTTTTTCCTCGTTCCGGCATTGTGGTTGTACGCTCGGGCGCTCAGATGTGGACGTTGCTGCCGGGCAGAGGGCTGTGGATACCGGCACTGGTTCGGCACTCGGTGCGCGTTGCCGCGGGTGCGCAATTCTTGACCGTGTATTGCGCTGTAGGGCAGGGACCTTCGCTCGGTGATCACCCGGTTGCGGTGCACGGCACGCCGCTTCTGTACGAGTTGTTTCTGCATCTGAGTGCTCGCGAGATGACGGACGATGCGAGGCGCCGCGCCGAGCGAGTGTTCTTCGACCTCGTTGTTCCAGGCGACGAGCGCGGAGCGATGAAGATTCCCGATTCGGGGCCGGTCGGCCGGATTGCGCGCGACCTGTTGTCCCAACCGGACGATCCACGCAGTTTCGAAGACTGGGCGAACGAGATCGGTGTCAGTACCAGCACTTTGGCTCGTCGATTCAAAGTGGATACCGGCGTCAGTTTCGGCCAGTGGCGCGTTCTGCTTCGGATGAACGTGGCGATGTCCCTGCTCGGCCAAGGCATTGCGGTGACCGATGTGGCAGAGCAGATCGGATACTCGACGCCGAGTAGCTTCGTCGCAGCCTTCAAGCAGTCCACAGGTGTCACACCGATGGCATTTCGAAAGAACGCGGACCGCTGATCGGATTTCGACATTCTTTGACAAAACTCCGCGATTGCGTCAATTCCTGATCCGATCTACCGTTAGCCATGTAGGCGAGGCTTACTTTACTTTCCGGGTTCGGGGTTCTCCCGAAACCCGCTCGACAGCATGGGGCAGAAGTGATCGATTTTGTTGCGCCGCGTTCCCAACGCGGTAGCAGGGCCATCTTCATGGCTGTGGCAGTGGCACTTTCGACGGTGCTGGCAGCATGTGGCACCTCGACGACCGACACGAAGCCCGACGGTGAAGCGTGGACGTATGTAGATGCGCGCGGGCAGCAGATTTCGCTCGACAAGGTCCCCGAACGCATTGTGGCGACGGCGGACACCGCACCGGTGCTACTCGAATACGGCGTCGTTCCGGTCGGCATCATCGGATTCTCCAGGCTCGACGAATCCACGTTGAATGCATTCGACTTCAGCGGAATCGCCCATGTCAGCGAGACTGACACAGATATCAGTGCCGAGAAACTCCTGGCAGTGGACCCGGATCTCGTCATCGACATCTGGAGTTCGTACAACGGTGGAAACTTCGGCAGCATCTGGGGTGACGATATCGCTCGCGTCGAAGAGGTTGCTCCCATTGCCGGCGTCAAGATCACCGACGGGGCGCAAGCGGCGCTGGACAGCTTCAGTTCGTTGGTCCAGGGTATCGGCGGCACCGACGCCTCGCCGGTCTACGCGGCGAAGCGGGAAGAGTTGAGTGCGCTCGGTGACCGGGTGCGCGACTTGGCCACTTCGCGGTCGAATATCTCTGTTGCATACGTGATTCCGTTGGAGTCGAGCCTTGACTACGCGGTGCCGGGATGGACTCCGCTCGGAAGTATTCTCGAAACGATGGGCGTCGAATTTGCGAAGCTCGACAGCGAGGACGGTTTCTGGGCTTCGGCGAGTTGGGAAGAGCCGGGCGTCTTTCCGGCTGATCTCCTCCTGATTCCGCCGACTTGGTCGGATGCACCGGAGCTCAATTCGCCGACTGTCACCAGGCTTCCGGCTGTGGTTTCAGGCCAGGTTGCGTCGGTCGAACTTCGTACGGGGTACAGCCTGACGGGCATCACCGAGCAGATGAAGCGTTTTTCCGACGTCTACGAGAAGAGCGGGAAAGTCACCTGAGCAGCATCACCGCGGTGCGTGATCTCGCAATGATCGATTGACCCGGTCGAGGATGCCGATGGCAGCGGTCAATGTGCCGAGGTCGCCCTCGTCGAGGGACTCCAGTTCTTCGGCGAGGACACCGATGCGTAGTTCGGACCGACGGTCCCGTCGCGCGCTTCGCTCGTCCTTCACGTAAAGCGTGCTCACTCGGCCGTCCGTGGGATCGGGCCGTCGCTCGATCAGATCTTTGTCGGAGAGTGTGCGCACCAGTGTGCTGACGGTGTTCGGGCGTCTGGAGAGACGGTCGGCGACAGCCCCGATGCGAGTGCCCGGATGGTGTGCAACATCGTGAAGTACTTCGGATTGTGCCTCGGGCAACGTCGCGTCGGTGCCCGATGCGTCCATGTATTCGCGCAGCGCTCGACGTAATTCGAAGGCCGTAGCGATGAGTGATCTCGATGATTCTTCTGCTGTGGGCACGCGATCAGGGTAGCGATCAGCCCCGTGTGAGCCACGCCCTGAAACTGTATCTGACACAGATATAGTTTACAGTTCTCTAAAGGGTAGGCTCACCTAACCATGGCGGAACATGAAGCAGCCATGCTTCACGACGTACGGGACACGATCATGAATTTTCGAATAAAGTCACGCAGTGCACTGCTGATCGGCGCACTGGCCTTGGTGGCGACTCTCAGTGGCTGCGCGAGTGAGAACGCTTCGACCACAGATCCTGAGATCAGTGCGTCGGCGCCGTCGGACTCTGCGTTTGTCGCTCCGCGAAAAGTCCCCGCCGGCATGGGGAGCGGGAAGTCGGACGGCGAATTTCCCCGCATCGTCTCACACTTCAAAGGGGACACCACGATCGAATCACAGCCGGAGAAGGTTGTAGTGATCTCGACCGGACAGGCCGATGCACTCCTGTCGCTCGGTGTCGTGCCGGCAGGTTCGACGCGTGGTGACGGTGCGGATCTGGTGCCGCCGTACTTGTCGGCCGCATACCCCGAATACCGAACTCAGTTAGGTGATGTCGTCGACGCAGGTGGTCGCTTCACACCGAACTTCGAAGCGATCGTCAAGCTCGATCCTGACCTGATCTTGATGAATGTTGCAGGGAAGGATGCTGATTCGCTGTACGACCAGCTTTCGGCGATTGCACCCACCGTGGCAACACAGGGGACCGGCGTCAACTGGAAGCAGGACTTCCTGCTCGTTGCGGACGGAATCGGCAAGACACAGCAGGCGACGGCACTACTGGATACCTTCAACGCGGATGCCGCAGCTCTCGGTGCTTCCCTCTCGTCGCCGCCGACGGTGTCGTTCACCCGCCAGAACGGAAATCGGCTGCGCATCTTCGGCATTCCTTCGTTCACCGGCAGTATCGCCCAGGATGCCGGCCTGACGCGTCCGGAGTCGCAGCAATTCGACGACACCTCCCGAGACATCAGTGAGGAGGAGTTGAACGTGGCGGACGCTGATTGGATCTTCTACGGAGTGCAGGGCGGGGACCCGGCGGCGTTGACGAACGCGCCGTTGTGGGCGCAGCTACATGGTGTTGTTGCCAACCACGCCGTTGCTGTCGACGACGACGTCTTCTACCTCAATACCGGACCGACTGCGGCGCGTGAAGTGCTGAAGGTTCTGCAGAGCACACTGCAGCAGTAGTCGATTCGGCTTGGCTGGGGGTGCCGACGAACCGGAATACTGCCCCGCCCACAGTGACTGCAAGCGTCGCGAGAATGGCTCCGCCGATGACGTCGGTGAGCCAGTGCGCTCCCAAGTAGAGGCGAGTGAGCGCGACGACGACGGTGACCGTCACGGCGAGGAGCATCAGAAGGCGTTTGACGGCCGGTGTTCGGTCGATGCTCACAACGAGAACCGCGATGCCGAACAACGCTGCGGTTCCGGTCACGTGACCGGACGGGAACGAGTGGCCGGTCTCGAGAAGTACTTGGATATTGGTCGGCGGACGTTCGCGACCGACCAGTGCCTTGACGACTGTGCTGGCAACCGCTGCACCGCCAACGGTTCCGATCACGATCAAGCCTGGAACTACCGAACGCGCTCGCCACGAGATGAGCACGCCGCAGGTGACCCCGAGCAATGCGGTGGCGACAGGACTGCCGAGATCTGTGACTGCGACCGCTATCTGGTTCAGGGTGCCGCTCCGATGATCGACCATCCAGTCGGTCACCGGCCCGTCGAAGCTCGTCAACCAGCCGTTTCCATACACCTGGATCGACAGCGTCACCAGTGCAAGCACGAGTCCGCATGTGCGGAGGACTGTAGACCGAACGCTGGAAGCTCGGTAGATCGAACCGAACGCGAACAGAGCTGCGGCAACCACGATTGCGGCAACCGCAATCTCTGCGGTGGTGCTCTCGGTCAGGACTTCGGTGACCACGTTTCGCACGGTCGATACAGTTGCGGGCATGAATGCAGTGTGACGATCCGAAGCTGAAGAAACGCTGAACAGAACTCGGCCATGGGTCAACCGTCTGCTCTACTGGGTGCATCCGAACAACTGTGTGTCGACGAAACGGGGCCGGTGGTGCGAGTACTGGTGGTCGAAGACGAAGTGCGCCTGGCCGAGACGATCCGGCGGGGACTCGTGGCCGAGGGATTCGTGACCGCCGTCGAAGTCAACGGGGACGACGGATTCGCGACTGCCTGCAGCGACGAATTCGACGTGATAGTTCTCGACATCATGTTGCCGGGCAAACACGGATACGACATCGTGCGGGACCTACGCGCCCGGGAGATTTGGACGCCGATCCTGATGCTGTCCGCGAAGGACGGCGAATACGACCTCGCTGATGCTTTCGACCTCGGTGCCGACGACTATCTAGTCAAGCCCTTCTCGTTTGTCGTCCTCCTCGCGCGGCTGCGCGCTCTGGTGCGGCGAGGCGCTCCGCAACGTCCCGCGATACTCACAATAGGAAACCTGTCCCTCGACCCTGCCAAACATCAGGTGCGGCGAGCGAGAAGCGAATTGACCTTGACGCCGCGTGAGTACAGCGTTCTCGAGTTCCTGATGCGCAACAACGGAGTTGTGGTCACCAAGAGCGAGATCGTTCGCTCCGTCTGGGACCGCAACTACGAAGGTGACGAGAACATCGTCGAGGTCTATATCGGTTACCTACGTAAGAAGGTCGACCTGCCGTTCGGAACTCACAGCATCGAAACCGTTCGAGGTGTCGGGTACCGCTTTGTCGGGACTGCCTGATCCTCAGTCGTTCGGTACCGGAATTGTCACCTCGAATCGACTTCCGCCGCCCACTCTCTCACTGACGGCAATGGTTCCGTGATGCGCCGCAACGATTTCCGACGCGATGGCGAGTCCAAGTCCGGACCCGCCTCCCTGCCTCGACCGTGGTTGGTCCAGGCGGACGAAGCGTCCGAAGATTCGTTCGCGTTCTGCTGCAGGGATTCCGGGCCCGTCGTCCTCGATCACGATATGGGCTTCGTGGCCGGCTTCGGAGCACTCGAGATGCACGAGAGTCTCGGCATGCCGCACCGCGTTGTCGACCAGGTTGCGCACCATTCGCGTCAACGCTCGGGGGTCTCCTGAGACGCGAACCGGAGCCACGGCAGCGGTGACCTTGACGTCGGAGAAACCATCGATCCTTTTCTTCTCGGCGAACAAGATGTCGTCGAGGTCGACATCGACGGAGGTACCGATCTTTTCGAGTTCGCTTTCGTCCGAGCGCGCGAGAATCAACAGATCCTCGATCAACTGCCGCATCCGGCGCGCCTCGGGAAGTAGTGCGTCTTCGATCAATGCATCGTCGAGGAGATCCGGGCGTCGGTGTGCGAGTTCGAGAGCCGTCGTGATCGTGGACAGTGGACTACGTAATTCGTGTGAGGCATCGCTGACAAATCGTTGCTGGGCCAGTGCGCCTTCGTCGAGGCGTGCAAGCATGTCGTTCATTGTTGTTGCCAGCCGGGCTATCTCGTCGTTCCCAGCTGGGACAGGCACTCGTTCACCTTGTCGCCCACTCGAAATCGAGGCCACCCGGGCGCGTATGCGTTCGACGGGAGCGAGGGCCGAACCGACCAGGCGGTAGGTGGCAAACGCAGCCAGCCCCAGCACCAGGGGGCCGACGATTGCCAGCAGAACGGCAACGGTGGTCACCACGGTTTCAACCGGTTCACGGTCAGCGCCGACGAAGACGGTGACCGGTCCAGTCGGCGTCCGAGCGCCGCGTCCGACCAGCCAGTAGTCCTCGTTGTCCGACTCTTTCACCCGTCCGAAGGTGTCCGACTCGTCAGGGCCGAGAAGCTGTTCGGACAGAAGGCCGCTCTCGGTTCCGGGAGACTGGGCGACTATTCGGTGGTCGGCGTCGACGATCTGCACAATTCCGATCTGACTGTCTGTGGACAGAAGCGAAGGGTCGAGATCGGCCGGGTTCTTTCCGTTGAGTTGCTGGACCAGTTGAGTGGCGCGAGCTTCGGAGCTGTTCAGTGCGGACAGATGCAGGGAGTTCGCCAGTACCAAAACCAGTGCAAGCCCGGCGATCACCAGGCAGAAGGCGATCACGAGCGTCGATGCCACGGTCGAACGGGCACGTACGCTCCACCGGGACGGGTGCAGAATCGACTCGCCGATGAAGTTCATGGAGTCCAGTCTGTACCTTCGAGGCTGTGCATTTACGAAGACGGGTGACGCGGTCCCGTAATCGGACCGCGTCACCCGCCTACAGGATCACGCCACTCGCTTGGCGGTACGCCCGCCGAATTCGAGCATCACGGCGCGACCGGTCTCGTCGGTGACGAAGCGGCCCAACGCCCGGGTGGTGTCGGCGCGAGCAGCGAAGTCATGGTCGTTGACGAAGGCGATCGGGATCGCCGGCGGCCAGACGATGTCCTCGTATTCGCCGAGGTCCTGCGCGCTACCCATCCGGATGCCGATTCCCTCGTCACCGGGGGCGACGGTCATCGTCAGCGAGCCTGCCTGATACTTGCCCAGGACTGCATCGACGGCAGCGGGTTCGGGCTCGACCACGTCGAGGGATGCCGGCGCGGGTAGTTCAGTGAGATTGGCCATGGACCAGTCGACGATCTTCTTGCCGATTCCGCCGCCGAGTGCGTTGGTCAGCACGGTGACGGCGAAGTTCTTCTCGGGCACCGTCATGAACTCGGAGACCTGGAGATTGCTGACGTTTCCGCCGTGCCGCACTACCTGCGTGGTTCCGTACCGAGTCAGCAGCCATCCCAGGCCGACTTCCTCGAACATCATCGCTGCGGGACGCTGCGGCTTCTGCATCAGCAACCGGGTGGACTCGTCGAGTGGCTGCCCTTCGCCGGGGCGTTCGCCCGACAGCGCGTAGCGTGCCCAGACGAGCTGGTCTCGCACCGAGGACCACATTCCACCACAGGGAATCATGCCGCGGTCCAGTCCGGTTTCGTTGGATACGAACGGCACACCGTCGCGGATGTAGTGGCCGAGTGCGAACCGGTGGGTCATCACGTCCCAGGGCAGGAACGCCGAATTCTTCATTTCCAGAGGGTCCAGCACGCGTTGTTTGACCAGCTCTTCGAAGGTCAGTCCGCTGATCTTTGCCACGACATGTCCGGCGAGAACGAATCCGGAGTTGCTGTAGGAGAATACTTCTCCGACAGGGAACTCTTGTCGCAGTTCGTTCAGCCGTGAAACCGAGCGTCCCAGGGCGTCTTCGCCCCAGCCTGCCGAGAGGCCCGCGTCGCCGGTGAATCCGCCGGTGTGGGTCAGGAGATGACGCATCGTGACTGTGCGGGTGGCTTCTTCGTCGGCGAAGGTCAGTTCGGGGACATACTCGACCACCGGGGTGTCGAGGTCGAGCAGTCCGTCCTCGACGAGTGCCATCGCGGCTGTTGCGGCGAACACCTTTGTGGTGGAGCCGATCATGAACATCGTCTTGTCGGTGACCGGGAGCTGGGTTTCGACGCTTTCGATGCCACTGGTGACGACGATGTCCTTGTCACCGTGCACGATACCGACCGAGACGCCGGGGATGTTTGCCTCGACCCTCCACTGATCGACGAGTTCTTGAAGCTGTTCTTGCATCTTTGATTCCTCGAGTTCGCTGGCGTTCTGTGTTTCGGCGTTCTGTGTTTCCGCAATCGTATGTGTATCGGTCATGGTCACGCGTTAACCCGTGGTAGGAAGCGGAATCCGACGTACACGCCGTCGCGGTGCGGCCGTACCGTCGTCCAACCGGCGGCTCCCGGTTGACGGGTGGTCCAGGTTCCGGGGATCTGCGACGGTACGAGAGTGGCTACCGCTGCAGGCTTCTTCGGAGCTGTTTCGTCTTCCTCGGGATTCGGGATGACGTCGCCGATGACGGTGATCACGGCCTCGTCGGCGGACTCTCCTCGACGGAACTCGATTGCTATTCCGCCCGAGCTGTACTTTCCCAGAACCGAATCCGGAATCGACTCCACACTCGCGGGGTTCGGGGCGAGGGCTTGCGGAGGTTCGAGTCCGACCAACGCGGCCGCGGCTTCGGTGAAGAGATCACGGTAGAGGCCGTCGGCCTTGCCGCCGCTGGTCAGCAGTGCGATCGCGACATTGTGGCGGGGGAAGATGCGCAGATAGGCGTGCTGGCCGATGGTGCTGCCGTCGTGCCCGAAAATCTCTTCACCCGACCAGGTTTCGTGGAACCAGCCCAAGCCCCAACCCGACTTGTCCGGGAACAGTTCACTGATGTCGATTTCGGGTGTACGCATCGCGGCGGCTGATTCCTCCGACACGATCCGTACGCCGTCGACGCTCTGTCCTTCGAGGAGACCGAGTTCCGCGAACGTGAGTAGATCTCCGATGCTGGCAGTGATGCAGCCGGCCGGCCCCATCGAGCGCGTGATCGGCCAGACGGGCATCACGACAGAGTTTCCCGTATGTCCTGCTGCCACAGAGAATCTCGGAGCATCTCCGGTCAACGTGAGTGTGTGCTCGAGGCCGAGCGGATCGATGATCCGCTCCTTGAGGATGTCGTCCCAGATGCCGCCGCGAAGAACCTCGACGATACGAGCTGCAAGGACGTACGCGGAGTTCGAGTACGCGAAGCCGTCCTCGAGGGGATGAACCTGACGGAAGTCGCGCAGGCCCTCGACGTAGCGTTCGACGACGTCGTCTCCGCGACCCTTGTCGATGAAGAGGTCACCGTCGATTCCGTTGCGATGGTTCAGAAGTGCGCGAACCGTGATGCGGGCGGCTGTTTCCTCGTCTTGCAGTGCGAAATCGGGCAGGATCGACCGGACGGTTGCGTCCAGGTCGAGCAAGCCCTCGTCGACCAGCTGCATGACCAGCATCGCGGTCCACACTTTGGTGATGGATCCGATCTGGAACAGGGAGTCGGTGGAGACCTCGACCCCGGTGTCTGCATTGATCACGCCGGAAGCCACCGTCGTGCGGGTGATTTCCTTACCGCTGGAATCGAGTGTGAGAATACCGAATTGAGCACCGGTGACGCCGTAACGCTCACAGAGTACGTCCAGTGAACGCTTCCATGCATCGGCTCCGGCAGACGCGTTGGCCAGGCCGGTCTTGGGCAGCTTCGCCGAGGTGTATCGCTTCACCCACTCAATGAGCCGTGTGCTGTAGTCGATTCGGTGTGCGATCGAGCCGTTGACGAGGAAACCGTGGCTTGCGCCGGGATACGCCACCAGACGGGTGGGGACATGCTGCTGGCGCAGCGCGGCGAACCAGGCCTCGGCCTGACCCAGCGGGCACCGCTCGTCCGACTTTCCGTGCAGGATCAGCGTCGGAGTCACCACGTTCTTCACGGAGGCGAGGGGCGAGGCAGCCAGGAGTTTGGCGGAGTTCTCGGGGACAGTCGTTCCGGTGGCCAGTGAGGCGAGGTGCGGACCGAAATCGCAGACTCCGGCCATGGCGTTGAAATCGCAGATCAGCCCGCCGGCCACAGCCGCGGCAAAGCGATCGGTCTGTGAGGTGAGGTGACAGGTGCTGTATCCGCCGTAGCTGTACCCGGTGATCGCCAGTCGGTCCCCGTCGACAAGTCCTTCGGCGACAAGAGCATCGATCGGCTCGAGGAAGTCAGCTTGGTCCGAGGTGCCCCAGGCGCCGTTGACGGCGTACATGAAGTCCTCGCCGTACCCGTCTGATCCACGTGGATTGAGGGTCAAGATGCGCCAACCCTGCGCTGCGAGAACCTGGTGGGCGGGGTGATAGGTGTCGGCAACGCCCGTCCATGCGTTGTGCGGCCCACCGTGAATGTCGAGCAGAAGTGGTGCGGCGCCATCGGTTTCGGGAGCGGACAGCAACCAACCGTGCACGGTACGGCCGTCGGAGATGGTGAACTCGCGTTCCTCGGCGGCAAACAGTGTCACCTCGGGGAGTGCTTCTGCGGTGAATTTCGTCAGCGTGGTGACAGCGCCGCTGTCCAGATCGACGAGTGCGACCTCACCGAAGGACTGCTGCGTGGAGACGATGACGGAGGCGACGCGCGCATCACGGGCAACGGAGAGCGCCGCGACGACCTCGTTGGGATTGGCGACGAGGGAGCGGGAGGTGCCGGTTTCTATGTCGACGGCGTACAGATGCGTCCATCCGCGATCGCGCAGGCAGAACACGATCTCGTCGCCGGTGTTCGACAGTGCCGGTGTGCCACCGGGGTAACCGGGTGCGCCGGGCATCACGTTGCGATCGAGATGAGCGGTGAGGGTGACGTCGACCGGTGTCTCGATTGGGCCGGGGACGGACAGACGGATCAGGTCTGCAGTTCCGACACGGACCTCGGGAGTGCCGATGGCGACAACCGAATCTCCGTTCGGGTGCCAGAGCGTCGAGCCCTGCACCCCGGTGGCGTGGCCGAGTTGCTGCGGCGGAACCGACAGATCGTCGACGAGGATTCGGTAGGCGCTGAACGTGAGGTTCAGATCGCTGTCCGGTTCCAGATTCGCTGTGAAGGCGAGAGCCTTGCCGTCCGGTGACCAGGACGGAACGTCTGCATTCCAATCACCGTCGGTGAGGCGTCGAACTGCCTTCGTTTCCAGTTCGACGGTGTGCAGGTGGCGCCGGAAGGTTCCGAGCCAACCGGCACCGTCCACCTTGTATCCGAGTCGGTCGGTGACGATGGGCGCGTTCGGGTCGGTGGAGTCCGAACGTGAGACCACGGCGGCGAATGCAATGGCTTTTCCGTGCGGGCTCCAGGCCGCTGCGCCGGCCCCGAGGGGGAGTGATGCTGCTGTGGTGAGGGTTTCAGCCTCGCCGCCGGCGAGCGGGATCAGGTGCAGCTGCGCGGAGTCTCCGACCTTACGGAGGAAGGCAATCGAGGTTCCGTCCGGAGAGAACCGAGGTGCCGAATCCGCGGGCCCCGCAGTGAGGCGGCGAGCCTGGGAATCGCGGGACACCGCCCAGAGCGATGTAGTTGCCTTTCCGGCAACAATTTCCGAGCGAACGAAGACGACCACGGTGCCGTCGGGAGAGATTGAGGTCTCAGTGGGTGTGACCACACGGTGGAGGTCGTCGAGAACAAATGGACGGTCAGTCATGTAGATCCTTCGAATCGGAGAAATAGATGCAGACGTAAAGCTTTGTCTTCCGGCTTATTTCAGAACGCGGATGCCAGGGCCGGCCAGGGTGCCGCCAATCGGTGCATACAGGGCCGTCGCGCCGTTGAAGAACATGAAGTTCGGCGATGTGGACACCGGAATGACGTCGGACGAGGTGAACAGTGCTTGTTCCGCTTCCTTCCAAACCGAGCAGGATTCCTGCCCGGGCAGAACCGAGGCCTTCGCTGCCAGTTCGGTGTACTTCGGATTGTCGATCGATGCGAAGTTGACACCCGACGGTGGAGTGGGGCCGGCGAAGTACGGAACGAAGATGCTGGGGGTGTCGCTCTGGACGGTCAGTCCGATCGAGATCGACCATGACGTCAGGTCTTTTGCCGCGAATGTGTTGGAGATGATGAAGTTGTTGTCACCACCGCGAAGCTCTACCTTCGCGCCGAGCTCCTGCCACTGCTTCATTGCGTATTCTGCTGCTGCAGAAGTGGTGTCGCGGTAGTTGGCAAAGATGACCGTCAATTGCAGCGTTTGACCGTCCTTGGTCAGGACGCCGTCGGATCCGGGCTTCCAACCGGCGTCCGCGAGAGTCTTCTTCGCCGCGGCCATGTCGAACTTCGGAACTACACCGGTGACGCTGTCGAAGTCGCACGCCCGCGGATCGACTACTGCCAGTGCCGTAGCGCGTGAGCCTTTGCCGCCGGTGTTGATGTCTGTGTAATCGTCGAGATCGATCGCCTGCACCAGTGCGGTGCGTACGGCCTCGTCCTTGGTGGGGAGAGCCGCATTGTGGTTGAAGATGAACTGTCCGCTCAGGGTGTTGGACGTCATCGATTCAAGGCCGGAAGCTTCCACACGTTCGATATCCGAGCCGGCAACCGGGGCCGCGTTGACCGTTCCGGTGAGGACCAGGTTCGCCGTCGTCGCGGCGTCGGTCACGACCTTGATCGTGACCGTCTTGGGCACTCCGAGCGTGTCCGATGTGGTTTCGCCGTTCGGTCCCCAGTTGTATCCGTCGCGGCGTTCGAGGGTGACGTGATCGTTGGCCACTACTTCGGTGACTTTGAACAGTCCGGTTCCGTTGCTACTGCCTCGAACACTGGCAGGGTCGTCGAGCGCTGCCTGGCACGCCAACTTGAGAGCGCCGATGCGTTCGAGGAGGAAGGGCGCGGGTTCCGTTGTCTTGATCGTGAGTTCGTCACCGTCAGCGGTTGCTACCGCAGTTTCGGGTACGGATGCTCCCAACCACGGCGAGCCGTTGGTCTTGTCGACGACCCAGTTGATGTTGTTCGCTGCGGTCTGGGCAGTGAAGGTCGTGCCGTCTTCACACGTGATCCCCTTTTTGAGGGTGAAGTTCAGCGAAGTTCCGTTCTCGCTCCATTTTTCGGCCAGATACTGGCCCGCTGCGCGGGTTTTGGGGTCGATGGCCAACAACGAGTCGTTGGTATAGCTGTTGATCGCCTGCGTGGCAGTCAGATTGGTGATCAGGGGATGAAGGTTGCCGGGGTCGGTGTTCACGATCGTCGTGAAGCTGCCGTCCTTGGCGTAATCGCCGGAAGAATTGCCGCCAGGATCAGAGGTGCTTCCGCACGAGGCAACCGTGAGAACGCCGATCGTGACCAGAGCCGCGGTGGGCACTGAGCGAGCTTTCATCTGATGCACCTTTTGATCGAAGGATGTCGTTGATCAATGTTGCGCGAGTGACGTGGCCCAGGTCTCGTTGAATCGACTCATGCTGAGTGCCTGAATCTGTCGGATCGTCACAATGGGTGGTCGTCGTTTCTTGCCGCACCACGGTTCGGCTACCGTCGGAGTGTGCGCTCAGAATCTCGTCGATCAGATATCCAGACCTTCCATGTCATGGATGTATGGAAGGCCGCGACCGAACGTCAGCGGACACATGGTGACGTTCTGACGTTGGCTGCCGGTCAACCGTCGACGCCCGCTCCCGCACCGGTACTACGTGCGACGCGAGAGATTCTCGGCACCGAACTACTCGGATACACCGAGACTTTCGGGATCCTGCCGCTGCGCGAAGCTATTGCGCGCTACCACAGTGAGCACTCGGGAATCGCCGTCGACGCCGAAGACGTGGTGGTGACGACCGGTTCGTCCGGGGCGTTCACCTTGCTCTTCCTCGCCGCGTTCGACGAGGGCGACACCGTGGTGGTTGCTCGCCCCGGATATCCCGCGTACCGCAATACCCTTGCCGCTCTCGGCTGCAACGTCGTCGAACTCGACTGCGGGCCGGCAACTCGATACCAGCCGACGGTGGAAATGCTCGAGGCTTTGCCGTCGCCGCCTGCCGGTCTGATCGTCGCCAGCCCCGCAAATCCCACGGGCACGGTGATCTCGCCCGAGGAGCTCGCTGCATTGGCGACGTGGTGCGAGCAGCACGGCACCCTTCTGATCTCGGACGAGATCTACCACGGCATCGGGTACGGCGATCAGCACACGTCGAGCGCCTGGGAGACCTCGCGCGAATCAGTTGTGATCGGCTCGGTGTCCAAGTACTTCTCGATGACCGGTTGGCGACTCGGGTGGATGTTGGTGCCGACGTACCTGCGACGCCCGCTGCAGAGACTCGCGTCGAACATGACGGTGTGTCCGCCCGCGATCTCGCAGTACGCCGCGATCGAGGCGTTCTCGGACGAGGCGAAGGTCGAGTTGGACGGGCACGTTCAGCGATACGCAGTCAATCGTGAACTGCTGTTGACCGGACTGCCGAAACTGGGCATCACGGAGTTGGCTCCTGCTGACGGCGCCTTCTACGTCTACGCGGATATCGGCCATCTGTGTGGCGACGAGGGCGCCACCGCTTGGTGTGCGCGGTTGCTGACAGATACCGGGGTCGCGTTGGCGCCCGGAATCGATTTCGACACCGTCCACGGAAACCGGATGGTCAGACTTTCGTTCGCGGGCGCGACAGCCGACATCCAGGAGGCGCTGATTCGCCTCGAGAAGTGGCTCGGGTAACAAACAGCAGGGTCTTCGAGCTGTTTCGCCATGCGGAGGTGCCCTCTGCTGGCACGATGTCGTGGTGTCTTCTGCAGCTACGCCCAAGGGCGAACGACGTCGCCAAGCTCTGGTGGCGTCCGCTGCTGAACTATTGCTGGAAGGCGGGTTCGACGCCGTTCGTCACCGAGCGGTGGCAACCAGGGCCGACCTTCCACTGG
The DNA here is from genome assembly GCF_042728675.1 of Rhodococcus sp. NPDC060176. Lineage (NCBI taxonomy): Bacteria > Bacillati > Actinomycetota > Actinomycetes > Mycobacteriales > Nocardiaceae > Rhodococcus > Rhodococcus sp. NPDC060176. Next base: position 525,775 of record NZ_JBHWYS010000003.1, read on the forward strand.
CTTCGACGACGTACTACTTCGACTCACTCGACGATCTGATCGCGTGCGCCGTCGAGCTCAACGGCAACGCCGACATGGAAGCAATGCGCGCCAGAGTGGCTGCGGTGACCCAACGTCGGCGGGGCGCCGAATCAACGGTCGAACTGTTGGTCGAACTGCTGCTCGGCGACGAAGAGAAGCGTCCGGAGAGCCGCGAGCGTTTGATCTCGCGCTACGAACGATTCGTCGCGTGTGCCCGTCATCCCGCACTTCGTGACGTGCAGTTGCGCCTACGCGCCCAGCTCGACGACCTGTTGACCGATGCGCTTCGACGCTCGGGCCGCTCGGCTCCCGAGGGGCAACTGCGTCGTCTCGTCGCGATGGTCGACGGCGCGATGATCACGGCTCTGGGGGAGTACGACCCGGACCCACGGGGGTTGGCCAGGGGAATGCTCTTGGAATCGATCGACGTGATGGCGCCGCCGGTCTAGCTCGGTCACTATCGGGGGTAACAGCACTGCTTGGCCCCCGTTAGACTGAGGCCTCGTGAGCCGCATCCCGAATGTCCTTGCCAACCGTTACGCCAGCCCCGAGCTTGTTGCTCTGTGGTCTCCCGAGTACAAGATCGTGCTCGAGCGTCAATTGTGGGTGGCGGTGTTGCGTGCGCAGGCAGAGTTGGGCATCGACATTCCGGCCGGCGCCATCGACGACTACGAGCGCGTCATCGACAACGTCGACCTCGAGTCCATCGCGGACCGCGAGCGGGTCACCCGCCACGACGTGAAGGCACGCATCGAGGAATTCAATGCACTCGCCGGTCACGAGCAGGTCCACAAGGGCATGACCAGCCGTGACCTCACCGAGAACGTCGAGCAGCTGCAGATCGTGCGTTCACTCGAACACGTCTACAACCACGGCATCGCCGTCGCCGCCCGCCTGGGTGAGCGCGCTGCCGAGTACTCGTCCATCGTTATGGCCGGACGCTCACACAACGTCGCAGCTCAGGCCACCACCTTGGGCAAGCGTTTCGCTTCGGCCGCCGACGAGCTGCTGGTAGCACTGACGCGTCTGCGCCAGCTGATCGACCGCTACCCGCTGCGCGGGATCAAGGGCCCGATGGGTACCGCTCAGGACATGCTCGATCTGCTCGACGGCGATGCGGCCAAGCTCGATCAGCTCGAAGCGAAGGTCGCCGAGCACCTCGGATTCGCGCACGTACTGACCAGCGTCGGCCAGGTGTACCCGCGTTCCCTCGACCACGACGTCATCTCCGCGCTCGTCCAGGTCGGCGCGGGACCGTCGTCGTTTGCACACACGATCCGCCTGATGGCCGGCCACGAGCTGGTCACCGAAGGCTTCCAGCCCGGCCAGGTGGGCAGCTCGGCGATGCCGCACAAGATGAACACCCGCTCGTGCGAGCGCGTCAACGGACTGCAGGTGATCCTGCGCGGATACGGCTCCATGGCAGCCGAGCTCGCGGGTGCACAGTGGAACGAGGGCGACGTCTTCTGCTCCGTCGTGCGTCGCGTCGCTCTACCGGACGCGTTCTTCGCGATCGACGGCATGTTCGAGACCTTCCTGACCGTGCTGATCGAGATGGGTGCCTACCCGGCCGTCATCGAGAAGGAACTGACGCGGTACCTGCCGTTCCTCGCCACGACGCGCGTGCTGATGGCTGCCGTGCGCGCCGGCGTCGGACGCGAGACCGCGCACGAGGCGATCAAGGAGAACGCCGTCGCAGTTGCACTGGCGATGCGTGAAGAGGGCAAGGAGCCCGATCTGCTCGATCGCCTCGCCGCCGACGACCGTCTGCCGCTCGACCGCGCCGCACTCGACGAGGCTCTGGCCGACAAGGCAGCCTTTGTCGGCGCCGCGTCTGCTCAGGTCGACGCCGTTGTCGCCGAGGTCCGGAAACTTGTCGATGCCAACCCCGAAGCTGCGGCATACGCGCCGTCGCCGATTCTGTAAGGGCTACGCCCCCGTGCGCCTTTCTGGTAGTGGTGACTACCAAAAAGGCGCACAGGGGCGGAGACCATGGACTGCATCTTCTGTTCCATCATCGCCGGTGAGGCCGAGGCGAGTGTCGTCTACGACGACGCGAATGTCCTTGCCTTCATGGATATTCGGCCGTTCACGTCCGGTCATCTCCTGGTCGTGCCCAAGCGTCACGCCAGCGGATTGTCCACGCTCGACGCCGACGACGGTGCCAGGATCTTTGCGGTCGCGCAGAAGATCGCCGCGGCGATGCGTACTGGGCCTCTCCCCATCGACGGAGTGAATCTGCACCTCTCCGACGGAGCTGTTGCGGGGCAGGAAGTCTTCCATGTCCACCTGCACGTCATTCCGCGAAATCGCGGCGACGGCTTCGGCCTGCGTGCACTACCTCGCACACCCAATCGGGCAATTCTCGACAGCACGGCTGCTGTCATTCGCGACGCACTGAACTAGCGGTTCACCCGGTGCGGGTGATTCGCGCCGAGGTTTCTCCCCGCACCATCTGGTTATGGCCGACATCGAACTGACGTATTCCTCCGGAGTTGTCCCCAGGGACGGAGAGCTTCCCGCTCGCGAAAACATCGCAACGGTGTTCGACGAACTCGACTTCCAGACAGCAGTGCAGGCGTACTTGTGGGCCATCCCCATCGTGTCCTGGGCGCAGTGGATGGACGTGCATACCAACATCTTCGGAGCAACTGCGTCCGATATCGTCGTCTACCGCTCATATCGTGACCGACTAGGCCTGATCACCGCCAACGCGACGACGCCGTACATCTTGAATTTTTTCGATCTCGGTACAACGGGTCCGTTGGTGATCGAGTTGCCGCCGGGGCCGACCGCCGGGGGCATCGCAGATTTCTGGCAACGAGAATTCGCGGTGCTCGGTGAGATGGGCCCCGATGCAGGCAATGGCGGCAAGACCCTGGTAGTCGGCCCAGACCAGAGTGCCCAGGACACAGGTGAATACACCGTTGTCCACTCCCCGATGATGCACATCATGTTCGGCCTCCGCACGCTCGATCCCGACCCGGTGCGCTCGGGCGAGTTGGTCGACGCCGTCCGGGTGTACCCCTACTCCGATCGCGAGAATCCGACTCCCACACGACTGGTCTCACCGGACGGCAAGCCCTGGAGCGGAATTCAGCCGCGGGACCTTCGGTACTGGGAACTTCTGCACGACATCGTGCAGGACGAACCTGTCGAAGAGCGCGACCGGTTCCCGATGGCGTGGCTTCGGCAGCTGGGGATGGAGAAGGGCAAACCGTTTGCCCCGGATGATCGCTTGCGGAAGATCTTGCAGCGGGCAGTCGAAGTGGGGGAGGTGTTCGCTCAGGCGAATGCGTTTGTCAAACGCTTCCCCGGTTCGCGTTACTGGCCGGATCGTCAGTGGGACTTGGCGATTGTTCTCGACAACTCCGCTCAGCGAGGCGGCAGCTATGACGAGTTCTACGAACGCGCGTCGTGGTTCTACGAGGCAGTCAGCTTCTCCCAGGCGATGAAGAGTACGACGCCTGGACTCGGTCAGGCATATCTGGGTAGTTACTCCGACGCCGACGGCAACTGGTTGGACGGCGGAAACAGCTACACACTCCACGTACCTGCCGATGTCCCGGCAAAGCTGTTCTGGTCCGCGACGGTCTACTCGATCGACACGCGGTGCCTGATCGACAACGAACAAGGGCGAGGCGACCGTGGCTCGCGAGATCCCGATCTTGTTGTCAACGACGATGGTTCGGTAGATCTCTACTACGGACCGACTGCTCCGGAAGGGAAGGAATCCAATTGGGTTCAGACCATTCCGGGTCAGCACTGGTTCTCGTATTTCCGCTTCTACGGACCTCTCGAACCTTATTTCGATCGAACGTGGAAACTGGGTGACATCACGGCGGCCTAGATCGCACGCACCCAGATCACATGCCCTGAGATCGTACCTATTTCACGGACTGCCGATCAGTTCGACGACGGAGTCCAGAAGAACACTGCGCCAGCACAACCAGTCGTGGCCACCGTCGAAAATTCGGTACGACACTTGCGCTCCGGCTGCCTCCAGCGCCCGGGCGACGGCTGCGCTGTGCCCGACCATGTCGGCCTCGTGCTTACCTACTTCGAGGACAACGCGTAAGCCGTCCGGTGCACCGTCGCGCTCGACGCGTGCGGCTATGTCTCCACCCGGCGGACCGTCCTCCCCGCGCTTCAATCCGGTCGGCCACCAGAATGAACCGGACCCACTGGCGACCAGCGCGAAGTGTTCGGGGAATTCGAGTGCTGCGAACATCGAAGCCAGGCCGCCGAAGCTCTGCCCCGAGACCACGTTTCGCGTTCGATCAGACGAGAAGGGTGTGACGGCGCGTACTTGCGGGAGTAGTTCGTGGACGACTGCGCTCCAGTATTCGCGGTTGCACGGCAATTCTTGCGAACGGCGTTGATTGTCAACGGAATCGATGGCCAGCAGAACGCAGGATTTCAGCTTGCCGGTCTGGACCGCACGATCGAAGGCGGCGCCGGCAGGCATGACCTCGGCCCAGTGGCGCCCGTCGAGAAGTATCACGAGTGGACGTTCTTCGAGAGGTGTCAATCCGTCGTCGACGGTCTCGTAGATCCACACCGGCCGCTCGACGCCCAAAGTCGAGCTGTTCCAGTTGACCTCCACGAAATTCCTGAAAGCCGGAGCATCCCAGCCGAACTGGACCGGCGCCGAGGGCATCTCGGCGACGGAACGTCTTGTGTCCACGCCCGCGGAGAGCGGATTGAGTGGGTCGGCAATGCGGTATTCGAGCAGCCCCAACCAGCGGGCACGGCGGGTCGTGTCCTCCTTGCCTGCTCCCGGATAGTCGAACTCGTCGACTACGGACTTCGGTACCGGGATGATGCTGTAACTGCTGCGCCAGGTGTTCGAGACTTCGGCGGTGTAGAACCACACCGGACTGTCGCCGATCCGCTGCATGACGCTCAGTTGTTCCGCGTGATGGTCGGTCAGCGAATTTGCATCCAGGTAGACGCGCTCGATCTCCGTCTCCTCGGGCTGACGCCAGAAGAAGGTGACGCGAACAGTCTGTGTATCAACACTTTCGATGATCGGCGTGCCTTGTTGCACTATCCGATTCCAGGACGTCTCGATGTCGGGCGAGGCCGCGAGGGTAGCGGACAATTCAGTCACCGCCTGAGTTAGCATGAGCACAGCCTAACCTAATTCGATGGGCTTTGAATTCGAGGAGTGGTCCGCCAGTGGGCGTCACAATGAAAAAATCGCGCACCTTGAAGGTGCTCTCCGCAGTCTTGGTGGCAGGGTTCGCTCTCGCCGGGTGTAGTTCTGCGGATGCAGATTCCGATCCTGATTCGGCTGCATCGCAGGGTAATTGGCCGCGCACGGTGGAGACACCGAAAGGGCCGGTGGAGATTACGTCGAAGCCGGAGAGGATCGTCTCGACCAGTGTGACGCTGACAGGCACGCTGTTGTCGATCGACGCACCGGTGGTGGCTACCGCATCGACCGGACCGAGTACCGACGTGTCGGATGCGCAGGGGTTGTTCACGCAGTGGGGCGGCATAGCAAAAGAACGCGGACTCGCCGTGTTGCCGATGGGTGGCGCGAACGCGGAATCCGTTCTGGCTCAGAACCCGGACCTGATCGTCGTCTCGGCGACGGGAGGCGACTCCGTCGTCGATCTGTACGAACAGTTCACGGCCATCGCTCCGACAATCGTGGTGGACTACGGCGGAAGCAGTTGGCAGGAAGTAGCCGCTGTGCTGGGTGAAGCGACAGGTCTCGAAGACAACGCCGCGGCCACGGTCGCGAAGTTCGACAGCGCAGTAGAGGCCGCCCAGGCCAAGATCACACTTCCCCCGCAGCCGACCACTGCGCTGGTCTACTACGAGGACGGCAGCGGTGCCAATATCTGGACGCACGAGTCCGGACAGGCGAAGTTGCTTACGGCGATGGGTTTCACGGTCGCCGACATTCCAGAGTCCGCGAAGAGCAGTGAATCGATGGGCAAGCGTAAGGACATCATCCAGGTCTCGGCCGAGAATCTCTACGACGGAATCGCGGGCAACACTCTGATCTTGGTCAGCGCCGACGACGGTGCGGTGAAAGTGGTCGAGGGACTGCCCCTGTTGGCTCAGCATCCGGCAATTCGTGATCATCATGTCTATGCCGTGGGACTCGATACCTTCCGTCTCGATTACTACAGTGCAACCAATATGGTGAACCGGTTGGTCGAGCAGTTCAGCTGATCCATAAGTACTAGTACCTCCACTCCGAACTAGTCCTTTGGTAGTAACCGAGAATCGAACATTCCCTTCACGTTCGTCGAATGTGTGACCAAGTGGTGTGGGCATGCCACCATGAACGTCAATCATCGGATGCGGAATGGGGAGTGGATGTTCGACTCGGCTGGTCAGAATGCCCCGGGGCAAGCCCTGGCATCGCGAGGCTGGGGACGTTTCAGCCTGAGCAACCCGGCTACTGCGGCCGTGATCGTCGGTCTGTTGAGCGTGCCCTGGGTATTCGGCCTCGCCAGTCTCAAGTCGGAATCCGAGACGAGCAATCGAGTACTGAGCGATCCGGCAACTGTTGTCGGCATCATGGGTTTCCTGACGGTGTTGACGATTGTGGCGTGTACGCGCCGTCGGTACCCGATCGCGTACTACCTTCTGACGTTGGCAGGATCCGGCGGGTTGATGCTCTTCCTCGGCAGTCGATCGCTTGGGGCCACACCGCTTTTCTGGTTCGCGATCATGGCAGTATCCATCCGGGTGACAGGCATGCGCCTGGTCGGACTGTTGGTCCTCGGAATGGCGATGGACGTGATCATGGCGATGTATCTCACCGAACGGGACGGGCTGACAGTCGCCGAGGTTCAGGTGGGGGAGTTGCCTCACTTGTTCCTCGAGCCGGCGGCAAATACCGTGACGAGTTTTCTGGTCGTCGCAGCCATGGGAAAGATCGTCGCGCGTCTGCGAAAGCAAGCCGTTGAGAACAGTCAGGCTGTAGCCGATCTGCACCGGGACCGCGAACGCAAGATCGCGAATGCCGTTGTCGCCGAACGGCAGGACATGGCACGCGAGTTGCACGACGTCGCGGCTCACCACATGACCGGCATGATCATCCAAGCGCGTGCCGCCGACAAGTTCTTCTCGAGCAATCCCGAACAAGCGCAAGCCCTGCTGGGCGGCGTCATCGAGCAGGGTCAGCGGGCCCTCAACAGCTTGCGGCAGATCGTGGGGATCCTTCGCCTGGGTGAAGAAGACCCCGATTTCCCGACGCCCATGGTCTCCGACATCGACGAGTTGGTCGATGACTGCAGGCGCACCATCTCGTCGATATCGCTGGAGAAAGTCGGCCGCTTCGACGACCTGGACAGTGGAGTTCAGTTGACCTGCTATCGGATCGTGCAGGAAGCGTTGTCGAACGTCCTTCGCCATGCGCCGGGCAGTGAGTCGAAGGTGTGTCTGAGCCGAGAAGCCGGCGCGGTGAGGGTGCGGGTGATCAATACTCTCGGAAATTCTCGCCCGGCTTCCGACGGGCAAAACCTCGGAATTGTGGGAATGCGCGAACGCGCGACGCTCATGGGTGGTCAACTGGACGCCGGACCGAATTCGGAAGGTGAGTGGGCTGTGCAGGCACTGGTGCCGGTGAACGGGAGGATCAACGCATGATCGATGTCCTTATTGCGGACGACCAGCAGGTGGTGCGGCAGGGGTTCGAGCTGTTTCTCTCCGGACATCCCGAGATTCGCGTAGTCGGGCATGCCAAGACGGGAGTCGAGGCGTACGAGCAGGTGCGTGCACTGCGTCCGGATGTCGTACTGATGGATATCCGAATGCCGCACGGCGACGGGTTGACTGCGACCAGGGAGGTTCTTGCCGAGTTTCCGGCGACCCGCGTCATCGTGATCACCACGTTCGATCTCGACGAGTACGTTTTCGAGGCGCTCGACAGCGGCGCCGCAGGGTTCTTGCTCAAAGACGCCGATCCCGAAGAGCTCTCGTCGGCCGTGTTGACCGTCGCCGAGGGTGGCTCGGTGCTTTCACCGAGATTGACGTCGAGACTGATCGTGGAGTTCGCGAGGCGCAAGCCGGCACCGATGTCCTCAGCGCGCTCCGGATCGGATCACGGTCTCAGCGCGCGTGAAATGGATGTGGTGCAGTTGCTGTCACAAGGCTTGGGAAACAACGACATCGCAGATTCCCTCAGCCTCGAGCAGAGCACGGTGAAGTCGCACATCAGCAACATCTGCAAGAAGCTACAGGTGCGAACCCGGGTGCAGATCGTCATCTGGGCGTACCGAAACAACGTGATCGCCGTATCTCGCTGACGCACGGGACGCTGCGCATCCGGCACGGCACGGGCAGACAAGCACAGTGCCCCGGGTTCGGCCCCTCGTCGAACCCGGGGCATCTGTGTCGCTCAGCCCAGCAGTTTGGCTTTGAGCGTCATGACCGTCGCCGGGCTCAGGCCCAGGCCCTCGGTCAGATAGCGATCGACCGACCCGTAGGTCTGGTCCAACTGGGCGAGGCCGGCATCGAGATAGCTTGCCTCGACACCCAATAGAGGCTCCATGTTGACGGCCATCTGCTCGCCCAAGCTCGCCGCGATGCCCGCGCGCGTGGCCTTCATGCCCTCGGCGGTGTACTCGTTTGTCAGCAGGTAGTCGTTCACGATCACCGAGCGGTCGACGCCGGCGATGCTCAGTAGCAGAAAGGACGTCCAGCCGGTGCGGTCCTTACCTGCAGTGCAGTGGAAGACCTGTGCACCTTCGGTTTCCGCGAGGCCGGTCAGCAACTGCGCGAACCCGGCTCGCTCCGTCGCTCCGGTGACGAAGGCGCGGTTCATGTCCTGCATCATCGAACGTGAGTCCTCGGGGGACTTGATCTTCGCGACCATCTCGGCGATGTTCCCGGACAGGATCGGAATGTTCTCGTACGCAACACCGTCGGGCAGAACGTCCGGCTTGCTGGCGATCTCGGGTGCCGTGCGCAGATCGTAAACCTTTGTCAGTCCAAGCTTTTCGAGAACGCTCATGTCATCGCCCTTGGGCGTGATCGCGTTCGCGCGGTAGAAGACTCCCTTGTTCACGGGCAGACCGAAAGTTCCCGAGTATCCGGCGCCGGTGCCTGCGACATCGCGGAAGTTGTCGATCCCGGTCAGCCGGGGGGCATCTGGAGTTTGCTCGGCACTGCCGAAGCTGCTGGAGCCTAGATCCAGTGAGCCGAATTGTGGAGCCGAGGGGGCAGGTTCGGCCTGTGCGATCGAGGCGCCGAAACCGGTGAAGAGAAAGCTACTGGTCAAGGCAATGGCCGCGGCAGACCGTAGTGAGCAGGTGCGCGTGGATCGGGACATGTGTGAGCCCTTCGTCGAGCGGTGAGAGTGGCGAATCGATGAGGTATCGCGAAGGCAAGGTAGCGAGTTCGAGTGTCCGATTCGAGAGGAATCTTGCTTTGCTCCCTCTCAGTGGGAGGCGTGCTGCTCTGAGCGTGAGCAGCTCGGGAGGCGCAGTTCATTCCTCGAGACCTGTGTTTGTGCACACTCTCGCCGCCCTGATATTGGTTAGCCTCACCAAATCATCCGGGGTAGTCCGGTGCGTTCAGATGGAGTTCAACATGCGGGTTCAAGGTCTGTCGCGGTTTCGCCGCGCAGTGGTGATCGGTGCAGCAGCTGCGCTGGCGGTCGGCGTCGCCGGCTGCAGCAACTCGGAGGAGGCGTCGTCCGAATCGTCGACGACAGCCGCGAGCTCGCAGACCCGTGTCTTCGAAGCACAAAACGGATCCATCGAGATCCCGAGCGAACCGCAGCGGATCGTGGCCTGCGGATACGCAGTTCTGCCGCTGATTCAGGCGGGAGCGAACCTGGCTGCGGTATGTGAGTGGACCCGTGAACTCGGCAACATGGACGACAAGACCAAGGCCGCTTACGAAGCTCTGCCCAAGGTCGCGCCCGACGGCAACGTCTCCCAGCTCAACTACGAGGGAATCGTCGCTGCCGAGCCCGATCTGATCATCATGGGCGTTCCCGCTCGAGTCGAAAGTCAGTTGGACATGGCTCAGCTCGAGGCTGCTGCTCCGGTCGTCTTCCTGGGGCCGACGGTTCCCGCTGATTGGCGAGTGCTGGGCGAGCAGTTCGCCGACGCCGCCAATGTTTCCGACACCTACGGTGAGTTCAAGGGCGAGTACGACGCTCGCACCGCCGAATTGGCCGCGAAGTACAAGGACAAGCTCGGCTCGGTCACCTTCGGAGGCGTGTGCAACGTCTGCAAGCCCGAGGCTGGAACGTTCTCCCGCGAGTACGCGTCTTCGTACACAACCAACCTCTTCGACGGACTCGGCCTGCAGTTCCCCGGCACCCCTGCCGACCCGGCTGACGTCCACGTCGAACAGGTATCCATCGAGAAGATCGGCGAGAATCTCGGAAATGTCGACGTGATCGTCTACGGCCTCAACGCCGACGGCTCGATGTCTCCGCAGCTTCAGGAACTGGTCAATTCCGAGCTGTGGAAGGAACTGCCCGCAGTGAAGGCCGGCAACGTCGTCCAGGTTCAGCATTCGTTGGCAGCGACCTATCAGACGGCTCTTCTGACGCTGGATTCGATCGACGAGGGCCTGTCGAAGCTGCCCGCAAACCAGTAGTTCATCGACTGTGACGGTGGCCTCTCGCCCAGTGGCGAGGGGCCACCTGCATATCCGGATGAGCAGGGCGGACAGCTCTCCGAACGGCGAGGACGCTCACCTGTCCCGGCTACCGGGGTTCTGTACGAACTGCGAACGCCCGATAGGGTGACCGGGTGCGTCCTACACTTGATTCCTACACTCATCTGGCCGGTGGCAAGGTCCGCGACCTTTACACGATCGACGACGAGCATCTGCTGCTTGTCGCGAGTGATCGGATCTCGGCCTACGACCACGTGCTCAGCACACCGATCCCGGACAAGGGCCGCGTTCTCACCGCGATGAGCGTGTTCTTCTTCAACGTCCTCGGTGGCACCAACCATCTGGCCGGTGAGCCCGACGACGATCGCATCCCGGAAGAGGTGCTCGGCCGGGCTCTCGTCGTGCGCTCCCTCGACATGGTTCCCGTCGAATGCGTCGTCCGTGGCTTCCTCACCGGCTCCGGCCTGGTCGACTACAACAACACCGGCGCAGTGTGCGGCGTCGCGCTGCCCGAGGGCCTTGTCGAGGCGTCGCGGCTGCCCGACCCGATCTTCACGCCGGCGTCCAAGGCGGCTCTCGGCGATCACGACGAGAACATCAGCTTCGAGCAGGTAGTGGAGAAGGTCGGCCTGAAGCTGGCCGTGCAGCTTCGCGAGGACACTCTCGACGTCTACGCCCGCGCCTCCAACTTCGCGGCCGATCGCGGAATCGTCCTCGCGGACACCAAGCTCGAATTCGGTCTCGACTCCGCGGGAAACCTCGTGCTCGCCGACGAGGTGCTCACCCCCGACTCGTCCCGCTACTGGCCCCTCGAAGGTTACGAGGCAGGCAAGGTGCAGCCCAGTTTCGACAAGCAGTTCGTCCGCGACTGGCTCACGAGCCCCGAATCCGGTTGGGATCGAAGCTCGGACACGACTCCGCCGCCGTTGCCGCAGGAGATCGTCGATGCGACTCGCGCTCGCTACATCGAGGCGTACGAACGCATTTCCGGGTTGTCCTTCGACGATTGGGTCGGTCCCAGCGCATGAGCCTCGTCCCGCCGGTCGCAAAGAAGGTCCCCACCGAACGTACCCATCACGGACACACGTTCGTCGATGACTACGAGTGGCTGCGGGACAAGGACAATGCCGAGGTAGTCGCGTACCTCGAAGCCGAGAACGCGTACACCGACGAGCAGACCGCAGCTCTCGAGCCGTTGCGCGAGAAGATCTTCCAGGAGATCAAGTCGCGGACGCAGGAAACCGACATGTCGGTACCCACACGCATGGGCAAGTGGTGGTACTACTCGCGCAGCGTGGAAGGCAAGTCGTACACCGTCCAGTGCCGGTGTCCCATTGCCGGTGAGGACGACTGGACTCCCCCCAACCTGACGCCTGGCGTCGAGCTGGCCGGCGAGCAGATCCTCATGGACGGCAATGTCGAAGCCGAAGGGCACGAGTTTTTTTCGCTCGGCGCGTTCTCCATCAGCGAGGACGGCACGTTGCTGGCGTACTCGGTCGATATCGTCGGCGACGAGCGGTACACCTTGCGGTTCAAGAACCTCGAGACCGGCGAAATGCTGGCTGACGAGATTCCCGACACCGCACCCGGTGCCACCTGGGCAATCGACCACAGTCACGTCTTCTACATGACCGTCGACGACTCCTGGCGTCCGGACACCGTGTGGCGTCACAAGCTGGGAACGCCGCAGAGCCAAGATGTTTCGGTCTTCCACGAGCCCGACGAGCGTTACTGGGTATCCGTGGGTTCGACTCGCAGCGAGAAGTACCTGATGATCTGGGTCGGGTCCAAGGTGACCAGCGAAGGCTGGATGCTGGAATCGGCGAATCCGGAAGGCGACTTCCGCGTCATCATCCCGCGTCGCGAAGGCGTCGAGTACGGGGCCGAACACGCGGTGATCGGGGGAGAGGACCGCTTCCTCATCCTCCACAACGACGTCGTCGACGGAGTCAAGGCCGAGAACTTCGTGTTGGTGGAAGCTCCGGTATCGGATCCGACGAACATGACGACGCTGATCGAGCACAGCGCCGACGTTCGTCTGGAAGAAGCCGAAGCCTTTGCCGGGCACCTCGTCCTGAGCTACCGCCGCGAGGCTCTCACTCGGGTTGCCGTATGGCCGTTGACGGGTGACGGGTACGGCGAACGTCACGAGATCGACTTCGACGAAGAACTGTTCAGCATCGGGATGGGGTCCAACCCGGAATGGGCGCAGCCCACCATCCGGCTCGGCTTCACGTCCTTCATCACTCCCGGGCAGGTGTACGACTACTACGTCGCCAGTGGTGAACTGGCACTGCGTAAATCGCAGCCCGTTCTCGGTGACTTCGATGCGAGTAATTACGAGCAGCGCCGCGACTGGGCAGTGGCCGACGACGGCACCCGCATTCCACTCTCGATCGTGAGGCGCATAGGTGCACCCGAAGGTCCCGCGCCGTTGTTGTTGTACGGCTACGGTTCCTACGAGGCGAGCATCGACCCGTCGTTCTCGGTTGCCCGGCTGTCGTTGCTCGATCGCGGTGTCGTTTTCGTGGTTGCGCACGTGCGCGGTGGCGGCGAGATGGGCCGTCACTGGTACGAAAACGGCAAGACGCTCACGAAGAAGAACACCTTCACCGATTTTGTCTCTTGCGCAAAGCATTTGATCGACACCGGAGTCACAGCCGCTGATCGTATGGTTGCCGACGGCGGTAGTGCGGGCGGACTGCTGATGGGCGCTGTCGCCAACCTCGCTCCGGAACTGTTTGCCGGCATTCTCGCCAACGTTCCGTTTGTCGATCCGCTGACGTCGATTCTCGATCCGTCGCTGCCGTTGACGGTTATCGAGTGGGACGAATGGGGAGATCCGCTGCACAACAAGGACGTCTACGACTACATGCGCTCGTACAGCCCGTACGAGAACGTGGAAGCCAAGGACTATCCCGCGATTCTCGCAATCACGAGCATCAACGACACCCGTGTCCTGTATGTGGAGCCGGCCAAGTGGGTCGCAAAACTGCGGGCCACGAAGACCGGTGACGCTCCGCTGCTTCTCAAGACGGAGATGAGCGCCGGACACGGCGGTGTCAGCGGTCGTTACGAGAAGTGGAAAGAGGTCGCGTTCGAGTTCGCCTGGGTGCTGGACACCGTGGGCGCGAACTAGCTTCTGTATCAATCAGGTTCGGTGACTATCAGGTTCTGCGGTAACGAACCTGAGGGCGCCCAGCGCGCCCGTACTCGGTCTCCCGGGTGAGCATGCCGTCGTCTGCCAATTTTTCGAGGTAGCGCCAGGCTGTCACCCGGGACACTCCGACCGAGGCTGCCACCTCTGCCGCAGTCACAGGACCTTCCGAATTCCGGACGGACGCAGCGACGAGTCCGAGCGTTTGAGACGCAAAGCCTTTCGGTGCCGCTGCTCGATCGTCGGACGTTCGCAGTGCGGACATCGCGCGGTCGATGTCGTGCTGGCTGACCGCAGACTCTCCGGCGGGAAGCGCTGCACGATATTCGAGGTAGCGCTCGAGCTTGTCGCGGAACGCTGCGAAGGTGAACGGCTTGAGGAGATAGAGCACGATCCCGCGAGCGACGGCGCTTCGAACCACCTCGAGATCTCGCGCCGAGGTGACCGCGATGATGTCCGGACTCGGGCGCAACCCACCGAGGGCGGAAGCCACGTCGAGGCCGCTGGCGTCGGGCAACCCGATGTCGAGCAGGACCAGGTCGATGGGCTGGTCGGTTGCGTTCGCCGCCGTAACTGCACGCACGGCGGCGTTCCCGGAATGAACCACACCGTGGACCACGAACTCCGGCACGCGTTCGACGTACGAACGGTGCGCCTGCGCGATCAACGGTTCGTCGTCGACTATCAGGACGCGAATCATCGGGGTGCTTCCGCTTCGCGCAGCGGGATGCGGACCACCAGCATCGAGCCCATCGCCGGTTCACTGGACAGCGTGCCGCCGTGCCGTTTCACCACTTGAGAGACCAGTGCGAGTCCGAGTCCACGAGAGCCGGATTTTGTGGAGTAGCCACGGCCCTTGGCCTTTTCGAGAGCTTCGGGTGTCATTCCCGGGCCGCTGTCGGCAACGGCAACAACCATCATCGAATCCTCTTCCATTACCGTCACTTCCACCCACGGAGACTCGCTCGCGCGCGATGCGTCAATAGCATTGTCCACGAGATTGCCGACCAGCGTGACCAACTCGCGTGCATTGAGTGAAGGCACGGGACCGAGTGCGGTGTCTTCCGTGATGGTCAGGTCGACCCCGCGTTCTGCCGCTTCGCTCATTTTTCCGAGCAACAGTGCGGCCAGCGCCGGCTCGTGAACCGCATTCATCAGACGATCGATCAGCTGCTGAGACACCCGCAATTCGTTGGTGGCGAAGGCCACTGCGTCTTCGTTTCGCCCCAACTCGACCATCGTGATAATCGTGTGCAGACGATTTGCGCTCTCGTGCGCTTGCGAGCGAAGCGACTCGGCAAAACTACGCACCGAATCCAATTCTCCGAGGACGTTCTGAAGTTCGGTGTGATCGCGAATTGTCAGCACGGTGCCAATTCTGTTGCCCTCCCACTCAACCGGGTGTTGGTTGACCACCAGCACGCGCTTGTCGGTGAGGTGCACTTGATCCTTGGCGGGCGATGCGTCGTCGACTCGCAAGGTCTCGGGGATGGACGAAAGCGGGACAGGTCCTTCCGGCAGGTCGAGGAGTCGACGTGCTTCGTCGTTGACGATGTCCACTTTCGCGTCCTTGCCCCGGCCTCGGCCGATCACCACCAAACCCTCACCGATGCTGTGCAGGACGGCGTCGTGGTGCTCGAACATGGTGCGGAGTTCGTCGGGAGCCATTCCCAGGGTCTGTCGCCTGATTCGCCGACTCACCAGAAGCGAACTCAAGAGCGCGGCAAGAAGACCGCCGGCAGCAACGAACAGGATGACCGGAACACTTTGGGCGAATTGCTTGCTGATCTGTTCGCGGGTGACACCGGCAGAAACCAGACCGACCAGGGTTCCGCCGGAATCGTAGACGGGAGTGACTGCGCGGATCGACGGCCCCAGCGACCCGGCGTACGTCTCCGTGAAGGTCGCGCCGGCGAGTGCGCGGTCGATGTTCCCGGTGAACAGTTGACCGATCAGTTCCGGGCTCGTGTGGGTGAACCGAGTGCGATCCGGCGCCATCACCACGATGAAATCGACGCCAGTTGCCTGTCGGATTTTCTCGGTCTGTGGTTGCAGAATCGCGGTCGGGTCTGCACTCGTCAGGGCTGCCGCCGTCGAATCCGACAGGGCGAGAGTCTGCGCTATCGAGCTCACCTGCCTGCGGATCGCGTCGTCGCTGTCTCGGCGTTCGTCGACAACCGCGAGCGCTGCTCCCACGCCGATGACCAGCGCCAACAACGCCAATTGCAGGAGCAGGATCTGTCTGGCGACGCTCATACGTCGGCCGGTCTTTCGTTCGACCATCGAGCGCCTCCTGAACGTAATGAACACAAACTTCCGGGTCCACCTGTTTGCAACAAGAATTCTCCACGACTCGAAGTGATCCCGATCACTTCACAGATATCCGATCCAAAGGACACCCCATGAGCAGCACGGCAACAGGGACAGTAGACGGTTCCCCACAGCCCGAGGGCACCAAGGCAAAGCGCGACAAGACGCATTGGCTCTACATGAGCGTCATCGTCGCGGTTATCGGCGGCATCCTCGTCGGTTGGCTCGCACCCGAGTTCGGTAAGTCCGTCGGTGTACTCGGCACGTTGTTCGTCAGCCTGATCAAGATGATGATCAGCCCGGTCATCTTCTGCACCATCGTGCTCGGCATCGGCTCGGTTCGAGCAGCGGCCAAGGTCGGCAAGGTCGGCGGCCTCGCACTCGCTTACTTCATCGGGATGTCCACCATCGCACTCGCGATCGGCCTGGGCGTCGGCAACCTGCTCAACCCGGGCAGTGGCCTGAACATCACGCCCAACGCGGCTTCTGTGGCCAAGCTTGCAGATCAGGCGCACAGCGCCGGCGGTACCTGGGACTTCGTCGCGTCCATCATTCCGACGTCGATGCTGTCCTCCCTCACAGCCGGCAGCGTGCTGCAGACTCTGTTCGTCGCCCTTCTGGTCGGCTTCGCGATCCAGTCGCTCGGCAAGTCGGGCGAGCCGATCCTCAAGGCTGTCGGATACATCCAGAAGCTCGTGTTCAAGATCCTGACGATGATCCTCTGGCTCGCCCCGATCGGCGCCTTCGGAGCCATCGCCAGCGTCGTCGGCCAGACCGGTCTGAACGCCGTCGTCCAGCTCGGAACCCTGATGATCGGCTTCTACCTGACCTGCCTGATCTTCGTCTTCGGTGTTCTCGGAACGCTGCTGCGCGCGGTCACCGGATTCAACATCTTCAAGCTGGTCAAGTACTTGGCCCGTGAGTACCTGCTCATCTTCGCCACCTCGTCCTCCGAATCGGCACTGCCGCGTCTGATCGCCAAGATGGAGCACGTGGGCGTCGAGCGCACCACGGTCGGCATCGTCGTTCCCACCGGCTACTCGTTCAACCTCGACGGCACCGCGATCTACCTGACGATGGCGTCGATCTTCATCGCCGACGCCATGGGACAGCCGCTCGCCTTCGGTGAACAGCTCTCGCTGCTGGTGTTCATGATCATCGCCTCCAAGGGTGCAGCCGGAGTCAGTGGCGCCGGTCTGGCCACACTGGCCGGCGGACTGCAGAGCCATCGCCCCGAGCTTCTCGACGGCGTCGGACTCATCGTCGGAATCGACCGCTTCATGTCGGAAGCGCGAGCGATCACCAACTTCTCGGGCAACGCGGTCGCGACTCTCCTGGTCGGCGCGTGGACCAAGACGATCGACAAGGAACGCGTCATCGAGGTGCTCGACGGGAAGATCCCGTTCAACGAGGCAACGATGCTCGACGACGAGGACGAAGAGGAGCAGCACAAACTCGAGACGGCTCCGACCGGCACCAAGCAGTCGTTTGTGAGCCATCACTAGATCCGTGCGCTCTGCTGAACGTTTGACTGCGCTGCAAGCGCGGAACCCGATCTACGATCAGTGATCCTGGTCGTAACGATGAAAGAGACCGCCGCACCAACCGTGCGACGGTCTCTTTCTGTTCGTGGCCGCTATGTGTACCAGGTCGGTTCAGGAATCTCGCCGGTCAGGTACTGGCTACCGACTTCACGGCGCTTGTACGCGAGCGGATCGTGAAGGGTGTGCGTCCGAATGTTGCGCCAGTAGATGTCCAGGCCGACATCGTTGGAAGTGGCTCGGGCACCGGTCAGTTCGAAGATCTTGTTGCTGATCTCCAAGGACACGTCGGCCGCGCGGAGTTTGGCGGCCGCGATGCGTACGGCGAGGTCGCCGCGAGCCTGCTCGGTGAGGTTTTCGCGAGCAGCGTGGAGTACGGCGTCGGCCTCGCGGCTGACCTGGTCCACGAAGGCCTCCGCTGCCCACAGCTTGGATTGCAAGTCGCCGTAGCCCTCACGGAGGTACCACTCGTCGGTCGCGATTTCGCGGTTGTCACCTCCGTACGGCCATGGACGCGTTCGGGTTCGGGTGTACTCGGCTGCGGTGTCCAGCGCGCCACGGGCGATCCCGAGGTAGAAGTTCGCGAACACGATCTCGATCGCCGGGAAGTTCAGGGTGTTGTAGACGAGGGGTCGGAATTCCTTGTCGACAAAGCCTGCTGCACTTGCCCAGTCGACCTCGACGTCGTTGATCTCGACACTGCCGGAATCGGTGAGGCGCTGCCCGAGGTTGTCCCAGTCTCCGCGGAAGACTATGCCGTCCTGAGCAGTCGGCACGATTGCGAACACATGCGTCGCAGTTCCGTCGATGATTCCTTCGAGCACGGTGAGGTCGGTGACTCGGCCGCCGGTGGAAAACGACTTCACGCCGTTAAATACCAGGGTGTCCCCGCGGTCCACGACGGTGAGGTCGGTGTCTCGAGGGTTAACCGCGCCGCCGAAGAAGAATCGGTTGCTCGTGTACAGCTCCTCGACAGCAGAGATCTGCGGATCGGTTCCGACCAATCTGGCAGCCCAGGCCCACAGGTAGTGGTATCCGAGCAACTGTCCGATGGATCCGTCGGCGCGGGCGATCTCCCGAACCACCTTGTACGCGGTCTCCCATCGCTGCCCGCCGCCGCCGAACTCGACCGGACCCAGCAGTGTCACCAGACCACTGTCCTTGAGTAGCTGAACTTCTCGGAACGGCGGTTCACCGGCTCGATCACGCGCGAGTGCGTCGACGGTGAGGATGTTGCTCACCTCGCGAGCCCGGTCGATCCAGCCCTCGGGTGTGTCGGGAATGCCGACGAAGACTTCGGTTTCACTGGTCACGGTCATGCCTGTACATCCTTTTCTGTCGGTGCAGTCCCGATGGCCCACACGTAAATCGGTTCGGTTCCGTTGATTTCGTAGTCGCCGACAACTTTGGATTTGAAGACGACCGGGTTGTGACTGGCCACGGTGCGGGCGTTGCGCCAGAACCGATCGAGATCGAGGTCCCGGCTCACTCCGGAAGCACCAAGTGCGTCGAAGATCTTGGCCGTGGCCGGCACGACCAGTCCGATCGAGGCGACCTGGCCTCGCCCTGAATCGATTTCGGCCGCGATGTTGGCGGCCTTCTCTTCCTCCGGCGAGCCGGAGAACGCGGCTTCGTAAGCCCATTGGGACGACTGCGCGGCGTGCAGTGCAACGGCCTCGGCTGCAAAGGCGGCAGAGGACACTTCACCGACCACTTGCTGGATCTGTGAATCCTGCGCATACCGTGGAGCGTTGCCGTGACTGAAGGTGCGAGTGCGAGCGGCAACTCGGCGAGAAATCTCGGTTGTCGCAGCCTTGGCGATGCCGGCGAGAGTGGCGAGATGGAACAGTTGATAGAACGCGGTCTGGTATTTGAATCGCGTCGAGAAGTCGAAGATGTTCTCCGGCTGGACAATCGCATTCTCGTAGACGGATGAGCCGGACCCCGTCGTCTGCTGGCCGAAGCCGTTCCAGTCGTCGCTGTGTGTGACACCGGGTTGCCTCGCCTCGACCGCGGCAATCACGAATGCGCCAGTGTCGGTGCGCTGCGAGTACAGGTCGATCCAGTCGGCGAAAATGGAACCCGTGCTGTAGAACTTGGCCCCGTTCGCCAGGAAATGATCGGCATCGGGTGCGGGCGAGACCTTGGTGTTGGCTTCGCCCAATGCAACATCGCCGATTTCGGTCCACGCGTTCCCGACCAACTGTCCCTCGGCAAAGCGTCGGAGCCAGGTATCGCGTTCAGTTCCGGGGTCGGCGACCAGTCGGTCTTCGACAAACGCGAAATGACCGCGCAATGCCTGGGTGATGTTGGAATCGGCGCTCGACAACTCGACCAACAAACGGATCAATTGTGGGATGCTCGCGCCGGATCCGCCGTGCGTGGTCGGCACCCGAACGGCGCCGAAGCCTGCCTTCTTGAGTGCGTCGATCTGTTGGAACGGAAGCACGTGGTCGCGTTCGCGTTCGACGACGGATTGTGCGATGTCCTCGAAGATCGGACGGAATTTCTCTGCCAGTGTTTCGTAGTCGACCTCACTCTTGATCGGATCTGCAGACCGGGCTACGGCATTCGGCGTCAGTGCGGTGGTCATGGGAAGAATGCAAGCTGTAATCACCAGGGGCGTCGATCCTTCATCGCGACCTGATTCGAAGTGTTGTCACTCAGCGCAAATCTCGGTTCGATGGCCTGCCGGGCAGTCGTACCGAAACTGAGTGGTCAGTGCGATTGCTCGTGAAGATGCTCGACGATCCATCCGTTCCATTCGACGGTGCCACCGGAACCACAATCATGTCGGAACGGTTGCCCTGGAGGGCCGGGACGTACGGCCACGCGAAAGTCTCTCGCTCCCAACCGGAGATCGACAGTCGTGCGTACTCCGTCCACCCTCTCGGTGACACTCTCGAGTGCGCCCGAAGCGACAATGTCGGTGGCGCGCCGGACAGCGTGCTCGGCGGCCTGAGCGGCCTGCGACAGCGCTGCCCGGCCGCGCAGGTGCGTCAGGGACAGTTCTCCGTTCAGGTACTTCTCGGCTGCATCCATCGCAGAGTTGCCGTCCAGTCGGCTGAAATAGACTGCGGCGGGCCACGCAATCATGTTGGCGGCGAAACGATCTCCACCGATGTGACTGCACTCCCACACGTCCGCGATCTGGGCCGCGTCCAGCGCCGCTACAACCGGACGGCCGAGTTCGGCGCAGCACGCATCCTTTTTCCCATGTGTGCAGACTCCGAAGAGCGGTTCCGTACGGGAGCGGCCGAAGGCGGACTCCACTCCGGTGGCCATCGATTCGAACGGTAGTGCCGACAGGTTCTCGTATCGGTCCACCGACCCTTCCCTCATCCAGTGGCGCGTGCCGTCCGTCCACGCGAGAACGCACGTCGGGGTGAGGACCTGGCGGTTGCGGGGACGCCGGATCAGCACAACGCGGATACGACCCTGCGCTGAGTAGATTTTTTCGGTGAGCGCGTCTGGCAGAACGTCGTCCGGGGCGGACGCCGGCCAGGGCCCGGGGTGCTCGATCAACACCCACAGATGTGTCATTCCGGCGCGACCGACCATAGGTTCGCCGGCAGTCGACGACTGCCGTGTACAGGCGTGAGGGCGTCGACTGGTTTGAGGATTGGCGAAAAATTCCGAAAGGCACTGCACAGGTGCCTTCCCCACGACACCGTCGCTGTGGCAGGGGAGGGAAGACACGAAAAGGCTCCAGTTTCGTAGGTTAGGCTCACCAGACTATTGGATGGTGAATCCTTTGCTCAGCCGTGGTGAATACGCGTGGCTGTGACGGTCGGAAGCAGTCGGTGACAGGAGTGTGTGAATGAAGCGCAGTAACTCGCGTACGAGGTACGTGCTGGGTGGTTTTGTCCTCGCCGCCATCGTGGCAACTACGACTGCTTGTGGCGGTGACGATCTTGATGACCCTGGGATGCAGCCCGACGCCGTGCACGCGGTCGCCCACGCCCGCGGAACCACCGAAGTGCCGATGGATCCGCAGAGAGTTGTCGTGCTCGAGCCGGTTCAGCTCGACACGTCGGTAGCGCTGGGCGTGATTCCCGTGGGCACCGCGGTACTCAGCGAGACGACGGGCGTTCCGGCGTACCTCGGTGAGAAGGCGGCGGAGATCGAGATGGTCGGAACCGTCGCGGCACCGAACCTCGAGAAGATCGTCGCGCTGAGCCCGGATCTGATCATCGGAACGGAAACACGGCACGGGGATCTGTACGAGCAGCTCGCTGCCATCGCGCCGACCGTCTACATGGCAACTCAGACCGATCCGTGGCAGGACAACGTCCAGTTCGTCGCAGAAGCGTTGAACAAGACCGATCAGGCGGGCGAGCTGCTCGGTGACTACACGGCACGCTGCGAGGAAGTGGCGAGCAAGCACAGCACCGAGGGCAAGACCGCTCAGCTCATCCGCCCACGCGACGACGTTCTGACGCTGTACGGACCCACGTCGTTTGCCGGAAGCACTCTCGAATGTGCTGGACTCACGATTCCCGCACGCGACTGGGAGAACTCGATCTCCGTCGACCTCTCCCCGGAATTCGTCTCCGGAGCCAACGCCGACCTCATCCTGGTCACCTCCGCGAAACCGGCCGATGCCGGCACGATGCCGAAGGCCGTGGCCGACAACGCCGGATTCTTCCCGAACCCGCATCTGGTGGACATGTCCTACTGGATCACCGGCGTCGGACCGCTCGGCGGCCTCACCGTTCTGGACGACCTCGATCGCATTCTCGGAGCGTCGAATTAGCAGTGCGCGAAGGAGCAGTGCGCGAGAGAGTCGCTAAGTTGGAACCTATGACAACTCCAGTACAGAACATCGCGATCAACACTCTCGGTGGCGTGCCCACCTCGTTGGGCGAATACGACGGCCGTGCCGTGCTCGTGGTCAACGTCGCATCCAAGTGTGGACTGACCCCGCAGTACTCGGCTCTCGAGAAGCTGGCCAGTGAATACGCGGACCGCGGTCTGACCGTGATCGGTATCCCGTGCAACCAGTTCATGGGCCAGGAACCGGGCACCGCAGAAGAGATCGAGACGTTCTGCTCCACCACATACGGCGTTACGTTCCCGCTGCTGGAGAAGATCGAGGTGAACGGCGAAAACCAGCATCCGCTGTACGCCGAACTCACCAAGGCCGCCGACGCCGAAGGCGCTGCCGGCGACATCCAGTGGAACTTCGAGAAGTTCCTGATCGGACCGGACGGCACCGTCGTCAACCGATTCCGTCCGCGGACCGAGCCTGACGCACCCGAGGTCGTCGCCGCGATCGAAGCTGCGCTTCCCAAGAACTAGTAGCTGCGCTTCCCGAGAACTAGTAGCTGCGCTTCCCGAGAACTAGCGGCTCGTTGCTGGAAACTGCCGCCGGATGATCATCCGGCGGCAGTGTGCTGTTCACCCACAGCTGCCACTATCGGAGTATGTCCGCAGAACTGATCGTGTCGGTATCCGGAATCAGAGACGAGACATGTTATCTCGCTGCCGGATTCGCTGACGAGATGGACGCTCGAGGTGTGCGTTTGTCGCTCCTGGTGGCGCCGCGACTCAAGGACAAATATCGACTTGCCGACGACGCGGTGACGACGGCCTGGCTGCGTGAGCGTCGTGAGCACGGCGACGCCATCGTTCTGCACGGCTACGACCAGGCCGCGACCAAGCGTCGTCGGGCCGAGTTCGCCACTCTGTCCAAGCACGAAGCAAAACTGCGACTACTCGCTGCGGATCGGGTCCTCGAACAGGCAGGCCTCAGGACCCGGGTGTTCGCACCGCCGCGCTGGGTGGCGTCGCCCGGTGCCATGTCGGTGTTGCCGGAGACCGGCTTTCGGACGATGGCAGGCCTCGGCGCCGTGCACGATCTGACCCGTGGAACCTTGCAGCGGGGAAGGGTTTTCGGTATCGGCGAGGGCTTCAAGGCCGAACCGTGGTGGTGCCGTGCGTTGGTTCTCGGAGCCGGGCGCGCAGCCAAGCGTGGGGGACTGGTCAGGTTGTCGATCACCGCCAAGCAGTTGGGAAACGAGGGACCGCGCCAGGCAGTTCTCGACGCCGTCGATCTTGCTCTCTTTCACGAAGCCGCCTCGCAGGTGTATCGGTGGAACTCGCCGTCTCGAGAACTCGGCGCTGCCTGAGTTCGGCGGTTGGCAACTATTTGATAGCTAGGAGGCGGCGTCGTCTGTCCGGGTTGTCCGAGCAGGCGCACTCTTCGTATTTCTCCGCTTCTTGGCTGGTAGTGGTCCATCAAGGGGCTAATTCGGATATATCGGACGCTGAAGTGGAGAGTGGAGTCTGCCGGCTTTCTCGCTGCTAGAGTGCGTGCAGTTAATGTGCCGCTAGTAGACGAGGTTGGGACTTCACCATGCGCGCAAGAGTGTTCTCCAAGTCGGCCGAGGGTCTTGTTGCCGTGGCTGTTGGCGCAGTTGTCTGTGCTGCGTTCGTTCCGGCACTCGCGTCTGCCGCTCCGGCCGGCGCGGTTCACACGCTGCCGACGGGCAGTATCGACGGTGGATCGAGCGGATCGAGTGATGGCGTACGCACCGCAACCGTCGACGATCAAGGTGAGCAACTCACTCTGCGGCTGCACAAGATGGATCTGCGGGGATCAGACTTCTCGATGGCCGTACAAGAAAGCGGCGGCAAGCTGTCCGATGTGGTGATTCCGGCGCCCCGTTCGTACATCGGCAGCGTGGAAGGGCATCCGGACGCAATCGTCTCGGCCATCGTCGACTCGGCCGGAATACTGCGTGGGCAGGCGATTTTCGATCGTGGTTCTTCGATCGAGTTCGTTGGATCCGACGTGGTCGGTCGAAGTACAGCGCCGATCGATGCGAAGCCTCAGTGGCCGACGGCCTCGATCGCGCCGGCTTCGGCAGCCGGCGTCGGCAAAACCGTGAAGCAGTTCGTAGTGGGGTTGGACCTGAGCGGTGAGTGGTACTCCGCGCACGGCGAAGGCAGTCCCGCCGTTGCTTTGGATCGGGCCGAGGAATCCATGGCCAGAACCGCTGCCATCTGGATCAGAGACGTCGGAATTCGGCCGATCCTCGGTCGCGTCGTCCTTCGGGCCGATGCCGTCAGTGACCCGTACTCGAGCAGCTGTGAAAACCTCGAGCAGTTGGAAGATCTGTGGTCCGATCAAGTCGGGACGAGCGTCGATCAGGCGACTGTCGTGTGCAGGTCCGGTGGCGGAAATGCCTACTACTCGAAGTTCGAGGTTGATCACAGCTACGCGCAGGTCGGCGCCGAGTCCGACGGCAACTTCAGCCGCGTCCTCCGCCACGAGTTGGGCCACAACTTCTATGCCGACGACTATCACGGCGGCGGCGCCGAGGGCCGAACCATCATGAACGGCAACGACCTCTCGCGCTTCGACGGCACCGAATTCGCAGCCATCGTCGATGCCGCGGACGTTGCCTCGGCTCGACTCGACGACATCGGTCGGTACATGGCAACCCCGATCCCGCCGTACGCCGCACTCGACACCGCGCGGGTCAGTTCGGGTGGCACAGCCACTGTCGACGCTGTCGCGAATGATCATGACAGCAACGGAGATTCGATCAAGGTGACCGGTGTCGAGGCGACCTCACTTCTCGGCGGTACCGTGAAACTCGACGGCGGCAAAGTTGTCTACACGGCGGGGACGAAGACGGGGGTCGACCGGATCCGCTACACACTCACCGACGCAGCCGGCGGGACGAGCACCGGCTGGATCATCGTCGATGTGAGTGCCTGAAGGGTTGAATCAGGCGACCTCGACGCTCGACTCCTCGTCGAGGACGCGGAACTCCGTGCCGTCGGCAGCCATTTCCGAGTAGCGGCCGTAGAAAATTCCGGCGGCCTCGTCGCGGATGATCGCTTGATGGATGGGAACCGCGACACGTGGCGCCACCGCGCGGAGGTAGTCGATGGCCTCGGAAATCTTGAGCCACGGTGCGGCGGCAGGAAGAGCAAGAACGTCGACCGTCTGTTCGGGAACGAAGAGGGAATCGCCGGGATGCATGAACTGCGCCGGGTTGGTGGCGTCGCCGAGGAGGAACGCGGTGTTGTCGATCATCGGTAGGTCCGGGTGGATGATCGCGTGCTCACCGCCGGTTCCGGTCACTTCGACGTCGCCGATGCTGAACCGGTCGCCGGGCCGGACTCCGGTCCAGCGCCCACCGAGCTTTTCAGCCGTCTGCGGATCGCTGTAGAGCACGGCGTCGGGGTTCGCTTCGGCCAGTTCGGGCAGGCGAGCCGGGTCGGCATGATCAGGGTGTTGATGTGTCACGAGGATGGCGTCGAGGCCGGTGATGCCTTCGAATCCGTGCGAGAAGTTGCCGGGATCGAAGAGGATCTTCGAGCCGTTCAACTCCACGAGCACACAGGAATGGCCAAAATGTGTCAGTCGCATGATTTCGAGTATGCGCCGACGCGGAAGGGCTCGCAGGCGAGTCCGACAGGTGTTGGCCGTCACGCCCCGATCACTCGATGCGAACCATCTCGGGTGCGCCCGGTAAACTGGCCATCACCCGAGCGTTTCACTCCGGGTTCGCGCACTAGTACCGAGGAGCAGCACGTGGCCCGTGTCGTCGTCGAAGTCATGCCCAAGGCCGAGATTCTCGACCCCCAGGGACAGGCAATTGTCGGGGCACTGTCTCGCCTGGGCTTTGCAGGAGTATCCGATGTCCGTCAGGGCAAGCGGTTCGAGTTGGAGATCGACGGCAGTGTCGAAGACGCCGAACTCGAGAAGATCGCCGAAGGCCTGCTGGCCAACACGGTGATCGAGGATTGGACCGTCAGGCGAGTCGAGGCATGAGCGCACGTATCGGGGTTATCACGTTCCCGGGCACGCTCGACGACATCGACGCTGCTCGGGCCGTCAACCTGGCCGGCGGTGAAGCAGTTGAACTCTGGCACGGCGATGCAGACCTCAAGGGTGTCGACGCAGTCGTCGTCCCGGGTGGATTCTCCTACGGCGACTACCTTCGCTGCGGCGCAATCGCCCGGTTTGCTCCCGCGATGGGCAAGGTCGTCGAAGCAGCCAAGGGTGGCATGCCGGTCCTCGGCATTTGCAACGGTTTCCAGATCCTCTGCGAAGCCGGTCTGCTCCCCGGTGCCCTGACCCGTAACCAGGGTCTGCACTTCATCTGCCGCGACGAGTGGTTGACGGTCGAAGCCAACAACACGGCGTGGTCCTCACGCTACGAGGCCGGCGCCCAGATCCTCATCCCGCTCAAGTCGGGTGAAGGCCGCTTCCAGGCGTCCGAGAAGGTCCTCGACGAACTCGAGGGCGAAGGCCGCGTTGTCTTCCGTTACTCGGAGGAGAACCCCAACGGCTCGCAGCGTCGTATCGCCGGTATTTCTTCGGCCAACGGCCGCGTCGTCGGTCTGATGCCGCACCCCGAGCACGCCACCGAGGCTCTCACCGGCCCCAGCGACGACGGACTCGGCTTGTTCTACTCGGCACTCGACGCGATCGTCACTGCCTGATCGCCTGCTGATTTTCACGACTGAACGCCGACCGGAAATCCGGTCGGCGTTCAGTCGTTTGTGGAGGTGCGCGGGGATTACTGGCTGTAGGAACTGAGGAAGTTACCGAGGCGCTCGAGGGCGGTCGCGAGGTCGTCGGTGTTCGGCAGAGTCACCAGTCGGAAGTGATCAGGTTCGATCCAATTGAACGCGCGACCGTGACTGACAAGAATCTTCTCCGATTCCAGTAGATCGAGAACGAACCTCTCGTCGTCGACGATGCCAAACTTGTCGACGTCGAGCTTCGGGAACAGGTACAGCGCCCCGTCGGCCTGCTGGCAACTGATCCCGTCGATGCTGTTGAGCGTGCTGTGCGCGAGATCGCGCTGGGCCGTCAGCCGACCTTGTGGAAGCAACAGGTCCTCGATGGACTGGCGTCCGCCGAGTGCGGTCTGGATCGCGTGCTGCGCCGGCACGTTGGCACACATACGCATGTTGGCCAGCAGTTTGATGCCTTCGATGAAGCTCGACGCCCGTTCGAGTGGTCCGGTGATGGCCAGCCATCCGGCTCGGAATCCGCAGACGCGGTAGGCCTTGGACAGTCCCGAATAGGTCAGACACAGGACGTCTCGCCCGGTCATCGTCGCAAGGTTTGTCATGGATCGACCGTCGTAGACGATCTTCTCGTAGATTTCGTCTGCGAAGAGCATCAGATCGTGTTTGCGCGCAAGGTCCACGAAGCGTTGCAGCACCTCCGTCGAGTAGACGGCGCCCGTCGGATTGTTGGGATTGATGACGACAATCCCTCGGGTGCGCGGAGAGATCCGAGCTTCCAGATCGTCGAAGTCCGGTGCCCAGCTTTGGCTTTCGTCGGTGAGGTAGTGGACCGGTGTACCGCCGGCAAGCGACACCGAAGCCGTCCACAAGGGGTAGTCGGGAGCGGGAATGAGGATCTCGTCCTCTGGATTGCAGAGGGCCTGCATCGTCAGGGTGATCAGTTCGGAGACACCGTTTCCGAGGTAGATCTCGTCGACGGTGACGTCGGTGATACCCCGTGTCTGGTAGTACTGGACCACCGCAGTGCGCGCCGAATACAGTCCGCGAGAATCGCAATATCCCTGTGCGGTAGGGAGATTACGGATCATGGCCATCATGATCTCGTCCGGTGCTTCGAACCCGAAGGGGGCCGGATTGCCGACGTTGAGTCGCAGGATCGTGTGTCCCTGATCCTCGAGTTCTTCGGTCTTGTCGAGAATTCGCCCTCTGATGTCGTACCTGACATTCTCGAGCTTGCGGGCCTGATCGATGGGTGTGTTCACGCGGTTACGTACCTCTCCGGTTCGGTGGACGAGTGGTGTGTCGGACGAGAAGGGCGCCTTACGGTTCGGCCTGGAAACGGACAAAAATTCGCGATAGCGCTGGCGTTGGCGAGAGAGTAGCGCTACTATGATTCGACATGTCCAATGATAGCAGTTCGCGGATAGCCGCAGCTTTGCGCGAGTGGATCGCGACGGCTCCTCCAGGTGCGAAGCTTCCGTCCACTCGGTCGCTCGTCAGCACGCACGGGGCGAGTCCGGTCACTGTGCAGAAGGCGCTGCGAACACTGGTATCTCAGGGGGCTGTGGAGGCTCGTCCCGGTGTGGGGACCTTCGTGCGCGCCGCACGCGTCGTGCGACCCAACGATTACGGGTGGCAGACGGCGGCGCTCGGATCGCCGAACTATCGGCTGCAACTGCCTATTGCGCTGCAGTCCACCTCCAACGACGTGATCGCGCTGCATTCCGGCTATCCGGCCCGAGAACTGTTGCCGGAAGGACTGGTTCGTGCAGCGTTCACCAGGGCGACGCGAACCGACGCCGTCTTCAATCGGCCACTTGCTGCCGGGCTTCCGGAACTGCAATCCTGGTTTGCCTCCGAATTGGGTTCTGCCACTCCGGCCGGGATCACGCCGCCGGGGCCGAACGACGTGGTTGTACTTCCCGGCAGTCAGGGTGGACTTGCGACGTCCTTCCGTGCGCTCGTGGGGGAGGGGCGTCCGTTGCTCATGGAATCGCCGACGTACTGGGGTGCGATCCTTGCTGCCGCCCAGGCCGGTGTCACGGTCATTCCGATCTCCAGTGGTGCCAACGGTCCTGATCCGGAAGAGCTTTCGCGCGCATTCGAACAGACAGGCGCTCGGGCGTTCTACGCACAACCGAGTTTCGCGAGTCCGACGGGGGCGCTGTGGTCGCCGACATTGGCTGACAAGGTGCTCGAGACCGTCCGTCGGCACGGCGCCTTCCTGATCGAGGACAGTTCGGCGCTCGACTTCGGCATCACCGCCGATCCCAGCCCTATTGCCGCTCGAGACGACAGCGGACACGTTGTCTACCTCCGTGCGCTGACCAAGAGTGTGTCCCCATCGGTGCGAGTTGCCGGCTTGATCGCTCGCGGCCCGGCGTACGAGCGGATTCTTGCTGATACACAAGCAGATTCGATGTACGTCAGCGGAATGCTGCAGGCAGTCGCCCTTGACGTCGTTACCCAACCGGCCTGGCGAACGCACCTGCGCAGGCTTCGTCACCAACTCGAGGCCAGACGCGACCTCCTCGTGTCGAGTCTGCGCGAGCATGCGCCGGACGCTCACCTCGACGCCGTACCGCAAGGTGGACTCAACCTCTGGCTTCGGCTTCCGGACACCACGAATCTCGAACGCGTCGTGCAGGACTGCCGGTCGGCCGGTGTGATCGTCGGGGCCGGAGACGATTGGTTCCCGGCGGAACCGACCGGAAAGTTCCTGCGGCTCAACTACGCCGGTCCGAACCCGGGCGAATTCCCCGACGCCGCCCGCATCATCGGCGGAGCAATCACACAACATATGTAGAACTCACCGCCTTGGGGTTGACCTGAACTTCCATTGAGGTTTTATCGTCGTGTCCATGACCGAACAGCCAATGCAGCCACCGGCGAATCAGCCGATCGGATTCTGGACCGCGCGTGCAGGCGAAGCGATTCGCGCACGCACGCGCGGGGCACTCGAAGCAATCGGCGTGACTCAGCCGCAATGGTGGATCCTGCACCAACTTTCGCTGCACCCTGAAGGGGTGGAGCGAGCCGTCCTCCTACGGACGATCGGTCCGAACGAATCAACTGACGTCATCGACGAGGCCGTCGACTCTGCCCTCGAACTGGGGTGGGCGCGTGAGGACGGGACTGTCCTTCGTCCTACTGATGCCGGCTCCGAGCAGTTCGATCGTGCAGCGCGGGTACAGCAGACGTTGCAGGAGGAGCGGATGCAAGGAATCAGCGAAGAAGAATTTGTCACCACCATCACGGTCCTGCAGCGAACCATCAAGAACGTGGGGGGCGACGCCTGGCACTGGTAGAACTCGTCATCTCGGCCCGCTGCCGGGTAGGGCGGCTTCGATCAAGTCGACTGCACGGGATACGCCGCCCGCCGCTGCGAGTTCTTCTGCCAACTCTGCGCTGCGTCGGCGGAACTCACTAGAACTCACGCGCGTCAGCGCCTCACGAAGCTCTTTTGCCGTGACGGTAGCGCCGTCGACGCGTACTGCGACGCCGGCGTCGACAAGCGAGTCGGCGTTGCCGAACTGGTCAACGGCTTGCGGTACCGCGATCATGGGCGTGCCGGTGACGAGTCCCTCGCTGGATCCGCCCATACCCGCGTGGGTCACAAATGCGTCGGCCTGCTGCAGAATCGCGAACTGCGGTACCCAGCGGTGTATTTCGACAGTCTCGGGCACAGATCCGAGATCTGAGATCTGTACCTGCTTTCCGATTTGGAGGACGACGTGCCACCCGTCCATTTCGCCGAAAGCTTCGACGCAGGTGCGGTAGAAATCCGGGTGATCGGTGAAGGCAGAACCCAGCGAAATCAACAAGAGCTTGCGTTCCGGATCCGGGTTCACCCAGGGTTGACTGCTCGGCTCGAGTGCGGGGCCGACAAACGTGTAGACGTCGCGGTTCACTCGATCGGCGTTGGGCTGCATAGATTCTGCGATCAGAACGATCGCACGCGGTGGGCGTCCGGTGAACTCACGAGGATCGACCTCGACGCCTTCGCTGCGGAAGAACCGGGCCTCCCGATCGAGCAGGTCCACGCCTCTCGGATCGGAACGAATCTCGTCGTACATCGGTGCGGCGTCGGCTTCGTAACCGTCCCAGGCAACGTACGTCGGCGACAACTGCATGATGGGAACGTTCCACTGCTGAGCCAGTATTCGTGCCGGAATGCCGGCGATGTCGTAAAGAAAGAGGTCAGGTCGATCGTCTTCGTAAATTCGGCGCAGTTGCGGCAGCATCGACTCGTAATCGTCCTGGAACAGGGTCAACTGATCTATCAGATCCCCGTCCCAGCTCTTCTCCGGTTCGGTGTCGTCAGGGGAAGGAGCGAGACTGGGCAGCGTGGATACGTACGGTGCGAATTCGGCCCCGGTCGCCTCGATGATCTCACGCATCGACTCGTCGTTGGCATAGGTGACGCGGTGACCGGCGGCGACGAGACGCGCGATGATCGCCAGGCTCGGATTGACGTGGCCCGGTGCCGGAATGCTCACCATGGCGATATGTCTGCGGGTCATCGATCACTCCTGCCGTCTGACTGTTCTCGAACATCTCCGTCTACCGAACCGAGACTATCCACCACGATGGGCGACGGCATCTGATTTTTGCCGGGGGAAGTACCGTGGGCTCTCGAGTAGGACTACGCATCCGAGTGTTGCGGCGACAGGCCAGACTTCGAAGCATGAGCGCACCGACAACACCTTCGAAGACCACTGCAGCCTTCTACCTGCAGGCCGGAATCGCCTTTGCCGTCAGTTTTGTCGGCACCCTCCTCGGAATTGCCTATCTTCCGATCGATGCGTGGCAACGCGGATTTCTCGGAATGTCCTTGCTGTTCTTGGTCACCAGCACGTTCACGTTGGCCAAGGTGATTCGTGATCAGCAGGAGGCATCGACGGTCAGAGTTCGGGTGGACGAGGCTCGACTCGAGAAGTTGATCGCCGAACACGATCCGTTCAAAGCGGCAGCGTGAAACCTGTCGGCAAGGTCAGGATCAGCGTGCTGCCGAGAGGTTGCTCGTTTCGGCGTGCCGACAGATCGCCGCCGTGGGCGAGCGCGAGGCTACGCGCAATCGTGAGCCCCAAACCCGAACCGTCGGATCGATCACCACGATGAAACCGGTCGAAGACGGATTCGAGCTGGTCTGAGGGAATTCCGTCGCCGGTGTCGGTGACGGACACCGAGAGGTGATCCTCTCCCCGCGCGAGTGTCACCGTCACCGAACCTCCGGTTGGAGTGTGCCGCAACGCGTTCTCGAGAAGGTTGGCGAGGATCTGTTCGATTCGTTGGCGATCGACCTCGGCCGTGATTGTGTGCGGAGGCAAGACGGTCGTCAATTCGACCCCACGATCGACAAATCGTGGCCGCGCTGCTGCCGTTGCGCCGGCGACGATATCGCCGAGATCCTCGGCCCGTCGATCGAGTTCGAGTGCGTGCTCGTCGGCAGCGGAGACGTCCGCCAGATCGCACGAGAGCCGACGAAGTCTTTCGAGTTGGTCACGCATCACCGACCACGAAGTGGTGTCCGTGGGTAGGACGCCATCCTCGATGCCGTCCACGTACGCAGCCAAAGTCGATACCGGAGTGCGCAGTTCGTGGGCGAGGTCGGCAAGCAGTCGTTTGCGAACCCGATCCGAATGATCAAGGCGTGCAGCCATGTCAGCGAAGGCCGTTTCGAGACGCGTGAAATCTGCATCCACGTCGGACCTGTCGATAGTCACGTCGAAGTTCCCGTCGGCGACGCTTTGCGCCGCCTCCGCCAGCGTTGTGATCGGGGCCGTGATGCGTCGGACGATGTAGACCGCGGCGATGCCTGCTCCCACCAATGCGACCGCGATCCCGCACAACAGTGCGATGGTCATGGTCTGAGCGAACGCTTCTTCGGTGTGGGTACGTACATTCGAGTCTTCGATGCCGGCCATCATGAGGTGGTTGTGAAAGAGCGGGGCAGCCACGGCAATGGCAACGGCGGCGATGGCGAGGCAGGAAACGAACAGGACGACAAGCTGCGCGAGCAGCAGTTTTCCGCGTAGCCCGAGTTTCTTCATGGCGACCCCGTTCATGACGACCTCAACGAGTATCCGACGCCCCTGACGGTTCTGATGAACCGCGGATCGGTCGCGTCGTCGCCGAGTTTGCGGCGTAGTGCACGGACATGGACGTCGACGATGTGCTGGTCCCCGAACCAGGACGAACCCCACACCGAGGCGATGATGTCTGCTCGACTCCAGGCCGCGTCGGGTCGGGCAGCGAGGGCGGAGAGCAACGCGAACTCGGTGGGAGTGAGATCGACAGGGCGGTTGTCGACATGCACCGTGCGGGCGAGGACGTCGATGTCGAGACCGGGTGGCGTCGGCAGCGCTTCCGGCAGCATGCTCGACGCACGTGGCCGTCTGAGCAGTGCTTTCACTCGAGCAACCAACTCGCGGGGGCCGAAGGGTTTGACCACGTAGTCGTCTGCGCCAGCTGCCAGTCCGGTCACCTTGTCCGACTCGTCACCGCGGGCGGAGAGCATCAGGACGTACGCGTCGGAAAACGTGCGGATCCGCCGGCAGACTTCCAGGCCGTCGAAGCCCGGGAGCATCAGGTCGAGCACGATCAGTGCGGGCTCGAATTCGCGGACCGCACGTACCGCGTTCGGACCGTCGTGTGCGATCCGAACGGTGAAGCCCTCTCGGCTCAGGTAGTTGGAGACAACCTTCGCGAGCGCAGGTTCGTCGTCGACGACGAGTACGCGCCCAGGCTCCTCGCTCGGTCGTAGTTCGGCGCTCATCAGTCCGAGGTTAGTCGACTGCGCCGCCTTGTTACCGCCGCCTGATGGTTTCGTTCGACTGTGAAGATTCGATGAAGGAACATCGTATGGGCCGGTTATCGGGCCTCGCGGCGGAGTTGCGCCGGTAGTGTGGCAAATGTGCAATAGCGCCCACAGTGATCAAAACGGTTGTGGGGCAATGTATATCACATCAATTTCTGGGAGTGGAAAACATGTCTACGACATTCAAGCGGAGCGCCGCGCGGTTCGTTCCAGTGGTGGTAGCGGCAGCACTGTTGATTGCGGGATGCTCGGACAACTCCGGAGAAAGCGTCACCCATTCTTCCGAAACGACCAGCGTCGCAGCACAGTCGGCGATTCCGGCGGGTGTCAATGCAGCCGACATCGAATTCCTCGAAGGGATGTACCCGCATCACGCGCAGGCATTGGACATGGCCCGGATGGTGGAAGGCCGAACCGACAATGCCGAACTTCTTTCTCTTGCAGCGCAGATAGAGGCAGCGCAAGGCCCGGAGATGGCTCAGATGACCGAACTGCTGACGAAGTGGGGACGCCCCGACCCTGCGTCGAGTTCGATGGGAGGAATGGATGATTCGGCGCACGCGGGTCACGGCGTCGGGATGGCAGACATGCCGGGCATGATGTCGGCCGAAGACATGACGGCTCTCACCGACGCCAGCGGCGCGGAGTTCGACAAGATGTGGCTGACGATGATGATCGAGCACCACAAGGGCGCCATCACCATGTCCCAGACCGAAATCGACAACGGGCTCGACCCCTCGGCGGAGGCGATGGCAGAAGCGATCATCGCTGGTCAGCAGGCAGAAATCACTCAGATGGAAGCGATGTTGAAGGGCAGCTGAACGGGAGACCTTGGCCGCGTGACCTTGCTCGGGTGACTGCCTGGGCATACGTTCGAGGCAGATGGCTTGACTGGTGCTGTGCTGCAATCACACGCGAGGGGATGACCGCCACATGGATCACAGTCAGATGGACCACAGTCAGATGGACCACAGCCAGATGGAGCATGGGGCACACGGTGGTCACGGGGATCACGTCGCACAGTTCCGGAAATTGTTCGCGGTCATGCTGGTCATTGCAGTTCCGGTTGTTGCGGCAGACGCGATGTTCGCTGATCTGGTCGGGTACACCTTGCCGGAAAACTCTCTGGTGGAATGGATCTCACCGGTACTCGGCACAGTGATGTACTTCTGGGGCGGTAAGCCGTTCCTCACCGGTGGCGTGTCCGAAATCCGTTCTCGGCAACCGGGAATGATGCTGTTGATCGCGCTCGCGATCACGGTGGCCTTCTTTGCGTCCTGGGCTGCGAGTCTGCACTGGGTGGATCACACTCTCGATTTCTGGTGGGAACTCGCGCTTCTGATCGTGATCATGTTGTTGGGCCACTGGATCGAGATGCGTTCGCTCAGTCAGACCTCGAGCGCCTTGGATTCGCTTGCCGCGTTGCTACCCGACGAGGCGGAACGGGTGGTGGGCGATTCGGTGGAAACCGTGCCCACCGCAGCTCTGGTCACCGGTGACCTGGTGATAGTTCGTCCCGGCGCCCGCGTTCCCTCGGACGGAACGGTGGTCGAGGGCAGTGCCGACATGGACGAATCCATGATCACGGGCGAGTCGAAGACAGTTCGGCGCACTGTCGGTGACCAGGTGGTGGCCGGCACCGTAGCCACCGACTCGGCGCTGCGGCTGCGAGTCACCGCGGTGGGCGAAGACACCGCGCTCGCCGGTATCCGTCGCCTGGTCGAGCAGGCCCAGAATTCGTCGAGTCGTGCCCAGGTGTTGGCGGACAAGGCCGCTGCCCTGCTGTTCTGGTACGCACTCGGCGCGGCAGTGTTGACCGCGATCGCCTGGAGCATCTGGGGCACACCGGAAAGCGCAGTCACCCGTACGATCACCGTTCTGGTGATCGCCTGCCCGCACGCACTCGGGTTGGCGATTCCGCTGGTCGTGTCGATCGCGACCGAACGGGCGGCTCGGGCTGGGATTCTGATCACGGACCGCATGGCCCTCGAGGCGATGCGCAACGTAGACACCGTTCTCTTCGACAAGACCGGCACTCTCACCAAGGGGGAGCCGGCAGTGGTCGGTGTGCGCGGTGTCGACGGGTATGCCGATGACGAAGTTCTCGGCGCTGCCGCTGCCGTCGAATTCGACAGTGAACATCCACTCGGACGCGCCGTGGTCGCAGCGGCGCGGGAGTTGTCACTCGAATTCACTGCAGGTTCGGACTTTCAGGCGCACAACGGGATCGGGGTTGCGGCGAACGTCGACGGTGCACGCGTAGGCGTCGGCGGACCGGGGATGTTGAGATCGGCCGGTGCCACGCCGATCCCGGGGACCGAAGAGTGGCTCAGCGACGGGTCGACGGTTCTGCACGTGGTGCGTGACGAGAAGGTGATCGGTGCATTGGCATTGGCCGACGAGATTCGCCCGGAATCAGTATTGGCTGTCGACGCCCTCCACGCTCGCGGTGTGCGTGTAGCCATGGTCACCGGAGACGCGGAGGCCGTGGCACATTCGGTTGCCCGCACGCTCGGGATCGACGAGGTCTTCGCCGAGGTGCTTCCGCAGGACAAGGGGGCACAGGTATCGCGGCTTCAGGCTGCGGGCCACCGCGTGGCGATGGTCGGCGACGGGGTCAACGATGCGCCGGCGCTCGCC
Organism: Rhodococcus sp. NPDC060176; assembly: GCF_042728675.1. NCBI lineage: Bacteria > Bacillati > Actinomycetota > Actinomycetes > Mycobacteriales > Nocardiaceae > Rhodococcus > Rhodococcus sp. NPDC060176. Next base: position 562,367 of record NZ_JBHWYS010000003.1, read on the forward strand.
CAGGCGGATGTGGGCATCGCGATCGGTGCCGGAACGGACGTGGCGATCGCGTCGGCGGGAGTTGTTCTGGCCAGCGATGATCCGCGATCGGTGAGCTCGGTCATCGAGCTGTCCCGCGCCACCTACCGGAAGATGGTTCAGAACCTGTGGTGGGCAGCGGGATACAACGCGATCTCGGTTCCCCTCGCTGCGGGAGTGCTGGCGCCCGTCGGGTTCGTGCTGCCGATGGAGGTCGGAGCAATCCTGATGTCGGTGTCCACCGTGGTAGTTGCCGCGAATGCGCAGTTGCTGCGGCGCTTGGACTTGCGGCAACCACCGGTGACCGCACTCGAGTCGAAAGTGCTCACACCTCAGTAGCGGTCGGGTGTAGCCGGACTACTGACGGCTCAGGAACGGAATGAGCGCACGCAGCACAGCTTCGGAGTCCGCGACTGCGCTCGCATGATCAGCGCCCTCGATCACGGTCAAGGCACTGTCCGGGATCATCGACGCGAGATGCTCGGTATCCGGTAGGCGCTCGCGATCTCTCGATCCGACGAACAACAAAGTCGGCGTGGTGATCAGTTGAAGCACCGCGTCGTCGATGCCTTTCTCCTTCTCGGCTCGCCGCATGTATGCCGCGAGTGCGAGTGCGTCGTTGATTCGAAACGCGGTCGCAGTCTGGGGATCCACCGGTTTGCCGCGCCGAGCGCCCCAACCGGACAGGAACCCTTCGATACCGCCGCTTTCGAGTGCGTCGATGCAACCGGGAAAGAACAATGCGTCGAACGCACCCGTCATCGGTCGGCTACTACCGCCCCCGACCGTCAACGACCGCACCCGTTCGGAGTGCTCTACTGCCAGTGACATCACCGAACGCCCGCCGAACGAGTATCCGAGGACGTGAGCCGGTTCGAACGGAGACTCCGTGTCGAGAATTTCCAGGAGGTCAGCGACCACCAGATCCATTGCATACGAATCGGAGTCGTGCGGCTTGTCGCTGCGTCCGTGACCCCGCATGTCGACGAGGATCAGACGGTACCGGTCCTGGAGTGCCTTGACGTACCCGAAGCCACGCCAGATGGAGCGCGACAACGCCGTGCCGTGCACCATCAACAGGGGCGGGCCATCGCCCACGATCTGATAGGCGATTCGCGCACCGTCCACCGGATTTCTCACGTCGTGCAACACCCGTCCAGTATGGGTGCCAGTTGCTACGGGCCATCAACTCGGCCTCCCTCACAGCTACCGGTCACTGCCCGGCGGGGCAGTGCCCACTGTTCCAAGCAGTGCATCGGTGAAGGGGTCTGCAGTGCTGACGCCTGCGGCTATGCCCCGAATCAGAGCCTCGAAATCAGCGGCGACGATGGTGACCTCCTCGAACTCCGGCACTCTCCCGCGGACAACCTGACCGTCGGGTGCGAGCGCCAGGTACTCGTACCCATTGCGTACCGACATCAGGACCGGGAGGTGAGTGGACCAGAAGGCGTTGATCGCCGCGCGCTCCGCCGGCCCGGAAGCGACCGCCAGGCTCTCGTGCCGGAACGCATTCCAGGGAAACGCCTCATCGCTGACGCCAACACCACCGGCATAGTTCTCTGCCGAGAGAAACCACACCTGGTCGTCGGAACTGGCAAGTACGGAGAACGAACTCGCCCACACTATGAGTTGGTCACAACCGCCGACCAGTGGTTGCGGAACTGGGGCAGAGGCCGATCGAGTAGGTTCTTCGCGAACCCAACCTGCGAGCGACAGCGCAGCGGTTGCGTCGAGGTGAAGGCACATCGCCCCACGGTAGGCCAGACCGTCAAGCACCGTTGGCGACAACCGTCGGCCTACTCGGGATCGATGTCTCGAATACCAGTCTCGTCCATGCTGATCCACCGCGTTATGCCGATGTCGCGCAGAAACGGCAGATCGTGACTCACCACCACCATGGCACCGCGGAAATCGGAAAGTGCCTGCGTGAGGTGAGCGAGACTCGGTAGGTCCAGGTTGTTGGTCGGCTCGTCGAGAAGAAGCAACTGGGGCGCGGGTTCGGCCAGAAGGATCGTCGCTAACGCCGCGCGCAATCGTTCACCGCCGGAGAGCGCAGAAGCCAACACGTCGGAATCCGTTCCCCGGAAAAGGAACCGTGCCAACTGCCCGCGAATTTCCTCGGCTGTCGCGTGTGGCGCGGCCAAAGCGACGTTGTCTGCCACCGAGAGATCCTCGTCGAACACGTCGAGACGTTGGGGGAGCGCACGAGAGGCTACGAACGGAGTCGACGCAGCGAGTGCATCGAGCAACGTTGTCTTGCCGATTCCGTTGCGTCCCAGTAGCGCAATCCGCTCCGGCCCGGTGATCTGGAGCGATACCCCTTGGCCGCTCCGCAACGTCACCTCGTCGAGCCGCGCAACCTGCTGCCCCGGATGAACCTCTGTAGCAGGAAGGTCCAGGCGGATCTCGCGATCGTCTCGAAGGAGTTCCTCTGCCTCCGACAGGGCGGACTTGGCCTCGCCCACCTTCCCGATATGGTTGAGGGCCAGCTTTCCGGCCGAAACTTGGGCTTGGCGTTTTCGTTCCTGCGCGATAATCAGTGGCACCCGCTTGTTCTCGAACATCTTCTGCCCATAGCGCTTACGTCGGTCCAGTTTTGTTCGAGCGTCGATCAGCTCGCGGCTCTGCTTCGCCAGATCGGCCTTGGCGTCGCGAACGGTGGCGAGTGCGTTTTCCTGCTCAGCGGTCACGACCTCCTGGTAGTGCGAGTAGTTGCCGCCGAACACGCGTAGATCCCCGCGACGCAGCTCGACCGTGTACTCCGCTGTGTCGAGCAGTTCCCGGTCGTGGCTGACGATCAGCACGGTTCCCGGAAACTGTTGGACTGCAGCATGAACTCGTGATCGAGCGTCGCGGTCCAGGTTGTTGGTCGGCTCGTCGAGGAGTAGCACCTGCGGATTCTTCAGCAGCGTTGCGGTCAGGCCGAGTAGGACGGTCTCTCCGCCGGAGAGGGTACCGACGGTTCGGCTCAATGCTGCGGTATCCGGAACTACCTTCTCGAGGCCGAGTCGATGCAAGGTGGAGAGAGCGCTCTCCTCGATATCCCAGTTGTTGTCCACGAGCGCAAAGTCGGATTCGGAGCCGTCGCCGGTTTCGATGCGGTGCAATGCGTTTCGTAGTTCGTGGATACCGAGGATGTCATCCACCCGAACGCTCGGATCGAGTGTGACGTCTTGGCGGAGGTAGCCGACCTCGCCGGAGGCGGTCACGGATCCGGATTCCGGTGAGAGCTCTCCCGCGATCAATCGCAGCAGAGTTGACTTTCCCGACCCGTTAAGTCCCACGAGACCGACACGGCCACTGGGGAATACAAAATTGGTGCGGGAAAAGACTGATTCGCCGTCCGGCCAGATGAAGGTGAGATCCGAGAGCGACAGAGAAAGATGGGATTGGGTCATGAGTACTCCAGAGGGTGCTTGGACTGTGCGCCCGGCTCAGCAAGTGCTGATGGGTGCGAGTGCCTTCGCGTGATGAACCTCTAGAGGAGCAACGGCCCGTTTCCTGTTCTGTCGGGAATGATTCGTGTTCCAGGTTAGAACACTCGAACGGTCCCGTGCAATCGAATTATTCTGTGCTGTCGGTCTCGTCAGTGTTCGGTGCTCAGATTTTCTGGCCTTCAGATCTTCGGGCCTTCGGATCGGAGATCGTCGACCTTCGACATCGCTTCGCGAAGTTCAGTGAGCCACTGTTCGCTGTGCTTGCCCGCCAACCGAACTGTCCACATGAGGGCATCCGCTCGCGAACGAGCGACACCCGCGTCCACCAGAGTGTCGAGAACCTTGCGTTCGGGTTGGCGTAGTCGTGTCATGACCGGTACCGCGAGATGTGTGAACAGGACAGTCTTTTCGTCGAGGCGTACGCCCCAGGCGACCTTGCGCCCGTAGCGAGCCTCGGCCTCGTCGGCGATGCGCATCCGGTCGGCGCGCGTGGTTTCGCGAAAGCGCGAGATCCTTCCGTCCGTGGCTGCCTCGCCGCCGTCGACTGCCGGGAGTTCACCGATCACGACGATTTCTTCGCGGTCGACCTGGACGTCGGCAGTTCCGGTGAACCAATCGTCGGGAAGTCGACCGGCAAACCAGTCGGACGCATCACTCGCGTCGGGAACCGATGCTTGTTGCCAACCCCCGGGACGGCCGAACCTGCGGTCGCCGGAGGCTTGTGAGTTCTTCATGGCGTTCTCCTCGGAAAGCTGGTGGAGTCTGATGTGCTCTTGTTGATTGCACTGATTACATGATTACACCGATAGTCGAACTGGCGCCACAAATTCGGGCATGATCGAAGTCGTGCGCCTTTCACACGCTCGTCAGAGCTTTCGAACTTTTCGTCGTCCCGTGGCTGCCGTAGCTCTGGGGGTGTTGGCAGCAGGATCCGTCGTTGCGTGCAGTTCTGGCCCTGACCAGCCGAAATCTGTGGCAGAGGAGTTCGCGTCCGCGCTCACCGCGGATGACGTGCAAGCGGCGGCAGCCCTGACCACCGACCCGGCGGCGGCGTCGACTGCGATGTCGGCCCTGATCGACGGACTGGGCAAGGACGAGGGAACATTCACCGTCTCCGACGCCACCGAGTCCGGTGATTCTGCGGGGACGTTCACACTCGATGCGGCGTGGAAGTTCGGTGAAGGTCAGGACTGGAACTACTCGACGCAGGGAAACGCGTCGAAAAGCGGTGACAACTGGCTGATCCAGTGGAACCCGGCACTGCTCGCTCCGGACCTGACCGCTTCGACCACGCTGCGCTACACACCTACGACAGGCGCGCCGCCGTCGGTGCTGGACGCTGCGGGTCAGCCGATCATGGAGCAGCAGGTGGTGACGCTGGTCAATCTCGATTCCGCCGCGGTGCCCCCGGTGGACACGGCAGCCGTGGCGGCCCTTCTCTCGCCCATCGCACCGACGATTACGGCGGCATCGCTGAGCGGCGATCTTGCGTCGGCAAGTGGGAAGCCGGTCACCGCAATCACTTTGCGGGCCGAGGATCTTGCACCGATCGAGGAGCGGTTGGCGGTGATTCCCGGAGTGAGCTTGGCACCGCAGGCGCGGTTGCTCTCGGTGGACAAAACTCTGGCGTCGCCGACGTTCAGTGGGTTGTCCGATCTGTGGCAGGAGGGGCAGGACAAGTCAGCAGGCTGGGCGGTACAGCAGGTGAAGCAGAACGGAACCGTCACCACAGTCGCCGGCCAAGACGGGCCGGTTGCTCCGAACATCGCGACAACCATCGACCGACCGCTGCAACTCGCGGCCGAGAACGCACTGGCCGGGGTGACGCAACAGGCGGCGATCGTTGCGCTGCAGCCGTCAACCGGAGCGGTGTTGGCGGTGGCCCAGAACGCCCCCGCAGACGCACAGGGCCCGATCGCGTTGACCGGCCTGTACCCACCGGGTTCGACGTTCAAGACAGTGACGACGTCCGCGGCCCTGCAAGCCGGCGTCGCTACACCGGACACAGTTCTGCCGTGCCCGGGTACCGAGAACATCGAAGGGCGTCAGATCCCCAACGACGACGAGTTCGACCTCGGATCGGTCCCGCTGCACACGGCATTCGCGAAGTCGTGCAACACCACCATGGCGAGGATGGCCGTCGGTCTGCCTGCGGATGCCCTGCACAATGCGGGATTGCAGTTCGGGCTCGGCGTCGACTACGTGACCCCCGGGCTCACGACGGTGACGGGCAACGTCCCCGACGCGAACACTCCCGCCGAGCGCGTCGAGTCCGCGATCGGCCAGGGCACCGTGACCGCCACGCCTTTCGGGATGGCTCTCGTGGCGGCCTCGATCGCCAACGGAACCACGCCGTCGCCGATGTTGGTCAAGGGACAGGCCGGCGTGGCGGATCAGACGGTCGCACCTGCTCCCGCGGAGGTGACCGAACAGTTGCGGGTGATGATGCGCGAGACCGTCACGGGCGGTACTGCGACGTCGTTGCAGGACATTCCGGGGCTTCTCGGCAAGACCGGCACGGCCGAAACCGAGGGTGGCCCGGCACATGGGTGGTTTGTCGGAATCAAGGGAGACCTCGCATTTGCGGTATTCATCGCGGGTGCGGACAGCTCTTCGCCTGCAGTGCAGGTAGCGGGCACTTTTCTGCGCTGAAACCTGTTTTCCGTTGCAGTTGGATCACACCGTCGTAGCTCAACCGTGACACGTTCGTAGGCATCCCGTGCTTGTTACTCGTGTGACAGAAGTAAAGAGTTACATGCATGGGGCCCGGAGGACAGCACAACCGTCGTGGAAAATATGTCGTTGCGTCGATAACTGCTGTCGTTCTGACAGTGGCGCTCGCGTCGTGTGTCATCGGTGGGGAGAAGAAATCCGACGCCGCCTCGGTGGTGGAGGACTTCGTCACCGCCCTCAACAACCACGACGCCGAAGCTGCCGCGGCGCTCACGTCGTACCCCAACGCGGCACGGCCGTCGATCCAGCAGATGTTCGACGGACTGGCCGCCAAGTCCACCGACTTCGACGTCGCTCAGGTCATGGATCTGGGTAGCGACTCCGGACTCTTCACCCTCGACGCGTCCTGGAATTTCGGGGAAGGCAAGGACTGGAGCTACCAGTCGCAGGGTGAGGTTCGCGATCTGTCCGTCGGCTGGCGTGTGTCCTGGGACCCGTCGGTCCTCGTCCCCGACCTCGGCAACGGTCGCACCGTCTCGTACACCCGTACGGACGCAGCGCCGCCGAAGGTCGTCGACAGCACCGGCACCCTGCTCATGAACGAGCAGACCATCAACGCGATCACTCTCGACCCGGCCACCATGCCGGACCCCGTCGACACCACCCGTCGCCTCGCCACGGTCCTCGAACCTGTCGCGCCGTTGGTCACCTCGGAGTCGATGCTGGCCGACCTCGCCGCCAACCCCGGCAAGCCCGTCACCGCCGTACTGCTCCGCGATCCCGACTACGCCTACCTGGAAAGCGATTTTGCGATCCCCGGCGTCGTTGTGGTCAAGACACCCAAGCTGATCGCCTCCGACCGTCGCATCAACTCGCCGTTGCTCGATCCGCTGCGAACCGTGTGGCAGGCCAATCGTGACGCCACCGCCGGCTGGGCGGTCAACCTGGTCGAGTCCAACGGGTTCCCGATCAAGCAAGCCGGCTTCCAGGGACCTCCCGGTCCCGACGTTGCCGCGACTCTCGACTCACACGCTCAACTTGCCGCGATCGAAGCCGTCGTCAGTGCGGGTACTCCTGCCGCCATCGTCGCGATCCGCCCGTCGGACGGCGCCATTCTGGCTGCAGCACAGAACAATCAGGCCATCGAACAGGGGCCCATCGCTTTCACCGGGTTGCGCCCGGCCGGCGGCGCCCTCGATCTAGTTCGTCTCGCATCGTCGATGCAGAACGGCGTCGACCCCGGAGCAGTGTCAGCCGAGCAGTTGGCCGACACGGGGCAGCAACTCGGACTGGGCAACGGCTTCCATATTCAGGGACTCGAACAGCAGACTGCAGTGCTTGCCGCGAACCGCCCCGGCGTGGACCAGGCGATGAACAACGTCATGGCCAACAAGACGTCCAACGACTCGGGTGCGCCGACGGTGACTCCATTCGGGATGGCGATGCTGGCGGCGTCGATCGCCCGCGGCAGTGCCCCGCTTCCGATGATGGTCTTCGGACAACCGGCTACCGCCGACGTCGCCCCGACGGCATTACCCGGCGATGTGAACAATCGTCTGCGCGACGCCATGCGAGGGGCCGGCGGACTGGCCGGATACCCGGACATGATGGCGGCCGGTGCAGCGAGCGGCGACGATCGCTGGTTCTACGGATCACGCGGAGACTTCGCGTTCGCGGTGTTCGTCGCAGACGCCGACGGCGGCGATCGAGCAATGCAGATGACGGACAAGCTCTTCCAGGAACTCGGCAAGCCTGCCGACAAGTAGTACCGGGCACCGCGAGTAGATTCCTGGTTCGTGAACCTGCTCGATTTCCTTTTCCTCGTCGTAGCGGGATTCTTCAGCGGTCTTGTCGGTTTTGTCACTGGTCTTGCATCGATCGTCTCGTATCCGGCGTTGCTGAGCGTCGGACTCTCACCGGTCAGCGCGAACATGACCAATACCGTCGCGTTGGTGGCCGTCGGCGTCGGAGCATTGGCGAACTCGTCACGCGAAGTTGCCGATACCGGTCCGAAACTTGTTCGCTGGGCTCTCTATTCAGCGGCCGGCGGCATTGTCGGTGCCCTGATTCTGTGGCTGGCACCGGAAGGCTCTTTCGAATCCGTTGTGCCCGCGATGGTTGTGTTCGCCTCGCTCGCACTGCTACTGCAACCGAAGATTCGTGAGCTGGCCGGCGGCGGTGACCGTCCCGGAATCTACTCGGCAGCGCTGTTTGCCGTTGCGGTTTACGGTGGCTATTTCGGCGCCGGCGCCGGTGTCATCTTCCTGGCCGCGACGCTCATCCTGACCTCCGAAACGGTCTGGCGTGCAACGATCCTGAAGAGCTTCTTTCTCGGGATCGCCAATCTTGTGGCTGCGCTCGTCTTCGCCTTCTCCGGACAGGTGCACTGGGTGGCCGCGTTGGCGATGGCGATCGGCGCGTTGGCCGGAGGCTGGTGCGGGCCACCCGTCGTCAAGAAAATCCCGCCATCGGTACTGCGTGTGGCAGTAGCGATAGCGGGATTCGTGCTGGCTGTGTGGTTGTGGGTGAAGTGAGACTGTCTAATTCACGCCCTGCATCAGCTTCTTGATCCACGGGGAGGCAAGAGCAAGAATCACTCCGATTCCGATCGACGAGAAACCGATGATCAGGAAGAAGGGGCGACTGTCGTCGATGTCGAAGTAACCGGCCAAGGTTCCTGCCATCGAAGAACCCAATGCAACGGACAGGAAGAACAACGCCACCATCTGGGTGTGGAAGTGCTCGGGCGCGAGTTTGGTTGCAAGGGAAAGGCCGACGGGGGAGAGGAAGAGTTCTGCGAAGGTGAAGAGCAGAAGCACTCCGGCAAGACCGAGTAGCGGTGCACTGTTCGGTCCGCCACCGGTGATCGGGATGAACGCCAGGAACGCCAGACCCATCGTGCCGGTACCGAGTGCGAATTTGATCGGCGACGACGGCTGACGGTCACCGAGTTTGGTCCACATCGCAGCGAAGACACCGGCAAAGATGATGATGAAGACCGGGTTGATCGACTGCACCCACGTCGGCGGGAAGTCCCAACCGAAGAGATTGCGGTCGAGGAGTTTGTCGGAAATTACCGGCACGGTGGTGAACTGCTGCTGGAACAGTGACCAGAAGGCCGCGCTCGCGATGAACATCGGGATGAACGCAAAGACCCGACTGCGTTCGACCTTGGTCACCTTCTTGCTGGTGAGCATGAGGAGGAAGTAGCCGACGGACGCGATGATCGTGAGTCCGACAACGACGTCGGACATGTTGTCCGCCGTGATCAAACCGGTGACCGAGGCGACCGCGACGACGACGATCGCAGCAATGCCGATACCGATGTAGAGAGCGCGCTTGTCCGCGGGCAACGGGTTGCCGGGCTCGGCTCCGATTCCGTGAAGATGCTTGCGGCCCAGCGTGTACTGGATCAAACCGAGCGCCATACCGACGGCGGCGAGAGCAAAACCGGCGTGGAATCCCCAGGCGTCCTGGACGGCACCGGTGAGCAGCGGACCGACAAGCCCGCCGATATTGATGCCCATGTAGAAGATGGAGAATCCGGCGTCGCGGCGGACATCCTTTTCGGAATAGAGATCTCCGACCAGTGAGGTCGCATTGGCCTTGAGACCACCACTGCCGAAGGCAACCATGACCAGGCCGACACCCACACCCCACATGCCGGGGAGAACCGACAGTGCGATGTGGCCGGCCATCACCAGCGAAGCACTGTAGAAGAGGGTGCGCTCGGAGCCGAGCAGTCGGTCGGCCACCCACGCCCCGAGAATCGTCGACAGGTAGACGGTGCCGCCGTACGCGCCGACGATGCTGGTCGCTGCTGCCTGGCTGATGCCGAGGCCGCCGTCACTGACGCTGTAATACAGGTAGTAGATGAGGATGCCTTGCATCCCGTAGAAGGAGAATCTCTCCCACATTTCGACGCCGAACAGGTTCGCCAGCGCAAAGGGCTGTCCGAAGAACCCCCGGTCTTCCTTTTCGCTACGTTCGACGGGCTCCGTAGTGTTGCTCATCCGAAAAGTGTCCTACGTCCTCGGGCATTTCGGGTGGTTCCGAGCCGTGGAATTTGGTTACGACTTGGTGCGAATCCTCGCTACCAGCGGCACGAGTGCGCGCCAGCCGAGCAGGAACGCGCCGAGGACGAGCGTCGCGACGACGATGAAGCTGAACTGCGTGCCTTGACCGCTCAGCACTCGCAGGACCATGCCGATGACGACGGCGCCGAGCCACACGGCAATGCCGGTGGGGAGCAGGAGAACGGGGTTGAACTTGTCGCGGTACAGCGCGAACGTGGCGGCCCATCCGATTGCCAGGCCGGTCAGGAACGGCCAGGACGTCTTCGCGAGACCGGCGAGCGCGTTGGCTTCTTCGTGGGTACGGCGCCCTATCGCGCAGAAGATTATGACAAGAATGGCGTCGATCAGCAGGAATGGTGCGTACTTCTTCACGCTCACACCATACGACTGTGCGCCTTTATTAACCGCGGGCGGTTAATAAAGGCGCACAGTGAGGTTAGGCCTGGAGGCCGGCTTCGATCTCGAGGGTGATCGTGATCTTGTCGCCGACAACTGCTCCGCCGCCTTCGAGGGGCATCTCGATGGAGATGTCGAAGTCCTTGCGGTTGATGACGGTGGTGGCTTCGAATCCGGCGACGGGGCCCTGGCCCATGCCCGGGTTGACGCCGTTGAACTCGAGGTTCAGCTCGACCTCGCGGGTGACGCCGTGGAGCGTGAAGTCGCCGGCGAGGACGAAGTCGCTGCCCTTGGAGCGCACTGCGGTGGACTTGAAGGTTGCCTTCGGGAACTTCTCGACGTCGAAGAAGTCAGCGGACTTGATGTGGCCGTCGCGCTGCTCGTTCTTGGTGTTGATGGAGTCCACGGAGATCTCGGCCTCGACGGCGGGGGTTCCGTCTTCGGCAACGGTGATCGTTCCGGAGAACTCGTCGAACGTTCCACGAACCTTGGAAACCATGAGGTGGCGAACCGAGAATCCGACGGTGGAGTGGACAGTGTCGATGACCCAGGTTCCGGCGGTCAATGTGGGCAAGGTTGCGGTGGTCATGGAAGCTCCTGAAGAAGTAGTTGAATGTTCAAGTTCTTGTAGCTTCAACTATGGACCCCCGGAAATCTTTCCGCAAGATCATGTGAGCTGCATCACAGTTCGTGTGCTAGCGGCATAGACCGCGTGAAGCGCCGACGCCGTCACCGACTGATGCACCGCAATGCCCCAGCGCCCTTCACCGTTCACCACGCACTCTGCAATGGTGACTGCCGAATTCGCACTCCCGGAAGATTTCGGGTTGCGGGGCAGTGAATGCTGGGTGAGCGAGACGACCTCGACCGCCGAACCCTGTTCGGTCAGGATTTTGCTCAATGCCTCGACCGGTCCGGACGCGCTGGCTGCGGCGGTGACCTCGCGCCCGTCACGATCGATGGCGACGAACAACTGATCACCGTCGGCGGTGTGTTCCAGCGAGTACCGACGCACTCCTCCGTTGTACCCGTACTCGCGCAGCAGCAGGTTCCACAGCTGATCGGCCGTCATTTCGGTGCCCGAGTCGTCGGTCTCGAGTTGCACCCGCGAAGCGAAGTCGATCTGCAGACGCCGGGGGAGTTCGACTCCGTACTCGGTCTGCACCAGATAAGCGATTCCGCCCTTGCCCGACTGGCTGTTCACACGAATCACCGCCTGGTAATCACGGCCGACGTCAGCGGGGTCGATCGGCAGGTAGGGGACTGCCCACGGCGCCGATCCCGGATCGACGCCCGCGGCCTTCGCGCTCTCGTAGTGATGGGCGAAACCCTTCTTGATCGCATCCTGGTGGGTGCCGGAGAATGCCGTGTACACGAGATCGCCGCCGTACGGGTGACGCTCGTGGACGGGAATTCTGTTGCAGTACTCCACCGTTCGACGGATCTTGTCGATGTCGGAGAAGTCGATTTCCGGATCGACGCCTTGTGCATGCAGATTCAGCCCCAGGGTTACCAGGTCGACGTTGCCTGTGCGCTCGCCGTTGCCGAACAGGCACCCCTCGACGCGCTGCGCACCGGCCAGCGCTGCCAGTTCGGCGCATGCAACTCCGGTGCCGCGGTCGTTGTGCGGATGGACCGAGAGGATCACCGAATCGCGTCGGGCCAGGTTCTGGTGCATGTATTCGATCTGATCGGCATAGATGTTGGGGGTGGCGATTTCGACTGTGGCAGGCAGGTTGTGAATGACCGGGCGATCGGGACTGGCGTCCCAGAGTTCGGTGAGGCTGTTGCAGACTTGCAGGATGTAGTCGGGTTCGGTGAGGTTGAAGACCTCGGGGGAGAACTCGAATCGCCATCCGTCGTGGCCTTCGCCGCCGCGAGCGACATCTTGTGCGGCGCGGAAAATCATGTCGTGCAGCTCTTCTCGCTCTTTGCCGAGAACCACGTTTCGCCACGTCGGCGCCGTCGCCGTGTACATGTGGACGACCGCGTTCGGCAGTCCCTCTATCGATTGGTACGTCCGCTCGATCAAATCCGTACGCGCGGCGGTGAATACGACGATGGTGACGTCGTCGGGAACGAGATCGAAGCGCACCAGGTCTCGAACGAAATCGAAATCGGTCTGGCTCGCGGAGGGGTAGCCGACCTCGATTTCCTTGTAGCCGATCGCCACCATCAGTTCGAACATTCGGCGCTTGCGCTCGGGGTCCATCGGTTCCGCGAGGGCTTGGTTGCCGTCGCGCAGATCGACGGGCACCCACAGGGGTGCCGCGGTGGTGCGATTGGACGGCCAGGTTCGCTCGAAAGTCGGAATGTCGACGCGGTCCCAGGCTGCGCGATAGCGCTCGGACGGCATGGGGGAGCGCTTCTGGTTGTTCCAGTGGTTGGAGCGGGTTGTACTCATCTTCGGTTTCTCCTGCGGTCGAGTCGAAAGACCGGCATGGCGAAACCCCGCGGAGGGGTGCCGGTCTTTCAGACCCCGCCGCGGCAGTCGAGAAGGAGTGCTCCTGTAGCCATGCGGGCTACACTAGAACGAAATCACTTATCAGACAACCTGAGGAGTTCACGTGTCCCCGATCGTCGAGCGTCGGCTGCTCACCGACCAGGCCGCGGAGCTGCTGCGAGCGCGGATCGTGAACGGTGAATGGGAAGTCGGCGCCAAACTTCCAGGTGAAACCACTCTTGCCGCGCAGTTGGGTATCGGGCGGTCCACTATCAGGGAAGCAGTGCGGACTCTCGCGGGTCTCGGCATGCTCGAATCGCGACAGGGAGCCGGCGTCTTTCTACGGAGTACGACGCCACCGGATCAGTGGCCCCGAGTGCTCGAGGCCGAGGCGATTCTTCACGTCGTCGAGGTGCGAAACGCGGTTGAGATCGAAGCGGCTCGCCTCGCAGCGCAGCGGCGCGATGCCGTCGACGTCGCGGCTCTGAGACAAGCGTTGGACGGTAGAACTGCTGCCGCCCATTCCGGGGACGCAGCCTTCGTCGACGCCGACATCGCCGTCCACCGAGCAGTGGTGGACGCGGCACACAATCCCGTGCTGTCGGAACTCTTCGAGACCTTTGTGCCGCGTCTGCGGGCTGCGTTGATCGAGTTGATCGCGGTTCTGGATCTGCATCCACACAGCCAGCCCGACGCAGACGAACATCGAATGTTGGTGGACGCCATTGAAGCCGGCGACGCGGAGGCAGCGGTCCGGATCAGCCGAGCCCACCTTGACGACATGGCGGCAGCGTTGCGACGCTAGACGCCGGGTTGTTCTCGACGTTCGAATTCGAGGTCCATCTCGAGATCTTCGTGGTGAGTGGCGCGGAACGACACGAGGAAGACGAGCCATCCCACCAGTGCGACGAGAACGAAACTGACTATCCGATAAACGAATACCGCTGCTGCGGCCTGTGCCCAGGTAGATCCCGCGACGGTCAGCGCCGTGATGAGGACCGGCTCCACATAGCCGAGGCCGCCGGGCAAGAGTGGGATACTGCCCACTGCTTTCGCCGCCGTGAATGCGATCAGCAGACCGGCGAACGACGGGTCGGCCCCCACTGCCCAACAAGCGAAACCGAGACAGAGGACGTCCGCAACTCGGTGAACGGCTGACCATCCGAATGCGATCGCGGTGTCGGTGCGGCTCAGTTCTACCGAGTCCAGCTGCTTGAGGATTTCGGACCAACGGTGCATGCCGCGTCCGGTCGGGTTTTTGCGGGAACGGTTGTACAGCGCCAGAACTCGGTGCCCGATGCGCTCGATGCTGCCGGGATTCTGGGCTATGTATCGCAACGCCAGGAACAGCGCTGCCATGCCGACGAGCGAAATCGTCAGCGTCACCGGGCTGACCTTGGTACCGAATGCTATTGCGCCGGTGGCACCGAGGAGTGCCAGAGTGACAGCGGCGATGACGCCGCACATTGCCAACTGCCACGACGCGACTACCGGCGTCGCACCCCACTTTCGAGTCTGCTTGTACGTGAACGCAGTGGAGAAGACTTGGCCGGCAGGCAACGTCAGCGCCATCGCCGTGCTGGCGTAAATGACCGAAAGGTTCTTGACGTGACCGGCGACTACTCCGGCGGCATTGAGAAGACGTTGTTGAACGGACGCGTATCCACTGAGCGACACTGCCTGAGCCGCCACGCAGGCGGCCACCCAACCCCAGTGAATCTCGGTGAGCGCTTGCCAGTACTCGTTGAGTCGGGGCCACAGGATGGTGCCCTCGACTATCAGGAGAGCGATCAGAGCCACCCCGAGCAGCCACTTCAGCCACCAGAAGCGCCCTCTGGCCCGACTGGTCTCGGCCACGGGCGAGCGTGGTCGTCTCAGTCGCCGTGGGGTGTTTCCAGGCTGAGCCATCGACTCACCCTAACCAATTTGATCCGGATCGACCTCTGGATACTTTTCGGGCCACGCCAGATGCGTCAGTCGTCGGCGTCCACGCAGTTGAACTTGCTCGCCGAGTTCCCACTCGGCCTGTTCCTCTTCGTCGGCGAAGTACAGCGCGCTCGTCGACGCCAGCACTCGGCTGGGCCGAAGCTTCGCGAGCTCGGTGAGCCGTGACGCTTCGTTGACCGGATCGCCGATCACGGTGTACTCGAAACGTTCGGCAGCACCGATGTTGCCGGCGACCGCAAGACCCGCGCTCACGCCGATACCGACGTCCAGGCCGGTGATGTCGTTGAGCTTGAACCGCAGCTCGCGAGCCGCAGCGAGGGCGGCCGTCGGAGCGTCGGGTCGATCGAGTGGTGCACCGAAGATGGCGAGCGCCGCATCACCCATGAACTTGTTGACAAAACCGTGGTGACGATCGATGACGTCGACGACCACACGGAAGAACTCGTTGAGCAGCTCGACCACTTCACCCGGCGGGCGCTCGGCCGCGGCGCCGGTGGATCCGACCATGTCGACGAACAGAACTGCCACGAATCGAGTTTCGCCGCCCAGTTCGGTGCCGAACTTCAGCGCGCGCCGGGCCACGTCCTCGCCGACGTGCTGACCGAACAGCTCACGCAGCAGACGACGCTCGTCGGACTCTTTCATCATGCGGTTGAAGCCGACCTGCAGCCGGCCGATCTCACTACCGTCGAACACCTCGACGCGTACGTCGGTAGCGCCGCGCTGCACCCGCTCGATGGCCCGACGCAGTTGGCGGATGGGATCGGAGATCTGAGTAGCCGTCAGCATCGACAGCGCAAACGCCTGCACGATCGCCATGATCGAGATGAGCAGGATCGCCCACGCGAGTGAGTCGGGGGAGAACTCGAGATTCGTCGTGAGCTGCGTCGAGCACAGCAAAATGATGCCTGCGACGGGCATCAGCGTGCCGAGTCCCCAGGTCATCGCCAGCCGGGTGCCGACGCCTGGCGCCATGGTCCGATCGAATTCGCCCTCGCTCAAGGCCTGGGCGGCGACCGGACGCAAGATGCGCTCACCGAGCATGTAGGTGAACCCGAAGGTCGTGGTCGCGGCCATACACACCGTCACGATCACCGCGATCGCGAGTCCGGGCATCTCGGTGATGGTGAGGAACACGAAGATGATTCCGCCCAAGATCCACAGCACCAGGTGGACAATGGCCTGGCGAAGCGGCGCGTGGAGTGCCGCCATCTGCTCCGACCTTGTCGGCGGACCCCCGCGCAGCCGCCAACGGATGACCGATTTCAACATCATGGCCGCCGCCGTGAGGCTGACGGCTCCGGCGAATGCCAGGTACACGCCGAAGATCGCGAAGTTGCGGACCCGGTCGGCAACAATCGCGTCGGACTCCTGGATCGGCACGCCGTACCGCACGAAGGCGAAGACCAGTACCGCGCCGATCAGGTTGGCCGCGAGCATGGAGAGCATATAGAGAGGCCACCGGCTGCGGATGGTCACCGCTATTGCTCTGTATGAGGCCCGCACAGGGTTCAATTTAGCTGGCAGAGGTCGAAGTGTTGGTACGCGCGTCCGATTATTCGTCCGCTCACCTGTGTCGGCCGGTCCGGTTAGGCTCGCGATGTGAACGCAAACAGGGGGCGTGCGGAGCGAGCTTCGAGGATGAACAAACCCATATCCGCCGACGCTCGGGCAGTGCATCCGGGTGTGCGCATAGCGGCGGAATGGTCGTGGCGCCTCATTGTGATCTTCGCTGGACTGTTGGTTCTCGGGTATGTCGTTCTACGTCTCGAAACCGTGCTCATCCCAGTCGGGCTGGCTCTTTTGGCATCGGCTCTGTTGATTCCGGTGGTTGATCGGCTGCAGGTGTGGGGTGTTCCTCGCTCGGCAGCCGTCATCGTCGTGTTGCTCGGCTCGATCGGGCTGGTCGCGGGAATCATGACGTTTGTCGTCGAGCAGTTCATCGACGGGTTGCCGCAGCTCACCGACCAGTTCACGGCTAGCGTCACGCAGATTCAGAACTGGCTCACCAGCGGACCGTTGCACTTCAGTGAGGATCAGATCCGCCAAGCGGGTGATTCGGTCGTCAAGTCGGTGCAATCCAATCGTGAGTCCCTGACCAGCGGCGCCTTGACCACGGCGACAGTCATCGGCGAGATCTTCACCGGGGCATTGCTGACGCTGTTCACTCTCATCTTCTTCCTCTACGGCGGCGACCAGATCTGGCAGTTCGTCACCCGGATCGTTCCCACCGACGCTCGACGTCGCGTGCGGATCGCCGGTTCTGCGGGTTTCGGGTCGCTGATCGGCTACGTGCGCGCCACGGTCGCGGTTGCCGCAGCCGACGCGATCGGTATCGGGGCCGGCCTGGCGATCCTCGGGGTGCCGCTCGCCCTGCCGCTGGCGTCGTTGGTGTTCATCGGCGCGTTCATTCCGATCGTCGGTGCATTTCTGACCGGTTTTCTCGCGGTGCTTGTCGCTCTGGTCACGAAGGGTTTCCTGACCGCGCTGATTGTCCTCGGCATCATCATCGGCGTCATGCAGCTCGAAGCGCACGTGATGCAACCGCTGTTGTTGGGTCGCGCTGTTCGCCTGCATCCGCTGGCAGTCGTTCTCGCCATTACGACGGGCATCGTTCTCGCCGGAATCGTCGGCGGGCTATTGGCTGTTCCGATCGTCGCGGTCCTGAATACCGCTATTCGTTCCCTCCTCGCCGACGACCCGGACATCGCGTACGCCGAACTGCACGTCGAAGATCCGGAGACCCCACTGTTCCCCGCCGAACCCGACGAGCCGCGCGCCGAGCCTCGCATCGTGAACCCCACCCCTCCCGATGACTGAGCCCACCCGCCGTCGCCGGCTGCACTATCAGCCGACCGTTCGCGAGGCGTCGGGCATCGACACCGACCCTGATGCCCCGCTGTGGCGGGCGGCGCAGGCATTTCGGCTCGTCACGCTGGTGTACGCGATCAGCTACCAGTTCGCTTCGGCCTCCGACTACACCAACTCCCGGCTCAGCTGGTTCTTCGTCGCTCTGATGGCCGTGTGGACCGGGGTGTCGGCACTGCTGCTCGGGACCTCCGGGGCTTTGTTCGGGAAGAAGCTGCCGAGATATCAGGTGGTGATTGCCGATCAGGTGGTCGTCGTCTTGCTGATGGCGTCGACGAGGCTGGTCTCCGACCACGACTGGTATCAGAATCACCAGACGCTCCCCACCACGCTGTGGGCCACCAACGCTGTCATCTCCGCGGCAATTCTCGGCGGGCCGTGGCTCGGCATGGCGTCCGGAGTCGTCATCTCGGCGGCCAGCGCGATCATCCGCGACCAGGTCAACCTGGACCTCTGGCGCGATGCGACGGCTCCCGTGCTCGTATCGGTCGGCCTGGCGTTGGGCTTGGCCACCACCACCGCTCGGCGCTCGCATCGACAACTCGAACAAGCCGTACGTCTGGCGGCGGCCACAGAAGAGCGCGAACGCTTGGCACGCGAAGTACACGACGGAGTCCTGCAGGTCCTGGCGATGGTGCGCCGGCGAGGAGCGGCACTCGGCGGCGAGGCAGCTGAACTGGCTGCTCTGGCAGGTGAGCAGGAGGTCGCCTTGAGAATGCTGATCTCCGAGCAGGTTTCGGGTGCCGCGGCAGACGTCGGCGGACAGACAGTGGATCTGTGTCCGCTGTTGACCACGCAGGCAAGTACGTCGGTGTCGGTGTCGACGCCTGCGCACCCCGTCGTGATCGAGCGCGATCGAGCTATCGAGCTGGCAGCCATCGTCGACAACGCCCTGTCCAATGTCGGGCTCCACGCCGGACCTTCGGCGAAGGCATACGTGTTGCTCGAAGATCTGCCGGACGAAGTGATCGTCAGCGTCCGCGACGACGGAATCGGAATTCCAGAGGGTCGCTTGGCGCAAGCCGAAGCCGAAGGCCGCATGGGAGTATCGAAGTCCATTCTCGGCCGAGTGCAGGTGCTCGGCGGAACTGCGGTCCTGCAAACGGGGCCGGGGGAGGGCACCGAATGGGAGATCAACGTTCCGAAGGGGAAGAGTGAGCGTGGCTGACGAACAAGGCGAGAATCCGGTGACGGTGATGGTCGTCGACGATCACCCGATGTGGCGCGACGGTGTCTCTCGGGACCTCGAGGCCGCCGGTTTCACGGTGAGTGCGACGGCGGAGGGTGTCGAGAGTGCACGCCGCCGCGCCGCCGCCGTGCAACCCGCCGTGGTTCTGATGGACATGAACCTGCCGGACGGAAACGGCGCCGACGCCACCACTGCGGTGCTCGAGGTTTCGCCGAAGAGCAAGGTACTCGTGCTTTCGGCCTCCGCCGAGCGTGACGACGTCCTCGACGCGGTCAAAGCCGGAGCGTCGGGTTACCTGGTCAAGAGTGCTTCCGTGGCGGAACTGCTCGAGGCCGTGCGAGCGACCTTCGACGGACAAGCCGTCTTCACACCCGGCCTCGCCGGATTGGTGCTCGGCGAGTACCGCCGGATGTCGACGGCACCGGCCGACGATCGTGCACCAGAGCTGCCTCGGCTCACAGACCGTGAGACTGAAGTGCTCCGTCTTGTCGCCAAGGGGCTGAGCGCAAAACAGATCGCCACGAGGCTCTCGCTCAGCCACCGGACCGTCGAAAACCACGTCCAGGCGACGCTTCGGAAGCTTCAGTTGGCCAATCGCGTCGAGCTCACGCGATACGCGATAGAACAAGGTCTCGAATAACGTTTATCCTGGAAATCATGGAGGCCAGGAATCTACGCGTGTCCGATGCCGAACGAGAGCACGTCGGCGAGCTGCTGCAGAAAGCTGTCGGTCAAGGGATGCTCTCGCTCGGTGAGTTCACCGAGCGCATGGACACGGCCTTGGCCGCGAAGACGCGAGGTGAACTCAACTCGGTACTCACGGATCTTCCGGGCATCACACTGATCTCCGACTACGATCCACCCGCGTATCCCAATGCGGGTCAGCCGATGTACCAAGGCCAGCCCTATCCGGCGCCGACCTACCAACCCCAGCCGCATCAGCCACCGCCGGTTCACCCGAGCCCGCCCTACCGCGCTCCGGTCGGGGCTCCGGTTGTCGGTGCGTACGGCGCGGCGAATGCTGCCGTGATCCGCGGACGAATGGCGACGGTGACGCGGAACGGTGCATGGATCGTTCCTCCAGCCGTCGTGGTCGACACCAGAATGTCCAGTGTGACCATCGATTTCACGCGTGCAGTGATGCAGACGCAGGTCGTGAACATCTCGATCGACGACTACGCCAGTTCGATCTCACTGATCGTTCCCGAAGAGGCGACGGTGGACATGAACGGTGTCGAGGCAGTCGGGGGAAGCGCGTCCAACAAGGTTCGCTCCGGTCCGCAGATGGGGCCGCTGCACCTGGTGGTTCACGGCAAGGTGCGATTCGGCAGCGTCACCGCGAAGCATCCCTTCGGTACCACGATCCGAAAGATGTTCGGCTCCTGACCTTTCAGTGATACGCGCGGGTCAACATCTCGGCGACGCACACGGGTTTGTCACCGTGTTCTCGTTCGAATGTCTGGGTCACCGTGATCTGGACGCCGCCATTGATCGGTTCGACTTTGCTCAACGTCGCACGCATGCGGACGCGAGAGCCAACCGGAAGCGGAGCAGGCAACCTGACCTTGTCGAATCCGCAGTTGAGAGCAAACGCAAAACCCTCGAGCGAGAACATCGCATACGAGAACTTGGGTCCGAGTGAGAGCGTGTAGTTACCGTGCGCGATCGTTCCGCCGAACGGTGACTCCTTCGCACGATCAACATCGACGTGAATCCACTGATCGTCGCCGGTGACGCGGGCGAACTCGTCGATGGACTCCTGCGTGACCTCGTGCCAGTCGCTGACGCCCAGCTCTTGGTTCAGGTTGGCGGTGAGGTCTTCTGCTCCGGTGAGTACAAGCATGAATTTTCCTTCGATCGGTAGGTGCTGACAGTCGGTCAGTGACTTTCGATGCCGAATCCCACACCGTGTGTCTGTGCGATCTCGGCGGTGGCAACGAGATCGAATTCGATCCCGAAGTCTGCTTCTACCCGCGCTGCAACCGATTCCGCGGCGGAACCTGCTTCGGCCAGTAGCTTCGGCATCAGTTCGAACAGGTCTTCCATCCCTCCTGGTGTGATGATTTCGAGAATCCGGGCTGGAATGTCGTCGGGATTCCACACTGCGTGCCACTGGCCACGTGGTTTGAAGATCATGGCGCCGGTCTCCGCGTAGACGACCTCGTCTCCGACCATCGCTGCGACGCGGCCACTTTGAACCACCGTGTACTCGTCTTCCCGGCTGTGGCGATGGACCGGCGAGGTCATCGAATGCGGAGCGATGCGGTGTTGGACAAGCGAGAATCCTCCCTCGGTCTGTTTGCTTCGAACCATCATCCGGACGCCGGTGGCCGAGAGAGTCGCGGCGAGATCTTCGTCCGGTCCGAGGACGGTCGGCGTGGTGCGGTTTGTGGGATTCGGGGACATCGATTCGATCCTTTGCCATCGTGAGCGTCGTTGGCCGCGCTCCGGTTTGTCGATTTCCGAATCATGTACCAATCGGTCTAGTGATGCAAGGTTTTGGTAGTTTATGCACTTCAAGTGTTGGTGATATGTGTACTGATCGGTATATTGAACTTATGTCTACGAGGGATTTGTTGGTCGATGCCGCTGCCGATTTGCTGCAGCGGAAGGGCTACGCGGGAACGGGTGTGTCGGAAGTTCTCTCGGCTAGTGCGACTACCAAAGGTTCCTTGTACTTTCACTTTCCGGGCGGCAAGGAAGAACTCGCAGGCGAGGCTCTGAGGCGTCGCGGTGAGGCAATGGCCGATTTCATCCGGCATCTGCTGGAGAGCTCACCCGATGCCGCCACCGCGATCTCGGCATTCGCCGCCGCGCTGGCTGCTCGGTTGTCGGATTCGGACTACGAACGTGGATGTGCTCTGGCTACGGCAACGCTGGATGCCGCAACCGAATCCGACGTCATCCGTGGTGCTTGCGCGGACGGGTACAACTCCTGGCTTGCTCTGCTGGCTCAGCGCCTCGAAGCCGACGGCTGGTCCCGCGAGGACGCAGAGTCCGAGGCCATCCTCGCTCTGTCCGCACTCGAGGGTGCGCTGGTGCTCGCTCGAGCGCGTCAGGATCCCGCTCCGCTTCACACGTCGGGTCGGCTTCTGTCCGAACGATTGCGGAACGCAGCAGCTCGGCGATAGTGCCCTGTCAGCCGAGGGTGCTGTCGGTCGAATACGAGAAGTCCCCACGCTGATCGGGTAGTACTACTCATCTGATCTGTTCGGCTGAGAAGCAAGCTCATATTCATGACTACACCGAGCTCTCCCGCCGTCGATCCGCGACTGGTGATCGCCCTCTCGGCCGAGTGCGACAGCATCGGCCGGCAGTTGCGTCACATGGGCCAGAACCTGTCGATTCTGCAGACTCAGCTGGCCTCGACCGCCGTGCCGGCGCCCGCGCCGGTAGTTCCGGCTCCGGTAGCTTCTGTTCCCGTAGTTCAGGTAGCCCCGGTACAGCCGATGCAGCAGGTCCGCCCTCAGCAGAGCGTGCCCTCGTGGCAGCCACCGACGTATCCGGTTGCGGCACCTCGCCAGCCCTGGTGGCAACGCGACGGCGTCATCAGTCGACTCCTGGCCGCGGCAGGTGTTGCCGTCACACTGATCGGAGTCGTGATGCTGCTGGTACTTGCAGCGCAGGCCGGATTCTTCGGACCGCCGCTGCGGGTGCTCGGTGGCGCACTCCTTTCCGGCGCCTTGGTATTTGCCGGGGTGCGGGTGCACGGACGCCCAGGGGGCAAGGTGGGGGCAATTGCCCTGGCTGCCACCGGTTTCGCAGGGATGTACCTCGACGTCGTCGCAGCGTCCGTTCTCTACGGTTGGGTGGCGACGCCGCTCGCGGTGGTGATTGCCTTCGGGATTGCCGCGGCCGGCGGTGCCCTCGCCGTCAAATGGGATTCCGAATCACTGGCGCTCATGATCGTTCTGGGCGCAGCGGTGCTGGCTCCCGTACTGACGTCGGGAATATCGTTGACCCTCATCGGTTTCCTGTTCGCGATCCAATCGGCGACGTTCTCCGCCCAGCTCGGTCGTGACTGGAAGTACCTGGGTATGGCGCGCACCGTACCGGTGGTTCTCGCACTGCTAATCGCGATCGCGTCGGAGTCCATCTTCAACGAATCCGGTAACAGTGCAGTGCAATTGGTGATCAGTGCCAGCGTGGTTGCAATCGTGGGCGCCGGCTGCGCGATGGCTATGCAGTGGACGGGTTGGCCCTCGCGCGGCGGAGTTGCAGGGGCGTGGTCCACCGCTACCTTTGTTGTCTCGACCCTTCCGCTGATGAGCGTCGGAGCCGTGCTCGGGCGCACCGAATCCGCAGTGCTGTACGGAATTACTGCGGCACTACTTCTTTCCGCCGGAGCGGCGGCCAAGCCTTTGCCGACGCAACTGCGATTCGGGCTGGGCGCAACCGGCGCCCTCGCATTGTTGCTCTGCTGCCTCTCCGGGGCGACGGAATCTCTGGTCGTGCCGCTGATCCTCACGGTCGGCATGATCTTCCTCGGAGTCTCGCTGTATGCAGGTTCGCGCTTCGTCTTCGCCCTCGGAACCGCCTTTGTGGCAATCGGATCGATCGGATACCTCACGACGGTTCCGCCGGAGGCGTTGACGACCGCTCGCGCCGCTTCCATGCAACTTGGTGCGATCACGGCGCTCTCGAGCCTGACGGCGATAGGCGCCCTGGCGATGCTGGTGTGGGGGATTCACCGACTGAAGTTGATCGCCGATTCAAACGCAGCGGTCTTGTGGGCAGTCGCAGGGTTCGGTGTCCTCTACGCGGTGACGTGCGCGCTCGTCTCGTCCGGCGTCGAAATCTTCGACAGTGCAACCGGATTCGTCGTCGGGCACAGCGTCGCAACCATCGTCTGGATGCTTGCCGCCACGTCAGCCCTGGTGCTCGGATTGAACAACCGCCAGCACGCTCGCGTCTTGCTCGGAGCCGGGCTTGCTCTCACCAGTGCGGCAGTGGCAAAGCTGTTCCTCTTCGACCTGGCCACACTCAGTGGGCTGGTGCGCAGCGTCGCCTTCCTGGTGGTCGGCTTGCTGCTCCTGCTGGTCGGGACACGTTATGCACGAGCCTTTGCCAAGCAGGAGCAGGAGCAGGTCAGCTTCGCTTCTGGCGAGCGATGAGTTCGCTCACGCTGATGGCGCCGGCGTCGTCAGGCCGGTGCCTGCCGGTGGCGTTGTCGTCGCCGTCGGGGGTGGCGTCCGAAACTCGGGGCTCGGTGGTAGGCGAAGGCGCATCCGTGAAAACCCCGTTGCGACGCTCCGGAGCGGTCGGTGGAGGCGGCGACTGGGGGGTCGCCTCCACCGAGGTCGGGGCTGAGCCGTTGGTTACGGAACCGTTTGTTGCAGAGCCGGTGGCAGCACCGTTTGCAGAGCCGTTCCGGCTCGAGCCGTTGGTGCCTGAAGCGCTGCTGGCGGCACCGTTGGTCGCCGAACCGTTTGTACGCGAAGGCGTCCGCACCACCGGCAGCGGCCGTGAGGCCGGGGGAGTCTGTTCCCGGGCCCGCAAGTCCGACAACCAGCTTTCGATGGGACGCTCGGCCGGCGCAGCGGGCGCGGGGTTCCTGCGCTTGTCGGTGGCGTTCGGTTGCGGTCGGTACGAGGGATTGGGGACCGGTGCCTCGATCAAGTTCTGGGGCGCGCTTGCTGCACTCCCGATATCGAGACGACGTCGCGGTGCTGGCTTCTCCGCGGCGGGAGCCTCCGTGTTCGGTGCCTTGATCGCCATTTCGCTGAGCGGAATGGGCTCGGTGAGTGGATCGGGAACACGAGGTCCGCTGTCCGGCTGTACAGCCGGGGCAGGCGGCGGCATGACCCGAGAGGCCGCTTCGATCTTGCGCGGTTGACCCGGTCCGGCGATCGCACCGACAGGCGCGATCTGCGGGACGTTCGCGAGTACCAGCTCGTTGTCGAGGATCGGCTCACCCAGCCCGATCTTCTGCTGGATCCGCTTCATCCAGGCCGGAGCCCACCAGCAGTCGTCGCCGAGCAGTTTCATGGTCGCGGGGACCAGGAACATTCGGATCAGCGTCGCGTCGATGATCAGCGCGGAGATCATGCCGTAGGAGATGTATTTCATCATCACCAGATCGGACAGGCCGAAGGCGCCGGTGACCACGATCAGGATCAGTGCGGCAGCGGTGATGATTCGGCCGGTATGTGCCGTGCCGATTCGGATGGATTCGGTGGTACTCGCGCCCTGCGCTCGCGCTTCGACCATGCGGGAGAGCAGGAACACTTCGTAGTCGGTCGACAGGCCGTAGACGATCGCGATGATCAACACCAGGACTGGAGACATGATCGGTCCCGGTGTGAAGTTCAACAGACCGGAACCGTGCCCGTCGATGAAGATCCAGGTCAGGATTCCGAGCGTCGAACCCAGTCCGAGCGCACTCATCAACGCAGCCTTGATGGGCAGGACGAGCGAACCGAACGTCAAGAACATCAGCAGGGTCGTCAGCAGGATGACGGATACGACCATCAGCGGCAGACGATCGAGCAACGCGTCGACGCTGTCCTGCTCGATGGCCGGAGTGCCGCCGACCAGCACAGTTGTGCCCTCGGGCCAGTCCGCGGATCGCAGATAGTCGATGGTGGGACGTGCCTCGTTGCGCTCGGTCAGACCGGCCTTGAGGACGTTGACACCGTCCTTGGTCGCAACTTCCGGGGTGAACTTCTCGACCAGACCCGGCGCAGCGTTTGCGGTCTTGGAGATTTGACCGAGTGTGGTGTTGTCGGCGCCCTGGATGACCAGTCGCACGGGTTCGGTGCGATTGCCCGGGAAGAGTTCGTCGAACTGCGCTTGCGCGACACGAGTGGGGCTGTCGGGGGGCAGGTACGTCTCGTTGATACCGCCGAACTTGATGCCCGTCAGCGGAATGATCATCAGCAGCAGAGCCGCGACGATCGGGACCGCGACCTTGAGCGGATGCTGCATGACCCAGCGGGTCAGCTTGCCCCAGAAACCGTTCTCGATTTCCTCGTTGGTCTTGGTCTGGCGCAGTTTCTTGAAGGTCAGCGCGTCGATCCGCTTGCCGAGAATGCCGAGAATCGCAGGAAGGATCGTGATGGACGAGATCGCGGCAAGCATGACAGCAGCGATGGCGCCGTAGGCCACCGATTTGAGGAAGCCCTGCGGGAACAACAGCAGACCGCCGAGGCTGACGGCAACCATGGTCGCCGAGAACATGACCGTTCTACCTGCCGTCATGACCGTTCGGCGTACTGCGGTCGGGGTGTCGTACCCCTCGGCTATCTCTTCTCGGAAACGGCTGACGATGAACAGTCCGTAGTCGATCGCGAGGCCCAGACCGACCAGAGAGACCACGGGCGCGACAAACGCGTTGACCTCGGTGAAGTTGGTGATCAGTCGAATGATGCCGTTGGCGCCGATGACGGTCAGTCCGCCGACGATCAACGGGAGGGCGGCAGCGACCACGCCACCGAAGACGAAGAACAGCAGGACACCGACAGCGGGAATTGCGAGCATTTCCATGCGCTTGATGTCGTTGGCCATCGTGTCGTTGAGCGAATTCGCGACAGGTTGCAGGCCGGCGAGTTGCACGTCGACGCCGTCGATGTAGAACTGCGACTCGACGTCGCGGAAGTTGTTGGACACCGCGGTGTCGTTGTCGCCGGCGATCGCGATGCTGGTGACCGCGTGTTGCTTGGTCTTGTCCGCCAGTGCCGCCACCGAGAGACCGTTGTCGACCTTGAAGTACGAGCCGTTGATCTTCATGATCTGGTCGGGGTTGTCGGCAACGAGCCGCTGCAGATTGTCGATGACCTTCGCTTGGAACTCGGGGTCGTCGACCGTCTTGCCCTCCGGCGCTGTGTACAGCGCCAGAACGTCACCCGTCGTGCTGCGTCCGAACGTGCCGTCAGCGAGTTTGGCAGCCTCTACCGATTCCGACCCCGGATCGTCCCAGCCGCTCTGGCTGAGATGATCCTGCAGGCTCAGGCCGTACGCAGCGAGCCCGAGGAGCCCCGCCACCATGACAGCGATGACGGTGAAGCGGGCTCGATAGACGATGCTTCCCCAGCTGGCGAACACTGATCAACTCCTACTCGGCAACACTTTTTCGCCCGATGAGCAGGGCAGAAAGCGGTCGGAACGGCTGCAACCAGGCGCCCTCGTCGGGCAGGGTGTCCAGGCTTACCCGTGGCAGAGGCTCACGGAAGACACCCGGGATGTCCTCGAGATCGACGAAATCCAAGATATCGGACGACACAGCCCAGCTGGCGTGTTCGCGGAACCCGAGAACCTGGACCGGGATGCCGGTTGCTGCGATGTCCTCGAGAGGTTCGCGGAACGCTTGGCCGTCGGCAGACGCGACCATGATTCCGGCGAGGCCCTCGCCGTACCGGAGCGCGATGTGCTCGAGCATGTCCGAATCGACATCGCTGTCTTCATCGACCTTCGGCTTGGCGAACACCGCGAAACCCACGTTACGCAAGGCTTCGACCCAAGGACGAACGACGTCGGCGCTGCCGGAGGCGATGTTGGTGAAAACCGTCGCTTCGGGCTCGAGCGTGCCACTGTTCTGTGCGGACAGTTCGGCGGTGCGAGAGAGCAGCCAGCGACCCAGTGCATCGAATCGTGGCCGGTAGGCGGCGGTAGGCCGGCCACCGAGGATGGCGCCGAGGCCCATGTCGAGGTTGGGGGCGTCCCAGACCAGAAGCACCCGCTTGGGGTGGCGGGAGTCACGACCGAAGTCGAGAGGAGATTCCGACGACGCCACGTCGTCGGATAGCTGTTCGCTGACGCTCATGCTCTGATCTTCCCCCATATAAGCTCGGTGATTGCACTTCCGACCTTATGGGCTTTGTCCTCGAACTTGGTGACCGGACGCTCGTGGGTCATCGGAGACTCCCAGTCGAGTGCGGTCAGCAGCGGCTCGGCATTACCGGCTTCTTCGATCCATTCTGCGTATTCGGCGTGATCGGTGGCCACGTGCAGCACTCCGCCAGGCTTGAGGCGGTTGGCGATCAGCGCGAACGTCGGCCCCTGCAGGAGGCGACGCTTGTGGTGGCGGGCTTTGGGCCACGGATCCGGGAAGAACACCCGGACGCCCGTCAGGGATTCGGGGGCGACCATGTTTTCGAGTACGTCCATCGCGTCACCGCGTAGTACGCGGACGTTGGGAATCTCTTCGCGTTCGACCTGCTGCAGAAGCTGTGCGAGCCCCGGGCGGTACACCTCGATCGCGACCAGGTTCACGTGCGGTTCTGCCTTGGCCATAGCGGACGTCGCGGTACCGGTACCCGAACCGATCTCGATGATCAGGGGTGCTTCGCGTCCGAACCAGGCGTTCGCGTCGAGCGGTGTGTCCGAGACGTCGGCGCCGATGAGCGGCCACTGACGGTCCCAAGCCTGCTGCTGTGCGTCGGTCAGCGCACCCCGGCGAGAGCGAAAGCTGGTCACTCTCGGATGGAGACGGGACCCCTTGGCGTGGTCCGTCTGCCCCGTCTCTGGGGTCTGCGGTGCATGCTGATCGGCTTCGTTCACGAACCCATTGTCACGCATGACCCCCGTTTGGCGCAGACGGGTCTGAAGTTTGAGTTGAGACTTTCCGCTGAAAGTCCTGAATCCGCCGACTTCGGACAGTCGGCGAAAGGGCGGTGTCACCTGCCGTCCTTGCCGAGAACCTGACAGAATCTCACCGACACGATGGGGACGTGGGGTGGGGATGAACACAGGATTTGCATGCAGTAATTGGTCACGAATGTTGCCCGCAGAATCGCTCGACGACGCCTGCGCGGAGCCGATCGACCGGTTGCGCGCTCTGGCATACCGGCTGGCGTCGATCGATTCGGGAGCCGCAGAGGCGGTTCACTCCGTGCTCGGATCGCTGACCGCACCGCTCGAGTTGGTAGTCGCGGGTCGAGCCGGGGTGGGGCGGTCGTCGTTGGTCCGGGTCCTGGGGCGCGATCAGCGGTTCTCGCGCAGAGTTGTCGGTGCACCGGTTGTGGTGACCGAGTCGCGGGCGTTCGACGTCCCTGGAACGTCGAACCCTGATCTGGGTCGTCGTTGTGTTGTCTACGTGGTGGTCGACGCGGTCCGCGAAGTCGACCGCCGAGCGATCTCCCGAGTCTCGGATCGGGCGGTGGTCGCGGCAAACAAGGCCGACCTGTTCGGACCGCGCTGGGACGAGGCACTGGGACGGGCCGCGGAAATCTCGGAGACCGTCGGCGTGCACACGGTTCCGGTGGAGACGCTGACCGGACGCGGAGTCGAAGAGTTGTTCGCGGCCCTCGGACCTGTCCTGGAGGCGCAGTGGTGGGGCCGGGTCGAGCAGATCGGTCCAGCGCTGACGCGATCTGCCTCGCGGAGCACTGCGGGCAGGGACGAGATCGAGTTGTATCTGAGTTCGGACTCCGCGGTGTTGTTCGGCGCCGCGGCGGCGATGATGAGCCCCGAAATTCGAGGCCTGCGGCACGGCGAGCCTCCCGATCCTCGGACTGCTGACGAGGCGGGCACGTGCAGTCGGTGGTGGGGCGAGCTTGTCGACGAGTCGGAAGAGGCTCCACAACAAAGGATCTCACTGATTCGCCGCGGGTATGTGCGTCGGTGGGCGCAGCTCGGGGGCGATCGCTCCGCTCCGGCGGTGACCGATGAATAGCGTTTCGGTACTTCCGGATTCGATTCTGCGTGTGGTGCAACGATGGAACCCGTCCTCCGATCCGGGTCGCCTCGTCAGTGGTGAATCATCCAGTGGCACTCGCATTTACGTAGTCGGGCCACAGAGATGTGGTCGGGAAGACATCGTGCAGATGTTCCGTGCTTCAGGCGAGTGTTCGATCGCGGCGCGCGAAGCGGACGCGGACGTCGTACTTCTGGTCGTCGATGCTGCCAGCGTGATCGGTCGCGAGGATCTTCTTCTGCTCGACGACGCAGCAGAAAGCGGAACGCCGGTGGTGGTGGCGTTGACCCGCGTTGACGTCTACCGAGACTGGCAGGCTGTGCACCGACGCGATGCCGAGGTTCTTTCCTCTCACTGCACCGCCTTTGCCCAGGCATCGATCGTTCCGATTGCGCCTGGTCAGGAGCAGACGCTCGTTGCCGTCGTGAGCCAGGTGGCACGCGAGAGGCAGGCCGGCGACTCGAATTCCGGCGTCATAGCGCAGACACGTCGGATGATCGAGGTAGAGATCCGGAATCTTCGTGACAGCGTTCCGGGTGCCGAACTGCGGGCCGAGCGATCGCGACTGCTGGCAGATCGTGACGGTCGGCGAGGCGAACGACTGGTGCAGGTGCGAAGCCGACTGCAACGATCGCGTGGGGATCTGTCACAACAAATCGCCGAAGCGACCCGGGCGACGGTCGCAGGGGCACGTGCCTGGGTCGACACGGCCTCGCGAGCCGAATTGGGCAGCGTACCGATGCGGTTGCAGCATGAGGTCGACCATCACACCCGGGTAATCGATGCCGCGATGGCGGCAGCTGTCGAGGTGGCGGGTGCGACCGGCTACGTGGCTTCCCCACGGATTCCAGAGGACCCGCCGGATCGTCGACGGAGAAATGAGGACCGGGTGACGATTCTCGTCGGCGCGTCCGCGGGCCTCGGCCTCGGCCGGATCGCGGTGACTCCGCTGGAGATGATTCCGGCGTTGGAGTTCGCGAGCATCCCGGTGACCTTGGTGCTGGGTGGCGTCGCGGCGTGGTGGTTGGCGCGAACTCGCGGGCTGATGGCGGATCGTGCCCAATCGCGATCGTGGATCGTCGAGTCGATGTCGACGGTGCGCGCTCAGTGGGAGCAGCGGGTACAGAGCGTGATGCTCGAGGCGGAGGCAGATCTGGGAGCGGCGATCATGGCGGAGAGTCGCGAACAGCTGGCGTCGGCACAGGCGCGAATCGTGGAGATCGACGGTGAACTTCGTGAGCTTGCCGCGGCCAGATCGGGTCAGCTCGCGTCGTGCGAGCGCGACCTCGCCGCGTTGAACGCTGCCCTCTGACGATTCTCGGGCGGGCGGTTGTCCACAGGGCGGAAATTTCGGCCACGCGTGATCGGCCGAGTCTGGTAATACTGAGCGGACGGTTTCGGTAGGGGTTGCCGAAGCAGCAGTCACTTTCATTTGGGGGATTCATGGATGCATTTCTGATCACGGCCGGACACATCGACGACGGGCACGAATCCGAAGCGCTCGATCCTGGGCGTATCGAGCCCGAGACCTTCGGGCCCGCGTCGGGACCGGTCGATGCCGGCGAAATGAACTTCGACGCCTTCGACTTGGACGGTGACGGGACGGTCGACAGCCGCGTCGTCCACTCCGACGATGCCGTCGTGATCGTGTCCGATTTCGATCGTGACGGTAGCGCCGATCGCCTCACGATGATCGAATCGGACGGCGACTACTCGGCCTGGGAATGCCGTCGAGACGACGCAGGCTCCCTCGTCTGGCAGAAAATCGATGCCGGCGCGCTCTGAAAAGCTTCCGTTTATGTGCTCTGAGCGCCGGGTAGGCACGTGAACACACCAACTGAATCGTTTCTGTGACATTTCTGACCGCACCCGATTACCTGCAGGTGAACAGCCAGCGTTAACCTCAATACATAGGACACCCGGCGTCCGTGAAATCCACGTGAGTGGATGACGCGGCTGGACCCCGTCGAGAGGGGGACACCGGGATCGACTGGTATCGGGGCGCTGCAGTTCGCATCCGGTGTCACGAGAACCCGGTTCCGGCTCACCCCAGGAGAGTTTGATGACCTCAGCGACCATTCCCGGTCTCAATGGAACTGACGGCACGCCCCCCACGGAGCACAAGGAACTGCTTGCATGGGTGCAAGAGGTTGCCGAACTCACCCAGCCTGACCGCGTCGTCTTCGCAGACGGCTCGGACGAAGAATGGGACCGACTGACCACGAAGTTGGTCGAGGCAGGAACCTTCACCCGCCTCAACGACGAGAAGAAGCCGAACTCTTTCCTCGGCAACTCCGATCCTTCCGATGTGGCGCGAGTCGAATCGCGTACGTACATCTGCTCGAAGGAAGAAATCGACGCAGGTCCCACCAACAACTGGATGGACCCGGCGGAGATGCGCACCCTCATGGGTGACCTCTACCGCGGTTGCATGCGTGGACGCACCATGTACGTCGTTCCGTTCTGCATGGGCCCCCTCGACGCCGAGGATCCGAAGCTGGGCGTCGAGCTCACCGATTCCGAGTACGTCGTCGTCTCCATGCGCGTCATGACCCGCATGGGCGGCAAGGTTCTCGACAAGCTCGGCACCGACGGATTCTTCGTCAAGGCTCTGCACTCGCTCGGCGCCCCGCTGGCCGAGGGCCAGGAAGACGTGGCGTGGCCGTGCAACGACACCAAGTACATCACTCACTTCCCCGAGGATCGTGAGATCTGGAGCTTCGGTTCCGGCTACGGCGGAAACGCTCTCCTGGGCAAGAAGTGCTACTCGCTGCGTATCGCTTCGGCAATGGCGCACGACGAGGGCTGGCTGGCCGAGCACATGCTCATCCTCAAACTGATCTCGCCCGAGGACAAGGCATACTACATCGCGGCGGCATTCCCCTCCGCTTGTGGCAAGACCAACCTCGCGATGATCCAGCCGACCATCCCCGGATGGCGCGCCGAGACCCTCGGTGACGACATCGCCTGGATGCGTTTCGGTGAGGACGGACAGCTGTACGCCGTCAACCCCGAGTTCGGTTTCTTCGGCGTGGCTCCCGGCACCAACTGGTCCTCGAACCCCAACGCCATGCGCACCATCGACCAGGGCAACACGGTCTTCACCAACGTCGCTCTGACCGACGACGGTGACGTCTGGTGGGAGGGCCTCGAAGGCGACCCGCAGCACCTGATCGACTGGAAGGGCAACGAGTGGACGCCCGAGTCGGGCACCCATGCGGCTCATCCCAACTCGCGTTACTGCACCCCGATGTCGCAGTGCCCGATCATGGCTCCCGAGTGGGACGACCCGAAGGGCGTGCCGATCTCGGCAATCCTGTTCGGCGGACGTCGCAAGACGACGGTTCCGCTGGTCACCGAGGCTCGCGACTGGCAGCACGGCGTCTTCATGGGTGCAACGGTCGGCTCCGAGCAGACCGCAGCAGCCGAAGGCCAGGTCGGTACGGTTCGCCGCGATCCGATGGCGATGCTGCCGTTCCTCGGCTACAACGTCGGTGACTACTTCCAGCACTGGATCGACCTCGGCAAGTCCGCGGATGCGTCCAAGCTCCCCAAGGTCTTCTACGTCAACTGGTTCCGCCGCGGCGACGACGGACGCTTCCTGTGGCCAGGCTTCGGCGAGAACTCTCGCGTCCTGAAGTGGATCGTCGAGCGTATCGAGCACAAGGCTGCGGGCATCGACACCCCGATCGGCGTCGTTCCCACCGGATCGGCACTCGACATCGAAGGCCTGGACGTGTCGGACGCCGACATCACCGAGGCTCTCGCGGTGAACATCGACGAGTGGAAGGCCGAGATCCCGCTCATCGAAGAGTGGTTCGACTTCGTCGGCGAGAAGCTTCCAACCGGCATTCGTGACGAGTTCGAAGCTCTGAAGCAGCGGTTGGCCTGATAAACCGCCCCCGTATGTAGTGGCCTGATGCCGCATTGGTTCAATTTGATGAACCGATGCGGCATCGGTCGTCTGTATGCCCTTGCCTGTAGCCGTAAAGCAGTTCAGCCGTAAAGCAGTGATCAGCGAATCGAGCGGGTCGACACACTCGATCCTCAGGAGGACCAGATATGAGCGGGATCTACAACAACGTGACCGAATTGGTCGGGCGCACCCCGATCGTGCGGCTCAACCGTCTGACCGAGGGCCTGGACGCACAGGTTGCCGTCAAGCTCGAGTTCTACAACCCGGCCAACAGCGTCAAGGACCGGATCGGCGTGGCAATCATCGATGCCGCCGAGAAGTCCGGTGCACTCAAGCCCGGTGGCACCATCGTCGAGGGCACCAGTGGTAACACCGGTATCGCCCTTGCCATGGTCGGTGCTGCTCGCGGCTACAAGGTCATCCTGACCATGCCAGAGACCATGTCCACCGAGCGTCGCGTGATGCTGCGTGCATACGGCGCCGAGATCGTGCTGACCCCGGGCTCCGAGGGCATGGCCGGTGCGGTCGCCAAGGCCAAGGAAATCGTCGAGCAGACCGAGAACGCCGTCTCGGCCAGCCAGTTCGCGAACCCGGCCAACCCGGCCATCCACGAGGCCACGACGGGCGAAGAGGTCTGGGCCGACACCGACGGCGCCGTCGACATCTTCGTGTCCGGCATCGGCACCGGCGGCACCATTACCGGCGTCGGACGCACCCTCCGCAAGTACAAGCCCGAGGTCAAGATCGTCGGTGTCGAGCCCATCGACTCGCCGATCCTCAACGGTGGACAGCCCGGCCCTCACAAGATCCAGGGAATCGGCGCGAACTTCGTGCCCGACGTCCTCGATCGTGAGATCTACGACGAGATCATCGACGTCTCGTTCCCCGATTCCATCGAGGTCGCTCGCGCACTCGGCACCCAGGAAGGCATCCTGGGCGGCATCTCGTCCGGCGCCATCGTCTGGGCAGCACTCGAGTTGGCGAAGCGTCCGGAAAACGCCGGCAAGCTGATCGTGGCTGTCGTGTGTGACTTCGGCGAGCGTTACATCTCCACCCCGCTGTTCGAACACATCCGGGATTGAGACTTGTGAGTATCCTCGGGACAATTCGCGAGGACCTGCAGGCTGCGCGCGGTCAGGATCCTGCCGCGCGCAGCAATGTGGAGAACGCGCTCGTTTATTCAGGGCTGCATGCCATTTGGGCACATCGGGTTGCGCATCGCATGTGGGCCGTCCCCGCACTACGCGGCCCGGCGCGAGTGCTCTCGCAGCTGACACGCTTCGTCACCGGCATCGAGATCCATCCGGGTGCCACCATCGGTCGACGGTTCTTCATCGACCACGGCATGGGCGTCGTGATCGGGGAGACGGCCGAGGTCGGTAACGACGTGATGCTCTATCACGGCGTCACTCTCGGTGGCCGCTCACTCGAGCAGGTCAAGCGCCACCCGACGCTGGGTGACCGGGTCACGGTCGGTGCGGGTGCCAAGATCCTCGGGCCCGTCGTCATCGGCGAAGGTAGCGCTATCGGCGCCAACGCCGTTGTGACCAGGGATGTTCCGGCCGAATCCATCGCGACGGGTATCCCGGCGGTGGCGCGGCCACGGACCACCAAGGAGAAATTGGTGGACCCGAACAGTTACATCGATCCTGCTATGTACATCTGAAGCTGTCCTTCTTCGATGGCCACCCCTCGTGTCGACGACGGGTGGCCATCGGCGTCTGCTCAGGCGCGCGTCAGGCGCCACCCGAGACGTCCCAGTACCGCGGCCGTCAAAGCGCCCAGTGCTGCTCCGATCAGGGGGTAGCAGGCCAGGACGAGCCAGTGCGGATTGTCCGATCGGGCGTCGAAAGCGATGTTCATCGACGACTCGTAGTCCCGAGCCATCTGCACGCCGCGCAGTGGTACGTAAGAACCCTGATAGACGATGGTCTCGTCAGGACTGGTCATCATGTCGATCAGACTGCCCACCAGGGGAATTCCGCCGACGACAAATCCCAGAACCATCAGAATCACGATCAGTGCGCGCATCGAACGAGCCTATCGCCCAGCCGAAAGTTCAGACGGTGATCGACGGTTCTTCGGGCGTCGAGAGGGTTAGGATCGCCC
Source organism: Rhodococcus sp. NPDC060176 (assembly GCF_042728675.1). Taxonomy (NCBI): domain Bacteria; kingdom Bacillati; phylum Actinomycetota; class Actinomycetes; order Mycobacteriales; family Nocardiaceae; genus Rhodococcus; species Rhodococcus sp. NPDC060176. Next base: position 598,072 of record NZ_JBHWYS010000003.1, read on the forward strand.
GCACGACGCGTGGGCTCTGCTCGAGTGAGCGTTCGAGTTCGCGCAACGTGTGGGCCACTCGCGATTCCACGTAGTCACCGACCAGATCGACGCTTGCCACCAGATACACCTGCCGCGGCCCGAGGTATTCCATGCGCAAGAACGTGATTCGGTTTATCTCGGGTAGTTGGGAGAGGGCTTCGACGGCTGCTGCCCGCAGCGTCGGTGAGGCCTCTTCGCCCACCAGGAATCGGCGGTTGCGATCGATCAGGATGATCGCGATGACTCCGAGAAGTATGCCGACGAAGATGGAGCCGAGGGCGTCGGGGATCGGTGAACCGGTGATCTGGTGCAACAGGACACCGACGAACGCGATGACCAAACCGATAAGTGCCGCAGCGTCTTCGGCGAACACGGCCCGAGTCGTCGGGTCGGATGTGTTGAGTGCCTGGGTCATGACGTCGCGGTTCACGGCGGAGGCTTCGTTTCGGAGTTGTTTGTACGCCTGCCGGAACGAGATGCCTTCGAGGATGAACGAGACGCCGAGGACGGCGTAGGCGACACCGAAGTCGGACGCCGGTTCGGAATGGAACAGTTCCTGGATGCCATGGGTGATCGAGACACCCGCGCCGAGTGCAAACAGTCCGAGAGCGGCGAACATCGACCAGATGTAGGCCTCCCGGCCGTAGCCGAGTGGCTGGTCTCGGTCGGGAACCCGTTTCGAGCGGCGGTTCGCGATCAGCAGCAGCACTTCGTTGCCGGTATCGGCCCAGGAGTGGGTGGCCTCGGCGACCATCGAGGCAGATCCGGTGACGATGGCGGCCGCGGTCTTGGCCCCGGCGATCAGTGCATTCGCCGCAAACGCCAGTACGACCGTCGTGGTGCTCTCGTCGGCCGATGCTTCCGTTTCGGTGCTCACGATTCTCAGGCTAGGCGGGTGACGACGGTTTCGTGCGGTGACGCTCGGCGACGGAGTGCAGCAGTGTGGCGACGGCGTCGTGGAACTGCGTCAGGCCCGGCTCTTCGACGGGAAAGTGCCCGCACCCTTCCAACATCACGGATTCGGTGGGTGTGTTGATACGGCGAAGGAACTCCAGGCTCAGCTCGGGTGGCGTCCATCGGTCGCCGGCCGGGTGGGTGAGCAGGACAGGCGTCGTCCGAAACGATTCGGGCGCGGTGTGCTGGAACGAGAAGTAGCTGCTGAGGAATCCGAGTGGTACCCGAACACCGCCGCCGCGCGGATCGGTTGCACACAGCGTCGCGAGTTCCCGATTGCTGCTCATGTTCGCGACGTCGGCGACCCAACGGATGGGCACGCGGATACGGCCCACCAGTCGTTCGGTGCGGCGCATCAGGGGAGCGCCGTAGACACCCATCGGGCCGAACCGCGCCGCGGCAGCTCTGGCCGACGGATTCGAGGGATCGAGCAGACAGGTGGCGACGACGGCGTCGGCCAGACCGGTCCGCGCGGCCACCTCGTAGGCCAGCAGACCGCCGATGCTGGCTCCCAACAACACCAGCGGCCGATCGTCGGCTGCCTTCTCTGCTCGGACGAGATCGCAGAGAAGATCGACCCACTGCTCGTACCGGACGCCGGCGGGATCGGCTGCAACGGTGTCGCCGTACAGCGGAAGGTCGGGGAAGAGGACTTCGGCTCCGAGTTTCACGCCGATCCCGGCGAACGGCCACAATGCGCCCGAGTAGCCGCCGGCGCCGTGGATGCCGAGAACACGAACCGGCGCGTCCGGCACCACCGCCCGTGCGACGTGGACGGTGTTGCCGTTCCACTCCCACCACGTCGGGGTCGGCGCCGGCATGTGGTCGGCGTACCGGGCGGGCATAAACTTCGAATAATCGGCGCTGGTCACCTACATAATTCTCGATACCGGCATCGCGGCTGACAACTCGCATCGGAGGACCGTGTCGACTCTGCGGAAAAGGCCCTCCCAGCAGCGCTCCAGGGCTACGTACGACGCGATCCTGGAGGCAGCTACTCGCGTTTTCGCTTCGGAGGGCATGGCGGCGACCACCAACCGGATCGCTGACGAGGCAGGCGTGTCGGTGGGCTCGCTCTACCAGTATTTCGGAAACAAGTACAAGATCCTCTCCGAGTTGGCGAACCGTCACGTGAGTGCCGCGCGGGAAAGTTTTGCGGTCTGCCTTTCCGACATCGTCGAGCGCGAACTCTCCCTCGACGAGGCCGTCAGGATGTTGGTGGAGTGCGCGGTCGCGGTGAACAGTAAACCGCGACAGTTCTTTCACCTGCTCTACGATCAGGTTCCGCGTACGCGTGAGCTCATCGAACAGGTCGAAGGAATGAATCAGCAACTGGTACTAGGGTTTTCGGAGGTGTTGCAAAGCCGTGGATTCAGTGCGCAGGACGCGTTGTTGACCTCGCGGCTGACCGTGACTGCCGTGGACAGTCAGGTGCATCGGGTTGTGCTGGAATCGGATTCACCCGAAGAACTTCGGGTGCGCACGGAAGCCGTCGTGCGGCATGCGAGATCGATGATCGCGTCGGAATCCTGATCCGGTGTGGGGAATGGTGACCGCCGTCCGTTATGGTTCTGACGTCATCATCGAGGTAATGGGAAGTCGGTGCAATTCCGGCGCGGTCCCGCCACTGTGAGGTCGTCCACGCGTCGACCGTAGCCAGATACCACCCTCGTTGACGTTGTGTCATGCCACGAGGATGGATCGGTCACACCATGAATGCTGTTGGCGGAGCTCTGTCTCCACCTACCCACCTGCCTTCGCCGAAGGCTGGTGCACCGCGAGGACGACTCAGTCCGGGTATCGTGCTGCCCGCTCTGCTGGTCGTCACCTTGCTCTCGGCTGTGTGCGCGTTGGCCTTCGGATCCGAGATGCTCCCCGTGTCCACCGTGGTGGACGTGGTGCACTCGCGCTTCGGAGGCCCGGCCGTCACACGCTCGGATCTTGCGATCGTGTGGGGGATCAGGGCACCTCGGGTGCTGCTCGGTCTGGCCGTCGGCGCTGGTCTTGCCGTCGCCGGTGCGGTGGTGCAAACCCTCGTCCGTAACGCTCTCGCCGATCCCCACCTGCTCGGAGTGTCGTCCGGCGCGAGTGTCGGTGCTACCGCCGTCATCACCACCGGACTGTTCGCCGGTGCCGGAGTATGGGCGCTCAGCCTCGGTGCGATGATCGGAGCTTTGGGAGCTGCGATTCTGGTCTTCACCATCGCGACGCTGCAAGGCGGCATCACTCCACTGCGATTGGTTCTCACGGGAACTGTTACCGCATCCGCGCTGTCGGCGATCGCGAGCTTTTTGGTCCTGCGCACCAACGACTCCCAGGCTGCGCAGTCCGTATTGTTCTGGCTCCTGGGAAGTTTGGCCGGGGCATCCTGGGACAAGTTGTGGGCGCCGGTCATCGTTGTGGTCCTGCTGACGGCAGCGGTGTTCGCGCTGCACGGTTGGTTGGACGCACTGGCGGCTGGGCCGGACGTCGCGGCTTCCCTGGGTATTCCCATCCGAACCCTGCGAAACGTGTTGTTCGGAGTGCTGGCGGCGTTGGTCGGCACGATGGTTGCTGTGTCCGGTGCGATCGCCTTCGTAGGCTTGGTCATTCCGCACGTGACACGCATGATCGTCGGAGCCAGACATCGAGTGGTGTTGCCGGCGGCAGCACTGATCGGGGCGTCGTTCCTGGTGTGGGTCGACGTCGTGGCGCGGACGTCGTTGCGGCCGACAGAGATCCCGCTGAGCGTGGTGACCGGGGTGATCGGGGCCCCGCTGTTTCTCCTGCTTCTCGGCCGTCGGCGCTACCGTTTCGGTGGTAGTTCGTGAGCGCCCGTGCACTGCCTCTGACTGCGTCCGGAGTGGTTGTTCGCAACGACCGTCGAACCATCGTCAAGGGCGTCGACATCGTGGCTGACGCCGGCGCAGTAGTGGGTGTGGTCGGTCCGAACGGATCGGGCAAGTCGACCTTCTTGCGTGCTCTCGCCGGTCTCGGACCGATCGCTGACGGTGACGTCCGCGTCGGCGGCGAGTCCGTGCACGCGATGTCCGCGCGGTCGCGGGCCAAAGCGATTTCTTTTGTGGCGCAGGAAGAGCAGAGTCCCGCCGACCTGCTGGTTCACGAATACGTGACTTTGGGACGCACCCCACACACGAAGCCCTGGAGCGTCGGCGGAAAGCACGAGAATGCCGTCGTGGACCGTGCTCTGGGTGAGGTCGGAATGATCGAGCACCGATTCTCTTCGATGGACACGCTTTCCGGTGGAGAGCGTCGGCGGGTATTTCTTGCCCGGGGACTCGCACAGGACGCCGGCGTACTCATCCTCGACGAGCCGACCAATCATCTCGACATCCGGCATCAACTCGAACTGCTCGATCTGGTCCGGTCGTTGGACCGGACGGTGATCATGGCACTGCACGACCTCGATTTGGCTGCAGCAGTGTGCGATCGGGTACTCGTGCTCGCGGACGGAGTTGCCAAAGCCTTCGGTCATCCCTCCGACGTACTCACCACCTCGGTGGTCGCAACTGTTTTCGGCGTCGAGACTTTCGAACTCGTGAACCCTGCGACAGGCCGTTCACACCTCGTATTCGAATCGCGAAATTCTCAACCACAACACACATTTTCGGAGAGTGCACTTTGATACACGTCAAGACCCGCGCGTCGTTCGGTGCGGTCGCAGCCGCGACAGCGTTGCTGGCCGTTTCCGGCTGCACAGCGACCGCACCCCTCGACGAAGCCGCAGACAAGACTTCGGTCACGCTGGAGAACTGCGGAACGGAAAGCACTTTCCAACTTCCGATCGAAAAAGTTGTTGCCACAAGCAATGCGGCCAATATCGGCACCATTCTCAGGGTCGGCGGTCTGGATCGTCTCGCTGCGGTCGTGTTGAACACCAACAACGACGCGGTCATGGATTCGATGTTCGGTCCTGGAATCGCCGACGTTCCACACCTGGACGGAACGATCACGATGGAGACGATTCTGGGTAAGCAGGCGGACCTGGTGGTCGGCTCGTACAGCGGCTTGTTCAAGGGAGCGTCCGGTGTGACGCCGGAATCGCTGCAGGGCAACAATATCGACTCATATGTGATCTCCGACAGCTGTCGGCAGAGTGCCGCCGCGGATTCCGCGCTCGGAACGATGGGTCCGTGGGATGCCCTCCGTGCAGACGTGACGAATTACGGAAAGCTGTTCGGAACCGAGGACACCGCCGCCGAGGCGCAGACCGAATTGGATTCGCGTTTGGCACGTTTGGAGTCGGCACCGGATGCGGGCGACAAGCCGAAGGTGCTGATCTACGACAGCGGTGAAGAAGATCTGTACACCAGCGGAGGTAATGGAGCCCCCAACGGAATCATCGATGCGGCCGGGGGAACCAATGTGTTCGCCGACGTCGACAACACCTGGTTCAAGGCGAGCTGGGAGACCGTCGCGAAGTCCGAACCCGACGTCATCGTGATCATGGACTACAAGAAGAGTGCCGACGAAGTACAGGGCAAGATCGACGCGATCAAGAGCCGAGAAGGTCTACGTGACCTCGACGCCGTCAAGCAGAACCGCTTCGTCGTACTTCCTCTCGCCATGTTCACCAGCGGATTCCCCAACATCTACGGCGCGGAACAGTTGCGCGCGAAGATCGAAGAGTTCGGGCTGGCTCCGTCGAGCAGCATCGACTGGACAACCGCGCCGTCGGCATGAGCAACAACCGGTGCTCGCGTCGGGTGATTGTCGTCTTACGACCGACTGTCAGCGGCCTGGACGAGTCGGCTGCACGACGGATGCTCGACGCTGTTCAGGCGGGCACCGACGTCGACGTTCGCGTTGCGTACCTCGATGTCGCTTCGCCGAGCCTTCACGAGGAACTCGATCGAGCCCTTACCGATGACGTGGGCAAGGTCGTGCTGATTCCAGTTGCGGTGCCGAGGGATCGGTACCTGCTCACGTGGACAAGCAAGGCGGTTGCGAACTGGCGCGAAACCCGAATCGACGCCGAACTGGAAGTGACGCTCCACGAATCGGAATCGCTCGAAGGTGCGGTGGCCGGGCAGGTGATCGACGAACTCGGCTCGGTGGGAAAGCCGATCACCGCGAGTCCGGCGTCGTACCGCAGTCCGGCGTGGTCGGTGATCGAGCCGCACGAGAGGCATCTGTTGGTGTGCAAGGGGCCTCGCTGTATGGCGTACGGAGCAGGACCTCTCCACCGGGCGATGAGCGCGGCGGCCAAAGGCACTTCGGCAAAGGTGACGGGGACCGGTTGCCTGAGCCCGTGCAACCTGGGGCCGTTGGTGATCGCGAACCCCGGTGGTACCTGGTTCGGTCACGTGGACGCCGGAGACGCCGACGCGTTGGTGTCCGGTCTCGAGGATCGATTGGTGGATCACGTTCTGGACCGGTAGATACCGGGTCGGTGAAAGCAGAGAACCCGCTGGGCGCGAACTGCGCTCAGCGGGTTCTGGTGTCCTGTCTCAGGAACCGAAGGGAAGGGTTCCCGGCGGGATCTGGTATCCACTGCTGCCGACGGAGGCGCTGCCCCAGAGTGCGAGGAAAGCGTTGATGGCGTTGGTGAGCATATGAATGTCCTTTGTGAGATGACTGATTCGTTTTCGACGGTACCGGGTGGATCTGTGGATTCGCTGGGGGTTGGCACCCTTTTCACGGGGTCGGCACCCGTTCCGGCAGGTCGGAAGGGGTGCCAACTGTCAGCAAAGGGTGCCAACTCCCGGGTGGGTCAGCCCACGTAGCCGGGCGGCATGAGTACGGACTTGGTCTCGCAGAAGGCCTCGAGGCCCTCGGGTCCGTTCTCGCGGCCGATACCGGAGTTCTTGTACCCACCAAACGGTGATCCGGGATCGAAGGCGTACCAGTTGATCGCGTAGGTACCCGTGCGGATCTGCGCGGCAACTTCGAGGCCGTGGTCGATGTCGGTGGTCCACACCGATCCGGCGAGGCCGTAATCCGAATCGTTGGCGATCTTGATGGCCTCGTCCTCGGAGTCGTACGGAATCACCGAGAGAACGGGTCCGAAAATCTCCTCGCGTGCGATGGTCATCGAGTTGTCGACGTCGGCGAAGATCGTCGGCTCGACGTACCAGCCCTTGTCCAGACCGGCGGGGCGTCCACCACCGAGTACGACGCGTGCGCCTTCTTCCTTGCCCTTGGCGATGTATCCCTCGACGCGCTCACGCTGCTTCTCGGAGATCAGCGGGCCGAGTTGTGCTGCAGGATCGGACGGATCGCCGACGGTCATGAAGCCTGCGGCGGTCTTCATTCCCTCGATGACCTCGTCGTAACGCGAACGGGGAGCGAGGATTCGGGTCTGAGCGACGCAGGCCTGACCGGTGTTCATCAGCCCGGACATGACGAGCATCGGCATTCCGGCGGCGATGTCGGCGTCCTCGAGGATGATCGCGGCGGACTTGCCACCCAGTTCGAGGGAGCAGCGCTTGAGGTTCTGCGCGGCGATGGCACCGATCTTGCGGCCGACGGCACTGGATCCGGTGAAGGTGATCTTGTCGATGCCCGCGTGCGAGACCAGGTATTCGCCGGTCTCGGCTCCGCCGGGGAGCACGGAGATGACGCCTTCGGGAACGCCTGCCTCGGTAAAGATCTCGGCAATCACGTGGACGGACAGTGGGGATTCGGGTGCGGGCTTGAGCAGAACCGTGCAGCCGGCGAGCAGGGCGGGTGCCAGCTTGTTGATCGCCAGGAACAGCGGGACGTTCCAGGCCAGCACGGCGGCGACGACGCCGACGGGCTCACGGGTCACCTTGGTCTGCCCGAATGCGCCGGTGCGCTTCTCTTCCCACGCGAACTTGTCGGCCAGTTCGGCGTAGTAGCCCAGCGTCGCCATCGACGGGGTCTGCTGCATCATGCCGACCATGGCGGGCGGCTGGCCCATCTCGTTGGAGATGAGCTGGTTGATTTCCGCGCTGCGCTCTTCGATCAGCTTGGCGGCCTTGGCGAGGATCGCGCCGCGCTCGGCGGGGGTGGTGCGTGACCACGGTCCCTCGAACGCCGCGCGGGCTGCGGACACGGCCGCGTCGATGTCTGCCGGTGCTGCGATGGGACAGCTGCCGACGCGCTCCTCCGTTGCGGGAGAGAACACTTCGAGTACCTGGTCGGTGGCCGGGGCCACCCATGCTCCACCGATGTAGAGCTTGTCGTAGTCAGTCATCAATTCATTCCTCGGTGTTGTCGGTCGCCGCGAGGGCATACGCGTCGTCTGCCTGTGCGGTGTCGGTGAAACTGGTGAATCCGTATTTCTCGTGCGGTCCGATGGCGGCTACCTCGAAAAGGCCGGTGCCGGTGTGGGTGTTCGCGCCTTCCGTGAGCGTGAAGGACGCAAGATTGTCGACGGGGGAGAACATGCGTTGGAACGGTTCGATCTCGTGGACCTTGTGGCGCAGTCCCTGTACGACGAGTTCGCCCTGCCACATTCCGTGACGCCAGTCCTGCTCGAGTCCGTAGCCGGTGCCGATTCCGATGTAGTTGGCCAGCAACAGTTCGCAGGTGACGGTCAGGACTTCACCGCTTGGCCGGTGGAATGTGATGGTTGCTCCGGTGACGTCGCGGGTGTCGGGGCAGAACGTCAGTTCGTGTTCGGGCCGGCCGAGCCATTCGTTGTCCCTGGTTTCGTCCGGCCACACTCGCATGGCCTCTTCGACTATGCGCCTGCCCTGCTCGTCTTCCTGCATGATCACCGAGATCGTGAACTCGTCGAACTGCATGACAGCGTAGATCCAGAAGAAGTTCTGGATTCCGTCGACGGCGCGTCTGCCTTGCGGTTCGGCTTCACCGACCGGACGCACACCCCACGAGCGGTCGCGGTTTCCCCGCCATGTCTTCGGGTCGATCGCGAACTCCTCCCCGTCGACGGTGAGCGATCCGGTCCAGGTTCCGGTTTGCAGGAAGCGCGAGGTGTCGAACGTGACCCGTTCGAGTTGGCGACGAAAGTGCTTGGGCTCGAGCGCCGCCGGGATGGTGGCGTCGAAGGTGATGTCGAAGGAGAGATCGTATTCGCTGCCCGGTTCGAGGACGACGCGGAGCTTCTGCAGTCCTTCCAGCACTTCGATGCGCAAAGGTCCGACGGTGGTGTCGGTACGGTCGGCGCCCAGAGCCTTCGACATACGGGCAACGATGTGGTCGTCACCGCGGCGCAGTACCGCGAAGGCGTCCATGACGCCGAGGTTGGGGTACTGGCCGAGTCCGACGATGAGGAACACGTCGGGGGATTCGGTGGGGTAGCAGTTGAAGTAGTAGCGGTCGTAGAAGTTTCGATCCGAGGTGGCTACGTGACGGATCGGTTCGGCGATCTGGTGAACGGGGTAGTCGTCCATCGGTGAGAGCATGTCAGGCCAACCTCTCCCAGTAGGTACCGTCCAGCATGGCGGCCAGCGAAGCGCGGTGCATGATCATGTCGTCGGGGTCTTCGGGTCGCTGCGACTGGCCGAAAGCTATGGCACGGGCCTGGATTCGCCACATGATGACCGCCTGACGCAGTGCGGCATAGGTAACGTAGAACTCCAGATCGTGTGGGGTGTGGCCGGTGATCTCGGCGTAGGTCTGCGCGAGATCCGGCAGTCTCAGGAAGTCGGGAAGGCCGGGTAGGTTCGCCAGGCCGGCGATGTCCTCGAAGAACCTGTGCAGGAATGCCATCCAGCCCAGATCCATCTCCCTTGGGCCGAGAGTTGCCATTTCCCAGTCGAGTACGGCTACCGGCGCGAAGTCCTGGTACATGACGTTGCCGATACGCGAGTCGCCCCAACAGAGCACGGCCGGCGAATCGTCCGCGGGATTGTTCTCCTCGATCCAGTCGAGGGCACGTTCGATGAGCGGTGATCTGATGCCGTCGGAGACCACCCACTCGTAGTACGCGCGCTGTTCGGCGATGTGTGCCGTGAATGCCTCTCGTGCAGTCGTTCCCGAATTGGGGAGCCGGAGGAAGTCGAAACGCTCACACGGCTTGTCGATGTCATGCAATTGAGCCAGGACGTCGACCGAGCTGCGCTGGAGGGTCTTTCGCTGCCCGGGGGACGCTTCGGTGACCCACGATCCGAAGTTGTACGGCATGACGTCAGGTGGCACGTCGCCGGAGATGCGTTCCATCACGAAGAACGGCGCACCCAACGCGTCCGGGTCGGATTCGGACCAGTACACGGCAGGTACGGGCACCGCCGAGTGCTCGCGCACCTGAGCCATGGTGCGGAACTGGGATTCGAGGTCGTAGGTCGGAAACACCGGCATGGTCGATTCCGTCGGTGCCACCCGAGCGACCAAGGGATGATGTTCGCCGTCCCAGGTGGCGTCGAAGAGGATGGTTTCGCTGGACATGCCGTTGGCTGCGGGCAAGGTGACGTCGGCGACGGTCACAGTGGATTCGCTCGGCACCTTGCCGGCCATCCACCGTTCCAGGCGCTCACGGAGATCTTCGGTGTCGCGGAGGGAATCGCTCGGTCGGGCGACCTGGGCGTGATGCTCGGTTTCATCGGTCGAAGAAGCAGTCGAGGCAACGTCAGATGAGGAAGCGTCTGGGCTCACGGTCACCTCCTTCCCGTAGGCGTCACGTGCAATGCCCGTAACGGTGTGAGTCAGAACACTAAAACACGTTACAGAAATTGGGAACAGGTGGCACCCGTTTAGTGGGACTCCCTGCGGATTTATCGGGGAAGAACGCGTGTCAGATAACGGCGGTGAGCGCGAGCAAGCCCGCACCGGTCAGAGTTCCGGCGCCGCCCAGCTCGGCGGGAACGATCCGGAGCCCGGCGATGAACGACAAACGGGCATGTCGGGCAGCCGCGTCGAGCATCGGTTCCCACAGCGGTGCACCCGACTGTGCGAAACCGCCACCGATCACCGCGAGGTCCACGTCCAGGAGGGCAGCCGCAGAGGCGATGGCACCACCGAGCGCCGTGCCTGCGCGGTGAAGCGCGTCCACGGCGATCGCGTCGCCGCTGCGTGCACCCTCGGCTAGTTCACGGCCGGTGTTCCCCGACCAGCCCTGGCTACGAGCCCATCGCACCGCGGACGGTCCACTGGCCACCGTCTCGAGGCAGCCGACGCCCCCACAGCTGCACGGTTCGGCAGAGCCTGGAACGACGAGGTGACCGATGTGGCCCGCGTTGCCGGTTCGACCTTGCGTGATCTCTCCGCCGAGAACAATTCCGCCGCCGATTCCCGTAGAGACGACCAGGCTCAGGAGGTTCGGGTTTCCGCGTCCGGCGCCGTGGTGGAACTCCGCCAGCGCCGCTGCCGCCCCGTCCATGGCGAGGGCGGTTCCGGCGTCGGGAAAGAGGTTACGGACGCCCGCGACCAGCTCGAATCCCTGTGCCCACTCGGTGATGTTGATGGGAGCGACGACGCCGGAGACGGTGTCCACCGGCCCGGCGCAGGCGATGCCCACACCGTCGACGCCTCGGCCGTCGGCGACTCGCTCGAGTAGCGCTGCGCACGCTCCCCACGGGTCGGTCTGCGGCGTCGGCACGCTGTCGAACACGGGAACACGGCCATCCTCGGACACGACGCCGGCAGCCATCTTGGTGCCACCGATGTCGAGTGCGAGGCGCATGCCGCTATCGCTTTTCGAGAACCACGACGAGGTTGCTCACCAGGAACTCCCGCAGGCCGGGGACTCGGACCATCCACCACGCCCACGACGGGTGGTAGCGCGGGATCGCGGCGAGCAATGTTCCCTGGCTGGTTCCACGGGCCCAGCGTAGGCCGTCGGTGGCGCCGACTTTGAACAACGACACCCCGAATCTGTTCTTCGGTTCGCGTCCGGTCTTGCGGAGGTACCGCTTGGCCGCGTACTCGCCGCCCAGCGCATGCCACGGCCCGGTTTCGTGGCCGCCGAACGGACCCCACCACAAGGTGTACGAGAGAACCATCAAGCCGCCGGGCTTGGTCACGCGCAGCATTTCCTCCGCCATCAGCCACGGCTCACTGACGTGTTCGGCCACGTTGGAGGAGAAGCAGATGTCCACCGACGAGTCCAGGAACGGCAGCGCCAAACCGGATCCACGCACCGCCCCTCCTACCGTCAGACCTGCCGCATGCATCTCCGAGGGATCGGGTTCGACGGGAATGTAGCGGGCACCGGCGGCCTGAAAGACCTCCGCGAAATAGCCCGGCCCGCCGCCCACGTCGAGGACGGTGAGGCCGTCGAGGGATCGCCCGGTGTGACCTTCGTGCAGGTCCGAGATCAATTCGACGGAGTCGCGTGCGAGCGCACCGTAGAAGATGTCGGGTGCGGTCTGCTCGTGGCGGAAGTCGCTGAGCAGGCCGAACGAGCGTTTCAGGGTTGCCCGTCGGCCGAAAATGCGGGTCACTGCGGGCTTGGTCACGGGTAGCAACTTTAGCCACTGGGGCGCCCGGTCCACGAACACCGTCAGGAGCGCGGCAATACGGACGCTCGAACAGTTAGGGTGTTCGGCAGGGTTACCGGCCGGTCAGGCGGGGCATCCCGCAGGATCGCCCGAATCGTGGTGGCCACCGACCAACTCAGGGAGTAACGCACGTGCGCGAGGTTCTGTTGCTCTGCTGGCGCGATACCGGGCATCCCCAGGGCGGTGGAAGCGAGCGTTACCTCGAGCAGGTCGGATCCCAGTTGGCCGAGCGCGGCATCAAGGTGACGCTGCGGACGGCGTCGTATCCCGGAGCGCCCGCGTCGGAGGTTCGTGACGGCATCACCATCAGCCGAGCGGGTGGACGTTTCAGTGTGTATCCCCGCGCTCTGGCTGCCATTGCCGCTGGGCGTCTGGGTTTCGGATCGCTGAAGGGCATTCGCCCCGACGCGGTGATCGACACCCAGAACGGCATCCCCTTCTTCTCCAAGACCGTGGCGGGTGCGCCGGTCACGCTTCTGGTCCATCACTGCCATCGTGAACAGTGGCCGGTGGCAGGCAAGCTCGTCGGTCGGATCGGCTGGTGGGTCGAATCGCGATTGTCACCGCGCACCCATCGACGTAGTCAGTATCTGACGGTGTCGCTTCCCTCGGCGGAAGAATTGGTAGACCTCGGTGTCGAGCGCGAACGAATTGCCGTGGTGCGCAACGGTGCCGATCGGCTTCCCGTCGGCGTCGACGCGGGTGGTTCGATCACCAGGGCCGAGCGTCCCACCATTTCGGTTCTCTCACGGCTGGTGCCGCACAAGCAGATCGAGGACGCACTCGAAGCTGTCGCGGCGCTGCGGCCGACGCTTCCAAGCATCCATCTCGACGTCATCGGTGGTGGTTGGTGGGAGCAGAACCTGCGTGATCGTGCCGCCGAGTTGGGGATCGGTGACGCCGTCTCGTTCTACGGTCACGTCGACGAGGCTCGTAAACATGAACTACTGGCGCAGTCGTGGATTCATCTCATGCCTTCGCGAAAAGAAGGATGGGGTCTTGCAGTCATCGAGGCTGCGCAGCACGGTGTTCCGACGATCGGCTACCGCAGTTCCAAGGGCCTGACCGATTCGATCGTCGACGGAGTGACCGGGCTTCTGGTCGGTGGCGAGCATGCCGGCGACGGTGACATCGCTGATCTGACGCAGGCTGCCGGCACCCTGCTCCGCGACCACGAACTCCGCACGGTGCTCGGTGAGAAAGCTCGCGTGTGGTCCGGCGAGTTCTCCTGGGAACAGACCGGCACCGGAGTCCTGGAGGTGCTGTCTGCACACAAGGACGGTCGGTGGGTCTCAGGACTGGCCGCGCCGCGTGAGTCGAATTCGGTTCTGGTTCAGTCCGACTGAGATCAGCGCGATCACGCCCATCAGTATCCACGCGAGATGCGCGACTATGACGGCAGTTCGGGCGCCGGTCGAGGCTTCCTGTGTGGCAACGTCTCCCGGTACTCGGTAGAGCTCGAGATCGTCGTCGGCGAAGACCTGCTCCAATCCGTCGAGCGTGGTTGCCGAGTTGCCGAGTTGACCTGGTGTCCCGCGCTCGATCAGTACCCATCCGACTCCGAGATCGGCCAACTGCGTAGGACTTCCGCCGGCCAGCAGTAGGTCCTCGACCCGAGTTGCCCGAGTCCCCTCGCCGCCGACAGCACCACCGGCAACCACCAGTTGGCCGGTCTGCAGAACGTCGAGGGGCAGGAAGCGTGGTGCAGGGTCGAGTACCGGCGCATCACCGCTGTAGGGGAAGGCACGGAACATTCCGGCGGGAAGCACTGCAACGTCACCGGTTTCGTCTCGCAGTTGCTCGGCCACCACGGCCCAGGACCCGGGATAGTGCACGGGTTTCAACGCGCCGCCGACGCCCCACACCAGATCCGGCAGCGCCACGATCGTCACCACGACGGCGGCGATCGAGAATGCCGGGCGGGGAACGGTGAACCGATTGCCTGCCCACATCACCGCGGCGGCGGCAGCGAGTGCGTAGAACGGTACGGCCAGCGCGACCCACTTCTGCGCGTCACGCAGCAGACCGGCGCCGGTGAACACGTCGACCGACCATCTGCCGACGTCGAGTCCCCACGGGGTGGCGCCCAGGGTCGGAGCCAGCACAGCAAACAGGGCCAGCGCGCCGAGTCCGCTGACAACGGGGTTTCGCCGTCGTCGCCACAGAGCGGGCACACCGGCGAACACCACGACTAGCAGAAGAAGTGTTCCGATCAATGCGAAGAGTGTTGTGCGCGTGGACGGTATCGCTGCCGAGTTCCAGATACCGCCGAGACCGGCGAGACTGCCGAGGGTCGCGAGACCGGGTTCCGCTCGGGCGGCAAAGGCGGCGACTCCCGCCGGATCGGAACCGTCGCCCGCTGCTCCGGATACGAAGGTGGCGACCAACCACGGCGAGGCTGTGACGAGGAAGAGTCCGACAGTGCCGCAGATACGCCTCGGAGCGGAGGTGCGCCCTCCTGGGGAGGCAACCACCACCAAGGCAGCCGCCAGAGCGAGCAGAGCGCCGGTAGGTGTCAGGCCCGCGAATGCCAGTGACGCGGCCAACGCCCACCACGATCCGGGCGTTGCTCGGCGAACTCCGATTCCGGCACACACGATCCACGGCAGTGCGGCATATCCGGTCAGCAGACTCCAATGTCCTTGCAGCAGGCGCTCGGCCACATACGGGTTCCAGAGCATCACCGTCGACGCGACGAGTTGTGGACCGAGACCGGCAGTCGGCAGCAGAACGGCGACCATGCGCGCCGCACCCCAACCGGCGATCCAGAGCGCCGCGAGCAGGATGAACTTGACCACCAGTCCGCCGTCGATCACGGTGCTCAATGCTGCGATCAGCGCGTCCTGGGGAACAGCGCGGGCTGCGGCGTCGGTGAGTCCGAGGGCCGAGTCGGTCAGGTACGAGCGCGGCGTGCTGACGGCGTCGCGCAGCAGGAGGTAGCCGGGGCCGAGCAGCGGTCCGAGGATCAACAGTGCCAGCGCCAGGCTGTACGCCGCAGGCAGGTAACGGCGGTATCCGGCTTGCACTGTCATGACGCGCACGATACGTGGTGCATCATTACTGCCATGTCTCGCCAACCACTCGATCGCGCCGCCGCGGCCGGGGTCGGCATGGTTTTGGTGGGATCGATGACGGCCAATGTCGCGTCGTACCTGTTGGCGTGGTTGGCCAGTAGATGGTTGGGGCCGGTCGGCTACGGCGAGTTCGCGAGTCTGCTTGCCGCCCAGTTGGTACTTGCGGTTCCGGCGTTGGCGTTGCAGACGGTGGTGGCCCGCGAGGCGGTGCGTGGCAAGAGTACAGATGCGTTGCGGTCGTTGGGGTATCGATGCACGGCGATCGTCGCCGTCCTCGCGGTGGCGCTGGCTCCGGCGATGGCGTGGCTGCTCGACACCGGAATCGTGGCGGCGTTCTCGGCGTTGGTGACCGCGCCCATGTTGGTTCTGTTGGCCACGGAGCAGGGGTTGTTGCAGGGGCACGGTCGATTCGGCACTCTCAGTGCGGTACTCGCCGGCGCCGGGGTGATGAAAGTCCTTCCGGCAGTGATCGTTCTGGCATTCGGCGGCGGAGCAGGTGCGGCATTGGTCGCGGGCGCGGCCGGAACCGCGGTGCTGGTGGCGATAGTGCGCGTGGTCGACCGAACCGTCTCGGTGAGCGAGGACCGGCCGGTGCGTATCGGCGTCGTCTCCGTGCTCGCGGCGTCGCAGGTTCAGCTCGCGCTTATCGCGTTGTCCTCGCTGGACCTGCTGATCGTCCGCGTCGTCCTCAGCGAATACGACGCCGGTGTCTACGCACTGGGCGCCGTCGCTACGAAGGTCGCGTTCTGGCTGCCGCAGGCAGTGGGCGTCGTGCTGTACCCGAAGATGGCGAACCCGGCGCACTCGGCACAGGCGGTTCGCTCGGCTCTGGCGGTGCTCGTCGGTATCGGCGCCGTCTTGGTTCTGGGGGCGGCGGTTGCCGGCCCGCTGGTGCCGATGCTCGTGGGCGACGCGTACGCCGCCGTGGCTCCGATGCTGTGGGCCTTCGCCTTGCACGGTGCAGCGCTGGCGGTACTCCAGGGTGCTTTGCTGTCCGCAATCGCGTCAGAACGCACACGAGTGGCCCTTCTGGCATGGGCAGGGCTGGCTGTGGAGGCGACGGTCATGCTGGTGTGGGCGAAGACGCCGGGAGAGTTGATCGGTGTCGCCGTCGTGGTTGCGTCGACGACGGCGTTGGCGGTGTCCGTCGCCGCGGTGCGAAGTGCCGACCGCGCCGGGCCGGCCCCTCGCAGCGGCGTCAGTTCTCCAGACGCGTGAACAGATCGTCGAAGTAGTCGAGCGTGCGCATCGCGGTGTAGACGGATCCGTAGTTGATGTTCCCACCCGTGTAGACGACGTTGTCGCCTTGAACTGCGCGGATACGGTTCCACATCGCGCGGTCGTCGCTGACGGGATCCACGCCGGGCGCGGTGGTGACGATCATTCCGTCGGCCGAGTCGAGAGCAGTCACCAGATTTTCGGTGGAGATCTCCTTCTGTC
Source organism: Rhodococcus sp. NPDC060176 (assembly GCF_042728675.1). Lineage (NCBI taxonomy): Bacteria > Bacillati > Actinomycetota > Actinomycetes > Mycobacteriales > Nocardiaceae > Rhodococcus > Rhodococcus sp. NPDC060176. The sequence continues at coordinate 614,927 of NZ_JBHWYS010000003.1, forward strand.
CCTCGACCGGCCACTGGAGTTGCACGCCGAGGTCTTCGGCAACCTGCGTGGAGATGCCCTTGCGGTTGACGCCGTTGACCTTCTGGTTCACGTAGTTCAGCAGCACGATCTGCTTGCTCGCCAAGCTCTGGGCATGGCGTTCCTTCAATCCGGCTGCTTTGTCCTCGTACGCTCCGATGACCTGACGGACGTCGGGGTTCTCGGTGCGCCCCAGCCAACTCGCCAACTGATCGATGTTCTCGCGCCAAGGGCGCGTGAAGTCCATCGGAAGCACAGGCGCTGTCTGGCTCAACTGCTGCAGCGGCCACATGTCGGAGGCCTCACCGATGTCGGTGCAGATGATCAGGTCCGGTTCCAGCGCGAGAATTGCCTCGACGTTGACCGGTGCCTCGAACACCTGCGCCGTGGGATCAGCAGGAACCCACGGCTCGGCGGCGTCGAAGCTGTAGGCGATGACCGGAAGGCCCATCGCGACGGCCGGTTCGAGGTCGAGTCGGGAGTCGATGGCGACGACGCGCTTCGGGGTGAGCGGAATGTCGTAGGTTCCGAGAGAGGTCGTGACCGTGCGCATCCCGGACGCATCGCCTTCGGTCCCGGCGGATCGTGCGCAACCGGCGGCGAACAGCCCGGAGAATGCTGCCGTACTGACCACGAATCTCCGCCGCGTCAGATCGCTGACACAGATGTGCGACCCCAGAACTGTTGATGCGGGCATGTGGCTCCTCGTGCTCGGGGTGATCTGGACTTCCAAAAAACGCTAAGCCCGTGACCGTGCGGAGGGAACCATCCGTCGCGCCAATCCGTACGCCGATCCGGCAACAACATCCCGAAACGCAGTAGAGCGCCCCTTCCGTGTGGAAGGGGCGCTCTACTTACTGTCTGAATCAGTCCTTGCGCAGATCCGGACGCGGGATCACCTGAGTGTCGTCCGAGGTCCAGTCGTGCTCACCCGGAGCCGGCTCTGGCGAGGCCTGGCCGCTGGGATTCTGGTTCGTTCCGCCGTGTGCAGCGCGGGCCGGAGTTCCGCCCTTGCCGCCGCGAAGGCCGAGGAAGATACCGGCGATCAGCGCGATGACGCCGAGGACACCTGCCACGATCGGGACGGTGCGGCCGAAGAGCGAGAGCTTGTCCATGCCGTCACGTGCCTGCTGGACCTGGTACTCGATGGTCGCTTCGTCGAAGGGCAGGGTGACCTTGAGAACCTCGACGTCGACGGCATCCTTGTTGCGTCCGTAGTACTGGTGCAACTGCTCCTGGCCCTTGACGACAACGCCGGTCTTGGGCTCGACCCACAGGTCACGGACGTTGGTGTACCAACGCGTCATCGTGATCGGAGTAGCGCCACCGGGAACGCCCCAGGTGTCGGCGGGCAGGCTCAGCTTGTTGGTGGGGGAGTTGACGACCTTCGACAAGTCGACGGGATCGATCGTCTGCTGGAAGTGGTAGACCTTCAGACCGTTGATCTCGGTCTCTTCGACGAAGTCGATGTCCTTCGTGGCGCGAGCGTTCAGGTCGAAGTAGGGGTAGCTCTTCTGTTCCGTGTTGAACGGGAACTTGTACTGCAGACCGTCGCGGGAAACTTCTTCGGCGGGCTGGTCGCTGGAGGTCTGGACGGTTCCGACCGGATCGTTGGTCGGCATCGAGCTGACACGATCGAGCGTGACGCGGTCCAGGGTTGCGGTCAGCAGCCCGGTGTCGCCCTGCTTGTCGGTACGACGGACCGTCTGGCCGGCTTCGACGGTGATGATGTCGGCGTCGGACGGGTCCTGCGTGGTGACGTAGCGCTGAGCGACGATCGGCACGTTGGTGTCGACCTGTGCCTTACCGCCGAGGAGGGCCGCCGAGTTGAGGACGCTACCGGTGCCCGTGGCGACGGTGGTCACCTCGAGGTCGAGTGGCGTCTTCTCCAGCTTGCCTACCGTGTAGGTAGGAATGAGGATGGCGATGGCCAAAAGGAAGGCACCGAGGCCCACCAGAATGCAAGGAAGTATCCGGCTCGGCCCTGAGCGTTCCGCCATGCTGTGACTCCTAACCCGTTAAGTCTTTCGAGGTTCCCCAACCGGCACAATATGAGCTGCGCAGATCGCATGGGGCCCCCGATGGACACCATGTGTGGCAGAACACTAACAGTCCACCGGCCCGGTTTGTCGCATGAGGGCATGAATTGGCCAGGCATTTTGTTGCGAGTCCCTGGTGGTTTCCCTCAATCGGCCTGGGGTGCACACTTATCCGTGATGATCAGTTCCACGAATTCCTCTCAGACGGTCCCGCCACAGGCTCGGGGCTTCGTTCCAGCTTTGGACGGTATGCGTGGATTGGCCGCGCTCGGCGTCCTCGTCACCCATGTCGCGTTCCAGACGGGTGAAGCTCAGTCGGGTGCGATCGGGCGCGCGTTCGGCCGACTCGATCTCGCCGTAGCGGTGTTCTTTGCTTTGTCCGGATTTCTGCTGTGGCGCCCCCACGCGGCAAAGGCTCGCGGAATCGGGCAGCCACAGTCGACCGTCCGGTACTGGATCTCCCGCGCGACGCGCATTCTGCCGGCGTACTGGGTGGCAGTGGTCCTGATCCTGCTGTTCCTGCCCGGCGCGGGCGGGGGCTACCAAGTGTGGCTGGCGAATCTCGGGTTGGCGCAGGTATTCGTGCCGTTGACACTCACCGAGGGGCTCACACAGATGTGGAGCCTGTCGGTCGAGGTGGCGTTCTACCTCCTGCTGCCGTTGTTCGCCTTCCTGATGGTGCGACTCCGTGGCAACTCGGCCCGGTTCCGGCTGCCGCTTCTGCTCGGGGTCTCGGTCTTGGCCTTGACGTGGGCGTTCATTCCGATTCCGACGCCGGACGCCATCCACCACGACAACTGGCTGCCCGGCTACCTGCCGTGGTTCGGCGCCGGCATGATCCTGGCCGAGCTGGCAGTTGGCCCGTCGACGTGGGTGCATCGCCTCGCGCACCGTCGGGTACTCCTGACCTTTGTTGCCTTGGTCGCCTTCGTTCTCTCGTGCACCGATCTGGCCGGGCCCGAAGGTCTGGTGCGGCCGGAGCCGTGGCAGTACGCGATCAAGATTGCTCTCGGCGCGATCATCAGCTTCTCGTTGATCGCGCCACTGGTTCTGCGCGATCAATCGCAGCATCGGTTCCTGGCCAGTCCCTTGGCTCTGGCAATTGGACGTTGGTCCTACGGACTGTTCATCTGGCACCTGGCCGTATTGAACGCTGTGTTCCCCGTGTTCGGCATAGTTCCGTTCTCGGGCAGCTTCTTCTACGTCCTGGCCCTTACGGTCGTCCTGAGCGTCGCTGTGGCCTCGGCCAGTTACGCGTTGGTGGAGGAACCGGCGCGCGTTGCGGTGACGCGGTGGGAGAAGCGTCGCCACATCGGTGAACCGGCAAAGGGCAGCGCGGCCAACCCGGTCACGACCAAGGCGACCAACATCGAGAACTGAATCGCGAACGAGTCACCCACGTAGCCGCCCGGTGCCCGCCACGGTCCCGTCGAGAGCAGCGTGATGCCGATCATCGCCGCCACGCCGGCAGTGCCGACCAGGATTCGTGCGGTTCGAGCCGGGCCGAAGAATCGCAGCGCGGCGAGCCCGAGGATCGAGCAGACAACCGCGATCGCCGCTCCCACTCCGCCGCCGATGACGGTGGCCGCCGCGAGCACGCCCACCCATCCCGCCGCGACGCTGCGCCACGGTCGGGGCGGTGTGAGGGGCTTGGACTCTCGGCGAGCGGGGACAGAAGCTGCGAACAGCAGCGGGATCAGCAACACGAGTCCGCCGAAGATGCCGAGGCGGTACCAACGGTCACTGGGGAAGTCGATGGTGACGGTTCCCGCGGTGCCTGCCGGCACGATCCAGCCCTGCTGCCATCCGTTCACGACCACCGGCGTCAGTTCGGAACCGTCCGGCGCCGTGGCGATCCAGCCGATGCTGGTGCTCTCGGGATTGACGATCAGCTGATCGGTGGACGAGTTCGTGACGGTGAGTTCGCGGTGATTCGCTGTCCACGCGCTCGATTCGAGCGGTGTATTCCGTTGCGCGGCTGAAGGACCGACCGCCGTCAGATCGAGGTTGTCGACCGAGAACGCCGGGCCGGGTTCGACGACCACCTCGGGCTGTCCAGCAGGCAGGGGCGTCGACGCGTTCGGGCCGCACGCAAGTGCCTCGATCGGTGCGCCGGTGCGTAGCTGCGCCGCCGTCGCGGTAATCGAGGTGGGGAACTGCTGTCCGGCAACCGAAATGGTCGGGCCCTCGCCACACGGGACGGTGACGGTGCGGTTGTCGAGTGCGTCCGTGTTCTGTACTCCGGAATCGGCGATCGGGGTTCCGTCGGCCCCGATGACACCGACCTCGGCGAGGCCGGTGGGCTGCGCCTGGGCGAAGCCGAGTGCTGTTTGATCGAGGACCGGCTCCCAGCCGGTGATACTCAGGACGATCTTGTCGGTGACATAGGGGGAGAGGGGAACTCGACTGGTCTGAGGTGTTTCGAGCTCTCGGACCTGCGGGCCGTTGCCGAGGTTCACTGCGACGCTGGTCGGCAGCGATGGGAGGGTGCCGAGCCCCCGCGTGATGTCCAGTCCGGTGACCAGAGTCGGCTCGGGGAGGGTCAGTGTCAGAGTCGGTTTCGGGCCGCCGGGTTCGGTGGTGCGCTGCGGGGCCGACCACGTGGTGCGTGTGTCCCCGTCGGTGGCAGCGAAGGCAGATCCGCGGGTGTCGCCGATGTCGCTCGAACCCGAAGCCGTGATTCGGCCGGGGACGGAAAGGAGGTCCTCGAGGGCGTTTCCTTGACGCGCTCGGACAGTCAGTGCCGGTGCAACTACGGTGTTTTCGGGAACCGAGAGCGTGCGCTGGAAACGGCTCGGCTCTTCGGGTATCGCCATGAACGCATTGCTGCATCGCACGCGGTCCGTCGAGTCCGCGCACGCATTGCGGCCGGGGAACTCCTGGCTCAGATTCCAGGCGTTCACGGATGCGCCCGTCGGCGTACTCGGCAGGACCGTGTCGAAACTGATCGGTACGGTCTCCGGCGCATTGCGGTCGGAGAAATCCTCGACAGAGAGTTCACTGATGCCGAACTGTGTTCCGGGTGAACCATTTTCGGTGTGAGTCGCAGTGATGCGCACCCACGGCGTATTGCCGCCCGGGATCGAGACGGTGATGGGCTCGCCCGGACGCTCCACCTTCACCGCCGTGCTGCCGTTCGGCGTCGAGACCTCGAGCCATTTGACGGGGGCGCCGATTGCCGCGGCACTGGTGGTCAGGTGGAGCAGGCCACTGGAAATCGGTGCGTCGAAGTCGATCTGCAGCCACTGACCCAGCGCGCGCTCGATGCCGTTGCTGAACCAACCGGTGGCCGGATCGCCGTCGACCGTCGATGCGGGACTGCTCGACGGTGAAGTGCCGCCCAGCTGGGTGGCATCTGAGGCGGCGCTGGAAACGGTGATCGAAGCTCCGCTCCAGCGGCCTTCCACGAGAGGCGTGTTCGCAACCGGATAGTCGGGAACCAAGTTGTAGGTGCGACGAGCGTCGTCGGGGGTGCGTAGCGCGGAACTGTGGTTGTCGACCTGACCGAAATCGGTTTCTCGATCGCGTGGGGTGTCGGTGACGGTGACCGAATCGACCGGCAGTCCCGCAGCTTCGGCGTCGGCCGCCAGGATCATCGGCCCGGTCCCCGGAACCAGTCCGCTTTCGTGAAGGCGCACAGTCGATTCCGGCCCGCCTTGAACGCGCGGAACCTGGTTCAGGGCTACGGAGTACGGTCCACTGACCGCCGTGGTGCCGTCCGGCGGGGTGACCTCGAAGATCTCGATGGCGGGGTAACCGGGGCGCAAATCGCTGTCTGCGACCAGCCCTTCGATCGGTTCGGGGCTGTTGTCCTCACCGAAGTGCGCGACTCGTTCGATTCCAGGAGAGCCTTCGACCGCTTGATGCACGAGAATCGGCCTGGCTGAGCGCGACGTTTCGCCGTCGAGGTCGTTGCGCATCACCAGGTAGTGGATGCCCTGCCCGAGCAAGGTCTGCGCGAGTCCGTCCGACGGGCGTCCGTCGGCGATCAGACGTTGCACCGAATCGAGCGCGCGAATCGCGCCGGGCGGGGTCAGCGGGACCGAATCACGCACTGCCCACGGCGTACTCGCCAATGCCTGAAGCGGCTCGTCACGCGTCAGGCCCCAGACCTGGCTGCCGAATGGCGCTCCGGGGACGACCAGGGCACGTTCTGCTTCCGATCCGGGTGAGGTGTTGTCCTCGAGCCACTGCGCTGCTTCGTTCCAGTACGAGGGGACGTCAGGGTACGCACCGCGGGGAGCGAGCTTTCCCGTCCAGGCCAAGGCGGTGGAGAGGGTGAGGGCGACAAGGATCAGGCTGGTCAGTGCGACCATCGGTTCGCGCTCGGGATGGGCGAACGCGCGTCGCCATCTGGTGAGCGGAACCGATCCCGGTAGCGGCACTTTGGCGAGTAGATGTGCGAGTCCGAGCACCAGCGGCAGACGGACCAACGGCTCGAGCTTGTGGACGTTGCGCAGCGGAGCGCCCGCCGAGTCGAGGAACAGGCGCACCGACTCCGACACGGGCGAGCTGAGTTCACCCACGTATCCCGCGGCCAGGCCGGTGATACCGACGAACAGGATGAGCGTCAGCCTGCCGCGAGCAGGCATGGACCGCATGCAGAGCCCGGCGAGACCGGCGGCGGCAACAAGACCGGTGGCGACGACTGCTGCGGGCTGGGTGACCAGTACGGCGCCGGCAATGCGTTCGGGGGAGACGAACGGGGTCCAGCTGTCCGTGCCGCGAAGTATCTCGGCGAGCGATGCCCACTGAGTGGTGACACCGGCGGACTCGATGTAGTCGAGGAACGGTGGGCTGATCTTGCCGAGCAGCAGGAGCGGAACGATCCACCACAGGGTGCCGAGAGCGACGAACAGGGCCCACCAGGCGGTGAACGTCAGCCACGTTCGGTTGGGTTTGTGCGAGAGCCACCAGATGATCGCGACAAGGCAGGCCGCGGCGGTGGCGACGGCATTGATCGAACCCATGAGCGCGACGGCGAGGGCGGATTGTGCGGCCAACCGCCTCAACCCCCGTGAGCGGTTAGGGAGTCCAGGGACTCCTTTTCCACGCACAGGGCCGAAGGCCAAAACCACCGGCAACAACACCCAGGGCGCCAACATCATCGGCAGGGTTTCCGAGGAAATCGAGCCGAGCGTGGTCAGTACGCGGGGAGATAGAACGAAGGCAACCGCTGCGATGACGCGCGAACTACGGCTGCCGATTCCGAGAGCCTCGGCAACTCGGATGATGCCCCAGAAACCCGCGATCAGGAGCAGAGCCCACCAGATGCGCTGGGTGATCCACGGCGGAACGTTCGCCAACTCGCCGAGCGCGAAGAACGGCCCGTGCGGAAAGAAATATCCGTAGGCCTGGTTCTGAACCTGGCCGAGCGGGGCCTGACTACTCCATTGATGCGACGCGCGTTCGAGGAAACCGAACGGATTCTGCGTCAGGTCGTACTTGGTGTCAGCGGTGATCAGACCCGGCGATTGCAGAAAAGTGAGAAGAAACGCTACGACGGAGGCGCCGAACAGCCACCGCTTCGACAGGGGCTCTGCCGACGGGGCGGTGTCTACCGAAGACACCGCTGCGTCGGCGGAAGAACGGGAACTCGCGAGGCCTGCGCTCTCAGCGGCTGCCGTACTCAACCTGGTTCAGCACGGAAGAATCTGCGTTTCCGCTGCGGTCGATCTCGGGACGAGTGTTGTCCGACGCGGCGGCCGTGACACCGAAGATGACGCCGGCACCCAGAACGGCACCGATGACAGCGCTGGCCACACCGGGGACAAGGAACTTCGTCATCGCGGATCTCCCAATTGGTCGTTAGTCGGTCGTTCGCAGTCGGACGGACTTACCGGCCCGTACGAACTGCTCGGGTCAAGGTATCACCCGCACTCGGGAATCCGGACGATTACCCTCGTGACGTGCTGGTCAGTCGAGGGTTTCCGCACCGAGCGCGGTCAACAGGGTGCGCAGTTTCGTGGACGTTTCGTCGAGCTCGTCCTGCGGGTCCGATTCGGCGACAATTCCGCCACCCGCGCTGGCCCAGGCACTGAGGCCGTCTGCATTGATCTCGGCGCAGCGGATGGCAACCACCCAATCTCCGTCGCCGGCATCGTCGCACCAGCCGACGGCGCCCCCGTAGAAACGGCGTGGCTCCTCGGTCTCGCGGATGACTTTCAGCGCCGCGTCAGTGGGCGTTCCGCACAGTGCCGGCGTCGGATGCAGGGCGATAGCGAGGTCGAGCGCAGTTGTATCGTCTCGCAGCGTGCCGCGGATCGGGCTGGCCAAGTGCCAGACCTCGTGGGTATTGGTCAGCTCGGGTATCGCCGGTACCGACAAGTCACTGCACATCGGTTGCAGGATCTCGCGGATCCATGAGGTCACGAAGGCGTGCTCGGCCAGGTTCTTCGTCGAATGCAGAAGGCTCTCGCCTGCCTCGCGGTCTCGATCGGCGTCGGTGGACCGCTTTGCGGTCCCGGCCAACGGGCGACACGTCACGACGCGCCCGCGTCGACTGACCAACACCTCGGGCGTTGCGCCGACCAGGCTGTGGCCCTCGAATTCGGCTCCCGCCGCAGAGAGATCGACGGCAAAGGTGTTGGCGACGGGATTGAGCGCCGCCATGCGTGCGGCGAGCGCAGCCGGGGAGATCGGGGTCTGCGTCCGAAGCTCCACAGTGCGAGCCGCGACAACTTTGTCGACCTCTCCACTGCGGAGGCGTCCGATCAACTTTTCCACCCGACGAAGATGCTCCGACGACGACGGGATCTCTCGGCCCACCCGGGTCGTGGGCAGCGGCTGGGGATCAACCGGTTGCCACGGCCTGGGCGTGATCGTTGCCTCGGCAGGCTCGTACAACGCCGTTGCGGCAGCCGGGTCGAATGGGAGAGCACCGACGATCAGCTTTGCCGAACCTGCCGACATAGCGTTGGCAGCCGCGTCGGAGCTGTCGAAGCTGCGTCGTACGCCGCGGGTGACAACGCTGTGATCGGGGCGCGAGAGAACAAAACCGTCCATGGTGCATTCGACACTAGTCGGCCGCGGATCAGGAATGCGCGAAGGTCACTTCCCCGGAGGGACGATCAACACCGGCCGATGACTGTGACGCAGAACATGATCCGCGACGCTGCTCTGCAATAGCGACCGCAAACCCGTCGTACCGCGGGTGCCGGTCACGATGATGTCGACGTCCAATTCGTCTGCGGTTTCGACGATTGCAGACCAGATCGCGGATCGGCACTCGGCGCTTCTACCTTCGACGGTCAGGCCCGCGGCTTCAGCCAGAGCGACGCCCTCGGCGAGGGTGACTTTGGCGTCGGTGTACGCGATGTCCTCGACGTCGTCGTCGGGAACCCACTCCGGTTGCATCACCCCGGACAGGCCGGACATGCGAGCGGCCTGGCGAACCATCGGCTCCCAGGCGGTGACGAGAACAGCACGATTGGCGGAGAGGAAACGCCCCGCATAGTTGACGGCGCGCTTGGCGTTGTCGGAACCGTCGTACGCGATGAGCATCAGACCTTGTGGCATCACGACCTCCTCGTCAGCGGGGGGAATCGGTTCTCTTCCAGGCTACCGTCCCGATGTGCCCGTGAGGGAGTGTATGGGTACCGGGTCCGTTACGGTCGAGGTATGCGGATCAAGTTTCTGAAGGCTGCGACGACCATTGCTTTGTGCGGAGGGTTGGTTGCGGGATGCTCAGGCGAAAACGGGACCGCTGATCCTGTTTCGAGCGCCCCGACCAGCACCAGTACCGAGATCACGTCGACGCCTGCGGCATCGAGCTCCGCACCCGTCGCCGCGTCGTGCGGTAGCGACCTTCTGGCTTCGCTCTCCCTGCGTCAGAAACTTGCCCAGCTGCTCAACGTCGGCGTCACCGGGACCGACGACGCGTTGTCGATAGTGCAGAACGAGGAGATCGGCGGCATCTTCGTCGGAAGTTGGACCGATCAGTCGATGCTCACCAATCGCGAAGTGCCGCAGGTTGCTTCGGCGTCGAAGTTGCCCCTGATGGTGACGATCGACGAGGAAGGTGGACGGGTCTCCCGCGTCGCGGACATCCTCGGACCCGATCCGTCGGCCAGGGAAACGGCGCAGACCATGACAGTGGAACAGACGTACCAGATGGCACTCGAGCGTGGACGTGGGTTGAAGGATCTCGGGATCACCGTCAACTATGCCCCCGACGTCGACGTCAGCAGCCAACCCGACGACTCCGTGATCGGGGACCGCTCGTACTCCGACGACCCCCAGACCGTGGTTGCCTACGCCGGTGCGTACGCGCAGGGTATGCGCGACGCCGGAATCTTCCCGGTGATCAAGCACTTTCCCGGTCATGGCAGCGCGTCGGGTGACTCGCACCGCGGTGAGGTGACCACGCCGCCGCTGCAGGATCTGATCGCGTCGGACCTGATTCCCTTCCGCGAACTGTCGGGAACCGGAGTCGGCGTCATGATGGGTCACCTCGAGGTTCCCGGTCTGACCGAGCCCGGTACCCCTGCCAGCATCAGCCCCGCCGCCGTTGCCTTGCTTCGCGACGGAGTGGGTTACGGCGCAGCGCCGTTCACCGGTCCGGTATTCACCGACGACCTCAGCGGTATGCAGGCGATCACCGACCGATACGATATTGCCGACGCAGTTCAGGCTGCACTCGCGGCAGGAGTCAATCAGGCATTGTGGCTGACCACCGATGACGTACCGCGGGTTCTCGACCATCTCGAGCGGGCCGTCGCGTCGGGTGCGCTTCCGCAGGCCCGAGTCGATCAGGCCGTCGTCACGGTTGCCGCGGCCAAAGGTGCCGTGACCTGCTGAGTCGAAGTTGCGATTCGACGCACAATCTTACCGTAGAGTAAGATCGACATTTACCCTGTGGTTGGAGGAAGCATGGCCGGCGGTACCAAGCGACTGCCACGCGCAGTGCGTGAGCAGCAGATGCTCGACGCAGCTGTGGACGTGTTCTCCGACAGGGGGTTTCACGAAACTTCGATGGACACCATCGCGGCAAAAGCCGAGATCTCGAAGCCGATGCTGTACCTGTACTACGGCTCGAAGGAAGAGCTGTTCGCGGCGTGCATTCATCGTGAAGGACTTCGCTTCCTCGAGGCCCTCGCCCCGGCCGGCGCGCCCAACCTGACTCCGCGTGAACAATTGCGCGCCGCTCTCGAGGGGTTCCTCGGGTTCGTGGGCGCAAACCGCAAGTCGTGGATGGTGCTCTACCGTCAGGCCGTCGGGCAGCAGGCTTTTGCGGGAACCGTGCAGTCCAGTCGCGATCGATTGATCGAGTTGACCGCGCATCTGCTCGAGTCCAGCACCAAGGATCCGGATGCCGCGCACGATTACGGGATCATCGCCATCGCGCTCGTCGGCGCCGGTGAGGCGGTAGCGGACCGGGTCGCGGGTGGGGAAATCGAAGTGGATGCCGCAGCGGACCTACTCGAATCCCTCGCGTGGCGCGGTCTGTCGGGCAAGAAGAAGTCCGAGTAGCTCTCAAACCAAACCACATCGCGTGAACGTATCGCTCCCCTTGCTGAACAAGGGGAGCGATACGTTCACACTGTCGGGGCGGGGTCGGAAACGCACCAGCCCAACCAGTTCAGTCCTGGGTCAGCGCAGCGTCGCCGTGACGTGCGGGTAACCCTTCTTCGGGTGACGCAGCGACAGATCCCAGCCGTCATCGGTGCGGTCGGCGTAGGCATTCAGCGTCGCCGGTAGCAGAATCGGCTTGCCGAAACGCACGCTGTACGTGACCTTGTCCGCGACGGAACCCTCGACGGTCCGCAGAACTGCCGCGGCACTCCACATTCCGTGAGCAATGGTCTTCGGGAAACCGAAAGCCTTGGCGCCCAGGGACGAGACGTGAATCGGATTGCGGTCGCCGGAGACTGCGGCGTACTTGCTGATCGTGGTCTGGTCGACGCGGATGGTGCTCATCGGCATCGGCGGAACCTCGTCGGCCTTTGGCTCCGGTCCGGGCTGGCCGGACAGCGAGGTCTTCTGCTGGTTCAGGAAGCTCGAGGTCTGTCGCCAGACCAGTTCCCGTCCCACCCGAATTTCGGTGACCACGTCGATCAGCAGGCCCTTGCGGTGCTCACGCAAGTTCTCGGCGTGTACCGAGAGGTCCAGCGGTTCGCTGACGGAGATGGGCCGCAGCGATTCGATGACGTTCTCGGCGTGAACGGAACCGACGGCGGCGAAGGGGAAGTCCTTCGACACCATCAGCTTCATCACGGTCGGGAAAGCCAAGGTGAAGGGATAGGTGATCGGCAGAGTGTCGCCGAACCGCAGTCCCGTCACACGGCAGTACGCCGCCAGATTGTCGGTGTCGACCTTCAATCCGGTGAGGGTGAAAGTCTGCTGTGGCACCGAGCGCGAGTTGGACTTGTTCCACGGCAACAATCCCAGTACCGCGCGGGAGTAGATGTCGAGGGTCTTCGGCTGTTCGGTGAGCGCGACGGTCTTTGCTGCCATCATGCGCCCAGAAGGCTCTGGCCGCAGACGCGAACGACCTGTCCCGTAACGGCATTGGAGGCCGGGCTCGCGAAGTATGCGACGGTCTCGGCGACGTCGACGGTCTCGCCGCCCTGCAGGAGCGAGCTCATGCGGCGGCCGGCTTCGCGGGTGGCGAAGGGGATGGCTGCGGTCATGGCAGTCTCGATGAAGCCTGGTGCGACGGCGTTGATGGTGATGTTCTTCTTGGCCAAGACGGGAGCTTCGGCGTGAACGAGGCCGATGACGCCGGCCTTGGAGGTGCCGTAGTTGGTCTGGCCGCGGTTGCCCGCGATGCCGGCGATGGAGGAGACGTCGACGACGCGGCCGCCTTCCTTGAGGGCGCCCTTCTCGACGAGGTGCTCGGTGATCTTCTGTGGTGCAAGAAGATTGACGTTCATGACCATGTTCCAGCGGCCCTCGTCCATGTTGGCGAGGGTCTTGTCGCGGGTGATGCCGGCGTTGTGGACGATTATGTCCGCGCCGCCGTGACGCTCGAGGAGATGAGCTGCGAGGACCTCGGCTGCGTCGGCTGCCGTGACATCGAGAGCGAGGGACGTGCCGCCGACCTTGTTCGCGGTCTCGGACAGCGCTTCGCCGGCGGCCGGGATGTCAGCGCAGACAACGTGCGCGCCGTCGCGGGCAAGCACCTCAGCGATGGTGGCACCGATGCCGCGGGCTGCACCGGTAACGACGGCAACCTTGCCTTCGAGCGGCTTGTCCCAGCTTGCGGGTGCGACGGAATCTTCAGCACCGACGACGATTACCTGACCGTCGACGAAGGCGGACTTGGCCGAAAGAAGAAAGCGCAGAGTCGATTCCACGCCGGAGAGTCCGGTGGACGCCTTGGGGGAGACGTAGACCAGCTGAGCGGTGGAGCCGCGCTTGATCTCCTTGCCGACGCTACGGGTGAAGCCTTCGAGGGCGCGCTGAGCGACATGCTCGTCGACGCTCGAGGTTTCTTCCGGCGTCGTGCCGAGAACGACGACGCGAGCCGACGGTGCGAGGTTGCGGATCACGGGCTGGAAGAACTCGAACAGCTGTTCGAGTTCGCTGACCTGAGTGATTCCGGTTGCGTCGAACACGAGTCCGCCGAAGCTGCTGTCGTGCGCCTGAGCTGCCGGGTAATCGGAAAGCAGTACGCGCAGTGGTTCCGCGAGCCGGCCCTTGCCGCCGATGAGGACAGGTCCGGCGAGTGCGGGTTCCCCTGCTTTGTAGCGACGCAGGTTCTCGGGCCTGGGCAGGCCTGCCTTCGACGCGATGAATGCGCCGGGGGCGGACGAGAGGAACTGTGAATAGAGGTCGGGAGCTCCCTTGCTGGCTGCCACGGTCCTACCTTCTGTTGTGTTTCGGGTTGTCTCTCACCGGGCAATCTGAAGAATGCGGCGATAGACAAGTAACTTACTACTGAGTAAGAATAGTCTTCAACAGGTAATCGCACCATCCTTGGAGACGCAAGTGACAAGCAAAGCCCGTTCAAACGCAAAGCCCGCCGCACCGCGCACTGCACCGGCCGCGGCCGCTGCGAAGTCCCCAGGTCAGCGCCGCCCGGTTGCGATCGTCGGCGGAAATCGCATTCCGTTCGCGCGCTCGGACAAGGCGTACGCACAGGCGTCCAACCAGGACATGTTCACTGCGACGCTCGACGGTCTCGTGAGCCGATTCAATCTGCAGGGTGAGACGCTCGGCATGGTCGTCGGCGGCGCGGTGCTCAAGCACAGCCGTGATTTCAATCTCATTCGCGAGTCCGTTCTCGGCAGCGCGCTGAGTCCGTACACGTCGGCCTACGACCTTCAGCAGGCGTGTGGCACCGGACTGCAGTCGATCATCGCCGTCGGCGACGCCATTTCGGCCGGCCGCATCGATTCCGGCATCGGTGGCGGCACGGACACCACGTCCGATGCCCCGATCGGCGTCAATGATCAGGCACGCGAGTTCCTGCTCTCCCTCAACCGCGCGAAGTCCACGGGCGACCGCATCAAGCTGCTCGGCAACGTCCGTGCGGGCATGCTCGGCCTCGAAATTCCGCGCAACGGCGAGCCTCGCACCGGCAAGTCGATGGGCGACCACGCTGCGATCACCGCCAAGGAATTCGGCGTGAAGCGCGAGGACCAGGACGAACTTGCCGCGGCCAGCCACAAGAACATGGCAGCTGCCTACGACCGCGGTTTCTTCGACGACCTCGTCACCCCGTTCCTCGGTCTGACCCGGGACGACAACCTCCGTCCCGGTTCGACCGTCGAGAAGCTGTCGACGCTCAAGCCCGTATTCGGTACCAAGCTCGGCGACGCGACGATGACGGCCGGCAACTCGACGCCGCTCACCGACGGTGCTTCGGCAGTGCTCCTCTCCACCGACGAGTGGGCAGCCGAGCGCAATCTTCCGGTTCTGGCGCACCTCGTCGATTCCGAAACCGCTGCCGTCGACTACGTCCACGGCAAGGACGGGCTGCTCATGGCTCCCACGTACGCGATCCCGCGTTTGCTGGCCCGCAATGGCCTCACCTTGCAGGACTTCGATTACTACGAGATCCACGAAGCCTTCGCTTCGGTGGTTCTCGCAACCCTGCAGGCTTTCGAATCCGACGAGTACTGCAAGGAACGCCTCGGCCTCGACGGCGCACTGGGGTCGATCGACCGAAGCAAGCTCAATGTCAACGGATCGTCCTTGGCTGCAGGTCACCCGTTCGCGGCAACCGGTGGACGTATCGTCGCTTCCCTCGCGAAGATGCTCGCCGAAAAGGGTTCGGGCCGCGGCCTGATCTCGA
This sequence comes from Rhodococcus sp. NPDC060176, assembly GCF_042728675.1. Classification (NCBI taxonomy): domain Bacteria; kingdom Bacillati; phylum Actinomycetota; class Actinomycetes; order Mycobacteriales; family Nocardiaceae; genus Rhodococcus; species Rhodococcus sp. NPDC060176. The sequence goes on from NZ_JBHWYS010000003.1 coordinate 630,224, forward strand.
TCTGTGCCGCCGGCGGCCAGGGCGTCACGGCGATTATCGAGCGGTAATCGCTCCACAATCTCCCCACGCGTGTGAAAACTGCGCTCACCTGCAGTGATCGGCGCGAGGGGATGCGTAATCGGGGATCCGGCCACGAGGGGTGGCCGGATCCCCGAACTCTTTGCAAACTTTTTCGCGCAGGCGTGTAACGCTGCAGAATAGCTACCGATATTCATGACAGCCCCGTGTTGCTGCCTGACCCCCGACCTGGCAGCAGCGCGGGGCTCTCGTATGTCCGGATATCCTGTGTTGAGTTGTCGGTGAGCGCCGCAGCGACGGTTGATGCAGCGAGGAGCCAACAGGTGAGTGACGAAGAGGGTCCGTCCGTCGAGAAGACGAACAGCGAGGACTCGTCCCTCCCAGAACAGGAACTCGAGTCGGTCGAGGAACCCCAGACCGCTGACGACACCGAGCCAGTCGTCGAGCCTGAGCCAGTAGAGCCTGAACCAGTCGAGCCTGAACCGGCCGAAGCACCAAACGAGCTGACCGACGTCGAGCCAACAATCGACGAGCTGGCAAACGACGAGCCGGCAAACGACGAATCGGCAAACGAGGTCACCACCGTCATCCCTGTCGTCCCAGCGGAGGACGCACCGCCGACGGAAGTAGTCGACTCGGCTCCGGCGACAGAAGCCATCGACGAGCAGACACAGCAGTTCGAGCCTCCAGCAGTGGTGGTTCCCCCGAAGCCGCCGCGCCCCGAGTTCGTGCAGCAGTACGACACGCAGCAATTCGAACCCATCCAGCAGCAGTACGAGCCTGTTGTCCGCGAACCAGAGGTAATTGCACCCCCGCCACCGCAGCGACCAGTGGCGCCCGCTCCGGCGTCTTCCCGCAAGTGGGTCAAACCGGCGATAGCAGTCGGCGCCATCTTTGCCGTCGCAGTGATTGCCTACGGAGTGGACATCTTCACCTCGTCCGGGAAAACTCCCCGAGGCACGCAGGTCGCCGGGGTCGACATCGGTGATCTCACGCCCGCCGACGCGGAGGCCACGCTGCGCGCCCAACTCGGCCCGAGGCTCGTCGAACCTGTAGCCGTACATGCCGGCGGCGTCGACTCCGAGATCGTTCCCGCATCTGCGGGTGTGGACGTCGACTGGTCGGCGACGCTGTCGGGCGTGAACGCTCAGCCCATCAACCCGATCACCCGCATCACGTCGTTCTTCGGCTCCCGCGAGGTTCCGGTCGTGTCGACCGTCGACCAGGGGGCGTTGGACGCCTCGATGTCGCAGCTTGCGGCGAACAGCGATCGTGCGCCCGTCGAAGGTGCAGTCGTGTTCGAGGACGGTAAGGCGACGGGTGTTTCGCCCGCCGCTGGCCAGGCGCTCGAAGCGCAGCAGGCGGGCGCCACCTTCGCCGCCGAATGGTCCGATGGTGGCGTCGTCGATCTTCCGGTCGACGAGGTTCCGGTGACGGTCACTCAGGCTGGTGTCGATCGCGCACTGCAGGAGATCGCCATTCCAGCTGTCTCGGGTGACGTCGTGGTCAACGGCCGTGACGGCAAGGTCGCGACGCTCGGCGTCGATCAGATCGGCGAGGTGCTGACTTTCACACCCGACGGCTCGGGTGGGCTGACTCCGCAGTACAACACGGATGCCGCGATCAAGATTCTGACTCCGCAGTTGGTGTCGACGGAAGTGCAACCCAAGGACGCGTCGTTCACCTTCGCCGGTGGCAAGCCGACGGTTGTGCCTGGTGTTGTCGGAGATCTGATCAACTGGCCGGACACGGTCAAGGAACTCCCGGTTCTGCTGGGCAGCACGGCTTCTCGGGCAACCCCTGCCGTGTACGGACCGGTTCCGCCGGCGCTGACCACCGAAGCCGCGAACGCACTCGGCATCAACGAGGTGATCGGCGAATTCACCACCGGTGGTTTCGAATACGCGTCTGGCGTCAACATCGGCCTGGCGGCGTCGGAGATCGACGGTGCGGTCATCAAGCCCGGAGATACGTTCTCGCTCAACGAATACACCGGTCCGCGCGGTGCCGCTCAGGGATACGTCGAGTCGGGGATCATCAACAACGGTCGGCCGGACAAGGCTGTCGGCGGCGGTATCAGTCAGCTTGCGACGACGCTTTACAACGCGACGTACTTCGCCGGCATGGACGACGTCGCGCACACCGAGCACAGTTACTACATCTCGCGGTACCCGGAGGCGCGTGAGGCGACCATCTTCGATGGTGCGATCGACTTGCAGTTCCGTAATCCGGCGAAGACCGGCGTGATGATCGAGACGATTGCGACGTCGTCGAACATCACCGTTCGGATCTGGGGAACCAAAACCGTCGATGTCGCTTCGACGACCGGCCCGCGTACGTCGCCGACGTCACCGAACACCGTGACGTTGCCGGAGGGGCCTGGTTGTGTGGCTTCGAGCGGTGCGCCCGGATTCACGGTCAGCGACACTCGCGTGATCACCGACCACGCGAGTGGCGCCGAGATTTCCTCGAACACCCGGACCGTCAAGTACGACCCGGTGCCGATCGTGAAGTGCGAGTAGGGGACTACTTGCCGACGAGTGGGCCGAGAGTGCGGCCCGCGAGGTCGACGATGCCTGGCTCTTCGCCGTTGGTGATCAGGTTGATCACGACGCCGTCGATGCCGTGGTCGAGGATGCGCGTCTGAACCTGCTCGGCGACGTCGTCCGGGCTGCCCACGAAATGACGCTCGGTGGCCTTGGCGACGACGTCTTCCGGCGCCGTGGTGATGTCGAGACCACGCTCTGCGAGGAACGTTCGCTGATGCGCGCGAGCCTTGTCGCCGTCCTCGTCGATCATCATGAACGTCAGGAAGCTGGTCTCGAGGGTCGCGGGGTCGCGGCCGGCTTCGTCGCAGCGTGCCGCAAGTGCTTCCATCTTGCGCGGCAGTTCGGACGGGTCACAGATGATGTTGAGATGATCCGCGAAGCGAGCGGCGAGCCCGAACGTCTTCTTCTCGCCGCCGCCACCGAGCAGGATCGGCAGGTCGTCGCGGACTCGGGGCTCGTTGATGGCGTCCTTGACGTGGTACCACTTGCCGTCGAAGGTGGGACGCTCCCCGCGGAGCATCGGCGCGATGATCTGCAGTGCTTCGTCGAGTTTCTCGAAGCGTTCGGTGAAAGTTCCGAACTCGTATCCGAACGAATTGTGTTCGAGTTCGAACCAACCAGCGCCGATGCCCAGGATGGCCCGACCGCCGCTCACCACGTCGAGGGTGGTGACGGTCTTGGCGAGCATGGGCGGATTGCGGTAGGTGTTTCCCGTGACCAGTGCAGACAACTGGATGGTCTCGGTGGCCGTCGCCAGCGCGGAGAGCGCGGAGTAGGCCTCGAGCATCGGGGCGTCCGGGGCTCCGATTCCGGGGAGTTGGTAGAAGTGATCCATCACGAATGCAGTGTCGAAGCCTGCGGCTTCGGCTTCGCGGGCCTGCGCTATGACGGTGGGGAAGAGGTCCTTGACCGGACCGCCGTAGCTGAAGTTGGGCATCTGGTATCCGAGGCGAGTGCTCACCGTTTCGACGTTACTCGCGATCGGTTGACCTGGCACGATTTTACCAACTCTATGGATTCTGTTGTGCTGGGCAGACTTCCGGAATTCAGAGAAGTTCTTCGGCCGCTTCGCGTCGCTTGGCTCGCTGCTGGTGAAGCTTGACTGCCGCGATTGCGATGCCGCCACCGACAATTCCGCCGACGAGAGCGCCGACCCAGGTAGACGATTCTTCGTAGGAATCGAATTTGAGACGCGCCATGATGCCGACTGCGGCGACGAGGTACAGCGCGATGCCGATCACGACCCGGGGGCGGTTGTAGTTGGACAATACGTAGACATCGACGTCGCACCGAAGTGCATAGATGATCGTGATCAACGAGCCGAACAACGCAACGATCAGCAGCGCGAGCGAGATCCACGCCCCTGTTCGGCCGGCGACCCAGGGCAGAATCGCCGAGCTGACGAATATTGCCCAGAAGACACTCTGGAGTCCCACCGCCGAGGCTTCGTTCCAGACGTCGCGCTGACGCTCGTCCTTGTAGAAGTCGTCGTCCAGATCTCCGACGAACCGCATTGCCTTCATTATGGTGCTCATGCCGTCTCCTCTGGAATTTCTGCGGTGAGTGCCGATTCGGGTAGGGGAAAGAGTGCTTCAACGGTGGTCCCCAGCGCCAGTGCCAGGCGAAGTGCCAGGTAGACGCTCGGTGCGTAGTCGCCGCGTTCGACGGAGACGATGCTCTGTCTGCTCACTTGGCCTGCTGTGGCCAGTTGCGCCTGGGTGAGGCCGGCGAGGCGTCGGTGCTCCCGCACATTGTTGTCGCCAGCCTTGCCAGTCATGGGAAAAGTAAAGAATACTTGTCAGATGATGTCAAGTTTGCTTGTCATATGGAAAGCTGACGGCATGCGTGAACGATTTCTCGAGATCGCCCTGGCAAATCCGGTGGTCGCAACGATCGTGGATCGGGCGCCGAAGTTGGAGTTGGCTGAGTGGTACCTGACCGCAGGTGGGCTTTTTCAAACCGTCTGGAATCACATCGACGGCCGTGACCCGGGAGCCGGAATCAAGGACTACGACCTCTTCTATTTCGACGCCGATGATCTGAGCTACGAGGCGGAAGATCGCGTGATTCGTTCGGCCGCAGAATTGTTCGCCGATGTGGATGCCGACGTCGAAGTACGCAACGAAGCCCGCGTGCACCTGTGGTACGAGCAGCATTTCGGCATTCCCGGCGTTCCGTTCACCAGTTGCCGCGACGCCATCGACCACTTCGCCTCCACAACTTGCTGTTTCGGGATCACCAAGGGAGCAAGCGGCACCGTGGACGTGTATGCCCCGCATGGATACGACGATCTCTTCGACATGATCGTCCGCCCCAACCCGGTGCTGGCGCCGCGAGAGGTGTACGAGGCCAAGGCGGCACGGTGGCGCAGGGAATGGCCTGCGCTGACCGTGGAGCCTTGGCCCGAGACCTAGACTTAGACCTCGATCGGCGGATGCAACCTGTCCATGGTCCATTGCCGATTACGACGTGCGGCAAGTGAACTGGCGCCGAGTGAGGCGACGAGAAGGCCACCGAGGACGGCGATCGAGACCCACAGCCTCGAGTCGATACCGCCGACGGTGAGTTGTCGTAGCCCGTTCACCGCGTAGGTCATGGGGTCGAACGGGTGGATGATCTGGAACGGTTTCGCGGTGGTTTCGACGGGATAGATGCCGCCGGCCGAAACCAATTGCAGCATCAGGAAGGCCAGGGTGATGACGCGTCCGACGGATACTCCGAAGATGGCGTTGAACGCCTGGATCAACGCCATGTAGGTGGCGGTGATGAGCATCAGGAACCCGACGGTACCGAGGGCGTGCGTGGGGTGCAGACCGACGGCGAAGTGCACGACCAGGTACATCACGATCACCTGGCAGATGCCGATGAGCAGTGCCGGCCAGTACGAGGCGAGGACCACTCGCAGCGCGCCGAGACCGTTTGCGATGGGCCGGTTCTGGAGCGGCTTGAGCAGCATCCAGGTGATGATGCCGCCCACGAACAGCGCGAGGGGCAGGAAGAACGGAGCAAATCCGGTGCCGAAGGTGCTTGCCCGGTTCTCGTAAGTTTCCTGCAGTTCGACCGGGCTGGAGAGGGTTTGAGCGGTTGCGGTTCGCTGTTGATCGGTCCAACTGGGAATCTGGCCCGCGCCCTCGGTGAGTTTGGTTGCAAGTTCGGAGGATCCGGCACGGAGTTGCTCGGTGCCGTCTGCGAGTTTGGCCGCACCGTCGGAAAGTTGGACGCTGCCGTCAGTGAGTTGAACCAGTCCGCTACTGAGGGTTTGAGCGCCGTCGTTGACTTGTTGACCGCCGTCACGAAGCTGCACCAGACCGTTGCGGAGTTCACCGCCGCCGTTGGCCGCGGCATTGAGCCCGGCTCGGAAGGTGCTCGACGGATCGTCGAGTTGGTAAGCGAGTTGTTGTGCACCGCTCTTGAGTTCGCCCAGTTGGCCCATGGTCGCTTCACCGAAACCCTGAGTGCGCAGCATGTCCTGGGCAGGCGCGAGGGCATTGGCGATCTGTTGGCTGACGGGATCCGGGTTCAGCCGAAGGCTGGCCACGGCCTGCCCGACCAGCTGTGCGACGTCTGCCTGTGTGTTCCCGAGGACGCTCAGTTGGTCGACGACCTGGGTGACGCCACCACTGAGTTGGCTTGCGCCGTCGCCCAGTTGGACGGCTCCGAGATCGAGCTGCCCCAAACCGTCGGTCAGTGCGAGGACACCGTCCGTGGCGGTGTTGATACCGGTCGAGAGTTGCGCTGTACCGCCGGCAAGAGTGGCTGCACCGTCGCGTGCGGTAACCATGTTGTCGGCCAGCGTTTTCGAGCCCGACGCCAATTCGCCGGCTCCGGCGTTGGCTGTGTTCACTCCGGCCGAGAGCTGGAGCGCTCCGTCGGCGGCCTGCTTCAAACCTGCACCCGCGTCGGTCAATCCGACGAGAACCGTCTCGACCGACTGCGCTCCGATCTTGTCGCTGACTTGGCTGAGGACCTGCTGGGCGGCATTTTGACCGATGATGGTGCCGAGGTAGTTGTTGACGTCGTTGAAGGTGAACTGCAACTGCGCTTTGTGGGGGTCCTTGGAGGTCGGGGATGCAACGGCCTCACTGAAATTCTCGGGCAGAGTCAGAGAGAAGTAGTAGGTGCCGTCCGAAACTCCCTGTGCGGCTTCCTGCTGTGAGACCAGGTGGAGATCGAGCTCACCGGAATCGAGCAGCGCTTGGCTGACCTCGTCGCCCGCGTTGAGTTCCTGCCCCTGGACCATCGCGCCACGGTCGGTGTTGACCAGAGCTACGGGGACCTTGTTCACCTCACCGAACGGATTCCAGAAGGCCCACAAGTACATCGCGCCGTACAGGAGCGGCATCAAGATGATGGTGACGAGTGCAATCCTGGGCATCGCGCCGCGGGAGAACCGCTTGAGTTCGGTTCCGAGAGACATTCCAGCGAGCATCGCGTTTACCTCGCCCCTTCTTGGTCGGGATTGGTGACTTCTTGGAGCAAGGTGACGGCATCGATGGGTGATCCGTCGGGCAGCGGGTTGACGGTCGACGCGATGATGGTCTGGTAGCTCCCCATCTCGACCAGTCGCTCGACGAGATATGCGCGCTCGGAGTCACGCCGCACCTGTTCGAGATCGTCGACGACCAGCAGGGCCGGCTTCTTCGTGTTCGCGACGGCGATACGCAGCAGGGTCGCCTCGAGTTCGCCGAGGTCGCTGACATATCGGCCGAGTGCAGGCAGCGGATGGTCACCGAAGACAGGGGCACACACGGTTTCGAGTTCTCGATCTCCGGCACGTCCGATGAGCTTGTACCAGGGTGCGTCCCACCGGATCTGCTCCGTGATCAGATCGCGAACGGTGACGGACTCGGCAAACTCGTCGATGTCCTCGAACCCGGCGACCCCGGCGATCTCGAAGATCTCACGGGGACGGGTTCGGCCGAAGACGGAGAGCGATCCGGAACTGGCTTTCATTCGCCCGCTGAGTGTCAGAAGTAAGGACGTACGTCCTGAACCGGCCGAGCCTTCGAGGATGGTCACACCGCCCGCACGAATCTCGAGATTGACGGGTCCGAACACCGGCCCCCATGGGCCGTCGAGCGCCAACTCCGTGGCAGTCAATGCCAGGTCGGGGGCGTAATCGGGTTGTGCGTGCTCTGGTGCGACCACGATGATCACCTGTCTGTTGATCTACTCGGCCTTCGAAGGAACCGAGTGCTGGTTCAGTGGACGTTCGTGCTCACCCAATCACATCGGTAGGGGGCGAGCGGTCTCACGAACGGGATGTGTCGGACACGTCTGACAACTTGGAGACCGAACGGTATGTATTCTGTTGGAAACGGACAGGGGGAGTCGAGGTGCCGGTTCGTAGACGCGGTATGTGCGTGTTGCTTGTCATGGCCGCCCTGTCGGCTGTCTCCTGTGCCGGTGAGCGCGAGTCGCGCCCGTTCGTGTCCAGCGAAGAGCGTTTCGCGTTCACCGGACGCAATCCGGCTGCTGGTCCTCCGACTGTTCCGACCTTGCCTGCCGAGGATGCGCCATACGGAGCGATCAAGCTGTCGGGTGCTTGGACGGGCGCTGCCAAAGTCTCGGTGCCCGGATCTGTCACGTGTCTCGAAACAGGTTCCGGAGATGCCACTCCAACTGGCTACCGTCAATGGACGTACGAGGTGCATACGAGTTCGTTCTACGAATACGACGGAGGCGGCGAATATCCGGGACGCGATTTTCACTTGTACGTCATGGTGAACGAGAGTCCGGAGCAAGGGCGATCCGGAGCGATAGTAAAGTTCTCCGATCAAAGTGGAGAGTTCGTGTCCTTCGGTATCAGTGACGACTCGCCCTTCGAGATGACCGGTTCCTCGGACCGAACGCGTCTGGCAATCGCAATGACCGGCACGGCGGCGAGAGCCGGCGAACAACCGACGACGTCGGTACTGTCCGCTCAGATCAGTTGCCCCACCATCGAGCGCAGATGATCGCAGGCGACACCGAGCGCTGACAATAAAAATGCCGGCCCCGAAACGTTCTCGGGACCGGCACTTTTCATGAATCAGGAGCGAATCAGAATGCTGCTTCGTCGATCTCCATGATGTCGTTCTCGGTGTTCGCGACGATCTCGCGCGAAGCCGTGAGCTCCGGCAGAACGTTCTTGGCGAAGAAGGACGCGATGGCGACCTTGCCCTCGTAGAAGCTCTTGTCCTTGTCGGAAGCGCCGTTGTCGAGTGCTGCGAGAGCGATCTCGGACTGACGGAGCAGCTGCCAGCCGATGAGCAGGTCGCCCACGGACATCAGGAATCGGACTGAGCCGAGGCCGACCTTGTACAGCTCGGTGGGCTGCTCCTGAGCTCCCATGAGGAAGCCGGTGAGCGTGGCAGCCATGGCCTGGACGTCTTCGAGTGCGGTGGCGAGCAGTGCGCGCTCCGCCTTCAGACGGCCGTTGCCGGCTTCGCTGTCGATGAAGGTCTTGATCTGTCCGGCAACATGAGCGAGCGCGACGCCGCGGTCACGGGCGATCTTGCGGAAGAAGAAGTCCTGAGCCTGGATGGCCGTGGTGCCTTCGTACAGCGAGTCGATCTTGGAGTCGCGGATGTACTGCTCGATCGGGTAGTCCTGCAGGAAGCCGGAGCCGCCGAGGGTCTGCAGGCTGTCCGTCAGGTACTGGTACGCACGCTCGGAGCCGACGCCCTTGACGATCGGGAGCAGCAGGTCGTTGACGCGGAACGCGGTGTCCTTGTCTGCGCCCGAGACGAGCTTGGCGACAACCTCGTCCTGGTGTGCTGCGGTGTAGAGGTATACCGCGCGCAGGCCTTCGGCGTATGCCTTCTGCATTGCCAGGCTACGACGCACGTCGGGGTGGTGCGTGATGGTCACGCGGGGCGCGGCCTTGTTGGTCATCTGGGTCAGGTCTGCGCCCTGCACACGCTGCTTGGCGTAGTCGAGAGCGTTGAGGTAGCCGGTGGAGAGGGTGGCGATTGCCTTGGTGCCGACCATCATTCGAGCGTGCTCGATGACGTCGAACATCTGGGCGATGCCGTTGTGGACCTCGCCGACCAGCCAGCCCTGTGCGGGGATGCCGTGGCCGCCGAAGGTGACCTCACACGTGGCGGAGACCTTCAGGCCCATCTTGTGCTCGACGTTGGTGACGAAGGCGCCGTTGCGCTCGCCGAACTCTTCGGTCTCGAAGTTGAAGTGCGTCTTCGGGACGAAGAACAGGCTCAGGCCCTTGGTGCCGGGTCCGGCGCCTTCGGGGCGAGCGAGAACGAGGTGGAAGATGTTCTCGAACAGGTCGTCCGAGTCGGCCGAGGTGATGAAGCGCTTGACGCCCTCGATGTGCCAGGATCCGTCGTCCTGCTTGATTGCCTTGGTGCGTCCGGCACCGACGTCGGAGCCGGCGTCGGGCTCGGTGAGGACCATCGTGGCGCCCCATCCGCGTTCGACGATGGTGGCGGCCCACTTCTTCTGCTCTTCGGTGCCGTTGTTGAACAGCACGTCCGCGAAGGCGGGTCCGGCCTGGTACATGTGCGCTGCGGGCTGTGCGCCCAGGATCAGCTCGCCGATGGCCCACACGACGGAGCGGGGAACCGGCACGCCGCCGACCTCTTCGCTCAGTCCCATGCGGTACCACTCGGCGTCCCAGAGAGCCTTGAAAGACTTCTTGAAGGATTCCGGCAGTGCAACGGTGTGTGTCTCGGGATCGAAGACAGGGGGGTTGCGGTCCGCGTCGGCGAAAGATTCGCCCAGCGGTCCCTCGGCCAGGCGTGCGACCTCTGCCAGCATGTTGCGGACAGTGTCGGCATCCAGGTCGCCCCAAGCGCCTTCGCTCAGTGGCTTCTCCAGTCCGAGAACCTCGAAGAGGTTGAACTCCAGGTCCCGAACGTTGCTCTTGTAATGGCCCATGTCTTCTGCTTCTCCCAGTGAGGTGGTGCGGTCCAGCACTCCTAGTACCGCCCGAAGTTTATTACTCGTCGGTAACTTAATACATGTTACTAGCCGTTCTTTGCATTGCCAACACCGGATTTGCGTCCGATGACAAGCGCGTCGACCGCGAGTCCCGTTTCGGTGTGCCTGTGGGGATTTCCGGCGATCTCGAACTCGAGCTTTCCTTGGAACTCCTGCATCAATTCTTCTGGGGTGTAGAGGATTTCGGGATCTTTCGGTCCGCCGACGCCGTAGTCGATGTTGCTTCGGTCGTGACCCAAAATCATGAGGATTCCATCAGGTTTCAGAGAATTTATGGCACGGTTCACAACCAGGGTGCGTTGTGGTGCGGGTAGATGAAGGTAAAGAAGCAGGGCCAAGTCGTATGCCTGCCCGTTTCTGGAGGGGTAATCCGCGACGGTGACGTCGCCGCATCGGTAGTCGAGCCGGTCGAGGACCGATCGGGGTGAGCGGGCTGCGATCGTGCGGGCTTTCTCGATCGCGACGGCCGAGTAGTCGATGCCGGTGACCTGCCAACCGCGGGTTGCGAGCCACAACGCGTTACGGCCCTCGCCACACGCCAGGTCCAGTGCCTGGCCATGGGGGAGGGCCGTTGCGTATTCCACCAGTAGTTCGTTGGGAGGTGCGCCCCAGACGAGCTCGGATTCTTCGTACTTCTTGTCCCAGGCGGCCGCATCCATAGATGACGACGGTAGTGGCACTCAGTTCTTGCGGACGCCGTCCATCGGGTTCTTGCGCAGGGCCGCGCGAGTCGGGATCGCGATGGAGACAAATCCCAGAACAGCGGTCACGGCGACGATGGAACCGTAGATCACCGGTGAGATCGCCGGGATCGGCTGCCCGGACACCGCCACGGCGATGCCCATCAGCGGCGGCAGGGCGATCAGCGATCCGACCACGACGGCGATTCCCACCACCATCAACGATTCGATGCGCATCATCGCTCGGACCTGCTTCGTCCGCGAACCCACCAGCTGCAGGAGCGCGAACTCGCGGGAACGCTCGGCAGTGGCGGCGACCAGAGTGTTCACGACGGCGACGGCCAGATAACCGAGCAGGACGAGGACGGCGAGGATGCTGACCCACGACTGCATACGTCGCTGATCTTCGCCTGCGGCTCCGAACTGGTCCTGGTTCATCGCGGCGATCGAGGGGAAAGACTGCAACGACTGCTGTACTTCAGCCGACCGTCCGGGTTCGGCAGCAACCAGAACGGTGTCGATCAGAGCGTCGGTGGAGTGCTGACGCAAAGTCTCGATCGGCATGGTCACGTCCCCGAATCCGAGGCCGCGACCGTATTTTGCGACGACCATCGGATGCACCAGCGTTCCGTCACCCAGATAGAGGTCGACGCGCTGGCCGACCTTGGCTCCGAGTGTGAAAGCGCCGTCTTCGCTCACGGCAACGGTATCGCCGGTCAGAGCGCTCAGGTCGCCTTCGGTCACCGCGAGATCGAGGGTCGCGGCGGCACTGTCGGCGTCGATGCCCTGGGCCGCGATCGCGCTGTCGGCTGAGCCGCCTTCCTCGCCACTCGGTACCGGTAAGACCTGGCTGCGCACCACGGGGTTTGCCGCACTCACACCGGGCACCGCTGCAATCGAGTCGAGGAGAGAGGGAGCGATACCGGCCGGAGCGCCGACGATCAGGTCTGCGGTGACGCCCTTGATCGACTGGTTGGTCGCCTCGGCTGCGACGGTGCTCTGACTGAAGAACTGCACCGAGCCCAGTGCGATTGCTAGAGCCAAGGGGACAACGGCCGACGAGAGTCGCCTCGAGTTGGATTCGGCGTTGGCCGCGGCGAGAACTTTCGACGCCGATCGGCTACGGCGCAGCGGGCCGCCGAGAACCTTGATGATGCCGCGCACCAACAACGGGCCGAGCAGCGCGACCGAGAAGATCAACAGCAGTGCGCTCGAACCGGCTCCGGCGGCTGCCACGCTGCCGGGCAGGAAGGCCGGGAGGATGCACGCGCTGAGGCCGGCGGCGCCGAAGATCAGCCCGGTGATGATGCGTCCTCGGCCCAGTTTCGCCGGGCCGCTTTCGGATTCGCGGAGTGCTTCGACAGGGTCGAGCTTTGCCGGCCGACGGGCAGCGATCGCAGCCGCCGCGCGGGCAGTGAGTACGCAGATCAGGAAGGCCGCGATGGCAGGAAGCGGGCTGTACGCCAACGCGAAATCCGTGGGCATGACCCCTGCATCGGCGAACTGTGCGCCCAGAACTCGGGCGAGCAGGTATCCGGGCACCGCGCCGAGAGCTGCCGCCGCAGCAGCAACGAGCAGCACTTCACGCCCGATCATGACGTGGACTTGCCGAGTAGTGGCTCCGATTGCACGCAACAGAGCGAACTCTCGGCGCCTGGCGTTGATCGAGAGCGACAACGTGCTGGACACGACGAACATGCTGACCATCAATGCAAGACCCGCAAACGAGGCGCAGAGCACGATCAACTGAGTCCGCGCAGCACCGGCGTCGAGGAATTCGATGCCTCCGCGTGCGGTGCCGGTCGAGATCTCGGCGTCGGTCCCGGCGAGTGCCTCGCGAGCGAGAGCGGCGGCATTCACGCCTTCGGGGGCGATCAATCCGACTGCGGTGACCGAGTTCTGGTGCGGCCACAACCGTTCGGCCTCTGCGTCGTCGAGGAAGACCAGTGCCGGACGGTCGGGTGAGGGCACCGAAGACGAATCTGCTGTGCCGACAACGGTGTACTCGTCCACTATGCCGCCGTGAGCCAGCATGATCCGCTCGCCGAGCGCGGCGCCGGTGGTCGAGACCACCTCGTCGCGGCTCTGCGGAGCGCGACCCTCGGCGAGCGAGTACGGCGCCAATTGTGCTGTGTTCCAAGGATGTGCGTCGAGTACGACGCCCTCGGCTGTACTGACAGGGACGGAGATGTCGGGAACCACCGTGACATCGAGTGCCTCGAGCTTGCGGACCGCATCACCGTCGAGGAGAACTCTCTCGGCAAAAGGCTGATCGGCATCTTCCTTGACCTCGAGTGCCTGCGGTGCGCTGACCACGGCGTCGGCGCCGGCGTAGAGATGTGGTGAGACTCCGCCTCGCACTCCGGATTCCAGCAGCACACCCAGACCGCAGGTGAGGAGAGCCGCGCAGAATACGGAGACGAACACGGCGACGAAACCGGAGCGATGCGCTTTCAGATGGGCAAACGTGTGCGCTTTCATCATCACCAGTCCCCGAGGTGTGTCATGCGCTCGGCGATCTGCTGGGGTGTCGGGCGGTCGATGTGCCCGACCAGTTTCCCGTCGGCGAGGAACAGCACACGATCGGCGTACGACGCGGCCACCGGATCGTGCGTGACCATGACGATGGTCTGGTCGAACTCGGCGGCCGTTCGGCGCAGCAATTCCAGAACCTGCTTGGCGCTGCGGGAGTCGAGGGCGCCCGTCGGTTCGTCGGCAAAGAGTGCGTCGGGGTGGGTGACGAGGGCGCGCGCGATGGCGACGCGTTGCTGCTGACCGCCGGACAGTTCGGAGGGTTTGCGCTTGCGGTGCGATCCGAGTCCGACGGATTCGAGGACGAAGGTCAGGTACTGCTTGTCGGCTCGTCGTCCGGCGAGGAGTAGGGGGAGCGTGACGTTCTGCTCGACGTCGAGAGCGCCGAGCAGGTTGTAGGCCTGGAAGACGAAACCGATGTGGTCGCGTCGGAAGATGCTGCGGGCCTTCGGTTTCAGCTGTGAGATCTCGGTGTCGCCCAACCACACCGATCCGCTGCTCGGTCGGTCGAGGCCCGCGGCGCAGTGCAGGAAAGTGCTCTTACCTGATCCGGACGGGCCCATCACGGCGGTGAAGGTGCTGCGCGGCAGAGTGAGGCTGATGTTGTCGAGGGCGGTCACGGCGCCGCGGCCGTTGCCGTAGATCTTGCTGACTCCTTCGAGGCGTACAGCAGATGTTCGAGCGCCCGTGGCACCAGAAGCCGGCGGGGCGAGGACCGAGTGTCGATTCTTCATGGGAAGAACGCTATGGAGATTCGGCATTCGTCGACATCCAGCAGAGTCCCGAATCAATGGTGTAGCCAGCTGTAGTGGATCGTGCGGTGCGGTGCGGCATGCTGGGGCAGTGAAGAAGAGAACCAGGGCTGCGGTGTACGTGCTCGTCGAGGGTGCGGCAGCTGTGGTTTCCCTGTTCTTGCTCATGGTCGGTCTCATTCTCTTGTCGCTCTCGATTCTGATCGTCGGCTGGTTGGTGTTGCCGTCGTACGTGCGAGTGCTCCGGTGGTGGGCCGGCCTGGCTCGCAAACGCACTGCTGCGTACACCGGGCGCCCTGTTCTGCAGCGATACCCACCGATGCCCAGCAATCCGACATTCGGGGACTGGCGCCGGTTCCTTACCGATCAGTCGACGAGGCGCGACGCGGCATGGTTGTCGATTCATGGTCTGGGTGCTTTCGTCGCCGCGATGCTGACCATTGCTCTGCCACTCGGTGCACTCAATGCGATTGCCGTCCCGCTGTACTGGCAGCAGATGCCCGCGGGCGAACCCGTCAACAACCCGTACCCCGTGACGTCGTGGTTGGGCGCTGCGGGGATGCCGTTGATCGGCATCCTGTACTTCCTGATCGCGTGGTGGTTGATCCCCGCGATGGCGAAGTGGATCAGTTGGTCGACCACGACTTTGCTTGCGCCGGATACGCGTTCGGACCTCTCGAAGCGCGTCACCGCCCTGACGGCCAGCCGCGCTGCAGCGCTCGACGCACATTCGGCCGAACTCAAACGCATCGAGCGCGATCTGCACGACGGTGCGCAGAACCGTCTGGTCGCGGTGGTGATGATGTTGGGGATGGCGGAGCGGTCGTTGCAGATCAACCCGGACCAGGCTCTGCCGCAACTGCATCGGGCGCAAGATGCCGCGACCGAGGCGTTGAGTGAACTGCGCACGTTGGTGCACGACATCTATCCGCCGATCCTCGACGAGCTCGGCCTCGAGGGCGCGATCTCCGCGCTCGCGGGGCGCTCCAGTGTGCCCTGTGTGCTCGAGATCGACGATCTCCGCCGTGCCCCGGCTGCCGTCGAGGCTGCCGCGTATTTTGTCGTCGCCGAGGCTTTGACCAACGTCGCAAAACACAGCGGAGCGCGCAGCGTCACCGTCACGGCAAGGACGGAGACGTCTGCCGACTCTTCGGGTGAGACGATGCTTATCGACGTGATCGACGACGGTCACGGCGGTGCGAACGAACGGCCGGGCGGCGGCGTGGCGGGCATCCGGCGCCGGGTCGAGGCTTTCGAGGGAACCGCTGTACTGGAGAGCCCGGAGGGTGGACCGACAACGATGAGGGTGGAACTACCGTGCGGATTCTGATTGCCGAGGACGACGCTCTCCTGCGTGAAGGGCTGGCACTGCTGCTTCGCGGAGAGGGCTTCGAGGTGTCTGCCGTCTCCGACGCCACACAGTTCCTCGCGGTGTTCGAGGAGACCGCCCCCGACGCCGCGGTGCTCGACGTCCGGATGCCTCCTACTTTCACCAACGAGGGACTTCGAGCGGCGATCGAGGTGCGCAAGCTTCGTCCGGGCTTTCCCGTCCTGGTCCTTTCTGCGTATGTCGAGGATCGCTACGCCGGTGAACTGTTGGCAGGCGGCGCCGGTGGCGTCGGCTATTTGCTCAAGGAACGGGTTGGCAAGGTAGCCGAGTTCGTCGACGCGCTGAACCGGGTCGTCGACGGTGGAACGGTGATGGATCCCGAGGTCGTATCCCAGCTGATGAGCCGTCGACGCGCCGACGATCCGATCAGATCGCTGACTCCACGCGAGTCCGAGGTTCTCGGACTGATGGCGGAGGGGCTGGGAAATCAGGAAATCGCCAGGAAATTGGTCGTCAGCGACACCGCTGTGAGCAAGCACATAGGAAATATCTTCGCGAAACTCGGCCTGTCGGCTTCGGAAAGCGGGCATCGTCGTGTTTTGGCAGTTCTAGCTCATTTGCGCGCCTGATCGAGGATCTGGACTACATACCTGACCGAAGCGTAACGTGAGCGAGCCTCATGTTGTTGCCGTGATCGAACGGTGACCTGAGAGGCAGGGGCTTATGTCCTGTACGTAACGTGTGATGTCGAATGCGCGTCATCACCAGAAACCAACGAGGAGATCGATCAATGGGTAAGCCGATTGCCAGTGTGGCCGGAGGTCGGCAGTCCGTCCTTCTCGGGCTCGGCGTTCACCGCCCGGAGCGAGTCGTGACCAACGACGAGATCTGCGAGCTGATCGATTCCACCGACGAGTGGATCCAGACGCGATCGGGCATCAAGTCGCGCCGGTTCTCCGGCGAAGGCGAAGGCATCCTCGCCATGTCGATCAGCGCGGCCCGTAAGGCACTGGACGTCAGCGGCATTGCACCCGAGCAGATCGGCGCCGTGATCATCGCGACGTCGACGTGGGACTTGCAGACTCCTCAGGCCGCATCCATCGTTGCCCATGAGCTGGGTATCAAGGGTCCGGCTGCGTTCGACGTCGCAGCAGGTTGCGCAGGTTTCTGTACCGCCCTTGCGGTGGCCAGTGACCTCGTTCGCGGTGGCACCGTAGATCACGTACTCGTCGTCGGTGTCGAGTTGATGAGCGAGGCCACCGAGCCCACCGATCGCAGCGTTCGCTTCATCTTCGGTGACGGCGCCGGCGCCGTTGTCGTCGGACCGAGCGATACCGTCGGAATCGGCCCGGTCGAGTGGGGTTCGGACGGCAGCCAGTCCGACGCCATCGTTCAGGAGCCGAGCTGGCTCGACTACACCAAGAACCCGACCGGGCCTCGGCCGTGGATCAAGATGGCCGGTACCGCGGTGTTCCGCTGGGCTGCCTTCGAGATGGGCAAGGTCGCCACTCGCACCCTGGAGAAGTCGGGGTTGGGTATCGAGGATATCGACGCTTTTGTGCCGCATCAGGCAAACCAGCGCATCAACGAGGTCATCGCTCGCAGCATGAAGCTGCCTGAAGGATTCCCGGTCTCCAACGACATCGCCGAGACGGGCAACACGTCCGCGGCGTCGATCCCGCTCGCCATGGAGCAGATGCTGCGCGACGGAGAGTGCAAGCCGGGCGACAAGGCCCTGCTTCTCGCCTTCGGTGCCGGTCTGTCCTTCGCCGGTCAGGTTGTCGTCATGCCGCCGTTGGCTGGGGCAGAATCAGCCTGATCTTCCCTCGTACCTACTGAGCGCCTCGAACTTCGGTTCGGGGCGCTCAGTCGTTTCGGGAGGGCAGTCGTTTCCGCTCCGGCTCGCCGGAACGTGCGATATGGCACCCTGGCGAGATGGTCGAGAGTGTCGGTGAGTCCGAACGTACGGGTGAGACGGGCGGCAGCTTGGCGAAAATGGGCGGGCAAGTGGCGCTCGCCAGCACGGTCAGCCGGATCACCGGTTTCGTCCGCACCCTTGCCCTTGCCGCAGTCCTGGGCATTGCCCTCGTCAGCGATGCGTACAACGCGGCCAACAGCTTCCCCAACATGGTCTATCAGCTCCTACTCGGCGGAATTCTCGCCAGTGTCCTGCTTCCGTATCTGACGCGGCAACGACTCCGTGGGCGGGCGCTCGAACGAGCGCAGACGCAACGCGTCCTCACTGTGGGAGCGCTTGCTCTTGCTCTCGTGACAGTAATGGCAGTGGTGTGCGCGCCGCCGCTGGTCTCGGCCGTGATCGATGATCCGGCTCAACGCGAGCTCACGACGCTCTTCGCGTATCTACTTCTGCCGGAGATCTTCTTCTACGGCATCACGGCGATGATGACGGCTGTGCTCAGTGTTCGATCGGTGTTCGGCGCGCCGGCCTGGGCACCGGTGATCAACAACGTCGTCCTTCTGGTGACGGTCGCAGTCTTCTTGTGCATCCCGGGTCCGGTGGCTTTGACTCCAGAGTCGATGACAATGGCGCAGGTTCTGGTGATCGGTGTCGGTACTCTGCTCGGGATCGTGGCGCAAACCGCTGTCGTTGCTCTAGCGCTGCACCGCAACGGGTTTCGGTGGCGCCTTCGCGTGCGGGTCGTACCGCACACCTGGCGACCGGTGCGCGTCGGGGTGCCGTTGCTCGGGTGGGTTCTGATGTACGTTGTTGCCGGTCAGGTCGGGGTGTGGGTGACGATGAAGGTGACGCTCTCACGTCACGTCTACTCGATGTACACACATGCGGATCTGCTGTTTCAAGTGGCATACGGAATTCTCGGAGTGTCTCTGTTGACGGTACTGATGCCGCGAATCGCCAGGTCAGTTGCAGCGGGGGATGACGTAGGCGTCGTATCCGATCTCGGCCGCGGAGCCCGGTATTCAGTGGTGGCTCTGATTCCGGTCACCGTGGCACTCATGGTGTTCGGCCCCTCGTTGACCACTCTGATCTTCTTCGGCCGGGTGGACGGCAGCAGTGCCCGTTTGATCGGGACGGCCCTTGCAGTCAGTGCATTCGGCCTGGTGCCCTTTGCGATGGTCATGCTTCAGCTACGAGTGTTCTACGCCGACAACGATACTCGAACTCCCGCCGTGATTGCCGTTGTGATGGTGATTGCCAAGACGACACTCGTTCTTCTTGCATCACTGTCGGCGAGTGACGAAACGCTGATCCTGGCTGTCTGCGCCGCCGGCTCGTTCTCCTACGTGTTCGGAGCGGTGCTCGGCCATGTCCTGCTTCGAAAACGATATGGGCTGTTGGGATTCCGTCACGTGCGGGCCACTGTCGGCAGGATTTCGACGGCGACAGTGCTGGCAGGCGGTTGTGCGCTCGCTCTGGTTGTGGTGGTTCAGAATCGCATCCCCGAGCCCAGACTCGCTGCTGCTGTTTCCTTGTCGTCGGGTGCAGCCGTTGGTGTCATTGTCCTGTTGGGCGCGTGCAAGGTGGTCGGTGTTCCCGAGATTCGCCAGGCCCGAGCCCTACTGTTGTCCTGAGGACAGGAGCGGTACCAGCAGTTCGTCCGGGGTGAGGGCACCGTGCTGTCCACGGAGGCCGGACAGTCCTGACTCGACAGATCGGCGTACGACGGCTACGTCTCCGGAGGCAATGGCGATCACATCGCCGATCCGCCCGTGATACTCGGAATGCACTGCGGGCCCGAACAATCCTGCGACTATGCCTTCAGATCTCGTCCCGATCCACATGCGATCACCCAGCTCGGCGCGCCAGCGGTCCGCAACATCTTGTGCAGCGCCTTCTGTGGTGTGGATATGACGACAACGCGGTTCACCGGCAAGGGCGAGTACGTTTTTGGACAGAATCGGAGTGTTGTCGAAGTCGATCTTGTTCTCGTCCAACACGTCGACCATTCCGTGGTCAGCCGTCACCAGCAATCTCACGTCCGGACCGAGAGCGGTGGCGAGTTGTTCGACCAGTCGATCGACAAGCATCAGTTGGAAGATCCACGGCTCGGACTCGGGGCCGTAGACGTGGCCGAGTGCATCGATCTCGCTGATGTAGCAGTACGTGAACGTACGGTCGGCAGATTTCGACGCCGCCACGGTGCGAGCGAGGAGGTCTCCGTATGCCTGGATTCCGGCAAACTGGGCACCGCGCATCCCGGCACGGGTGAGGCCGCTGCCGTCGAACTTCGACGGAACGACGGTAGTGACGGTGATGCCGGCGGCCGCTGCGCGATCGAAGGTCGTGGCCTGCGGCTGCAAGGTCTCCGGGACGATGGAGTCGGTCTGCGAATCCTTCTTGCCCGCGCTGTGCCAGCCCAGCCAGTTGAACACCGAATCGGCTTCTTCGACGTAGGACTGGTAGCCGGTGATGCCGTGCGCTCCCGAAGGCAGACCGGTCCCCAGCGAGACGATGCTGGTGGCCGTCGTCGTGGGGAATCCAGCCCGGATGGGCGTTCCGGCGAGTGAATTCAGGAATGGTGCATGTTCGACGTTGCGGGCGAGCAAATTCGCGCCCATCCCGTCTACCAGCAGAATGACGGTCTTCTTGCTGGGCTGCAGATCGAGACGGTTCGCTTCGCCACTCACTCCGAGGGAAGCGAGTACCGACGGCGCAAGCGTCGACAGTGTCGGCTGCGAGTACACATCGAGGAGAGGGGCGGGGGCGGGCATCCCATGAGATTAGGCGTTGGACGCAGAAAACTGCATACCTTCTGGGCGAGTGTTCAAATCTGCGCTTCTCGAAACCGGCCTTCACTCCATGATCGTCGAGATCTGGAACTTGGCACCGAGAGGATCGGCAACCGATGCGAGACGGCCGAAGGGCGTGTCCTCGGGATCGCGCAGTACGCTGCCGCCGAATTCGACGACCTTGGCGACTGCCGCATCCGTGTCGTCCGCCCCGAAGTACACCTGCCAGAACGACGGCACCTCCGCCGGGAGGAACGAACTGGCATCCATCAAACCGGCGACGACGGTGTCGCCCTGCTTGGCCTGTGAGTACCGGAACTCGTCGCTGTCGCCGATGGACTCGTAGGTCCAGCCGAACACGTCGGTGTAGAACGGCAGAACCGCGGCGTAGTTCTTGGACAATGTCTCGTGCCAGACCGGCGCTCCGGCCTCGCCGACCAGACCGAAGCCGTGGTGCTGATCTGCCTGCCAGATGCCGACGACGGCACCGGCCGGATCGCCCACGATCGCCATGCTGCCCTGAGGACCGACTTGCATCGACGGCATCATGATCGTGCCGCCCGCGGTTTCGGCCTTGGACGCCGACGCCGCCGCATCCGCCGAGGAGATGTAGGTGGTCCAGACGTCGCCGTACGGGTTTCCCTCCTGCTGGGGGCCGAGCCCGGCGATGGGCTGCCCGTCTTTGCTGAAGATCGCGTAGCCCCCGTACTGCGGGTCGTCGTTTGTGTCAGCCTGCCAGCCGAACACGTTGGTGTAGAACGATTTGGCAACCGCCGTGTCGGAGCTGGTCAGGTCGATCCAACAGGGAGTTCCGTCGAGCGCTGTACGTGCGGGCATCTGAAAATTCTCCTTTACCGAAACGGATACACAAGCAAGGGACACAGAGCGGGCTGGCCGATGAAGGCGCGATTCTCACGCTACGCGCGTACTCCGACACATTCCCAGGGATCGAGAGCTTTGGAGTATTTGGCCGCTTCATGTACACCGGTGGACCGGACCCGCCAGTATCATCTGCGCCGAATCGTTCTGACTACGCCGAAATTATTGGGGCACTTGCCCAATCGGTAAAGACTTTTTACTGGCGTAGTGCCGGTGCGGGTCAGCTCGTGATCAGCCCCGTGCGATCGAGCCACGCGAGCGCATGACGGGTGAACTCGTCCGGAATCTCCAACTGTGGGGTGTGGCCGGTGTCGCCGAGAATGATGGTGGTCCAGTGTGGATGTGCAGCAGCGGCCGCCCGTGCGGCCTCGACCGGGACAAGACGATCGCGGTCGCCGTGGATCAGGAGCGTCGGAGTCGTGATCTCTCGCAGGGTCTTTCGATACGAAGCCGGGCGGGCGAGGGTCATCAGCAGTGATCGTGCTGCCTGCAGGAACTCGGCATCCTGAGTGGGTTCGTTGCGGCGAATAGCCGTCAAGGCGGCGCCCGCGTCGAGAACCGCGGGGTCTGCTCGCGTCGGATCGGCGAAACACAATCTGGTCATCTGTGCGGCCAACTGCCGGTCGGACATCTTCCGGCGTCCGAAGCCGAGAACCTGCTCGCCGACGTACGGCATCGAGTAGAGCGCGAATTGAGCGGCGACGGTCAGGTCGGGAAGTTGGACGGGAAGGGGGAGTGCCGGATCCACCAGGACCAGGCCGGCCACTGATTCGGGACTGGCATGGGTCGACATTGCCGAGACCATTCCGCCCATCGAATTGCCGAACAGGACGGCGGGCTCACGCACCACTGCGTCGAGAAAGCGATTCAGGAGCGCCGCGTTGGCATCGACGCCGGTGTGCCGCCCATCAGCAGAGGTGAGTCCGAATCCGGCGAGATCCAATGCATACACGCGCGTGCGTGCGGCCAACGCCGGTGCCACCCGTACCCAGTTGAGATGTGAGCCGCCCAGTCCGTGAACGAGGACGATGGGCGGCGCTCCGCTGGGACCGCCGAAGTCGATCCAGTGAACATCACCGCCAAGATCGGTGATGTTGCTTGTCCCGCCCCACGGGTGCGTGAGGGTGCTTCCGTCGGCAAGTTGGGCCGAAACAGCGGATTCCATACCTGCCAGGATGCACCGAGGTGTCGTCGTAGTCACGCACTCGTCCCGGTTCGAGATGCGAAATTGTGTGCTCGATCACGGATTGTCCAGAAGCTCACGAAACGGTCAAAACGGAATATGACTGGTGCCAAGTACTTTTCGTGGTTTTCATCGATCTTGCGCGGCCGCGGTTCGCGTCCGGCCGAGGGAGGTTCGGGCATACTGAAAACCATGTGGTGGATGGTCGGGCTCATTGTGCTGGCCGCGTTGGTTTTGGCATCCGTTCTGGTCGGTTTCGTTTTCCGCCGC
This sequence comes from Rhodococcus sp. NPDC060176, assembly GCF_042728675.1. Classification (NCBI taxonomy): domain Bacteria; kingdom Bacillati; phylum Actinomycetota; class Actinomycetes; order Mycobacteriales; family Nocardiaceae; genus Rhodococcus; species Rhodococcus sp. NPDC060176. Next base: position 653,068 of record NZ_JBHWYS010000003.1, read on the forward strand.
CCGATCGCCGAAGACAAGTCGGCGGTGCTTGCCTTCGACGACGCCGCATCTCAGCCCCAGCGCGACTGACCGCCGTCGAGCGGAATTGTTGCTCCCGTCAGATAAGCGGCATCCGGCCCGACCAGGAAAGCCACCGCTGTACCGATGTCCGTCTCGCAGTCGCCGATCCTCCGCAGTGGAATCCCGGCAACAAAAGCGGCAGCCTCTTCCGGACGCGCATCGGCCCAACGCTGTAACCCGGGTGACGAGGCGTGTGGGGCCACCGCGTTGACACGGATCCCGTCGACGCCCCATTCGCACGCTGCTGCGCGGCTGAGGGCTCGGACGGATTCCTTCACGGCCGCGTATCCGCCGTAGCCGGCAGCGTCCCAGCGGACGGCCACGGAACTGACCATGTTGATGATCGCCCCGCCGCCGCGCTCCTTCATGAACGGGTAGCAGGCTTGCATTGTTCGCAGCGTCGCGACTGGACCGGAAGTCAGTCCGTCGGCAAGGCGCTCCGGAGTGAGGTCGAGGATGTTGCCGAGCGGGTTGAGGCTGGCGTTGTTGATCAGGATGTCGACGCCGCCGAACAGTTCCACGGTTCGCGCCACAGCGCCGGTGATGGAGTCAGCGTCGGCGATATCCACGAGCACCGGTTCGGCGCGGCCGCCACGTTCGGTGATCTCGTTACATGTGACGACGAGTTTCGACTCAGTGCGGCCCGCGACCGCGACAGAAGCGCCCTCCTTGGCGAGTGCCAACGCAACTCCCTGGCCGACTCCTTGCCCTGCGCCAGTGATCAGGGCCACTTTTCCATCCAACTTGCCCACTGCTGTTCTCCTGCTCGTCATTCAACGGTTCCCGAAGCGTTGTCCGAATCGCGCATTGTTACTCGTGGGTTCCCGCTGGATGAGATGTGAGTTACGTCCCACTCGGCGGCACCGCTTCAAATTTCGGCTGTCTTACGTATATTGTGAGCGCCGTTACATACCGGGCGCGCGGACCGCGTACACATTCCATGATGAGGAGCTAGACATGGCATTCACCACTGGCAGCAGCAAGACGGACCTGGCACAGCTCGGCGACTTCCAGAAGATCATTGCAGGCCTGGGCGGCGTCCTCGTCGGCATCGGCGCAGTTGCTGGTCTTCTCGGCGCAATCGGTGGCGCAGGAAGCTCGCAGCCGAAGGCTTGATTGCTTCGCTGAACCGGATTTACGGCCTCCGGCCCGCGTCCTGAAGGCATTGCCTTCGTGGATGCGGGCCGGAGGTTTATCTTCATGTGAATGTCTGTGCCTTGCAGGCACATTCATTTTTGTGATACGTCGATTGTCGCTGGTACGTCCACACCTTCTTCGTAGACCTGGGGTCCGAAGTTCGGCAACGGAGTGAAATCGAGTGTCGCTTCCGAACCGCGGTAGTGGCGGAAGTAGTAAAGCGATCTGTCCGGCCGGACCACTGTGTCGGGTTCGGTTGTCTTCCAGGCCCAGTGGACGTCTGCTCGCAGAACCTCCGACAGTCTGAGTATGTTCTTGCAGCCGTGGCTTTGTAGCCCAAGGCATTTGAGCGTACCGACGTCTCGCAGTTGCCCGTCGCGCGTCCACCTGGATTCGTAGACCAGCGCATCGAGAACAACGCGGTGCGAACCCTCTCGAGTAACACCACCGAGTAGTGTCCCCCAGTCCAATCCTGGTGCGTGTTGGAGGTATTCGTCCGCGTCGATGAATGCTGCCCAGGCGACCGTGTCGCGATGTCGGGTCACGTAATCGACGTAGGCCTCCACCTGTCCGTGCACGATCCGACCGTCCGCGTCGCGCGGTTGCCAATCGATGATTGTCACCGGGAGGTCGTGCAGTTCCTTGCGGAATGCGACCTGAACCTCGCTGTCCGACATCGATCGCGTGAAGGCGCCGTACGAGTTGCCGCGCTTGTCCTCGCTGCGTCCGTGCCAGCGGTTGAGACTGAATGCGCTTGTCTTGCGAGTGGACCCGACGGAACCGGTGTTGTCGTAGAGAACAACCTCCCAGCCTTGCTCGATGTGGTGCAGGCACCAGTCTCTGATGAAGGGGAGATGTTCGCGGGGGAGCAGGACCGCAACCACTGCGCGACGTCCGGTGTCAGAGCTGTTCGGATGATTCTTCGGATCCGTGATCACCCGACACACGATAGTGCTCTGCGTGGAAGCGAGTTACTCGATATTGAGGATGGAGATTGTTTGACACATTCGACTATTTGTCTCATAGTCGAGTCATGACAATCTCTGTGTCACATTCGCCACGGTTTGTTCCTTCCACTGGGGAGTCCTGGCGTTCGCCGTGGGCAATGTACGACGCGTTACGCGAGAACGATCCTGTTCACAACGTTGTGCCGGAAGCTGCGCCGCAGGACGACTACTGGGTGCTCACCCGTCACGAAGACGTCTACAACGCCGCTCGCGACTACGAGACGTACTCGTCGGCAAAGGGATTGACCACTGTCTACGGTGAACTCGAGCAGATCGGGATGCAGGACAATCCGCCGTTCGTGATGCAGGACCCGCCCGCGCAGTCGGAGTTCCGGCGCATGGTGTCGAAGGGGTTCACCCCGCGTCAGGTGTCGGCGGTCGAGCCGATGGTCCGCGAATTTGTCGTCGAACGTATCGAGGCGTTGAAAGCGCGTGGCAGCGGCGATATCGTCGTCGAGTTGTTCAAGCCGTTGCCGTCGATGGTCGTCGCACATTATCTGGGTGTGCCGGAATCGGACCGTGATCAGTTCGACGGCTGGACCGAGGCCATTGTTGCTGCCAATTCGGCTGGTGGTGTGGCCGCAGCGGCGACGACGGCGCAGGCTGCCACCGGTGAGTTGATGATGTACTTCGCTTCGCTGATCGAACGCCGCAAGGTCGAACCGGGTGACGACACTATTTCGCACCTACTCGCCGCTGGACTCGGTGAAGAAGGCGACATGTCCGGCTTACTGTCGATTCTGGGCTTCGCCTTCACCATGGTGGCCGGTGGAAACGACACTACAACAGGAATGTTGGGCGGATCGGTGGCGATGCTGACCGAACGCCTCGACCAGCGTCAGATCCTGTTGGACGATCCCGCATTGATCACTGACGCAGTCGACGAACTGCTTCGGCTCACCTCGCCGGTCCAAGGTCTGGCACGCACCACGACGCGAGATGTGGCCTTGGGTGGCAAAGTGATTCCGGCAGGACGTAAGGTTTTGCTGATGTATGGTGCGGCAAATCGTGACCCCGAAAAGTACGGACCCGACGCGGCGGAGTTGGACGTCTTGCGCCGGCCACAGAAGATACTCACCTTCAGTCATGGCGCCCACCATTGTCTGGGTGCGTCGGCAGCTCGGATGCAGGCACGAGTTGCGTTGGAAGAGTTGCTCTCCCGGATTCCAGACTTCCACGTCGACATCGACGCGATGCAGTACGCACCAGGCAATTACGTCCGCCGTCCGCTCACCGCCCCGATGTCGGTTAGCCGGCCGTGAGCAACGACTGGCTCGGTGAGGGCCGCGCTTTGGCGGCAGCCGAGAAGATTCTCGACAGCGCGGCGCAATTGTTCGTCGAAAAGAGCGTCGCAACGGTCGGTATGGCGGAAATAGCCTCTGCTGCAGGATGTTCTCGGGCCACCCTGTATCGGTACTTCGAGAATCGACAGGCTCTACACATCGCGTTCGTTCACCGCGAAGCGCGCAGGCTCGGAACAGCGATCGCGGAATCGGTAGCGGCCATCGATGATCCGAGCGAGCGTCTCGAAACGGCGATGCTCGCTGCAGTGTCCGCGGTACGCAGCACTCCGACTTTGGCTGCATGGTTCACCCCGGGTGATGCGAGTCTCGCCGGTGAGCTTGCCAATTCGTCTGATGTCATCAACGGGTTGGGGGTCGCGATGCTCGGTGACACCGGTGCCGAGGCAGCCACGCGAGCACGCTGGATCGTGCGAGTGATCCTTTCGCTGCTCATGGTGCCGGGGGCGGACGAGAATGACGAGCGGGCGTTGGTGCGTGAGTTTGTCGCTGCACTGTTGAGTGCAGGAAGGACCGCCTGATCATCCCTTCCGGGTGATGCGCGTGGGTGCTGTCGGGATCGAGGATGAACCGGTATCCAGACACAGGCCACCGCGAGTTCCCGAGGAGCGTAAGAGAAGATGACTACACCGTCCGAACTCGACCCCAAGCCCGCCACCGAAGCCACTCGCCAGGCAAATGCTCAGGTGCTCCGTGACCTTCCTTTCGACGACACCTTCGACTTCGATTTGATTTCACGAGGTCTGGTGGCGCCGCTCATCGACGGCGGGCTCGTCAAGGGCGACAAAGGGCAGTTCATCTTCTCTTACGACGCCTACGGGTTCGCCGACGGCGATGCGCCGGACACCGTCAACCCGAGTTTGTGGCGCCAAGCGACTTTGATGGGAAAGGGCGGCGGACTGTTCAAGCTCGCTGATCGCCTGTATCAGGTGATCGGCCAGGATTTGTCGAACACGACGATCATCGAGGGCGACACCGGGTTGATTATCGGTGACACTCTGATGTCCGCGGAAACAGCCGCTCTCGCGCTGGAGTTGTACTACCAGCACCGCCCAAGGGTCCCGGTCAAGGCAATCATCTTCACGCATTCCCACGGCGATCACTTCGGCGGTGTGAAAGGATTTGTCACCGACGAAGAGATTGCGTCCGGTGCTGTAAAGGTCTATGCACCAGATAGTTTCACGGAGGAAGCGATCTCCGAGAACGTGCTTGCCGGCACGGCGATGACACGTCGCGGAATGTACATGTACGGATCGTTCCTGCGTCCGGGTCCACAGGGACAGGTATCCGGTGGTCTCGGCTTGTCCACTTCGCACGGCACGTCCACGTTCGCCGTGCCGACCGACGTCATCACCGAACCGATTCACGAAGAAGTCATCGACGGCGTGCGCGTGACGTTCATGCTCGCGCCGGGAACCGAAGCGCCATCCGAAATGCTCTTCTATTTACCAGATTTCAAGGCACTCGGTTCGGCTGAGGACGTCACACACACGATGCACAATCTATACACGTTGCGCGGCGCCAAGACTCGCGACGCCAAGGCCTGGTCGCATTACGTTCGCCTGGCGATGGAGCTCTTCCCCGACGTCGAAATCATTTTCGCGCAGCATCATTGGCCCACGTGGGGCAATGAGAAGATTCGCAAGCTCATGTCGGATCAGGCAGACCTGTACAAGTATCTCCACGACCAGACGTTGCGTCTTGCAAACAAGGGACTGACACCCGTCGAGATCGCCGACCAGATCGAGGTACCCGACGCCATCGGAAAGCAGTGGTACAACCGCGGGTACTACGGCTCGCTCAGTCACAACGTCAAGGCGATCTACACCTTCTATCTCGGTTGGTTCGACGGCGTTCCCGCTCACCTGAATCCTCATCCGCCGGTGGAGAACGGCAAGCGCTACGTCGAAGCCGTCGGTGGACCGGACGCGCTCCTGACGAAGGGCAAGCAGGCGTTCGATGACGGCGACTACCGCTGGGCGGCGGAGTTGGTGAATCACCTGGTCTTCGCCGATCCGAGCAATCAGAAAGCGCGAGAGTTGTTGGCGGACACGTACGAACAGCTCGGCTACCAAGCCGAGAACGGTACGTGGCGCAACTTCTATCTGGTCGGAGCGATGGAGTTGCGGCATCCGCTGGCACCGATGCCGTCCAACAACCCCACCGGCCCGGCCGTCGTCGCAGTGATGCCGCTCGAACAGATGCTGGACTTCTGGGCAGTTCGCCTCGACGGCCCGAAGGCCGCCGACGTCGACCTGTCGTTGCGATTCGTGTTGTCGGATACCGAGGACAACGTTCTGGTCACAGTGCGCAACGGCGTGCTGAACTACGACATGGACAGGGCAGATTCGTCGGCCGCCCTGACTCTGACCTTGACCCGTGCGGTGTTCAACGAGGTGTATCTGGGGACGACCTCACTCACCGAATCCATCACCTCCGGAACAGCGACGGCTGCGGGGGATCAGTCGGAACTGGAGACGTTCATCTCGCTGCTGGAGGATTTTGATCTGTGGTTCGATATCGTCACGCCGTGACTGGTCGACTCCATGATGTGGCCCGGGCGGGGATCACTCGAAACGAGAAGGATCCCCTGCTCCGACGCGCACGATCTCGGGGACACCGGACGAATAGTCGACCACTGTGGTTGGTTCAGTTCCGCAATCACCCGAGTCGATGACCGCGTCGAGCTGGTGGTCGAGTTCTTCCTTGATCTGCCAGCCGTCCGTCATCGGCTCCTCGGCGCCGGGCAGCAGAAGGGTGCTGGAGAGGATCGGTTCACCCAATTCCTGCAGGAGCGCACGCACTACCGGGTGACTGGGGATGCGCACCCCGACGGTCTTCTTCTTGGCGTGTGCCAGCCGCCGCGGAACTTCCTTCGTGGCGGGAAGGATGAACGTGTATTGGCCCGGGGTGGCGGCTTTCACCGCGCGGAACGCCGAGTTGGTGACGTGGACGAAATGCCCGAGCTGCGCGAAGTCGGCACAGACGAGCGTGAAATGGTGATCCGACCGCAGGTGACGGATCTCGCGGATCCGATCGGTGCCCGAGTGATTGTCCATTCGGGCGCCCAAGGCGTAGCAGGAATCGGTGGGGTAGGCGATGACCGCGTCGTTGCGCAGCATTTCGACGATCTGGCTGATCGCGCGCGGCTGCGGGTTTTCGGGATGTACGTCGAAGTATCGGGCCATCAACTCAGCTTAGTTCAGTCGGCAGATCACGAATGCAGTTCACCGTTCAGACTGTGGTCGGCGAGTAATCCCGTCAGTTCTTCGGCGTAGGCGAGTTGCTTACGTAAGTGTATGCAGCTTTCTTCCGCTCGGGTGTGGCAGGCGGTGACGAATTCGGTTGCACCGGTTCGCATCGACGCGTCCGAACCTTCGTCACCGAGCACTGCCAGAGAATCGAGGAGTTGTTTCATTTCTTCGAGACTGAATCCGAGCGGCTTCATTCGTCGGATTACCAGTAGCCGCTGGACGTCGGCCTCGGTGTAGAGGCGGAAACCTCCGGCGCTCCGCTCGGAGGGGGTCACCAGACCAACCTCGTCGTAATGACGGATCGTCTTGATCGACAGTTCGGTGCGCTCGGCAACCTGACCGATCTGCATGTTCTGCCCCTGGCCCGCGTGTTCCGGCTCAGACATCACTCCCACTTTCGTCGCGCTGACCCTCCATACTCTCAATGACCATCACCCAGGCGACCGGACAGGCGCAGATGGCGCTCGGCCGACGCGCCGTCGAGGCCCACGATCTCGACTTTCTTGCCTCTGGCGGCGTACTTGGTGGTGATGGCGTCCAGAGTCGCCACGGTCGACGCGTCCCAGATATGAGACTCGGAAAGATCGATGACAATGCTCTTCGGGTCGCCGACGTAGTCGAACTGATAGATGAGATCGTTGCTCGATGCGAAGAACAACTCGCCTCGAACCGCATAGACACGGGTGTCCTCGTCCGGATGCGCTACGTCGATAACTTCGGTGAGGTGCGCGACGCGGCGGGCGAAGATCACCATCGCGGTAATCACTCCGACGATCACGCCGTAGGCGAGATTATGGGTCGCGACGGTGACAGCCACGGTGACCAGCATGACCGTTGTCTCGCCGATCGGCATGCGGCGCAAGGTCTTCGGATTGATGCTGTGCCAATCGAAAGTTCCGACCGAGACCATGATCATGACGGCCACCAATGCGGCCATGGGAATCAGCGCCACGATGTTGCCGAGGCCGACCACGAGTATCAGCAGGAACACGCCTGCAAGGAAGGTCGAGATCCGAGTGCGAGCGCCGGAGACCTTCACGTTGATCATGGTCTGGCCGATCATCGCGCACCCTCCCATGCCTCCGAAGAAGCCGGTGACGATGTTCGCGACGCCTTGGCCCCACCCTTCTCGGGTCTTGTTCGAGTGGGTATCCGTGACGTCGTCGACGAGCTTGGCGGTCATCAACGATTCCAGGAGTCCGACGAGCGCCATGGCCAACGCGTACGGAGCAATGATCGACAGTGTGTGCATTTCCAGAGGGACGTCGGGGAACAGTAGCGTCGGCAGGCTCGACGGAAGTTCGCCCTCGTCGCCGACGTCGGGAACATCGAATGCGAAAACGACTGTGGCGGCGGTCAGTAGCACGATCGCCACCAGCGGAGCCGGGACCGCGTTCGTCAGTTTCGGCAAGAACACGAGAATCAGCAGGGCGACCATCAGGAGTGGGTAGACGACCCACGGAACATCGATCAGGTGGGGGAGTTGGGCGATGAAGATCAAGATGGCCAGTGCATTGACGAATCCCACCATGACGCTGCGCGGGATGAAACGCATCAACTTTGCGACGCCGAGGAGGCTCAACACGATCTGGAGGAGGCCGGCCAGGAGGACTGTCGCGATCAGGTAGTCGATTCCGTACTCGCGCGTCAGTGGAGCGACGACCAGTGCGACGGCGCCGGTGGCCGCGGAGATCATGGCAGGTCGTCCGCCGACGACGGCGATGGTCACAGCCATCGTGAACGACGCGAACAGCCCCACCCGCGGATCCACCCCGGCGATGATCGAGAACGAGATCGCTTCGGGGATCAATGCCAAGGCCACGACCAGTCCGGCCAAGACTTCGGTTTTGAGTCGGCGAGGTGACCGAAGCGCGGTTCGTACCGAGTTGTCGATGGTGGATGAAGCGGTGGTTACTGCCATGAGATTCCGTCCTGACGAGGTTCTCAGACTCTACCCTCCCGTAAGGGTAGAGTGTGAACGAGAATTTGACAGCGATGCGAGTGTCGGTCGAATTCTATTTCGCTGCAATGAATCTCGATTGTCTCGATTCAGCGGAAGGGGAAGGCTCGCGTTGGCTGTCAGATGTGACGGCCGGTAACCCTTACCAAGTATTTACCTACTGTGTGGTTTTTGTTGATCGAAAACTGGCCAATTCGGGCGTTCGCTCCGTTACAGTTCGGCGGCAAACGTCAATCAGGTTGTTCCGAGAGGACATCATGTCAAAACGCTTACTGAATGCTGCGCTGCTAGCCGGCCTCCTTGCCGGTGGAACCGCGGTGGCCGTGATTCCGGCGACCGCGGCACCCGTTGCAGAAACCACGTCGACAACTTTTCAGGTCACGTGCCGCGCAGTTCCGAGTGCGTTCTCCGGGCCGTCGTCAGACGGAAAGCCTGCCACGGTGCGGGTCTCGGCTCCGTCGGTCGTAGCGCCAGGTCAAGTCTTCGACATCGACGTGGATCCGGGTAGCGTCCAGATCCCGAACGATGTGAGCGGCGCAAGTGTCAAGAAGATCTCACGTCTGAAGATCGATCTTCCGATTCCGGCCAACGCGGAGTTCGTCTCGGCGGTGGTCACCGATCCGGGCAATGTCGTTGCCGGGAAACCTGCTTCGGTGATTCGTGTAAACGAAGACGGCACTCCCACTCCTGACGGCACGATACTCCGGTTGTCCGGCGCAAACGAAGCGATCGGCAACAGTCCGTCATCGTCGTCGGGAGCGCACGGTGGTCTCGCGATCAATGCTCAGTCCGGTGCCGAGACGAACATCGTCTTTCCGAAGATCAGAATTACCGTGAAGGCCGGGTCTTCCGGCGTGGTCGAGACCAATGTCCGGACCTCGGGCGCTGCAGGTACTTTCGGTGGGCCGGAGTCATTCTTGACCTTCCTCCCTCAGGTCAGTCACTGGCTCGCGGGAACGATCTGGGCGCCTACGTCCTGCTCACCCCGCGACAGCGAGACCGGCCCTCTCAATGCCGGTGCCGGCGGCCTGGCGTCGACAAAAATCGACGGGGACCTGGGACCGGTCGATCCTGAGCCCGGTACCGACATCGTGACCACACTCGAGGGACCGGCTACCGCCGTAACCGGCACCAAAGTGTCCTTCGCTACTCACGTCGAACCGGAAAATGCCACGGGAACAGTCCAGTTCATGGTCGACGGCAAGCCCGCCGGCGAACCGCGGCCGGTGGTTCGCGGTATCGCCCGCCTGGATCTGACCTTCGGTAAGGCCGGAATCAAGTCTGTGACTGCGGTGTTCACCGCTACCGATGACGAGGCGAAGCACATGTCGGCGGCACACATTCTCACCGTCACCGGCGATTCAACAGGTCCGGTCGATCCTAACCCGACCGATCCGGGCACGCCGGGCGGTCTGGGCAGCCTCGAGTCCGTTCTGCCGCAGCTGCCGACGGGTTCGCTCGGCGGCAAGTGATCACGGATCTACTTCACCGAACACTCGATGCCCGAGTTCTTTTGAAAGGCAATACATGAACCCCCGTTCTCTGGCTGTTTGCGCAGCCGTACCCGCTCTCGCGGCCGGACTCCTCGCTGTGTCCGCGCCGACAGCAGCAGCATCAGATGCCGTGACACGAACAGTTTCCTTCGAACACAAGTGCCGGGTCGACGGCGCCACCGATTGGGATTCGTCGTTCTCCGACAACATGGAGGTCACGGCGCCCACGTCCGTGCGTCCCGGCGAGCAGTTCACGGTGAAACTCCATCCCGGCACCATGCGTAGTTCGGATTCGGACACCGGTCGAATCAAGTACGACATTGCGCTTCCGCAAGGGGTAACACTGGTTTCGTACTCTCTCGTCGGTGATTCGTCGTCCAACTTGACCGGCGAAGCTGCGGTACTGCTCCGTGTGGGTGCAGACGGAAATGCGAACGCCACCGGTGAATATTTGCGCATTACCGGGACCAGCAACAAAACTGTCAACGACGGTCCGAGCGCGAACGACAACAAGCCCAAGGAAGGGCTGCAGGTCAAGGCCAACACGGACTTCCGTCTGCCGGCAGTCGAATTGAAACTCGAAGCTCGCTCCGACGAGGGCAATGCGACGACGCACTTGCGTGCAGGGGCTTCGAGCCCGACTATCAAGATCAAAGACACAAGCATGAGCTTCGGCGAGTCCCGATGGGTCAATGCCGCTGGGTATTGTGTTGCTTCGGGCGACGGACGCGGCGCCCTCTCGACTACAGAGGTCTTCTCGACCAACCAGACCGAGACGACGGTCGCTGTCGCACTAGAGGCACTGACGGGCGAAGACGTCAAGATCGCGGCGAGCATCGACCCGAATCCAGGTGAGGGAACAGTCGAGTTCTTCGACGGCGATACCAAGATCGGCAGCGCCGCAGTCGATTCGAATGGCCATGCTGAACTGGTCTGGCCGTTCCGCGACCAGGGCGAGCATCGCATCACCGCAAAGTTTCTGGGTACCAAGAAGTTCAGTTCTTCGGAATCTGCGGACAAGACCGTGACCGTCACCGTGCCTGGTGTCATCGTCGTCGAGCCGGTGGATCCGACGGATCCGGAAACACCGGGCGGAACCGGAAGCCTCGGTGACATCTTCTCGAAGCTGCCGACGGGCTCACTCGGAGGCTGAGTCACCCAAACGGCAGGGGAGCGTCGACGTTTCGGCTCGAATCTGGGTGTGTGGTCGAATACTGGAATGACAGGTTCGAATCATGTCGAGAGCCGCAACGCCGGCGTTCCCTGTTTTTCTCAATGGGAGTCTCCGTCACGGAAACCGGGCCGGAACCACAAAAGGTAGCTCACCAAAACTCGTGCCCTTTTACTACCGTTGGTTGAAGAACTGCGCGATCCGCGGGTTCTTACATCAACAAGCCTTCGAACTCGCCGCTGCGGTTCAGGTATGAACAAGGTAGGGAAAATGCGCAAGGTTGGTTTGCTCGCGTCCGCTGCGGCAGTAGCTGTCAGTGTGGCAATGATCGGGACGTCTACGGCTTCAGCAGCGCCGGGAAGCATTCCCGGACACGGGCTGTTCGACGTGCCGTGGGAGGTGTTGCCGGGAACCTACACGACTTCTGGACCCGAATCGGCTGACATGCCATGCATTTACGGCCGAGCAAAAGTTGGCGGCGACGGTGAATTGAATGTCCTCGAGTTCGAAAGCACCCTCGAACCGGCGACGGTCACGATTCTCTTGACGGATTCTCGCTTCACCACCGCATATTGCGCTGATTGGAAGAGAGTGTCGTCAATCGGATCGTTGGACCTCGGATCACTTTTCGGGTCATAGACGTCTCCTGGATTGACATGAATATCGGATATGGCTGTTCTTGCCATTTCGATTGAACACTCGGCTCGCGGATGCGCTCGTTCGTCTCGAGTTGCCGACCACTCGTCGCATGAGTCGACGACCAGGGACTTTGGCCCTCGGTATTTACCTACCACTCGGTATATTCTGCGAAGGTACGGACTTCGTGAACCGATGTGAGTTGGCTCCGGGGGACGTGCCGGCCTCGCAGGACCGCCCGCAAAGTCAGCCCGGTGAGGCCACCAGAAGTTCGCGCATTTCGACAGATTGCCGCTGGGTCCGTCCGCTACGAGGGGAGCGGACGGACCAGACGGCACGAGAGAGTGCCATGCCTGAACGTGGTCAAAGCAGAGTGGACGCGGGGATCATCGCCGTTGTCGCGATCGTTACCGGTGTGTTCGTTGCACTGACCGGTCACGGTCTCGTTGCAGCGCTGGCCACCGTGTTGGGGCTCGCGCTCGGAATGGCGATTGTGCGGTATCTGATCAAGGGCCGCTGATCAAGGGCCGCTGATCAAGGGCCGCTGATCACTGGACTCTGATCACCGTAAAGAGTTTCAGCAGGTCGTGAGAATGTCGGCGATGGTGTCATGTTCGGCTTGGGTGACCCACAAACCGTATGCCGCTTTGACTTCCACTTGAGCAGTCACGTACTGGCAGCGGTAGGCCTTGTTGGGTGGCAGCCACGACGCCGCGTCGGAATCCGACTTCTTCTGGTTCGTGGGTCCGTCGACAGCGCGCAGGTTTCGAGGGTCGTTGGCGAGATTGGTTCGCGTTTGCGTATCGAGCTGCTGCGCGCCCTTCTGCCAGGCGTCCGAGAGTGCGACAACATGGTCGATCTGGACTGCAGAAGACGTGTCCTGGCCGCGGGTGAAGGAGATGGTCTTGTTCGTGTACGGGTCACGGAGCGTACCGGTTTGGACCGAGCAGCTTTTGGAACCGTCTTTGAATGTCAGGTCGGTGAGGTCACGCCGCAGGATGTCGTTTCGGGTATCGCAGCCGTTGTGGCCGAACTCGACGGTGACGTCGTCGGTCCAGGCGGTACCGAACAGTGCACGGTCGTATCCGGTCTTGGGTGCGCGTCCCTTGATGGGGATCTGTGCCAGCAGTTCAATTGCGGCGGACGAGGGAGCCGAAGTTCCGGCCGATACCGTCGTCGTGACGCCGGATCCGATTCCTGAACCGAGAGAAGATGTTTCGGGTGCATCGGCCTTGGAATTGGCGCAGCCTCCCAGCACGATCACGGCAGCGATGCCGATGGTGACGCCGGTGATGCCGCGCCTGTGATGTGCCGTGCGTGCCATGTGCGAGAGTCCATTTCTTCGAGAGATGAACTACAAGTATGTCATTCGCGACATTTCGGGCTGAACCGGCACCTCCCGTCAGTCCGGTCGAAGTAGCCACCGCTTCACCGGGACGGAGACTAGAACTCGCGGGCCGTCGCGAGTCTCATCTGCGGCGTCCCATCCGTCGTACTTCTTGCCGAAAAGTCGCGGGAGATCACCGAACTCGTCGACGTTGCGATGAATTGTTGCGAGACCCTGTGCGACCCACGGGTCGCGTGTGGAGCCGTCAACCGCCAAGGAGACCCGAGGATCGTCCCGCAAGTTCCGAACCTTCCGATTCCTTTCGGCGCTCGGAATCCAGAATGTGTTCTGACGCAGCAAGAACCAGACCGGAGTCGTGTGCGGCGAGCCGTCAGTTCGAAGGGTGGTCAACCACACGCAAGGAGTGTCCGCGATAGTCACGGTCTCAGTATCGGTGCCCGCCGGAGGTACACAAGTCGACGATGCGAAACAAACAAGGCCCGGTTGTCGCCGTGCGGCGACAACCGGGCCTTGTCGGGAGGTGTGGAAGCGTCAGATCTCGATCTTGGGGGTCTGTTCGCCCAGCTTGTGGCGAGCGAGTGCCAGGTTCGCACGTGCGCGGTCGAGGACGAGGTACACGAACAGCGTCGAGAGTCCGGGCGTCTCGAGGACACGAATGAGGTGGTACTGGTTGCTCAGGGTAATCAGGATGTCTTCCAGGGTGTCGGTAATCCCCAAGTTACTCATCGTGCGGAGCTTTGCTCGCACAACCTCGGAGTTGCCGGCGCCGGCGTACTCGAGGCTGAATGACGGGTTGCCGCTCATGCCGAGAACCATTCCGCTGTCGGCGTCGACGACGGCTACACCGCTGGCACCGTCGATGCGCATCAATTCGCCGAGGATTTTGTCGATGTTGCTCATTACTTCTCCTTGGTTGGACAGAGCCGCGCGGGGCGACTCCAGGTGATGCTTCGGTGGTGAAGTCATCGGTACATTTCGAGGTGGAATCGTTGGTTGCGGCGTCGGGGGTGGGCCGGGCGGCAACTGTTCAGCCTGTGAGATTTGGGGGCTTGCTCCGCTATGCGCAGATGAGCGGCCGTTCGACGACTCGAATTCGTCGATGCGGTCTGCGGGCAGCCAGCCGTCTCCAGGGGGTGCGTTGAGCGGCCATCGCGTGTCTGTCTCGTAGTCCGGGACCGGCGGCTGGAGTTGTGGATACACCGGCGCAGTCAGTGGTCGCTTGTACGGAATCGGTTGACCGCCCGCGTCGCCGACGTTCGCGAACCAGGCGGCGTACCCGGGATCGCTGCGATCGAGGTTTTGCCCGCGATCGTCATCATCCTCCCGGGAACCTCGTCGACGAAAAAGTCCCACTCGTTCCAGCCCCTTAAAGACGAACTCTTTCCGATCGGTGCGTTCCGGATGAACGCGGCAGACCGGACAATCCCACCCGTAGTTACTTTGCAGTTAAATCACCGTAGCATGGGTTTGCGAAGGCGGTATACGGTCCAATACCGCAGACGGGAGGACGAGGCGCTCGGATTCGGCAGGCTGCGCGGGCGATTGTCGCTGATCGGCGATGCCGGTCCGTTCGAACCTCAGTGGCCCTCTGGCATCCTTGAGGGATGAAGAAAACGATCACCGGGTTCATCGGTGCCTGCTCGCTGGTGGCGCTGGTTGCCTGCGGTTCTGACGGAGACAAGCCGACCGAGGTCGGAACACTCACTTCCTCCGCTTCGGCGACCACTACGGCGACGCCGACGGCGTCATCCGAGGCTCCGGCAACGTCGTCGGACATGACTACCGAGGCACCTTCGGTCGAGTCGAGCGCTCCGGTGGAGGTTCCTTCGGACCCGAACGCAAGCTCGGCGCTGCCGCGGACATACGCGCAAGCCTGCGCCGACGTTCTCCGGTACCTCGACGCGTACCAGCCGGCAATCGACCAGTCGGGCGAGGAAATGGGTATGACGCGTGAATCATTGGCAAACGACATGATGACGTCCATCCAGGCTTATCCCGAATGGTCGAGCTTGTCTGCCGACGAGCAGGCCGAGGTCACTCGCGGATTCGCCGCAGCGACCGCAGGAAGCTGCTGACTTCCCTTCAGAACAACGATTCCTGAATCGCCACGCCAGGGGATACGAACTCGCCGACGGTGATGGTTCGACCGACCAGTCCGGACACGTCCGCGACAAAGCGTGGTGATTCAGGGTCGGTGTCGATCCGCAGCGATGCGATCGACCCGGCAAGGCCCTCCAAATACAGAGAATGCTCCCCGGACTCGAAAGTGTGCGGATACGCGATCAACGGTGCCGCATCGAAGACCACGTCGGCGCACGCCGGCGCCGTCCATTCTTCGGGAGCCTCCAGGATCTCGATGCCGTCGATGTCCGCCCCGATGTCCTTCAACTCGTCTTTGATCGACGATACGAAGTGATGCAACGACTTTCGGAGTTTCTCGCGATCCAAAGAACCCGTCAGTGCTTCGATCTTTCGAGACGTACGGATGGCCTGGCTCAAGTGGAACTCTTCCGACACCCGGGCTTCGAGCGAACGGATGCTGTAACCGTCTGTCGACCGCGCGACGAACAACGCGCAGACTGCTCCCTGCTCGGCGACTCGCGGATGCTTGCGGAACTCGGACGCCGTCCCCACCTTCATCTGACCGCCGGCGAATACGTCGACGTAGAGCCATTGTGGTTGTGCGAGGTAGGTACGCACGTTCGGATGAATGTGCGCACCGCTGACGTGTGCCTGATGAACTGTGGTGAACCCCTCACGATTTCGGCACCGATCGCATTGGCGTCCGGCAACGACGGTGGCCCCGCGGTCACACGGCGAGTGGCCTGGACCTTCTGCGGTGAGATCTCGCCACCCGAGGCAACGGCGGCCCTTCGCTTTGTCGACGGAGAATCGCAGTACCGAGTCGTGAGTGAAGAACGTCGTAGCGGAAGTGGTGTCGTCGACGCATCGGATCCGTGGTGCTGTCGGGTTCGACCATTCGATTCCGCGGACGAGCAGGGTCATGATGAAGTGTCGATTCCTTCTGGACGAGGCGTCGTCGCGGTTGGCGCGGTAGTTCGCAGGTCGACACTTATGGTAGTCAGTGCACGTGCGGTTCAGTGCAGTGGTTGTGCCCCGCGTTGCCCGAGCATCAGTGTCATCAGCCCGGATTCCTGACTCTGGGTGTTGATCATGTCTCGGGCGGACTGTTTCACCGGCCCACTCTCGAGTAGTGCATCGGCGGCCTGCGCCATGGCGATCCCGCCGCGGTGGTGGCGTTCCATCAGTTGAAGGAACATGACCTCGGCATCGCTGCCCTGAGCGGCGCCCAATCTCTCGAGTTCCTCGGTCGTAGCCATTCCGGGCATGACCTCGGTGTCTGTGTCGGGCGCATCGGGTGCCGGGTGATGATGGCCATCGCCGGTGCCGCTGAAGGATGCTTCCATCCACCCCATCGGCGTTCTACTGTTCGGTGGTACACCCGCCAGTCGGAGCCAACCGAGCATGACGCCGATCTCGGTTCGCTGAACGTCGTCGATCTGTTGGGCCAGCCTCGTCACTGCCTGGTCCACATCGGGACTCAGACGCGCGAGAATGAAGAGGGCCTGCTGATGGTGGGTCGCCATGTCGTGCACGAATCCGATTTCGGTTTCGCTCAGAACGGCTGTCTGCGTATGGTTCTCGGGCGCAAACAGGGGGCGCAATGCTGCGCCGAGTACGAGCAGCATCAGGGCCGCCGCGACCAGCGCGACGGCTTTGACCGATCGCGTAGCCGTCATGATCCGACAGTTGTTTTCTGGTCGGTGGGAGGTGTGTAGACGCCGTTTTCGAGCTGCATGGCAACAAAGCCGTTGTCGGCGCACGTCGCCCACAACGTGGTCCCTCGCCATTCGGGTGGGGAGAAGCACCAATCGGTGGAGATGTCGCCGAGAGCGACCATGCCTGACCGCGAACTCAGCGCTTGGCCGGGGTCGAACTGACCTTGCGCGATCGACTGCGCAATTGCCGGCGTGCTGAGAATGGGTACCCCGATGAGCGAGGCGAGAGCATGCGGCGAGTTGGCGAGTTGGAGATTGTCGCCGGTTCGGGCGGGTGGGTTGAAGTACGCAATTTCGTGGACGTCGAAGGGATCTCGAACATCGAAGACCCGAATCCCGCTCGAGATCCATCCACATGCCAGCGCCGTCGGGTCGACTGGGCGATCGGCGGAACAGTAGTGCGATTCGTACGCGAACAGCGATCCACCGGCAGCGGACGCCAGCGCGGTGTCTTGATTCTCCGGCAGATTGATTTCCAGCTTCACCGAGTTGACGACGGTCGGTTCGTTGTCATTCGAGATGTCGATCAATTTGACGCCGCCGGAACCACCCTCGTCGACGGTGAACAGGTACGGCGAACCGTCGTAGGTGACCGGAATGCTGTGTTGGGTGGCCCAGCCGTCGGTCCACGAGAGCTGGGACAGTTGGCGCACTCGCGGATTCGGGACGCGGCGCTGAACCTCACTGATGTCGAGAACATGTATTCCGCCGAGATTGTTCGACAGGTACATGCGATTTCCGTCGGGACTGATGCCGAAGCCGTGGGTCGACAACCCGATGAGGTCCTGCCAGATGACGCGAGGGTTGGCGGGATCGGTGAGATCGACGGCACTCACAACACCGGGCGCGGTGCCGGAAGACCAGTATGTGTTGCCGTCCGGTGAGAATCCGCCTTCGTGATTGGTGATGGGCAGCAACATTCCCAGATCGGTTCCGGGGCCGGGGTTGAGTAGTTTCGGGTGCGCGCAATCGGAGATGTCGTAGACCGACATCAGGCCGACGCCGGTCAAGAGCGGAACGCCCGTGCCCACCAGCAGCTTTCGTGCGGTGTTGACTTTGAGACTCTCCCACGTTCCGGCGAGCATCGCGGGTTCGGTCAGGGTAGCGGTGAGTGCGGGGTTGGCAGGATTCGATACGTCGAGAACTTGGACACCCTGCGCGGGGCCCAGGAGGTTTCCGGGGAAGAAGCTGCCGACGTACGAGCAGTGTTCGAAGTTGGTGGACGTGATTCCGCCGCCGCGACCCGAGTAGCCGCCGATCTGAGACATGTTGCAGCTGTATCCGTCTCGGCTGCGTCCGCTGTTTCGGTCCTCGGCGGGCACATCGCCCTGCAATCCTGTCTCGGGCATCGAACCGGGCCCGCATTCCGCGCGACTTGCTGCATTCGAGCCGACGCCTGAAGCCTCGAGGATGGAGCCGGGGGCAGCGGCGGGTTCGGCAGCGGCAACACACACCGGAAGGATGGTGATCAATGCGACGAGCGCGATGGCAGATCTGGTTCTGATGGTCGTGAACGATTTCATCGAGTCCAACTCCCGGTGCGGGATTGCCTTTCGTATCTCTCACGGACAGACGTGCCTCACGGACAGGCAGCACGGAGGGCAGGCGCGTGTTCGAGCGCTCACGACGGTCGGGTCGGGGTGTGAACCGGTGTCGGGCCGCAACCAACCGGACAATGCTGTCCGGTTGGTATCGTAGTGTGCGTGACATCGTCTGGCCGCGTCAATAGCGGATCCCTCAACAGAGGGCCGAGAGATGCGGCGCGCAATCGTGCGGCGCTCATCTCGGCAGCTCGCGAGGTGTTCGCCACTCATGGTTTTGCTGCTCCGCTCAGCCTGATCGCCCGCACGGCAGGAGTCGGCCAGGGCAGCCTCTACCGGCACTTTCCCACTCGCGAAAGCCTTGCCCTCGCGGTGTTCGACGAGAACATCGTCGAACTGCAAGACCTGGCTGCCGATCCGGATTCGACTCTCGACGATCTTTTTCGTTTGTTGGTCGACCAGATCACCACCTCCATCGTGTTCGTGGAGGTCATCAAGCCCGTCTCCTTCGGCGACTCTCGACTGAATTCGGCAGGCACCCGCCTGACCGATCTCCTCGAAGGACGCCTCGAGGAGGCGCGTCGAGCTGGGAAGATACGCGAGTCCGTCACTGCTGAGGACGTGATCCTGGCGATCGCCATGTTTGCCGCGATCATGGAACGGACCGCCGAGAGCTCGCGAAGAGAAGTCGCGCACTCGGCGTGGAACCTTCTTGTGCAGGGACTGGCCGGACCGGCAGCGGCGGGCTGAGACGCGTTCGCCTCGCGCTTCGAAGTGATCGCCTAGGCTCGTGCCATGGCTATTGTCTGGACAGTTCCTCGCGCTATCGGCTCCACCCTGCTCGTTGCTCCGTTGATCAAGGAGTTCCTTGTCGAGGGTGACGGCACCCTCGATGCAAAACTGAATGCGGTCGGTACGGTCTCTGCCTCTCTCGAGAAGCAAGTCGGTCGCACGTTCACCTCGATCAGCGCTGCTTCGGCGGCAATCTTTTCCGGTGTTGCCGGTTCAAGTAGCGTGCCCGACGCACTCCGTCTGGCCGTGATGCGCACTCTGTCCACCGAGGTCGTCGTCCGGAAGCCGGCTCCGCAGCCGTTTACCGAAAAGGTCGGGAAGAGGCTGGGGCAGTACGTCTTTGCCCTGCGCGACCCACGTAACCACCAGGTATTCCATGTCGGGCACGGCGCGGGAAATCAGGTCTTCGCGCCGGTGTTCGAAGCGCTCGGTGAACTCGCGAATCTCGAAGGTGCGGACGGCCCGGCCGAGACGAATGCTGCCGTGACCGCGGCCAAGATCGCTCGGATCCGCGAAATTTACGACGCGGGTTCGGCGGTGGAGCACTTCGTACTCCTCCGCTCGGTCTCCGCCGCCACCGATTCGGCCGCCACCACCGGAGAGGTCGTTCGCGGAATCGCGGAAGCTTTGCGGATCACCGACGCGGGAGACGGTCTGACCAACCTCGCCGGCGACACGTCGGACAAGGACACCCGTGCGACCCGCGTCGAGGAACTCGCCTTGCGGTACTCGGCGGATCCCGCGCCGGAACTCCCGACACCGAGCATCGTCCTTCATGTACCGGCATCGGCTCGTCCGGGAGCGACGCAGGAAGAGATCTACGAACTCGCGCGCGCCGAGTGGTCTGCCGGGGCGGCTGTCCGCGCCGAGATCGGCATCCCGGTTCTGGTGTTTGCGGACAGCATCATTCGTGGTGCATTCCGCGCTCAGTCGTGGGAGGTGTCCACGCGCAACGCCGACGGAAGCCAGCTGTGGCGGTTCAACGGAACCGTCGACGACGAGCTTGCTGCCAAGTACGTCGGAACCGAAGTCACCCCGCACAACGTCGGCCTGAAGAAGTGGCCCGTCAGTGGTTGGGTCACGCGGTTGACCACCGCCCGCCCAGGTGCGGTTATGCCGGGACCTCGTAAGTCCAAGTAAGGCAACAGTTCCAGGTAGGCAACACTGTGGGGCGGGATCCGACCGGATCCCGTCCCACAGTGTTGTTGACGCCCTCGCCAGCGTCGCTATCCGAGCAATCCGCTTCCCAGATAGTCGTTCTCGCTGCATCCCGGCGGAATGAGATACACCGCCGAACCGATCGGCGTCGTCCACTCGTTGAGTGCGTCGAAGTCACTCAACCGCTGTTGGACCGGTAGATACTGCTCGGCGATGTCCCGTTGGAACGCTGCGAAGATCAATCCCGAGTTCGAGGTCTGCCCGCTCTCGGGTGCGTCGTCGTAGTTGTACGCCCGACGGAAGAACTGCTCCTTCTCGTGTGTGCGGCGGGCTCTGGCGATGTGTGATCCTGGCGGGATAACCGGAATGCCGAACTTGTCCGTGAGAGTGAAGTCCGCTTCGTCGAATTCGTTGGTTCCGTTGAGCGGAGCGCCATTGGACAAGGTGCGCCCCATGGTGAGTTCGCGCCCCGAGCGGTCGAGTTCGTCCCACGTGTCCATTTCCATACGAATGCGTCGCAGTACCAACGAGGTTCCACCCGCCAGCCACGACTGACCGGCGCCGTCGTGCCAGATCAGTGAATCGAAATCCACTGTTCCCGGAGCAGGATTGACCGTCCCGTCCACCTGGCCCATGAGATTGCGCATCGTGGTTCCCTCAGGCATGGTGCCGCGAGCATTGCGGAATCCCTTTTGCGTCCACCGGATGGTCGTCAATGATCGGACGTTCTTGGTCAGGACTCGCACAGCGTGAGCAATGGTTACCGGGTCGTCGCCGCAGATCTGCAACAACAGATCCGAGGCGCCCCATCGATCGTCGAGTCGATCGATCGCGTAGCTCGGCAACGGTTCGAACCAATCCGGTTGACGTGCCTGTAATCCCAGCTTGGAGAACAGACCAGGGCCGTAGCCGACGGTCACCGTCAAGCGGGCCGGATCCACAGCCAGTTCCCGTTCGGTGTCCGCCAGCGCCGGGTTGCCGGCGGTGAGCCGTGACGCGTCCTCGGACCACATCTTCATGATTCCGACGACTACAGCTCGATCGGTTCCCGGCAAGAGGTCGAACCCGATGAAGGTGCCGTGCGCTTGTGGCGTGGTGTCGATGCCGGCTTGGTGGACTCCGTAGAACGGTTCCACGAGCTTGCCTGCTTGCTGCTGGTGTTCGCTGCGCTCGACCACTGTGGTTGCGCCCCAGGTTATTCCCGCGACGCCGAGCGCGGCGGCGCCTCCTCCGAGAAGGCGCCGCCGGCTGAGAGCTCGGCTGGGCGGGTTCGTGTTCTCAGCCACCGTGATTCGGGTCGTAGTTCTCCTGATTACCGGAGAAGTCGCGAATCTGGGCCGTGAACGTGGTGCTGGAACCGTCGTCGTAGATCAAGGTGAGGTCGGTTTCTGCGCCGGGGAGCAGTGGCGCGGACAGGTCCATGAACATCAAGTGGTCACCCCCCGGCGTCAGGGAGGCGGAACCGTTGGCGGGGACCAGGAAACCGCCGTCCTTGGGGCGCATCGTCATGGTTCCGCCGTCGCCGGTCACAACTTCGTGCAGTTCCAGTCGCGACGACGCGGGGCTGGTTGCCGAGACCACGCGCACGTCCTTGTCGCTGGAGTTGACGAGTTCGGCGAATGCCGCGCTCATTCCTTCCGGCGCAGCCTTGACCCATTGATCCTGAACGGTGATCGATTGTGCAGCCTCGGTTTCCTTGTCGGAGTTGGAAGAACAACCGGTCAGAGCGAGAGCCGCGGTGAGTGCAACAGCTGCGAATATCTTTGTACGAACAGTCATGTGTGTCTCCGTATTTCGTGAAGTGTCAGGTGGTGGCACGGCGTTTGAACGCCGCAATGCACACGTCGATGAGCAGGAATGCGAGAAGGCTGATGCCCAGTAGCGGCACGAACCAGCCGACCAACGCCGTGATCGCGACGAGCGCAACGATGCTGGTCGGGGAGAGGTTGCGGATTCCGCCGCGGGCGGGAACCCGGCCGACTGCCCAGTCGGAGCCTCGGGTGGGGCGTCGGCGCCACCACATGATGTAGCCGCGGATCACGACGCTGACCAGCGCGAGTGCCAATGCGGCGAGTGCGATCTGGTTGGCAAGGCCGAACAGCAGACCCATGTGGAGCTGGATTCCCCAGGCCGAAAGTTTAGCTGCGAGTGGCCAATCCGAGAACCACAACTCGTCGGTGACCTTTTGCGTCGCTCCGTCGATTGCGATGGTGTTGTTGCTGTACACCCAGGGCTGACGTGTCTGGGCGACGGTGAACGCTGTCTCGGCGTTCGCCGGTATCGATACTTCGACCGGACCGGTGATCCCGTTGTATCTTGCGATACCGAGGATTGTGTCGACGCGTCCGACGTTGGTGTCTGTCAGCGTGCCGGTGGCGGCGGGGGCCATGTCGTGACCCTCGTGCCCGCCCGTTGCCGGTGGGGGAGCGTCGCCGAGAGTCTTCACGACGGAGGGCGTCGTCCAACTCAATGCGGTTCTCAGATTGCTGACGTTCTCTCCGGCGTACGTCGACCACGTGAGGCCGGTCGCCGAGAGAAAGACCAATGCAACTGCTATCCAGATGCCGACGACACCGTGCCAGTTCAGGGTCCGGCTTCGTCCGGTGGACGCTCGATCGATCGTGAGCAGTCGAGCGTTCCGGGCGGTGCGGTATCGACGGAACCAGAGGTAGACACCGCCGAGGGTGACCACCCACATCCACGACGCGGCCAATTCGCTGTAGAGGCGGCCCGGTTCGCCCAGATGTAGGTGGCGATGCAGTTGGGAGATCCAGGTTCGTAGTGGCAGCGAACCACTGCTTCCGTACACCGCCAACTCGCCGACCGGCTGTGCGAGCACCGGATCGACGAAGACCGCGAGCCTCTCCGATTCGCCCAGTGACGGATCGGTGAACAGGACCCGGGTGGTTTCGCCGGCGCCAGGCGACGGACGTACTGCCGAGACAGTCAAGTCGGGGCGGTACTGCTGAGCGGAACGGATCTGGTCGTTCAGAGACGCGATCTGTCCGGTGGTGTCGGTCTGGAGGTAGTCGTCGTAAACGAACTTCTCGATGGTGGGCGCCATCGCGTAGATACCGCCGCTCAGCGCGGCGATGAGAATGAACGGTCCGATGAGGATGCCGGCGTAGAAGTGCAGGCGCAGGATCAGGGGTCTGGCGCCGCCAACCTGCTTCTTCGGGGGAGAACTGTCGTTGGACGCGCGCGTCTGTGCGCGCTCCAATTCGGGTGCGGACATGCGTGTACTCGATCCCGCCGTGCGCCTTTATTAACCGCGGGCGGTTAATAAAGGCGCACAGCAAAGTGCGCACGTATTCACGTGCGTGAAGTGAAAAGGGAAGGTGAGTTACACGAATGCCGGTGGGCCGCGAGTGCCCAAGCCGGAGGTGAGCAGTTGACGCAGAACAACTTTGGCGCGGTATCGAGTCCGCGCAGTGAACGGCGAGGGTTCAGGTGCCCACGGGCGCAGAAGCACTGCGACAATGGCGGCCACCGTCGACGCTGCCACGACGTATCCGCGTTCTGCGCCGCGAATCAGCACTGCGCACACTCCGACGGCAGCGATGTGCGCCGCCAGCATCGGAAGGGACAGGAGCAGTCCGTGCTGATGATCCGAAGCGATGGTCAAAGTCGCGTGACCGATGGCCTGACCCGCAGCGAGCATGAGGGCAAGCAAGAGCGCGGGGGAGCGACGGGTGTCGATGGACGTGACCACCGCGCCGACGCTCGCGCACGCGAGGATCAACAACACCACCGCGCTTTCGGACGGGGCCATGCCGCCGCCACCGAGGGCGTGGGCCGCGACAGAGACCGCGCCGGATGTGCCGCCCACGAAGGCGCCGCGCAGCTGCGCGACATCTTTCGGACCCGGCGTCATACGCGAAAGGATACAGGCGCCTACTACCGGGCTTAGTAGGTGACCAGGTCGCGATGTCTCCGGGGGACGGCTGAGGGCAACCTGAACCTCCTCGGCGCCGGCAGAAAAGTTGCGAAGACAACCGCGGACATCTCCGGGTGAACGTGAATGCGGCAGACATCACAGGCGGTGATCTCGCACCCACCATCAACCACTGCGACACGAGCGGTTCATTCGCAAGTATGGATCTGTCGACGATATTCGGAAGTTCACGGAAGCCTGGAATCCTGCAGCAGCTGAACACTTGTCCATGAAGGGTGGGTGATCGCCCAGGCGATCACCCTCCCTTTTCTCGTTTGGTACCAAGGGATTTGCCCTGACATTGCGGAGAGCTGTTTTCAACGGCAGATGAAGATATATGTGCCGCATATCGTTACGCCTTCGTATTTGCTGAGAATGGCACCAGCGGGGGGACCAAAGTCATCGAAAGGCGGGTGTAACGGTCTGTTGTGCTGTGACGGTATTGAGCAGAGAACGGCAAGCCCGCCAGAGTGATAGCGTCCGAGAGGCTATGTCCGAATTGATTTCGACCTCGACCTAGGAAAACGGTGCGCAGCGATAACAACGGTTCGAATGGCGGAGTCCTGGGGAACAACTCGGGAACGACTAGAGGCGACGGCCTTTTCGACGCGTCCGACGACGGCTACTCGACGTCGATTCGAACTGTCACGTTCACACCACAATTCGACGAACCAGCCGCAAAACCGTTGCCCAGCCAGCGGATGCGCCAGCAACGGCGTGAAGAGCCGACCGATTTTCGAACCTCGACGCCCAGGCCTATGACCTCCGTCGACGACTTGGACATCATCAAGCGGGCGAAGCGTCCACCCGAACGCGGTTTGGGCAGTGTGTTGTTCAAACTCACCGGCGGTCGCATCAACACTGGACAGTCGGCTGCCGAACTCGAACACCAGGCTCTCGTGCGCCGTGCCAACCGCACGGTGCGCGGCGTGTACAAGATCGCTTTCATCTCGCTCAAGGGCGGTGTGGGAAAAACCACGGCGGCCAAAACGGTCGGTTCGACGTTCGCCTCGATCCGTGGCGATCGGATCGTAGCCATCGACGCCAATCCCGACCTGGGGACTCTGGCTGATCGTGAACGACGTGAACACCATCTGACCGTTCGTGATCTGTTGGCCGACGGCGACATTCGTACGTACAGCGATGTTCGCTACTACACGTCGCAAGGCGACAGCCGGCTCGAAATCCTTGCAAGTGAAGCAGATCCGGAAACTTCGGAGTCGTTCAACGAGCAGGACTACCTCGATACCCTGCGGATTCTCGAGGTGCACTACAACATCGTCATCACCGACTGTGGCACCGGAATCATGCACTCGGCCATGTACGGAATTCTCGACGAAGCAGATGCCTTGGTTGTCGTCAGCCCGACGGCGCAGGACGGTGCGCGTAGTGCAGCAGCAACGCTCAGTTGGCTGACCAAACATGGATACGCGGATCTGGTGAGCAGGTCGGTTGTGGCGATCAATTCGACGCGGCCAGGTTCGTCTTCGCTCGATCTCGACCAGCTCGAGGACGTTTTCGCTCAGCGTGGAGTGCGCGCGGTCAAGACCCTGCCGTACGACGATCACCTCGGCGAGGGCGGTCCGATCGACTTGAAGTTATTGAACAAGCGCACTGCGCGGGCGTATCTGGAGCTCGTGGCAGCGATTGCCGATGGTTTTCCGGACTCGGTGGGCAAGCACGCTTCTCGCTGAAGGTGCTCGCCCACTGAATCTGATCAGCAGGCCTGTGTTCAGGGGTGCCGAAGTATCGCGCCGTAGCCGTCGGCGAGAACCAGGCGTTCGTCGATCTGCACCAGTTCGGTGCCCGTCCCGATTGCGAGGTAGGGAAGTACGCGATCGGCGGGCCCGATCAACTTTCCGCTCGTGACTTCCTTGTCGTCGGGGTCGGTGAGCAGTAGCGTTTCGACCTTGCCCTGCTCGAGTGCGTCTAGGACGCGTGCGGTCCCGTCGATGGAGAGGCCGGAGTCCCGTCCCTGCTCTGCGACGTAGCGTTCGGTTTCCGTATCCATTCTGCGCAGCCGCTGCGTGCCGATCAGTTCACGAATCGACTTCGACACCTCGGCGGGTGTCGAACCGACTGAACGCGAACCCTTTTCGACGTCCACCACCCGTAGCGTCGACGGTAGGAGCTGAGCAAAAGCTTTGCGTGACTGTACTTCTCCGATCACGACTACCAATGCAACCTTGTGTTCACGGGCGAGCGCCGCCGCGCGCTCCACGGCCAGTGTCAGGTTCTTCCGGATGTTCTCCTCCACGAGGCCTTGGCTGTCGGTGTACCGCTCCTGACCGCCGACGTGTGCCTTGTGGACCGGGAAGCCGTCGCCGTCGACCGATTCGCCGTACACGTCACGCCCGCGCGCATCACGTACGCACAGGTCTGCGCCGGTGTGGTCGACCTTGGCGATGAGGAACGGCTCGGTGTCGTATCCATGTGCGATCAGTGGAATCAGGTAGGGCAACTCGCCCAAGGTTGCGATGGTCGATCCGGCAGGTTCGAGCAGAATGTCGTCGATCAGCACGGCCTCCGGCGTGGCGACGATCGCCCGCCCGGCGCGCCCCGAGATTCCGTGATGGTTGTCCTTCACCTCGTCCAGCCGTGCGATCAGTGATTCGGATGCTCCCTGCTTCGAGAGTTGATTGCGCATCGAGCGCCATTCGAGTTCGAAGCGCTCGCGCGCATCCTCCCGGTTGCGGACGTCCTCGAAGTACACGGAGGCAAACGGGCCGTCACTCGAACCGACCTTCTTCAGTCGCCCAGCATGCATGTCGGCTCCCTTCTGTAGTGGTCCTATGCCGCGTACCCGACAACCGGGGATTCGACACGACCGCTTTCAGTTCGCACGTTTGTTCGACTGCTGGTACTGTCTGTGAACGTGAGGGTGGTGCAGAGGGAAGCCTGCATCACCTTCACGCCAAGAACTCGGGACCTGCCGCCGACTGCCTTCGGTGGCAGGCCCCGATTCTGTTCACTCGGCGTCGTCGGCGCCCTTTGATCTGTCGGAACTCTTGCGCCAGTGGGTAAATCGTTCCTTGATGTCCGACGCCACGTCGCCAACGCCGTTTCCGACGGCGCCAACCGCGCCGCCCAGTCCGCTGCCGATGTCGCGCACCATTCGGATCAAAGGGTCTTCTGATTCGTCGAAGTTCTGCTTGTAGGTCTTGGCCGCATTCTTGAACTCGTCGCTGATCTTCGCTCCGTCGTCTTCTCCTCGCCGCGGGTAGTTTCCGCGCAGAATTGCGGCGTAGTCACCACTGTCCACCCACTTCTTGAGTTCTGCGGCGCGAAGTACCGAGAACGGATGCGAGAGCAGTTCGATGTTGAGGAGCTTGAGTACACCGTCGCGGAGGTCACCACTGGCGTCGTACTCGGCGGCCTGGGCCAAGAATGCGTCGATGTCGATTTCACTGACTCGGGATCCGCCCGCCAATTTCATCTGGACGCGGATCGCGGTGTGTACGTCCTGCCCGCACAGCAGTCCGGCGCGATCGCCGGACAGTTCGGACTTGCGCTGCCATTCCATGAGGGCCGCGATGATCGCGCGCAGTGCCCACCCGCCGACGGGCAACCAGCCGATGGTTCCGGCAAGTCGCATCAAATGCATCAAGATGGTGCGATACACCGCATGACCGGACAGTGCGTGGCCGAGTTCGTGGCCGATGATGAACCGCTGTTCCTCGTAGTTCATCACGTCCAATAGCCCAGTAGTGACCACCATGAACGGCTTGTCCATGCCGATGGTGAAGGCGTTGACCATTGGGGTCTGGAGTACGAACAACTCGGGTGTCTCGTCGGCCTGCAGGATCTCGACGCAGTCACGGCGCAGGTCGTTCAGGTCGCTGAACTGGCGTTCGTCGACTCGCACCGACGTGGCGAGGTACATGAGGCGGTGCTGACGTTCTTGGAGCAGTCCGGACAGCGTCCGCAGAACGGTGTCGAAACCCCGAAGCGTCCGGAGCGTCACCAATGCAGCCCGATCGGCTGGGTGTTCCCACGCACGCGAGCTGATGTCCGGGAACTCGATTCGGGTGCGATCTGGTGCAGTGGTCATGGTGGCCCCTCACTTCGATGTGTGTCGACTCACCTCCAGGGTAACGACTAGTCGGTTTAGCGTGGATTTTCGGCAGTTCATTCGGTCGGTTGAGGAAGCGTGCAATCCGTAACCTTGGGATTGACGCCGAAGTAGTTCAGCGGGCCGGCGATGACGGTGAGTGCGATGGTCCCGACCCCGGCACAGTTGGTCGGCGAACTGCTGTAGTAGCCGCGCTGGCCGGCCGCGACGGCCCCGACGATCAGCCAGATCAGAACGATCAGAGTCACAATTCTCATCATGGCGTGCTCGATTCTTCAAATATTGTGGTGCCCAGCGAAATACCCGGTCAGAGTGGGTATGAAACGCTCGGCCGACGGGTATCCACGGTGTATGCGGCTCGAGGCGGGCGTATCCGCCCGAGTGAACGCACTGAAGGAGCTTGTCATGATCATCCTCGGCGTAATCCTGCTGATAATCGGCTTCGTGGTGAACATTCCGATCCTGTGGACGATTGGTGTCGTCTTGCTGGTGATCGGAATCATCCTGTACGCGCTGGGCGCGGCCGGGCATGCCATCGGTGGTCGGCGGCATTACTACTGATCCGGAGTCGGGCCGCCATGCGTATCCATGCCCGCCGGCGCGGTCGGGAGGGTGCGTCGAACGGCACGCGCGATCAACTCCCGAAGGCAGACCTGGCGCAGCGTTCGATGTTGCCAGTCGCTGCCGCTACCGGTGACCAACTTGTGGCGCAGCGCCGACTCCA
Organism: Rhodococcus sp. NPDC060176; assembly: GCF_042728675.1. Classification (NCBI taxonomy): domain Bacteria; kingdom Bacillati; phylum Actinomycetota; class Actinomycetes; order Mycobacteriales; family Nocardiaceae; genus Rhodococcus; species Rhodococcus sp. NPDC060176. The sequence goes on from NZ_JBHWYS010000003.1 coordinate 682,456, forward strand.
CACTCGCGTACTCACCCGTCTCGTCGAGTGAGTCGCGGAGATGGATCAGGAGTCGGCGAAACAGCTCCGTGGCCGAAATTCTCTGTGCGGTAACCGGATCGATCAGCGTTCCCAGGATGCCCTCCTTTGCGGACACCCATGTCGCGATGCGAAGACTCTCGAGAGAAGCGCGCGGTGCGTTCACGCCTTTGTCTACGGCGCGCAGCGCAGTGGCGACCAGGGCGCGTACAAGTGTCGCAAGCAGCACGGCGTCGTCGACCGTCGGTTGAACGTCGCAGACCCGGATCTCGACGGTCGGTAGGTGGCAGGACGGTCGGATATCCCAGTAGGCCATCCGCTTGTCTAGCATCACTCCGCAATCCACCATCATCGCGAGCGCGGTGTCGAAGTCCTCGGCGGTCTCGAAGTACGGCGGCGGTCCGGCCACGGGCCACCTGGACCACTGAACCGCTCGCCAACTCGAGAATTCTGTGTCGACTCCTTGGTGGATACGGGAATTGGCGCTCAGGGCAAGCAAGGCCGGTAGCCAGATGCGCACGTGATTGCAGACCTGCACTGCCTCAGCTTGATCAGCGACGCCTACATGGATGTGGCAACCGCAGATGCTCTGTTCGGCAGCGAGGGCGCCGAAGTGTTGCCCCATCTGCCGGTAGCGAGGCGAGTCGCTTATCTCGAAACGGGAAGGTCCCGAAAGCGGTGCGCCGACGGCCAACAGCCTGCAGCCGTTCAACTCGGCCGCCTTCCCCGCGAGCCGACGCATGTCGATCAGGTGGGTTCGGAGCTCGTCGATGCCCTGGCACACGGGAGAGTTGGTCTCGACTTGGCAGCGGGACAGTTCGAGCTGAAGATCCAAACCCAGTGTCGACGCGGTTTCCGCAACCGCGGCATTGTCGGTGGACGGCAGCCACGATGTCGGGTCGACGAGGATGAATTCTTCTTCGACGCCGATGGTTGGGGTCGTCGATTCGTAGCGGCCAGCGGTGGATCCCGTCGAGCAGGTGGCGCTCATGCTCGCGTCTACCCGGTCGGTGGAAGGCGGAAACAGACACGAGGAAGCCCCGTTCTCGTCGGGAGAACGGGGCCTGTGGTCGGTCTTGCCAACATCTCGGAAGCGTCAACGAGCCCTTGCACACCGTGTGAATCTGGGGACTGGCGTGCCTGGGAAAACGTACTGTGCCGGACTCGGTAAAACGAGACCCCCAGGCATGTCTCACCCCCTATTTCACCCTCGGGTGATCTTGCCCGCACGCCCGCACACCTGTCGTCGAGTCGCGGATCGTGTCCTGGCGTACTGCCGTGGGGCAGCCTCGGTTCTGTCCTTGGAGTCGGCCAGTTATCGGGCCGATCTCGGAGAAATGTGAACTCATCTAAACTAACGTCCAACAATTGGATATGAAATTTTGGTGGAGCATGCGCGCTCGGTGATTTAGTGCAGGCGCGATCAGTTAATCGCGCGCACAGTATCAATTGAAGCTCTCGAATTCTTGAACTGGTATTGCGTTCGATCAGCGGGAATCGCTAGTGGTTACATGTGAATTCCAAAGATGTGGAGAGGTGCCAAGGATAGTGGTGCAATCCATTCGTTATCGCGGTCGAATGTCCGACAGAACTGCATACCTTCTATGTCGAAACTTCGTCTACCTTGCAGTCTCTGATTCAGGCTTTCGCCAGGAATATCTATGGAAATCGACGCGCCCAGAAATTTTTCTCAAAGATTACCCACCTGTGAATTGGGAACTATTCGTAGGTCGTGGATGAGGGGAATATTGCTTGTGGGGCTGTTATTTGCGGCAATTTGCTCACATCTTGCTGAATGGGGCATTTGCAGTCGAAGTGTTGCGTGGTCGAGAAAAAATCCCATTGATGCTTTACATTGGGAATTGCAAGATGCACGTTTCATCCTCCAGTGTTAAACGAAAGGACGAACGCAATGGGTAGCTTGGAAGATTTCGACATCGCGGCACTTCTTCAGAAGGTCATCGCATTCTTCGACGGATTCTCGTCGGACGAGACTGAGCCTCCCACGGGCTAAGACTTACCGAAGCCGCTGCGCATCCTGGTGACACCGGATGCGCAGCGGTTCTCTGTATCCGGCCATCTCCACGGGTCAGGCAGGACTCTGTGTCCGTGTGTTTGACCCGCCCGGTGCGCTCTAGCTGGTTGCATCCTTCTGGATCAAGAGCATCGCGTCGTCGACCGGATCGAAGTACAGAGCTGGGTCGGCAACCAGTGCAGCCTCGTCACCATGAGTTTGCATGGTGACAACCCAGGCACGATCGTCGTGTTCCACGTAATAGGCACCCGCGAGGACCCCGATGGAGCTGCCGCCCTTGAATCCGCCGTAGGTGAACCATTTCGCGGACTCGTCGCTGAGCGCCGGATCTTCGGCGAGTATGTCTCGAACAGGGGCGCCGCTCTCGGTCTTCGCCATCTCTTGTAACGAGACCAACGCGGAACGCAGGTCGGCGGGCGAGGCGAACCAGTCGATGTCGAAAGGCCATGCGGGGGTGGTGAATGCTGACGCCGGGATGTCCACCAGACCACCCGGCAGCGCCGCGAGTATCGCTCGACGCTCATCAGGAGTTCCGTCGCGCCAAGCGATACGTTGTGCGCCTTCGTCACCCCAGCCGAGTTGGAACAGTGCGCGGGTCGGCTTGAGCGGGATGTTGAGGGAAGGATCCGCCATGCCCATCGGCGCGAATTCGGCTTCGACCTGCTCGCGCCCGACAGCAGCGATCAACATGTCGGTGGCGGTGTTGTCGCTGATCGAGATCATCTTGCCGGCGGTTTCCCGGACCGTGACTTCAGTTCCCGATGGCAGATCCTGCAGGGTCCCACCGGGCATCGATTTGAGGTCGTCGGTGATCGTGAGCTTCTGATCCCAGGAGAGTGTCCCGTTCTTGACAGCCGTCGCGACCGCGCCGAGAACGTACAGCTTGATCGTCGACCCTGTCGGCTGGGGTGCGGTGTCGCCGACACTGAAGACTGCGGCGTTCTTTCCGCCGGTGACCTCGGTGACGGTCAGATTGGTCGGCGCGGGAAGCGCTTTGACGACTGCCTCGAGCTCTGGCCACGATGCGGCCGGCACATGATCGGTCTTGGTCGGTGTGATCGCCATTCCCAGGATCAGCCCGCTGCCGTCGACGACGACGTTGATGTCGAACGCACCGCCGGTGGTGCTGGTGATGGAAACAGTGCCGTCGGTGTCGCCTCCCCTGTAATTCACTGTAATCCAGGGCTGTCCGGCTCGGATGGAGTCGAAGTCCGGAGGTGTCAGGACAACAGGTGCGGTGGGTCCGAAATGCTCGGCGATTCCTTCTTGGGTCAAGGGTGTGCTCGTGTTGACCGCGCTGAGAAGCCAGGTGATCTGCTTGCCGACGGCGCTGTCAGGGATCGTGACCGTTGCGGGTGCCTCGGTGGCGGAGACCTTTGTGCTGTTTTCGGAGGTTTGTGCGGAATCGGTCCCGGAAGTACATGCGGCAAGGGCGAATACCGCTGCGGAGGCAAGTGCCACCAACGTGAGTGGGCGACTCTTCCTGCGTGTGTGTTCGAGTTTCATGGACTCATTTCATCAGTATCTTCGCCGGCGCGCGTCCGTCTGAGGTGTAGACATTCTCAGCCTGAAGTACGGAATCGGTTCATCCTCGAGTACCGTCTACGGCTCGTAGTGGTGACACGCAAGGTGAAGCTGGACAAAAGGGAGAAGTGCTGCACCCGAGGCGCTTTCGTGAGGACTGCGAGAGTTAGTTCTTGGTCGCGGCCAGGAAAGACGGTTGCGCCGACAGCGCCGCGATTTCTTCGGGGAGTTCGGGGATCCGGCGATCGTAGAGTTCTGCCAACTCGACCGAACTGAAGCGACGGACGGTCCAATTGTGTTCAGCTAACCACTGACCCGGATCGGATCGTGTGTCGCTGTAGAACAGTTGCGAAATGTCCAGGTCGCCGAACGGGTTCTTGGCGAAGTACTTGGATCTGATGGCCGCAAGCTTGCTCGGGTCGGTGCCGGCCGGAAAGTCGTTCACCGCCAACCGACTACCGGTGGTCGAGAGTTCGTCGATCCGTTCGAACAGGGCGTCGTGGGCCGGGCCGGGGAGATAGGCGAGCAGGCCTTCCGCCGACCAGGCGGTGGGGTTGTGCGGATCGAAGCCAGCTTCCTCGAGTGCGGTCGGCCAGTCGTTTCGCAGATCGGTGGCTACAGCGCGTCGATCGGTTTTCGGCTGGGCGTCGTGTGCCGCGAGCACTTCGGCCTTGAACTCCAATACCTTTGGCTGATCTACTTCGAAGACTGTCGATCCGGACGCCCATTCCAGTCGGTACGCACGCGAATCCAAGCCTGCCGCGACGATGACCGCCTGTGCAACGCCGGATTCAGTTGACGACAAGAAGAATTCGTCGAAGAATCTGGTTCGCAAGCCCATGAAACCGCCGAAGGGTGTGTCGTCGAGGAGTTCAGGATCTTTCAGCAGAGCTGTGAAATGTGGCTCTGCTGCGGCTTCTACGAACCACGATGCGAACTTGTCTTCGATGATCGCATCCGGACGGGTGCTCTCCAATGCGCGAAATGTTGCCACTGCCAGTGCGGTGAGTCCAACGCTACTGACGATGTCCCACGTATCTCCATCGCTCCGCATTGTCTGGGTGTCCTTCCGCTCTTGACGACTGAGCCGAACTCTCTCGACCTTACGCCCGTGCGACCCGTCGCCGCCTGGAACGGAACGGTCGGACTTGAAGCAGAAAAGACAATCCACCGATATCGAAAAACTCTGCAGTGCAAGGCGTTCGGTTTGAATCAGCACCCTGCCAGGAATTTGCCAGGTTAGTGCCAGTCGACGGCCAGGATGCAGGACTTCACTGGTGTGCGCCCCATTCATGACTGCGAGAGACAGTCTCGAGAAATCTACGGAGAGTGGTGTCAGGACAGCCAGAACCAGTGGCAAAGCTGGCAAGACTCGGCACCCACGCCGACTGTGAACCTCTTCGCCGGACTGTTCGGTTCCAGCTGATCCCTCGGACTGCAGGACAAATTTCCCGTCGAGAAAGAGAGAATGTGAGCCCATGTTGAAGGAAGGCTCGCTGGATGGGCTTGCCACCGCGGCGCGGAGCGGTAACCGTGAGTCCATGGCCAGTTTGCTTGCGGCGTTTCGTCCGATGGTTGTGCTGCGGTGCCGCGCCGAGCTTGATCGGGCCGTCTCCGACTCCGCCGCGGATGCCGCGTGCGTCGCGGTTCTCACGGCAGTGTGCGACGGATCGGAGACGAATCAGCCCTTCTTGCGTCTGCTGTACGCGAGTACGAGCGTCGCGATTGCTCGCGCGGTATCCGACGGTTTCGCCGTCGGGCCGCTCCCGCCTCCGACAACGCTTCCGGTTGTCGAGCGCGACGTCTTGGTGTTGCGGTTGATCGTCGGCCTCGACAACGAGGAGACTGCAATATCGCTTGCCCGTACGACCGACCAGGTGTCACTCGACCTGCATCGGGCGCTCCAGCGACTGCGAAAGTTGCCTTCTCCGAATGCAATCAGGGAGATGTTGGTGTCAACCTGAGGGTAGTCGGAGTGCGCAGATTCAGGCGGGAATGGAACCCGTCCTTACTGGCCGGCGATGTATTCGATCGACGGTCCGGCAGTCCAGCCACCGTCGACGGCGATCTCGGAACCCGTTGTGTACGAGGCATCGTCGGAAAGAAGGTACGTGACCGCACCGACCAACTCTTCCGGGCGACCAACGCGGCGATACGGATTGTTGGGGAATGCGCCTTCTTCGAGGCTGATGCCCGTCGGTGCAGTCATGGGCGTCAGGACCATGCCGGGGTGAACCGAGTTGACCCGGATCTTGTCGCGACCGAGTTCGACGGCAGCAATCTTGCTCAGTCCTCGCACGCCCCACTTGGCTGCGCCGTAACCGCTGGTCAGAGCCATGCCCATCAGGCCTGCGGCCGAGGAGATGTTCACGATGGATCCGCCACCGGCGGCCCTCATCAACGGGACCACCGTGTGGATGCCGGTGTGTACGGACACGAGGTTGATCTGGATGATCCGTTGGAACGTTTCGAGGGGCTCGTCGGTGACAGTCTGGCCGGAAGCGGAGATTCCCGCGTTGTTGACCAGTCCGTTGATTGCGCCGAACTCGGACACGGCGAACTCGGCGGCGGACTTCCACGATGCCGCGTCGGTGACATCGAGATGAACGTAACGCGCTGCCTCGCCGAGAGATTCGGCTACCGCTCGGCCGTCGTCGTCCAGAATGTCGCCGATGACCACGCGCCCGTTGCCTGCGACGATGCCGCGCGCAAACGCTTCACCGAGGCCGCGGGCGCCACCTGTGACGAGAACGATTTTTCCGGAGAGATCTTGAGTCATGATTATTCCTTACCTGTTGGGTGCGCGAGATACGACGTCGAATACGCGTCGAGCGCGCGGTTGATTGCCGTGAGTGCAGGTGTTCGGCGGTCTGCCATCTCCCGCAGTGCTGCGACCACAGCGAGGGTCGATTGACCCGCCGCCGCAGTGGTGTCGAGCGAGGTTTCCGGTCGATCGATCAGCCGGGCCACTTCGGGGCGAATGAGCTCCATCGTCTCGAAAGTCGCTGATTCCCAGACTCTCCGGAGTGCGGCATCGCCGAAGATGATCGGCATCAGGGATCGGGTCATGTCTTCGAAAGACTCACCGACCGAGGCGACGAAGGCGTTCCGGACAGCCCGCGCCAGTCCGGAATCGCGTGGCTGCTCACCGAGTGCAGCGGCGAGACTCCGGTTCCCGTCGTCGAGCATCGGCCAGATGCTCTCCTCTTTGGTGGCGAAGCAGCGGTAGAACGTTCGCTCGGAGATTTCCGCGCGCTCCGCGAGCTCGGCGATGGTTGTCGAAGTGTCACCGCGTTCGACGAAAGCGGCAGCACAACTCTCCGAGACGCGGAGAAGCAGTGCGGTGCGGCGGGCTGTTGCCATATCCGCACTGTACCAAAAGTGGCAGAAACTGCCACAAATGGTGTCGGCTGGTCAGCCGGCGTTACCTTCGACGCCGGAAAACTCCTGCTCAACTGCGTTCTTGAGGTTCAGGAGCGTCTTGCGGATGTTGCCGCGCTGAAAGTCGGCGAACGTTTTTCCTCCGGTGGCAATTTTGTCGAACATGTCGGCGGCGAAGTCCGGCCAGCCGCGTCTGTCGTCGGTCCACGTTTCGGTAACTCGGGTTCCGTCGGGCATCGGTGAAAATCGGTACTGCCAGGTTGCGATGGAGGCGGGGATCCGGGGAGTGCCGAGGCCGATCTTGTGGACACGGAATTCGAAGAGCTTCCCGGCGTTGGCAGCGGTAACTGTGCATCTCGTGGTCCACTGCGCGCGCCCACGCTTGTTGTGCCCGTCGAACTCCATGCCCAGGAAAGCGCTTTCGCTGTCTCCTCGCAAGGTTGCGCCTGTGTTTTCGGGACTCCAGGCACCCATACGAGTGGGATCGCTGATGAGCTCGTAGAGGGAAAGTGCGTCAGCGTTGACGACGACGCTGTCGGAGACGGTGAGTTCGCGAGCCATTTCGGTTTCAGTTTCTTTCTGTCGAGCGTGTGTGAAGCGAGTACGACGATCGGTGGTATCGGTCAGTGGTCTTTCAGTATCACTTGCTTGTCGATTCCGACTACTGGCGTTCGTAGGAGGGCCAACGGCTCGGCATACAGCAGTTCCTTGATCTCGTGGAGCGTGCGTCCACGAGTTCGAGTCAACGTGCGTGCGTAGTCGACCGCTGTCGAAAGTACATCGTCCGCAGCCGCGACTTGATCTACGAATCCTGCTGACATTGCCTCGATTCCGCCGTACCGCCTACCTGTTACGAGCGCGTCGTGGACTGTGCGTGTCGGAAGACGTGATGCCAGTAGGGCGATGCTTCCGGGTGCGTAACTCGCGCCTATTGTGATCCCTGGCAGGCAGAAGAAACCGCGATCCTCACGCATCACGATGTGATCGTGCGCGGCGGCCAGAATTGCACCACCGCCGAAGGTATGTCCCGGAATCGCGGCGACGGTGGGCATCGCAAACGTCAACAGTCGCGCGAACAAGGTTTGAACGCGGTCGATGTACCCATTGACCTGATCGGCGTTGTGCAGAATCCAATCTGTATCCAGCCCAGTCGAATAGAACTTGCCCTCAGCTGTCGTGACCAGCGCTCCCGGACCGTCGAAGTTCTCGACTTCGGTGAGGAGTCCCTCGACCTCGTCGAGCCACCGGGGATTGAACGGATTCGGCGTATCCGGCTCGCCTTCATTACCCAGGTGGAGGACAAATACTTCTCCGACGCGATCCAAATACGGCATATCGGGCGACAATACTGCGGAGTTGGATTAACCGTGCGGTTTCAGTTGGATCTTGACCGCGCCTTCCTGCTTCTTCTGGAAGATCTCGTAGGCGTGTGGCGCCTGATCGAGCGGGAGCTGATGAGTGGAAAAAGTGTCGACGCCGAGTGGGTCGTCGTCAGCGAGCAATGGCATGATGTCGTCTACCCACTTCTTGACGTTCGCCTGGCCCATCCTGAGCTGAATCTGCTTGTCGAACATGGTCATCAGCGGCAGTGGATCAACCATTCCGCCGTAGACACCGATCAGAGAAATGGTTCCCCCGCGCCGAACGATGTCGATGGCCGAATAGACGGCACCGAGGCGATCGATCCCTGCGGTGCGCATCGCCGGCGCGGCAAGAGCATCGGGAAGGAGTCCGACGAACTGCTGCGCGAGCTTTCCGATCGGAGACCCGTGCGCTTCCATGCCGACAGCGTCGATCACCGAATCGGTTCCGCGTCCGTTTGTCGCGTCTCTGACAGCATCGCCGATCTTGCTGCCGTAGTCGTCCAGGTTGAGGGTCTCGATACCGCGTTCGGCAACGCGCGCAAGGCGTTCGGGTACACGATCCACGCCGATCACCCGAAATCCCTTGTGGTGCGCGATGCGAGCAGCCATGTCGCCGATCGGTCCGAGGCCGAGGATTGTCACGGATCCACCCGGTGGGATGTCGGCGTATTCGACCGACTGCCAGGCAGTGGGAAGCACGTCGGAGAGATAGACGAATCGTGAATCCGCCGGACCTTCGGGAACTTTGATGTGTGTGAAGTGTGCCTGCGGGACTCGTAGGTATTCAGCCTGACCACCTGGCACTGATCCGTACAGCTCGGAGAAGCCGAACAACGCGGCGCCCGTTCCCTGATCGCGGACCTGAGTCGTTTCGCACTGGGTATAGAGACTCGAATCGCACATGAAGCAATTGCCGCACGAGATCTGGAACGGGATCACGACGCGATCGCCTATCTCGAGATTCGTGACATCCGATCCGACTTCTTCGACGATGCCCATCGGTTCGTGACCGAGAATGTCGCCCGCATTCATGAAGGCACCCAGAGTCTCGTACAGATGCAGATCCGATCCGCAGATGTTCGTCGTGGTGACCTTGATGATCGCGTCGGTGGGCTCGATGATCGTCGGGTCCGGAACCGTATCGACGCTTACTTTCCGTTTGCCTTGCCAAGTCACTGCGCGCACTGGGATCGACCTCTCATCGTGGAAATGCTGTTCGCTGTCACCTGCCCGAAAGTGCTGAAATGCAAACAAATCGGTGAGGGTTGCGAGAAGTGCTGAGAGCGTTAGATTGAGAGGGCGGTGGGCTTGACGTTCTTGCAAGGCCGCGCGCTGTATGACTGACACGACCAGATGACTGACACGATCAGATGACGGGGATGACCGCATGACCGAGAAGGACAATAACGCTCAGTCGCCCAAGGGTGGGCACCCAGGGCCCGTCGACAAGGGCGGCGACGGCGGAATGGCAACTCGCGAACAAGCACCTGAACTGGTCGAGGAGACCTCCGACAAGAAGTCTGGCGACAAGTAGTTTCCTTTTACTCCGTGTTGGGTAACAACGGGGATAGGCCGCATCGGACCGTCCCGGAATCAATGCGGGCGAGGTTCCTCGAGGTTGAGCAGCCAGCCACGGGAACCGCCTTGGACAGATCCCTCAGCCCAGTCGCCATTCAACCCTGTTGTCGTTCAACCCTGTAACAGCAAGTGATCGAATCGGGTCCGCAATGGTGTCGGTACCCGGAATTCATCCAGCGTTCGCACTATCAACTGCTCCGCAACGTCCCTCAGTTTCACGTTGGTCTCTTGAGAACGCCACACGAGGATGTCGAAGGCGCGGTCGGCCGAAATTCCGTAGATCAGCATGAGCATGCCTTTGGCTTGCTCGATCACTGCGCGAGAAGCGGTGATTTCGTTGACCAGTACGTCGACCGATGCTTTCACTGTGCTGTCCAGGGTTTCGGTGACGTCGATATAGAAGCCGGAGCTACCCACCACTTGACCTGACTCGGCCACGACGCTGTCTCCGACGACGATTACCGAGTGCGTGTCCCCGGCAGTGTCGATGATGCGGTGCCGGCTACTGAACGGGCCGCCTGAAGTGCGGATGGCGAGCAGTGTCTGGGCAACGTGACTTCGGTCGTCAGGATGCTTGTGCGAGAGCATCAATTCAGTCGTGGGGTCTACTTGTCCGGGTTCGTAGCCGTGAATCCGCGCAACTTCGTCCGACCACTCCCACCGATCGCCGCTTCGGTGATAGTGAAACCCGCCCACTCTGTGTGGGGCCCCCGATTCCGAGGTCCGTCCCAGCCCGTCCTCACTTACCACCCACGCCCCCTCGTTCTCGACCTCGTCCCAACCGGCGTACTCGCCAGTTAGTTATATCGGACAAATCCGGCGGAGGTGGTGTCGGTCCCACATTTCGGAGCAAGGTCTGGGTCGCTACCGCACGCGTTAGCGAAACGACGCTCGGAGCGCTTGAGCGACGGAGTCCGGTCACTCGCGGCTGAAACGGTGTTGCCGCTGTGTCCATTCGGTGATTGCCGCGGCGATTGCCGAGGGCTGATCCTCGGGGGCGAGATGCCCTGCGGGACCGCACTCGGTCACCTCGAGGTTCGCGATGTTCGATCGACTCCACGCGACTTCGTCGGGTCCGATCATGAGAAGTTCGGCGGGGCCGCTGAAGGTGAGAAGGAGTTTGGGTACCTCGGTGCTTTCCGCGAGCCATTCGCTGTACGCCGACACACGTGCATCCACTTCAGCGGGACTTCCTTCGATGGGGAAGGATCGTGGCCACGCGAGAAGGGGCCGGCGGCTCTCACGTGAGGGGTAAGGGGCACGATAGGCGTCGACGTCTGTTTCGGACAGGCCGCCGAGAACTGTTCTGTGAAGCGCGATTTCGAGGAAGAAGTTCTCGTCGAGTACCTTCGTCTCGCCGGTCCCGGGGGCTCTCAGCGCCTCGATCCGTGCTCGTGCGTCTCCCGGGAAGTGCTCGTCCCAGGTCATCGGACGCAGGATCGTTTCGAAGAGTGCCACGCCTCGGACGCGATCGGGGTGACGGGTAGCCCAGTCGAGAGCGAGTGCTCCACCCCAGTCGTGCCCGACGAGTACGACGTCGTCGAGCTCCATCGCGTCGAACCAGGCATCGAGGTAGCGGGCGGTATCGAGGAAACCGTAGTCGATTGCGGGCTTGCCGGACGCGCCCATTCCGATGAGGTCGGGAGCAAGTGCGCGGCCGGTATTTCCTATGTGTGGCAGTATGTTTCGCCACACATAGGAAGATGTGGGATTTCCGTGGATCAGCACGAAGGGTGCGCCTTCGCCGCACGAGCTGTAAGCCATGGTCGAGTCGAGCACGGAAATTGTGGGCATTGCGACTCCTCAAATAGTTTCCATATACTCTAATTGAGATAGTAGCCATGTACTCTATATGTATGCAAGATCGAGAAACATGGACTACAGGGTCGCTGGTGTGGCATCTTGCCCTTCGCTGGCGGGCGGGAGTTGACAGAGCGATCGCGCATCTCGGGTTGACTCACGCCCAGTATTCGGTGCTTGCGTCACTCCACGGTCTCGTAAGTGAGGGGGAGAGGCCAAGTCAGCGAGAACTTGCCGCACAGACAGGGTTGCAGCGAATCTACATATCCAAGCTCGTGCGAGCTTTGGAGAAGGGCGGATTTGTTGTCAGCGAACGTGACAGTCGCGATGCTCGCGCCGTTTGCCTCGATCTCAGCGACGAGGGAAAACGGGTTATCGTGCTCGCCAAAGACATTGTCCGCGAATTGGACGCGGAAAATACTCGCGTACTGACAAAAACCGGCGGTCGCGAGCTTGCCGAACTTCACCGCGCCCTCGGTGCGCTACTCGACGCCACCGAAGCCGGAGATGAATAACGCCCTGATCCACTTCGAAGCGCAACCGATGGTGGTCGTGTGCGGATCCGCGCCGTCGGACGCTCGTTGGGGGACCGACGGAAGCGTCGATCCCCCAACGAGATTTGCTGTCTACCTGTCGATCCTCACGGTGTCACGTTGATCGGCGAGGCCGACGCGAACTGCAGTGTGCCGGACATGGTTGCCGTGCCAGTGGCTGCGGCGGGGCAGACGGGCCCGGTGCCGGTACGCGTGTAGTTCACAGTGCCGGTGTTGCTTGCCACGACGCGCTGGTTGGGAACATCGAACGGCAGCGGTCCGATGGTGCTGGCACCGACGGTAACTGTGCATGTTGATCCAGGCATCGTGACGACTGCGCCTCCAGCAGGAATGACGAGGGATCCCTGAGCCGATCCGGTGTCTGCCGAGACGTTCAACAGCCACGAGCCCGAGGTCGTGACCACGGCGGGTAGACCGTTGGCTTTGCATCCGGTCAGACTGGGGGTGCCGATATTGACGTTGACCCCGCCGGTGCCGGTGTTGGCGTTACCCGGTGCCGCTGGGATGGTTCCGGAGCCCGTCGTACTGGAGCAGGTAAGTGTGATCGTTCCTGTCTTGATGCTGAGATTGCTACTCGAAGCAGTCACGGCTTGACCCGCTGGAGTGACGACGGTCGAAGCCAGAGCGGTGCCGGCTGCGACTGCAATCGCGGCTGCTGCGGCAGCTGTGACGAAGGTGGTGCGGCGAACTGCATGGGACATCGATATCTCCTTGTTGTCGGTGATACTTCGTGAGTCGCCGGTGCTTGCTCTACTGCGTCCGCAGGCTGTCGGCGCCGATGTTGAACACATCGCTTGTGGTGGTCAAAGAGTTGTGACCACTTGAAGACGGAACGTTCGCGCGAAGATTGACGGCCCAATTCAATGCGCCGAACAATCCGCAGCCAGATGCGCCCGGTACTGCGAAAGTCTCGTCGGCGTGCATCACGTTTCTGACGGCGGCGGTATCCGGAAATCCTGGGACTTCCTCGAGGACACCATTTTCGGACACTCCGAGTTTGAACATGATCGGGTTACTCGCAGAACCCAGATAGCAGTTTCCCCCGAGCAAAGGGTTGGAAATCTTCAATCTGGCCGGAAGTGTGACGCCGAGTTGGAATGCGTCGACTGTCGGCAACGCGACCGGCTCGACAGTCGCCTTGATAGTGGTCAGGCCGCCGGGAAACGGTATACCGAGTCCGAAGATCCCGCCCGGCACCTCGATGGGGGTCGAATAGACGCCTTTGGTGCCGTCAGCGGGAGGAATGAAGATCTGGTCGAACCCGAATTCTGCGTCGGGGTTCTCGCGATAGGCGACACCGCCGGCGATATTCAACGAGCCGGAAGGAATCGGTACTTTGAGTCCGTTGATGTTCATTTCGCCGCCTTTGACGACGACGTCGACGCAGGTGCTTGTCTCCGGATTGGCAATCGGGCACTTTCCCCAACCTCCGAACGGTGCGTTGGGCAGCGGAGCCGCCGTCGCGGTTGACACCGCCCCGAGAGTGAGGACTCCTGCTGCGACGACAGCGAGCACGGCTCTGAATCGTATTGTGCGCATGGACAAGTGAGCTCCGTTCGGGGTGAGAAATCTTTCGGCGCTGACGGTTCCGGTTGGTCGGGAGGTGGAGGTGGATTGCTAGTTGGCACTACGTTCGGCGATGACGGCAGCGGGCTCGGGTGAGCCGGCCGGCTGAGGCCTGAGGCTGTCGGCACCGATGTTGTAGACGTCACTCGTTGTGGTCAGGGAGTTGGAGGTGGTGGACGAGGGAAGCCCGGCGCGCCAGTTCACGATGGGATTCAGCACGCCGAACGGGCCACATCCCGAAGCCGTCGGGACCGCGAAGGGCTGTCCGGTGTGTCCGGTGTTTCGAACGACCGCGGTGTCCGGGAAACCTGGAACTTCCTCGAGGACACCGTATTCGGTCACATCCAGGTTGAGCTGGACGGGGTTGCTGTCCGAGCCCAGGTAGCACTTGCCGCCGAGTAGGGGGTTCGCGATCTTCAGTTTGACGGGTAGCTTCACACCAAGCTGAAATGCATCCACGGTGGGGAGCGCGGAAGTCGACTCGACGGTGGCCGAGGCCTTGTTCAATCCGAAGAGATTGTTGAACGGTAGGTCGATTCCGAGTGCGCCGCCGGGGATCTCGATGGGCTTGGCGTAGATCCCCCGACTGTTGTCGTTCGGCGGGATGAATACTTGGTCGAATCCGAATTCAGCCTCCGGATTCTCCCGGTAGGCAACTCCGCCGGCGATGCGCATCGCCCCGGCGGGGATACTGACGGAGAGCTTGCCGATCTTCATGTTTCCGCCGGTGACTGTGACGTCCATGCAGGTGCTGGTCTCGGGATTGTCGATCGGACATGAATCCCAACCGCCGAAGGGAGTCTCCGCAGTTGGGGCGGCGCTTGCAATACCTGCTGACAAGGCTCCCATCGCAGTGACGGTGGCGAGCACAGTTGTGGTGGCGAGCGCGCTGAAAGGCCCACGCGACGTTGAACGTCGGGACATGTAATTCTCCTTAGGATGCAACCTCGTGAGTCGCGACGTCGCGACCAGTCGGATTGTGATGATCAGTGACGGTAGTCACGTGTGACTTGGATGTACAGACAATCCGTAACAATTCCGACAAAAGTAGGACAACGATCGGCTCCGCTACTACTTGTGGGCGTGGGCATTGAAATTCGTTGCAGTGCTATGTGTCTCATCATTCACTCGCGAATCGACGTGAAATGCTTCGGCCGAAATAGCGTTCGTCGACCGGAACATCAGACTCCCGCCAAAATCGAGTAGTCAATGTTTTGCCAGAGTCATCAATGTGGGGAGTCAGGGCGAGTAACTTGTCGAACAGCGGCTGACTGGTGCACCGGTCAGCCGCCTGAGAGAACGGATCGCCATGACGCTGATGCTGCCGCTCGACTCGATGTTCCTGCTGATGGAGTCACGGGAGCACCCCATGCACGTCGGTGGACTGTCACTGTTCGTTCCACCGGAAGGGGACGACGGCGAATTCGCCAGATCGCTTTACCGTTCGCTCACCGACGTCGAGTCGATCCGCCCCCTCTTTCGCCGCAAGCCGGTGCAGTTCCTGTCGAACTTCGCGCCGGTGCGTTGGACGGAGGACGAGGACGTCGATCTCGAATATCACGTCCGGTTGCTTGCGCTGCCCAGGCCGGGTCGAGTCCGCGAGTTGTTGGAACTGACCTCGATGCTGCACGGCACGCTGCTCGATCGGCATCGGCCACTATGGGAGGCGTACGTCATCGAAGGCCTCGCCGACGGCCGAGTTGCCGTGTACATGAAGACACACCATGCGCTCATGGATGGTGTGTCCGCTGTTCAAGCGTGGTACCGCAGCCTCTCGTTGGATCCGCTCGATCGGCATTCGATGCCGCCGTGGGCGCAGCGCCCGTCTTCCGGTCGGGTCCGAGCCAGTCGCGGGCTGGACCTGCAGAGGCGGGTGGGCTCGGTGATCGACACCGTGCAAGATGTGGTCGGGGTGGGCCCCGCGATAGTGAACGCTGCTGCCTCGGCAGTGAAGGATCACGTAGCGCCGTTGCCGTTCGCTGCTCCGAAATCGATCTTCAACGTCCCGATCACCGGAGCGAGGCGAGTCGCCGCGCAGTCGTGGCCGATCGAGCGCCTGCGCAAGGTCAGCTGCGTTGCAGACGTGACGCTCAATGATGCGGTGTTGGCCATGTGCGCGGGCGCGCTACGACGCTATCTGATCGAACTGGACGAATTGCCGGACAAACCGTTGATCGCGATGGTGCCGGTATCTCTTCGCAAAGGCGAAACAGGTGAGGCTTCCGGCAATGCCGTAGGTGCGGTGTTGTGCGATCTGGCAACCGAATTGGCGGATCCGGCGGCCCGACTCCAGAGAGTTCACGACTCGATGAGTAGCGCCAAGTCCCTGATGTCGGGCCTGACGCCCCTGCAGATCACGGCACTCAGTGCGTTGAACGTCGCGGGTCTCGGGTTACCGCTGATTCCTGGGTCCTCGCGACTGATCACCGGTCGTCCGGTTTTCAATTTGGTGATTTCCAACGTCCCCGGCCCGACGACGACACGATACTGGAACGGCGCGAAGCTCGAGAGCTGCTATCCGGCGTCGATTCCGTTGGACGGGCAGGCAATGAACATCACCGTCATCGGTTACGCGGACACCATGCAGTTCGGGCTGGTCGGCTGCCGCCGTAATGTCCCCCACTTGCAACGACTCCTAGGTCACCTCGAGGAATCCTTGGGTGAGCTCGAATCTGCCGCAGGCTGAATGCACGAGAAACTCAGCCGGCGGTGGCCTCTCCGCGAGCGTTCGACACCAAATGAGTGCCGATCTGAAGGAACGCAGGTACGAAGTCCGGAGTGCCGATCGCGGGGGAAAGGATGTGGGCTCCGAAATGTGCGACTACGAATTCCAGGTCGCGCGAGATCAAGAGTCTCTGACCATGGATTCCGCTTGCCATGAACGATCCGAACGGATCATTGAGAATCCACCAGTAGTCGTGGTAGCTCATCGTGGCGGGTGAGTCGACAGCGGCACGCGGGCTTCTGACCTCCGAGGGATAGCCTGCGGGCACACCGGCGGTCATAGATTGCGCAATACTCGGCGGGATCACCTGACGGTCCCCGACGGCGCCGTCACAGCGGATCATCTCACCCACTCGGGCCACGTCTCGAAGGGTCGCACTGAATCCGCCTGCCGCCATCTCCGTTCCGGCGGAGTCCACTATGTAGAACGCATCCTCTTCGGCCCCGATCCGTGACCAGACCAGCTCACTGAGTAGTTCGGCGAGTGAAGTTCCGGTCACGCGGCGCAGTATTTCTCCGACAGTCTCGACATTGCCGTTCTCGTAGCGGAATTCGACGCCAGTCGGGCCCGCGGTGCGTGCTGTGGCGAGGTGCTCGAGAATGGTCTCCGGTCCGCGGTAATTTGCGGGGCGCAGCTTCGGGGCGACTACGGCCCAGAAACGGCTGGCTTCGATGGTGCGATAGAACGGCCGACCGCCGTACGTTACATCAGTGCCCATGTGTAGAAGGTCCTGAATCCGATTGTCTCCGAACGCAGTTCCAGCCAACTCGGGGATGAACTTCGATGCCCGATCCTGGCGGTCGAACAATCCTTGTGCTTCGACCAGTGCAGCCATCAAACCGACGTAGGATTTCGCCATCGATGCATTGAGGTGCGGTTCGTGTGGTTTGCAACCGTGCAAGTAGCTCTCGTACACGATGCGTCCTCGATGCAGCACGGCGATACCGTCGCTATGCGCACCCGCGAGGAACTCGGACACCGTCTGCTTCGGCTGATCCGGAAGGTTCAACGTGACACCGGATAGATCCGTTTCGTCGGTCGGGAGGGTCCATTTGGGTCCGTCGCCGCGCCACACACGGCGGGTAGCAACCATCTCTCGTATGGTTGTGGCTTGTTGGCGCACGTCGGCCGGGTCGGTGAATCCGCGCGCCCAGGGAATGTCATCCGTTGCGATGTTTCGTGTCATCTGAGGTCTTCTTCCGTCTTGATTGCCGAGTTGGAGTGTTGATTGCCGCGTTCGCAGTTGATGATCTGAATTGCCTAGTGCCGAAGCGCATTCTGTTCATGTAGGGGGTTGGCGGATGGCTTGGCGAGTAGGGCTGCGCTGTCGCGGGCGTACGGGCGATACAGTGCGCCTGAAGCGACCCCGTTGACGGTGGTCAGCACTACGGTGACGATGAAGAGTGCGCCTTGCAATCCGATTCTGTCGCCGAGGGTTCCGACCAAGACAGCGTATCCGGCGTAGGCCAGCGATTCGACTGTCGAGACGGAAACCGCAAAGGCCAGGGCTCGCAGTTCCGGACGGACTACAGCCATGATGATCGGCCGATTGACCACTGGAACCTGACCTTGAAGGACGCCCACGATCCCGAACAAGACCGCGTAGACGCCGATGCTGTTCCAGGAAATCTGCGTAGCGATCAGTGCTGCGGCCGCGAATCCGAGTTGGCTGGCCTGCAGCATGATGATGCGGCCGCTTCGGGGTCGTTTGACGTGTACGGCGTCGTTGACTCGTCCGCCGACGAACGTGCCGAGCAGGTACCCGATTGCGAAGGGCGGTGCGATGATCGAAGCAGTTGCGGTCGTGAATCCGTGCTCCTCGACGAGAAATACGATGCTGAAGCTCATGATGACGTTCTGACCGGAGAATACGCGTTGTACGAGTATGTATCGGAATGTCTTGACAGCGAGTAGCTCTCGTATCCCTTCACGCCAGAATCTTGCTTTGGCACCGAGATCGTCGGCGGTCGTCTGTGTATGCGCGTCGGCGGATTCAGGATCGTCGAGGAAAAGCATGATCAGCACACCGATGGCGATGCAGATTGCACCGGTGATTATGTATCCGTAGCGCCATCCATCTTCGAAGCGCGACAAAAGCCCGAATATCGGGGCGGTCGCGCCGGTGATGACGGCGACGCCGCCATATACCAATCCCGTTGCGCGGCCCCTCCTGGCGTCCTCGTACAGATCTCCGAGGATGGACAATGCAATCGAGCCGGCGCCGGCGAAACCTGCGGCGCCGATCGCGTAGAGGACGAGAAACTGAGTGAAGCTGCCGGACAATCCGGCCAGGATTACCCAGACACCCCAGAACCCTGAACAGATGGCAAGTACCGACTTACGAGAATATCGTCGGGCCAAGAACGCCCAGGGGATTGCCGTGAAGACCCCGACGGCCTTGGCCACTGCAACGATCGTGCCGAGCGCCGCCGATGACAATCCCATGGCCTCGCGCATGAGAGGGAAGAGCACGGACGTCACGCTGCTTTCGGCGTTGTCCATTGCCGTCGAACCGGTCAGCAGTGCGAGATTCTTTCCCCGGCGACCGCGTTGAAACTGGGTAGGTGACGCAACTTCTGTGGTCATGGGTTCCCTCTCGAAATACGCCGATGATTTCGTGGCGCGGTGTAGCTGCGCGCGGCGGTCGACTGTGCACTGAGTCACAGCGAGCATTAGTGGAGAGAATATACATAAATAAACACTCTGTCTATCTATGGTTCAAAGTTGGATAACAAGGCTGGAGCCGAGTCCGGCAATCGCGATGCCGGCCGCCAGGGTTGCCATGATGGCGAGTGGCATTTCTCGAGAATCCCTGGGGTTCAGAATGAATCGACGATGTCGCACCCGTGCGCCCACTGTGACGCCGACCGCCGTGGTGAGCACTGTGACGAACACTGCGACGGATAGGACTGACGGGTGCAGGACGATTTCGCGGCCCGAAATCACTGACACCGACAAGGCGGAAAGTGCGGTGCGTCGCCAGGCGAGCACCGTTCGCTCTGGTTGCAATCCGGGAGGCTCGTTCTCCGCCACAACCTCGTTATCCGTCAAAACACCGTCATCCCTACACACAGGCCGGCGACCAGGCACACCCCGCCGACGACAAGCGCGATCATCGGTGACTTGGGGAGCGGTTGATCACGCCGCATTGCGGTTTGGACTGCTTTCCAATGTCTGAGCGCGCCGAGCGCTATCGCTGACGCCACGACGGTGCACACGATTCCGAGAAGTTTGTTCAGGCTGTTGTCATTCTCAGATCCGTAGAATTGGCCGACTGCGACGCCGCCGGCCAACAACCCCAACGCCGTTCGAATCCACGCCAGAAAAGTTCGCTCGTTGGCAAGGCTGAATCTGTAGTCCGGTTCGTTCTCGATCACAGGGATTGCCTCTGGAGCGTCGAGTGCCCGTCCGGCCGCCACATCGAGCGGGAGACGACCTGGCGTGCACGGAGTGGATACGCATTTGGATCAATGATGTTCAGGTGGTGAGTAATTGGCGCGCGATGCCATTCTTCTGAATCTCGGATGATCCGGTGAGGATTCGGAACATCCGCAACCTCTGGAACAGTGATTCGATCTCCGAACCACGGATGACCCCGGCCTTTCCGTGAATCTGAACTGCGTGGTCGGCGATGGTGAAGGCCTTCTCGGCAACGAACAGTTTGCACATGAATGCTTCGATTCGAGGACTTCGACCGGCGTCGAGTGCGGCGAGTGCGTCGTAGGTCATCGAGCGCGCGGCGTAGTAGTCCGTCGCCATGTCGGCGAGTTTGTGTTGAATGGACTGCAGCATCGCAAGAGGAGCGCCCTGCACCTGGCGAGTCTTGCTGTACTCCACCGACAGTTCCAGCGCTCGGCGTGCTCCGCCGAGGACGGTGGGGCAATGCAACAACCGGTTGACCGTGACTCGGCCGAGTCCGATTCGCAAGCCTTCGCCCACATTTCCGAGAAGCTGTTCCGGCCCCACGTAGCAGTCGTCGAGGATGATGTCCGCTTCGATGTGCTGACCGGACATCGGGACGTCGCCGTCCGCCACTGTGCAGCCGGGAGAATCCAGGTCGACCAGAAAGGCAGAGTACGAATCCGGGCCGTCGCCGTCGGATGCCATCTTTGCGATCAGGACCGAAAAGTCGGCGAAGGGACCCGCGGACGAGAAGACCTTGTGGCCGTTCAGGCGCCAGCCGGCACCGTCCGGGGTTGCTGTGGTGAGCATGCCGCGGACGTCTGAACCTGCATCGTTCTCGGTGAGGGAGAAGCAGCACGCCTTCTCGCCGCGCAGTACCGGAATCAAGTACTTTTCCAACTGGTATTCGGTGGCGTACTGAAAGATCGACCCCGCGCGGAGTGGACCGCCCATGTCTCCGAGTACGGACGTCGCGAGGACCCGCGGCGATGCGCCGACCTCTTCTTTGAGCGCGGCGAGTTCCGTAAAGGTGAGGTTCTGGCCGCCGAGTTCAGTTGGGAGGTGGATCCCGTAGAAGCCGAGTTCGCGGCTGCGTCTCCACACTGGCTCGAGCGTCTCACGGATGTAGTGGGATTCTTGAGTGAGACCCAATTCGGCTTCGTACTCGGCGAGTTCGCCGTCGAGATAGTCGCGTAGACGCTCGACGAGCGATTGAAGTCTTGGGTTGTCTTCGTAGGTAGGGGTGAGAGCGAATGACATGTCTTTTTCCTGTCAGTTGACGTGACGGTCAGCGGTGGTCCAATAGGTTGCGCGAATCGCGCGGCGATCGATCTTGCCGTTTCGGTTGACGGGCAACGAATCTGCGAAGTCGACCGAACGCGGCTTCTTCATGCTTGCCAGACGGGTCGAGCAGTGCGCGATCAATTCCATTGCGGTGGTGTCAATGCCATCGCGGGTCACGACAACGGCTTTGACCGCTTCTCCCCATTTCGGATCGGGAACTCCGACTACGCATACTTCGGAAACAGCAGGATGTTCGTACAGGGCTGCCTCTACCTCGCTGCAGTAGATGTTGAATCCGCCCGAGATGATCATGTCCTTCTTGCGGTCGACAATGAACAGGTAGCCGTCTTCGCGGAAATAGCCGACATCGCCCGTGTGGACCCAGCCGTTCTTGAACGTCTGAGCCGACAGTTCGGGTTCGCGGAAGTATTCGCGGACACAGTCCGGACCCCTGGCGACGATCTCGCCGATCGTGCCGGCCGGGACCTGTACGCCGTTGTCGTCGACCACTCGAACATCGGTGTCGTATGCCGGCCGACCACACGAGAGAAGAAGCTCGGGGTCGGATTCGATACCGCGCACCACGTCTTCAGCGGTCAAAACAGTGACGACGCTGGTCGTTTCGCCGAGCCCGTACCCCTGGATGACGATGGGACCGAACAGCTTTACCGCGTCACGCAGCCGTTGTGGAGAAACAGGCGCGGCGCCTACGCCGATGCAGCGCAGAGAGCTCAGGTCGACGTCGGTAACCGACGGATGGTCCATCAGCAGGTTGAGCATCGTCGGGACCACCATGGTGGTGGTGATCCGCTCACGTTCGATGGTCTGCAGGAACGTCCTCGTGTCCCATGCCGGCAGGATCACCACTGCGGCGCCCCTGGCGAACATTCCGAGCATCACCATGCCGGAGGCGTGTGTGATCGGGCCGGGGGCGAGGTAGCGATCACCAACAGTCGGCGCACCCTCCGGACTCATCAGTCGCTTGCGCATGTTCGCCAAGCGGTTGCCGTGACTCTGGACCGCAGCTTTGAGCTTGCCGGTGGATCCGGATGTGTAGTTGAGGACAGCCGGGGCGTCAATGTCGAGGTCCACCTCGACGTTGTCTTCGCTGCCCCTTGCCATCAGCTCGTGATAACTGTCCGCGCCGGGAGTCGAGGTGCTGTAGTCGATGACCCTGCAGTGCAGCCCGGCGTCGGCGACGACCTTCAGCGCCATGTCGGCGTGGGCGGCGTCGACGAAGAGAACACGCACGTCGGCGTCGGCGAGGATATGCGCGAGTTCGTCGGCGCCCAGTCGTGCGTTGATCGGTACCCTGACGAACCCTCCCTTGTACAAGGCCATTTCGGTCACCACGAGCTCCCCGCAGTTTCCGGCAAAGGTTCCGACCATGTGTCCGGGCCGTACCCCGGTCACTGCGAGAGCGGACGCGAGACGGTTTGCGGCCGTATCGAGCTCGCTGTAAGTCCACCGGCCTTCGCCGCAGACAAGGGCTTCGAGATCGGGGTAGAAGCTGGCGCTTCGGGCGAGATAAGTACCGAGGTTCATGAACACTCCAGAGAAAATTGACATCACGAATGTTAATGGACAGTCTGTCTATATTCGATCGTCCTGTCAATGTTGAACTATGCTGCGTTCAACAGTGCGAAGGAAGGGAAGCCAGTGCCTCCAGAAGACAGACGCGTCCGGCGTACCCGACGATTGCTGCGGGATGCCTTGGTCTCGCTCGTTCTGGAACGGGGATATGCGGGGATTACCGTCGAAGACATCACGGACCGCGCAGATTTGGGTCGCGCGACGTTTTACAGCCACTACACCGACAAAGACGACCTGCTCGGTCAAGTCGTGTCCGATCTGGCCGATGACTTACAAGAGCGACTCGGTCCACTCATTCCTGCGTCTTCGATCGGATTCACCGGCAAGCCCGTGCTCGAGATGTTCAGGCATGCGGCCGAGGAACGTGACGTCTACCGTGTGATTCTGCGTGGTGAGGGGGACGGCAAGGCGCTGCGAAAGTTCGTCGAAGACCGCAGCGTCGCCGCCGTGCGGATATTTTCCGCACGGGCGGAGGCGCTCGGAGTGACTCCGCGAATCGACATCGAAGTACTCTCGCGGGCATGGGTGGGTGAACAGATCGCGGTCATGCAGTGGTGGCTCGAGTCCGACCCGCCACCTCTGACCCCGGAAGAAGTCACCGAGATGCTGCTCGAACTTTCGTTGCGGGGTCGCTACTGGTCTTCGGGCTTCGATGGCGAATTGAAAGCGGACTAGTCGCTGTCACGGTTCGCTTCCGTGGAGGCTTCGTTGAGAACAGACTCGGTATGCTCGCCCACGTACGGAGTCGGAAGTCGAAAACTGTTCAGTCCCAAGCTGAATTGCGCCGGGAATCTCATCTGAGGCCAGCTTCCTCCATCGTCGTTCGAGACCTCGCAGAACAGGTTTCGAGCGACGACATGGGGATCGCTCATCAGTTGTCCGGCGTCGGTGAACACCGGCGCCCACGGGGCATTGATCGCAGTCAACGATGTTTCCCACCACTCATATGTTCGCGCACCAATGGTGGTGACCAGGAGTTTCCGCACCTCTTCCTTGTGCTGTGTTCGAGTCCGTCGATCGTCGTAGCACTGCGTGGTCAGTGCCGGAAACTCAGCGCTGAATGCTGTGCGGAACTCGATCCAGAACTTGTCTTCGAAAGTGGCAAATGAAAGCAAACAACCGTCGGAAGTCTCGAAAATGTCATTGTCTCCCTGGACAGTTGGTGAATCGGTAGGGTTCTCGATATCTCGGATCATGAGCGCGAAAGGCGCGCACCAGGCGGTTGCAGCCTCGGCGAGGGAAATGTCTATGTGTTGTCCGCGTCCGTGCTTGTCCACGCTGGCGAGAGCAACCGAGATGGACAGTGCCGCGTACATCGAACCCACCAGATCGCCGGCCCGGATGCCAGGGCGGGTGACGACTCCGTCGGTGCACCCGGGAACTGCGAAAAAGCCGGAAAGGCCGAGGAAGTTCAATTCGTGCCCAGGCTTGTCGGCATAAGGTCCGGACTGCCCGTAGCCGGTGATCGAACATAATACGATGCGTGGGTTGGCTTTTCGTAGTACGTCATAGCCGAGTCCCATGTGTGCCAGTACCTGCGGTCGGAACCCCTCGACCACTGCATCTGCAGTCTCGACCAGTCGAAGGAACGTCTCGCGATCGGGTTCGAGGCGGAGATCGAGCGCAATCGACCGTTTGTTCCTGTTCAACGAGGCCATCCGTTCACCAGCAATACGGGTGGGATCAGGGCGGCTCGGGTCCTCGACCTTGACCACGTCGGCGCCCAGATCTGCAAGCAGCGTCGTCGCAAACGGGCCGGGCAGAAGTCGAGAGAGGTCGAGAACGCGCTTGCCGTGTAAGAAACTCCATTCCGGCGCGTTGTCACTGTCCATGTTCACACTCCGAAGACTGTCGAGGCAGTAGCCGATAGCGCCAAACCCTCATCGGCATGGCGTTGTTCGTAGCTGCTGGATTCCAGGATGATCAACCTGATCAATAAATGGCAGACTATCGATTAATGAACAGGATGTCTATGAATTGATTGCGGCGAGGTTTTGTTCTGCTTCGTCGACGCGACGCTCTGCGCCACGGAGTTCTTTCTCGGATTCTCGAACCGCAGCATCACGGGTCTTCTCGGCGTTCCGTGCGAACTGTCGTTGCTGCTCAGCGTGCTCGAGTTCGGCGCGCAGTTCTTCAACACGACGCTCGACGTCTGAAATCGTCGTTCTGGCTTCCTCGAGTTCGGCGGTCTCTGCCTTCACCCGGCGGCGGATCTCGTCGGCTTGCGCCGTGGCTTCCTTCAATTCTGCTTTTGCTCTGACACGTTCGGTCTTCAGGTCCGGAGTTTTCGACTTCGGAGTCTGCGGCTCCTCAACCGCGGCGTGCTGCGGTGATTTCTCCTTCACCACGGCGAGCCCGGAGGGTCCGAAACCGCTGTAACTCGCGGCGGTCACCACCCGTCCGAGTCGAACCTGCGCGGCAGTCTCCTCGTCGGCCAGGGCGGCATTGAGCGTCTGCGCGACATCACGCAACAAATCCTCGCCGACGCTCTTTCCGCGTGAAGCAGCAATCTCACCGGATTTGTGCGCGAGACTCCGCACCACCTGCTGCCTCTGAGTCGTCAGTCGGCGCAGGTCCGGGCCCGACAGATGGCGCTGGGCGTCGCGTAGCGATTCGCCGAGTGCGAGAAGCGCATCCAGATCTTCCGGTAGATCGCGCGCAATGAGATTGACCAACCATCCCGCGGTGGTCGGCTTCCGAAGTTTTCCGATCTCCGTCGCCAATGTGCGGTCGTTGTCGTCACGGGCAGCCTTCACATGATGTGTACGCGCCTCGACGAACTCGCCGGGGTCGAGCCCGTACAGTTCGTCGGCGACATCATCGAGGGTCACGTATCCATATTGGCACTCGGAACGGTTACATGTGGCAAGGCGGAAGGTATCGCACGGTGGGTGCGCCCCCGGGACCATCAAGGCGTACTTCGGCGTCGACCTGATAGACCTCGGCGATCAGGTCGGCAGTGAGGACCTCGGTCGGGCTTCCGTGGGCAACGATGGATCCCCGGTTCAGCATCACTATCGAATCGCAGAACATGGCGGCCAGATTCAGATCGTGCAACGCCATGATCGTGGTGGTGGGCAGGCGTCGCACGAGCGCGAGCAATTCGAGTTGGTGGTTGATGTCCAGGTGATTTGTCGGTTCGTCGAGTAGCAACTCGTGGGGTTCCTGGGCGAGGGCGCGTGCGATCTGGACGCGCTGTCGCTCCCCGCCTGACAGGGTGTGCCACGACCGGTCCAGCATGCCGGCGAGGTCGGTGTGTTCGATCGCTGCGCGGACGGCGTCACGATCGGAATCGGACTGCCCGCCCCACAGACCGCGGTGCGGTGTGCGTCCGAGTTCGACGACCTCGGCAACAGTCAGATCGATCTCGGTGTTGCTGTGCTGGTCGACGGTGGCGATTCGGCGTGCGACGTCGCGCCGTTTCCAGTCGGACAACGGAGTTCGGTCCAGGGTCACCACTCCGGACGTCGGACGATTCTGCCCGGCAAGAAGTTTCAGCAGCGTCGACTTTCCCGAACCGTTGGGGCCGAGGAGCCCCACCGTGCTTCCGGTGGTGGGGGAGACGGCGATGTCGTCGACTATGAGCGCCCCGCCGACCCGCCAGCTGATACCGGTAGCTTCGAGCGTCATGGCCTGGCCTTCCGTCTCCAGAGGATGACGGCAAACGCAGGTACACCGACCAGTGCGGTCACCACACCGGCCGGGAGTTCCTGCGGCGCAATGGCTGTGCGTGCCACGGCGTCGACCCAGACCAGGAAGACGG
The DNA here is from genome assembly GCF_042728675.1 of Rhodococcus sp. NPDC060176. Lineage (NCBI taxonomy): Bacteria > Bacillati > Actinomycetota > Actinomycetes > Mycobacteriales > Nocardiaceae > Rhodococcus > Rhodococcus sp. NPDC060176. The sequence goes on from NZ_JBHWYS010000003.1 coordinate 709,043, forward strand.
AGCCGATCAGTGCCGATGCGGGCAGGAGTCGGCGGTGGTTCGAACCGACGAGAGCGCGCGCCGCGTGCGGGAGGACGAGGCCCACAAAGCCGATGGCGCCTGCGACGCTCACGATCACTGCGGTCATCAAAGCTGTTGCCAGTAGCAAGGTCAGCCGTACCCGCCACACGTTCACTCCCAGCGACGACGCGGCGTCCTCACCGAAGGCAAACGCGTCGAGTGCACGGGAGTGAGTCAGACAGACCACGAGGCCGATTGCCACCACCGCTGCGCAGAGCGCGACATCGAGCCAGTCGGCGCCGCCGAGTGAGCCCAGGAGCCAGAACATCACACCGCGGGTCTGCTCTGGATCAGCCGAGGTGATGACGATGAACGAGGTGAGCGCGGAGAACAGTTGGGTCGCGGCGACTCCGGCCAGGATCACCCGATCCGGTGTGCCGCCGGCCGCATGGGCGAGCAGCAGCACCAGTGCGAAGGAGATCACCGCGCCGATGAAGGCGCCGCTCGACAGTCCGACCACCCCTGACCCCACTCCGAGGATCACGATCAGAACGGCGCCGGTCGAGGCGCCGGACGAGATACCGAGGACAAAGGGATCGGCCAGTGGATTACGAAGCAGAGACTGCATGATCGCTCCGCACAACCCGAGGCCGGCACCGCAGAGCGCGGCGAGCAGAGTACGCGGCAGACGGAGATCCCATACGATTCCGTCGCGAATAGGGGTGACGTCCGCCGCGGTACCGCCGAGATGGCCCACGACGATCGAGGCCACCTCGCCGACCGACAGACCGGCCGGCCCCAACGTGATCGCCACGGCGGCCGACCCGGCCAGCGCGACAACACCGATCACCCACAGCAGGGTGACGGCTTTCGGGTTGTCACGCAGCCGAACGCTTGTCGTCATCTCACGCCGTAGACCACGTAGTCGTCGAACAGTTGCCAGACCGTTCCCGACTCCCGAAAACCCGCCTGCGCGAGCGCCGCCAACTGGAAGTCGACGGCAGTGGGCGCGGTGGCGTCGCGTCCGGCGAATCTGCGCTCACGCTCGCCGGTCAGTGCCCCGATGCCGGGAGTGGCCCGCAGCCCGTCCCACCAGCTGTCCCATTCGGGAGCACCGGTCGCAAAAGCGGAGCGTTGTGTCTGCTCGTCGTGAGCTTTCGCCCATCGACTCATGACGGGGGAGCGGCTGTCGAAGCGAAAGTGGTCACCGTTGAGCAGCACACCGTCAGGGCTCAGCAGTTCGCGGCACTGCCGGTACACCTCGACGAGCTGCTGCGGTTGCAACCAGTGCAGCGCGGTCGTCGACACGATCGCCTGAACCGGCGCAGTGACCGCAGTCGGCCAATCGGCGCCTGCCAGGTCTGCGTCGATCAGCTGCAGTCGGTCACCGAAACGAGTCGACGACTGGCGGGCGAGCTCCAGCAGCATCGGGTCGTAATCGATTCCCACAACGCCGGCGTGCTCGAACTTCTCGAGGATCCGGGCGCTCAGTGAACCCGGCCCGCAGGCGAGGTCGACGACCGTGAAGGGTGTCTGCGCGTACTGCAATTCGAGAACGTCGAGAATCACGTCGAAGCGCTTCTCGCGATCGGCGATGTATGCCGCTTGCTGGTCGTCCCACTGACGCACCAGTTCTCTGATCTCCGCGGACATCTAGACCACACCCAACTGGCGCAGCCCGTCGGAGAGCTGTTCGATGCCACCGACATTGCGGATCGAGGGATCCATCGTCGTGCCTTCGAGGATGATGTAACGCTTGTTCTTCACGGCCGTGAGCTTGCTGGCGACCGGGTCCGATTCGAGGAACGCGATCTTGTCTGCGGCACTGTCACCGTCTCCGCCGCGGTCGAGATCAGCGAGCACCAGCACGGTCGGGTCTCGATCGAGCACACTCTCCCAACCGATTTCGGGCCAGTACTGTTTGTTGTCGTCGAAGGCGTTCTTCGCACCCACCGCGTCGGTCATGATTCCCGGTGCGCCGCAACATCCGGCGAAGTACGGAGTCTTCGTGGCGGCGTACCACCACGCCAGCGTCACCTTTTCGGCTCCCAGTGACGCCGTGGCGGTGGCCGCGCGATCCTTCAGGCTCTCGGTCAGTTCGGAACCTTTGTCTTTGACGTCGAACAGTGTTGCCACGTCGCCGATTTCGGCGTAGAGGTCGTCGAGCGTGAGGGCCTTGCTCTGCTCGGCATCCTGACCGGTGCACTCGCTGGGCGACTGATACGTCGCGACCCCGAGGTCGGTGAATTTGGTTCGGTCGGCGATGCCCTCCGAGGTGAACGTGTAGTTGAAGGTCGTGTAGACCATGTCGGGTTCGCGTTCGAGGACACTCTCGAATGACGGGAACTCGGTGTCGAAGGCCTTCACCTGACCACGCGCCTCGCGCAGCTCGGGGAGGACGTCGTCATCGCTCATGGCATAGCCGGCCATCCGGTCCTGCACTCCCAGCGCGAACAGCATTTCGGCCGCAGGCTGATTTACCGCGATCGCCCGTTCGATCGGTCGCTCCACCGTGACGTCTCGGCCACAGTTCTGGACTGAGGCGCTGGATTGTTCGGCAGAACTGCCGTCGGAGGAACAGGCAACCAACGATGCGCCCAACAGGGCTGCAACGGCAGCGGCGGGTAGGCGAAGTCTGGACAGACGCATGGAATCTCGTTCTCGCAGGGGCTCGTACGCGGAGCCCGTTACCGTGTGAACAGGCGTCTGTTGACCCCTGCTGCCAGCCGGTATTCGGACTCGAGATCGCCCCACCCGAGCGCCTTCCCAGATTCTCATCCAGTGGCGTAAGCCCGGGCGGTCACCCTCACCGCTGCGCGTCAGTTCCGGATTCACACCGGATTCCCTGACCCCCTGTGTGGAGGTCTGCTGGCACAGAGGAACTTATCACCGCAGTGCACTGCCGGTCAGGTCGGCCAGTGTGAGGCAATCAGATCTCGATGGCCAGGTCGTCGATGTCGGTCAGGGTTCCGCCGTCGGCGAGGATGCGCTCGTAGTTCTCGCGTCGACGGAGGTCGATCTCGGTGTTGCTGATGCCCTGCTTCCAGTACCCGAATATCGCAACGTCGTCCTTGTCGAGTCCGACGGTCGAGCGAAAGTGCTTTCGTATTGCGCGCATCTCACTGCGTTCACCGGCGCCCCACACGACGTAGCTCTCGGGATCCGCGAGCTCGCGCGCCCGCGTCGTCAGTGGGCCGTCGGGCTCAGCGAGATCGACGCGGACGCGGTGAAGTTCCAGGCCGGAGAGGGTGGGTAGTTCGGCGAATGCGACCTCGTCATCTGTTGTGACCCAGCCGATTCCGGCGACGTCGGTAGGCAGTTGCTCGATGATCGAGTGCAACGCAGGTATTGCGGTGCCGTCCAGAAAGAGTGCGATACGTCGACCGGGAACATCGGGGATCAAGAAGTGCGGTCGCGGACCGGTGAGGCCGAAGGTGTCGCCGACGGTCAACGCCGCCGCCCATCTCATCATCGGACTGGTCTGTCCGTGCAGGACCACGTCGATGACGATCGATCCGCTCGCGGAATCGTAGGAACGCACCGTGTACACCCGCGAAGCGTCGTCGAAGGCCGGTCCGAGATTCATGCGTACTGTCACATTCGGGCGTGACCAGGTCGGGTCGTCGGTCGACTCGCTCAAGTGAGCCGTGATCCGCAGCAGGTGTTCGCTCGGTCGCTCCATTGCTTCGACAATGGCGAGGACGTCGTTGAGTCCGCGATTGTGGTCAGGGGTGCGTAGGACGGTCGTCGGGGAAGTTGTTGTGCTCGTGGCGTCTGCATGTGTCATCGGTTGCGCTCCTGGATCGGATTGTCGAGGTGACGATCAGGTTAGTGCTGCCTAAGTAGTTTGAGTTGTCCGGAAGCGACATCTGCTTACCTCAAAGGACACGCTCCGCGAACAACGCGTTTGAGCGACCTGTGCTCGCGCTGTTACCGTGCTTGTGATGTCCATACGCCGCTGTTCTCTCGCTTCCGGTCGTGCACTGCGCACGGCCCGATTCGGCGTAGCGACTTTCCGACGGGGGCGTAAGGCGATCGACCGCCGCCCCTCTGGTCTCGTCTGGATCGAAAGAGCATTGGCCGCACCGGCCGGATCCGTCTGACATTCGCCACTTCGGCGGGCATTGCCTCGCTGAGATTTCACAGTGCCACACCTGTTGCAGTGCTGCGCATTTCCCGTACCTGAAGTTTCTCGCGGGTGAGTTGTGAGTGTCGGCGCCACCGAGCCTGGGTTACCAGCCAACTCGTTTTCGTGAAAGGTACACAGCAATGAATCGTTTCGAAGGTCGTCGTATTCTCGTCACCGGCGCAGGATCTGGAATCGGGCAGGCCACCGCGCTGCGGTTGCTCGCCGAAGGTGGCCGCGTGGTCGCTGCCGACATCTCCGAGCAGGGTTTGGCGAACACCCGGAAATCGGCAGAACATGCTTCGACGGAGGATCGCCTCGACACCCTCGTCGTCGATATCGGTGACGAGAGTTCCGTCATCAAGGTTGTGGGTCAGGCGATTTCGACTCTCGGGGGACTGGACGTACTGGTCAACGCTGCCGGGATACTGCGTGGTGGGCACACCCACGAGACCTCGCTGGACCTGTGGAATCAGGTGCTCTCCGTGAATTTGACGGGCACTTTCCTCGTCACCCGCCAGGCACTGCCGGCTCTCCTCGCCACCGCCAACGCAGTCGTGGTGAATTTCAGTTCCACCTCCGCGGCCTTCGCGCACCCGTACATGGCCGCGTATGCCGCAAGTAAGGGAGGAATCCAGTCCTTCACTCACGCACTGGCTCTCGAATACGGCAAGCAGGGTCTGCGTGCCGTCGCGGTGGCTCCAGGCAGTGTGAAGAGCGGGATCACCGACACTACGGCGTCGTACTTGCCGGAAGACACCGACTGGTCGCTCTTCGGCAAGTTGTCACCGATTCTGAGCACTGATCTGGAGTCCGGTGGTGCCCCCATGGCCGGGCCGGAAAGTGTTGCGGGAGTTATCGCGATGTTGGCATCCGACGATGGTGCCTTCATCACGGGCACGGAGATCCGGATCGACGGCGGCACGCACGCCTGATTCTGCGTCCGTCTGACGGCCCGCACAGGCAGGCCGTCAGACGCGAGCCGTCATTCTCGCGAGCGAGTGATGGCGGGGACGACGTAGGACTGATCGAGCACGGCGGGCGAAGGTTCGTACATTCTCAGTACCGGTCGGAAATCCCCGCGCGGTGCGGGCAGCCAGTTTGCCTTCGCCGTGGGGTCTTTCGGCTCCTCGTGGCTGATCGTGATCGTCAACGCACCGTCGGCGTCGTGGACGATTCCTGGAGTGCGGTCGCCGATCGAGTATCGGTCGACGGGGTTCGCCACGAGGAAGAAGTCCGGCACCGAGTACATCGTCAGCGACCAGAAGGCGCTCACCGGCGGAGTGGGGTCGAGTCTTATTGTGTAGGTGTGGGTTCCGTTCAACTGCTCGCCCTGATCGTCGACGTAGGTCATGATGTACGCCGCTTCGTAAGGGTGGTTGCCCCACAGCCCGCCCTTGGCAGCCGCGGCGCGTTCGACGATGCGCAACCTGGGATCGGCGATCTTGAATTGTGGATCGTCGATTGTGCCGACCTCGAAGTAGTCGAGGTTGTAGTCGAAGGCGTGGAATGTGAGCTTCCATCCGTTGACTTCGGGGCTGGAGCCTTTCGTGAGGGCCTCGAGCAGGTTCTTCTCACCGATCGTCAATCCGTCAGCCAACGCGGCTGCCTCGTCGGCAGAGAGTGAGTCGGCAGCGTGTGAGTCAGCAGAGTGTGAGGTATAGGGAGAAGCCCCGGGCTCGTTGATGCCGATCGGCGAGAACGAATCCTGGAGTTCTCGATCGCGCGGGGCCGGCGGAAAGGCCTGTGACCAGATGCGGAGTTTCTCGAGGAACAGGAGGTCCTGGCTTACCCCGGCGTCGGGGACTGGGAGACCGGCCGGGGTTCCGGTGGAGTCGACGACGGTCAGCGTGGTGGCGTCCTGCAAGGCGTGCACCGCAGGGAGGTCGTCGTCGCCACCGCATGCCCACCGGCCCACGATCGACGCAATGTTCGTGGGAAATCTGATCACCGTGGTCTGGTCCGCCGGGGTTCCCGTCCAGGTGGGTGGGACGAGAAGGAAGTCTCCGCTCTTCGTGCCGGTGGCCCGATGCCCGACGTAGGCGAAATTGTTTGTCCAGGCATCGACGAACTGGAGGACGTAGTAACGGCCATCGGTATCGGGGACGTGCAGAGCAACGGGGCCGACAGAGAGATCGATCTGCGCCATGGAATACACGGTGTCGTTGTTGATCGTGACAAAAGTGTCTGCCGGGCCGGCGAGTGTGCGGGCGTGGCTGAAGGTGTTGAAAGGTGCGGCGGGGTTCGCTCCGACACCGTCGTGAACGTACCGATGGACCTGGTCGAGATTGAAAACGAGGGGAAATCCGTAGATATACGCCTGAGCTGCAAGCTCGGTGCGGCTGGTGTCGGTCATCTCTGCCCTCTCGTCGTTCACGTCGGTTCGAAGTCCACCTTGCGGGAACCCTGTCGTCGGGGCATCACCCGCCAGGGGTGACGCCCCGACGACAGGGAGAAGACATGTCGGATCAGGAGAGTGCGGCATTGGTCGCTGTCGCAGACGAGTGGAACGTCGCGATTTGCTCGAACGACGCCGAACGGATCGGCGACTTCATGGCAGACGACTGGGTAATCGTCTCGGAATCCGGGGTATCGACCAAAGCGGAGTTTCTGGGCTTCGTGGCCTCAGGCGACCTGACGCATTCGGCGATGGACCGCGTCGGGAGCGCTCGCGTGAGTTTCTTCGGTGACGTCGCGCTGTTCACCACTCGGATCACCAATACTGCGCACTACGACGGCAGGCAGTACGACGCCGACGAGTGGACCACCGACGTGTTCGCGCGACGAGACGGTCGTTGGCGCTGCGTGTTGAGCCACATCACGCCGGCGGTCGAGGCGAAGATCGAGGACGTGGAACCGTGACGGAGAAGCATGAGAAAGGCTGATGTTTTAACGGAGAAAATATTGGGTAGTAATACGAGTTTTATATTTATGAATGTATTTATCGGATTTATCGATTGTGAAGTTTCTGTAGTAGCGTCAGTTGAGTAGATCATTTTGATACGCATACCGGATGAGGTTCTCACATGATTGTTCTCGGCATTATTCTGGCGTTGATCGGCTTTTTCACGGGGTTGAGCATTCTGACCACTGTCGGCATCATCTTGGTCGTCGTAGGTGCAGTTCTGTCTATCCTCGGTGCTACCGGGCGTGCAGTGGGCGGACGAAAAGTCTGGTATTGATCGATACTGCGCGAGTAGCTGAGAAGCGGTACTCGATCTCTTCGGAGATCGAGTACCGCTTTTTTGTTCTCGATTCGTGTGTTGGTGCATCCACCCCGAAGCCTGACTCTGAATGGCGTCGGGTAAACATGAAGGATGCTTTCTCGAGATCAGGACGAAGAGAAATCTGCAGAGAGATTCAGATTCCCTCGCAGATGGAATCAAATCGACGAATCGCGCCGCGGTTTGGTGCTGGCGTGGGTGGCCTTCACGCTGACGTTCGGCGGAGCACGTCTGGTGACCTGGTTGATCCAGATCGATACCAGGGATGTCGGCGACATCAGCGCCGGTGGCACTCATCTGCATCACTACCTGTGGGGAATTCTCCTGCTGGCGGGAGTAGCGATCTTCGGACTCGTCGACCGAAGTCCTCGCGCAAGAACCTGGATGGGCATCGCCTTGGGTATTGCGCTCGGACTCATCGTCGACGAAGCCGCACTACTGATCACTCTCGACGACGTCTACTGGCAGAGCGACGGTTGGCCGAGCATCGCCATCGCCGTGTCGATCATCGGTGTTGTGGGAACCGGGCTCGCGCTGACACGAAGCGGAGCGGAGAAGCCTCGAGGTTGATCCGACTGCGGCACGGGTACTCACCCTCGAGCCGGGAAGTCGCGCGGATCGTGAGGTGGCTTGGATGGAACCCAGTTCCGCGGACACATCACCGGATTCCGAAAGCGAAGTTCAACCGATAGATCCGATGGCGGAAGCCGAACGTGAAGCCGCAGCATTGGCGACGCCCGTCCGGCCGCTGGGCGAACCCGGACCGAGATTCGATCGTCGTTCACCGTTCTTCATCGGACTGAGCGCTGCGGCCGGAGTTGCCGTGACGTACGCGGTGATCGAGGTGTTGCTTGCGGCGCGGGGCATGTTGATCCTGATCGTGGTCGCATTGTTTCTCGCGGTGGGCATCGAACCGGTGATCGTCTGGCTGGAGCGGAGAAATTTCCGACGCTGGATCGCGGTCACCGTGGTGCTCCTCGGAATTGCCGTGATGTTGGCTCTGTTCCTCGTTGCTGCGATCACGCCGCTGGTCGAGCAGGGACGCCAGTTCGCATCGCACGCTCCCGAACTCCTGACACACATTCGTGACCGGTATCCGATCGTGAGCGACCTCGACCAGAAGTATCACCTCGAGCAGCACCTCACCACGCAACTGGATGGTTCGGGTTCTGCACTCGCGACGGGTTTGCTCGGTGCGGGGCGGGCGGTGTTCAGCGCAGTCGCCGACGCCGGAATCGTTGCTGTACTGACGACGTACTTCTTGATCGACTATCCACGAATCCGCACGAATCTGTATCGGCTGGTGCCACATTCGCGCCGGCCGCGAGCAATCGCCATCGGTGACCAGATACTGGCAGGTGTGGGCGGGTATGTCCTCGGCAATGTTCTGATCTCTGTGATCACCGCAGGATGCACCTTCGCCTGGTTGGTGATCTTCGACGTGCCGTATCCGTTGATCTTGGCGCTGCTGGTCGCTCTGCTCGATTTGATCCCGATAGTCGGTTCCACGATCGCAGGGGTTATCGTCGCCCTGGTCTCCCTGACAGTCTCTGTCCCAACGGCATTGGCGACTGTTGCGTTCTTCGTCGCACTACGCCTGCTCGAGGACTACCTTCTCGTCCCGAAGATCATCGGGAAGACGGTGGCGGTCCCGGCACTGGTGACTGTCGTCGCGGTTCTGTTGGGCGGAGCGTTGCTCGGTATTGTCGGTGCGTTGCTGGCAATTCCGGTCGCTGCGGCCTTGCTGCTGCTCGCAAGGGAAACACTCTTCCCTCGGCTCGACGCTTCTTGACTGGCTCTATCGGACAGCTCGCGCGTGACGCCGCGAACCAGGATTCGGCTTGGGGCACATCCGAGTCGGGATCGTTTCCCCTTCGTCGGTGATGCGGAATACCGACACTTTTTCGCTGCAACCGTGATTCAAATCGACCGCGTATGCGATCGCGGCGCGATCCGAGACGAAATCTTCCATCACCGTTGTACCGTCCGGTAGTTCGATTCTGTAGTTTTCCATGACTTACACAACCTTCTTTCGCTAAGACGATCTTACCCGGCTCGAGAAGTGGCAAACCCGTGGAACATAACGTGCGACAGTCGACTTCACGTCTCGCCGCTGCGATGTTTCGACAACTCGCCTGCGGGGTAGTGAGAGTCGGTCAGCCGCTCAGGCGGTACGTGTCGAACTACGGAGGATCCGCGCAATGAGCGCAGTATCGAAAGCGATGTACAAACCACTCTCGCTGGCCACGAGCGTCCTGGGCGGCATTGTGGCCGGCGCTGTTTTCCAACAGGTGTGGAAGCGCATCGGTGACGACAAGAATGCGCCCGAGCCCAAGGACTTGAGCAGGTCGAGTAGGGAAGTCCTGATCGCCGCTGCCCTGCAGGGCGCCATCTTCGCTGTTGTGCGCGCCGCCGTGGACCGTGCGGGAGCAAAGGGCTACCGGGCCCTGGCTCACGAAGATCCACGGTAGGGAAGATCCCCGGCAGGAACGTCCAGCCAGTTCGAGTTCAGTCGACGACGGCCGCGATTGCCTCGATCTCGACCAACTGATCGTCGTAACCGAGAACGGTCACACCCATCAGAGTGCTCGGGGCGTCATGATCGCCGAACGCGTCGCGGACTACTTCCCACGCCGCAACGAGGTCTTCTTGACTGCTCGACGCCACCAGAACGCGGGTGTTGATCACATCGGTGATGGACGCGCCGGCGTCCGAGAGGGCGGTTCTGAGGTTGTCGACGGCCTTGGCTGCCTGTCCCGCGTAGTCGCCGACTGCGGCGGTGGAGCCGTCCTCGTTCAACGGGCAAGATCCTGCGAGAAAGATCAGTCGAGCCTCGGCGGGAGCCGTTGCAGCATAGGCATATTCAGCGACTGAAGAGAGTGATGTGGAACGGATCAGAGTTACCGACTTCGGCATAGTTTCCCCAAGGAATAGTAAAGGTTTGCAGCGAGTCTTTCACAGCACACCTGGGGTAGCCAATTCGTCATCGGACCCGTCCATTCGGGCTGCGGCTACGAATGTCTGTCAATGAGCCGAGAAGAAGAGCACACAGCACCTGTCGATGAGTGGCTGACGACCAAACAGGTTGCGGCACTGTTCCACGTCGACCGGACCACGGTATCCAGATGGGCGAGGGAGGGCAAAGTCGGAACTCTGAGAACGCTTGGCGGACATCGGAGATACCGACGGTCGGAGATCGAGAAGTTGTTGCGCAACCGCTTGACGACACTCGACCCGACGTAACCTCCGGCATGAAGCAGACAGGTCGCCGAGCACGATGAGGGCTCGGCGACCTGCCTGGTCAGCAGGAACTGATTACACCTTGGGGACGCGGATAATGAGTGCGTCGCCTTGTCCGCCGCCGCCGCAGAGTGCGGCTGCGCCGATGCCGCCGCCGCGGCGTTGCAGTTCGAGGGCGAGGTGCAGGGCGATGCGGGCACCGGACATGCCCAGGGGGTGTCCGACGGCGATGGCGCCGCCGTTGACGTTGACCTTGGCGGGGTCGAGGCCCAGTTCGCGGGTGGAGGCGATCCCGACGGCGGCGAACGCTTCGTTGATTTCGACGAGGTCGAGATCGGTGGGGTCGATACCTTCCTTGGCGCAGGCCTTCGCGATGGCCCGGGCGGGCTGGGACTGGAGGGTGGAGTCCGGTCCGGCGACAACGCCGTGAGCACCGATTTCCGCGATCCAGGTCAGGCCGAGTTCTTCGGCCTTGGCTTTGCTCATCACCACGACGGCGGCGGCGCCGTCGGAGATCGGGGAGGCGGAGCCGGCGGTGATGGTGCCGTCCTTGCTGAACGCGGGACGTAGCTTGCCGAGGGATTCGGTGGTGGTGTCGGCGCGGATGCCTTCGTCCTGCGCGAAGACGATCGGCTCGCCCTTGCGTTGGGGGATGGAGACGGGGACGACTTCGTTGTCGAAGTAGCCGTCTTTCCAGGCGCGGGCCGCGTTCTGGTGCGAGGCGGCGGCGAAGGCGTCCTGCTCGGCGCGGGTGATGTGGGCGCTCTCGTGTTGGTTGACCTGTTCGGTGAGCAGGCCCATGGCCTGGTCGGTGAAGATGTCGTGGAGGCCGTCGTAGGCCATGTGGTCGCGCATCGTGACGTCGCCGTATTTGAAGCCTTCGCGGCTTTTTTCGAGCATGTGGGGTGCGCGGGACATCGATTCCTGCCCGCCGGCGACGACGATGTCGAATTCGCCGGCGCGGATGAGTTGGTCGGCGAGGGCGATGGCGTCGATGCCGGACAGGCACACTTTGTTGATGCTCAGGGCGGGCACGTTCATCGGGATGCCGGCGGCGACGGCGGCTTGGCGGGCGGGCATCTGGCCGGCGCCGGCGGTGAGGACCTGTCCCATGATGACGTAGTCGACCTGTTCGGGTGCGACTGAGGACTTGTCGAGGGCGCCTTTGATGGCGATGCCGCCGAGGTCGGACCCGGAGAGGTCTTTCAACGATCCGAGGAGTCGACCCATCGGGGTACGAGCTCCCGCAACAATCACAGTTGTCGTGTCGGTCATGCCAGTTCTACTTTCAGTTCGGTGCCGGTTGCGGCGACTACGTCTTCGACGCTGACATCGGGGGCGAGTTCACGCAAGACGAGTGGACCGTCTTCGCTCACGTCGATGACGGCGAGGTTGGTGATGATCCGATTCACCACTCCCTGGCCGGTGAGCGGCAGGGTGCAGGCGTCGACGATCTTGGGGTTGCCGTCGCGGTCGTTGTGCTCCATGACGACGATGACGCGTCGAGCGCCGTGGACCAGGTCCATTGCGCCGCCCATGCCCTTGACCATCTTGCCTGGCACCATCCAGTTGGCGAGGTCGCCCGTCTTCGACACCTGCATACCGCCGAGGACTGCGGTGTCGATGTGGCCGCCGCGGATCATCCCGAATGAGAGGGCGGAGTCGAAATATGCCGCACCCGGATTGACGGTGACGGTCTCCTTGCCGGCGTTGATGAGGTCAGGATCGACGTTGTCCTCGGTGGGATACGGTCCCGTGCCGAGAATTCCGTTCTCCGAGTGCAGGACCACACGAACGTCCGAGCCCAGGTATCCGGGAATCAGTGTGGGAAGACCGATTCCGAGGTTGACGTACTCGCCGTCGATCATCTCTGCGGCCGCCCGCGCTGCCATCTGCTGGCGCGTCCAACCCGTCACTGTCACTGGTGCGGTCATCGTGTGGTTCCTTCCGAAGCGCTGACGGTTCGCTTTTCGATTCGCTTGTTCTGAGGTCCGGTGTGAACAATGCGCTGGACGAACACCCCAGGCAGATGCACTGACGCCGGATCGATCTCGCCGGGCTCGACCAGGCGTTCCACCTGCGCGATCGTGATGCGACCGGCCATAGCGGCGAGGGGGTTGAAGTTCATCGCGGTCTTGTCGAACACGAGGTTGCCGTCGGTGTCTCCGAGAACAGCGTGCACGAGTGCGTAGTCGGCGTTGATCGCCTCTTCCATCACGTAACGCTTGGCGCCGAAGACGCGAGTCTCCTTCGGGGGAGAGGCGATTGCGATCGAGCCGTCGGCGTCGTAGCGCCACGGCATTCCGCCGTCGGAGATGGGGCTACCCACTCCGGCCGGTGTGAAGAACGCCGGGATTCCGGTGCCGCCGGAGCGAAGACGCTCCGCGAGCGTGCCCTGCGGCGTCAGTTCCACTTCGAGCTCGCCGGCAAGGTATTGCCGGGCGAACTCCTTGTTCTCACCGACGTACGACGCGGTCACCCGTCGGATACGTCCCGCGCTCAGCAAGATTCCGAGGCCGTGATCGTCGACGCCGCAGTTGTTGGAGAACACCTCGAGGTCGGTTGCACTGGTAGCTGCGATCGCGTCGATCAGTACGTCGGGGATGCCGCACAAACCGAATCCGCCGACTGCCAGCGTTGCGCCGTCGACGATGTCGGCGACCGCGTCTGCTGCGGACTCGTACACCTTTGCTGTCATGTTCTCTCCCTGCCAGGCGTTCATTGAGTAGACACTCACTCACTTCGGTATCCAGTCAACTATCTCCAGTTCACAGGTTCAAGCAATCGCGAACATCGACAGAGAACTGATCGACTACTGACCATCTGAAGGAAATTCGTTCACTGAATGGACGCTAGGATGAAGACATGCCAACTCACGAGCAATCGCCGGCCATGGTCGCGCGGGTGGCGGCACTTCTGCGAGCCCTCGGCGCGTCCGAATCAACGGGCGCTTCCACCACGGAATTGGGCAAGCTCACCGGCCTCGCTCGGCCCACCGCGCACCGACTGCTCACGTCCTTGGCTGCCGAAGGTCTGGTCGACCGTGACTCACGAACCGGTCGGTGGTCGCTCGGTCCGGAGTTGTACCTCCTGGGGGCGGCGGCCGGAAATCGGTACGACATCACCGACCGCGCTCGCGACGTCGTCGACGAACTTGCCCGGGTCACGGGGGAGAGCGCATTCCTGTCGGCACGTCGAGGTGACGAGACCGTCTGCATCCTGAGTCAGGAAGGCAGTTTTCCGCTGCGATCTCACGTGCTGCACGAGGGGAAGCGTTTCCCGTTGGGAGTCGCGTCGGCCGGCCTTGCCATCTTGAGCCACCTACCGGCGCGGGACGTCGACGACTATTTCGCCCGGGTGAATCTGGATTCGGAATGGGGTGAGATCCACAGCGAGACATCGATTCGAGAGCGAATCGAGTCGACGCGGGTCAGCGGCTACGCCGTCAATCCAGCCCTCATCGTCGAGGGAAGCTGGGGGATGGGTGCCGCGGTGTTCGACCGCAACGGTCGCCCGGCCTGGGCGCTGAGCCTGACCGGAGTAGAAACTCGCTTCCGGCCGGCCCGTCATGCCGAGTTGGGAACGCTACTCCTCGAGCACGCTCACACACTGTCGAACCGATTGAAAACGCATGCAGTGAACTAGCTTTCGGAAACCAGGTCTTGCGCAGCAGTAGTTTTTGCCTTCGTGCGCACATGTGCCTTCTCGCCTTGCGGGCCGAAAAGATGCAAGATTTCCACCACCTGTTCATCGGCAGGCCCGAACCAATGGGGCTCGGCAGTGTCGAACTCCGCGACTTCACCGGGGTGTAGGAGAACCTCGTTCGCCCCCAGGATGAGACGCAGATCCCCGGCGAGGACGTAGAGCCATTCGTAGCCGGCGTGGGTGACGAGTTTCGGTGGACGCGGACCGATCACCTGCTTGAAGACCTGCACGCGGCCGGGATAGCGCGTCAACGGAACGACGGCACTGCCGTTCTTGCGTCGGCTCGGGGTGAGATGAACCCGGGGATCGCCCGTAGCGGGAGCGCCGACGAGTTGGTCCAGCGCGACCCGGTGCGCTCGGGCAAGCGGCAACAGCAGATCGAGGGTGGGGCGACGCTTACCCGATTCGAGGCGTGAGAGTGCGCTGACGGAGATGCCGGTGGCCTCGGACAGCGCCTCGAGAGTCAATCCGCGATCGCGTCGAAGCGTGCGCAGCCTCGGTCCGATATCGGTGATCAACTGCTCGAATTCAGCATCCATGCCGTCCATCTTTGCAGTTTCCGCAAAATTTCTACCGGCTTCGGACGCTGGAGAGCAACGATCCTTTCGACAGTCGAGTACGGCAGAGCACTTCGAGAGATGGAGTCCGACCATGAAACCTTCGAGCGGGATCGAACCGCAAGTGATCGGACTTGATGCAAGGCGACGATGGGGCATCCTGGCGATCTGCTGCACGAGCCTGTTCGTCGTCGGGTTGGACACGACCATCGTCAACGTAGCCCTGCCGACGATCGGTGAGGGATTTCGCGTCGGAACCCGTGGTCTGGAATGGGTCGTCAACGCGTACACACTCGTCCTGGCCAGCTTGCTGATCTCGTCCGGAGCGGTGGCCGATCGTTTCGGCAGGAGACGAGTCTTTCAGATCGGGCTTGTCGTTTTCGGGGTGGCGTCGATTGCCTGCGCACTCGCTCCGTCGGTGGAGGTGCTGATCGCGGCGCGGATCGTCCAAGGCGTCGGTGGGTCGATGCTCAGTCCGGTTGCCTTGGCGATCGTGGTCAACGTGATGACCGACCCGAAGGAGCGGGCCAAGGCGATCGGGGTGTGGGCCGCGGTCTTCGGCCTGAGTATGGCGGCAGGGCCGATCGTCGGCGGCCTGCTCATCGAAAGTTTCGGCTGGCGATCGGTTTTCTGGATCAACGTGCCGGTGATCTTGGCCGTGCTCGTCTTGACTGCTGTGTTTGTACCGGAGTCCCGAGCACAGCAGTCGCGACGTCTCGATCTTCCCGGTCAGTTGCTGCTGGTGATTCTTGTAGGCGGTGCGGTCGCCCTTCTGATCGAGGGTCCGCGAATCGGATGGTTCTCTGCCGCGGCGACGGCCGGGTATGTCGTTGTTGCTGCAGCGTTGGCCGCATTCATCCGCGTCGAATCACGCAAGCGCGAGCCACTGATGGATCTCGCACTCTTTCGCCGCAGACCGTTCTCGTCGGCTGTGATCGGCGCTGTCGTGGTGTTCGTGGCGTTGAACGCGACGCTACTGCTCGGCACGTTCTACTTGCAGCACTCCCGCGGTATGAGTCCGGCCCTGGCCGGCGCGATCACCCTCCCGATGGCTGTTGCGGCAACGGTCTGCGCGCCGTTGTCCGGAATACTCGTCGGACGCTTCGGCCCGCGGCGGCCGCTGCTGATCGCCGGTAGTTTCACGACGCTCGGTGGACTGTGCCTGGTTTCGCTCGACAACAACACGGCGATTCCGATGCTGTTGGCCGCTTACCTGTTTCTCGGTATCGGATTCGGGTTCTCGAATGCCCCCATCACCAACACCGCCGTCAACGGGCTGCCGAGATCGCAGGCGGGGCTTGCCGGTGGAATAACTTCCAGTGCACGCCAATTCGGTGCCGCTCTCGGTGTGGCGCTGGCCGGTGGCATTATCGGCGGCAGTGCACCGGTAGACGTCGCGCAGGCATCGAGGCTGGGATGGATCCTGGTTGCCGGATGTGGGATCGCAGTCCTGTTAATTGCACTCGCATCTCGGAATTCCGAGGAACTGCCCGGTTGATCACCTCGCGTGTTCGTGCGAGCTTCACCCTGCGCGGGTGATTCCAAGCGCGCGCCCAACCGATACAGATGATGGGGTATCAGATCGTCGTATCCGAGCGGGGAGTGCCATGTGCCAGACACCTAAGGACGCAACACCGGCCACAGTCACGGCGAATCGCGAGGCAGTCGCGCGGTATGCCATGGATGACCGGCAGGATTTTGCCGATGCGGATCGAGGGTTGATCGCTCCGTTGCCGGGCAACGTTCTCGGCGACGACGGGCATGTGGTCTTCGACCCGGACGCTTTGGCGTACATCGGTGACGACGTTCCCGCGCCGGACACCGTCAACCCCAGCCTGTGGCGCCAGAGTCAGGTCATACGCCGAGGTGGGCTTTACCAGGTGACGGATCGCCTCTACCAGGTGCGCAACAACGACATCGCGAACCTGACGGTCGTAGAGGGCGACGAGGGACTGATCGTCATCGACTGTATGGCTGGAGTCGAATCGGCACGGCAGGGAATGAAGATGATTCGCGAGCACGTCAGCGACAAGCCGGTCGCGGCAATCATCTACACGCACACCCATATCGACCACTACGGCGGCGTCAAAGGAATCGTCGACGTCGAGGACGTTGCGTCGGGAAAGGTGCCGATCATCGCACCCGGCACGATCGCATCGTTCGACAAGTTCGCAATCGGTGAGAACGTTGTGGCCGGCAATGCCATGGCCCGGCGGTCTTTCTATGCCTTCGGTGGATTGCTCGACCTCGGCCCGAAAGGGGCAGTCTCCTGCGGAATCGGTGTGCTCAGCACCAAAGGCCCTCAGATCTCGTATATTTCGCCGACCGACAGCATCACGGAGACCGGAACGAAGCGTGAGATCGCCGGTCTGGAATTCGAGTTCCTGTATGCGCCGGATACCGAGGCCCCGGAGGAAATGCACATCTGGATCCCCGAACTCGCCGCGCTGACCTGTGCGGAGAACGCCAATCATTCGCTCCACAACATCCAGACCCTCAGAGGCGCGCGCACTCGCGACGCTCGGAACTTCGCTCGGTATCTGGACGAGACTCTCGAACGATGGGGAGACGAAGCGGCTGTTCACTACGGACCGCACACGTGGCCGGTGTGGGGTAACGAGAACCTGGTGCCGTTCATCGAATCGCAAAGGGACACTTACAAGTACATTCACGATCAGGCGCTACGTCTCGCGAACAAGGGGTACACGCCGCTCGAAGCTGCCGAGGTGATCGAACTGCCGGACGAACTCGGGCGCAAGTGGTACAACCGCGGATATCACGGAACTCTGCACCACGACGTTCGCGCCGTGTACACCAAGGAACTGGGAATGTGGGACGGCGATCCGGTGTCGCTTCATCCACATCCACCGGTCGAATCGGCGAAGAGGTTCGTCGATCTCCTTGGCGCGCAGAAGATCCTGGACGAGGGCAAGCGAGCATTCGACGCCGCGGACTACAGATGGGCGGCGGAGATCCTGCACAAGTTGGTGTTCGCGCAACCGGAGAACACCGAAGCGAGGAACCTGCAAGCCGACGTCTACGAGCAGATGGGCTATCAAGCCGAGGGGCCGCAGTGGCGTGGGATCTATCTCTCGGCCGCCCTGGAGCTCCGTGAAGGCGCCCAGCCCGCCCCCTATGTCACCGCGAGCCAGGACAGTGTCCTCGCGATGCCCATCGACATCCTCTTCGACTTCGTCGCAATACATCTCATCGGCGACAAGGCCACCGACGCGGAACTGCGGATCGATTTCGTGTTCACCGATCGCGACGACGAGGCATGGACTGCGTGGGTCAAGCGTGGCGTCCTCAATGCACGTAAGGGCGCGTCACCGAACACACAACTGACGGTCTCGGGCCCGAAAGCGGCACTCGTGGGAGCGCTTCTGCAACCGGGCGCGGCCGCCGAACTGGCCAAGGCCGGGAAGATTTCGCTCGACGGAGACGAATCAGCGCTCGAGACGCTGGGCGGGTTGCTCGACACCTTCGATCCCAGTTTCAATATCGTCACGCCGTAACGAAGGGATAGTTTTCGATGTGTACTCGCTTGGTCTACTTGGGCCCCAACGACACTGTGATCACTGCCCGATCGATGGATTGGAAGGTCGATCTCGGAACAAACCTCTGGGCATTCCCGCGCGGCATGACCAGAGAGGGCTGCGCAGGTCCGAACTCGATACAGTGGACGTCGAAATACGGAAGCGTTGTCGCGACGGCCTACGACATGTGCACGACCGACGGGGTCAACGAGGCTGGGCTGTCTGCCAATCTCTTGTGGTTGGTCGAGTCCGAGTACCCGACATATGACGGTTCGAGCCCGGGATTGTCGATCGCAGCATGGGCGCAATACGTCCTGGACAGCTTTGCGACAGTTCAGGAAGCGGTCGACGTGTTGGCGTCAGAACCGTTCACTGTGGTGACCGCTGCCGTACCCGGCGAAGACCGCCTCGCGACGCTGCACATGTCGCTCTCGGACGCTGGGGGAGACAGCGCGATCATCGAGTACATCGGCGGACGCCCGACGATTCATCACAGCCGCGAGTACCAGGTGATGACCAATTCGCCGATCTTCGATCAGCAACTTGCCGTCAACGAGTACTGGAAGCAGATCAACGGAACCGTCATGCTGCCCGGAACCAACCGTGCCGCTGACCGATTCGCGCGGGCATCGTTCTATGTGGATGCGATACCGCAGACGGACGATCCGCGGTCGGCATTGGCATCCACGTTCAGTGTTATTCGGAATGTATCGGTGCCGCTGGGTATTTCGACTCCCGACGAGCCCAACATCTCGTCGACTCGGTGGCGCACGGTTGTCGATCACAAACGCACGCTCTATTTCTTCGAGTCGGCGATGACACCGAATACTTTCTGGGTGGACGTGGCGTCGATGGATCTCGCGGAGGGGACGCCCGTCCGAAAGCTCGGGCTCGGCCCGAACGAGAGCACCGTCTATTCCGGTGATTCCACTGACCAGTTCGAACAGGCGGAGGCATTCACGTTCGCGGGAGCATAAGCCTTCTGGGGGCAATAAAAATTCATTCATGAAACTTCTTGACATTGCTACTCCGTTCAGATGAAACTTTGTTGCATATTCGGGTTTCGTCAACGGAGGACGGCATGGGCATCACAGTGCAGACACGGAACGATGGTGCGCAGCTCAAACGGCGCAGGGCGCTCGTCGCCGGCTCCGTAGGAAATTTCATCGAGTGGTACGAGTTCGGTGTGTACGGGTTCTTCGCGACGATCATCGCGTCGAACTTCTTCAGCGCCGATGGCTCCGGCGACCTCGAAAGCTTGATCAAGACCTATGCGTCGTTTGCGTTGGCGTTTTTCTTCCGCCCAGTGGGTGCCGCACTCTTCGGTCGACTCGGTGACCGCATCGGTCGACGCCCCACCCTGGTGATCGTTCTTCTGCTGATGTCGGCCGCGACGACCCTGATCGGTGTGCTCCCCACCTACGAGAGCGTCGGAATTCTGGCACCGCTTCTCTTGACGGTGCTTCGAATTCTGCAGGGATTGTCGGCCGGTGGTGAGTTCGGCGGTGCAGTGTCGGTGATGACCGAGTTCGCTCCGCCCGGACGACGTGGGCTGTACGGCTCGTGGCAGTCGTTCACCGTCGCACTCGGACTGCTCGCCGGTGCGGGTATCGCAGCACTCCTCGCTACTGTCCTCGACCCGTCACAGCTCAGTGACTGGGGCTGGCGCATCCCGTTCCTCCTTGCACTGCCGATGGGGCTGGTTGCCCTGTGGCTCAGGCTCCGGCTCGAAGAGACGCCGTCGTTCGAGCGTGCTCGATCAGTCCAGTCCGAACCGACAGCTGATGCGCCGGCGCCGGTCGTGCAGCCGACTGTCGGAGAGACGGCCAGGGCAATTCTGCTCGGAATCGGGCGGTTGATGGGTTGGTCTGCTGCCGGTTACACGTTCCTCGTCGTCATGCCGACTTATCTTCAGAGTTCGCTCAACGCGACTTTCCATCAGGCACTTGTTGCTTCTGTGCTCGCCAATGCGGGCTTCGCGGTGACCATTCCGATCGCGGGTGGACTCAGCGATCGCATCGGACGACGCGCGGTCATGCTCACCGGCACCGTGATAATTCTGGTCCTGGCTCTGCCGCTGCTCAACGTCCTGCAGAACGGGCAGACGTCTCTGACAGCCAAGGGATTTGCAGTGTTTGCCGCCGGCGCCGCAGTGGGACTTGTCGCCGGGCCCGGACCCGCCATGCTCTCCGAGATGTTCCCCACTTCGGTTCGGTACACCGGATTGGGACTCGCATACTCCCTGTCCAACGCGGTCTTTTCGGGCTGCGCCGGTCTGATCATCACGTGGCTGATCAAGGAAACTTCCAATCTCGATATTCCGGCCTACTTCGTGATGGCAACGTGCGCCGTCAGTGCGATCGCCTTGAGTACCTTGCGAGGAAATGCCCACAAGCGGGCACTCGTCGACTGACCGCAGCTTTTCCGAATGCCGAAACGATCCGAGTAAGGGATATTTCATGAGAGTCATCGGCCTGATGTCCGGTACTTCGTACGACGCTATCGATGCTGCCGCAGCAGACATCCGGATCGACGGGGACACTCTTGTGCTCACCCCACTGGGGATGGTCAGCGAACCGTATTCCGGTGAGTTGCGGGCTGCGGTGGCGGCTGCGGTACCGCCGGCGTCCACGACTGTCGGTCAGATCTGCCAACTCGACACCGAGATCGGACAGGCATTTGCGGCCGTCGCCGCGCGGGCGAACGCGGAACTGTGCGGTGGCAGTGCGGAATTGATCTCCTCACATGGTCAGACGATGTTCCACTGGGTCGAAGGAGCGCAAGTAAAAGGCACTCTCCAGCTCGGGCAGCCGGCCTGGATAGCCGAGAAGACCGGATGCACGGTTGTGTCGGACCTGCGCTCTCGCGATGTGGCGACGGGTGGTCAGGGTGCACCACTGGTCAGTGCGTTCGACGTATTGTGGCTCAACGGAAGAACTTCGGGTTCCGTCGCGCTCAATCTCGGTGGCATCGCCAACGTCACTGCTCCGGGAGGCGCTCCGACATCGACGGTCGATGGTGCCGCAGTACCGATTGCCTTCGACACCGGCCCCGCAAATGCGTTGATCGACGCCGCGGTAAGCGAATTCACGGAGGGGGAGCAGTGGTTCGATCTCGGTGGGGCTCTGGGCGCAGCCGGCACACCGAACGTCGATCTGCTGGCACAACTACTGAGCGAACCGTATTACGCGCAGCCCGCTCCCAAGAGCACGGGCAAAGAATTGTTCCATCGGGACTATCTACTCGCAGCTCTGCGGGGCTACGAATCCTTGTCTCTGGCTGACATCGTCGCGACACTGACTGCACTGACCGCCCGGACGGTAGCCGATTCCGTCAGAGGGCTGGCAGCCACCGAAGTGGTGGTGTCAGGTGGTGGTACCAAGAACCCGACGTTGATGGCGATGCTCCGTGACGAACTGGGCGACATCGCGCTTGTCTCTTCGGACGAACTCGGCGTCACCTCCGACATCAAGGAAGCATTGGCTTTCGCGGTTCTCGGCTTTCTCACCGCACACGGATTGCCCGGAAGCATTGCTTCGTGCACCGGTGCGCGTCACGCCAGTGTGCTCGGATCTCTGACGCCAGGAAGCCGTGGGCTGCCTAGAATCACATCGGTGCCGTCAGCTCCGAAAACGATGCGAATCGAGGCGTTATGACTTTGGACCGGAGTGCTCCGGCGTCCGTCGACCTGCTTGCTCGTATTCGCGCATCACTGAGCAGCCTCTCGCCTGCCGAGCTGCGGATCGCCGAAATCATCGAAGCCGACCCCAGTCTGGCCTCCACCCTGACGGTCAACGACCTCGCCGAGCGAGCGTCGACAAGCACGGCGACAGTGGTCCGCACAGCCAAAAGGCTCGGTTTCGAGGGCTATCCACAGCTTCGTCTCGCGCTGGCGGCCATCAGCGGGTCCGGCGCCGGGGACACGATCCCGCTCGGTGTGGACATCGTTGCTGCCGACTCGGCCGGCGAGGTGATGGCCAAGCTCGCCGAGTTCGAATCCGAACAGCTCAAGGGCACGGCGCAATTGACCGATCCTGCTGCGCTCGAAGAAGTTGTGTCCCGGATTCGATCCGCCCGCCGCGTCGAGGTGTACGGCATCGGCGCGTCAGGCATCGTCGCGCAAGACCTCACGTTGAAGCTCTCGCGTATCGACGTCAATTGCCGGGTTCATCTCGACCGCGACGCGGCGATGGTCAGTGCCAGCTTGCTCGGGCCGGACGACATCGCAGTGGGGATCTCACATTCAGGTGAGACTTCCGATGTCGTCGAGCCACTTGCTCTTGCCCGTCGTACCGGGGCGTCGACGGCTGCGATCACCGGTGGGGCGCGATCGACGCTCGCCGTGCAGTCACACCACGTTCTACTTACTGCCGGTAGAGAATTCGGTTTCCGATCGGCTGCGATGGCAAGCCGCACCGGCCAGCTGTTGGTAGTCGACACAATTTTTGCGATGGTGGCGCACTCGCTGCCCAGCGCACTCTCCGCTCTGCAACGAAGCCATGACGCCATCGCTTCGAAGCGGCACTGACGAGGAGTCGTCGTCGTAGTGAAATCTGATCGAGGAGGACTCGCCACAATGCAATTGGAAATGCTCTCCACCGAGAGACCCAACCCTCTCACCCGCGATCTCGACGTCATGTCGGTGTCGGACTTGCTGACGGTGATGAACCAGCAGGACTCAATCGTGGCCGACGCCGTCGCGGCGGTAATACCCGCCATCGAAGCCGCAGTCGACTTGATCGTCGCTTCCCGGGCGCAAGGTGGTCGACTGATCTACCTGGGAGCCGGGACAAGTGGGCGCCTGGG
Source organism: Rhodococcus sp. NPDC060176 (assembly GCF_042728675.1). Classification (NCBI taxonomy): domain Bacteria; kingdom Bacillati; phylum Actinomycetota; class Actinomycetes; order Mycobacteriales; family Nocardiaceae; genus Rhodococcus; species Rhodococcus sp. NPDC060176. The sequence goes on from NZ_JBHWYS010000003.1 coordinate 732,237, forward strand.
AGTTCTCGACGCAGTGGAATGCCCTCCGACGTTCGGGACAGATCCGGGCGAGGTGATCGGCATCATCGCCGGTGGCCCGGGAGCGTTTCTGAACGCAGTCGAGGGAGCAGAAGACGATCCGCGATCGGCTGGGGTGGACCTCGACGCAATCTCGTTGAACGCCACCGACGTCGTCGTGGGCTTGGCGGCCAGTGGTCGTACCCCCTATGTCATCGGTGGCCTCGATCATGCCCGCGAACTCGGCGCCGCAACAGTGGCAGTCTCGTGCAACCGGGGTGCGGCAATGAGTTCTCACGCCGGCGTGGCCATCGAAGTGGACACCGGCCCCGAGATCCTCACCGGATCGACGAGGCTCAAGGCCGGGACTGCGCAGAAGATGGTGTGCAACATGCTCTCCACGGCCAGTATGGTCCGATCCGGGAAGGCATTCCACAATCTGATGGTCGATCTTCGGCCGACCAATGCCAAACTTGTCGATCGCGCAAACCGGATCGTCGCGGCAGCCACCGGAGTCGATACCGAGATCGCTTCGGAGACCATCGAGAATGCCGACGGTCATGTGAAGACAGCGGTCGTCATGTTGTTGGCCGAATGCGACTTCGCCGAAGCAACCGAACTGTTGGAACGCGCTTCGGGTTCGGTACGCAATGCCATCGTCGGAGCCGGCAAGAGCAGTGAGGAAGCCTGAATGGAAATCGTCATCGTTCCCAGTCCGGAAGACGGCGGGCGAATTGCTGCCGATATCGTGTGCGGCGCAATGGAGAACGGAGCGCGAACGCTCGGCCTCGCGACGGGATCGTCACCGCTGCACACGTATCGAGAGCTGATCAGGCGGCATCGAGAATCGGGAGTGTCGTTCGCGGACGTGAGCGCGTATCTTCTCGACGAGTACGTAGGTCTCACGTCCGATCAGCCACAGTCCTATGCGCACACTATCCGCACGGAACTCGTGGATCACCTCGACATCCACAATGCGCGAGTGTTCAGCCCCGACGGTGGAGCCGCGGATCCCAGTGAAGCTGCCAGGCGCTACGACGCTGCCATTGCCGAAAACGGTCCCGTCGACGTGCAGATCCTCGGCATCGGCCTCAACGGACACATCGGTTTCAACGAGCCCTCCTCTTCACTTGCGTCGCGCACCCGAGTGAAGACCTTGACCGAGAGGACCCGCGCCGACAACGCACGGTTCTTCGCAGACCCGGCCGACGTGCCGCATCATGTGATCACACAAGGACTCGGAACCATCAGTGATGCACGGCATCTCGTCCTGATCGCGGACGGCGCACGCAAAGCGCCCGCCGTCCGGGCGGCGGTCGAAGGTCCGGTCTCGGCGTTCTGCCCGGCATCAGTGCTTCAGCTGCATCCACACGTGACCGTCATCGTCGACGAGGCAGCTGCCGGTGAACTCGAACTCGCGGAGTTCTACCGCTACACAACCGAGCACAAGCCTGCAGAGCAGGGCTACTGACTGAAAAGCGGGGGACTTGATCTCTAGCGCAGTTGAGCTCCTAGCCTCGGTGCATGATCAGTGTGAGAGCGGTATCCCCGCTTGCGTCGCCCCGGGTTTTCTCACCTCCGCGCAGTGTTGCGATCGTCGGAGCGGGGCCGGCGGGAATCCACGCTGCGAGCGCTCTCGCTGAACTGGCGCCCGGCACCAAGATAGACGTGTTCGAGCGTCTACCCACGCCGTACGGACTAGTGCGTTACGGTCTCGCGCCAGGGCACGCCGAGTCCGAGAAGTTCGTCCATTCTCTGCACACCGCGCTGGGCGCCAGTGACTTCCGGCTGTTCTGCAACGTAGAGATCGGAAAGGACCTTTCCGTCGAGGTTCTACGTTCTTCCTACGACGCCGTGATCATTGCAACCGGTGCGCCAAGGGATGTGCCGCTCGACATTCCCGGCGTCGACCTTCCAGGCTCTTTCGGTGGCGCCGATTTTGTCGGTTGGTACAACGATCACCCGGACAGTTCGCCGCAGTGGCCGCTGAACGCCGAATCGGTCGCCGTGATCGGGGGTGGCAACGTCGCACTCGATGTCGCGCGCATGATCCTCGCCGAGGAGCAATCACTACAGGCCGCCGACGTATCGGCCGACGTTCGGGAAGGGATCGCCAGCAGTCTCGTTCGGGAGGTGCACATCTTCGTCCGGCACGGACCCGCCGACGCTCGATTCTCCCCGAACGAGTTGCGCGCTCTCGGTGAACTGCCCGGAGTCGATGTTGTCGTCGACGCTGCCGATGTCGCACCGGATCGGCATATCGAGCGGATGACCAAACAGTGGGTGCATACCCGACTGGCTGTCGAGACGCTCCGCACTTTCGCAGGCGCTGCTTCTGCCGACCGAATCGCCCAGCGCCGAGTTCACCTGCACTTTTACCGACAGCCGGCGGAGATTCTCGGTAACGGGAAAGTCGAAGCACTTCGCGTCGAGCGGACTGATCCCGACGGCTACGGTCACGTCACCGCTTCGGGGGTCTGTACCGACTATCCGGTTCAAGCGGTGTACCGGGCAATCGGATTTCGCGGCACTCCACTTGCCGGGGTGCCCTTCGATCACGGACGCGGCACGGTTCCGCACCGGAGCGGCGCGGTGGTCGACGAGAGCGGTCTTCCCATTACGGGCCTGTTCGTGACCGGATGGATGAAGCGAGGTGCCGTCGGGCTGATCGGTGCGGCACGGCCGGATGCTCGCCAAACCGTCGAAACTATGCTGCGGCAGCTGGATTCGGATGTCGAATGTCGATCGGACCGCAGCCGGATCGCTGCACTACTCGCGGCCGGAAAATTACTGCCCGTCGATTGGGACGGATGGCTTCGCATCGATGCCGCCGAACGCGACCTCGGTGCGCGGCACGGGCGTGATCGCGTCAAGATCAAAGATCGCGAAGACCTTGTCCGCATCGGCGCGAACGTGGCCGTTCACCCCGAATAGAATCGCTGGGGTCTGGGGTACCACCGGGGTTACGCTGAAGTGAGTCACCTCGATTCATCGTGCTCGAGGTGCGGAGCAGAAGTGTCATGAATGAACGTGGTGCGCAGGCCAGTGACGCGACAGTCGCGAGCGGGCCCCTGACCGAACGGGGCACCGTCACCGAGTTGCGCCCGTCAGCACCGCCGGTGGGGCATGACGGGCGCAACGGTGCCGACGGGCTCGGTCGCCTGGTCGGAGACTGGGAGGCGGGGACCCCTTCCGAATTGACCGATTATCTGCCCGATCCAGCCAAGATTCGCCGGGCCGCACTGATCGAACTGGTCGGAATCGACATGGAGTACCGCTGGCTGAAAAGCGATCGCCCGAAGCGGCTCACGGAATATTGCGTCGAGTATCCGGAATTGCTCGAAGAACCACTACCGGCCGAGCTCCTGTACGAGGAGTTCCGGCTACGGAAGCAGGGCGGCGAGGACGTCGTGGCGGCTGAGTACGTCGCCGAGTTCCCTTTGCAGGCAGAGAGTTTCGAGCAGATGTTCGACCGTGATTCGATGGCCGGTCGCGAAGACGTCATGATGTTGGGTCTCTCGGGTTTCGACGAGTTCGAAATCGGGCAGCACCTCGACGATTTCGAACTGGTGTTGGAACTCGGGCACGGGGCGTTTGCTCGAGTGTTCCTCGCTCGGCAACTCTCGATGCAGCGGTGGGTTGCGTTGAAGATTTCCCGCAACGTCGGAGTCGAGCCGCAGACCCTCGCCCAGCTCGACCATCCCAACATCGTCCGCGTCTTCGATCAGCGACTGCTCGAGGAACGCGCGTTGCGAGTCCTGTTCATGGAATACGTGCCAGGTGGGACTCTGCTCGACGTGGTCAAACTTGTGCGCGTGACACCGCAGGCCCAGCGGTCCGGACAACTTCTTCTCGACGCCATCGATCAGACTCTGGCGAAGAAGGGCGAGATGAAGCCGAGCGAGACGAGCCTGCGGAGCGAGATCGCTGCGATGTCGTGGCCGGAGACCGTGGCCTGGATCGGAATGAGACTGGCCGACGCTCTCGAGTACGCGCGTGAGCACGGCGTACTACATCGGGACATCAAGCCGGCGAACGTACTTCTCAGTGTCGAAGGCATCCCGAAACTCGCCGACTTCAACGTCAGCTCGAGCGAGGAGGTCTCGACCGAGGACGCGGCTTGTTTTGTCGGGGGTTCGCTTGCCTACATGTCTCCAGAGCAGTTGGAGGCCTGTGCGGTGGGTGCGCCCGGCACACTCGACACTCGCAGCGACATCTATGCACTCGGCGTGATGCTGTGGGAGCTCCTCACCGGGAGTAGGCCTTTCACTGACGACGGAACGGGGGAGAACCCGCCGTCGCCCAAGAAGGCCCTCGAAGCTCGTCGGCGCGGAGTGGACCCCGCGGCCGAGGCCCGATTACCGGACGACTGTCCGCCGGCGCTGCGCCGAGTTCTGGTGAAGTCTCTCTCGCCGGAGCGAGACGGTAGGTGGTCTGGTGGCCGAAAGCTGGCTCGTCAGTTCGCTCTGTGTCTGGACCGGTCTGCCCGCAATCTGGTGGACCCACCGGAAGGGAGCCCGCGTTCCACGTTGTGGAAGTGGGCGCTGCCGATTCTGCTGGCGGCGATCGGAATTCCGAATCTCCTTGCGGCGGGTTACAACTACTATTACAACAAGATGCTGATCATCTCGGGGCTCTCGCCGCAGGCTCAGCAGCATCTCGAGCAGGTTCATCTGGTCATCGGGGTGGCTGCGTTCTCTCTCGGCGCCGCGGCGATCCTGTATTGGTGTCGGCTTGCGCTCACCGTGCCTCACGGACTGCGTAACGGTCAGACGTACAGCGCGGAGGTCTTGAACAAGGCGCGTACCGCGACGCTGAACGTCGGACACCGAGCGGTGGTGATCGCTTTCGGTCTGTGGGTGCTGGCCGGTATCGCATATCCAGTTGCGTTGCAGATTGCGGCTGGCGGTATTCCGCAGCGAGCCTACGTGCACCTGATGTCGTCGCTGGCCGTGTGCGGAGCCGTCGCAGTCGCCTATCCGTTCTTCATCCTGACCTACTACTCGGTTCGATGTCTGTATCCGATCTTGTTGTCACACGGCGAGTTACGAAGCGACGACGGCCGCGATATTCGTTCACTGGGTCGGAGCAGCACGAGGTACCTCGCGGTCGCAGCCTCGGTTCCCCTGGTGGGAATCGCAGGGCTCAGTTTTGTCGGTTCGGGTGCCGGTGAGGAACTCAACGCAACCGTCCGCGCTCTGTGTTTGGGCGGTATCGCCGGATTCATCGTTGTCTACCAACTGTTTCGACGAATCGAAAGGGATCTCCGGGCACTGCTGCGCGTAGTATCTCTCGAGGTGTCGGCGTCTCCTTAAGTGCCTGTCAACCGAATTCGAGTCGGCCTATTTGGCAGTGCTCTTGCGTGGTCGGCTGCGACGGACGGCTTTGGCGGGAGGCGGAGACTTCACTTCCGATTCTTCCTGAGGGTCGTCGCGCCAGTGGATCTCGATTTCTATCTCGACGTCATTGCCGTCGACTTCGATCTCGAGTTCCCACCGAACCTGCTCCGGAACACTGATTTCGATCGAGTCCCCGCCAGATCCCAGTTCCACTTCCGATCCACTGGCGAGCGCTTGGCCGAGGGCGATGAGTCGGTCGGCGACTTCCTGGCGCGAGAGTTCTGACTTCCTCTTGATCTCCAATTTGGGCACGATCACTCCTGACCTCGGCGGATTCTCCCTTTCACGGTAGATGGAACAAACGAAAGATTGTCGGAATTTGTGGAACCGCGAGGTGGCAACAGGCTTCAACGCAACGCTGATCTCGAATGTTCAGGACTCTTGCGTGCCATCGACGAGGCGGTGTATTTCCTGGGCGATGATTTCCGGATCTGTGATGGGGACGTAGTGGCCGGAGCGCTCGGCGATGACGTGGCGGCCCTGTGGAGATTGTTCGGCCCGGTACTCGTGGGAAGCATTCGCAGCCGCCCTGACTGTGGCATTCATGCCGGATCCTGTTCGCGCGCCGGAGATGACGGTGACCGGAATCCCGCCGAGCGCGGGTGGGTCAGCTCTGAACTTGTACAAGTCGTCGATGAAGGTTTCGGCTTGCGAGGCATGCGTGCGGACCATCGTGACGGTAAATCCCTCCAACTCCATATCTCTGCGCGCGTCGTCCGGCAAGGCGTCGGTCATCGACTTGTACAGTCGCGGCATCAGTTTGGTTCGGGCCAAGACCATGTTCGCTGCGATGGCCACCCGCTCCATCAGACGGAACATCCGGCTGAACAGCAGATCTGCAGCCTCGTCAGTCGGATCGACAAGCACGACGCCCGCAATCCGTTCGGGGCGAGCGGCCGCTGCAGCCCGGACGATGGGTCCGCCGGCGCTGTGGCCGACCAAGACGAACGGGCCCGGGCCGAAGTGATCGAGTACGTCGCCCAGATCGTCAGCCATCCGCCGTAGCGTCCGCGGCTGCGCATCGACGGCACTGCGTCCCAGTCCGGAACGGTCGTAGACGACGGCGCGAGCCCAGTTTCCGACCGCTGGTTGAACCAAAGCCCACCCGGATCGGCTTGCCGCAGCACCGGCTTCGAAGACGACGGTGACCGACCGATTGCGAGGCCCTGGCAGCACCATCGTGTGCAGGTATCGGCCGTCGCGGGTGCGGACTGACTCGGAATTCCCCTGGCAATGATTCTCGCGTCGTTCGTCCGGTTCGGTACTGCTGAACTCCACTTGTCGCGCTCCCCTGAGTTGACTGTTCAATCCGCCGGAACGTAACACGCCTGAAGACGCAACGGGGACGCCCGAGGGCCAGGAGGCGTTCGATCGGAGTTCTCGCGTTTCCTCATGCGGATCGTTCAGGGGTCCTGTTCGGTTCGTGGAATGCGGGCAGTGCAGGAATGAGGAGGTCGGCATAGTCGCGAATGCGCTGTGGTGGAAAGGATTTCGGTTCCGCCAAAACCAAGCGACCGGCCTCCCAGAAAAGTGCATACATGGTGCGGGCGGTGAGGTCGACATCGACGGCGGGAAGTCGATCCGGAGGTGTTGCCGCTCGTACGAAGTCCGTCAGTGCTGCGATGAGCGCCTGGCGGCCGTGCTCGAGGCGTCTACGAAAGGTTGGCGTGCTCGAGTCGGCGAGCTGGAAGACTGCTCGCCACCGGTTGGGTGCGGCCAGGACGGCCGTAAGGAAAACTTCGAGGCTTTCTGTCATCGCGTGGATCGGGTCCTGCGTGTGAAGAGGCACCACGTTGGCGAGTTGCGTCAGTGCTGCGTTCTCCTCGCGGTCGAGGCAAGCGCGCAGCAGTTGGTCGGAGTCGTCGAAGTGGCCGTAGACGACGGGGCGACTGACGCCCGCTTCCTTCGCCACCGTGTCGATGGACACCTTGTGGACGCCTTGTTCGACGATCACCCGCAGGACTGCGTCCAGTAACTGCTCCCGACGTTGTTCAGGAGCCATTCGCGGTGCATACGCCCGGTTCCGTCGTTCGGTCATGATCGTTTGCCGCCTCTCCGTCACCGCGTTGCTTGACATGCAACAACGCCTTGGCAAATACTACACTGACTGTAGCTACACTGACTGTAGCTTTGAGGGAAGGTTGCAACCGTGACTCGGTACTGCATCATCGGAGCTGGATACACCGGGCTGGCGGTGGCAAAGGCCTACGCGGATCTCGGCTTGGACTACGACCACGTCGAGACCGCCGTTGCGATCGGCGGAAACTGGTCGCACGGGGTGTACGACTCCACGCATCTGATCAGTTCGAAGGACGTCACCGGGTATCCGGACTATCCGATGCCCGACGACTACCCGGACTTTCCCAGCGCCACACAGATGTGCGAGTATCTGCGCGCCTTCGCTGCCGAGTTCGGCCTGGATCACCGGATCGAATTCAACACGCTGGTTGTCGATGTGGCGCCACTCGATACTTCGGGAAGAGCCGGGTGGCTGGTGGAATTCGGAGACGGCACGGTGCGCGAGTACGCCGGCGTCGTGATCGCCAACGGTCACTACTGGGATGTCAACATTCCCGCGTATCCGGGCGAATTCACCGGCAAACAGATCCATTCCAAGAACTACAAGCGCCCTGCCGACCTCGACGGCTCGCGCACGTTGGTGGTCGGCGCGGGAAACTCCGGTTGTGACCTGGCGGTAGAAGCCGCGCTGACCTTCGGCGCCGCGGAGATTTCACTGCGCCGTAGCTACTGGTTCATTCCGAAGTACGTCCTCGGTGTCCCTAGCAGCAAGTTCGACGTGGGCTCGATCCCAGTTCCAAAAGTGTTGCAGGAGCTAGTCTTCCGAATGATCGTTGTTGTCGGAATGGGAAGTTTTCGCAGTTTCGGGCTGGAAAAGCCGAAGCACCGTATCTTCGACCAAGATCTGGTAGTCAACCAGCAACTGCCTTACTTCCTCAAACACGGCCGCATTGCAGTCAGGCCGGAAATATCCCGGTTCGACGGACGTACAGTGCATTTCACCGACGGCACCAGCGGCGAATACGACACCATCGTCTGGGCCACCGGCTTCAAGACCACCTTCCCCTTCCTAGGCGACGGACTGCTCACGTGGGATAACGGGCAACCGCGCCTGGTGTCACACACCTTCGCCCCGGGGTTGGCCAACTTGTATTTCGCGGGACTGGTCGCCCCGCGCTCGGGTGCAGGAATGCTGCTGATGAACAGTTCACGCCTGCTCGCCGAGGCCGCGATACTGCAGCAACAACTGCATACACCGGTCGGTGATCTCTACTCGTATCTGTCCAAGCCATCCGGAGAAATCCTCGCCGGCGGCCCCGAATTGCGCTGGGAAATGCGGCGCGGCCGGTGGTCGGTCCGGATCATGACCCAACTGGCCACACTCCGCTCGAAGCTCCTCGGTGCACTCGCCGGCCCACCGACCGCGCGGAGAATTCCCGAGCCGCGACCTGTTGTGCCCGGCAACGTCCGGCGACCGATCCTCGCTGCCGCGCACCGCAACGCCTGACCTCCAATTCTCCACCACGACAACAGGAGTAACCATGCCACCCAAGAAACACGCACCCCGCACTGCTACCGCTGCCAGTTCACTCACGCTGCCATGCGGCGTTACCCTGCCCAACCGCATCGCCAAGGCCGCGATGAGTGAACAACTCGCCGCGATCGACGGCTCACCCAGCCAGAACCTGACCCGCCTCTACAGCGCCTGGGGACGAGGCGGTGCAGGCCTGCTCATCACCGGCAACGTCATGATCGACCGTCGCGCCTACGTCGAGCCACGCAACGTGACCCTCGAAGACGACCGCCACCTCGAAGCCGTCGGCAACTGGGCCCGGGCAGGATCCCGGGAGGGTGCGGTGATGATCATGCAGATCAACCACCCCGGACGAGTTGCCGTCGGACCACTGCACCGACGCCCGGTCGGCCCGTCGGCGCTGCGGCCGCAGGCGCTCGGATTCAATCTGCGCAAACCCCGGGAACTCTCGCTCGGCGACATCGCCTTCCTGCGTCGCCGCTACGCCCGAACCGCGGAACTGGCCGTGGCAGCCGGATTTTCGGGAGTGCAGGTCCATGCCGCACACGGATACCTCCTGTCGCAGTTCCTCTCACCTGTCGCGAACAAGCGCACCGACAGCTACGGCGGAAGCCCGGAGAACCGGCGTCGCCTGTTGCTCGAGGTGATCGCTGACGTTCGCGCAGCCATCGGCCCGGAGGCCGTTGTGTCGGTCAAGCTCAACTCGGCAGACTTCCAGCACGGCGGGTTGGGGGAAGACGAGTCGCTCGATGTCGCGCTCGCTTTGGAAAAGGCCGGCATCGACCTGCTCGAGGTCTCCGGCGGCAACTACGAAGCTCCAGCCATGACCGGCGTCGTGCAGGACAGCACCCGAGTCCGGGAGGCTTACTTCCTGCGCTACGCCGAAAGCCTGCGCGCCCGTACTGCTATGCCGCTCATGTTGACCGGCGGTGTACGCACCCGCGACTTCATCCGCGACGTGCTCGCTCAGGGCGTCGTGGATGTGATCGGGCTCGGCCGACCATTCGCCGTGCGGCCGACGATCGCGGCCGACCTGCTGTCCGGGACCGGTGAGCCGCAGGTGCTTCCGACTGCGCCACGCATTCCGCTGGCCGGCGCCACACCAATCAATTCCTACCTCCAACTCGCCTGGCATGCGGCGAATTTCCGCCGGATTGCGGCAGGCAAGGAGCAAGTACGTGAACCGGGTGCAGTTCGCACTCTGATCGCTGCTGGTACCGCCGTGACTGCCCGCGCGCTCACCCAATTCTGATCACCGAGGAGCGAACCATGAGCCTTCCCCCACCCACATCAACCACGCGAGCTGTCGTCACCGGTGCGTCCTCCGGTATCGGTCTCGCCCTCGCCGAAGGCCTGGCGCGGCGTGGATACTCGTTGATCCTGGTAGCCCGCCGCGAGGATCGATTGCGTGAGCTGGCCGCGCGGTTGGCCCAGCGTTACGGCATCGAGGTCGAGATCCGAAGCGTCGATCTGTCCGACCGTGCCGAGCGCGCGAAGCTCTGTGACGAGCTCGCGACCAGAGATGTCGTAATACTGTGCAACAACGCCGGATTCGCCACCTACGGCGAGCTCGCGACCGCGAACCCGGAGCGGGAACGCCAACAGGTGGAACTGAATTCCGTTGCAGTGCACGACCTCATCCTCGCTGTACTGCCACCCATGCTGGCGCGCGGCGTGGGCGCGATTCTGATCACCGGATCCACCGCAGGCAACCAACCCGGACCGAACAACGCTACTTACGCGGCGAGCAAGGCATTCGCGAACACCCTCGCCGAATCGCTGCACAGTGAGCTCGTCGGCACCGGAGTGCAATGTACGCTACTCGCGCCAGGCCCAGTACGTACGGAATACGCCGAGGTAGCCGAGGTCCCGAAGCTCGACCGCCTGTTGCCAGGCCCGCTGTGGGTCAGTGCCGAACAAGCCGCAACGGCAGCAATCGTCGGGCTGGCGGCTGGTCGCCGCCGCGTGGTCCCCGGCGCGTTCGCCAAACTGCAGACCGTCAGTGGCCAATACACCCCGCGAGGGCTGATCGGGCCGATTCTGCGTACCGTCTACCGAAGGGTCAAATGAGATGGGCTGGGAACCGGCCGTCAGGACTGCGGGTCGCTCACTCTGGACGGACCTGCGCCGCACACTGACGCTCGGCGATCCGCGGCGCAGCCTCTACCGCGACGCCCACTACTTCAGCGCCACCGTCGAAATCGACCCCGACATCATGAAGCAGTGGCTTCCTGCGGGGGTACGGTTGGCCGAACCGGCGCGCGCCGACCTTTTCACCGCCTGTTTCCCGGACAACAATTTCGAGTCACCCGGCTATCACGAGGCCGGACTGTTCGTTCACATCAAGACAGTGCAGGGCACCGGAATTCACTGCCCGTGGATGATTCTCGACGACGACGTAGCCCTGATCATCGGCCGTGAGCTTCTTGGCTACCCGAAGAAACTGGGTGAGATCGAGTGGACGGTCACCGATACCGATATCCGCGCTGCGGCAACCCGGCGTGGGCACAAGCTGCTCACCATGAGCGGCCGCATGGGCGACGCCATCACCGACCCACCGCCGATCCTCGCCCGACCGCACCGCAATGTCGTCGGCGTCGCGGGCATGCTGCCGCCCTGGTTGGTCGCCTTCACTCCACGTGAGAGCGTGCTCGAGGTACGGCGCATCGACGAATTCGCGCTGGAAGTGTTTGGCTCAGAACGAGACCCTCTGGATCAGATGGGAATCGGCCGGGTGGTCGAAGCGCGGCTGCACCGCGTCGACCTGCCGGGCGTGTGGGTGCCGCCTGTCCCGGTACGCCCACTTACTCCGTTGTTCACGACCAGCCGTCTACGGCCGCGGGTCCTGTGACCTTCACATACTCGAGCGCACCCGCGGGAAATCAACGTGAGCTGCCGCCACCTACAGAATCCCTCTGCGAGAGAACTTCAGGACCGTCATGAGCGATATCTATCGTCACATCTTGCGTGCCCACAAATGGATCTACATGCGTACCGGTGGACTGGTCGGGCATCGTCTCCTCTTCGGCAACCCCACCCTTCTGATACGCACCCTCGGTCGCAAATCCGGTCTGCCGAGAACTTCGGCATTGACCTACGCACGCGATGGCGGAACCTATCTGGTGGTCGCCTCCGCCGGAGGAGCAGCCAAGCCACCCGACTGGCTTGCCAACCTCACCGCACAACCTGTGTGCGAGATGCAGATCGGCTTACGCAGTACACGAGTTCGCGCGCGCGTCACCCTGCCGACCGATCCGGATTACGCGCGACGGTGGTCGACACTCGACGTCGTGAACAAGGGGCGATACTCCGCCTACCAGAACAAGACATCTCGCACGATCCCGATCGTAGAACTGGTCCCGATGAAGTCTTGAACACCGCCGTCGCTGCGCTGAATGCGCGAAGTCACGACGGTGAACGGAGTTGCCCGACCACCGTCGCATTAGGTTCAGGTGTCGGACGATAACTCGGGGATCGCAGGCGAGCCCGCCTTTTACCTGTTGAGGTGACGGGTGACCGGACGGATTGTTCACAGGGCCGATTAGCTCGATCGGGCAAGAATTTCGCGAAAGTCTGGGTTCAGTCCAGAAGATTGCGCAATAGTGGAAAGGTGCCTTCGACGCCGGATTACGCAGCCCAATTGCGTGACGCTGAGCTTCGCGTGACTCGCCCCCGAGTCACGGTGCTCGAGGTTGTGCATGCACGCCCACATGCAGCCACCGAGACGATTTTCGATGCTGTGCGGGCGGTTCTGCCAGGGGTATCTCGGCAGGCGGTCTACGACGTGTTGCACGCTCTCACCGACGCCGGATTGATACGGCGAATACAACCGTCCGGATCCGTGGCGCTGTACGAGTCTCGCGTCGGTGACAACCACCATCACGTGGTCTGCAGGTCGTGTGGCGTTGTCGAGGACGTCGACTGCGCCGTAGGTGAAGCGCCGTGTTTGACGCCGTCGACGCACAACGGCTTCGTCCTCGATGAAGCCGAGGTCATCTACTGGGGCCTGTGTGCCGACTGTTCGACAACTCAGAGTTTGCGATCACAAACGTGATCGAAGTCCGTTCTACTCGCTCATGGAGGGATTACCGTGTCCGATAGTTGCCCGGTTGCTCACGATGGAAACACCGAGAGCACCAGCGAAAGTGAAAACCCCGCAATCCCGTCGCCGACACCCACCGGGAACCGTCCGAGAACGAACAGCGACTGGTGGCCGAATCAGCCGGATCTCTTTGTCCTGCATTCACATTCGTCGAAGTCGAATCCCATGGGTGCAGACTTCGACTACGCCCAGGAATTCGCCAAACTCGACGTCGAGGCACTCAAGCGCGACGTCATCGCGTTGATGACGGCGTCGCAGGATTGGTGGCCGGCCGACTACGGCCACTACGGCGGACTCTTCGTGCGTATGAGTTGGCATGCTGCCGGCACCTATCGCATTGCAGACGGCCGCGGGGGCGGCGGTCAAGGCGCTCAGCGTTTCGCCCCGCTCAACAGTTGGCCGGACAACGCCAGCCTCGACAAGGCACGGCGCCTGCTCTGGCCCGTGAAGCAGAAGTACGGAAAGCAGGTTTCCTGGGCCGACCTGCTGGTGTTCGCGGGCAACTGCGCCCTGGAGTCGATGGGGTTCAAGACCTTCGGCTTCGGATTCGGCCGAGAAGACATCTGGGAGCCCGAGGAGATCTACTGGGGTCCTGAGGACACCTGGCTCGGCGACGAGCGTTACAGCGGAGACCGTGAGCTGTCCGGACCGCTCGGCGCCGTGCAGATGGGCTTGATCTACGTCAATCCCGAAGGGCCCAACGGGCAACCGGATCCGGTAGCGGCCGCCCGCGACATCCGAGAAACATTCGCGCGCATGGCGATGAACGACGTGGAGACAGCTGCGCTGATCGCCGGCGGCCACACCTTCGGCAAGACACACGGAGCCGGACCGGCCGACCTCGTCGGACCGGAACCCGAAGGCGCACCCATCGAGCAGCAGGGACTGGGCTGGAAGAGTGCCTTCGGCACGGGTGTGGGTAAGGACGCGATCACCAGTGGTCTTGAGGTCGTGTGGACTCCCACTCCGACGAAGTGGGACAACACCTTCTTGGAGATTCTGTACGGCTACGACTGGGAGCTGACCAAGAGCCCGGCGGGTGCGTGGCAGTGGATTCCGAAGGACGGCGCGGGGGCGGGCACGATCCCGGACCCGTTCGATTCGTCGGCCGGACGCACACCGACGATGCTGACGACCGACCTCTCCCTACGCCTGGATCCGACGTACGAGAAGATCACCCGGCGTTGGCTCGATCATCCGGAAGAATTTGCCGAAGAGTTCGCCAAGGCTTGGTACAAGCTCCTTCACCGTGACATGGGACCGGTCACGCGCTACCTGGGACCTTGGGTTCCCGAGCCGCAGCTGTGGCAGGACCCCGTTCCCTCGGCCGATGATCAACTGATCGGGGACGCAGACATCGCGATCCTCAAGAGTCGACTTCTCGACTCCGGGCTGTCCATTTCGCAGTTGGTGTCGACCGCGTGGGCGTCGGCTGCGAGCTTCCGCAGCACCGACATGCGCGGCGGCGCCAACGGTGCGCGAATTCGACTGGAGCCGCAGAAGAACTGGGAAGTCAACGAGCCCGCAGCCCTCGCCGCGGTGCTTGAGACTCTCGAGCGGGTTCAGCAGGACTTCAACCAGGCTGGTGGAGCCAAGGTTTCACTCGCCGACCTGATCGTTCTGGGTGGTACAGCGGCCGTCGAACAGGCCGCGAAGAACGCGGGACAGGACATCACGGTCTCGTTCACTCCGGGACGTACTGACGCAACGCAGGAGCAGACAGACGTCGACTCGTTCGAGGTACTCGAACCTCGGGCCGACGGATTCCGGAACTACCTCAAGGGTGGGGAGAAGATTCCGGCAGAGATTCTGCTGGTGGACCGCGCGTACATGCTGTCTCTGACCCCACCCGAGGTGACAGTGCTGGTCGGCGGACTTCGCGCGCTGAACGCGAACTTCGGCAAGACCGGCCACGGGGTGTTCACCGACCGTCCCGAGACCTTGACCAACGATTTCTTCGTCAACCTTCTCGACATGGGTACCGAGTGGAAGCCGTCGAAGACGAACGAGAACGTCTACGACGGGGCTGATCGTGCGACGGGCGACCCGAAGTACACGGCAACTGCAGTGGACCTCGTCTTCGGATCGAATTCGCAACTGCGCGCACTCTCCGAGGTGTACGCCAGCGAAGACGCGAAGCAGAAGTTCGCCGAGGACTTCGCCGCCGCCTGGACCAAGGTGATGGACCTCGACCGGTTCGACGTCAACTGATCCAGCAGATCGTCGACGGCGCCCCGCGAGCTTGTTCTCGCGGGGCGCCGTCATTTCACGCGCACGATAGCGTGGTCGTGTGGCCGATCAATTTGCGCTGGTACCAGCGGTGTACGTGATGTTCTGTCGAAGCAACCTGGCACAACGCCCGGAGGTGCTGTTGCAATTGCGCGAGGGCACGGGATTCATGGACGGATACTGGGCTCACGCGGCTGCGGGACACGTCGAACTGGGGGAGTCGGCACTCGACGCTGCCATTCGGGAGGCTGCGGAAGAAATTGGCGTTGAGTTGCTTTCCTCGGAACTGAAACCGCTGACCGTGTTGCATCGCCGTCACGCGGCAGGGATTGAACCAGTGGATCATCGAGTGGACTTCTTCTACGAATGCCGTACGTGGTCGGGTGAACCACGCCGGATGGAGCCGTTGAAATCTGCAGATCTGCGGTGGTGGCCGGTTGACGAACTCCCGGAGAAGCTGGTCGACCACGAGCGTTTCGTGATCGAAGCCCATCACGCCGGTCAGCTCGCACCCATCCAAAGTTACGGTTTCTGACCGAGCGAGGAACAAATTCAGGCTTCGCTCGCAACGATGACCGGGCACTGAGCTTTTCGAATCATCGCACTGCTCGTCGTGCCGAGACCGGCGTCGTCGAACGAGCCTCGACCACGCCGGCCTACGACGAGAAGCCTTGCCTCGGTGGAGAGTTGTTCCAGAATGGCTACCGAAGGGCCGTCGAATTCGATCTGACGGATGGTGACGCCAGGGTAGAGCGAGGCCCAACCTGACAGTTGCCACGTCAGCGGCGTCGGGTGCTGGGGCGCGTGCCCGGATGCGAAGTCTCGACGCAGCTCGGCTTCGGGCGAGGCAGCATGTACGACGATAAGTTCGGTGTTCACTGCGTCGGCTTCCTTGAATGCGATTGCCAAAGCGCTTTCGCTGTAGGCGCTTCCGTCCAAACCGACGACAACCGGCAAGGCTGCCGCAGCGCTGCTTTCACGCGGTGTTCCGACTCTTGCGAACGAACATGTCGGTCCAGGTGCGGCGGGATCGTCCTGTGGTGCGACGATCAAGGCGGCCTCGGACGTCAACGCGGTGAGGATTGCGGTGTTCTCCCCGGAGATCAGATCGGTCCGGATCCGAAGATCTGGCGACACCGACTCGGTGATCTGAATGGCTTCCATGAACAGGCCGGTCGGTGACGCCGAGGTGTTCGGATCGGCGGTGAACGGGGCTACGAAAACTATTCGCATCCAGAGACTGTGGCGATGCGCGAACTCGGCCGCCCACGTGATCACGTCGGGGCGCAGCGGGGATCCGTCGATGCACACGACCACCGCCCCGTCCGCGGACCACTCCGAGGTGATGAGGTCAGTCGATAGTTCGGGCTTCATCGTGAACTCCTCGAGCTGTGTCTTTTGAATGCGAACTAGCTTGCAGGACAGTGCCGAACAGCAATCCTGCGACGACTATCGAGCACGCGGCAGTCGTCAGGGGCAACCACACGAGCGTCGTGACAGCGAACATGAGCACAAGCAACGGGGCGAGAAGATGGCCGGGTTTCGCTCGGCGTTCGTGTTGCTGCTTTTCTGCCCAGGCTCGGTACTTCGTGCCGTCATTCATATTGTTTCACCTTGGTGTTTACCTCGGAAACCGACTTGTGGCCAAGCAGTCCGACGTGCGCCTCGTCGCGCATTCTCTCGACCATGTGGGGGTAGTGCAGTTCGAATGCGGGCCGCTCACTGCGGATTCGGGGGAGTTCGGTGAAGTTGTGTCGCGGTGGCGGGCAGGACGTCGCCCATTCGAGCGAGTTTCCGAACCCCCAGGGATCGTCGACGGTCACAATTCGGCCGTAGCGGTAGCTCTTGAAAACGTTCCAGATGAACGGAATCGTCGAGGCTCCGAGCACAAACGCGCCGATGGTCGAGATCGTGTTGAGAAGAGTGAAATTGTCCGACGGCAGGTAGTCCGCGTACCGCCGAGGCATACCCTGAGCGCCGAGCCAATGCTGGACGAGAAATGTTGCGTGAAAGCCGATCAGGGTCAACCAAAAGTGAATCTTGGCGAGCTTCTCGTCCAACATCCGGCCGGTCATTTTCGGGAACCAGAAATAGATTCCGGCGTATGTCGCGAAGGCGATCGTTCCGAAGAGGACGTAATGGAAGTGTGCGACGACGAAGTACGAGTCGGTGACATGAAAGTCCAAGGGCGGGCTGGCAAGAATCACGCCGGAGAGTCCGCCGAACAAGAATGTGACCAGGAAGCCGACGGAGAACAGCATGGGCGATTCGAAGGTCAACTGCCCCTTCCACATCGTTCCGATCCAGTTGAAGAACTTGACTCCGGTGGGAACTGCGATCAGGAAGGTCATGAACGAGAAGTACGGGAGGAGAACGGCGCCGGTTGCGTACATGTGGTGTGCCCACACCGCGATCGACAGTGCCGCAATTCCCAGCGTTGCGTAGACCAACCCGGTATATCCGAAGATCGGCTTGCGGCTGAAGACGGGGAAGATCTCCGAGACTATGCCGAAGAAGGGCAGCGCCAGAATGTAGACCTCGGGATGGCCGAAGAACCAGAACAGGTGCTGCCACAACATGACTCCACCGGTGGCGGGGTCGAACAGGTGCGCACCCAGATGACGATCCACCCACAGCCCGATCAAGGCGGCAGCGAGCAGCGGAAAAACGAGGAGAATCAGCATGCTGGCGACCAGCGCATTCCACGTGAAGATCGGCATGCGGAACATCGTCATCCCAGGGGCACGCAGGCAGACGATCGTCGACACGATGTTGACTGCGCCGAGAATGGTGCCGACGCCGCCGAGCGTGAGACCGATGATCCACAGGTCGGCGCCCATGCCGGGGGAGTGGAGTTCGCTGGTGAGCGGCACGTAAGCGGTCCAGCCGAAATCTGCCGCACCGCCAGGTGTTACGAATCCGGCGGAGGCGATCAGGCCGCCGAAGAGATAGAGCCAGTAGCTGAATGCGTTGAGTCGCGGGAAACACACATCCGGCGACCCGATCTGCAGTGGCATGAGGTAGTTGGCGAATCCGAAGAAGACCGGGGTCGCGTACAGCAGGAGCATGATCGTTCCGTGCATGGTGAACAACTGGTTGTACTGCTCGTTGGACAGGAATTGCATTCCCGGAACGGTCAATTCCATGCGCATGAGTAGCGCCATCAGTCCGCCGATCAAGAAGAAGGCAAACGATGTCACGATGTACATCAGGCCGATCATCTTGTGATCGGTGGTCCTGAGGATCTCGACCAGTTTCGAACCCTTCGGAGCGGTTCGGGGAATCGCATCGGCGTGCGTATCGACCTCACCTACCGGCCGGGGTGCTAGATCAACCACGACGGCCGCCTACGAGAATCGACGTGACGAAATACCGAGAATGCCTGGGACTGTGGAACATAACGCAATGATCGTGGCGACCGGGAACTCGGACGAGGGGAAAAGGTCCCTAGGATCGGAACAGAGGCATGGCGTAGATCACGTGGTCCGGTACGGTCGAGAGAGTTGTCTTCACGGGCGGAAAGAAAGCGAGATCGTCATGGCGTGTCGCATCAGTGAACTGGTGCTCGGTTGCCGGGAACCCGAGGTGCTGGGCCGGTTCTGGTGCGAGGTCCTGGACTTCGTCGTGCTCGATCGAATGGACGACGGGTCGTTGGAGATCGGCCCACGCGAAGGCTTTGGCGGTCCACAGCCGACGATCATCCTCAGTCGCAGAGACGAACCGGAGAAGGGTAAGCCTCGCCTGCATATTGACGTCAACGCTACCGATCGCGATCAGGAGGCCGAACTCGAACGACTACTGGGTCTCGGTGCGCGCCCGGCTGACATCGGCCAGACAGGGCAGGAGCAGTGGCATGTCCTAGCGGACCCAGAAGGTAATGAGTTTTGTCTGCTGAAGGCTCGACTATCTCCGCTCTGACGCTCAACGATCGTGACTCGGTAACAGGCTCGGCCTTCGGCTCAGCGGAACGCGCCACACCAACTCGGTGACACCGTTCTCGCTGGTGATGTTGCTCGAGCCTCCGCACTGACGAGCGCGGGTCGCAAGGTTGTCGAGACCGTGGATTCTGGTTGCCTGGTCGATACCCACACCGTCGTCGACGATGCTGATGACAAGCTCCTCGGTGGCACGGATGGTGACGTCGATGGCATCGGCATGGGCATGTCGCAGAGCATTGCTCAAGCCTTCGCGCACAACGGCTTCGGCGTGCGGGGCTAGTCGAGCCGGGACGGAACTGTCGATGGTTCCCTCGAAAGTGACGCTGGGAGTGATCGGCGAGTGGCCGGACAGGCCGTTGACGGCGTCGAGGAGTCGCCGCCGTAGGCTTGTGGGAGTGGACATCTCGCTCGTGTGGAGGTCGAAGACTGCGGTGCGAATTTCGCGGACCGTCCGGTCGAGTTGATCGACAGAGGTGTCCAAAACGGTTCGAACGGTGGCCTCGTCGCCTGGACGTTGAAGTACTCCCTGCAAACTCAATCCGGTGGCGAACAACTGTTGAATGACGTGGTCGTGGAGGTCACGCGCGATGCGGTCACGATCTTCGAGCACGTCGATCAGTCTTTCCTTTCGTTGCTGTTCAGCGAATTCGACAGTGACAGAGGCGATGTCTGCCATTGCCGTCAATTGCTCGATCTCCTCTGTTCCCCACGGGCGGTCGCTGCGGCGTGACGCGAAGAGAACGCCGCCGCCGAACGAGGTTCCGGAGAGGGGGAGTGCGATCACAGATTCGTCACCGGAAACATTCAGTGCCGGAACGGGACTGCCCTGTGGTGCAGAGATCGGTCGCCGGCTGCGCGCTGCGTCGTCGATCACGGTCCCGGACAGATTGACGGCAGAGCCGGTCGCGGCGAAAGGCTGGGAATCGGCAATATCTGCGACGTGGACTACTGGCTCTCTGCCCAGGTCGTAGCGAACGACGCACACCAGATTTCCATCCGTGAGATGCCTTGTCGTCCGAACCAGTTCGGCCAGCGTCTCGTCGCGCGATCCGCCACTGAGAAGACGTGCATTGACGGCGGCGACTGCCTTGAGCCAGGCCTCCCGCGTCCGGGATTCCTCGAACAGGCGCGCGTTGTCGATGGCGATGCTCGCAGCGTTTGCCAGTATCTGGAGTACTGCCTCGTCGCGATCGTCGAATGCAGCCCGGTCCGAGCTGTCCGCGAGGTAGATGCTTCCGAACACCTCTCCCCTGACAAAGATCGGAACGCCGAGAAACGTGTCCATCGGTGGGTGATTGGTCGGAAACCCTGCCGAGGACGGATGCGAGGAGATGTGGTCGGTTCGAACCGGGCAGGGTTCCTGAACGACCAGGCCCAGCAGTCCGTGCCCTTCGGGAAGGTGCCCGATCTTGGCAACCTGACCCTGATCCAAACCCGAGTGGATGAATCGCGACAAGCGCCCGTCGGGCGACTTCACGCCGAGCGCTCCGTAGTCCGCTTCGAGGAGATGACGCGCGACGTCGACTATCTGTTGCAGGGTTTCGTCGAGCTGGAGGGTGGATCCGACAGTCAACACGGCGCTCAGCAGTTTGGGAATCGCACTCGGGTTCAGGGCAGCCAGCTCGGCGCTTCCAGCGATATCGCCGAATAGGCTGAGCATGAGAGCGTCGCGGCTACCTGGCATGGTGCGTGCCCGTGGTCGCGGAGAAGGGCGAGCCTGACGGCGTCAGCAGGTGAGTAGTCGCCTGGCCCGAAGGATCCGGGTGAGAAGTGCCTGCGCGAAGCTTTGTTGCCAAGACTGCAGCCTGCGTTCGGCGTTCGAGGCCCAGTTTCTCGAGGATGCGTGAGACGTAGTTCTTGACTGTCTTCTCCGAGAGCTCTGCGTGCGTGCTGATCTCTCGATTGCTCAGTCCCTTGCCGATCAACTCGAAGATCAATAGTTCCTGATCGGTCAACAGGGCCGCCGCAGTACCCGATTCCTGCTCGGATCGGATGCGCCGCACCAAACCGATCACCGCCTGCGTATTCAACAGCGATTTGCCGGTAGCAACCGTACGGATCGCCGAAACGAGGTCATGGCCGCGAATGTTCTTGAGGACGAATCCACGTGCGCCGGCGATCAGGGCGTCGAGGAGGGCATCGTCGTCGGAGTAGGACGTGAGCATCAACGTCGCCGCGTTCGGATAGGTCGACGCCAGTTCTCGGCACAGTTCCACACCGTTGCCGTCGGGAAGCCTGACGTCCATGACAACCACGTCGGGTCGGCATTCGGGTATCCCGACCGAGGCTTCGCGAACACACGACGCCTCGCCCACGACGTTGAATCCCGATACCTGATTCAACAGGTCTGCCAATCCACGACGGACGATCTCGTGGTCGTCGACCAGATAGATGCCGATCGTCACGGTGGTCACCTCTTCCAGCTCACGCCTGTCGTCGATGTTACCGGACGGTAATGTCCCGACAGGATCGGGTTGTCCGACCGATGGCCGACAAAAAACCCGCGTCGAAGGGTGCGAGACCGAGTCTCGATTGCACAGAGCCAAAGGTCCCGACCGTCACGAGATCTGAATCACCCCGATCTCGTGAGGTAGCGGGTGTGCGCTGAATGTGATTGTGCCGGTGTCTGTTCGATCCGCTCAGTCGACGGGAGCGAGTTCGACGGAGACGTAGACACCCTTGCCTTTTCGATGTGCGAGTGCCTCGCCGGGGCGATCGATACCGTCCAGTTGGAGAACGATCGGACCATGTTCCGGATAGAAATTGCGCCACCAACTCTTCTTGTCCGGCATGGCAACCCCGATCGTCACATGGTCGCCTTTTCGTTTGTAGGACACGGGCGCGCTGAAGGTGCGACCGGACTTGCGGCCGACGTAGGTGATGACGGTCATCGAACGGCCGAGTAGTTTGCCTACGATCGGAGCGCCGATCAGCGGTTGGACCACTACGTTCACGGCGGCGGATACACGTTGGAAAGTGTTCACGAGAAGCCCT
The DNA here is from genome assembly GCF_042728675.1 of Rhodococcus sp. NPDC060176. Taxonomy (NCBI): domain Bacteria; kingdom Bacillati; phylum Actinomycetota; class Actinomycetes; order Mycobacteriales; family Nocardiaceae; genus Rhodococcus; species Rhodococcus sp. NPDC060176. The sequence continues at coordinate 754,449 of NZ_JBHWYS010000003.1, forward strand.
TTCGCGACGAATGTTGCACGAATTCGAATCCTGCACGGAAATGGTGCGTGCAGTAGTTCTATCCTGCTCGACCGGGATTGTCGCGTGGGCAGAAATTGGTACAAACCGGTGTGCCGAAGCGAGTAGCGTGGGGTACGTCGAGGGTCATTCGAATATGCGCGGTCAAGCCATGTCGTCCTCGACGCCAACCCGGTCTGTGGTCGAACGGCCGAGAACTGGAGCGCCTGTATGGCGTCGAACCCGTCCGATGTGTCGAATGCACGAGGGCAATCCGAGTCGACTGACGCGGATCAGGAAACGCCGTCGATCTGCCCGGCGTGTCAGCACAGTATGGAATCCCACGATCCGCTCGGAGTTCGCTTCTGCGCAGTGACTGCCGACCGCGGTCTCGATCGAAAGTGCATCTGCGCTGCAGATCGCGAGGAGATGCAGCACTATTCGCGCTACTGAGGCGCATCCTGCATCCCAATCGAAGACGCACCGACCTGCAGTCGCCGACAGTGCTGGATGCCCCGAACCCGCCCTCGTCTATCGACGATCAGCACGTGGTGGTGATGTGTGCGTAGTGCACCTTTACCTGTACAACGTGCAGGGCTGCAATGTGTATGTGCGCTGCCCGCCGCGCTCAGAGGTGACCGGATAGACCGCCGGTCGCGGTGTGTGCTCGCTTCGCCGAACGACTACCTGCTCCAACGCTGCCGTGCTTACTCGATCAGATCCACCTCCCAGTTCGTTCGTTGAATCTGTGTATCGACCTCACGAATCTCGCGGGCGAGGTCGTCCGCGATTGCCCGAAGTTCGGTGACGGGAACTGCCGCGACATAGACCAATTCTGATCGGAGTTGACGACCGTAACCTCGCTCTTCGCGCCCGGACGCGGCGTCCGCAGCGGCATTGACTGCAGAGTGTCTCAGGCGCAGCACATCTCGATGGGCGAGTGCATCTGTGACAGTGCCGTTTCCGAGGATTGCCTGCGCATTGGTTCGATTGATCGCGCGCATCAACCGTTCGAGTTCGCTCAGAGTTGACGTCAGCTCTTCGAGAAGGACGGCAGCGTCTTCGGCGGGAATTTCTCCCTCCTGGTGGCGTGCATTGTCGACGATCCGCTCGCGCAAGTGCGCAACCTTGCGAGTGGTGTCACTGCGTAGCGCGAGTGCCTCTGCCAGTTTCATGGATGAAGCTCCTGCTCTGACCTGAATCGGGAACTCCAAGCTAGCACTCGGTTGACCACCTGGGTCGGATTCCATTGTCTTGCTGCGTTCTTCCCAGTTCAGCATTCGAATCATCTTGGAGACAGCTGGTACTGCGTGTCCGCTGGGGCTGCCACACCGAACTCGTAAGCAATGGGCTTCACCCCAACAAATTAAGGGTGTGGCGATGTTCGATGAAGCGATGAAGTCGGTGGAGCACGCTGCGCACGGTCTCGGGTCGACGGAGCGGGCGAGGCATACGATGGTCCGCCGTCGATCTCGCGGTTCAGGCGAGATAGTCGCCCCGAGACGAGTTTGAGCGCGCCTTTCCCTATTTGTTCGTCTTCGGGAGGCCAGGCGGATTGACCAGTGATTTGTCCACTGCTTCGTTGGTGATCTTCCAGCGCTCGAGGACCTGAGCGTACGTGCCGTTTTCGATCAGATGATCGATTGCCTCACTGATCGGCTGAACCAATCCGTTGTCCTTCTTTACCAATACACCGATCTGGCCCAACGCAGCCTCTCCAGCGCCGGAGAACTGACCGATCACTTCGTTCTCACCGGTCTGGGCGGCGTGGAACTGGGATGACGGGTTCGGGCCGAAGTATGCGTCGATTCGACCCGACGAGAGGGGAAGGTAGTAGTCAGTGGTCTTCTGGTACACGGTGATTTCAGCGGGAGCCAGACCGGCCGCCACGTTGTCCTCGTTCCACTTCACCAGCAACGCTTCCTGATTGGTGGCGGCGCCGACACCGACCTTCAGCCCGGCGATGTCCCGCGGCTTGTCGAGCGAGATGTTCTTGTCTTTCCTGACCTCGAAAGCGAGAGTGTCGAGGCGGTACGTCGCGAAATCGTACTTCTCCTTGCGTTCCTCGGTGACCGTCACGTTCGAGACGAATGCATCAGCATCTCCCGAATCGATCCGCACCGAATTCTGCGCCCAATCCGCAACCTGAAGATCGATTTTCAGCCCGAGCACCTCGGCAATCAAGTACGCGAAGTCGGTCTCGGAACCGATGACTGTCTTGTCGTCGTCGGCGTAGAAGCGTAAGGGAGGGGCGGTTCCGGCATTGCCGGTGATGCGGATCGTGCCGCGGTCTCGGAACTCCTGAGGGACCTTAGCTGCGATCGAATCAACCTTCTCGGTGGTGATTCGGTTCTGCTCGGACGACAAGTTTATGCCGGATGTTGTTGCACCGGAGTGCTGCTCAGTCGATTGTTCATCTGGGCTTCCGCAAGCGGCACCCAGGAGGGCAACTGTGGCCAGGGTAGCGATCAACAGCGTCGCGGAGCGAGGGCGGGTGAACATGAGGTTCCTTCCACAAAGAGGTTTTGTCGAAACAGGCTGATGTGTTGACGAAGTGCGAGCTAGCTCTTCCAGGTATCCACGAAGTCCACCGAGTAGAGATCGGCCTGGATACGCAAGTCGTGAACTGCGGGAGTCGTCGCGAAGATCAACGAGGAGGCGTGCAACGGGATCGCCAATGCCTGATCGGCAATCAACTCCTGAATCTCTTTCAACACGCCGTTCCTCGCATCTACGTCTACGGTTCGAGATTGTTTGATCAGCAACGTATTCAGCTCAGGCGTCGAGGCGATGCCTTTGGTCGAGCCGAGAGTGGGGCTGAACACCAGCAGTACGTCACCGTCTGCACGCAAACTCTGGAAGTAGATCGATTCCCATGTGCCATCGGTTCGTGCAGTGTTGTCCTCGGCAGTCGAGCGAGGTTGCAAGTTCACCGCGACGCCGATGTCACGCAGCTGAGACTGGATCAGTTCGAACTGCGATTGTGGGAGGTGGTTGCGGTACGCCAACTCCACGGTCAACTTCTCACCGCCCTTCGTGCGAAGTCCGTCACCGCCGACTGTCCATCCACTGGCTTCCAGTAGCGACTTCGCACCCTCCGGGTCATACGTGTAGTCGGACGAGAGATCGGTGTACCCAGGCGCTTTCACCGACAGGATGCTTCGTGCAATCTCGTCACTGGGCGTGTAAGTGGTGTCGATGATCTGTTGGGTATCGATGCCCTTCACCAACGCACGCCGCACGTTCAGGTCCGCGAGCACTGGCGCAAACGTGGGGTTGAGCAAGAGCGAATCGTTGATGCCGGCAGCTATTGACGGAATGACAGTGAGTCCGGAGGCCTGTGTGCGATCGACGTCTGTGCTCGGAATGTCGATCGCGGCGTCCAGTTGCCCTGACGTCAAGCCACCGATCCGCACCGAGGACTCGGGGACGACCAAAAAGGTGATCGAATCCAGATATGCCTCTCCCTTGTTCTTGTTGAGTGAAGATCCCCAGCGATAGCCGTCGCGTCGAGCGAGAACGACCTTCGCATTGGTCTCCAGTTCCTTCTGCACGAACGGCCCCGAGGCGATAACGCCCTGCGCGCAGCGTTCTTCGGGCGTCTTCTTCAAGGATTCCGGAGCGATGATGGCGAGTGTGTCGGAGCGTGCGGCTTGAAGGAAACCCGCTGACGGTTCCGAGAAATTGAGTGCGACAGTGGAAGCGTCGAGTACCTCCGCTCCAGTGAAGTTTGCAAGATGTGACTTCGCAGTGGTCGCGAAGCCACTGTCTCCCAGTCTCTTCTGGCTTTCGAAGTTGTCCGCGACAACCTGCGCATCCAGACGCTCGCCGTTGCTGAAGGTCACGCCGTCCTGGAGAGCGAAGACGAATCGTCGACCGTCGTTCTGGACCTCCCAGGACGTCGCCAACCAAGGCACGATCTCCCCGGTGTCCAGGTTCTGGTCGACGAGTTTGTCGTACAGGGGATGGAACGCAGTAGCGGTCTGACCGTTCAACGTCTTGTCGATGCACGGTGGAAAAGTATTGATCGCAAAGGTCAGATCGCCCCCGGAAGTGGGTTCGGAGTCGGCGCTCGCAGCTGGTGTTGCAGTGCTGCAACCCGTCGCAACTGCAAGCGTCGACGCCAGGATGGCGACTCGGATCTGTATGGATGAAAACCGCGACGTCGTCATGGAGCGAGTTCCGTTCATCGTGTGGAAGTGCGAGTGGAATCGAAGATGTGGGACCGCAGGGTCGTGCCGGTGTATTCGCGCCGGAACACGCCCCGGTTTTGCAGCAGTGGCACAACAGAACTGGTGAAGTCGTCGAGCCCTCTGGGGAAGTGGGTCGCGGTGAGGATGAAACCGTCGGCCGCTCCTGATTCGAAGAGGTGTGTCAACTCGTCGGATACCTCCTGCGGCGAGCCGACAATTTCGGGAGTGAGATCATTGCGCGCGAACAACTCTGCGGTTTCGGCGATGGTGAGATTTCGGGATTCGATCAGGCGTGCCAATCGATGTGAGGGGCCCTTACCGCGGTTGAGGACCTCGGCAATCGGAGTGGTCGGATCGAACTGCGACAAGTCGAGCCCTGCGGAGTGGGAGACCCACTCGATTGCTGCATCCGGATGGATAAGGGATCGCAGATACTCCTGCCGTTCCTTCGCGATGCTCGACGTCTCGCCGACTATCGGTTGCACAGCGGCGACGAGGCGGACCGAATCAGGGTCGCGTCCGGCCTCTTCCGCGTAGCCGCGAATTGCCTTGCGCTTCGCTCGAAGATCTTCCTCCAACGGGTCGATCGCAAAGACCAGATCTGCCCACCGCCCACCGAACTCGCGCCCTCGGGCGGATTCACCTGCCTGCATGAAGACCGGCCGGCCTTGCGGTGATTGCGGCAGGGTGAGTGGCCCCTGTACCGACAGGTACTTGCCCTTGTAATCGGCGGCATGAATCTTGCTCGTATCTGCGTAGATTCCGCTGTCGCGATCAGCCAGAACCGCATCTTCTTCCCACGACGACCAAAGTGCGGTGGTTGCTTCGAGGACCTCGTCTCCGCGTTCGTACAGCTCCTCTCGGGGCAGTCGGTCGACCTCGGGGAAGTTGTCGTTCGCGGGGCCAGGTGCCGTCATGACGATGTTCCATGCTGCGCGTCCGCCGCTGAGTATGTCGAGGCTGCCGAGGGTCCTCGCCAAGTTGTACGGACTGTTGAAACTAGCCGAAAGCGTCACGCCGAGACCAATTCGTTTCGTCGCGCCGGCCACGACCGCAGCAAGTTGCGTCGGATCATGTTGAAAGCCGGTCAGCAGACCGTATTTGGTGTGGCCGTCGACATAGTGCACGCGCTCAGGTATCAGTATCAGATCGAATTTTGCTCGTTCGGCCGCCTGTGCGTATCGCTCGTACAACTGCCTGTCCTCGAAGGAATTCTCCGAGTAGGAATGTCGCCACATTCCGGCACTGTGCATGCTCGGGAACACCATGTAGGCGCCGAGGATCATCTGTCGTGTCATCGCTTCTCTGGATTCCTTGATGTGTGATGGATGCGAGTGGAGACGGGTCGTTCAGGGTCGGCGCTCCACCCCGACCACGATGCGATGTAGACCGCGGAGCTGATGCCGATCGCGGCCAGCGCCAGTGCATTGTGCGAAGCGGCAACGCCGCCGCCGCAATAGGACACGACGGGTGTACTACTCTCGATCCCGAACTGACGGAAGTGCTCTCGCAGCTCGGCGTCGGGAAGCAGGAAGCCGCTTTCGTCCAGTACATCGAGAGCAGGTGCTGATACTGCTCCGGAAATATGGCCTTGAAAGTGGAAACTGCTCGGACTGCGAGAATCGAGCAAGATGCCGGTCGTCGCTGCGCGCGCGGCATCGTCTGCGTCGGCCGGCGATACTTCTACCGAACGAGTCGGCGCGTTGGCTATCGGCATGTCCGCGTTTGTCTGCTGCTCGATCGCAGCCGTCCACGCCGCCATTCCGCCGTCCAGATAGCGCACCGACCTTCCCGCCCAGTGCAAAGTGAACCACGCACGCGCGGCCAGCAGCGGGCCGTCGGGACTGTAGACGACGATGTCTGCGTCGGCAGCTATGTGTCGATCTGCGAGAGTCTTCGTGAGGATGTCGAGATCAGGCAAGGGGCGATCTCCGCGGGTTCCACCACCTTCGCCTTGAAAGTCTCTGATCGACAGAGTGACATGATTTGGTGAACTCACGATCTCGGATGCACTCGTTGTCTGTTCGCGCACAACTGTGATGACGACCGGTGCCTGGCCCAACCGAATCAATCTGAAAAGTTCGTGGGCGGATACGATCACCGAGTCTCGCTCGCCGCCCTCTGTCGAAGTCATGAAAGATACTTTCCAGCAGTTGTTTTCGCGGCGGTAGTCACACGATCGCGGTAATCCTTGGTCACGGCGCAACCGCTGCCAGCACTTGCCCGGCATCAATGACGTCTCCTACCGTCACACTCACCGCCGAGACTGTCCCAGGAGAGGACGCGCGGAGGGCAGTCTCCATCTTCATGGCTTCGACGACCGCAACGACATCACCTTCCGATACCCGTGTTCCAGTCTGGAGTACAGCCAGTACAGTTCCCGGCATCTTCGAAGTGATCTCTCCGTCCCCGGATTCGGAATCCTTTGCTGTATAGATCTTCTCGCTCACCGGAACGGTCCAACCGCCGACGCATACCCACGCGCCGGTGCCGACTCCGAGACGTCCAGCGGTGGTTGCCAATCCGTCGGCGACCAGACTGAGGGTCATTTTTTCGGTTCCGCCCCTGACGAGCACGGAAATGTTCCGGCCGTCGGCGTCCACAATCCACTGGTCGCGTCGTTGTGAGATGACCGTTGTCGTTACGACTCGGCCGTCAGCTACTAGTTCGCGTCCGATCGGATCGGATCCCGCTTTGCGCAATGCTGCTCGATGTAGTCCGTGAGCGCCGGTCCAGGACGACGTAGTGACCGGCAACTGTTCCTCGACCGAAGTCCATACCAATGCAACAGCCGCGGCGGTGGCCTGGAGTTGCTCCGAATCCGGGACCAATCGAGTGAGGTGCTCGTCGACGAAGGAAGTGTGAATGTCATCCGTCCGCACAGCCGTTGTCGCCAAGAGTAATCGGAGGAAGCCTATGTTCGAGGCTCCGCCGAAGTAACTCGCATGGGCCAAAGCTCGGTCCAACGACTCCAGCGCCGCTGACCGTGTCAGCCCCCGCGCTATCACCTTTGCGATCATCGGATCGTAGAACGGCGGAATGGCGCCGACGCCCTCGAAAGCACTGTCGACGCGGACCTTCGACGGCCAGGAGACCTTCACGGAATGTGAAGGTGCGGGCCGAAACCCGTTGGACGGATCCTCGGCGTAGATTCTCGCTTGCACCGCGAAGCCTCGCAGTGCGATGTCGCGCTGCTGTAGAGGCAAGCGCGCGCCGAGGGCGATGTCAAGTTGCAGTTCGACGAAATCGACGCCCGTCACTTCTTCGGTGACCGTATGTTCGACCTGCAGGCGCGTGTTGACTTCGAGGAAGTAGTAGCGGTTTTCGGCGTCGACCAAGAATTCCACGGTGGCCGCGTTCACGTAACCGACGCCTGCGAGAAGACGGAGAGCGTCGTGCTGCATGGAACCCAGGACTGATTCGGGCACGGAAGTAGCCGGTGCCTGTTCGATGATCTTCTGATTTCTACGCTGAAGTGAGCATTCGCGGGTGAAGAAGTGAACTCCCGTGCCGTAGGAATCGAACAACACCTGCACCTCGACGTGACGTGGACGCTCCACCAGCGTCTCGATCATGAGGTCGCCGCGACCGAAGTTCCTTTTGTTCAACCCGATTGCGGAGGTGATGACCTCACGGGCATCATCACCCGGATGCAGGCGGACCATCCCCTTGCCTCCGCCACCGAACACCGGTTTCAGCAGCACCGGAACGTCGAGAGACTGAACATGACCGACGATGATGTCGGGATCGGCACTTGCCTCACCCCACGCATTGAGCGTCGGAATGCCGGCATCTGCGGCAGCCTTCTTCGCCCTCGCCTTGTCGCCGAGCATTGCGATGGATTCAGCGGCCGGACCGACGAATGTCAACCCTGCAGCGACGACTGCGGTAGCAAAATCGGAGTCTTCGGAAAGGAATCCGTAGCCCGGGTGCACGGCATCGCACCCGGCGCCGAGGGCGGCCGCAATGATTTGATCCGAATTGGTGTAGGACTCAGACGGAAGGTCTCCGTCCAGGATTACCGTGTGATCGGCAAGGCGATGCCACTGTGCGTGTGAATCGACGGGTGAGGAGATCGTCACTACCGACATGCCCAGGCGGCGGGCTGTTCGCGCGATGCGTGTGACGATTTCACCTCGATTGGCGATGAGAAGTCGAGTCATTGTGCTCACATCCTGAATACGCCGAAGCGCGTTGTTCCGTGATTGCGGGGAAGCATGGACAGTGCGAGCGAAACCCAGGATCGCGTGTCGACCGGGTCGACGATCGCGTCCACCCACAGCCTGGACGCAACGTAAACCGATTCCCCTTGCCGGTCGTAACCTTCACGGATCGGCCGCTTGATTTCCTCTATTTCCTCTTCTGTGAGCGGATTCCGCGTGTGCGCGCAGATTCGATCTTCATCAAGGCCATCACCGATGCTGCTTGTTCCGCACCAACTACGGTTGTCTTGGCGTTCGGCCACACGGCCATGAAGTCAGGGCCTATCGAGCGTCCGCACATTGCGAGGTTTCCCGCCCCATAGCTTCCACCGATGACGATGCTGAGCTTGGGAACTCTCGCGCAGGCAACGGCGTTGACCAGTTTCGCTCCATGCTTGGCGATACCTTCCGCTTCGTACTGCTTCCCGACCATGAATCCGTTGACGTTGTGCAGGAACAACAGTGGGATATCTCGCTGTGAACACAGCTCGACGAAGTTGGCGGCTTTGAGGGAGTCCTCCGAAAAGAGCACCCCGTCGTTCATGACGACTCCGACGGTGTACCCCTCGATGTGGCCTGTTCCGCAGACGATGGTTCGGCCGTAATTTGCTCGGTACTCGACCAATTCGCTCGCGTCGAGTAGGTGGGCCAGAACGTCGCGCGCGACGATAGGTGTTTTGGAAGAAGCCGGGATCACCGTGTCGAGCGCCTCGGGGGAGTGGAGAGGCGGTCGCGGAGATCGTGACGGTGCCCGTACTTCCCGTCGATCACCTCGGGCGACGATGTCGGCGATCATTGTCAGTGCCTCGATGTCGTCGTTGGCGATGTGATCGACGACGCCGCTGATCACCCCGTGCACGTCGGCACCGCCGAGTTCCTGCGGTTCGACGTCGACACCGGTAGCAGCCTTGACCAACTGAGGACCACCGAGATAGACAGTGCCGGTGCCTCGGACGATGACGGTCTCGTCGCACATCGCCGGGATGTACGCACCTCCCGCGGTGCAAGAGCCCATGACGGCTGCGATCTGAACGATTCCGTCTGCCGACATTTCGGCGATGTTCTTGAACATCTCGCCGAAATGGTGCTCGTCGGGGAATATCTCATCCTGCATGGGGAGGAAAACACCTCCCGAGTCGACGAGATAGACACACGGCAGCCTCAGTCGACGGGCGACAGCTTGCAATCGCAGTTGCTTCTTGACGGTCAGCGGGTAGTAGGTGCCGCCTTTGACAGTGGCGTCGTTTGCGAAGATGGCGCAGAGTGAGCCGCGGATGAGACCTACTCCCGTAACCAGACCGGCCGACGGGAGTTGCTCGTCGTACACCTCGAATCCGGCCAGTTGGCCGATCTCGAAGAATGGGGACTGCACGTCGAGAAGAGCGTCGATGCGTTCGCGAGCGGGCAATTTGCCGCGAGCACGATGCTTGGCGACGGACCGCTCGGGTGCTCCGTGAACGGACAAGTGTTGCGCGCCCGCGACTCGCTCACGAATAGTCTTGTAAGCCAACAAGTTTTGCTCCCGGGTTCCGGGGTCGAGTTGTGCGGTGCGTTCAATGACGGGCATGGGACGTACCTACTGTCGGTTCGGAGGAAGCTGTACGGAGGGAGAACACGAGAGCCGTCGCTGCTGCGGTGATGAGTGCGATGATTGCCGACCACACGCGTTCGTCGGACGCGAGAGGTCCGACGACGGAGGCGATGCCGGCAATCCCCTGCTGCACGAGGCCGCAGTAAGCCACGGCGATGGCTCCACCTTCCGCGAAATGTGTCACTGCTGATGCGGCCGAGTTCGGGAAGAGCAGCGATTGCCCGAATGTCAATGCGACGTAACCGATCAGGAAGACGACGAGCAACGGAATGGAACCAAGCGGGGGATACCAGCAGAGCATGAGGACGAGACCCGCAACCAGCATGCATAACGCACCTCTGCGCATCAGCTTTTCCGAACCAACGGCCGTGGCCCTGCGGTTGACGTACAACGCGCCGCCGAAGTAGGCGGCTCCGTAGAGGATTCCGAAGGCCCCGAACGCCCACGGTTGCAAATTGAATCGATCGCTGAACAGGAAGGGACTCGATTGCTGGACCAGGACGATCGCGCCGAAACCCAAACCTCCCGCAATGGCCGGCTTGTAGAACTTGGGTGTCAGCACTATGGCATTCCACCGAACGACGCGTTCGTTGTTGTCGCGGACCGTGGTGTTCTCGGTATTCACCGCCACTGCAGCCAGTGCTACGCCGAACGCCCCGAGGACTCCGAATCCGGCGCGCCACGAGGTGAACGACGCGAGTGCGCCGCCGATCAGTTGGCCACCGCCCAGCGCCACCACAAATGCCATCGACAACAGTGACAATCGGCTGGCCAGCTCCGAACCGGTGAACCTGTCCTTCACCATCATTCGCACGACGATGGCCGCGCCTCCGGCCCCGATGCCTTGCACGATCCGGCCGATCAGTAGAACGGCGGCGCTCTGGACCAAGGCCAGAGCAACGCAGGCGATCACGAACAGGGCCAAACTGGACAACAGTGCGGTCCTACGTCCGAGGCGATCGGCCAACCGCCCCCACACGACCACCGGTAGTGCTGCACTGATCACGAACAAAGTCACCGACCACTTGACGACGGAATCCGCGATGCCCAAATCCGCGGCGATCTTCGGCAGTGAAGGGAGATAGATGGTCGTCGCCATCTGTGCTGTCAACACGACGGCACAAGCCAGCGGTGTCACTGCGACAGTGCGGCCTTCGCTCATTCGGTGACACTTCGTAGGACGTCGGCGAAACGCTCGATCGTTGCCGAAGGCAAGTCCGCGCGAAGCATCAATCTCAGCCCGGCTTTGCCTCGACCGATGACCGGAAAGAAGACCGCCGAGGTGTAGAAACCGCGTTTCAGCAGTTCCTTTGCTGCAGCGATGGTTCTTTCTTCCTCGTGGAGTGTGACGAACCGGATCGGGAGGCCATCGCCCGATGCCGGCGTGTCGACGAGTGAATCGAACTGTTCCACAACCGTTTGCAGTCGCCGTTGGCGCTTGTCGACCTCTCCGCTGTGGTGAAGTTCCACGGACGCTGCGATAGCGCCCAGCCCGGCTACATTCACACGTTGCGACCACGTCAGTGGGCCGCCGTAGCGAAGTGCTAGATCACGATTTCGACTGCCACTGTTGCTACTGAGTGCGATCGCGCCGCCGGAAGCGCCGAATCCCTTGTTCAGCGATGTCAACAAGAATGTTCGATCATTCAAGCTGCCAATGAGATCCAGTACTGCACCACGGCCGTTGTGTCCGAGGACCGAGGTGCTGTGTGCCTCGTCGAGAACGAGAATCAGTCCGTATTTGGCCTGTAATGCGAACAGTTCGTTAAGCGGTGCCTTTCCTCCGGTGCTGTAGACGGTGTCCGCCACGTATGCCACCTGAGAATTCGTGCGGCAGAGACTTTCGAGTTCATCGACGTCGTCGTGTCGAATGGTCACGATCGTCGTTTCGTCGGCGACGCTCGCCTTCATGGCATTCAGGCAGAAGTGTGCGTTCTTGTCGAACACCATGAGGGGAGGTTCGCCGCCGGTGAGCAACCCGGACGCGACGAGGGGGAGCAGACTCCACGCCGCGTTGGCCGCGGACCCGAGCGTGAGAACATGCGCGTCCAACAGTTCGCCCAGTGCGGCCTCGGTGTCGTCGAGGAGACGGGAGTGAACCCTCATCCGTGAGATGGAACTGTTCAACGTTCGTTCGCGCTCGAGAGCGGCGATTGCACCCGACCGAATCCGATCGTCGGTGTCGAGACCCAGATACGAGTAGGTGGAGAAGTTCTCGAATTCGTAGCCTTCGGTCGTCCGGTGTTCGAAGCCTGCGACGCGGTCGGCGGTGATATCTGCCAGGCCCTCGCCGACTGCGCGATCCCAGAATGGGTTGCTCAAATCGGCAGCACGCCTGAGGTTCGAGTACAGGTTCCTATCTTTCAAGCTCTCGGCAACCGTCATTTTCGCGGCTGATCCCTTCACTGGATTCGATAGCGGAATTAATGCGTTGATGCACGAAGGAGCATCACGTCAGTGGGCATCGCTAATTGAGAACGAAAGACAATTCGATGTCAAGCATTGCCAGTTGAAATGCCGCGAAAAGTGAAGAGAACCCTGCGGTTTGGAATTAGTTGAATCTAGGACTTTTGCAGTTCTTCCAGTTCAAGGCCGGTGATGAATTATCACGATTTCCCGTGGTAAATCGGAAAATGCCGTGAGTCACACGCTGATCAGTGTTTACCGGCGATGATCGAGGAATTTTAAGATCCGGGTGCGTGAAAGGGTTGGCCTGGATGCGATAAGGCTTCAGACCTGATGGTCTCCGTCAATACTTCGGAGTGTTTTGTAGTCAGGAGTGGCCTATCTGGAATTGAATTTCTTCGAGGTGAATAGTGTGAAACTCGAAGACGTAGATGGGTAAAGCTTGTCAAGTTCTTTACTTATGGCTATTGATGGTGTGCGGTTGAACCGGCAATGATTCAGCTTCGTCGGAACCACTTACCGCGCAGAATCATCAGTATTCGGTCTGTCCGCCGATGACGACGAAGACGATCCAGAGAAACTGCGCCAAGAAAGCTCGAGATCGACTGCCATTGCTCAGTTATGCGCGTACTTCGAATCGTGCACGTCCATCGATCGGTCTGCTGCAGCGTCATGCAATGTCAAACTGCCTCGCTCCCTTGAATTCTCATGGAGGGAGCCCAGTGGAGACGCTATGACGTCAGGGAATTGGTAGCCACGTCCTGGCCGCGACGACCAAGGCGTTCACGCCGATTGTCAGGGTCGGCTCGATCACCGGAGCGTAGTGCGGCGAATGGTTCGACGGCACGGTTCGCAGGGCTGGGTCGGTCATGTCACCTGTCGTGAACAGGGAAGGGTCGGTGCCGCCGAGCAACCAGTACGACAGCGGCGCACCGGCGCTGGTCGCGAGAATGCCGACATCCTCGCTCCCTGCTCCTGCGCCAGGGTCGAGAATCTTGTTGTTTCCCAGCCATTCGGCAAAGGCATCGAGTGTCTTGTCCAGCGCTGCCGGATCATTGACGACGATAGGAAAGTGCTCTGTCTCGGTGATAGTCGGTGGGGTGGGTGCGCCGGCAGTGGCCGCCTCGCCCCGGACGATGCGGTCGACGCTGTCGAGGATTCGTTGACGCACACCGGCGTCGTAGCTACGGATGTTGAGTTGGAGTTCCGCTTCGCCGGGAATGACGTTGGCGGCATCTCCAGCATGAATGGAGCCGACGGTGAGGACCGCCGTCGCGGTGCTCGGCACTTCGCGTGAAATGACAGTTTGCAGGCGGAGCACGGTTTCGGCTGCCATGACCACGGGATCGACGGAGTTCTCCGGCATCGATCCGTGCGCGCCTTTTCCGACCAGTCGCACACGCAACGAGTCCGATCCCGCGTACGAGGGCCCAGCATGCCCGGCGATGGTGCCTGCCGGAAGCGGAGCCACGTGTTGTCCGAGGACGATGTCGGGCTTCGGGAATCGCTCGAACAGTCCGTCGTCGACCATGGCCTGCGCACCTGCGCCAAGTTCTTCGGCCGGTTGGAAGACGAGGACGAGAGTGCCGGACCAGGTCGTCGTGTCCTGAGAAAGAATTCGGGCTGCACCGAGTAGACAGGTTGTGTGCAGGTCATGGCCGCACGCGTGACTGACCGAGACGGACTTCCCCTGATCGTCGGTGGTCGTCACCGTGCTGGCGTAGTCCAAGCCGGTTTCTTCTCGAACCGGGAGGGCGTCCATGTCCGCACGCAGTAGCGCAGTAGGTCCCGCTCCGTTCTTCAGGACGGCGACGACTCCGGTCGAGCCGACCCCGGTTGTGATGTCGAATCCCAATGCTGCCAAATGTTTTTCGACGATCTTGGATGTTCTATCCTCGTGAAACCCCAGCTCCGGGTGGCTGTGGAGGTCCTTGTAGACGTCGATCAGGTTTGGATCCACGGCGACGGTTTCGTGCACAGTCGAGGTCATGAGCGTCCTCTCGGTAGCGTCTTTTCAGGCTAACCGGGATGACGTGTCGGCAAACACGACCTAGGTCCCATCGCGCCCGTGATTCGGAGTTCGGATGCTTACGGCACGTAGAACGATGCGACGCCTGGGGTGATCGTTCCGGTGACGGACAGGACGGCGACAGCGACTTGGCCGGTTCCGGTCTGAACGATCGCCTCTGCCGGGAATCCGTGCAGGCCGTCCGAGAGTCGGGCGGAACCGGAGGCCCCGGTCGAGAGGTTCAGCCAGCGCACTTCGGACGAGAGCAGGCATCCCCACCGGTCTTCCTTGCCGCCGGTGATCGTCACCGTGCCGGGTTGGTCGCCGACCACAGCTACGCAGCGGACTGCGGGCGCGTCGAAGCTGCCGTTCGGGTTGCCGTACGGCGCAGGGTTGACCTGGAATGGAATGGTCACCGCTGCAGATGCGAGCGCTACCGGCGTCAGAGCCGAAACGATCACGACAGATGCGCAGACGCTCAGTCGGCGAACGAGATTCATCACGAGAGATCTCCAATGTCCAGGTTGTTCATTCCCCGACGCACAGCTCGGTTCTTCGTGTGCCCGGAACTCGTCCAGCAATGTCGTTTGCAGTGGCCACTTTCCAACACTGTCGTGATCGAAGGGACAGCCTCACCATATCCGCTCGAATCGGAGAATTCAGAGATTGGCGATGATGCGATCGACGGGACCCTGCGGTGAGCGCCGCAATGCGTCAACCGTGACCGGGTGCTGTTTGAGCACCCCGCGTGCAGTGTCCCGCTGAATGGGCATTCGGACCCTACTGCGCCGCGACTGCCCTAGCGTTTGCGTCGATAAACCACGTGAAGGGATTCGTTCAATGGCTAAGAATCAGGCACCCCCCGCGACTCGAGCCCATGACATCGCTGTCGACCTGCTTGTGATCGGGTCCGGTACCGGCATGGCTGCGGCCCTCACCGCGAACGAGCTCGGCTTGTCCACGCTGATCGTGGAGAAGACGCAGTACGTTGGCGGTTCGACGGCGCGGTCCGGTGGGGCGTTTTGGATGCCTGCCAACGCGGTACTGGCGGAAGCCGGTGCGGGCGACACCGTTGCGCGCGCGAAGACCTATGTGCATGCGGCGGTTGGTGATACGGCACCCGCCGCACGTGGTGAGGCGTTCGTCGACAACAGTGCCGCCACGGTCGACATGCTCAGTCGCACGACGCCCATGAAGTTTTTCTGGGCCAAGGAATACTCCGATTACCACCCCGAACTGCCGGGCGGCAGCGCGGCCGGCCGCACTTGCGAGTGCCAGCCCTTCGACGCGTCGGTACTGGGCGCCGAACGCGGGCGCCTGCGCCCCGGCCTGATGGAAGCCGGGCTTCCGATGCCGGTCACTGGCGCGGACTACAAATGGATGAACCTGATGGTGAAGAAGCCGACCAAGGCTTTTCCGCGCATCATCCGCCGCTTGGCGCAGGGTGTTTACGGTAAGTACGTCCTCAAGCGTGAATACATCGCCGGCGGTCAGGCGCTCGCAGCGGGCCTGTTCGCCGGTGTGGTGCAAGCAGGTATCCCGGTGTGGACGGAAACGTCGTTGGTTCGGCTCGTCACCGAGGGCGACCGCGTGACCGGTGCGATCGTCGTGCAAGACGGTCGCGAGGTGACAGTGACGGCCCGCCGCGGTGTCGTTCTGGCCGCCGGCGGGTTCGACCACAACATGGAATGGCGTCACAAGTACCAGTCGGAGAGCCTCGGAGAGCACGAGAGCCTGGGCGCAGAGGGCAACATCGGCGAGGCGATCGAGGCTGCCCAGGAGTTGGGCGCGGGTATCGGCTCGATGGATCAGTCATGGTGGTTCCCCGCAGTGGCGAGCATCAAGGGACGACCGCCAATGGTGATGCTCGCGGAGCGTGCGCTGCCTGGCTCGTTCATCGTCGACCACACAGGTCGTCGATTCGTCAACGAGGCAACCGACTACATGACGTTCGGTCAGCGCGTGCTCGAAAGGGAGAAGGCGGGCGACCCTGCCGAGTCCATGTGGTTCGTTTTCGACCAGGAGTACCGCAACAGTTACGTGTTCGCAGGCGGCATCTTCCCGCGTCAGCCCCTTCCACCAGCGTTCTTCGAGTCCGGTATCGCGCACAAGGCGAGCAGTCCGGCCGAGCTTGCCCGCAAGGTCGGACTTCCCGAGGATGCTTTTGCCGAGTCCTTCGAGAAGTTCAACGAGGCCGCAGCTGCCGGTAGCGATGCGGAATTCGGTCGCGGCGGAAGTGCATACGATCGGTACTACGGCGACCCGACAGTGTCCCCGAACCCGAACCTGAGGAAGCTCGACACGAGTGCCCTCTACGCGGTGAAGATGACGCTCAGCGACCTCGGCACCTGCGGTGGCGTGGAGGCCGACGATCGAGCGCGCGTGCTTCGTGAGGACGGCAGCGTCATCGACGGCCTGTACGCGATCGGCAATACCGCGGCCAACGCATTCGGACAGTCTTACCCGGGCGCTGGCGCGACGATCGGCCAGGGCTTGGTTTACGGATACATCGCCGCGCATCACGCAGCAGAGCGGTAGCTCTACCGAACAACAGATCTACCTGAACGGGAGATCAGCGCACGTTCCGATACCGGGACATGCACTGGTCTCCCGTTCGACGTTCAGGTGACGTCGAGGCGGGTGCAATTTCGACCGGTCGGGTCGACCTGGCAAAAACAGGTATGTATCCAGGTAATTCAACCGTCGTGTGGAGCACCATGAAGCGACAGCGTATGGGGTGATTCTCATCCGCAACGCAAGGATCCGCATGTTCCACCCCAATCTCGACTGCCCGTGCAGACACCCGCCCTGTCGATCTGCAACCGAAATGCCTTCGGTTCGGCGTGGCGACATTCGTGGCCCACGATCAAGGATCGGTTCCCGCCCTGCCGCGAGTTGGCTCGGGATTTTGACAGTGCTTTCACCAGTACTGACGGAATAGTCTCCGGACCTGCTCTCCGTCCACCCGCGTGACAAGTCCGCGGGGCACAGGACGAGCGCACCACAGTGTGGTCCGTGATGCGAGCTAGCGCGCTCAGGTGTTCGCGGTTGTGGCCGTTTCCGTGCCACAGACCATGCCGTCGAAGATCCACGAGCTCGTCGGATTCTCGACATTTCGATCAGTACCCATGCGTCCCGCTGTCGCAAGAGTTGTCGCTCTGGTTATCGCCGCGGCGCATTCCGAAAAATTCACTCCAACGGAGTCGGTGCTGTCTGCCGTACCGCTCAGCACGTACCGAGTGCTGCCCGCAGGTAGAGCGTTGCACCTGCTCCGATCACATCAGTCAAGGAAAAAATGAGTAAGCACAGAAAACCCATGCGTTCCAACACGAAACGATTCATCGCTGCCACTGCGGGCGTGAGTGCTCTTGTGGGTGCCGGAGCGGTCGTCAATGCAGGTATCGCCGGTGCGCAAGGTTGGTCGGCGAGTTGTAACTGGGAGTGGCCGGTAGACGGGGCGCTGTCACAGGGCTTCCATGCAGGACATGACGGCGTCGACTTCGCCGTAAACGTAGGCACCGTGCTCCACGCACCGACGTCGGGCACGATTTCGGTTGCAGGACCGAACGATCCGGGTGGATACGGAACATACATCCAGTTGGAAGCGGACTCGGGCGCGCAGATTCAGATGGGTCACCTCTCCGAAACATGGGTCGGTGTGGGGCAGCATGTCGAGGTAGGCGATCAGATCGGGGCAACGGGCAACACCGGCAGTTCCACCGGGCCACACCTGCATCTGCGGATTCACAATGGTGGCGCCGTCGATCCCATGGCCTTCCTGAGTTCGGTCGGCGCATGCGACACCGGCTCGAGCATTGTTCCTGCACCTGCACCTGCACCTGCACCTGCACCTGCACCTGCGCCTGCACCTGAACCCGAGCCTGAAGTGGTACCCGAATCCGTGCCGGATCCGGTAGTCGAGTCTGCAACATTCGAATCTTCACCGGCAGAGAGCATTCCGGAGTCTGTGTCTCAGACGTCGGGTGAAGCGGTGATCGTCGCGGCCGGTGATACGTTGTTCGGCCTCGGTGCCGAAAGGGGGCTCACCTGGCAACAGGTTTGGGACATGAACCCACAGATCGTCAATCCCGATCAGATCTTCGTGGGCGACGTAATCGCTCTGTAAGAGTGGAGGATTCGATGCTGAGTGAGGGTAGACGACTGGTATTCGAACACGTTCAGTAGTTGCGTTCATTCTGAATCCCAGTTGGTGCGTGAGGACTCTGCAGCCGGGCCGTGTTGCGGCCCGGCTGTTTTCGTGCCCGCGATGTGCGCGTCAGGTCGACGATCCAGACGATCAATGCAGCGGCAGCGTACCCGCCCCCGACGGCGCTCGAAGCACCCCAACCCGCGGCATGGAAGACCATGGTGGTGGAAATCGCTCCGATTGCGCTGCCCAGCGAATAGAACACCATGTAGCTGCCGATGATGCGGCCGGCCGATTCCGGTGCATGGGCGACTATGAGATTCTGACTTGTGACGTGTACAGCCTGGACGGCGAAGTCCAATGCAATCACGCCGATCGCGAGCAGAACAAGAGAGTGCGTAGCCTGCGCGCTCAGCACCCACGAGAGTACGAGAACGATCAGGGACAAGCCGGTGACGCGTTGCGACTTGCCTTCGTCTGCCCATCGGCCGGCGCTGATTGCACCCAGTGCGCCGACAAGTCCGGCTATACCGAACAGCCCGATCTGTGTTGTGGTCAATCGCCACGGTTCCTCGCTCAGTGGCAGGGTCATACCGCTCCACAATGCACCGAAGGACGCAAAGAGGAACAGGGTGATCAGCGCCCGGGTGCGGAATACTCGGTTCGTAGTTGTCAATGTCACGACTGACCCGACTGCCCGCGCGTAACTGCCCTTCTTCCGTCGTGGGCACACGTCTTTCGGCAACATCGCCAAGGCGACCGCGGCGATCAGAAGAGAGATGACGGCAGACCCCGAATAGACCGCCCGCCAGCCGGCCAGATCTGCAACCAGTCCCGCCACGGTGCGGGCGAGGATGATGCCCACCACGACGCCACTGGTGATGACGCCGATGTTTGCGCCCCGCTCCTCCGGGTGGCTGATCGCTGCGGCGTAGGCAACTATGACTTGGACGACGACTGAGAATGCGCCTGCGACGGTGATGCCGATCAAGAGTTGCAGACTCGTGGTGGAAAATGCGACAAGCATCATTGCCGTTGCGGCAGCGCCTATCTGGAGTGCGATCAGATTCCTGCGGTCCACCAGGTCGCTCAGTGGCACCAGCACGATCAGCCCTGCGAGGTAGCCGAGTTGGGCGAGTGCAACGACTAGTCCGAGACCGGCTGCTGGAAGTGACAGGTCCGCCCCGATTTGGCCGAGAAGTGGCTGTGCGTAGTAAATGTTTGCTACCGAGACCCCGCAGAGGACAGCCAAAAGGATGCGCAGTCTGTGAGGCATCCCGTGCCTGGTCGGCGCGGCCTCGTGCGCGGCATGATTGACCACTTTCACTCCATTTGGTTGCGTTTTGATACCATTTGAAGGCTATGTCATGTCGGTTTCAAAACGCAACCAAAGAGGAATTCGATGGCTTATCGCATGCAGTGGACGGACTCTCACTGCCCGGTGGCTAGAGCAGCCGACATCATCGGGGACCGCTGGTCGCTGCTGATCGTGCGGGATGCCTTCGACGGGGCGCGCAGATTCAGCCAGTTTCAGCGCAACCTCGGCATCGCGAAGAACATTCTGACCGACAGGCTGCGGAGCCTTGTCGAACAGGAAATCCTGGAGGTTCGAGCAAACGAACAGGGGACCAGGAACGAGTACGTCTTGACCGCACGTGGCGCGGATCTGTTCACCGTGATCGTGAGTTTGCGTCAGTGGGGCGAGCGCCACGCGTTCGACGACGGTGAACCATCTTCGACGTTGGTCGACGACACGACGGGAGATCCTGTGCCGACGCTGCGATTAGCCAATGCACAGGAAATCGAACTTGATGTGGCAAATACGCACGTACGGAAGGTCGATCTCGATTGATACTCCATTCATCGGGACCGCTGTGAAGCGATCCGACATCGGTGTTCTGCGCCGCCGTTGGTCAGACGAGGATGTCGAGAAATTACGGGCAGAGTTGCTTGATCAGTCACGGATCGTCAAGCCACCTCACGCGCTCACCTCGCCATGGACGGAGACTGCCGACGGGTTGGTGGATTTGCGTGGCCTGACGGCAGGTAGCGGTGGTATCGACATCAGATTCATCACTCTGGAACGCATCGACCTGAGCTTCGTCAAGGGTGCACTGTCAGTCTTCGAGTCCGAACTATTCGACTGCCGTTTCGATTTCGCCATGTTGACCGGCCAGCCGCGCATCAATCGCAGATTCGAGCGGTGCAGTTTCCGCGGTGCCACGCTCTCCCGTCTGGCTCTGGGGCCGCAGATCGTCGATTGCGATTTCACCGGAGCGAAAGCACTGCGGCTCAGGTCAGTGCCCAATACTGTGTTCGAGCGCTGCATATTCGACGGCGCGGACCTGACCGGTGCGCAGTTCTCGGACACGTCTTTCGTAGATTGCACCTTCGGCGCCGCGCGATTCTCCCCGTCCTCGAGCTTCGTGCGGTGCTCCTTCACCCGCACCGTCGTCGAGTTCTCCACCGCGCGGGTGTCGCGAATGACGAGCGACGGGCTCGAGGTGCCGGACCAGTGGGCGGGTGAAGCAGATGCGACCGTCGCGCTGGAGCAGTATGCCGCGCGCTACGCGCAAGCACTTGGCGCGGGAGATGAGGGTGGAATGGGTCTCGATCCCGAAACTCAGGATCGATAGTTCGAGTTGGAATCGGGGGAGCGTCGTCAGGTGATTTCGGCAACGACTTCGACGCGGACGACGAACTGCGAAAGATCGAGTTCTTGGTTCTGGAAGGTATCGGTGAGCCCCAGTGTCCACCCGCATTCTGTCAGCGTGGGCCGACCCCGATTGTCAATGGCGAAAGCTGTGTTCCTGAAGGATAATTGGCGCCGAACACCATCGAGCCCACAGTAGTTACCAGTACCTGGGCGTGCACGCCTGATTCTGAGCTCTCGACGTCATCGAGGGTCGCAATCACGACGCGTTGCGACCCGTCAAGGGTAGTCCGTACACTCAGTTGCCCCTGCGACTCGGCCAAACGAACCTCGGGATCGGCGATTACGATATCCAGGAGTCCGTCGTGCGCGCGGAGGTGCATCTCACCGCTGTACTGGGTAATCCGAGTCCCATCGGGTTCATGACGATCTGCGACGAGTGGCCAGATCAGCTCGTCCCCCTGTTCGACCAGGGCAGACCCGTATGAAATCTCACCAAGTGCTCGAACGTACTGCAGCAAGGACTCTTTCACTGACCATCGCAGTGGCGCGGCGTCGCTGTGCTCTGTTGTTCCCACGGTCTTCTCTATTCTTTGTACCGGCATGTGGACCAGCAAACGATCGGATTTGAACGCAATCCAAAGATTGGGCCACCCGGAGCTGACCTTTGCCGACTCCGGTTGGTCTAGTTTTGTTACTCGTTATCAATTATCAGTAGAACTGCTGTTGTACTCGAGGCCACCGAGAACGAGGTCGACGACTGATTCGATGTATTTGTCCGCGCCGGATTCAAATTCCTTGACTTTAGACATCGGTGTCATCAGAAAACGGTGCTCGATTGTTCCTGCCACGGCGTCAAGTATCAGAGCTGGTGATGTGCCCTTCGCGATCTCTCCGCGTTCGATTGCGCGAAAGATAGTTTCGCGGCCACCGACGATACTTTCGTTGCGAAATTCGGCGATTTCGCCCTCGAATAGTTCTGGAAATATTTTTGCATCGATCATGGCGCGCATTCGTGCTGAGCCATGCTCGCCGAGCAACCGCTCTACCGTCACCTGGCCGATTGCCACCAGGTCTCCGCGAAGCGTTCCGGTATCGAAGTCAGTGACTGTCATTTTGCTGGACCGCAACGCGGCTGACATTATCTGTTCTTTTGTCTGCCATCGTCGGTAAAGAGCCGCTTTTCCAACCTTGGCGTGTCGCGCAATCAAGTCGAGATTCAGCCTTGCCCACCCGAGATTCCCGTACAACTCCATCGTCGCGGACAAAATACGTGCTTCTATTTCCGGATCGCTTGGTCGCCCACGGCCAGACGGTTGGGGGATGGCGCGTGACATAGACTCATCATGCCACGCACCATCTGCTGGCTACTCCAGGGCATCTCGTTGGTTCTGTCAAAGCTCGATGCGACAGTGAACTGTCGCCGGTTCCCTCGCCCGAAGCCAAGGTTCGAGATAGGTTTTCGAGCCGTTCGATCACATAGTTTCTCGTAATTATTAGGGGAAATCAATTTCGAACACTCGTGGTGCCAGAGATTCACATACGTACGGCAAGGAATCTTATAGGAAATATCACGATGATTCTCGGACCGGAATGTCGGCCACATGTTTCGGCAATTCGGGTTGGTAGGCCTTTCCTCCCAGCTTGTCGAGAAATGGAACCAGCAGAAAAATCAGCACGCCTACTCCGATGCAGACGGACCAGACCGTTAGGAACGCAGTCTCACTTGGTATTTTCGATCCGCTGATCACCATGCCGGACATGATCGCGGCAAACGCCGCTCCGGCAGTAGCCCCGGCCACGGTTCGAGAAGTGTTATACAGGGCACCCGCGATTCCGGAGTCTTCCGGACGTGCGCGAGAGATAACAAGTGCGGGAAGGAGCGCGACGAATAGTCCGATGCCGATACCTCCGATCAAACCCATCGAAATGAAGCCAGTCAGGTTGTGTCGAAATGCGATCAACCCAACGAACCAAATGGAAATCAGAAGGGCAGAGATTTGCAGTACCGTTCGGATCCCGAGTCGTCGCGCGAGGCTGTCGGCGAGCGACGACGAAACCATGAGGGCGAGTGGTACGGGAGTTATCGCCAGCGCAATGCCCATCGAGTCGAGTCCAAACCCGTACCCGACGATGTCAGGTTTCGATGCAAAATACAGTGCAGAAACGGTAGCAGCTCCGTAGAACTGCAATCCGAATAGCCCAGTCAACAGTAGAAGGAATCCGACTCCTCCCTTCGTCAGCAACGTCAAGTCGACCAAAGGGCTGCTGATTTTCTTCTCCATCACAAAAAAGGCGACAAGTAATGCCAAGCCGACGCCAGTTGCCATCAGGGTTGTCGGAGAGGTCCACCCTAGCTTGCTTCCATTGCTGATCCCGACGAGGAAGGCTGCGAGACCGGTACCCAATAGGGCAGCACCTGTCCAGTCGATGGAACCTTCTGTACGAGCAGATGTTTCGGGAACAAACATTGCGATAGTTACAAGGCTTGCCAGTGCGAGTGCGACAGGCACGAAAAGGGTGACGGTCAGATTGGCGTGAGTGCCGAGTAGTCCGACCAAGAGTGTCCCCGCAGCTCCTCCGGCACCGAGGCACCCTACAAGTATCCCGATTGCGCGGCCTGAACTGGCGCCCGCGCGTTCTCGGAGAATTGCCAACTCGAGCGGAAGGAGTGCCCCCAACGTTCCTTGGATGATTCTGCCCAACAGGAAGATCCCGAATGAAGGTGCTACCGCTGTAATGATCGTTCCGGCGGAGACGGCGCCAAGCACAATCAGTACCAGGCGCCGGTGGCCGTATTTGTCGCCCAATTTGGCCAGCACCGGTACGCAAATGACGGTCGAAAGCAGGTATGAAGCCAATACCCAGTTCAGTTGGGCTGGGGTGATCTCGAGCCTCTGTCCAATTTGCGGTAGAAGTGGGATGTACCACGACTGCAGCATTCCGCTGGTGACTTCGGAAAAGGCGAGGAATCCAACGGCGGCGAGTCCTCCGACTTGCCGCGTCGACATCGCAAGATTCGACTGAACATTCGGTTCGGTCACTGGCACCCCTTGGTGGTGTTTGCAATGCGGGTTGGGTTGCTAGGCATCAGTTCTCGCGTCCTTTTTATCAGGGGTTCGGAGTGCATCGAATTAGAGACGACTATCGTCCGCTGAACAGTATTGAGCAGGTTGGGGATGTGTCAAGGCTCACAACGTTGTTACCGGAAGGTAGTCAATCTCGATGGTCGAACGGCAGAATCCTGACTACCGGACATGGGGTCACCCCGGCGGGATCGCAGAACAATGCGAGGCTGCACCACAAATTCGTGCCACGGATCATCTGTCGGTCGTGTGTGGACACCACCACCGCCGCTTCGGTCGCTTCGAGGGCCTCGGTCAGCTCGTCGACGAGACGGATTGACAGATGATTGCTCGGCTCATCGAGCGCGATGTTCACCCGTCGTTCGGCATTCCAAGCATCCAGTGCCTCTACCTGTTCGAGTGCAGCTGAATAGCGGTGGTCGGCCTTCGCGGTGCCAGGTGCGAGACCGTTCAACGCGATTTCGAATTCGTCCACTGCGGCTAGAGCATCGGCGATGGAGTCTCGTACGACTTGCCCGACCGTGCGTTCGTCGGTGGTCAGCATTTCTTGCTCTGCCGGACCGAGGGCGCCGACCCGTGAAACGACGCCGACGTCCGGTGTCAACTTTCCAGCCAACACGTGTACGAGGGTGGACTTACCGCGGCCGTTCTCGCCCACCACCGCCCAGCGCGATTTCGGCGTCACAGTGAGGTCGATTCCGCTCAGTATCGTTGTGCCGCTGTAGGTGACGGTGATGTCGGTGGCGGTGAGTTGCGCGCGCAGGCGTGCAGGAATGGTCGATGAATCAGGCATTCTTTCTCCCGAGGAGCGTGCGCGCTACCGAAATAGGTGCTGGTACGCGCAAGTGAGTTGACGGAGACCACGCGGGTCGGAAATCGCAGGTGCGACCGACCGGGATCGCTCCCGAGGGTCGGCGCGACTGAATGAATCCGTCACTCGAAGATCAAATGCCTGCCGTCACGATAACAGGAAGCGGTGTCATGTGACTACGAAAATGCCGCAGGTGGACTTCAGCTTCCTTTCGCCCAATTTGGTCGTTCTGTTGTCAACCTCTGGCACCGGTCACCGGTGATGGAAGACCCTCACGATTCGTTCGGCGGTGCGCGGTGGCGGTGACAAGTAGGTAGCGTTCCGCTGCGGAGTAGTCGGTGATCGATGTGCCGTCAGGTCCGGGGGTTTGGGCGATCAGGTCGAGGTAACGGCGGCGATAGAGGTATGCGTCGGGCTGGGTCAACAGGTACTCCGCGGCGGCGACGACTTCCGGACTCGGTGCGGCCCGCTCGAGTCGAGTGCGGGCCGGCTGGTAGTCGGCTCCGTCGTTCCGGGTCGGTCCGATGGCTGTGTAATGCCCGTCGCTGCGATCGTCATCTCGGGCAATGTTTTTCATGCGGTGGCCTTGGTGTGTATCAGCTCGACGTTGCCGTTGTAATAGTCGAGGACGCGGTGATCCATGATCCGCCTCCACAGCGGTGGTATGGCAGCGCAGACGATCATCACCGCGTACCCGGCCGGCAACTGCGGAGCGGTGGGAGCGCTGCGCAGAGATTGGTAGCGTAGTCGCGGATTCGCATGATGGTCGCTGTGTCGTTGCAACTGGTACAGGAACAAGTTGGACACGAGATGATCGCTGTTCCAGCTGTCTTCGGGCCTTGCCCTGACAAAGCTGCCGTCTTCTCTGCGCGCACGGAGCAATCCGTAGTGTTCGAGGTAGTTGGCCGCCTCGAGGAAAGTTATCCCAGCCAAGGCTTGCAGGAACAGCCAGGGCAGTACCTGCCACCCGAACACGATGATCAACGTCCCGAACAGCGCGGCGCAGAGTGACCACGCCTGCACGATGCTGTTCCGAGGCGACAGTACCGGTGAACCTTGTCGGCGCAGACGTGCTGATTCGATTAGCCAACCCGACCTCAGGCCTCCGAACACACTGCGGGGCAGAAATATCCAGAAAGATTCCCCAAAGCGGGCACTGGCCGGATCGCGAGGCGTCGCGACCTTGATGTGGTGACCGTGATTGTGCTCGATGTAGAAGTGTCCGTAGAAGGATTGACCAAGAACAATTTTCGCCAATCTTCGCTCATGGCGGTTGTTCTTGTGGCCGAGTTCGTGTGCGGCATTGATACCGACACCTGCCACGACTCCGACGGTCATCGCCAGTGCGATCTTCTCTCCGGTTGCCATCGGGGCATACGACCAGCACCAGGCAGCGAAGACGAGACCCCCGTATTGCAGCGGCACGAACAGGTAGGTGCACCATCGGTAGTAGCGGTCATCCTGCAATGCCGCGATCGCGTTGTCGGGCGGACTGTGGCCGTCGGCGCCGACTGCGAGGTCGACGATCGGTATGACGAGAATCAGGATCCAGGCACCGGTCGCCCAGAACAGGCCGAGGTGCAAATGTTCGACAAGTAACCAGGACAGGAAGGGGCTCAGTGGGATCAGCAATCCCAACGGCCACAAGTAACGCTTCCGATCCCGCCATGCAGGCGCATCGGCGCCGGTTTCGACGCTCGCACCAACGTCGCCGGTTTCGACGCTCGCACCAACGTCGTCGGTGTCTGTCATCGAGAGTTCTCGGTCAAGGACAAGTGGAACATGATCATTGCTCTCCAACTGTTCGCGCAGAATTTCGAGGTCTATATCATTCCGCTGCAATGAGTTTCATGCTTCGGCGTCGTCGGGCGGTCAGACGATGTCGGCGAATGCGATGATGTTGTCGTTGTAGCTGCGTGCGGTTTCGTCGAAGGATCCACCGCACGTGATGATCCGGAGTCCGGGATGGTCGAGGTCGCTGTATACGACGTCGGTGGGGAAGTTCTCTTTGGGGAAGTGCTCGATGCTGGTGGCGGTGAACACAGCGCGACTTCCGTCTTCGCGCGTGACGATGATGTCGGCTCCTGGTTCGAGATTCCTCAGATCGAAAAAGACCCCGGCTACGCCTTCCCAGTCGACGTGGCCGGCGATGATCGCTGGTCCGACCTCGCCGGGGGCGGGAGCGCCGGTGTACCACCCTGCAGCCTTCCCGTCCGGTGGGACTTCGAGAGTTCCATCGGTATCGAGTCCGAGATCGATGATGATGGTGTCGACGCCGATGGACGGGATTTCGAGTCGCACGGGGCGTTGTGCGGCCGTTACCGGAACCTTTTCCGGCTGTACAGAGTCAGGGGCGCTCGGCGCGGATGGGGCAGTTTGTCGAGACGACGGGTGAGGTTGTGAGTTTCCGGCGTCGACCTGTCCGCCGGCGCATCCGACGACTGTCAAGAGTGCCGAAACAACAAGGGCGAGAGCCGTGATGGCTCGGCGAGATCGCGGAGCCATCACGGAGTTGCTGTCCTTCATCTATCGACTGGTCCGACGGATGACGAGGACCGATGTTGCCATGACGGCGAAGGTGCAGACCAGCAAGGCAATCCACCCTTCACTCGACTGCCCGGCACTTTGGGATTGTGTGCTTCCGTCGCCGGTGTCGACCGAGCCTCGTGGTACCTGCGGCACCTGAGGGGTTCGGCCAGTGGGGGATTCCGGTCCTACAGGTTGAGTGGTCGGGGCACTCGTTCGAGATGCCGAGGTCGTCGGTACCTGAGACGGGATGGTTACTGTCCCGGGCACAGTCGGAGGTGTTCCCGGTAGTGGCGGTAAACCGGGAATCACGGGTATCGACGGAATGTTTCGGCTGGTCGTGATGACCGGAGGTACGCCCACCGTGGTGGTCACCGTTCCGACAGGGGTGCCCACCGTGGTTGTAGTCGCCTCTGGCGGGACCGCCGTAGTGGTGGTCGTAGTCGCCTCTGGCGGGACCGCCGTAGTGGTGGTTGTAGTCAACTCGGGTGGGACCGTCGTCGTGGTTGTCGTCGTGTCAGGCGGGACCGTAGTCGTCGTAGTGGCAGTCGGGGTTGTAGTTGTGACCGGCGGCGCACAGGTGGGGACGGTAACGGTGTTCGTATCGAGAGTGACCGCGCCGTTGATCGCCAACAGGCGACCCTCGACAGTGGCCTCCGTTGTGGCAGTAATGTCTGTCAGCGCCAACAGGTTTCCTCGGAACACGGAATTGGTGCCGAGAATGGCG
The DNA here is from genome assembly GCF_042728675.1 of Rhodococcus sp. NPDC060176. Classification (NCBI taxonomy): domain Bacteria; kingdom Bacillati; phylum Actinomycetota; class Actinomycetes; order Mycobacteriales; family Nocardiaceae; genus Rhodococcus; species Rhodococcus sp. NPDC060176. The sequence continues at coordinate 782,796 of NZ_JBHWYS010000003.1, forward strand.
GAGCTACCAACCTGCCAGAAGACATTGCACGCCTGCGTCCCGTTGATCAACGCGACGGTGCTCGAAGACGACGTGATCAGCGTTGATCCGGCTTGAAAGACGAAGACGGCATCCGGGTCACCTTGAGCGTCGAGGGTCACGGTTCCCGACAGGGCGATCGACGATCCGGAGTTGTAGACACCCGAAACCAGTGTCCGGCCGGTCAAGTCGGCTCCGGTCGGTTGTGTCGGGCCCTGACCGGCGAGAGTGTTGTAGGCAGTCAACACGTCGGGTTTTGCTCCCTGAGATACCGCGTCTCCGCCATGGTTGGTGCCGGTGATCGTCAGGTCCGATACACCGGTGATGGTCGGCGTCGGATACGTGCCGATATCGCCTCCGAGTGTTGTCGGTCCGGTGTTGGTGATTCCCGCTCCGGCAAGGACTGCAAAGGGCTCAGCGGTGCCGAGTCCGACAGCAGTCGCTTCCGCGCCGGCAGTGCCGGCCGGCAGGACGAGAAGGCCGACTGAGAATACGGAAATCGTTGCAATACCTGAGAATTGAAAGAACCGCGAGCGTCGTGTTGCGGTAGGTGCTGTCATGTTCTGTTCATCTTCGATCCTTTGAAGAAGGGACTCATGCGACGAAAGTGAGTCCGTACGTCCGCGCCGACTCCGGCGCCGGGACGTATCGATGAGCGCCCACGTAAATCCGGACATTCCGGGTATACGATGTGTGTATACGTTGTATATATAGGGCGTCACCGAACAGTAAACCAGTCGCGCGGTTCTGTCAACGCGTAGGCATACGTTGTATATTCTGTGAATGGCCGGACACTCGCGAGACCGCACTCATGGTTCGATTCCAGTCGGCGATCGCGAGGAACCTCTCACCAGGGCGTTTGTGCTCTCGACGGCGCTGGCGATCATCGACGAGGAAGGTGCCGAGGGCCTTTCCATGCGGCGACTGGGGAAAGCGCTCGACAGAAATCCGATGACCCTTTACAGGTATGCGGCAAACAAGGCGGCACTGCTGGACGGGGTCGTGGAGACCGTGCTCGAACAGCTGGTCGTTGACCCGTCCGATCGCGACTGGAGAGGGCAACTGCACGCGGTTGCGTATGGGTATCGCCGCCTCGCGCTCGCACACCCCAATGTGGTTCCGCTGCTGGTCACTCGGCCGTTGTCGACGCCGCTCGGATTGCGTCCTCCGGGGACACTGCGCTACCTCGAGGCGATTCTCGAACTGTTGATCCGCGCCGGTTTCACCCCCGAAGACGCTTTGCACATCTACAGAGCGGTGTTCGGTTTCCTCAACGGGCACATTCTCAACGAGCTTCAAGAAATTGTCGAAAACCCAGAGGAGACCGACGATCTCCTACGGCTCGGCCTGCATCGGCTTCCGCTCGCCGAGTTCCCGAGGCTACGGTCGATGGCTACGATCATGGCTCATTACGACGGTCAGGACGAACTCGAACGCGGCCTGGCAATCCTTCTGGAGGGTCTGGCGACGGCTTCGCCGCCGTCGGGAGCAGAAGCCTGACCACTGTCACGTTGGGTGGCGACATGAGACGACCTCGACGGCCACACAATTCAGGGGACCGACGAGGCCGGTGAACGCCAGTAAGATCGCTGACGTTTACATATCAACCGTACGTGTCACGGTCGGAGGGTGGCGACGAGCTTCGTCCTGGTTGTGTGAGTGTTTCGTCCTGCTTCGCCCATTTCGGGCGATTCTTATATCGAGTGCCGGCTCGTATGCGCAGATTGCACGGTGAACGACCTGCAAGCTGCGCGTGCGCAAAGACGCCTGAACGGCGCCTTCCGTCCGTCAGGATGAACGGACGGAAGCCGCCGTATCAGTTGTGGGTGCCCGCAGGCGGCGAGATCGGTCTGGACCTGTCAGGGTTGAAATTCTTCGTTGTGGGGATTCTCCGGCGGGCTGGTCGCGAGTATGCGTTTCCACCACTTTTGCCGTTGCGGATCTTCGTTCCAGATGACCGGTTCGGCCAGGGTAGCGGCGGGGGCCATGATTGTCGCGGACATAGTGGACCTCCTGGGATGAAAGGTTCTTGTGCAGGCGATTTCGCACCAAGCGCTGCAGAATCCTGCAGTGCGATCCCGATGTGTGGGTAGCGCTACAGGCCGATCAGGTCAGGCCTCGATCTGTCCCTGAGCTTCTGCCTCGGAGTTTGCAGTGCGGGCCGGCGGCCCCGACGAGATTTCGATCCGCCTCGGTTTTGCCTTCTCGGCGATCGGCAAGGTCACGGTCAACACGCCGTTGTCGTACGACGCGATGATTCGCTCAGAATCGATGTCCTCGCTGATCGACAGCTGCCGTCTGTACGTACCGGCGAAACGTTCGCCGGCCAACCACGTCACACCCTCTTCGGAGAGAGCACTGCGGTGCGCGGTCAAGGTCAGGGTCGAGCCGTCTACCTGAACGTCCACCGATCCTGGGTCGACGCCGGGAAGATCGGCGTGCAGAACGTAGTGGTCATCGATCTTGTAGAGGTCCATCGGCATGAAGCGAGGACTTCGGCTGCTGCCGGTTCCGGTGGCAAGCAAGGATTTGGTGATCGCGTCGATGTCGGTGAAAGGATCGAAACGAAGCACAGCAACACACCTCCCGTAGCGTCGAAGAAAGGTCACCGCCACCTCGACGGCGACCGAACTCACTGTGCGAGAACATGATAACTAAAAAATTTGGCACTCTGCAACCCTGAGTGCCAGATTCTCGAGTGAAATTTCGGTCCGAGTTTCGGGAGCATCTGAAGGCCGTGATCAGGTCGATTTGTTCGTGCTTCCGAGTCGCTAGGGGATCAGAATGCGCGGGTGGAAGATGTGGTTGGGCGGATGCTGCGGCCACTTCGTCTCCGACGGGCTGTCTCAGATGTTGCTGAGGTCGGTCATCACCTGATCCAGTGCGCCGGTACGGCCCGGTGTGACTACTTTCTGGAATATCGTCAGTACGCACTCGTCGAGGGCGTCGGTCACCGACACAGTTTTCCGAGTGACGGTGCTTCGGTTGGACCAGCGGCCGCGGGCCATATGTGCCAGAGTGATTCCGTCGCGCAGGGCCGTCGCTCTCCGGCTCGAGGAATGCGTGAAGATGTACGTCCGACCGGAGATGTCGACCTCACATCGCTTGTTCTTTCTGCGCATGGCCCCGCGCTTCTGATCAGTCACGGTTCCGATCGTTCCGTCGGCCAAGTGAAGTGTTGCGGGGTGACCTTTGCGGAACGTGAGTACAGGTCGGTCTCGATCGGCAACCGACGATTTCGGCTTACGTCTACCGGGAGTTCGATCGCCCTCGTCCGGGTGCGTGGGGGACAGGTTGCCGTACAGACTTCCCGCTGGATCGAAAATGGCTACGGCAGAGCCATCTTCGGCAAGCTTGACGAACCATCCGGCTTCCGTGGAACTGTCCCAATTCATGTCGACGATTATCCTACGGTTGATCGTTGAACGGCGCGCTGCCTGCTCGAACGTCAGAGGGCACGCCGGAACACCTTATCTTCGTCTGTGGTGACAGCGCCGGACGCGATGAGTCGTTCGAGGTGCAGCTGTGCTGTTCGTCGTTCTACGGCGTCGACGTAAGGGGCGGCGACGTGGGGGCGGTAGACGAGTCGATGGGCGACGATGTCTTCCAAGCGTTTTGGTTCACTGAGGAATCGAACGAGACGTTCTTCACGGCTGAGCAGTTTCTCACGGTAGGCGGTCAACCGGCGACGGAACTCGTCGCTGCCCTCGACCACGCCTTTCTGGTGGAAAGTTCCGTACCAGCGTGCGTCGATCGTTGAGACGTGGTCGATGGAGTCGAGGAAGTCGTTGACGCTGCTACCCAGATCGCCGTACATCGGGCCGAAGGAGGTGAGGTCGATGTCGGCGACGTAGAAGAAGCCGTCGGGTTCGACGAGTACACCGCAGTGTCCGCGCGTATGCCCCGGCAAATGAATGACCGTCGCCGTGCGGTCACCGAGTTCGAAGACGTGGCCGTCCGCGATCCCTGCCACATTCTGGTGCGTCGGAGGTATGCCGTACTGCGTTGCTATCGATAGTCGGACCTCTGCTCGTTCGTCTGCGCGGAGGCCGTAGTTGTCGAGCAATGTTTCGAGTGATGCGACCGAGGGCGCGTCGAGGTGGTGTGCGAACGTCGGCACGTCGAAATGATGGAGGCCGGCGATGTGATCCTCGTGGCCGTGGCTGATGAACGCCAGGTCTGCACCTACGGGATCTCGGTCGAGGGAGAGTGAGGGGTCGATGACGAGAGTGCTTTCGGATCCGTGCACCACCACGGTGTTTCCGTAGGGGACGGCACCACCGTTCTGGGGAACCAATACCGACACCTTGCCGAATTCTGCAGGTGTGAACATCTTTCGCCTCCCTCGTGACGATCGTGTCGTGATGACACCGGCTTGCCAGCTCGTCTCACTCGAGTTGTAGTCGAGACCTCTCGACAGTATCCGTCGTCCAAGCGGCGGGGTAAATCGGATAGCGGCTCGATGGCATTGCGATCCACGAAATCCTCGGTTAGATCCAGTCAGGTTGCGGTGCTCGCTATTTCGTTGAGAGTCCGTTCGACGGCTTGCGCGATCCTGTGTGCAGGAGGGAGATGCTCGGCATCTGTCTGGATTCCGATCCAGAATCTGTCGTTGTAGGACACTGCGGTGAATCCGACTCGAACATTGCCGGCCAACGGGCCCAACGGCCAGAGTTCGACGAGCGCTGCCCCGTCGAGCGTGAGCGGGCCACGCGGTCCGTGGACATTGGATACCACTGCACCGATCATGTGCTGGCGCTTCGCAAGCCTGTCGAAAATGCGGGCCATACGTGGTGACCGAAATGTTGTTCCCGCTGCGCGTGCGGACGGCTTTGCCGCAGCGGTTTGCTTCGCGACGATCGCGACGGCGCGTTCTCGGTCGGTTTCGAGAAGTGGGAGGTCGATGATCATGAACCCGACGGCATTGCGTGCGTCACCGATCGCGCTGACTGCGACGGGGACCGACACCGCGATCGACTTGGGAATGTGTTCACCGCAATCTTCGAGGATGTATCGCAGTCCGGCGCCCGCAGCCACGAGATAGGCGTCGTTCAATGTGCCTCCAGCCTTTTGCGCACCACGCTCGATCAACGAGGTGCCGACGTTGACGGACGAGATCGATCTCGTGGGGCCAATGGTGCCCAGCAGTACCCGCGATCGAATCGGCCGGTGTAGGAACGTCCCCATTCGAAATCGGAGAAGGTCCCGGGGGCTGGCTTTCTTCTGATCGCGGAGTTCGAGAGTCGGACGGATCTTCGTCCTTGGCGAGGTGCCCGTGCTTGGTTGCGTTGTCGATGGCGCCGAGGTGAAGAGTCGTTCGAAAAGCTCGCTGGCTCTGGCACCGTCGAGTACCGCGTGATGGACTCGGATGACGATGCCGCACTGCCCCGGTCGAGCTGCGGGAACCACTGCGATGTGCCACAGGGGGCGGGAGGGGTCGAGGGGAAGCATCACGAGTCGACTGCAGATCGCTTCGAAGTCGGGTTCGGTAGGACCGCGTTCGTCCAGTGAGACATGGAGGTCGAAGTCGATGTCGTTATCAGTCCACCACCATGACCCGTTCCGCATGATCGGTCGCTGCCGTAGTAATGGCTCCTGCGCGATGTGAGCTGCGAGGGTGCGGTGAAGATGCGCAAGATCCGGTCGACCGTCTCGATCGACGAAGCCACCCGGAGAGAGCAGTCCGGCAATCGTGACGAGGTACGGCTGGACGTGCACACCGAGCTGGAAGCTCGCAGCGTCGACGGGTGATATCGGCACGTCGCGTGTGGTTTCGACCATCTGCTGAGCCTAATCGAGGCGACAGGGTGAACGACGCTGGTTTCGGCTAGCGGATCACCAAGTCGTGGTCGGTGGCGCTGAGCGTGATCGCCGCAATGTGATTGCCGCGCATCCAGTCCTGTACGAACGCGTCCAGAGCGGGGTTCGATGCCCGATCCGCGTACGCGTCCGACGGAATTTCGATTGCCCCGACGAGGTGGCGCGGATCGGCGTCGAGGCCGGACGCGTGGGGAGTCATCCGTAGCCCGTCGGCGGTGTGCAGGACGACCGGAAGGACTGTGCCATCCGGTGCAGTCACGGCCGCGGTCCGGGTAGTGGCGACGGGGTCGAAGTGGTCCACGTCCAGTCGGTATCCAGAGGGCTGTGCGTGCTGGCCGATCGCGTCGAGCAGACGCGGGTCCACTACAGAATATGGAAACCCGATGTCGATCAGAGTCTGACCGTCGATGGCACCGTCGCGGGCGGGCAGAGACGTGGACAAGTGCCAGGGGGCGGCGGGGGCCAGGGTATGTGTCGAACGGTCTGTCGGCGAGTTCTCGATCAGCGCGCCGACGAGAGGCGCGCCAGTCGGTGTGAAATCCCAGGCTCCGTCGACGAGATCCTTGTGCCAGAAACCGGATTCGGTACCGCGGCGGCCCTCGACGCGCAACTCCCGTCGATTCGGGCCAGGGCCGAGAGAGTGCACACTGATCGCGGATGTGACTTCACCGGGAATCTTGGGTTGGTGTACCCAGTCCGGCGCCGGCAGTTGGATCGCGGCGGTACTGCGGTCGAGGGTTTCGGCGACGAGGTTAGGTGCGCTGGGCTTGCCCGACTGGTCATCCCAGCTGTAGCGGAAGAAGATCGAGTCAGAACCTGAAGAGTCGAAATCAAATGTGCGGGTGTACATGTCGCCGTACTTGTTCATCACGAAGGTGGTCGACCCGGCCGCCGACAAGGACTCGGCCTGGAACCGTCCGCCGAGCGGACCGCCGATCTCGTAGCTGTCGTCGTTGGGCAGCCACGGGTCCGCGTAGGTTATTCGGCTGCCGTCCCCGGTCAACGTGGGGATCATCGTCATCTTGGCGAGTCCGACGAAGTGAATCCGTCCTGCGACGTCGGTGAAAGTTTGGTTGTCCCACGGCGACGAGACGCTCAGTGCCCACCCGTTCGGGCGGTCTCCGGGGAGTTGTCGGCCGGGACCGCTCCACAGAGGTGCACCCCATGCCGAGGTCCAGTTCCACACCAGCGGATCCTGGGATGCGTTGTCCATCGTGTAGATCCAGCCGTTGTCGTCGACCGCGACGAGTTCGTCGTCGTCCAGTGAAATCCCGACTAGTCGGCTGCGCAGGCACTCGGGCATCGGCACGAAACGCCACGGTTCAGCCGTTGATGCGCCTGGCTCTCGTGGCCGAGCGAGTAAGTCGTGGTCGACTAGCGCGAAGTCCCAGAAACGATTGAATTGGGTAGTTGGCGTGCGGATCTCGATCGAGTCGGGGGCGGTTGAACTGGTGAATGTCGGTAGGTTTGCCAACCCGACTCGACCTCCACCGGAGGGCGCACCTGGTGGCAGTTGAGCGGTTCCGAATGGTATGCAACTGGCCGGCCCGGGTTCGGTGGGCGCGGCGGCGGCGAGGGGAGTGGACCACAACAGGCCTGCAGAGAGTAGGACGCCGACGCTCAGTAGTCGCGGTCGGTGCGGGTGCGAAACTCCACTCGCGGTCTCGTTCACCGTCCGATTGTCGCACGATTCGCATTGTTTGTACGGATTGCGCGAATTGTCTACTTGTTTGGGTTATGGCGCAGAGTGCCGATCGCTGTGCTCGGGAGTTTGTTGATGATTGGAGAGGTTGTCTTGCAGGTGCTTTCGGAGGAATTGTCAGCCCACTCCGTGGGTTTGTCGTTCAGATGAGGCTCGCCATCACCTGCAGATACGGTGGAGTGATGAGAAGGCCGAAGTCATTGGGTGAATGGTTGGTAGCGGATCCTCCCGCGTCCGCCAAGCCCCCTGGGCCGATTCTTCTTGCCTTCACCGTTGTTCCGCTTGTTGCGTTGGTCTGTGAGCATTACGGTTGGTGGCCTTCGCCGTTCGGGGAGTACAGATGGTTGGATCCCTTCCTCGTCAGCGCTGCGGCTCTGCTCATCTTGATCGTGGTCGGTCTGGTGTGGGCGATCCGCACCCTCTATGTCCTTGGCCAAGACCGACGGTGGTCGTGGTCGATCCTGCCTTCTCCGATCGCCGTTATCGCTGCAGTCGCTCTGGTGTTGTTGATGCCACCGGCTACTTTCCTCGACAAGAGCGGAGAGTTCGAGACCATCGCGATTGGTCTTCTGGAGCAGCCTGAATCGACCGTGGAAAAGCTCGAGATCGGCCAGTTCGATATCAGTAGTGCCCATGTTGTGCGTCCCGATGAGGTCTACTTCATCGACGACAAAAGCATGTTCATCACCTCGAGTGGGTGGGTGTACTCGCCCAGCGGCCCACCATCGGGTTTCGATGATTTCTCCGCAACTCACCTCGGTGGACCTTGGTACGAGTTCACGGCGGTATGGCGTGACTGATAAATCGAGTGGCCTGTAACGCAGATCTGTAGCTACCATCGCGGTGTGGATACGTACACGGTGAAGCCCTATGGGCGTGAGGGGGTTGTCGGCGTCGCCTTCGCCGGCAACAGATAGCGCATTTCAGGCCCGACAGCACTTGGTGCTGGTCGGGCTATGAGCTGTACCCACCTTCACCGAGCCACGATTGGTATACACCCATGATCATTTTGACCGATACATCGATCCGTTCCAGCCTCGTCAACGCGAGTCGTAAGGAGAAGTCCGATCTCACCCTGCCGGACCGCTTCGACACCATCGACTTCGACGCTCTCGACTACCTGGGCTGGCGAGATCCGAAAATGGGCCGACGCGCCTACGCGATCGTTCCGACACTCGACGGGGAGACCATCGGAGTCTTGCTCGTTCAAGCGGAGGCCACTCCGCGGTCGCGCGCCCAGTGTTCCTGGTGCCGAGACACGCGACTTCCCAACGAGGTCGTCTTCTACGGCGCTAAGTTGGCCGGGCCTGCCGGTCGACGCGGCAGCACAGTCGGAACACTGATCTGCCGAGACTTCCAGTGCTCGGACAACGTTCGTAACGACCCCCCGCTCCCGTATGCCGGCTACGATGCCGCCGCAGCGCGCCAGGATCGGAAAGATGAACTGGTGCTGCGAGCTTCGAGTTTTGTCGAGCGGGTGGCTCGGCAGTAGAGCCGACCAAATCGGGGACGAGATAGCACCCTGTTGCGACGTTCGTCCCCCTTCCTGGCTCAGGGAGGGGGACGAGCTGTCTAGACGGTTTCGACCCGGGGAGCACTCCGAGACGGCGCGACATGTGGCGTCGCACATGATTGCGCGGTCACGGCGTTGCGCGACGCAACGTCGCCCAGGCTCCGGCGATGCACGCGATGGCAAGGGCCAAGGGGAGTAGTGCCATCGGGACCACTCGGGGAGTATCGACAAACCACGAACCGATCGCGGGCCACCACCCGGCCCACGTGATCAGGATCGCTGACAAGCCGAGCAAGCCGAAAAGCCCGGTGAGGGAGGCGAGTAGGCCGGTGGTTCTCCACCGCTGGTAGATAGCACCTGTCAGCATTGCGATCGAACTGGTCAGCAGCAGCGTCGCGAACAGTGCGAGCAACTGTACGGCGGTGTTGTCGGTGAAATAGCGTGCGATGCCGAACATGCGCATGTGCACACCCCAGCCGTTGGTGGCGGACTCCACCACGGACAGCAGTTGCAGCGCGATTGCGAAGACTGCGGACTGTGCCAGCGCCATTACCGTGGTGGCAGTGAAGAACTCGCGGCGAGTCACGCTCAGTCCGAGCGCGAACGGGAACGTCTGGGTCATCGACTGGAGGTAGAACGCCAAGACGAAACCGTATACGGAGAACACGCTGCCGGTGAACCCCTCACCCTCATCGTTCCGGACGATCGCGTAGATGGTGAAGCTGATCAGGAACGATATCAACAGGATGCCCACCGGCCAGGCGATCAGCAACGGCCACGCGACCGTGTGCAGTTGTAGGACGGAACCGATCCTGGACCGGGTGGGCGCCTTCGGGACCGTCCGTGGTGCTGTCGTTGCGTTGCTCATACGGTGATCTCCTTGCGCTGAGTCGTGGTCGCGATGACAAGTTCCTGTAAAGACGCCGGTTCCACTGCGACACCCGCCTCCCGAAGTCGGTTTCGGTCGGTGTCTGTCAGATGGGCCTGCAACGTGATTCGGCTGTGGGCGCCCAGCGTCTCCCGGTGCAAGACCGTGCCGGACGTGGCAACAGCATCCACCGCGTCCAAGGGGCCGGTTACCACTACTGCGCGGCTTCGCAGTGTGTCCGCATCCTCGTCGACGACAATCCGGCCGGCGTCGACGACGATCACGTGCTCGAGCAGATTCGCTACCTCGTCGATCAGGTGAGTCGAAAGCACTACAGTGCGAGGATGTTCGGCGTAGTCGGCCAGTAGGTGGTCGTAGAACAGTTGGCGCGCAACGGCATCGAGACCGAGATATGGCTCGTCGAAAAGCGTCAGGGGTGCGCGGGAGGCAAGTCCGATGATTACCCCCAACGCCGACCGCATGCCGCGTGAAAGCTTCTTCACCTTGCGGCAAAGGGGAAGTTGGAAGTCCTCGAGCAGTGTCTCGGCGAACGCGTGGTCCCAATTCGGGAGAAGATGGCCGGCGGCGACGAGTACGTGCTTGACCTTGAGGTCTTCGGGGTACGTCTGGCTTTCCTTGACGAAGCACACGTTCGCCAGTACGTCGGCATTCTCGAACGGGGCAGCCCCGAATACCTTGACGTCGCCGCTGGTGTGCAGGTCCTGCCCGGTCAGTATCTGCATGATCGTCGTCTTGCCTGCGCCGTTGCGGCCGAGCAGGCCGTAGATCTTGTTGCGGCTGATCTCGAACGAGACGTCCGCGAGCGCGTCGACGTCTCCGTACTTTCTGTCCACGGAGCGCATCGAGGCGATGAGTTCAGTTTCGTCGAAACGCCTGACGTGGGGCTCGGTCGTTGTCGTGCTTGCGTTCATCAGTCCGCCTTCCTGTCGTCCAGCATGGATTTGAGTTCGTCGAGGGAAATCTGGAGGCGGTCGGCCTCCGCGACCAGCGGCTCGATGTACTGGCGCGCGAACGCTTCTCGGCGTCTGAACCTGAGTGCGTCGCGGGCGCCGACAGTGACAAACATTCCGATTCCCCGTTTCTTGTAGAGAATCCCCTCGCCCACGAGTTGATTGAGGCCCTTGGCTGCGGTGGCCGGATTGATCCGGTGGAAGGCCGCCAGTTCGTTCGTCGACGGCACCTGCCCGTCCTCGGGCAGCGAGCCGTCGATGATCGAGCTCTCGATCTGCTCGGCGATCTGCTGGAACAGTGGTCGTCCGTCGTCGATCACGATGATCGGCGCTCGGTGTTCACTGGTTCATTACTCATGTAATGAACCATAGAACGTCGTGGGGCATGTTGGCAATGAGACCGCGGAAACTGGCATCGATGACTTGGGTCTCCGAGCGCTGCCCATCGGGACATTCACCGAGGCGACAGCGGTGGACAGTTCCGCTCGTGGGGGCATTCCGCATGGACGCTGTAGATGGGGAGTTCACTACGCGTTGGCGCGAACACCCGTCATTATCGGCAACCCGCCACCCAACGTGAAGTAGGCGAAACCAGAAGCCTCGGCTTCCGGTCGTAACCCGCAGTCGTAGAACAGAAGCCGGACCGCACGCCGCGGTCGGGCTGTTTTTCGTCACCCCAAAGACGGAGTCGTATCCACCGCAAGTAGGGACTTAGCGCCCCGTTTTGGTGTTTCTGTACTGATTCGCAATCCCGATACGTACGCTTCCGGCCAGGGAATCGGACACTCGACCAGTAGGGGTATCTATGCCGAATGTGACCGTGAAATTCGGGGGTTCAGACCCGGAAACAGCAGACCTTGCACGCCGGGCACTGCAACCAGTACTCGACAGCATCTACCGCACATACCGCAGGAAACCGCTCCCATTCGTCGAAGCCGCACTGAAACGCGCAGGCCGAGGAAGCTTCTCACAAGCAGGAATTGAACGATTCGCCAATTACATTTCAAGAGGAGACCGACCGATCCTCACCAAATAGTGGCCAAGGGTTTCATTCGGCGGCAGCTGATTTGAGAGCTTTCGGCTCCGGAGATGTCGAGTGTCAGAGCACATCCGGCTCGTCGCCGGAAGCCGTCGACGGGGTTTCCGGGATCCGGATCATCCGAAACGAATTGAACACCCCGACGAGGCCGGCGAGGAGGGGAATGAGAAGCGCGACCTGAAGCGCGAGAGGTCTTGTGTCGGTGTTGATACGGATGATTTCGTTCTGAATTTCCGGAGGCTGGTTGACGAGTAGTTGTTCGAGCTGGGTGTTGCTCATGACTTCGGCATCGTCTTCGAGTACTTGCGCCACTTGCTGCTGCTCTGCCTGAGGGAGCACGCTGCTCGATTGCGCCATGGTGGTGAAAGTGATCGAGAGTGTCGCCAACATGATGGCGCCGGCGAATGCCAACCCGAATGACAATCCGAAGGACCCGGCCGCGGAATTGACGCCGGCAGCTTCGCTGATCCGCTGCTCCTCGATCGGGGCAAGTGTGTAGTTGTTGAGCTGAGAGACCAACAATCCCAACCCTGATCCCGCGATCAGCAGGGGGATTATCAGACCCCAGCCGAACTCCGCCCGTGGCACGATCGGGATCAACGCCACGATTCCGATCGTGAGCAGTACGAATCCCCACCTGATGATTTTGCTCGGGCGCCGATCACCCGCCTTCTTCGCCGCAAGTAACGCCACTGCGAACATACTCAGGGAGAGGGGCGCGAGAGACAAACCTGCTTGCATGGCGTTGTACTCGAGCACCATTTGCAGGTAGATCGGCAGCGCGATCATCGTGCCACCCAGGGCTATTTGTTGGAGCATCTGTCCGGAGATGCCCAGCCGGAAGATCTTGGAGCGGAACAATTCCGGATCCAGCAGTGTCGGCCCTCCTCGACGTTTGCGCCGCACGAGCCAGTACGCCAACAACGCCAGTGCAATCGCCCCAACCGCCAGCAGCGCACCAACGGCTTCACCGCCTTCCTGCCAGACCAGGATTCCCAACACGATCCCGCCCATACCCAGAACTGACAGGACCGCACCCACCAGATCGATGCCGGTAGGGCCCGTGTACGGCACATCGCGGACCAGCTTGATGCCGGAGAGGACGACCGCGATGACGACGACCTCGAGCACGAAACCGACGCGCCACGAGAGATAGGTGGTGATGAATCCTCCGAGTAGCGGTCCGACGGCGGCGGCAATCGCTGCCGCTGCACCGACCAAGGCGTAGACCTTCTTCTGCTCTGCTCCTTCGAAGTTGCCGTGGATGAGGGATTGCATTGCGGGCAGCAGGAGTGAGGCGCCGATCCCGCCGAGCACTGCCCAGAAGATGACGATTGCGGTCAAGGACTGTGCAAACGCCATTGCCGAGGCACCGATGGCGTAGCCCAGGAGGCCCAGCACATAGGCCCGTTTGCGCCCGATGAGATCGCCGACTTTGCCGCCGATCAAAATGAATGCCGCGGATACCAGTGCTTCGAGTGCGATCGCCGCCTGGACGCCGCTCACTGTCGTGTCGAGGTCGCGGACGACGGAGGAGATCGAGACATTCATCAGTGATGTGTCGACGACGAGAACGAACATCGCCATCGCGAGCAGGAGGGCGAGCAGGCGTGGCGGACCGGCTGCCTGCTCGGCGGTGCTGTCGGTTGTCGGTTCCTCAGTCATGACGGATTAGCTGCCTCCGTAGTTAAGACACTCTCCCCGCAGAGTTCCACCTCGCGACGAGTCCCAATCTGCGCTCGACCGTGGATGCCTGCGGTATCAGAGCGAACGTGCGGAGCGCCTGTGAACGACCCGACATCGCCGTGGTCGAGGGCCGCATGAGGCTGTCGACTTCGCTCCCCGCGATTGAGGACCGAGCAGCGGGTATCCAGCCGTCGTGACCCTAGGGCAGGGGCACCCGACCGATTCGCACGTGAGACCTCGAGGGGCGGCTATGTCCGAGAAAATTCTGGTCCAGCAAGGTGTGGCAAAGGGAGCGACGATGGGCGGTGCGGTACTTCTCGTCACTGTCGGCGTGCTCGAGTTCTTACAAGGTGTCTCCGCGATAGCGAAGGACGAAGTGTTCGTCGTAGGTCCCGATTACTCCTACCAATTCAATCTCACTGCGTGGGGGTGGATCCATCTTGTACTAGGTGTCGTCGTCGCGGTGGTCGGCGCCAGTTTGTTCACGGGGTCGATTTGGTCCCGGGTGGGCGCTTTGGTGATCTGCGGTGTGTCGGTTCTCGTCAATTTCTTGTGGTTGCCCTACTACCCGTGGTGGGCGACGATCATCATCGCGCTCAATGTTTTCGTGATCTGGGCGGTCACGACCTGGAATCGCGAGATCATCTGAGGCGCAACGCTGTGGGCACCTCGTTGTATGTACACGTGTTCGAGAGTTCGAAGTGCTCGGAGAATCATCGACACCGGCTTCGGACGCCTGATCAAGCAGAAATCGCCTATCGGAAGGAACTACGGATCAAATAGGTGAACTCAACAGTGCTTGATGGGCGAGAACCCTGTGGAGCCGATGACGGGAATCGAACCCGCGTATTCAGCTTGGGAATGTGACTGAATGGCGTTGCCCCAGGTTGGTGGGCTTGCACTGCGGGGTGTTTCGAGGGGGTTCAGGGTGCTCGTTGCATCTGTGTGTACCTGCGTGTGTACCTGTCGGTGTTCAGATGCGGTTGTCGGTCTGGCATGCATTGGCGTCATTCAAAAGACGTACCGCGTGCACCAAACAGGAAACGTGATGTCGGACACGTGGTGACAAAGGTCCCCTATGCAGGTCGGACTGCTTTCGTGATGTGTCTGTTATTGGAGTTTCGAGGTATTTTGGCTCCGGGGCATTCGGAGGTGTGGCGACCAAACGGGGCGATTGGTACTGTCCGGTAACTTGTTCAGTTAGTTATCGGTTACCGTCAGGTTGCCGTTCGAAGCTCGGGAGCAGTCCATGGGAATCGGTCAATCGAATCGCGCTGCACGTCCCTGTGTGAAGTTTTTGGGTGGTGCTGTAAGTGTTTGTGCTGCAAGCATTGTCGTAGCAGGAATCGTCTTCGGTGGAACCGCCTCGGCGGCCCCGACGGCGTTGGCAGACAAGTATGCGAGCACGGTCACCGATGACGGCTGGGCGTTGGATCTTGCTGCTACCAAACTGTCGGCGAATCCGGTGCCGAATCTGGCGACGACGGCGTTCACCCGTGAGGGGTTCGTGTCGGCGAAGGTGACCGGCACGATCGGTGGTGCGGGCGATTCGGCGGTGAAGACCGGTTATGTCGAGCAGGGATTGCAGATCGGCTGCCAGATCGATGTCTCCTCCGGACTTGGCTTGGGGCTTGGCTTTTCGCTCGGCCCGTCTGTCGGTGTGAGTATTTCGGGTGTCCCGTCGGCGAACGTGGGTGTGAATGCGTCGGTGAATCCGAGTATCCAGTCGACGATTGCGCCGGGCACGATCACGACGATTCCGTTGGGGAAGAAGGATCTCGAGTCGTCGAAGGCGTCGATCACGGCAGAGAACGTGCACGTGAAGGTTGATGCGTGCATGGGGCCGGTGACGATCCGCTCCTACGCACAACTCTCGGTGTCGACTGCAACGTCGGACAACACGTTGTTCGTGTACTCCGATCCCACCTGGATTTAGCCTTTGCAGTCAAAAGGCGCCCTGCCGCGAGTCTGATAACTCTGTCCGACAGCATAATTGAGTGTTTGGAGTTCCGATCATGCCCGTCCGTAGTGCCGAACAGCTCCCACCCGGACCCGCAGTGCAACCCGTGTTTGCTGGTGACCGTCACCTCGATGGAGGCGACAACGACGACTGGGATCCGAACAGTGAATTGAGCGAAACGTCGAAGGCGGTGATCGTCACCGTTTTCGGGCTCGCATTGTTGATTGCAGCGTTCGCGGTGATCGGGCGACTCGGGGGCTGGGCCGAGGATTACGGGACGATCCTGGTGTATCTGGCGTTCTTTCTGTGGATGTCGATCGCGGGGCGCCTGTTCTGGTGGGGCGCAGACAAATTGATTGCCACGGTGCGGAAGAAGTCGGGCCGCAGTGGTGATCGTCGGTGAAGTCCGCTCTGCGACTCAAGCGGTCGTTCGCGGGGTTTCTTGCAGCCGGAGCACTGTTGACCGGGACCGCCGGCGTGATCGGTGCGGGCCTCGCGCTCACTGCCGGACCGGCGCATGCGACACCGGAAGAGGATTGCGCGGCGGTGCGAGCACGTGATCATCAGATCTACCTGAACCTGATCGCCTCACTGCCACCTGGTGCCCCAGTCCCGCCTGAGTACATCAACCCGTGCCTGACGGCACCATCCACGACGGCGACGGCTGCGCCGACGACCACCGTGGGACTCCCCGGTGCACAGGCTCCGGGCGGCGGCCCGAATGTCGGGGCGAACGCTCCGACGAACTTTCCCACCTACAACGGAACCCCCATCGTTCCCGTGCCAGGTGCGGCGCAACCGGGGCAGCCGAATTCGCCGACACCATCTGGTATCGAGAACCCTGCGGGAGTTCCGGTTCCGACGACCACCAGCGAACCTGCACCGGCTACGCCGCAACCCGCTGGATCGACCGCACCTACCGTGACGGCTGATCGTGGTCCTGGACCGGTTCCCGCGGATTCGGATTCGAATATCGCACCGGTCCAGCCGGTTCCGGACCCGGCAGCAGATGTCGCTACATCCGGGGAGGGCGAAAGTCGTGACCGGTATCTCGAACTCGCCCTGATCGGCGCTGCGGCGTTCACCGCTGCGGGTATCGGAGTGCGCGGGCGGCCGGGACCTTTCAGCCCCCGCACACCAGAATCAGTACTCTCCCAGGTAGTCGGGACTATCGCTTCGCCACTGATGGCGTACGCACCTGGCGGGCAGTCGACGTTGCGGGTGTTCGATCCGATCACCGGCGGAAGCCGGTTCTTCTTCCTGATCCACGACGAAACGTCGTCGCACGAATCCGTGATTCCCGTGACGGTGCCGCCCGGCGGTCACATGAGCGTCAACCACGACGGCACGGTCACTGTCTTCGACGCCGACGGAAACCCGGTCTCGACGATCGATGCCCCGTGGGCCTACGACGCCAACGGCACACCCATCCCGACGCACTACGAGATCCGGGACGGACAACTCGTCCGGGTCGTCGACACCGCCGGTATCGAGAATGTGCTGTATCCGATTTTGGCGGACCCGGAAGACCACACACAGAGCGGCAAGAAATCCCCCACTCCGGCGCGCCCGACCAAGATCTCCGGTGAGGACGACGGCACCCGACCGGAGGACGGTCAACATTGGAACGAGCCACCACCAGTCCAAGGCCACAAGGCCCCCAATCCACCAGTCCAGAAACCGAAACCCACCCAACCACCAGTCCCACCTGCGGCGGAGCCCGAACCACAAGTCCCTGAGCAGGCTCCGGCGCAAGTGCCCGAGCAGATCCCGCAGCAGTCGCCGGCCGAGGACATCGGCGGGGACGGACCAGGTGCCGGGACAGCCCCATCCATCGACCCAGCGCCCGCTACACCGAACGAAACCGACACACCCCAAGCGGAATTGGCAGGCTTCTCGATCTCCTCTGTCGCAGAGGCTGTGGTGGGCGGTGTGTCGTTGGCGGTGGCGATCGCGAACTTCTTCGAGCAGGTCGCCCGCGGTGCCAGGTTGGACGACCCCGCTGTGCTCAAGGACCTGCTGAACCTGCGCGAGTTGGCGCTCAAGGCCGGACTGAACTTCTACTCACTGCTCATCGAGGAGATCGCGAAGCTCTCCGAGGAGCAACGAGCAATCATCAATGCTGTTCTCAATCCGTTGGCGACGATACCTCCTGTGCGTACCGTGCCGTCCGGGCCGGCAACTAAACCATCACCGACGAAGCCGAAACCCCGTCCTGGGCCCCGCCTGCCTGGCGATTCTCAACCCGACGATCCGACAGGACCGCAAGATCCCTCCGGCGCACCGGATTCAGCCGATTCGGTGACCCCGAAGAACCTTCGGCTCCCGAACCGGGCGAGCAACCGGCCGTCGATCCGGTCAACCCGGGCCACATCCCGGTCGATCCCGAGACCCCCGGTGCGCCCCAACAACCCGGGCCCCCGGATTTCGACCCCTTCGATCCCGACCCGAGCACGATCCCACAGCCAGGTGCCATAAAAGATCCGACCGAGCGGCCTTCTACCCCCGACCCTGGGACGACATCACCCGATACACAGCTCCCCGGCGTATTGGTGCCACCATCAGCAGCTATCGAGCCGGGCCCAGCCCGGACACCGAACACTCCCGCGGTGATCCCCGCTGATTCAACGCGGCCTGCGGACGCGCAGGCCGCCAAAGACTTTGTTGCAGAGTGGGTTATGGATGCGGTGAACACACTTTGGCCTACCGCTCAGTCGAAGTATCCGAACATTCCTCCTATGAACCTCGGGATGGTCGCGCACATCTATTTTGAACGACTCACCAACCTCGATCTGGTCCACGCGTTAGCCGAAGCGCATCCTCAGTTCATGGTGAGGGCCGAGGAATCCTTCAGAGAGGGAATTCTGGGCGAAATCGCGCGCCGTGGAGAAGGTGGTTCGATCCGTCCTGATCTGATCTTATTTCGGATTGGCGGCGACATTGAGACCGCGATTGAGGAGGTCGTCGCCGTCTGGGATCTGAAGACGGGTGATGCGATGATAACGCAAGAGTGGGCCGAAAAGACTGCAGCGAGGTTGGGCATTCCGCTGGAGTGGATCTACACCATCCGTCCAGACTGAGTTTGCACGCCCGATCTTGAAAGTACTAGGAAAGGTGGAAAAATAGTGACTGACGATCCATCTCGTACTGACCGAAGAGCGAAGTTGGCTTCCATCCTCGAGGGAATCGATGGCTTGGCCATGGCGACCCCGAGGAAGGGGCGCGGTTCTGCATGGGAGCGGGTGTTGAAGGCTGCGGCGAGCAGTCTTGGTCCAGAATGGGTTGTGGCACGCTCTGGCACCCAGGCGGAGTTGATCCATCTACCAGTGCGATGGTGGTTCAATTCCATTGGGTTGGATCCCAAACCGAATCGGGAAGAGCTGACCTTCAGTCATGTCCCCCTGATGAGAGAATTCACGCCGGGCACTATCACCTTTCGGCAGAGTTCATATCAACCTGGTCCCACAGATTCTGCACCACCGAATATTCAGATGGACATCTTCGATACCCGCGGTGCTGCGGAGATCGTGCGCTGGTGGGCGCTTGGTCCGTCCACCAAGTTCTTTGCTGCACCGCCGCTTCCTGACTTGGTCGCTGCAGCCGAGCAGGCTTATGCCGACCGCGAGGAAAAGCCACGCCGGGATTGGATGATTTCGGCTGGACTGCGGGTGATAGCTGACACCGGTTCGCCAATCGAAGTCATCGACAGCGTCCTCTGGGAGTTGGCTCGCCGTGACGTCGGTGGCCACGTCCAAAGTTTCTGGCGAGAATTTCGCGCGGTTGCGGAAAACAGAGACCGACTAGCGACATTGCAGTGGCTGGACGAAGAACGACGTCGTTCTGTAAAGGATGCATACGGGCTTCGGGATTCTGCGTTTGCCGATGTGATCTCCCATACAGAGGACTCGTAGCCGAGGGAAGTAGGCGTGAGGGAGAGGAGCCCGATGGATTGCGCGTCGCATCGGAGAACCTCTGTCGGTGTGCACAGTCGCTCCTTTTCGTCTACCAAACGATACGAATGGCCCTTTATGGCAAGCATGCAGATGAGTGATGACAAGCCTAAGCCTCCGAAATCGGTCAGTGAGGTGCTCGAATCCCTAGGAATGGACCGGGATCAGTTGCGGGCGATGGCGAAAGATGCCGTCGCGGATCTGACTCCGAAGAAGGGGAGAGGTGCCGCCTGGGAGAAGGTACTGGACGCGGCGGCGGAGAGGCTCGGCCCGAACTGGACCATCATCGGAAACGGTTTGCGAGCGGAACTACTGCACACTCCGGTGCGATGGTTCTTCGACACAGTCGGGATCGACCCTATCCCGAACCGAGAACGGCTGATTGTCGGGCACACACCGCTCTTCGAGCCTCTTGTTCCACGTGCGATCACCCTCACGCAGGATAGTTCGGACAGTAGGCTTCGAGACAAAGAGTTTCGGCGACTGCAGATCGACATCTTCGACACCGATTCCGCTGCGGCACTGGTCACGCGGTGGGCTCAGGGACCCGCAACGGAACTGTTTGATTTGAAGCCGATCGACGCCATTACCGCGTGGTTCGAAGACGCCTACCGAGCTCGCGATGAACAGCACCGTACCAACTGGAAACTCTTGGCAGGCCTGCGTGTAATCGCCGATACAGGCTCACCGCTCGAGGTCATCGACAGCCAACTCGACTATCTCCGCAGCCGGGCTGCCGACCCGGCAGGTCCACTTGTCATGTTCTGGGAACAGTTTCGTGAGGTAGCCGCTGCCGGTGATCGAGAGACGACACTGCGGTGGCTCGACGAGCATCGACGTACCACGGTGCGTGAGCACTACGCGCTACCGGATTCGGTGTTCGCCGACGTTCTCGACGACTTGGGCAACGGCTAGCCACGCGTCTGCAAAATCTCGAATTTGCTTCGACCACAACACTTCAAGGAGATGGGAAATCAATGGACCACTGGGTCGTCGTCCCGGAACAGCCAGGGTTTGTCGGGGATCGCACAGTTGTCGATACGGCAACCTTGCCGCCGACGGTAGAGCGGGCGCACTTCGTGTTCACCCGGCAACCTACCGACGGACTGATCGGTGCCGGCCCGCTGGTATGGGTGGACCGTGAGACCTCGGAAGCGCTCGAGGACAACCTCTTCGGTGAAGTGTCCCTTCATCCGGCTGACCTCGATACGGACCCGACATCGGGGTTGTTGCACGTTCCCGACTTCGTGTGGTGTCAGGTGCATGGGCAAGCGGGGATGCTCGATATCGGCCTCACCGAGGACGGTCGCCTCGTGATGTCGGGGCAAGCGTTGCTGGTGTTCCACTCGTTCGGTGGCGGTATCGAGAACGCCACCATCTCCGAATGGCTCGGCTGAATCACTCGCCTGACGAAAACACGAGCGAAGCGCGCCGTTGCGGTGCTGGCGGGGGTTCCGGAGCAGTACGAAACTAGGTGGCGGCCGTGCGTGTGAATTCGATTTCGTTGCGGCCGAACTCTCCGTACAGGCTCGCGCAAGAGTACGGCGGCCACCGCTCGATGCAGGCACGATCTAGCACTCGTCGGCTGGACGGGAACTGTGAGAGGCGAAGGTCATCGTGAACGTCGAGAAGGAATTGAGTAGCTTTGATGTCCGAATGTGATTTCGGCGCAACGTATTCTGCCACTTGCGATTCTGCTCAGGACCCGCAGCAGGATCGGCATGGCATGCAATTGCGAGGAGAACCGAAGCATGGATGACCAATACCTCGATTTCCACTTCCTTGCCGATGTGAGAGATTCACCGATCGTTGATTGGTTCATCGGCAAGTTCATCATTCTGCTGGCGATCGTGATGTTCTGGCTTCTCATTTGGTTGATCCAGAACGGATGGATCCGTCTTCGTGGGCAGAGGTCCAATCTGAAGACGAGGAAACTGCTGGTCGCGATCGGGGTTGTCACTGCACTGTTCGCCATCACCGTGGCGGTGGACAAGTCACGAGCGCGTATGGACCCAGAGGAAACCGAGAGACAGGCTCGGTCCGAACTGGTTGGACAGGTCGAACAGAAGTGGGACGTGAGCTTACTTGATCCTTCTTCTGAATCAATCCCAGGTCGCCCTGACAGTTTCGGCAGAGTTTCTGTGAATGCGGCTGTGGGGTCGGACCAGTCTCCAAAGAAGTGCGAGATGACCAATCTGTATTGGCGCAGTGGAGCAAAACAGAGCCTTGGCGATTTCGACCTGAGGGTAACTTTCACCTGTGATGGATTGCCCGCACCGCTGCGAGATCCATCATGAAGTGGCAGCGAAGTTGCACATGACGGATTGTCGTCGGGGGTGGAATGTTCAGGTACTTCCACCGACGAGCAGACATGACCAGGAACCCTCTCCTCGAGGAGGAAGAGAACAACCGTAACGGCGCAGCACCTTTGACGGATGCCGAGATCACCGAGTTCACCGAGGCGGTCGTTTACTCGCGTTCTGTCATCCCAGATGTTCCGAGCGTGTGGCTCGAGGGATACAAGGTTGCGGCGACGTTCCCGCACGGTTTGGGTATGTCGATCTCCAGTTTCAAGGCCGTCATCATCGCGTACTACGGCGTGGCCGAAACCGGTACGACTTTGAACCGAATCCCAGTGCAATCTTCCGGCTGATTTCACTGGAGTTCCGAGGGAGATAGGTTTTCGGTGATCGATCCTCATCGAACTGCAGAATTCCGAGACGCGGTCCTCCGGCACCCCCATTCGCGTTGGATTCAGATTGACTGATCACTGAATAGAGGAGGTTGTGTACCTGCCGTGTACCTGTCACAGGATTCGGGACCCAAACAAGCGAAGTGCGACTGCCCCAAAAAGGCTCTGAACTGCGGAGAATCTGTGGAGCCGATGACGGGAATCGAACCCGCGTATTCAGCTTGGGAAGTCGATTTGATCCGTCCTTTGATGTCCGTGGCTGTTCGGGAAACCATTTCTCACCTGCGGCAAGTCGTCATTGGTGTTCGTGTCGGTTCGCAGCAATTCGCACCCTCTAGTGACATCGCTGTGACACTGAGACGTCCGTGCGGTGAACCTTGCGGAAGACGAGCCTGTCGAAACGTTCATGAGCAAGTGTTTCGAGTTTTGCGTGGTGTCGGAGGGCGCGGTTTCCCACATGTCGGTGTGAGGGTGTAAGTGTCGTAGCCATGAAACTGGACAGCGCGAGACTTGAGGCAATTCGGCACTTTGGCGATTCACCCCAGAAGCGGCGTGCTCCCTTCGTTGTCTACCAGGCAATGGAGACGTTGATTGACGGCGCCGACGTGTCGGCAGGGCTGGCTGACTTTCATTCGAGTGAAGGTGGCACAGAATGGCGAGCAGTGTGGGTGACTGCGAACTCAGTCGCGTACGTCACGGCAAACAGCAACCTTCAAGATTGGGATCGCGAAAGCTCGCCTACGGGGAGCGCGCCATCTATTCAGGGCTGGGTTCGACCAATCTCATCTATC
The DNA here is from genome assembly GCF_042728675.1 of Rhodococcus sp. NPDC060176. Taxonomy (NCBI): domain Bacteria; kingdom Bacillati; phylum Actinomycetota; class Actinomycetes; order Mycobacteriales; family Nocardiaceae; genus Rhodococcus; species Rhodococcus sp. NPDC060176. The sequence continues at coordinate 805,806 of NZ_JBHWYS010000003.1, forward strand.
GAGGGATTCGGATTGTCTGCGATTGAGGATCGACCGAGCGCCGGGGCAGTTCACGAATGGGCCGCAGTCCATCAGATCAAGTTTACGAGTGGCGTCCGAATCGATGTGCCACTGTTCGGTGACGTTGCCAGTTATTCTTGGAAAGACGTTGATCAGTTCGTTTCATACCTGCGTGGCGTGTTGAACTAATGCACTCTGCGCTCGACGAAGACAGAGCCTTCGCCTGCCGGCAGGAAACTGCTGTGCCTGGGAAACTGACAAATTTCCCAGCGTCCGAACCGTCTGGTATGTATTGCTGACACTTCCCCTGCCAACAGGGCCAAGCAAGGACGCAGCGATGAACTCACAGCCCGGCTGGTACCCAGACCCGCAGAACCCGGCAATTGTTCGGTACTGGGACGGGCAGCAATGGACCGCGGCGACTCAGCCAAACGCACTCGCCCAGCCCTCCCAATTCCATCCCGGAGTACCACCAAAAAAGCCGATGAATTTCGGCGTGAAACTGCTCATCATCGGAGTGACGATCCTCGGAGTCGGCATATTCATCTCGGCGCTCACGAGCAATGACGGCGCGAGATCGACAGCTACCCGAGTCCCTTCCACCACTCGCGCGCCCGCTGCGGTCATCGACAAAGCGGAATCGGAAACACAAACACCAACGCCGACGAAACAAGAGCAAGTCGCCACTGGATTCGATACCGAAGTGCGAGACGGGAAGTTCGGCTTCATTGTCACCAAAGTCGAATCAGGACTCACGAGGATCGGAACAGAGTCGTCGTGGTTCAGTGAGACAGCGGAGGGCCAGTTCGTCGTCGTCTACGTTGACGTCACGAACACCTCCAATAAGCCGCAATACTATGCGAGCTCGAACCAAGTCTTGATCGACGATCAGGGGCGTGAATTCACCAACAACTTTTCAGCCGAGTTCGGGCTGGACGGTGACGACAAGGGCGCCGGCGACATCAACCCAGGCATCACTCGCTCAACCCGAGTGGTGTTCGACATCCCCGTGGGCGCGGTACCGACTGCAATCGAAGTGCACGACTCGATGTTCTCCAATGGCGCACGGATCGAGTTCAACTAACCAAGGCTGCGCATCGAATCATGCACTGATCCCGATGCACACGGCTCATCCGGCAGATAGTCCCTCACAACCCGGGTGAGCTACCGAGACACAAAGACCCAAAAGTCCGATTCGAATGATGCTGCAAGGTTGCGGCATGCAATGATTCCCGGACCACAAAGATTAGCCCCGGCAGATGCGGTGAACGTCCTCGAGGCGCTGCCGAGAACGTGAAGTTCGCAGCCTCCTTGAACTTCTCAATCTAGCCACCGATAGTGTTGCGCAGTTCACATTTGCATGGAGGATTGGATGACATCGTACGGCTATCGCGTGTTCGCGGTCGAATTGTTTGAAGGAAAGAAGGCGAAGGCACAGCCTTTCGGGGCCGCACGTTTGCAAGCGGATGGAGAAACCGGCCCCACGGTCGACTACCTGGACTGCGCAATCGACGACGTCGCGAAAAACTTGAACAAGAATTTCAGCTTTGGATTGTCTACAGAGTCCGGAGAAGACGAGCATGCAGGAGAACTCAGTGGTATCTCCGCTCGGTTCACTGCCGCATCAAGGGTTGGAAATCGCGTTCGATTCGCATTGCAGCACGGTGTCATTAATGGCGACGGAATCCTCGTCGACCCCAAGGACGTTGATGACGAGGGACGTTCACTGCGCGGTAAGTCGACACTGCACAACTATCGAGCCTGCCTTTTGGCGGATCCTTCGTCGATGCGCGCCATCGTGGCAGTTGAGGTCCGTGGCCGTTCCTGCCCGATTGAATCACTTGTCAAAGGGCTCCGACATGTAAGTAGCGTGCCGTGGAGTGTGCGCCCGCTGGGCAATGTTGCAGGCCAAGCGATCATGGAAGAATTCATTCGCACCGCGAAGATCGGCAGGGTTCAGTTCCATAAGTGGACTCACACTTCCGACGGGACTCGGGACCAACGCGAGGTATCGATGTCTGTCCGGGTGAGCACCGAAGGCGAGAAGGTACGCCAGCATGTCCTCGGCTGGGCGAAGGAATACTTCGGATTCAACGACATTGCATGGCCAACCAAAGAAGAAGTCCTGGCCCATGCGAAACGGACGACCCAGTCCGCGAAGGGTAAGCCGACCCGGACCGAGGTCGCTGCAGCTCGCAAGGAGCTGAACGAGGCCGTGCGCAGGAGGCTTGCCGAACGCTCACAGGCGACGGAGCTGAACGAGGCTAAGTCGATGGTCTCGGACATCTATGCAGCAGCAGTCGATATCGATTTCAACGACGTCTCGGTCGACCTCAGTGACGGGGATACGACCCGCACAGTGCGTCCGTCTACCGACTTCCGTAGATTCACCTATTCACTTGGCAAAAAACTGCCGACAGATGATGCGTTCTATAGCGCTGCCGAGGCAACTGCGGCAAGCTTGTTGTCACAGGTACAAGATCTTAAGCTCCGGTGACTCGGGAGGAGGCAACATGTTCGATCGTTTGAGCCTTCGAACAGTGGCAACTGATTACTGGCGTTCTCTTCGGCGGTACGGAACCTCGGAACGTGACACCTCGGCCACACTGGTGATCTTCGGCGTGCCCGTCGCATTGTTCGTTGTCGCACTTCTGTGCGGGTTCAGGATGTGGCAGCCCACAGCATTGCTGCCCGCGGTTGCCCTGTTGGCCGGCGTCCTGCTCGCGGCTGCGGGGCAGATCCTGACTCTGCGTGCCCGTATCGCGGACTCGCTAGTCTTGTCATCGAACAAACGGGTGACCGGTCACATTCGCGAGACGATGAGCGGTGTGGTTCTGGCCGCCGTGGCGGCTCTCGCTGACGCCTTGCTTCTGGGGGGTCTAGCGTCAGCAGGCGACGCGGACAACTGGATCACGGGCATCTTGTCGGCACTCGTTCTCATGTGCACGGCATACCTCGCGCTGATGTTCCTGGTGACAGCACGACGCCTCTACTCCACATACCTGGAAGTGTTCGAGGGAGGAGCGGGTCTGCCTCGTCGATCCCAGCGGGAGATTGACGAGCAGCACGAGTACGAAGCCGGGTCACTGGACGTGAGCTAGTCCAAACGCGGTCGAACACCGACTGTCCAGCCATCAAGCCCACCGCACGACTTCGACTCCTGGGCACACGCCAGCATTCATGAGCGGAACGAAGCCTCCAACCTCGAATGGTTGGGGGCTTTGTCGTGCAACAGGTTTGATCTGCCGATCGCTCGGGAATCTGATGCTTGCTGCGGCGACTCCCGTGGGCGCGAGTCCGCCGCGCTGGCCCGCCTCCCGGCTGTCGATTCGCCGGGGGTGGGTCCTTCCCCGTTAGGGGCAGCCGGACCGTCGACGAGGCGGCCCGACTGCGTGCACCTACACCAGGCGGAGGTGAGTTCTCATGCTGGCTATCTGCTTAACCAGCACCGCTCGATGCTCGGAGTATCGCCGGATCGCATCGTCGTTACCTGCGAGCCGGGCTCGCGCTAGCAGGTACAGACAATCGTTCAGCTGATCCCTGAGAGTCATCATCACCATCACCTCCGATCCCTTTGCGTAGGTACCAATTAACCCTGACATCACGACGCTGTTCGCACGTGCGTCAAATGACCTATGTAGGTACCTGCTTTCCGAAGGTGAGGTGGTCGTGCTGATCGGCGAGTATCTCTCGCCCGTTCTGGCGGATAACCCCCGCGATGGCCTGCCGGAACCCTCCGATCATCGTCGGCATTTACTCAGGCGGGCGGTAGGTCTTTCGAACTAGAGACTTTCGCCCCAATCGGGACGAACCGTGCGACTGGCACGATCCCTCTGTGAAAACGAACTCCCAGAACCGACGCAGACGCAGACGTCGCCGTTACAGCCCCGACAATCGCTGGCAGACCGCACTAGTCCTCGCGTTCTGCACTGTTGCCGCTTCGGTGACCGCCTGGACCATGCTCTTCGGCAAGGGATAGCGCGAGCAGGCGAGGCCCAGAAGCTGTCGGCACCCCGACCTACACTGCACCGCGCGGGGTCGGGAGGGTAAGGGAAGACCAGCTCGGCCCCGCGCCTATAGCACCCGCAGGCCCCGCCCACTCCGAGAAGGACTGGGCGGGGCCTGCGAATCTTCTACATCCGAACTATCTGTCAGCACTACAGCGCGTTCAGATGCTGGCGCATCTCCCGGCGCACTGCGCTGGCTGTTTGCTGATCGGCCAATAATGATTGTCGGCTCGGTTGGCCGTCGCGAATCCACTCGTCGAACAATTTTGCGGAGTTGTTCTTATCTGGATGCATGATTGCCCATTCTTCCGATAGCTCAGCTTCGTTGTACGGGCCGAATGTTTGAAGGTCGAAAGTGCGAGTAGGAACCAACACGCGACTGTTGTGATAGACCCACCGTTGACTGAGTACGTTAACCCCAAATTGAGAGAGTACAGCTATCCTCGCGCTGGTCTTGAGCGACTCAGAGGGCATAGTGCTCAGCAGATCGAAGTCTGCCACGTAGTGTTTCGAGTCGTCGCGTAATCCTGGCAGCGGCATCTCGGTCAATCGATGGTTCTTCCACTCTGTACGTGGCTTCTCCGATACCTCTCGCACCTGCGCCGTCAGCAGCTTGGGATGAAGCGTCATACCCCTGCGAAGTGCGCACGGGTGTTGGACGAGAATCTGGAAAGCACCATCCACATCGAACACGTCACCGGTGAAGTGAGCGCGTTCAAGCGTGGCGTCGTCGCCCTTATAAGCATAAAGTGACTCGGAATCTTTGGGGGTTTCCAGCTCCTCGTCGGCCATTAGATTGATGCCTTCGGCCGTATCGCAACAATGCCATCGGCATCAACGAAGGTTTCGAAGTTCTTGTCCACCAGCGAGTTTCGCCAATCAGGATCGAATTCATCGAGAATCGTTTGGTGGTCGCCGCCAGCTATTGCATACGCAGCGAACTCAAGTACCAGGTCATATCGATTGGCAACCAGCATATCGATCGGCGTCAAGTTCACGCCGTCATGTATCGGCATCTCCAGCCACGAGGCGGGCTCAGCAATCATGTGGGTTTCCAGCACGTCGAGGAGTGCGAGTATCCGCGCTAATTTTAGCCTGTTCGGTCCGGTTATTCCTTCTCCTCGACGCCACTTGTTCACGGCCGCAACGCTGACTCCCATCAGAGCAGCTACATTCCGCCACGCGAAACCTAAGTCACCCAATGCGTTAAGTCCATCGCGGGGCGCCAACTTCGCTCTATCACTCGTCCTTTGTTCGAGATCGAGCTTAAGTGCCGTACGGTGGCTTTCGCGGACTGGATCTCCCAGGTCTTCGTACTTCCGTTTCGTGACGAAAGTATCGTCAACGAGGCTTCGGAATTGAGTGGCAGCAGTCGCTGGTAGCGGCGCAAACGTATACAGGGAACCGCCTGTGATCGTGTCCTGCGCATCAACCTTCAACGAAAAACACCTCATTCCTCAATCGCTTGGTAATCAGACTTTCGAACAGCATCTTAATCGGAGCATGTAGGGCGTCACATATTTCCAGCACATGTGCTGGATCGAACACCGGCACCGATCCGGTCGGGTCAGTCCACGCCGCGTCGGTGTCTATCAAGAAGAACTCACCATCAGTTGGCGGTTCCTGCAGTCGGCGAAGATGCTCTGTAGAGCCCACCACGGCCCCACGCGACACACCGTAACGAAGAGTGAACGTATATCCAGGTTCGTCAGTCTGGTACTGGGCGACGCTCTGCTGTTGGGTCAGTCTCATCGTCAGCGGCGACTCGCGTACGCGTGGCGCTATGAGGTCAGGTGACACCCACTGGGCCCAATCGACGTCGACGAAGGGCACCCGGATCTCGTCGATGTAACGGAGCCCGATCCGTTCCAAGCCGTCCAATGGCGCAAACTCGTGCCGCGCGGTCAACGCTGCCGACGCCAACGTACGTAACCACTCCCACCCTTTGTAGTGGGACGTTTCGATGACGATGGCACTCTCTTGGAAGGACACCGACGTGTGCAGGTCACGCGAAACCAAGCGTCGGCGCATGATCGGCTTCGACTGCGGGGGGCCGTTCTGCGCTATCTCGAATTCAACTCCGGTCTCAACCCGCTCAATCGGCGTGTACTCGCTCATTACCGACTTCATGAATGTGTGAGCAGGTGTCGACACCTCGGACCGGGGGTGACGAATTTCCAGTACGACCATTACGAGTGGCGGATTCGGGTAGAGGGATGCTGGCATAGTTCCAACCTACCGGAGTGAAACCAAAACATATACCGATTCGCAAACCTGTAACCGACCTGTTGTCAATCTACGACAAAAAGATGCAGCGCGCCGACGATCGCGCCTGGTAGACACCTAAAAGCCCCCGACCCCACCGCTGGATGCGATGAGATCGGGGGATTAGTCGACCGGGGTTACCTGTCGCTGCCGAAGATTTCCACCTTGGCTGTCGAATCGAACAACTAACTCCACCTCGCCCCGTGCTGCAGGGCCAGCTGCGCCGCATAGGTTTTCGCTTTCGCGAATGCCTCTTCGACAGACTGGACCTGAATGTTGATGGTTGTGGACTGGTCGACCGGGGCAGCGCCGTCACCGGCGTAAATCTGGTCCGGTCGATTGGTGGTGCCGACGTTGTACTGCGACCCGGCTGTCAGACCGGGGGCAGCACCCGCCGACGGCACTGTGGCCTTCGACGCCTGCTCGAACGCCTGTCGGTAGTAGCTGTTCGGATCGATGGGAGTGCCCTTGAGCCCGAAGATTTCGAGCAGAGCGTCCTGACCGATCTTGCCGACGTCCTTGCCGTACTTGTCCAGGCGTGTGTTCATGTACGCCTGGGGATCGAACGCCGCCGCACCCGGAACTGGTGCTGCCGGATCACCTGCGAGAGCAGGTGCTACCGACGGCGATTCGGGTGTGGTCAGCGGTTGACCTGTCACTGCCGGGATGTACTGCTGCAGCAACCGCCACTGGTCGTCCGTGAACACGACTTCGGGCTTTCCGGAGAGGTTGAAACCGAAGGTCTTGTCCTTGAAGACTCCGCCCTGGTCGTATCCGGCACCGGTCAACGCTGCGACACCTTGCCCACCGAACTTCGGGTCACGAAGTAGGTAGTTCAGCGACGCACGGAGATTCGATTCCGGATCCCAGATGTCGTCGAACCCTGGGTCCTTGTACGACTGGAACGTCGGGTCGATGACCTGAGCGAGACCTTTCGATGGGACACCGTTCTGCGCGTTGATGTCCCAGTCGTTGATCGCGTTCGGGTTACCACCGGATTCCCGTTGGATCTGGTACAGGTACTTGTCGACCAATGACCGGTCGATACCCTTTTCGTCGAACAGCTTCTCCACGAGGGGTCGCCACTGTTCGGCGCCAGAGTTTGTGTCGTACGGGACATCTCCGCCACCGGAGGTAGCTGACTTGCCACGGACGATCGTCAAAGCCGCGTCCGTCAACTTGTCGTAGACGGCGAGCGGAATCTGCCCGAACATGCCCAATTCCGAGAACTCCGGAATCATCTTCCGCAGCCCCTTGACCGGAAGCTCGAACAGGTTCGCGGTCTGATTGCGGACCATGTTGAACGCCCCGCCGATGGCTCCCGTGAACCGTTCGAACAGCGACTTCTTTTCCTCGTCGCTCATTTCGGCCTGCGGGAAATCGTTCGCCCAGTGCACGTGATCCCAGTGACCAGGCAAGTCACCGGCGTACACCTGATTGGAGAGCTGGCCCTGGTCGGTGATCATGTTTCCGCCGACGTTGTAGAGCAACGGTCCTGGACCCCAAATCAGCTGCGCTGATTGCGGATATGCCTGGAAGATCCAGTCCGCGTAGGCCTGCTTGTTCGGACCGTCGATGTCGACGGCGCCGCCCTTGCCGTGATAGCCGGAGTGGCCGGGGCGAAGAGCGGACGTGATCGTCACTTCCGGGAACGCGTCCTGGATGACCTGCGCCATCCAGGTGTCGGTGTCGGAACCGAAGATCACACCACCACCGAGCGCGAACTTCGCCGGTCCCTTGTTCTGGACCCGACCCCCGTCTCGGTAGTTGCTGGCCAGGGTCTCGCGGCGCATCCGCTCGACCTCGCCGTGACCGCCTGCAGCCATGACTTCTGCTGCTGTCCAGACGTGCTCGCCGTTCGAGAGCCAGGCGGGGATCTTGTCGTCGCGCGGGCCACCTGCACCGAACACCGCGCCACCGTCGCGACGATGGATCATGCGGTCTGCGATGTTTCCGCCGGACTTGCCGCCGACTTCACCGATTGGATCGATCGTCGGCCACGGTTCCAGATCGAGCAGTCCCGCGACTGCGTTCCACGCTTTGCCGAGCCCGTTGTTGAGCACGGTGTCGATGACGAAGTTGATCGGCCCTGCCAGACGCTCCTTCAATCCGTCCCAGATGTCGCCGATTGCAGAGACGATGCCGCCGAAGAAGTTTCGCAGTTCGTCGAGCGCGCCCCGGAATCCTGGGAAGTGCTTTTCGACGATGTCCGCGATACCGGAACCGATGGCGGATGGAAGGTTCTTCCAGTCCGTGACGGCGCCGTTGGTGATCTTCGCCAGGAAATCGTTGGCGAGTCCACCGAGGCCTTCGTTGCGTAGGGTGTCCCACGCCGGCCGGATGGTGTTATTCCAACCGTCGGAGACCCGTGAGCACAGTTCGTCCCACTTGGCCTTCGCCCCGTCTCGTAGACCGGTGATCGCCGATGATCCGATTTCACCGATCCGGGAGCTGACGTCACCGAACCATTTCTTGGTGTCCTCGACCTTGTCGCCGACGGCGCCGGTGAATCCGTCCCAGGCGTCCTTGGCCGCATTGATCGACTTCTCCCACAACGCTGCGGCCGGAGACTGACCATCTTTCGCGCCGATCCAGTCCCACGCGCCGCCGCTGACGAAGTCGCCGACGCCGCTGAGTCCGCGGTTGATCGCGCCGCCCCAGCCGCCGTGGTCCTTGTTCCACAGGCCACCGTCGTATTTCTCGGTTTCGTTGTTGTAGCCGAAGAACGAGTTGACGCCGCGGGCGAACTTGCCGCCGAAATCGGTGTCGTTGTCGGCCCAGTCCCAGATTTGGCGGAACCATCCGGCTTGCTCGGCTTGGCCCGGTTCGAGTTGTTCGGGAACCTTGCCGGGTGCGTCGCCTTGTTCGCTGTCGTCGCTACTTCGGGCCGGGCGGAACCACTTCAGCATTTCTGCGGAAGTGGCGATGATGCCCATGATTGATTCGACGATCGACTTGACGTCCTCGAAGAACTTCTTGATTTCTTCGCGACCTTCGGGCGTTCCGAGGAATTCGTTCCAGCGGTCGAGGGTGGACTCGATCGAGTCGAGCCAGGACTCCCCCACCTCATCCGAGCCAGCGAACATGTTGCCCGCGAGTTCGCCGATTCCCTTGATGATGCGCCAGATTTGAGCGAACGTGTCGATCGCTTCCTGCATGAAATTGTGCAGTTGCGACTTACCGTTTTCGTCGAAGGTGGTGCGCATCGAGTGGATCATTTCGGCGAAATTGCCGGTCCCCTCCTCGAAAGCACCGGTGATAGAGGGGAGGAAATCCGATCCGACGGCAGAGAGGTCCAGCAGCGCAGAACCGAGATTGCCGAGACCATCCAGCAACGGCCCCAACGCTTCTGCCGTGTTGGTGAGGATCTGCGAGATGTCGTCCTTGACACCATCGGTCATCAGCCAATCCATGGCCGACTTCAGTTTGGTGTTCAACACGTCCGCCAGCGCCGTCAGACCGTCCGTCAGAATCGGCATGTAGGTACCGCCGAGCTCCGAGAACTTCTGCCCCATCCCGTCGAACAGCGCGTCCTGTACCGAGAACCGGAGTTCCTTCCAAGCGTCGGACATTCCGCGTGTCATCTCGACGAACTGCCGTGCATTCGGCGAGAGGTTCGCGAGCGCCTCGTTGTACTTCTCGAGGGACGGCGATCCTGCTGCCATGGTGTCGTTCAGGTTCTGCTGAGCGACCGCCACGTTGTCGAGTGCCCGCTCAATCCCCCTCTGCGACTCAGCGACTCGATCCTGCGCATCGACAATCGCTTGCTTCGAGTCGACGACACGGTCATCGGCGTCCACCACTGCCTGTTGCGCAGCGACGACCTGGTCCGCACCTTCGACGCCCTTGGCATTGACTTCGGCGACCTCGGCCCGGAGATCCTGGTTCGCCTCGCGAACTTCCGTCAGACGCTGGACCTGCTGGCGGTAGGCGAGATCGGCCCTGCGTAGCTGGGTCGGGGTCGTATCGCCGGAGCTTCGGGCTTCGACCAGTCGTTCCCAGGACTCCTGAACCCCGAGTAGCGCGTCCTCTTCGTCGAGGGAACTGCGCTTGAGGGCGAGGTTCATGTCCTCGATCTGCTCGGTTGCGGCCTTGCGCGCCTGCGTGAGCGACTTCTGTGCGAGTTCCGCATCCGCCACCGCGCGACGGTTATTCTTCTCCGCAGACTCGACCTCACGCAGTGCTCGTGTGTGGCCCTTCTCTGCCTGCTCCACCGCGTCGATCGCGTCGGCAAGAGAGCGCTGAGCGGCCTCGGTCTGCTTCGCTGCGGCTGCCGACTCCTTCGCGGAGTTCTTGGCCGCTTCCTTGCCTGCCTCGAAGGCGTCCTTGATGCCGGTGGCACCGACTGCGATCGTTGCGAAGGTCGCGGCGGCTGCAGCACCCATCGCGGGGAGTAGTGCAACGACCCCTGCTGCCTGGACGAGTTGGCCGATGAGCGGTACCAACGACACTGCACCCAACGCGACCAAAGCGATCTTCGCCAGACCTGCACCGGAAGCAATGCCACTGAGAGCTGCTCCGGCACCGCCACCGGCACCGCCACCGCCGGCAGGGATCGGCGGCATGCCACGAATCAGCGCCTCAAGCGCCAATACCTGTGCGGTCAGAGCTGCGACCTGAGTCATCGCCGCACCTGTGTCGATGTCCAGGTTCATGTGGACGTCTCTGATCGATGCCCGGAACGCCTGCATTTGCGCATGTGCCCTGGTCAGGTCCAGATCGGCGCGAACGGTGACGTCGGCTTCCATCCCCTGCAACTGGGTACGTACGCGATTACGCAGCCCCGTGAGATTCGGGGTGATGTCGACCTCGACTGCCGGCATGTTCCGGGTACCGTTCCGCACCCGCTGGTGGAATCCGGCAAGGTTCGGGAGCACTTGAACGTTCGCTTCGACATGTTTGGCGTCGACGAGGAACTTGACGCGCTCGTGGAAGTTCGCCTTGAGTTCGGGTTCGACGATCAGCCGTGCGGATCCAGCGTTGTACGACGTTGACATGGGTGCCTCGCTATTCAGTTGTTTTTCTTGTTGTCTTGCGCTGCTACTTCAGCTAATGAGCTGCAGCGCAGGTGTTTACGTAGCTATCGCGCGAGCCGGCGCTGGATTGCTGCTTTGATGCGCGCGGCGTACCCGGGCTTGGGGGAGTTGCTCGTAGATGCGGCGTCGACTGAATGGGCCATTCGACTGCGTCGGAGCCGTGGGGGCGTTAATCCGAGACGGGCGAATAGTCGGCGGTAGGCGTTTCTCATGGTGTGGGTGACCTTTCGGGGTCGAGAAAACACCCCATCGGCATGTGCTCCGATGGGGTGTGGCGATGAAGTGGGAGGCGATCTGGTGCCCCGGGTGGGGGATACGCGAAGGATTGGCTAGATCGATGGGTGTCTGACTGCGGACACACTGCTAGCGCGGAAGTAGCGTACCACGAGTTTCGCGTTCGAATTGAATGAAAATCGTTGTCCTCATGGAGAACTGGGGTTCAGCTCAGGTGCTTGTATGTCATCTTGAAGACCGACCGAGCGTTTGCGACAGCTTCGGATTGTCGAGGGCCGGAGCGGAGGAGAATCTCGACGACCGCGCCTTCAATTAATGGTGAGAGGCCATGGCACGACACGATCTCGCCGTCCTCGAGGGCGACCACAAGGAGAAGTTCGAACGCGGCCGCCAATTCGTCGTATGTACGCGCAGGTCGGCCGGTTCTCACACCTCCATGGAACCCCATCTTGGCGGGTTTGCGTGCCTTCTTGACGAACAACAGAGGCTTGCCTGGCATCCAGGCAAGCCTCTGGGGGTGTCGAGCGGGTTAGAGAATGTGCATCCCATCGCTGAGGTCAGCCGCCTCGCTGAGGATCTGGGCAAGGGCCCTGGCCAATTCTGGGGTCAGGCCTTCGATCGTGTCGATTGTGCCGGCGCTGATGGTGATGGGGTGACCGTGCTGGGCAACAACGTCCAAGCTGCCCACCCTTTGGTCGGAATGGAGGGAGGTGATGCTGGTGCCTTCCACAGTGAAGTGATCCAGTGTGATGCTCATGCTGACACCTCCAGGAGTGCGCTTGCGGGTTCGAGTTCTTCGATTGCCTTGGTCAACTGCTCGAGTAGGAGTTTGGCTTGCTCTGGCTCGAGGTGGAGGCTTTGGTGCTGTAGCTCTGGAAAGTACAGCTGGACAAGAGGGTTGGACGGTTCGGAGGACCAAGGGTGTACCCAGACTTCCTTGCCCTGTACGTCTGTGACTCGAGGCCTGATTGGGGTGATGTGTGCCATGTGGATGCCTTACTCGAGGGGATGTGCCATCCAGGTTGCTGTCCCTGGGGCTGATTCATTTTTACACCCCCCTTCAAAATATTTCAACCCCCCTTCAAAAACTAATCCGTCGAGCCAGGTGCTCGTAGCTACTTGGGGCGGGCCTTCGCGATCGTGTAAACCCGGGACAGGCTGACGCCGGCCGCGCTGGCAATCTCTGCGATGGGAACGCCAGCGTCTATCGCCGCGTAGATCGCCGCGCGGTGAGCTTCTGCTGCATCGATCGACGATTGTTGTGCCGCTTTGTTGGTAGCCGCCGTGGTTGCAACGCGCGCCAGAGGATCCAATGTCATATTCCCAAATTACACCCCCCTTCAAGTTTCTGAGTAGGTGAGCCCGTGCGGGATTGTTCTTCGCAGTTGCGAAGGGGCTGGGCGCTACCTCGGCAGCATTCAAACGTGCGTTTGCGTCGACTGAAGTGCTCTAGTCGAAGCAGCGCATTCGCTCGGCATGTCTCCGTGATGAAAGTTCGCGGTGATATTTCATTCGCAGTCATAAAATGACCTCTTCGGTCGAGATCTGCGAATTATGACCTGCATGTGCAGGGCCCCGACGGGATGGTGGTCAACGGAGCGGGTGGGGCGTGGTCACACATTTGGCGCGGCAATCCACCGCTGTTTCGGGGCATCTGGTGTTCGGGGTGGGCGGCGGCGGCGAGCCACAAGCAGCGCTTGAGGTCCTCGGTAAGGACACTTGAATTGCCGTAACTAGCGCCATGAACCATAGTGGTACCGAATTAGGTACATGTCTGGTACATTGAGGGGCAACGGCAGCATAAAATTGAAACAGAAAAATACCATCGAAGTCATCGACGACGCGAGCTGCTGTTCAGGAGGCCAAATGTCCAATGCCATCACCGCCACGGACGCCAGGAAGTCACTGTTCCCGCTCATCGAGCAGGTCAACGACGACCACACGACGATCGAAATCGTCTCAAAGAAGGGGAACGCCGTTCTCCTCTCGAAAGACGACTACGACTCCATCGTCGAGACCGCGCACCTGCTGTCATCGCCTGCAAACGCGATGCGCCTGATCCGCAGTCTGGAGGCAACCCGACGTGGCGAATACACCGAAAGAGAGCTTCTCGAGTGAACATCGCCTTTACGGACGACGCCTGGGATGACTACACCCACTGGTCCGTCGCAGACCGCAAGATGCTCAACAAGATCAACGATCTGATCAAGGACATCAAGCGGAATCCCTTCACCGGGACCGGCAAACCCGAACCTCTGCGATACAGCGACTTGAACGCCTGGTCTCGTCGCATCGACCGCGAGCATCGCCTCGTCTACGTCGTCAATGATGACATCATCGTCATCCAGCAGGCACGGCGACACTACTGAAAGCGACAGCCCCGGTGCGCAACTCGCGCACCGGGGTTTTCTCAATCAGCTTCGGGAATTCGTATGCATCACTTGCCTTGCTTCGCTTCGGCCGCGGTCAGCAGGTTCACGAACGCCGACGAGGTCACCAGCATGTATCGCGCGAGATCCTGATCCGGAGTCGGCGCCGAATCGCAGCCATGACGCAACCCGTCCTCATCGCTCGCCCAGCCGTAAATCTTCTTCCACCCCTCGACCAAAGACGGATGCACGTACGGACCCGACTTTTTGATCTCGTCGAGGGCTTTCCCTAAGGTGCTTCTACCAGTCAGCTGGCCGGCCTTCGACTCAACCGCACTGATCGACTCCTTGATAGAGTTTGGGTAGTCAGGGTTGTCCCTATCAGCAAAAAGATCCAAGGCCTGCTTCAGGTGGTGCCGGGTCCCTTCGTGCTCCGAACCGATCGCGGTTTCGATCTCCGACACCTCTGCTTCATCCGAAATTGGGACGACGCGCCCCGCCAGCACCCGATAGCCCGCTTTGTGTTCCTCTAGCAGTGAGTTAATTGAAGCGGCGAACGCTGGCACCTTCCCGGTCAGAACCTCCACCAGGTCGTAGACCTCGTTCCACGGCCCCTTCTTGATCCATGTCTTCACCCAGGTGTCGATGTCGTAGGAACTCCGGTACTGGTCGGCGTCATACCCATAGTGAAGAGTCCATATAGGGGCGAACAACGCATCGACTTCGTGGTCGGCCATCGCGCCGTGGTCGAACACGGTTGCGTAGAGCAGATTCCAAATCTGGGTGCGTGTCGCGTCGTCTAGCACCTCGACTTGGATCGCACTACGGATGGGTGCGTAGCCGTATCTTTCTGAGAATCTCATCGCGCCATTCATGCCGAATCCGACCGACTGGTTCACGGTCGACTTTGTGCGGGCCAGTTCTCCGGCCCTGCGCCATACCCCCACTTCAGACTGATTGGTACGATCTGCTGACTTCGAGCGAAAGACGGCCCATGACCAGCAAAATCAAACGCTTCGCGACCACCGCCGCCCTCACAGCAGCGGCAGCCCTCGCGGTTCCCGCGCTCGCTTCCGCAGCGCCGACGCCCGCCACTATTTCCGTTGAGCCTGGAACCAACTCGGCCGTCGTGACCATTCACGCGCCGGACAGTCTCACCCGGAACGGCAATTGCCAGGGGCCGTGGGTGCACACAGCCCAGGACGCCAAACTGATGGACGCAAGTCCACTGCTCGACCTGGCGAACAATCCACGAAATTGGCTAGTCGGCAATCCTGCATCCCCGACAGCAGCCGACAACCCGTCGTTCGAGTCGTACGCCTACCTTCAGCCTGGCGAGACGAAAACCCTGACGATTCCGTTCCTCAGGGACGGCGAATACGTGGCGGGGGCCCTATGCCAGGACTGGGACGGGAAAGTCGTCTACACGCTAGCTCGGACTTCGTTCACGGTTGGTACCCCGACAACTGAGCCCGGCAACGGAGCCGGAAGCATCGGGAGCCCGTTCGGTTCGTGACCGACCGCCCAACACACGTCTTCTTCTCCACAAATGCAGCCCCGGTGAGCAAATCGCGCGCCGGAGGTTCCTCATTCACCGCCAAGATTCCCTATGACCGAACGAAAGAAGGCCCAATGACCAGCCTGATCAGACGCGCCACCACCGTCACGGCCCTCGCGGCAGCGACCGCCTTCGCAGTCCCCGCCCTCGCACACGCTGCGCCCGCTGCCACAGTGACAGTAACGAGCGTGGCGAACACTGCGAACGTGACAATCAAAGCCCCCGACGGAGGAAACATCGGGCAGTGCACGGGGCCGTGGGTGCATACGGCAGCTGAAGCGAAGAAGCTTCACGAAAGCGCCGAACTTGACATCGCCAATAACCCGATCAACTTCTTCGTGGGAACGCCGGTGTCCCCGAACACCGGCACCTCGCAGGGGGCTGACCGAGACGCCTGGGTTGACGTGAATGCGGGTGAGACAAAGACTGCGAAGATCCTCTTCATCGACGACGGCAACTACGTTTCCGGTGTTGTCTGCGTAGCTATAGAAGACAACAAACCTGTCTACTCACTGACTGAAACGCCGTTCACGATCGGCACGCCGACAACTGAGCCCGGCAACGGAACCGGAAGCCTCAGCAGCCCTTTCGGTTCGTGACACGTCGAACAGCAATAAGCCGTTAAGGCATTTGCCCCGGCATGCGGATTGCATGCCGGGGCTGTTGGAACCGATCTGCCCGGCCATTGCCCACTCCGAAGACGGGGTCATGACGGCATCGAAATCGATTCGCGACGGTGTGCCCGAAAAACCGCCACGGGGTGGCTCACGCCGTCAGACCTGCGGAAACCCGACAACTGCAGTGTAAGAGCGCGATTCGGAATCACGGCCATGTCGTTTCGAGGCATCCATAGGTGCACACAAACCATGTTTCATCGCCGGCAATAATATCCGGGATCTGCGAAATTATCGCGTCTCGACGAAACCGTTAACGCCGTGGAAGTCATCGTCTTCCGCCGCGTCAGCAGTCATTTCAGCGAGCACCGCACTGCGCCGCTCCGAGATACGAGACTTGTATGCGAGGAGATCCGCGAGATTGACCCTCCGATGCCGACTGGGCTTCTCGAACGGAATCTCGCCCTCCTCGAGCAATCGCACCAACGTCGGACGTGAGACGCCCAGCATCTCCGCAGCTTCCTGAGTCGTCAGTTCGTCGTCACCCATCACCTTCCCGCCACCCATCCCCGGATCCACCCAGATATCTAGTGTCTAGCGCGCCACTCGATAACCATCAAGTGGCGCAACGTTTTTCAATCAACGATACTCAACAGTCCACACAATCGGAGAGTACGTGACCAAACCAAATCCACCGCACCACCCACCAGCGATCGAACCACTGATGACCCTCGCCGAACTGTGTTCGGTACTAAGCATCACGCCAGCAGCCGTCCATAAAGGCCGAAACCGCGGCGGACACCCCCTGTACGAAAAAGGATTCTGCCCACTAGGCACCCGAGCCGGCCTACGCTGGCTCACCGCCGACGTACGAGACTTCATCAACCGAGCAGCCGCGAACTCCGACTGATAAACGTTCGCCCGGCCGCTCGCGTCGAGTGGCCGGGCGAACACTCCATCAATCCTCGATCGACGTCACGCGACCACCACTGGAAATGAACGCCTGACGTTCCCTGAGAGCTTTGCGCTTCGCCTCCGCACGCTCCTGAGCACGCGCGACGGTTTCAGTCCGGTACGTCGACTGCCTCGCCAAATGCGCAGCCCTCGCCTGCCTCCCGACTGCGTTCATGCGCTCCACCTCCGAGTCGTGCGCGGCTGCCGTCCGTGCGGATCGATCCTGATCCCTATTGCGCCGTTCCTCGATCAATGCGGCAACATCATCATCAGTCCGGCCTGCGCGCTTGCGCTCCCGGATTGCGTCAATCCGAGCCTCCTCCTCGAGACGTTCCACGTCGCGGGCAGCGCGAGCCTCCTCCTGCGACATCGGAACATCCAAAGCCTTGGCAACCTGTTCATCCAACTCGGCCCTCGCCTCCTCGCGGCGTCGAGACTGAGCCTCAGGACCTGTTCGACCCCGGTGAGACTCCTTCAAGGACTCGATCGACGCAGCTCGATCATCTTGTGACCCATTGTGCGAAACAGACATGAAACTTTCCCTTCAAACGAATGATGGACGAGCCAGAACAAATGTTCAAAACGATTCCTCGCGCGCGCACGCGCGCGCACACGAGACTCCAACCGGTTGACGGAGACGATCAGCCCCTGGCGCTTCGGAGTTTTGCTTCGAGTGCTGCGCGTTTGAATTCCTCTCTGACAGGGATATTTTCGGCGTCGCATAGTTCGAGGATTGGTTCGAGGATCATGGTGGCCATTTGTGTGATTGCGATGGCGGTGTAGTGGTGGCCGTTGGTGCCGAGTGTGTGGTTGTAGTCGGTGATGAGGCTGATGAGTCGGGTTGGGCTGTCTGTGTTGGCGGCTGCTTGCCAGATGAGGTTGTGTGTTGCGCGGTCGAGTTTGTCGGGTGGGGTGTTTGGTGTGGGTTTGATTGTGGCGTCGAGTATTTGGTGGATTCGGGTGTTCATGTGGGTTGCTTTCGTTGTGGGTGGGTTCCGGGCCAGCCGTAGGCGGTGAAGTTTCGGGGCATTTGGGTGAGGCCGGCGGCGGTGGGGTGTAGGCATTGGTTGTGGCGTCGGTGTTGGTCGAATGCGCTGGGGCTGGTGAAGGTGGTGTGGCAGTTGCTGCAGTGGCATGTGGTGAGTCCGGTCCAGGTGGCTGCGCAGCAGTTGGTCTGTATTGCGGTGGTATTGGGGTGGGGTTTTTCGGCCTGGGGTTCTCCGCTGTGCGGGTTTTCCAGAGTGTCTGTGGGTGTTTGGTTGGGTTTGGTGTTCATCGGCGGTTTCCACGATGGTCTGGGCAGAGTTGTGTTGGGTGTCGGGTGAGTTGTGCGCAGTTTGTGGTGGTGCAGCGTTTGGCTGGCGCTTTGGCGCGCTGTTGGCGATGGACTGCGATGAGGTCGGTCATGCGAGTGGTCCTTCGGGTTGTGCGGGGGCGTTGTAGGGGTGGAAGGTGGCGTTGGCTGTCGCGGGTGGGATCAGGGTGATGGTGGTGCGTCCTGTGCTGGTGAATACGTCGAACTGCTGTTGTGTGTTCTTAGTGGGGTCTGGGTTCCAGTGATGCGTGAATGTTCCGCCGGTGTTGCCGATTTCGACGATGGATGAAACTGGGCGGCCGTCGGAGTACGTGGAGCTGGTGGTGTGTGCTCGCGCAGCATCGTGGACGTCGTAGATGAGTTGGCTGAGTGAGTCGAGTGCACGCCGATTGCTCTCGTAGAGGTCGTCGGCTGTTGTTCGCGCGGTGGGAATGTTGTCCGCGATCGCGTGGATCGCGCGTTGGACGCGGGCTTCGACGATGTTCGCAACGTAGGCGACGGCGTCGACAGCAGTGTGGTTCGGCACAGTCATGGTCTCTCTTAGGTGGTGGTGATCGGAGGTGCTGATTCGTAGTCAGCGTTTGTCCGTTTGTCCGCTCTCCTTAGAGAGGAGAGAGCGGACGAACATAACGGCGCTTCGCGGACAAACCTCGGACAAACTCCGGACAAACTTGGACGTTGTTCGATCACGGGCCGTCAGCAGCAGGGAAAAATGCAGGCATCCCGACATAGTGGGTTCGCTTCTCGCTACCGATGTTCTTGAGTTTGTTGCTATTGACCAGCAGTTTTAACGCTTCGAAGTACGAGGTGCGTTTCATGCCGTGTTCGAGGGCGATCTCTCGAATCTCGGATCCCGGTAGACCGTCCTGGGTCAGCTTTGTCCGGAGTATGTCCAGAAGCAGGCTGCTGTTCTTCTCGGCGGCGAGAAGGTTTGTTCGGGCGCCATTTCCGGACACACTGTCGGCCTGGATGAGCACCAGTGTTCGCCGCTGCGGTTCGTCGGCCTCCGGCATCAGCCTCTTGCTGACCGTGTGTGGAACGAGTCGGTAGTGGTAGTCCATCCCGGCAGGAACATCTTTGTGTTTCTCGACATGGATTCTTGCCATGAGATCACCACCTTCGAGGCGAAGATCGGACCATACGGCGCCGTCCCATGCGTTCGATCCACGACCAGCGGTCCCGCCGCGCGAGCTGTGATGGACGGTGAGAACCGCACAGTCGGCGGCTTTCTGGATCAGCTCAAGCGCCCGGATGGCTTTCCCTTGTTCTGTCGCCGAATTCTCTTCCAAGCCGACTGTGCACCGTGCCCGCGTATCGAGAACGAGTAAGTCAGCATCGATCTCCTTTACCATCTCCACGGCTTCACTGATATCAATGAGCTCGCCGAGCTGTACTGGGCAGGGCAGGATGAACAGTTGCCCCTCGAGTGCGTCGGGATCGATCCCGGAAAGCTCGCAGTAAGCCAGGATTCTGGCTCGCAATCCCGTCGCACCTTCCGCTGCGACGTAGACAACTTTCCCTTTCGTGGGCACATGGTGCCCTTCCCAGTTTTCGCCGGCTGCGACGGCGACACTCATTCCAACGGTGCAGAACGATTTGTACGAACCAGGGGGGCCGGACAGCTGGGCAATGGTGTCGCGATAGATGATTCCGTCCACGAGCGCTTCGACGGAACCGATGTCTGCGAGACTGGCAAGCGTCAACAGTCGGTCTTTGAGGGGCTTCCGAGTGGGCATCGTGCTATCCACGACTTGACCGTTCGTCGTTGACGAGAGCGCGGTCATGCGCAATCACCTCGGAGTGCAATTAGCCTCTTCGAGTGGAGCCGAAGTTCTGAGCCTTCAGCCACGAGATAGGGAAGTAGGTCATCCTCTCGCCAGCTGTCCGCGTGTTCAATGAGACCGCGGCCGAGTGCGCTGTACCGGCGTCGGTAGGACGCGGATACGACTGCGGCGGCGTAGGTTCGCAGTCCGTGTGCGTCGGCGCCACAAGTGACGGCATCTAGAAGTCGACGACTGACCAGTTGACCGGCGTGGCCACCAAGATGGCCATTGCGTTGCAGTTCGTCAGCGATGCCGGTGCTGTCAGTGGGTCGTTTCGCTTCGGCCAGTCTGCGGATTGCTGCCAGAATCGTTCGTGCAGAAGGATCTTCACAGTCGTGGCTATCGACATGGGCTAGTATCGTATGTAATTCGGCTGGTCGGGCCCACATTAATGCGCCGAGAAACATCGTCTCGGCGGAGATCATTTCCCGTTCCGGGATGGCTGGCGGGCTGTTGTCGTATACAATTGTCAACGTGAAACTCTGCCTTGGATAAAGGGTTTCGCATCCCCCGCACGCTTTTGGCGGCGGATACCTTGTTGCTCGAGCTGTGTGGGTGTCGAGAAACTTGAGTTAGATGGTCGGGACCTTGCCAGAGGTCCCGACCACTTTCTTTGGAAGATTTGAATCTCAAGAAGCTGCCAGTGAGCGTCCGTCCACCTGGCTTCTCTTGGATGTGTCGGAGTGCTTTTGACTCCTATTGACTGCGTCAGACTTTTGCACCAGGTGGTCGATGAACTCATCGATCGCCTCATCCGTGGCCAGTCGGCGTCTGCCGACCTTCACCGTCCGTAGTGTGCCTGCGGCTATCTGCTCGTAGATATGCGTCCTACCTAAACCTGTGCGGGCGCAGATCTCGTTCACTCCGTTGAGCTGGGCCATCCCTACTCCGTTCCGTAATGCGACAGAATGTCTCTATCGCTGTCGCGATCAATAACGAATATACTGGGATGGGTGCGAACGCGCCAGGATGTGTGAAAAACTGACTCAATGCCGAACATTGATGAAGCAGGAAAGAACTGGCAGAAGCAGAACGCTGCTCGTATAGGTAAAGGCATCGCTGCGGCCCGCATCGAAGCTGGAATGTCCGCCGTGCAACTCGCGGACCGCTGCAAGCGCCTTGGGTTCCCCATCTCGCGTGTTGCGATCTCGAAGATCGAGAACGGCAGTCGCGAGGGCAAGCTGGACTTGGCGGAGATCTTGACCCTTGCTCGAGCACTGTCGATTCCGCCGATAGCCGTTATTTATCCGGGGTTGGTAGACGAAGTTGTTGAGCCTGCTCCTGGAGGGGTTCGGGTTCGGAGTGGTGAGGCGGCCCAATGGTTCTGGGGGCAAAGTGGACTCTGGGACGTGGTATCCGATGAAGAAACGCTGAAGGATCAGAAGTGGGCGGTGCGCGAACAGGAAGGCATCCATAAGATGGCTTTGGTGCGTGAGTATGAGCGACTTCAGCATGGACTGGCGCGACTGCAAAGTGAACTGATATCGCCCGAGGATTCGACCGAGGTAGGGCGTGAACGCATCGAGCGTGCCCAGCGCTTGGCGCTAGCTGAGTTCGAGAAGGTGCGCAGGACTCTGCGCGATCGCGGCGCTGTCGTGGATATGGGCTATGACCCGCTCGCGGTTGATCCGTTGGCTCGGATCGAGGCCGGCGATGGCTAGAAAGCGGCTCCCACCTGGCATGAAGAAAGTCGCCTTGGCGAGCGGAGCAATCCGTTACGAGGTCATTCTCGACGCTGGACTCGATCCTGTCACTGGCAAGCGACGGCAGACGCGCAAGCGCTATGTCACCCTCGATGAAGCGAACGACGCCTACGCGAAGATTGCCACTCAGGTGAATGAAGGAACGTACGTGGCTCGATCGTCAGTGACCGTCGAAAAGGCTTGTGCGGATTACGTTGCGGGGCGACACAAGCTGCGTCCGACGTCGCTGTCGAAGCTCGAATACGATCTGGCGCCATTGCGTCAACGGCACGGCGAGACGCTTCTTCAGTCGCTCACAAAGCGGCACATTGATGACCTCGTGAAGGACTTGGTGGCAGGTGGCACCAAGACGGCAAAGGGTCGTGTCCGCAAGCCGTGGTCGCCAGCAGCGGTGAACAAGGTGGTCGCGACTGTCGCCCAAATGCTTGAAGATGCGTTTGCGCAAGGTCTAGTGGCTCGCAACGTCGCCGCGAAGGTCGATCGTGTTCCGAGCGCACACAAAGAGATGGAGACCTACTCACCCGATGAGGTGAAGCAACTCCTTGTGCAGGCCGCGGTGGACCGCAACGGCCACGGATGGCATCTCGCGCTGTCCGGCCTGCGGCGCGGTGAAATCGCAGGCTTGCGATGGACCGATATCGATTTCGTCAACAACACACTCTCGATTGCAAACAATCGGACGAGCGCCGGCGGGAAGACCGTCGAGGGTGATCCGAAGTCGAACAGCTCGCGTCGCACGCTTCCACTGACGGCGACGCTCAAAACAGCCTTGGAGGCTGCCAAGCTCCGCCAGAAGCGCGAACGTCTCGCGCTAGGGCCGGACTACGGCTCGGGTGAGTATGTGATGAGCAATGAAGCGGGGGAGCCTTATAACCCGGCTGTGCTGTCGCGGTACTGGGCTCGGGCTGCAAAGGATGCCGGTGTTCGGCACATCAGACTGCATGACGCGCGGCATACCGCGGCGACGACGCTGCACCTCCAGGGTGTCCCGGTCGCGGTCATCGCAGCGTGGATCGGACACTCGGATGCGAGTTTCACGATGAAGGTCTACGCGCACTCACAGAACGACGCCCTGAAGGATGCAGCGAAAGTTCTCGGAGGCGCAGTGACATCGCTGTGACATTTTGCGGCGATCGAACAAATGTGTGACATGAAAAAAGCGGCTCCAACGCTGTTCGGAACCGCTTTTCTGTGGAGCCGATGACGGGAATCGAACCCGCGTATTCAGCTTGGGAAGCTGATGTTCTACCATTGAACTACATCGGCGTCGCAGCCGACCGGGCGTGTTTTCACCGCCGACCAACCTGCGTTCCGAACATTATCAGACGAGCTTTCACACAGCGTGTCCCCGGCCGTCATTGATCAGATGGCGTGTGTCGAAGTCGGCGCGATTGGTGGATGGTTTGTCCACAAGTTCTGCGCGGGAAAGCCTTTCGGCATGGACAGCTCGAGGTATGTGGGGCAGAGGCGCTGCGGGGTAGTCCCGAACTCACCCATCGCGCTTCGTCACCGCAATGTGATCGCCGCCGGCGATGGGTCGGCACTGCCCGCAGAACCGGTAGCCTCTACCTGTGCTGCTCTCCGATCGTGACATCCGTGCCGAAATCTCCGTTGGACGTCTGGGTATCGACCCTTTCGACGATTCCATGGTGCAACCGTCGAGCGTCGACGTGCGCCTGGACGGTCTGTTTCGGGTCTTCAACAACACGCGGTATACGCACATCGACCCGGCACTTCGCCAGGACGAGTTGACCAGCCTGGTCGAACCGGCAGAGGGCGAGCCGTTTGTACTTCATCCCGGCGAGTTCGTTCTCGGTTCGACTCTCGAAGTGTGCTCACTGCCGAACGACCTCGCCGGTCGCCTCGAAGGTAAGTCGAGCCTCGGGCGCCTCGGCCTTTTGACGCACTCGACCGCCGGTTTCATCGACCCGGGATTCAGCGGCCACATCACACTGGAGCTGTCCAACGTCGCAAACCTGCCGATCACGCTCTGGCCGGGAATGAAGATCGGACAGCTCTGCCTGCTCAAGCTCTCGAGCGCTGCAGAGTTCCCGTACGGAAGCTCCGAGGCCGGATCCAAGTACCAGGGCCAGCGCGGCCCGACACCGTCGAAGGCGTACCTGAACTTCAACCGCAGCTGAACGAACGAACTTCGGGGGGAGTCGCATGATCGGACTTTTCTACGGTCTGGTTTTCATGAACTTGTTGTTCGTGACCAGCACCGTGTGTTTGATGAAGCCGTCGAAAGTCAGTGTCGTTGCGACCGCCTGTGCAGGGGTGGCCTGGCTGTTCTTCAATGGACCGCTGGAAGGTCAGGTCTTGTGGTCGTTGAACAGAGAACACGGTCTGACGGTCTCGGATCTGATGTCGCTTGTTGCCTTCGGCATCGCCGTCCGGGGATGGAATCAGGTTCGCAAAGTCCGTGAAACCGTCGACGCAGATCGTTTCTGACCTGCGCGCTCACCTGGATTGACCGCCACGATTCGGACAGATGTTTCGACCTGGAGCACAACAGTCGTCGAATCGGGCACAATTACTGGTTATGTGGTGGATTGTCGGTGGCGTACTACTCGTATGGGTCGTGTGTTCCATTCCGATTGCCATCCTGGTGGGGCGGGGTATCGCGCGTCGGGACCGCGCAGAATTCGACGGGCGAAATCAACAGTGGGCCGACGAGGTTGTCAGGTCGATCGAGAAGCAATCGGAGCAGGACAATGCCGATCGGCGTAAGCCACCACTGATCAGCTGACCAGCTGGACTTTTCCGGAGGTGAGTGGGCATGGAACTTCCATCCGATACTCCCGACGACGTCGTGGCCGCGGCCGCCGGCGGACCCAGGGTTCCGCAGTTCGATCCCACAGTGGGGATTCCGGTAGTTCCACCTGGGGGAGATGCTCCCCACCGGTTGGTGGTCATCGGCGATTCGCTGTCGCAGGGATTCCAGAGCGGGGCGATCTTCAATACCGATCTGTCGTATCCGGCGATCATTGCTCACCAGCTGGGCCGGCTCGACGAGTTCCGCTTTCCCCGTTACGGCGGCCCGGGCGGGCTTCCGCTCAACATCGAACTGTTGCTCCGCACCCTCGAGGAGCGCTTCGGCCCACGGCTCGACCTCTGGGAGGTTCCGCTCGCACTCTTCGCTGCGCGTGCCTTTATGGACCAGGTGGAGGACTACTGGGAACGCGGACCGGGCAGCGAAGCGCCGACGTTCTCGGCAATCAACCACAACCTCTCGGTGTACGGGTGGGATCTTCGTGACGCTCTGACCAAGACGGCGCAGGGCTGTGAGGACGCTCTTCACCAGCCGCACGACGATTTGATCAGCCAGATCGTCGAGAACAACGGTGAGCGCGCCGCACTGCGAGTTCTGCCGCGAGGCTCCGACGCCGAGAAACGAATGACCGCGTTCGACGCAGCAGCGGAGTTGGGTAAGGAAGGCATCGAAACTCTGATCGTCTTCCTCGGTGCCAACAACGCGCTCCGCACCGTCACCGAACTCCGAGTCGAGTGGAGCGGCAACAACTTCCGTGATCCGGACGGCAAGCGCGACTACACGGTGTGGCAACCCGAGCACTTCGCGTCGGAGTATGCCGAGGTACTCGCTGCGATTCGAAAGATCAACGCGCAGCACGTCATCCTCTGCACCGTCCCACACGTGACCATCGCACCGATCGCCCACGGGCTCGGTGGGAAGATCGAAATCGGATCCCGCTATTTCCCGTATTACGCGCGACCATGGGTGCGCGACACCGGCTTCGACCCACAACGCGATCAACACATCACCGGCGCGCAGGCATGGGCCGTCGACACCGCAATCGACATGTACAACGACGGAATCGAGCAGGCCGTCGCGAACGCCCGTCGGGTGGGGAAGGACTGGTACCTCTGCGATATTGCCGGGTTGCTCGAGCGCGTGGCCTCACGGCGCTACGTCACCGACGTCAATGCGCGGCCGTCATGGTGGACGCCGTACCCCCTCCCCAAAGCGCTGACCGACCTGCAACCCGTGCCGGACTCGCTGTTCCTCTCCGCCGACGGTCACGGTGGCCGCGCTTCGGGTGGACTCTTCTCGCTCGACGGCGTTCATCCCACGACAGTCGCGTACGGGGTGATGGCGCAAGAACTGGCGAACATCATGGTCACGGCCGGAGTCCAGTTCGACCGTGCTCAGGTCGATTTCGACCGTCTCGTCAGACGCGACACCTTGGTGCGCACTCCGCCACAGAATCTCGATTCCACACTCGGCGTCATCGGGTGGGCGGACGAGCATCTCGGCTTCGCCAAACGTGTCTTCGGCCTCTGAATTCAGCTTGCCTTCGACATCGTCGGTGCAACGATGCGTTCCGCGTACTCCCGCAAGAGCGCCACAAGTTCTGCGTCGTCCACGGAAAGTCTGCCGGTCGGACCTATCGCAGCCAAGGCGCCGACGACACACCTTTCCGCGTCGTGGATCGGGACGGCGACGGCGGAGCGTCCGACACGAATCTCGTCCACCTCACGGGCGGGCTCACCGCGCCGGATCCGCGAGAGCTCGAGTTCCAACGCGTCGCCGTCGGTGATGGTGTGAGCGGTGACCTTTCGCAGTGGGGTCTCGGCCAACTCGGGACGGTTGGCGAGGAGCAGCTTTCCGATAGCCGACGCGTGAACGGCGGTGACCAGTGTCCGTTCACCGCTGAGTTCGTGGTCGGGATCGCGATCGACGAGCCGAATTCTGTTTTCTGCAAACGACGCGAGATAGACGCCGAACCGCAGCTGCTCGCGGAGTTCTTCGAGGAGCACCGAATTGTCGACAGGTGTGGGTTCGGCGGCAGCTCCGGCTAATTCGCGGGTGCGTCGACCTAGTGCGAATCCGGAGAGATCGGCGATCCGGACCAGGTAGCCGTCGGCGACAAGAATGTTGAGTAACCGGTATGCAGTGGCGGGTGGAATATCGGCCAGAGCGGCAATGTCTTTGGCGGTGGCACCCGATCCGAGCCGGGCCGCCGCTTCGAGCAGGGCAAGGGCGCGCTGAACGGCTCGGGGTTCGTGCCCGCCGAGGTCGCGTGGTCGACCCACCATCAGCGGACGCCGGCAGTCGGCTCGCCCACCAGCACGATGTTTCCGGCTGCGTCGGTGGCGAACACCCCAGCTCCTGGTAGTACGTCCTCGGTTTCGGGACTGTCGAAGGCTCCGACGTGCAGCAGGCTTTTGGGGCTTCGGCGTCGCAGGTAGAACCGCCAGAGCGTGCCCGAGGTCAAGATGACCAGTACGGCGATCGGTGCCACGTACGCGTGGTCGATCGTGTTGGCGTAAACCAGGTATCCGAGAACTACCGCGCCGGCGCCACTTCCACACGACGCGGCCGCGAGAACGCCGGGGGTGTGCTCACCGATCCGTGTCAGGAAGACAACGGAAGCGATCGCCACCAGTGCATAGGCCACGATGACGGCGCCGCGAACAGTCAGTCGAACGTCGTCGAAGATTTCTCCTCGCCCGAGTACGGCAAAGGTTCCGCCGCCCAGCAGGACAGTGCAGACCACGGCGGTCAATGCGAAGTAGGGCGTGCGGAAGGCACTGTGAACCGAGGCGAACCGGCGGGGGAGTAAGCGCTCGACACCGAACGAATAGACCAGGCGTGACGCAGCATTGGACGACGCCATCGACGACGCCAGCCACGAGCAACCCAGACCGACGTTGAGGGCGATCACGACACCGGGGCTCACTCCCGTCGCCGTTCCGTGGAGATAGGCGTTGACGAGGGTGTCACTGCGTCCGGACCAAGCGGCCCAGCCGGCGAAGATGAAGAGCGATCCACAGATGATCGGAGTGAGCAGGACTGTGCGGGTGACGGTTACCAGCGGACGACGGGCCTCGGGGCCGAAGAAGGCCGCGCTCTCGAATCCGGCGAGAGCAAACACGGCAGCCAGAGCGGTGAGCAGTAGTCCGTGGCCGGAGGTGGGCGGAACGATCTGCGCTTGTTGACTTCCGGAACCGCCCAGGATCATGAGCCCGACGATGAACAGAAGGGAACAGCTTTCGACGACGAGGATCGCGAGCGCGGCGAATCTGACACTTCGCACGAGGGCACCGAGAATCAGCAAGGCTATCCCCAGATAGATCGCGATGACGTGAAAAGTCTTGTCCACGTGCACACCCGCGAAGCCGAGCAACGCGATTGCCGCCTGCCCGCCGTGATAGAGCGTCATGACCGCGCTGCCGACGTATTTGACCAGCATGGCGATGCCGGTGGTCAATGCTGCCCGGGTACCGAGGCCACGAAATACGAAGCTGTGCAGTCCGCCCGACGCCGCCATTCGGCGGGTGAACTGCGAAACACAGAACGCTATGAGCGTCACCAACACGGTGGCGGCGATGATGGTGATCATCCCGCTTAACAACCGGCCGTGCGTCAGCATGGTGACGGGCAGAACGACCATCGACACAGCGGGAGCAGTGGTCGCCACCGACTGGGCCAGCACCTCGGCACCGGAGAGTTGCCGACGGCCCAACGCGCGCAGCGGCGATCGCGCCGGGGGCTGCTTCTCGCGCGTGGTGAACGACCGCGCGATGGCTTCGGTGAGAGCGGACATGTCGCGTCACGCTAGTCCGGTTCTGTAACGCCGATATTGCGGACATGCTTCCGCTGATCGCACTCGGGTGAGAGAGCAAGATGCGAACGCTCGCACGTTTCTCACTCGGTCCCCACCGACTGTTTCCTGCGCGTCAAGTTCCGGACCCAACGCTCCTGAAGTCTGTGTTCAACACCAACCACCCGGGTCACCGGGAGCACACTGGGGAGCTCGAATGCCATACACACGTAGATCTTTCATGCGCAGCCTGGGAATCACCGGCGGCGCGGGCCTGGCACTCGGTGCTATGTCGTCCATCGGCCTGGCGCCGGCAGTGGCGTCGACGCCGAGACGATTCCAGGCACCCGCCGCGGGTGACCTGATCGGAAAGGTCAAGGGAAATCACTCTGTCGTGATCCTCGGCGGCGGACCCGCCGGGCTGTGCTCGGCCTACGAACTGCAGAAGGCCGGATACAAGGTCACTGTCCTCGAAGCGCGCAACCGCCCGGGTGGTCGGGTGTGGTCGATCCGCAACGGCACCGAAGAAACCGACCTGAACGGCGAGACACAGACCTGTACGTTCTCGGAGGGGCACTTCTACAACCTCGGTGCGACGCGTATTCCGCAGAATCACAACACCATCGACTACTGCCGCGAACTGGGCGTCGAATTGCAGATGTTCGGAAATCAGAATGCGAACACCTTCGTCAACTACTCCGGCAACAAGCCGCTCGCGAATCAGTCGATCACCTACCGAGCAGCCAAAGCCGACACATACGGATACATGTCCGAGCTACTGCAGAAGGCCACCAATCAGGGTGCCCTCGACCAGGTTCTGAGCAAGGAAGACAAGGAGGCGCTCTCGTCGTTCCTCACCGACTTCGGTGATCTCTCCAGCGACGGCCGCTACGTCGGTTCCTCGCGTCGCGGGCACTCTGCGGAACCGGGGGCCGGCCTCAACTTCGGAACCGAGATCGAACCCTTCGGGATGAGCGATGTGATCCAGGGCGGCATCGGGCGCGCATTCTCCTTCGAGTTCGGTTACGACCAGGCCATGACGATGATGACCCCCGTGGGCGGTATGGACCGGATCTACTACAAGTTCCAGGACGCGATCGGCATGGACAACATCGAGTTCGGCGCCGAGGTCAGCGGCATGAGGAACGTGCCGGAAGGCGTCACCGTCGATTACGTCGTCGACGGCAAAGCCAAGTCGATCACCGCCGACTACGCGATCTGCACGATCCCACCGCACTTGATCAAGCGGCTGAACAACAACCTGCCCTCCGACATCCTGCTCGCGTTGGATGCCGCCAAGCCGTCGTCGTCGGGCAAGCTCGGTATCGAGTACTCGCGTCGGTGGTGGGAGACCGAGGACCGCATCTACGGCGGCGCCTCCAATACCGACCGCGACATCTCTCAGATCATGTTCCCCTACGACCACTACAACTCCGACCGCGGCGTCGTCGTCGCGTACTACAGCTCGGGTAAGCGTCAACAGGCTTTCGAATCGCTGACCCACCGTCAGCGATTGGCGAAGGCCATCGCCGAAGGCGCAGAGATTCACGGCGACAAATACACTCGCGACATCTCGTCGTCCTTCTCCGGAAGCTGGCGGCGCACCAAGTATTCGGAATCCGCCTGGGCATCGTGGGCCGGCGCGGGAGATTCCCACGGCGGCATGGCAACTCCCGAATACACCAAGCTTCTCGATCCCGTCGACCGGATCTACTTCGCCGGCGATCACCTCTCCAACGCCATCGCCTGGCAGCACGGGGCCTTCACGTCCGCGCAGGACGTCGTCACTCATCTTCATCAGCGTGTTGCGCAAACCGCTTGACGTGCTTTGTTTTTCATCCCTTTCTCTGGAGGTCAGATCATGAAATCTCGCAGCACCAAGATCCTTGCGGCCGCATTTGCCGCCACCGCGCTGCTGGGTACCGCCACAGCCTGTTCATCCGATGAAGCGGACGCCGAGACCACATCGAGTTCGTTCGTCTCCAAGTCGGTCATCGAAGCGGGGCAGGCCAACCCGATGATCGCTCAGGGCGTCGCAATCGGCGGCGACACCGCGATCTACAAGACCAGCGGCATCGGTCCGTCGGCAGGCAACAAGGCGGCGCCGGAAGGATCCCCCGAGTCGTACATCGACGGCCAGTTCTCCGGCGGAATTCTGCCCGCCGGAGTGACTGTCACCGAGGCGCAGGGAATCAACGTCCTCAAGAGGATCCGCGACAATCTCGAAGCCCAGGGGTTGAGTCTCGAGGACGTCGTCACGATGCGCGTCTTCCTCGACAACGCACCGGGGTCGGACAAGGCCGACTACACCGGATGGAATCGCGCGTACCGCCAGTTCTTCGCCAATACCAATCTCGACACAGGCGACACGGAGTTGGTGCCGATGGGCACTGCCGAACCGATCGCCCCGATCGAGCGCAACAGCGCCCGGCCGACCCGCTTCGCCCTGGAGGTTGCGGGACTGCCGGTGGCCGGTTGGCTCGTCGAGGTAGAGGTCGACGCGGTGTACCCCGAGGGCAAGGAACCCGCCTGATGGGCGCGCTCAGCCCAACCCACTGGGCGATCGTCGCAGTAGTACTCGTAGTGCTGTTCGGTTCGAAGAAGCTGCCCGACGCCGCCCGCGGCCTCGGTCGGTCGATGCGGATCCTCAAGACCGAAGTCGGTGAACTGCATTCGGATACGGACCTTGCGCTGGAGAAGCGAGACTGACCCCTGTGCGCGGTTGAGGAGTCCCCACACTCCTCAACCGCGCACAGGTGGGGGTGCTGTGCAAAAGTGAAAGCGTGTCCCACACTCTGCTTGCCGCGATCTTCGCCATCGGTGCGGCGCTCTGCATCGCCGTTGGCACCGTTGTGCGCCAGCGCACGGCCGCTGTTGTCCCGGACGATTCGATCGGGGCACTCGGACCCATCACGACGCTCGTCCACAGCCCGGTCTGGTGGCTCGGCACCGTGGTCGGAATCGCGGGATATGCGCTGCAAGCGTCGGCCCTCGGCCTCGGATCGTTGCTCCTTGTTCAGCCGCTCCTCGTGCTCTCACTGCTGTTCGCACTACCGCTGGGCGCCCGGTTCAGTGGACGCCGTATCAGCGCTCGCGAGTGGTTGTGGGCCGCGGCACTCACCACATCTGTTGCAGTCTTGGTGATTGTGGGAGATCCGCGGCCGGGTGAGCCCCGAGCCGAAACACACCACTGGATCGTGATCTCCGCGATCGGATTGCCGTTCATCGCGCTCTGCCTGTTCGGGGCACATCGTCGAACAGGCTCCGCCCGCGCCCTCCTACTCGGTCTTGCCGGCGGGACGCTCTTCGGCGTAGCAGCGGTATTGACCAAGGGCGTCGTTCATCTCGTGAACCTCGGACCTCACGCGATCCTGACGTCTTTCGAGTTCTACGCACTGATCGTCGTTGCCGCCGTCGCGACGTCTTTGCAGCAGTCGGCTTTTCAGGCGGGGGACCTCCAGGCTTCGCTGCCGGCCACCACGATCATGGAACCGGTCGTGGCGTCGCTGCTCGGATTCGTGGTGCTCGGTGAATATCTCGATGCGGATCGAAAGGTCGCCGCCGTGCTCGTCCTCGCGCTCGCGGCCATGGCTGCGGCGACCATTGCCCTGGCGCGAGGGGCCGCGAACGACGACGCGAACGCAACCCCTCGTACGCCGGTCGGCTAGATCAGACCTTCGGAACGAGCCACCGACGGTGGTGACGGCGGACCCTTCACGAAGACGTCGATCAGCACGTCCTCGTCCTGGTACGACGCGAACTGTGCCAACCCCGGCGTCTGGCGCACAGCCGAATGAACGGCGTCACCGTTCTGCGGATACTCCGGTACGACGTGACGCCAGTGGGCGCACAGCAGAGTGCCGCCAGGCTCGAGATGCTCGACGACCTGCAGCATTGCCTCAACGAGTTTGTCGAAGGTCAGGTAGTAGCCGACCTCGCTGATGACGACGAGGTCGAAGGTCTCGCCGGGCCAGTCGTCGCCCAAAGCCCAGAGGCGGAATTCGGCGTCGCGACCGGCAAGCCGCGCACGAGCACCGTCGAGTGCGGCCGGGACGATGTCGGTCGCGAGAACGCTGTCGCAGCGCTCGGCCAATTTCTCGGTGAGAACCCCGATCGAGCACCCAGGTTCGAATGCACGACGGTATCGGGGTTTCGGGAGCATCGCGACACTGAGCGCGTATTTTCGCTGCTCGTACCAACGGGATTCGAAATCCCATGGATCAGATTGTGCGGCATACATCTTGGCGAAGTAATCCGCGGGAAGTTCACGATCGGTCATACGAACACCGTTTCGTACGGGCGCAGTAAGCGTTCCATCACGTGTCGGGGGAGTATGGGTGCATCCGCAGGGTGATCGGAGAGCGGTGCGATCTGTGATGTGAACTCTTGGGCAGCAGCAGATTTTGCGGCCTGAACATCAGACGGCAAGGTCACTCTTCTGACTCGTTCCCACGGGACTGCCGCATGATCCGGCGCGGCCCAATGCCAAGCCCAGATGGGATACTCGATCAACCGTGATCCCGTGTCCTCGCAAGCCTTCGCAGCTGCGTCCCCGGTGGATTCATGGTCCGGATGGCCGTCCCCACGCCACGTCGATGCGCACCAGGTTTCCGCCGATGAATCACCGAGAATCGAGCTGAGGCGGTCGGTCAACTCCTGCCGGTTCTCGCCGATCCTCCCGTCCGGGATACTCAGTCGAACGGGCGTAGGAATTCCGAGTACACGCGCTGCCTGATCCGACTCGGACCGTCGAAGTCGTTCCATCTCGGGCTGAGACACAGTCGGTGAGTCGGGATGTGAAGCTCCGCCGTCGGTGACGGACACCACTTGAACCTCGATTCCGGAAAGTGCTGCCAGAAGGGCGGTTCCACCCAGCCCCAGTACTTCGTCGTCGGGATGGGGAGCGACGACGATCAATCGTGAGCACCCGGTGAGATCCAGTTCCGGAAAACTGCGTCCCCACTCCCTCCACGTCGATTCGGGGGTGCCGCCGTCGTCGACAGACTTCTGCGCGAACAGTTTCGAGTTCACCACGGCCGTTTCCCCTTGGCCGCGATCCGGCCGAGTTCGGCGAGATCCTTCTCGGCGTGGCTCTGCCGCAAGTAGACGGTGAGGTCGGCTACCCGCGCGGCATGTTCGGCGTCCATGCAGAGCGGTGCGGCTCCGAGAGCGCGTCCGACCCGATCGAGGGTTTCCGTCGCGGCACGCTCCACGATTGCGCGAACGCGTAGGGCCCGTTGCATGGCTTCGGCATTCTGGTCAGCGGGATCTGCGTCGATCTCCGCTGCCGCGACTGCGAGAGCGTTGCGCGCCGCGGCCAACGCTGCGTCGACTGCGCCGAGATGTGCGAGGACGTACGGATCTTCGGTGCTTGCGGCCTTGTCGTACAACGGATCTGCGACTCCGCAGGCGCCGCCGTACCAGCATGCAGCCACGCCTATCGCCCCGTGCCAGAACCCAGGCCGGCTCAGGTAGTCGCCTGCCGTTCCGACCGGTATGGCCGGAACCATGTCGAAGTCGACTGCACTGGAGTCGCTTTCGGCCATACCGACGGCCTTCCACGAATCGGGAACCGGATGCACTCCAGGTAGTCCGAGTTCAACCGCGAAGAGAGAGGGGACTCCCTCGACTAAGGCGGTGATCAGTGCATGCGTGCAGGTGTTGGCGCCAGAACACCACAACTTGCGACCGGTGAGTGTCCAGATCCCCACGTGCTCAGACGCATTCACCACCGGTGTGGGTGGCTCGGCTGCCCACACGCCCCACAGCTGTCCCGGTTCGGGATCGGGTCCGTCGAGTTCGGTGAGTATCGCGACGGCGTCGGTGTGAGCCTCAGCCATCCGGCCGAGAACCACGTTCTCCCGTGTGAGCTCTGCGAGGGAGGTCCACCGTGCGGCCGTTGCGCCGCCGCCGGGCAGTGGCAAATACAGTCCGCCTGCATCCAAGAGTGTGTGTAGTCGTTTCATCGTGCCAGCTCCGCTTCTTCGTTATCGGCGGTCGTACCACCCAGGTTACGGATATGTCCGGCAAAGCCGCCCGGCGTTCGGCCGTCGAGGCGCGCAGACGTGGTGACCGCAATGTCTTCTGCCCACGCGATACACGCGCCCGCCGCGCTCAATCGTCGGACGAGATCGACGTCCTCGTCCTCCTCGAGATCGGAGAATCCTCCGACGCTCCAGTACATGTCAGCGCGAACACCGAGGTTGGCGCCGTGGATGTGACCGTGTCGACCATATGGATGTGCGTGGTACATACGTTCGTATCGCTCGCGGACGGACTGCGGCTGACCCTCCCAATCTGCGATGCGAACGGTTCCCGCAACCACGTCCGCGGTACGCGCATATTCCAATTGGCGCGCAATCCAGGTGGGTCCGACCACCGAATCGGCATCGGTGGTGGTGAACCACGCTGAAGGACCCAAATCTCGGCCGAACTCGGAGAAGCCCGTCGCTCGTGAGCGCCCGACGTTCTGGTGCTCGACGCGGAGCACATCCACGCCTTCGGGGATGACCCCCGCGGTTCCGTCCGAACAGTTGTCGAGGACGGCGACAACTCGGACGGGGACAACGCAAGCCGACGCCGCTGTTGCGAGTGCACGAAGGCAATTGGGAAGGTCTTCGGCTTCGTTGTGGGCGGGAACTACGACAAGAACCTGGTCGATTGGCACAGCGACGATCCTTTCCTCACCCTGGTACGGTCGGGTTTTCTTTCGTCCCGGTTCTCAACAGATAACCACATTTCAGACGAGTGCCGCCGCTCGACCGCCAGCAGTCGCGCAGGTCGAAACCTGTTTCGGTGAAACATCTCTGGATACGTTTGGGAGCTGAACCTTCGGGGTACAAAACGGGGTTTTGCGACTGTGTCTTCGGGTGCAAAACGGGGTTTTGCGACCGAAGAATCTTCAGAACCTGCGGTGGCGCACCGAATCGATGAGCATCCGTGCAACGTCGTGGAGTTTGACGTTGGTGTGCTGTGATTGCTGCACGAGTCGACTGAATGCTTCCTCGGCGTCGATACCGTGGACGGCGATCAGGACGCCCTTGGCCTGCTCGATCTCGGCCCGAGACTCCATGGCGCAGTGCAATTGTTCGATGTGCTCGTGTGCCTGACGCCAGCGTCGTGAATCCGCGATCGCCGCGCCCGCACCGGCGGTGAACAATTTCATCAACTCTTCGTCGAAGGCCTTGAACTCGGTCGATGCGAATCCGTAGACGTTGAAAGCGCCGAGAAGTTCGGCGCTCCCCTCGCCCATGGTGATCGGCACGGACAGATAGGACCGGACGCCTTGTTTGCGGGCCTCGACGGTGAATTCCGGCCATTCGGCTTCGTGATCACCCACCTTTGCCCGGACCGACGAGACTGAGCGTGCGGCGTCCACACACGGTCCACGATCGGCGGAGTGCTGGGCGTGGTCGATCGCGGAGAGATAGTCCGCGGTAGATGCAGCAGTTCGCGGGCCATCGGCCGACAACACGGTCACGCTGACTGCGTCGGCGTCCGGCAGTGCCTTGACCGCCGTCTCGGCCAGACGTTGGAGCATGGAGTCGAGGTGCTCGTCCGTGTTCAGATTGGACCGGAGTCCGGCAATCGCTTCGGCGAGAGTGTCGAGTGAATCTGCTGCGGAAGCAAACGCCGCGGCCCCTTGTGGAGTGTCCGCATTGCCTGTCATGACTCAGGTCTACTCCGCAAACTGCGGCGATGTAACCGTTCCAGGCTGCCGATGCTCCAATATTGCATGAAATTCGGGGTTCCGGGGTAGCCGCACGCAGCGATGCGCGATGTCGCCTGAAAAAGAGGAGCCGATGATGATCCTGCGTTTACCCGGTGTGTATCCACCGCAACATGACACGTCGTTACTCGCGGATGCACTGCTGTTCGAGCACCTCACTGCTCGCAGTCGCGTGCTGGATTTGTGCACCGGGACCGGCGCCCTCGCCGTCGCGGCATCTACGGCAGGTGCAGGCCACGTCGTCGCGGTCGACATATCTCGCCGAGCGTGCGCCAATGCTCGTCTCAACGGAATCCTCAACGGCACCTTGATCGATTCCCGTCGTGGCGATCTCACCGAGGCCGTGCACGGCGAACACTTCGATCTGGTGATCTCCAACCCTCCGTACGTCCCTGCACTTGCAGATGACCTCCCTACCACTGGAATCGAACGAGCTTGGGACGCAGGCAAGGACGGTCGCGCCCTCATCGACAGGATCGCGGCCACCGTTCACGACGTACTCGTCCCCGGCGGCACACTTCTTCTCCTGCAGTCGGTACTGTGCGGGGTCGACAAGACCGAGGCGATACTCGAGGAACACGGTATGGCCGTGGAGATTTCGGCCCGGAAGTACGTTCCGTTCGGGCCAGTGATGCGTGAGAGACGCACGATGCTCGAGGCGCGGGGGTTGATCACCACCGGTCAGGAAATCGAACAACTCGTGATCATTCGCGCAACGAAGTCTCACCCTTCTCCCAACTCGATGTGAGGTGTTCGCCGAGAAGGTCGTCGAACGCGAGGCAAGCTGCGGCGCCGAACAAGATGTCGCCGGCGCGGTGTGGCTGCGAAGAAGCAAGGCCGCCGGCAAGTTCGCGAACGGCAATCTGTTCGTGGACGGAATCCGCTTCGACATGCTCGTCGTAGAACAGGGTCGCGTGCGAACCGAATCCGAGTCGGCGCAGGCCGGCGCTGTAACGCTTGCTCGGCAGCGCCGACGTGGTCTCGACGGCGCACAGGTGCCCGACCAGGGTGCCGAGATGTCGGCGATGAAAACCGAAGAGCGAGAGAGCATTCAACGACGCCAAGGTCACGGCGGGAACGGCATCGATGTAGTGACCGTAGCGGTCCGAAAGGCCGACAGCCCGCATCGTGTCGGCAAACAGACGCGAATGCATACGCTCTGCGCGGCCGCCTCCGTACTCGTCGCTCTGCACTTCGACGAGGGCTGCCTTGACGGCACCGGAGAGCCGAGAAATTCCAAGGGTGTGCACATCCGCTTCGCGGAGCTGATTGAGCGAACGGTGAATCAGCACCTCCGCGAACTGATCGACCGTGGCGTCCTTCGCCATGTAGGACGCAAGACCGGGTCCGGCACTGGGCGCCGTCATCGCCCACAGGTCGGCCACCACGTCGCCAGACGACGGCACAGTCCCCACGAGTTGCGCGATGGCGGACTCGAAGTGCGTTTCGAGACGAGACCGCACCACGAGCAGGTCCGGATTCCACTCCCACTCGTCCGAGACGTTTTCTATTCCCTGCAGATGAAGCTCGTAGAGGAGCGTCAGCGTCAACTGGGCGTCGTCGTCTCGAAGAATGTCGTAGTTGTGGTCGGTGGAGCGTGCGTCTTCGAACGCGTCAGCGGCCGCCTTCAGCTCCCTCGGATCGGCGGAGGAGAGCAGAATGGAAACGAGAGTGGCGCTCAGTGGGCCGCGAGCCTGCGGAACAGGCATGGAAGTAGGCACGCCAGTGGCCGAATCGAGAAGTGAAGAGGACATATGACTGCGTTTCCCGAATCGTCATCTGCCGAAACACCGG
Organism: Rhodococcus sp. NPDC060176; assembly: GCF_042728675.1. Lineage (NCBI taxonomy): Bacteria > Bacillati > Actinomycetota > Actinomycetes > Mycobacteriales > Nocardiaceae > Rhodococcus > Rhodococcus sp. NPDC060176. The sequence continues at coordinate 843,773 of NZ_JBHWYS010000003.1, forward strand.
ATGGTTCCGGGTGCAACACCACCATAACCGCCTGCTCGGACGGACCGCTGCTGGTGCGTGGTGACTTCGAGTTGCTCCGCGACGACGGCACTCCGATAGAGAACAAGCGCTCTACGGTCGCTTTGTGCCGATGTGGACGGACCGCCATTGCGCCGTTCTGCGACAGCTCCCACAAGAAGAAGCGGGCGCGAGCGAGTTAACCGGTACCGAACTCGGCACGCGCCGGACCTGAAAACCAAGGAGACCCGGAAACCCAGGGGACCCAGAAACCAAGAAAAGGCTGGATGCCGGCACCGTGCGGTGCAGCGTCCAGCCTTTTCAGTCTGAATTCAGACTGGGATCGAACTCAGATGGCGCGAACGTTCTGAGCCTGGGGGCCCTTCTGGCCCTGTCCGATCTCGAACTCGACCTTCTGGCCCTCGTCGAGGGACTTGTAGCCGCTGCCCTGGATCTCCGAGTAGTGAACGAACACATCCGGTCCGCCACCTTCCTGCTCGATGAATCCGAAGCCCTTTTCACCGTTGAACCACTTGACACTGCCCTGAGCCATAACCAAATTCTCCTGGATCCATCGAGCCGAGCCCTCCCATCGAGAGTCCGGTCTCACACCTGATCCTGCCATGCTCTTCTTTTTCTGTCTCCAATTACATGCATGGCGAGTTGCAGTAATTGACGGGTTTGTCCCGTTCCGGGGCCGCGTCGGAAGCAGGTGATTGTTCAACTATGCGCGTTTACCTGCTGTGATGTATTCGTCGCTTCGATACAGCGCGAAATGACAACACCTGTGTTAAATCTGGATTCGCGGCGCAGAATGTCACCCCGATACTCAGGACGGGACCAAATACCCAACTCGATCGGGGTCGAGATCAGTCCGATTCGTCGGGTTTGGTGTGCCCGTCGAACGTCACGTGGATGTTCTCGTGGGGAACCGCGCGTTGTGCTTTTGCTTGATCGGCGAAGGTACGTCGATCGCCTTCGATGAGTTCGGTGTTGTCGGTGAACGGAGCCAACAACGCCCGCGGATGGAGTTTGTCGACTCGCACGACGTTGATTTCCGCGCACATGACGATCGAGGCGGCAGCGAGGAACAAGAAGGCCAGCAAACCCAGAACGATGGCAAAGACGCCGTTGGTGGTGGAGGCGCCCCGCACCACGGATGTCACGTAGAGGGCACCGAAGGACTGAAGTGCTTGCCAGAGAACAGCAGCGGCGATCGCACCAGGTGCCACATCGGCTACCGAGAGCGGGCGGGCACAGGTGAGCCGGAAAGCGACGATGAAGATGCCCGCATTCAAGACGACTACCGCGAGGGTCAGCAGGAAGCTGAACGAACCGCCCAGATGAAGCGCACCGCCGATGTTGGAGACAGCGGTGGTCCCCAAGATCGCGAGACCGATCGTGCCGAGGAGTAGTAGCCCTTGAAGACGCCCGCGGATGGGATCCGGTCGCATGTTTCGGGGCACCGACCACACCGTGTTCATCGCATTCTGGCAAGCCAGAGCGACACCGAGGCCACCGTAGAGACCACCGACGATTCCGATCACCAAACCCGTGACGCCGCCGCCGATCTGTTGCGCATTGCCCAGGTCGTCACCGATGACCGGGAACTGATGCAAGGCCGAGTCCAAGATCTGTTGCTGAAGTTCGGGGTTGTCCGACAGCACGAAGCCGAGAATGGTGGAGAGTAAGAGAAGCAGCGGAAACAGCGAGACGAAGCCGTAGTAAGCGATCAGCGCGGCGAGATAAACACCTTGATCGTCGAGGAACTTGTAGAGGACCGCTATAGGGAACCCCAGTGCCGGATGCTTCTGTTGCAAGGCATCGAGGCGCTTGGCGATTGTCATTCTCGGTCTCTCTCAGCTCGTCGGACAGCCCGACGAACCTTAGTCGCTGCGAGCGCACAGCGCTCGGCGCTCGACATGGGTGCCGGGCGTGCCGTCAGGAGGCTTCGAGCGACTTCTCGGCGTCGCGGAGCGCGCGCATGGCTCCCTCGACGGAGTTCGTAACCGGAAATTCTTCTTCGGCCCGCGCTGCCCGAAGCAAGCGTCGAAGTGGGTGCGACCCGATGACGGACCACTGGAAGTCGTGGGCTCGTGATCGGGAGTTCAGCTCGGCGAACAGTTCGAGGCATACCGCACCGACGAACAATGAATTGGAAAGGTCGAGGATGACGCGAGACCACTCCGCAGCGTACGAGCTGAGAAGCTCTTGCAGTGCGGGGGCGGAGAGTTTGTCGAGGTCGACATCGACCTGGATCAGGACTGTCGAGGGTGCTACCCGCCAGGCGGCAAAGCCTTGTGTTTCCACGATCGGACCCAATTGTGTTGAGGGATCGATGGAATCGATCGAAGTGTGGTCGAGTTCATTCAGATTCATGGCAGATCCGGTCTGTGTGCTTTCATCGAAAGGCTGACGACCGATCTGGCGGCGCGGAAAGTGAATGCGTCCAGGCGTGGAAAGCTGTAGAGCTCAATGGATATGCGCAGGGCAGACACGCGGAGAACGTACTCACCTGATCCAGAGCCTTGATGCGAACCGAGCGCCAGTGGCTTCAACCCCGGCTGTATTCTCAACCTCGGTACCGCTCAGTGTAGCTCGAGGGCGTAAATCGGTCCAGGTGTGGAGTCGAACATCAAGCAGTGCAATGTTTTTGGCTATACGCTTCGGTAGGGTGGGGGATCAGCGTCACCGGACGAAGGGATTCAGATGAACGACCGCGATGCACTTACGGCCATCTCGACCAAGCTCGACACGCTGATCGGAGCGGAGACCAACGGTCTGCGGGACGAGGTTCCGCCCGGTTCCAGTGTTCAGCGCACCGAGCAGGACGGGGAGCACGGAAGGTGGGGTCACGATTACCGCCTCGCCAACAAGTATCTCGAGGCCCTCGACATCGGTCAGCCCGGGCTCATCGACCGAGACGAGATGGAACGTCTTGCACAGGAGTACATCTGATCGCCGAGACGTACCGTCAGAAGATTTCGCCCATCTCGGTGCGTAGCTGCTTCAGCGTCTGAGTGAGGATTCTGGACACATGCATCTGGGAAAGACCGACCTTCTCGGCGATCTGAGACTGGGTGAGATGACCGAAGAATCTCAGAACGACGATCGTGCGCTCGCGCTCCGGCAATGCAAGGAGCGCGGGCCGCAATGTTTCGTGATTGTCGATCTGACTGATCGCTTCGTCGTACTGACCCAATGTGTCGATCAGAGTCAGTCCGCTCCCGTCGCCGGCGGATGCGGTGTCGAGCGGTGTGGTCCGATACGAGTTGCCGGCGGTCAGCCCTTGTTCGACCTCGTCCGGCTCGATGTCGAGTTCTTTCGCGAGTTCCGCGACGGTCGGAGCACGCCCGAGCGTCTGGGACAGCGACGTCAGCGCCCGGTTCAGGGCAAGGTGTCGTTCTTGAAGGCTTCGCGGGACACGCACGGACCAGCCATGATCGCGAAAATGCTTGCGTACCTCACCCATTACGGTCGGGACGGCGAACGACAGGAAATCCGATCCCTTTTCCACGTCGAATCGCTGCACGGCTTGTACCAACCCGACACGCGCAACTTGTTCCAAGTCCTCGAAAGGCTGGCCGCGCCCCTGGTAGCGGCGTGCGACGTGGGTGGCGAGCGGCAGGCACAATTCGATGATCGAGTTGGTGATCTTTTCTCGGGTCGGATCTTCAGGCGGAAGCGAAGCCATCGAAACGAACAATTCGACAGCTAGTTCGTACTGGTCCTTCTTGTCCGGTGGGACAGTGGTCACGCACGCTCCTGGAGCAAGCCCTTTTCAAGCGTCATCGTCAGCGTGATGTGACCGTCCGCGTCGATTTCCGACTGTTCCAAGCGGACGGAATCGACCAGTGCCTCGAGAACGAACCATCCGAAGCTGTGCGACTTGTCGGGAATCTCGGAGTGCGCAATCACTGAAACGACGGTCCGAAGTGTGCGACCGAACGTCTCGAAACGGCAGGTCAAGTCGCTGGACGGTATCGCATGGCCGATGAGGATACTCGCGACTTCGTCCATCGCCAGGGCAAGATCGGCTGTCCCGTCGACATCCAATCCGGTGTTGTTGGCGACCGTGCGGGTGATTCCACGCAGAGTCGGAAGTTGAGAGTACGACGCTCGGACGCGGAGCGAGGCAATGGAGTCGTGATTAAGTTCGGCTTCGGTCGAACTCGACAGAGGGATCAAGGGACTTCCTGTAGGTAGATGTGGCGGTATTCCGGCAGAACGAGGCAAGGACCGGTAGCGGCCATGCGTGCCGACCATCTCGACCCCAGAGGTGTTCATGCCCTTCGATTACCCTTCGCCCGGCGAACTAACCCTCTTTACTTGAACTAGAGGATGAATTGTGAGACACATCACCTGTGGTGCGCTCGTACCGAATCTCATCTTTCATTTGTGGCGCCTTCGGGTACTGCGACCTCATGGGCACACATTCGGACAGGCAGATCCCCGTACACATACGACCGGAAGGCGTCACGGATGATGCGGTGAAGGCGGCGGGGGTGCTGTCGAATGCCCTCGAAACCGTGGAGCGCGCGCGCGGCGCTCTGTACGACTTCCATCAGCTGATCGGGCACGCGGATTTGATGCTCGACGAGGTCGTCGAGCATCTGCGCACCAGCGGCAACGACGAACTGGCGGATCAAGTCGAGGACGAGTTGATGGGCCGGAACGTGGTCGAGGGGCGTTGGACTTTCCAACTGGTCGAGGAGTTCGACGAGAACTACTGGTCCTTCTTCCGCGAATGCGAGAAGGTGGTGCGCGACCGACTGGCGGGCGGAGTGCCGCATCTCTTCGAATCCGAGATGAAGGAGCGTCGACGCACGCATGGGCGTCGACACCACGAGGCGCGGCCCTGAGTTTCCGCTCTACGAGGTCTGTCCCCGAAGTTATTGCGCCGGTGGGCTCGATACAGCACTGACCAGTGGTCCAGTTCGCGCCTTACGCAACGATTCTCGTTCGGTGGCCGTCATCCCGCCCCAGATGCCGTGTGGTTCCCCGGTCTGGATGGCGTGCACCAGGCATCTCTGCACGACGGGGCACCTGGCACACACCAGCTTCGCCGAACTCTCGCGCTTCGCCCGCCTCGATCCGCGCTCGTTCGTGTCGTCGTAGAACAGAGCCGGGTCGGTGTCGCGGCAGGTGCCGGACAGTTGCCAATCCCACTCGTCGGCAAGGGGCCGCGGAGATGTGTAGGAGCGCATGAACATGGACGTTCCCTTCGCTGCGTGACGAACTCGACTCGGATCGCGGATCCAGGTCGGGTGTTAAGGCAAAGCTCGGTCCCGCCGGCCTGAACCGGCGGGACCTTCGAGGCTCCTCCCTCGAGAGGGAGGATTTCGGGGGTACCTCTGGTCGGTCATTACCCAGCCGCACAAATTTTGAATCCCGGTCGTCAGGAATTCTTTTGATCCACGGCTCGTCTCTCTGCTGCGGCGACAAGACCGCCGGCTCGTCTCTCTGCTGCGGCGACAAGACCGCCGGCGATGTCGCGCACCTTGACGTTCCACTCTTGCGACATCTCGACCAGTAGGTCGAAAGCTTGGTCGGCTGAGCACTCACGCTCGGCCATCAGCAATCCCTTGGCCTGCTCGATCACGGGCCGAGAATCCAAAGCTCTTCGCAGTTCGTCATTTTCCGCGCGAAGGCGGGCGAGTACGTCTGGCGCCGAGCTGGACTGCTGAGCCTGCGGTCGTGAAACCTCGTACACACGATGAAGCACCCCGATCACCCGGCCGTCGTCATCGGTGACGGCGGAATTCACGGTGTTCCAGTAGCGCGTGACAAACAGCCCGGAACCGCGCTCGTCGCGCACGTCGTACCGTTGAGTCGGCATCGCATCACGAGATTTGGTTTGCATCACCCGCTCGAACGACATTGTCAACGAGGAGATTCCGTCGGCAAAAGAGTCGGCAGGATTGTCGGGAAAGGCCTCGAACACTTCCACTCCGTGCAGCTGATCCAAACTGCGATCGGACATGGCAAGGTATTCTCCGTTTGCTCCCCGGACACGAAAATTGCTGTCCACGAGGAGAAGAGAAGAAGTGCTTGCCGCAAATCGATCGCTACTGGCGATCGAGCGGAGAGTGCTCGAACTCATGATTGTGTCGTTTCTGTCCTGTCTTCGACGGCTGCGGCGCCTGGTGATTCAGAAGTAGTTGATTGCGAGGACCCCGAGAGCAGTGCCTGCCACGATCGATCCGAACAACAAACGCTGCTGCAGTACGAACATCTGATACTCGCGACGCGTTTGTGCCGACGTGCCGCGCGAGTCCGCAGACATGCTCCTGCCCTTTCCGGTTGTGGGGAACGCGATTTCGGCCGACCCCCGATCGGCCGAAATCGAGGACGGTGAATCAGTTCTGGCGTGCCTCATTTGCGGCATCCAGCTCGGTGGACGCGCCTTCGTGCACGAGGCTGCCGCCGGAGTTCTCGAGGTGCGCGCGAACGAACCACTGGAACTTTTCCAGCTGTGCCGTCTGGCCGATCAACATGTCTTCGGTGATCGGGTCGATCTTTCCGACGCTCTCGATGGCGGCGCGACTGTCTGTGATGACCCCGGTGTACACCAGGTCGAGCGCCGCGAGGTGAGCGCGAGCATCGTCGCGGCCGACGGAGTAGTCGTCCCACGTCCGGTCACGTTCGATCGCTCCTGCGGTGCCCTTGGGCGAGTTGCCAAGTGCCGCGATACGTTCCGCCACATCATCGGCATAGCCGCGAACCAGTTCCACCTGCGGGTCGATCATCTCGTGCACGCCGATGAAGTTGGGTCCGACGACGTTCCAGTGGACGTGCTTGAGCGTGAGGTGCAGATCGTTGTAGGCGCTGAGGCGTTCCTGCAGGGTGTCGGCGACGGTCGAGCCGTCTGCACTGCTCAGCCCCGGTACGGTGAACTCGGACATATGTTTTCCTCTCGTCATGATGGGGATCGCCCTCCATTGGGGCGGTCGCGCGCCATCGTCAATCGGATCGCGGGTCGGTCAGGTTCAGTGCGCGAGTGCGACTGGTTCCTCTGTCACCGGGTCGCCGAACATCATCGCGATTCGGCGCTTGACCTCTACGGTCGTCAAAGTCGCGCTTGCGGCTGTGATCCCGATGCCGGTGCTGCTCTCGCCCTGTGTGGGCGGGATGTCGATCGTCGTCATCTTGCTCCCGGTGAAGAGTGTGCCGTGAGGGAGTCAGCTGAACCACCAACTCCGACGTCTGGGTGTTCTGCAGCTTCGAGCGCCGGTTTTGGCGCTTTCAGGTGCTACAAAATCTATATCAGCCGATGTAGATAATTGGCAAGGTAGCGGCGTTGCAACTGCGGAAGCAAGTTGCGTGCCGCTTCCGGTCGAAAACACTCCTCACCTGCGCTTACGTGCTCCGTCGGCTCCTCATTTTTCGCCGCAAGTGGTCCTGGACACCTTTGAATCTATGTCGCCGGCGTCAGATTCACTGCCTGATGATGCTAAGGTCGGATGACGCCGACGAAGGCAGCCGACACCGAACTAGGAGGTTCCAGTGACGTCGGAATCTCAGACCCGGGCGCTGCGTGGCGTGTACGGGATCTCAGTGATGTCAGAACTGTCCGGAGTAGGACCTCAAACGCTGCGCCTCTACGAGCGAAGGGGCCTGCTTACACCGACGCGCACGGATGGCGGTACGCGCCGGTACAGCGAGGCTGATCTGGATACGCTCGGACGAATCACCGCGCTGATCGACGACGGAGTCAATCTTGTCGGAATCCGTTTGATCTTGTCTCTCGAGGCCGAGAATGCCGTTCTGGCCGCTCGGATCAGTCAGTTGACTGCGGAAGCCGGCTAGCTTCCGTGGGGTGCGTCGGTGCGGCCAGGGGCGCCGAAATCTGCATCTGCGACGATTTTGTTGCCGGCGCGTTCGATCTGCTCCAGCGCTGTATCCAGGGCATCGACCAGCCATTGATGCGACGCCTCTGCGAGCAGTTGATCGGGAGTGTCGGTCAGTTCGGACTGAAAGAATCTCACCAGCCACAAGTCGCCCAGATCAGGCTGATCCGAAAGCCCGGCAACGGTATTGGTGGCGAGCAGGTATCGGTTGTACTCGAGATCAACACGAATCGCATACTCGCCGAACAGATTCACCACATTGGCCGGCCGATGAGTGGCGGCGGCGAGCGCAATGAGAGCGTCGTTGTAGGTCTCGGAGTACTTCATCGTGAGGGGCATGGTCGGCCTGTCTTTCTGGGCCGATGCAGCATTGCACGGCTATGGCGAGGAGATCAGTTCGCAGCCGCTGCTTGACGATGAACTGAAACCAATCCTAGCTCGAGTATCTGCTCACCCTTGACTCAAGCCCGCGGTGGTCAGTTGTTGCGCGCGAAGTCGGACTCACGCTCCGTGACGAACTGATCTTCCGGGCGCGGTTCAGTCGGGGCAAGGGCGGTCAGGAACGATTCGGCCCACTGATGCACGTCATGCGACATGACCTGGCGATGCAGGGCAGCCATGCGGTGACGGCCCTCTTTCGGATCCTGATGAACAGCGGTCAGGATCGTATTCTTCACGCCGTCCAGATCATGCGGGTTGACCAGATATGACTGTCGTAGTTCCATTGCAGCGCCGGTGAACTCGCTGAGAACAAGAGCGCCACCGAGGTCACCGCGGCACGCTACGTACTCTTTGGCCACGAGATTCATCCCGTCGCGCATCGGCGTCACGAGCATGACGTCGGCAGCGACGAACAGCGCGATCAGTTCTTCTCGGTCGACCGGCTGGTACAGGTAGTGAACGACGGGGCGGCCGATCTGACTGTGGTCGCCGTTGATTCGACCCACCTGTTCCTCGATGACACTGCGTAGATCGATATAGTGCTGCACGCGTTCACGACTGGGCGTGGCGAGCTGCACCATTGTGTACTTCTCCGGGTCCAAGCGGCCCTCGTCGAGAAGTTCCTTCAGTGCCTGCAGCCGCAGGTCGATGCCTTTGGTGTAGTCGAGGCGATCGACTCCCAGAAGGATCTTCTCGGGATTGCCGAGCTCTTCCTTCAATTCGCGTGCTCGGCGCAACACCGATTCGCTCTTCGACTGGCGCTCGAGTTCGGCGGAATCGACGGAGATGGGAAATGCTCCCACCTTGACGACGCGAGAATCGAAATCGACATGCCCCAGCGCACTTCGCACACCGACGCCCGCTGTTGTCGTCTTCAAGCCGAGTAGTTTGCGGGCCAAGAACAGGAAATTGTTTGCGCCACCGGGTAAGTGGAAGCCGATCAGGTCGGCACCCAGCATCCCCTTGACGATCTCCTTGCGCCACGGAAGCTGCATGAAGAGCTCGACCGGAGGAAAAGGAATGTGAAGGAAGAACCCGATAGTCAGGTCTGGCCGCAGCTCACGCAGCATCGCCGGCACGAGTTGCAATTGGTAGTCCTGCACCCAGACGGTAGCTCCGTCGGCGGCGCAACGCGCGGTTTCCTCGGCGAACCGCTGGTTGACCGCGACGTATGTGTGCCACCACGACCGCTCGAACGTCGGAGCCACCAGAACATCGTGGTAGAGCGGCCACAACGTGTCGTTGGAGAACCCCTCGTAGTACTCGGCGAGGTCCTGAGAGGTCAGTTCGACGGGAAATAGGCGGAGGCCGTCCACAACTATGGGATCGACCTTCTCGTTTGCGACGCCCGGCCAGCCGACCCAAGCGCCGTCTCGCTGCCGCAGGATGGGTTCGAGCGCGGTGACGAGCCCGCCCGGACTTCGCTTCCAGTTCTTGCCACCGTCGTCGTCGGCTGCAGTGTCGTCGATTTCCAGATCGACGGGCAGTCGGTTGGCGACAACGACGAATTCGGAAAGCCTTTCGAGATCGTTACTCACGCCGACATCGGCTCCGCCAGGGTCTCGTCCATGATGGCGGCAGCGGACAGGTACGTGACCGCCTCGGCCACAGAGTCGGTGAACACGATGTCGGCATCCATCTTCAACAGGGACAGCGGGCGCCTGACAGGGTGCGCTGCGATCAGTGTCCACGGGACGCCGAGCCTTCGAGCCTTGGCCGAGAGAGTTTCGATGATGGAAAGACCTCCGACGGAGATGAACTGGACGTCCGAGCAGTCGACTACGAACGGGTGACGCTCGCTGATCAGATCATCGACGCACGCCGCAAAATCAGCTCGGGACTGGATGTCGATCTCGCCGCTGACCACCAATGACTGAATGTTTTCCGCAGACGTGACGGTGAAAATGGGGGGACTGTCGGCACGCTCATCTGTAGTTCTCGAAAACTCGTTCATCGAAACTCCTGACGGATTGCTCGAAACGGTTCGTTCGAATCGGTCTGGTTCGAAACGGCCTAGTTCGAAACGGTTTCTTGCGAAACCGGGGAAACGGCACGGGAAGCAACACGCGAACCGTGCACGTCTTCAACGGCTGGGTGCTCAACCGTGCTGAGTGCCTACCCTACCGCATCACGAAACCGCAGGTGAAAAGCGTTAGATCCGTGAGGATTTCAAGGTCCCGTGAGCGCGTGCTCACGGGACCTTGGTCCCGATGATTCAGTTCGGGCGAGATCAGTCGGTGTCGGTCGCCGGACCGGTCGTTGTGGCGCCACCCTCGTCGGCCCACGTGCGCTCGCCCGACGGATCGGTCTGAACGTCCTTGTGCGCGGTGCCGGTGCCGGTGCCGGTGGTCTGCGGCTCGTCCGACTGATCGGTGTGGTCGGTGGGATTCTGTTCGCTCATGGTGTCTGCGTTCCCTTCGGGAAGTAGTTGTTCATGTACTCGTCGTTTCCTGCTCACCCGCGAGGGGTACTCAATAGGAGGTAGTGCGTCAGGTCGAATCGACAACCAGCGAAGTCAGCTGTCACCGAAGCAGGAGATTTCACGTGAACCATATGACCGTGACGACCGAACACCTGCGTGCACTACTTGGCAGCGGCCCCCATTCGGAATTGGTAGCGGTCGGGGGCGAGATCGAGATCTACGTCCCCGATGAAGAAGGGTTCGGACTCGAGGGTATCTCGCTTGTCACTCGCGAGCAGTTGGCCGAACGCCTGCCTTCCTCGCCCGACAACCCCGACGAAGGCGAACTGCGTATCGCTGCAGAATCGTTGAGCGAGATGATCGCCGAACTCGGCGGCTGAAACGCTGCAGCAGCCGACTTCAGATCTGCGGGATCGGATCCGGGGGATACGGGTTCGGTGGCGTCGGAGTGGGCGGCACGGGTGGCGGATTCAGCGGATCGGGTGGTGTCGGCGCGGGAGGTGTCGGCGACCCCGGGTCGGGAACAGGGCCCGGATCCGGGGGTGGGGGAGTGGTCATGAGTGCCGGGTTCCCAAACACGTGCTGAACAAACACCTAGTGTTCGGAACGGCTTTTTGTATTTTTCCCGGCAGGTAGATCGTCGACGATGTCGGTCACGGCGATGTGAACGCTCGCTGCAGAGACCGGTGGTTCCATATTGCCGAGGATCATGTGAACGACATCGACGACCGTGAATCGCACCCGATCCGACAGCTCGGCCAGATCGACTCCGTAGGGCGCAGCCAGTTCGATACGTAGTGAACGTATTTCGTGGCCGTCGACAAAGAATTCGATGCTGCTCGGTGAGCAGTGGTGTCGAGAACGTATCTCTGCGGCGAGGTGGGTGCGGAGGACATGGTCGCTTACCGACACCGTGCCTAGACGCGGACCCTCGGACGCGTGCGCGTTCAGTGGCCAGCCCGATGCCGAGGTCGATCGGAGCGCCCGGATCACCTTGTCGCTGATTCGATCCCAGCCTGGCTCCGGGGCATTTCGCAGGACCTCGGATGCGTGCGCCATCAATGCGTCGGTTCGTGATTCGATCATCGCCACCTCGTCATTCGTTCACTCAGGTTAGCCCGTGCACGATGGTGATGCCCACGCACAGCATCCGGAGTGAGTCTTAGAATCTTTCCGATTTGAACGAACGTGAGCATCTCCACCTCTCGCAGCGTCCAGGCCGCGCGCTGGCGGTAAGGCAATTCCCCCAACGCTTCCTCCAGCGCCTCCAGGAAGGCGGAGTTCGAGGTCGAGTCGAATGGACCGGCCTCGGGAGACGGTACAAGAGGGTCGAGCAGTTTGTCGTCGATCGGTTGAGCTCTCTTGATTCGGTAGCTGTCCACGATCTTTCGTGAACAGATCGCGAAAAGCCATGTTCGCATGGATGATTCACCGCGAAACGATTCGAGTTGACGCCATGCGGCCACGAAGGTGTCCTGGACTACCTCGAGAATGTCGCCTTCGTCCGCGAGCATTCGACGTGCATAGCGGTGGAGCGCTGGTCCGTAGTGGTGCACCAGTGACTCGAATGCTTCTCGGCCGCCGAGTATCGCAGCGTCCACTGTCGCGGTGTCCAAGCCTTCAGGCGCTTCCGTGAGCCCCTGTGTGTGCGGTAACGCCACAGTCGCTCCTCTCGCAGAAATGCGGAAACTCGGCTGCGTTCGAAAGTTGTTCGTCCGGCCGGGGCGTTGAATGTTACGGACCGTAACTAATAAATGTCAGTGATGCACGTCACTCGAATCAGACATTCGGTTTTAGCTTCGAGTCACGACTACACAGGTAGATCGATCAACAGGAGGAGATGACAATGGTCAGCACGCAGGTTGCGACAGCATCTACGAAGGATGTTGCATCATCGAACGACTCGGCTCTGGTGAGCTCGCAAGGAAAGACGTCGATCGCCGACACCGTTGTCTCGAAGATTGCCGGAATCGCCACCAGAGAGGTGAGCGGGGTGTACGACGTCGGCGGCGGAGCATCCCGGGTGGTCGGTGCACTGCGCGAGCGGATTCCCGGCGCAAGTGTCAACCACTCCCAGGGCGTCTCGGTCGAGGTCGGCGAAAAGCAAGCAGCGGTGGACATCGACATCGTGGCCGAGTACGGCGTATCTCTTGCAGACCTGGCCACCGGCATTCGCCGCAACGTCATCGCAGCGCTCGAACGGATGACAGGTCTGGAGGTGACCGAGGTGAACATCACGGTTCACGACGTCCACCTCGACGAAGGCGGCGACGACGAAACAAACGAGTCCAAGACCACACGGGTGCAGTGAGTTCCGAAATCGCTGACACCGTCGCTGAGGCAGTGACGGCTGTACCTGGCGTCGCATCACTTCATGCCGGAATGTTCGGCGAGGTCGGCACCTACCTTCCCGGTCGTCGAGTCGTCGGCGTGCGGGTGACGGAGTCGTCGACCGACGTCCACGTCTGCATCTTCGCCGACGCCGCCGTTCGTGAGACCGCTTTACGTATCCGACAAGCCATTTCGGGACTCGTTTCCGGCCCCGTGAACGTGACGGTGGAAGACGTAGTAGGCCGCCCGCACAATGCCTGAGCGTTCTCGTGGTACTGAACCTGATCGCCGTTCTGCACGAAGAGCGGCGATCAGGAAGCACCACCCTGATGCAGGCGGATCAGCCGCCGCGCTCAATCGAGCGCTCGAACGCATCGACCGGGACTTCGCATCCCCGATCGATGTGGGTGTCCGCACGACGCTGCGCGGCACGATTCGGCAGATAGTCAAACCCGTTCGGGCCCAGTACACCCGGGTGCGCGCTCGGCTACCGGGCGCCAAGACCTATACCGAGATCTGACTCGCACCCTTGAACATCATCCACAACGGAGGATTCACATGACCACCTCGACTGTCGGCCTTCTGGCAGGACTACTTCTCGGAGTCGCAGCTGCTGCAGGCGGTTTCACCGGATTCCTCATCGCGCTGGTTCTCGGCGTGGTCGGTTACCTCGTCGGTGGTCAGCGTGACGGTGAGTTCGACCTCGGTGTGATGCTGAAGGGTCGCGGTCGTGGCTGACACAGCTCTGCCGGAGGCTGTGCTTGGCGAGCCGGGCGAACGCGGAACGCTGACGATTCGAGACAGAGTCGCGCAGAAGCTGGTGATCGAGGCGACTCGCGGAACGCCAGGGGTGCGTCAGCACGCCGGTGGCATGGACAAACTGACCGGGCGCGAATTGCCGAGGGCACGAGTGCTGGTGTCCGGCAGGCGGGTACGAGCCAAGGTGGACATCGCGATCGAGTGGCCCGGATCCTTGTCGGTCATCGGCACCGCGGTGCGGGACAACGTGAGGGCCCAGTTGGAATCGGTCTCGGGACTGGACGTAGACGGTGTGGACGTGTCGATAGTGAGCGTTCTCCCGGCATCGACCAACGGTGATGCGGGAAGGAAAGTGCAGTGACTTCGGACAAGGTCGTACCACCTACCGCCTCGAGGGTTGCGGCTCCGGTTCCATTGGCGACGCCAGGAGCTACGTTCACCGGATTTCTGGTCGCCGCGGCGGTACTGGCGCTCGGCGTGGTCGGGATCCGAGACGTCCTTGTGGACACCGGCGTGATCACGGGGTCGCAGTGGATATCGGGTGCTTTCGAATATGTGGACGGGCTCGCCTTTCAGAGTTGGATGTTGCCGGCCGGAATCGCAGCCGTCGTCATCGGTCTGTGGTTCGTGATCCTCGGACTCAAACCGCGGCGAAAGAAAGCCAATGCCTTGGTCGGAGTCGTTGACACGTGGATCGATCCCGCAGATGTCGCGGCGATAGCGTCGGTACGCGTCGAGTCGTTGACCCACGTTCGCTCCGCTTCGTCGCACGCGACTCGGCGCAAGCTCGAAGTGAAGGCCACGGTCACACTCGATGGGGCCGCGACCGCGGAATCGGAAATCCGTGCCGTGCTGGGGGACTTGACCCAGACGCTGTCACCGTCCCCTCGAATCAAGATTCGCATCCAGACGGGGGAAAGATCATGACCCGAACGGCGACGGTGATAGATCGCGTGGCGACGTGCATCGCGGGACTGCTCTCGATAGCGCTGGGAGTCGCAGCGATCCTCTGGAATCTCGACGTGATCAAGGATCTGCCGGCGCAAATCGACATCCCGTGGGTTGAAGATCTCGGCGACCGCTCGTGGTGGCCGTGGGCTGTCGGGGCTGGTGGGGCTCTGCTTGCCCTACTCGCGTTGCGGTGGTTGATTTCTCATGTGCCACTTCGGCGGGTGAAGGAGATCACGGTTCCGGGGTCGAACTCTCACAATTCGATCACCGCGGATCTGGGTGCGGTCGCCGAAGGAGCGAGTGCATCATTGGAAGGCTTCGACGAAGTGTCGCGTGTTCGAGGAAAAGCGTTGGTCGACCGCGGAGTTCGAACAGTCGATTTGCGGGTGACCTTGAGACGGAGCGTCATATCCGGATCGGAAACGCTGCCCGAGTTGGTTTCTCGGGTCGCCAATACCGGCGATCAAGTCCAAGCGGTAGTCGGTGATCCGTCCGTCGCGACCCGAACTCGCATCGCCGTTGAAAGTGCGAAACACGATGAGCCGAGAACTCTCTGATCAATCGAGGTTTGAGCCGCCTGACGACCGGGTACTGGTAGACCTCCCCATCGCGCACAGAATCATGGATGTTGCTGTGGCACTGTGTGTCACGGTTCTCGTGGCGACTGCGACATCGATGGTGATCGCAATCGTCGTGACGCTGATCATGTGTGGGTCGGTGAGTGTTGTTCGTCGTATGTGTTGAGTAGCCAGTCGTTTTGGTTCTGTCGTGACCACCTGATAGAAAGGTAAGCAGACAATGTGGCTGCTACCGAGTGCACGATCTCCCGCGTCGTGCGGCGGAGAGTCCGGCTGTGTGCAAACACAACCCGCGATCACGGTCTAGTTGCGCGGGCCGATCGCGTGGAACTCTCCCTTCGCCGGCAGTCTCTCATTGCGCCGTCCCTTACCTCAAGGAGTCACAATGCTCTCACTCGGAATCATCGCCTGGATCATTATCGGTGGACTGGCGGGTTGGATCGGCAGTAAGATCATGAAAACCGATGCCCAGCAAGGAATGCTCCTCAACATCGTGGTCGGTGTCATCGGCGGCCTGATCGGTGGCTTCCTGCTGCGGGTCTTCGGTTTCGATGTCGAGGGTGCAGGCTGGATCTTCAGCTTCCTCACCTGCCTTCTCGGTGCCGTCATCTTGCTGTTCCTGGTCAAGGCAGTCACCGGAAAACGCTGACCCACATCTATTCCACGCTGTTCGAGTTCGACCAAATCCCACGACCAAATCTCACGGCCGAATCCTAGAAGGAGAAACACATGTCCGACTTCATCGACAAGGCAAAGCACCGCGCTGAGGATCTCATCGGCGAGGCGAAGGAAAAATTCGGAAATGCCACGGGCAACGATGATCTGGCTGCCGAAGGTGTTGCCGATCAGGGCGAGGCAAAGGTCAAGAAGGCCGGAGACGCTGTCAGTGACAAGGTCTCGGATATCAAGGACAAGTTCACCAACTGAGTGAGCTTCGGGCGCGGTTGATCGGCAAGTCCGATCAACCGCGCTTTTGTGTGTCTCCTCGGCCGTTGCGGCTACCGCGATACGCGAACTTCCGCGTTTCCGCGAGCCACTCCGGAAGCATGCGCATGTGGGTCGGCCTGTGCAGAATCGGATCGAAGGACGGCTGGAGGCAATCCGGGTGGTCCGCGACTTCGTCGAGGCAGAGGTGTCCGATCGGAATCAACTGAAGTTGGATTCTCGCAAGGTAGACGGAGAAGTGCAGAGGGGAATGATCGACGGCCGCCTTCAGCGCGGGCAGTGAAGTGCCGGTCGGGTGGACGCCGCGCGGTGTCACGATCAGCCACGCTGCGGCGCCGCCCGCGCGTGAGTACGGAACCAGTGTGCTGTATCTCGCGCCGTTCCATGAGAATGCCGGAGCGGGAAACATTTTCGAGAAGGTAGAAAGTCCTGATGTTGCGAGAAGAATGTCCCACGGGATTTCATCGGCGCCGACATCATGCAACCGAAGAGCCAGGCCGAGTACGTCTGGTAGGTCCCCCGGTGTTCCGAGTGCCTTCGACATTCGAGCGCTGACGGTAATCGTCGACGACTCCGATACCGGCCACCAGGGAGTGGCCGGTTTCAGTGTTCCCTTCAGTTCGAGCCCGTAAGGGTGGAAAGCCCTGGCCCTGCGCAGCGATGATGCGAATTGGAACGGTGCACCGATCAATGTTCCGATCGCGCTCTTGCCGACGGGGATGATCGAATTGATCGTCACGGGATCCTTATCTGAAAACTTTCCGCCTGCGAAACGCCCAGACTGGACGGACGTTCAGGCGTTTTGACGGGCTTTTTGGCGGCTTCTGTCGGCTTCCCAGTGGCGGTGATTACTAATCATGTGACGTGCCGTAACAAAAGTCTCGCCCGTCGGGATAATTAGCCAAACGCACAAATTGGTCGTTATGGTTTGTTTGTCCGTAACGGTGCGATCGGACCTGTGACCGTCGCGAACTGGCGAGATTGCTACTCGTGATTTGTGTTTGGTGATCGCGCGGAAACAAAAGATGTCGAGGAGACACATTGATGGGCCACACTCGAACTTGGCTGACGCGCGCGCTGGCAATGCCGGTGGCGGTCGCGGTTACTTTAGTGCTTCCGCTCGGCACTGTGGCCTCGGCCCAGGATTTCGAGGACGACTCCGACACTTCGGTTGTCGCCCCAGCTGTTAGCCCGATCTCCTTCACCGAACTCGGGCGGGGAACAGACATCGTGTTCTCCTCCGACGACGCGCCCGTGTTGGTGACCGTGCCGGTGCCGGACGGACTGACCGCAACTGCTGTGACCGGCATCCTGACTGCCCCGACCGACTTCAGTCGGGGGTGGCTCGAAGTGACTGCTGACGGACGTCTGGTAAGCCGCGTCGATTTCGACGCAGGGCAAGCCGGAACCGGTCTACCCATCTCGGTTCCCTTGCAAGGCCTCGAAGTAGTCGACCGAAGCGTGACCGTGTCGATGATCGCTCACCTCGTTCCCGTCGACAACCGCTGCTACGACAGAACGAGATACCAGCCCCTCGCGCTCCGGGATGCTTTTGTCGCCTACGACGGTACCGAGCAGCAGCCGACAACTGTGGCAACGTTCTTTCCTCCGATTTTGAGGAAGGCAACCATCTACGTCACGGACGGCTCGTCGGGGTCGCAGCAGAGCGCGGCTTTGCAACTGAGTGCAGCAATTGTCAACAAGTACGGAAGTCAGCCCGATGCCGTGGTGGTGGAGCAGCTGCCGAACGGCCAGAGCCTACCGTCCGCCGAGCCGGGACTCTTCGAGCGAGCTGTTGTGCTCGGCAACAGCGGGGACGCCGGCATCGATCTTGTGGCGACTCCGAATGGTTCACCTGTGCTGCGGATTTCGGGGGACGACAAGACACTCGTTCCTCAGGTCAGTCTCTTGGCGGCGAACTTCGACGGCTACTGGGCAGCTAGTAGAGCGCTTGCATCGCCGGACAACACAGTCGCCCAGATCTCCCAGGACGCGATCACCGTCGGTGAACTGAAGCTCGGAAAGTTGACAGCTTCCGGTCTCAATCACATCGAGGTCGACGTCCCGTTCAGTCAATCGCAGTTGGGGCGTCCGATGAAGGACGTGTCGGTAAGAATGATCGGTTCCTATGTGCCGTTGCCGAATTCGCGCAACGGAGAGCTTTCGATATCGCTCGGGGATACGAGACTTGCCTCGCAAACGGTGAACGAGACCGGGCGCTTCGACATCGGGGTCGATGTTCCGAACGAACTCCTGCGGCGCGATTTGACGTTCGAGGTCTCGATGGACGTGACTGGCGACTTCCAGTGCGGCACGAGTAGTCCTTCTTCCCTCACCGTCGACCCGGCCAGCACCATCACCTCCTCTACCGGATTTCCGCCGACCCCAGGAGGATTCCAGGCCTTGCCGCAGTCAATGCTGCCAACGCTCGACGTCGGTTTGAGTCGAGGTGATTTTGCCGATCTCATTCGAGCTCAGCGCCTCGTTGTCGCGATGCAGCGGTTGAGCTACCTGCCGATGCAACCGCGTGTACTCCCGTTCGGCGAAGCCGCGACCAGTTCGCTGCCGGCGTTGTTGATCGCGGCGGACGGAACCCTGCCCACTCCGGTTGCTCTACCCATGGACACGGCAGATCAAGGGCTCCTGCGGTTGCAAGGCCTGGAATTCGGTGGGCAATACGGTGCTTTGCAGGTGGTTTCGGGTTCGCACAACGAAGTGGTAGCGCTGACGTCTGAAGGTAATGCGGCCGATGCCGACGCTCTGCTCAACTGGTTGGAGGGCGGGAAGGACAGATTCGCAGAACTGACGGGCGATCTACTGGTGGCGCCTGCGGGCGGAGAGCCGTTCGACATCGGAGTCAACGTCGCACCGTTGGGCACTGCGACATCCGCCGAAGAAGAGACCGGCCTGAGTGCGGTCACAATCGGCTGGATCGGATTCGGGACCGTGGTACTGATCGCTGTGGCCGTCGGTGGTGTGCTCGTGACGAGGCGTCGAGGACAGTGACCGTCACCGATCGCCCGGCCACGTCCGTCGCGGTCCACGATCTGTCGGGCCGAAAGCCCTGGCGGATGTTTGTTGTCCTCTTCGCGATCTACACCGCGTTGGGGGTGTGGATGAACACGGGCATCGGCTTCATCTTCACCGACTCGCTCAGCCGTGTTGCCGCGGTGTCGGCAATGCTGCTCAGCCGTGATCCGCACTTCGCGGCGATCGGATTCGTGTTCACCCCGTTGACGGCGGCCGTCCAGATTCCGATGGGTCTGTTGGGCCACTGGTGGCCGGATCTGCTGCGGTGGAACATCACTGCGGTCGTGATGTCCGCGGCGTTCATGGCTGGTGCGGTGATTCAGATACGCGGGATCAGTCGCGACCGTGGGTGTGCGCGATGGGTCACCGTCGTCCTTACCGTGCTGTTCGCTGTCAATCCGATGATCGTCATGTACGCGGCGAGCGGAATGAGCGAAGCCCCGTTCCTCTTCTTCGTTCTGTGGGCGACTCGTCGTCTGATTCGGTGGATGCGCAGCGACGACGTGCACGACCTCATCGGTGCCGGCCTCGCATTTGCACTGGCGTACCTCACTCGATACGACGCATTGGCACCGCTGTTCGTCGCAGTGGTGCTGGTGACTGTGGTGAGTTGGCGTCGTTTTCAACCGACCGCGGAGGAGCGGGGCGAGGGTGCGGGACCTGGCCTGCGGCTCTGGGCAGCGGCCCTCGACGGTGCCGTCGTGATGATGCCGGGGTTCCTGGCGTTCGTCTTGTGGTCGTTTGCCAGCTGGCTCATCACGGGCCAAGCGTTCCAACAGTTCTCGTCGGTGTACGGGAACAGTTCCATCCTCGAGCAGGCTGGGGCCGGAACCGACTCACCGATTACACGCCTTACCTTCTCGATTACCGAAATGGCCGTACTCGGGCCGGCGCTCCCGGTACTCGCGGTCCTGGCAATCGTCTACGCACTCCGGCGGCGGGACACCGAAGTGGTCGTGCCTCTTGTGCTGTTCGGCGCGATCCTCGGCGCTCAGACGCTTCTGTACGTGATGGGCTCGACGTTTCCCCTTCTGCGCTTCTACATTTCGATCATTCCGCTGTGCTTCGTGCTGGTCGTGCTGATCGCTCCACGCGGCATTCCGGTCGTCACGCGTCGGCCGGGGGCTGCTGCGTCACGCTCGGTGACGACGTACCCCGAACAGTCGGGACCTTCTCTGCCCCTTGTGATCTCTCTGTGCCTGCTGGTGGGCTCGACGTTGGTCACGTTTGTCGCGATGGGTAATGCCCGGCTCGCAGTGCTCGAGCATTCCATTGCCAGCGCGATCATTCCGGGCCGGCAGAATCTCGAGGAGCAGACGAATCTCCGCACGTTTGCGGCGGAGCGTCGCATCGCCAAGTATCTGGACGACTTGCATCTGCCGGAGGGCTCGGTTCTGCTCGACACCGTGGAGAGTTACGCCGTCGTGGCGTCCTCGAACAACCCTCGGCAGTTTGTCGTGCCCTCCGATGCGGACTTCGTGCGCGTACTGAACAACCCCGCCGAACATCACGTCGAGTACATCCTGTCGGTTCCGAATACCGGTCGTGGCGTTTCGGACGCCGTCAATCGGCGCTATCCGACGATGTACGACACCGGTGCAGGCGGGGTCGGTGCACTGGTGCTCGAAGTACCCAACGACGGCGGCATGGACCCGTCGGCCTGGCGTTTGTACCGCATCACCGGTGAACGCCAAACGGGTCGATGAGGCAATTCGTGTGGGAGGATTGTCTGTATGACGTGGATGGTTGCAGATGTCTTCTGAAGAAGTACGTCCGCGTGAGCGTGGCGCAGTCCGGCGCCGTGTCGCTTCCGCTGTAGCCGCCGTTGTGACTGTCGCTGCGGTCGTGGGCGTGTTCACGATGCCCGCAGGCGCCGATTCTCCCGAGCAAGTTCGGGTCGGAGCGTCGTCGAACGGACTGACGCTCGACGGCGAGCCGTGGTGGCCTACCGGGCTCAATGCCTATCAGCTGGCCACTGATTGGTCGGTGAACTTCGGCTGCGGCGCCATGGTCGACCTCGACGCGTACTTCGGTTCGCTGCCACCGAACTCCGTCACACGCTTCAACGCCTTCCAGGCTCTTGCGGTGAACAAATTCTCCGGAGAGATGGATTTCGGCCCGATGGACGCGGTGTTCGACGCTGCGGCGCGACACAACCAGTTCACGATTCCGGTGCTCTCACCCCAGGACAGTGGGTGTGATGACGGGCAATTCAAGTCCAGGGATTGGTACACCGACGACTGGAAGGTCGCGAACCTGATCCCGGGTCGAGCCACCATGAGCTTCCAGGACTGGATGCACACCGCCGTCGACCGTTGGAAGAACGAACCTTCCGTCGCGGCGTGGGAATTGGTGGGGGAGCCGGAGCCAAGTCTGTGTACCGACGCGGCCTGCAATTGGTGGACGAGAACGTGTCCGTCTGATTCCGCGCAGGTGTTGCGGCAGTTCTTCGACACGGCAGGCGCCGAGCTTCGGGCGATTGATCCGAACACTCTGATCACGGCGGGATATGTCGGGGGCGGTCAGTGTGGCACTGCTGGTGACGACTACCAATACGTGAGCGAGTCCGACTTCGTCGACGTTCTGCAGTATCACGACTACGGAGCGGACGGGGTACCGCTTCCGGGCGATCAGTGGAACGGACTGGCGCGTCGCATCGAACAGGCGACGACCGTCGGGAAGCCGTTGTTGGTCGCCGAGACAGGCGAATTGGCGGGCAGTTGTGAATCACTGGCGACCAGAGCCACGAATATCGAGACAAAGCTGACGGGGCAGAAGTCAGCCGGCACGGCGGGAGCCCTCCTGTGGGCCTTCGTGCCGGATCCACGGCCGAACGAATGCACAATGGACATCGGGCCTGACGATCCACTCTTCGACGTGATTACTTCACTGGCAGGTTAGCGCGGTGTCCGGTCGACCCCTCTACTGTTCGCGCAGCGGATATTTGATCACGATTTGATAACAACCTGAACGTGTCTTCGTGATGTGATGATCGTATTTCGTTTGTATTCAATGGCATTCAGTGGCATTCACCTGCGGATAACCGAACTTGAAAGCCGGCGCGACGGGGCGGGACCATCGACGCGGCGCCCGCAGGACCTACGTCCGGTCGCACGAGGACGGTCAGATCGGACCGCTGCGGTCGGAAGTTGTGCTGTACCTGCCCCTTTGGTTGACAGGGCGGTCCCGTTCTGATTGACGTCGAAATGCGGGCACGACCGTTCGCCGTGGTAACGGGTAGTGAGCGGAGTTTGGTGCGACCCTCGTGGGAGTGACAATGCGGGGCGGTGTGTAGCTCTCGCGCGCAACGAATTCCGAGGTCGAGTCAACTTGCGGCAGCATCGGTCGCCCGGTAGACCTTGTGCGCAGGCTGTACATGCGATGTGAGCTTTCGGTCGTCGAAATGAGGGGACGACCGCTGCATGCGCGTAACGGTAAGTGTGTGGAGCATCGCGTGAGCGGAGAGGTGAACGATGACTGGATACTCTGAACGGCCTTTCAAGACTGCGGTGGTACCGGCTGCCGGGATGGGGACCCGCTTCCTTCCGGCCACCAAGACGATCCCGAAAGAGCTACTCCCTGTCGTGGATACGCCCGGGATAGAACTGGTTGCCAGTGAAGCGGCTCAGGCCGGCGCGGAAAGATTGGTGATAGTGACCGCGCCCGGAAAGGCGTCGGTGATCGGGCACTTCGTCGAGGATCTCGTGCTCGAGGGCAAGCTTGCCGCGAGTGGAAAGCACCATCTGCTCGAGCGCGTGCGTCGAGCGCCGGGTCTTATATCCGTGAAGCCTGTCGTACAGGAATCCCCACTCGGCTTGGGGCACGCTGTCGGTCTTGTCGAGTCAGTGTTGGATGCCGACGAGGACTCGTTCGCTGTGCTGCTTCCCGACGACCTGGTTCACCCCTGCGGGGTTCTCGACGCGATGGCGAAGGTGCGCGCCGAGCGCGGTGGTTCCGTGCTGTGCGCGTTCGACGTCGCGCCGGATCGTGTTGGTGCCTACGGAGTGTTCGACGTGCAAGCGCCTGTGGAGGGCGACGATCCCGATGTGCTTGCGGTCGTAGGCATGGTGGAGAAGCCGGACCCGGCGGATGCTCCGTCCACTCTCGCCGCAGCCGGACGCTACCTTCTCGATCGCGCCGTGTTCGATGCGCTCCGGCGAATCTCGCCAGGGCAAGGGGGCGAGCTGCAACTGACGGATGCGATAGCGCTGTTGATCGCGGAGGGGCATCCGGTTCACGTCGTCGTCCATCACGGCACCCGCCACGATCTGGGTAACCCGGGCGGCTTTCTGCGAGCTTCTCTCGACCATGCGCTCAGCCGCACCGAGTACGGACCGGAATTGAGAGTCTGGCTCAAGGAACGGTTGGATCAGCCGGATCCGCAGTTGACCTACTGAAAAATGCCGCCCATGACACCAGAGGTCGAAATATGTTTTGGTGCAAGAGAATCCGCACCATTTCTGCGTGCGCGCATGTGAACGTCGGTAGCCCAGGCTCATTCGGGCGCGCCCGCGATCAATTCCTGTCCCAGGCTAGATGCGATTCTGGCAGCTCAGTGTTGATCGATACCGCTGTGTTGGTCGATACCGCTGTGTTGGTCGATACCGCTGTGTTGGTCGATACCGCGGCGGGCGAGTTCGTCCACCAGGGCTTGCGTCGCGATCGAATTCAGAACCGACGGTGGGGTCGTTCCCGGCCGCGCTTCTTCAGGAGTCAGATAACCGGCGGCTACGAGCACCTCTGTAATCGGAGCGTCGAAGACCTGACATGCCGTCCGCATCGTGTCCTGCGTGGGAGGGCGCTTGGCCGAAAGCCATCGACTCAGTTCGGAAGGTCGAATCTTCAGCGCACGCGCAGCTTCCTGGATGTCGCTGAACGAGCGAAGTTCCAGTTGATGCTCGACCCATGCGGAGAAACCACTCATAGCGGTCATATTGCCTGAGCCGAGAGGTATATGCCACTTCCTTTCGGCTACAAGTCGAGGACATTTGGATATCTGCCATGCCGTGGCAAAGTTTTTCGCCGACGATTCGCTTATTTGCAGTTACGCGACGTCGCTGACGGGGACTGACTTCTTCTCTGAGCGGGGATTATTCAGTCGGCCGTTGGTGAAGGGTGAAATTGAGGGTGAAATGCAAAAAATTCGATTGTCGGAAGCGGGAACTCAATGACAACGCCGAGTCAACTCAGACTGGAAGGCCTTCGCGACGGTGTCGCTCCGACGGCAAGACGAACAGCCAGAATTCCATTTTCGCCTACCATCGTTATCTGGATGGCGATTGCGCTCGTAGTTCCGATATACCGCTCGTTGCCCGGCACGGTCACGCAGTTGTGGGCGATGGCAGTGCTTGTGGTCATCGTGGCCTCAGTAGCGCTGGGACGAGTCGCTCGGCCGCAGTTTGTCAGCATCTGGTTGATAGCCGGCTACGCAGCTCTCGTCGCGACGGTAACGGCGACACGTGGCAGTGATGTCACCGGAAATCTCTACGTTGGAGTCCAACTTTTCATTGTTCTCGGGCTCGGGATATTTGTGATGGTCGCCAATGTCCAGCGTGATCCGGCTTTTGTCAGGCGTGTCTGTATTGCGTTCATAGCAAGCCAATCGGTTTCTGCTCTGGTCGCCGCCATCCAACTGGCTGGTTCATCCGTCTTCGGTTTCGGTGTTGTGAACGGTCGTGCTCCAGGTCTCGCAGGGCATCCGAACGTTCTGGGCATCATGTCCTCACTTGCACTGATTCTC
The DNA here is from genome assembly GCF_042728675.1 of Rhodococcus sp. NPDC060176. Lineage (NCBI taxonomy): Bacteria > Bacillati > Actinomycetota > Actinomycetes > Mycobacteriales > Nocardiaceae > Rhodococcus > Rhodococcus sp. NPDC060176. The sequence continues at coordinate 868,817 of NZ_JBHWYS010000003.1, forward strand.
TGCCTGGGGGCTGCGGTGCGAAAGGCGGAGAATCGGCTCGTTCTGGTGCTGATCTCGATCGTGAACGCGGTGGGACTGCTGGCGACCGGTAGTTTGAGTTCGTTGTCGGCCTGCGCGATCGGACTGATCGTCGTGGCGATAACTTCGCGAGTGAAGATCACCACCATCGCCAAGAGTTTTGTCGGTGCCGCCATTCTCTTCTGGATCGCAATCACCTATACCGAGTTCGGCAAGCACCTGGAGACGCCGGCCGATCGATACCTCCAGGTCACCGGCCAGACCAAGGCTGTCAGCACGCTCGAGATCCGTAACGACACTTACGGATTCGCGTGGGACGCGATTCGTGCGCATCCGCTGTCCGGCGTCGGTTTGAACTCGGCGAATGCTGCCTCGTTCGACAACGTCACAGTCGTTCACAATGTGTTCCTACGATCCTGGTACCAAGGCGGGGTGGTCCTCGCCCTTGCCGTGGCACTGATCATCTGCGCGACGGCACTGGTCGCGTTCAGATCGATGAAGTCCGGCAAGAACGCTGCTGCGGCCGGCGTGCTGGTCTCGATGATGACATTCGCTTTGACATCGGCGTTCTTCGAGCAGGCCTACTACTGGCTACCAGTCGTACTCGCCTTTGCATGTTTGTCGACGGAGAGTGATCGGACCGCAAGCTCCAAAGCTCAACCCGCGCAACAAGCGTTGATCGGGAATTGAGACTACGTGTTCAAGCCGTGGAAGGTCTTCTCCCAGTAAGACGGGTTGCGTATCAACTGATATGTGCCTTTGATGGCCGCGATGCTCATCAATACCCAGTAAAGCGGAGCGGTCAGGCAAGCTATCAGCAGCATAGGATTTCGGGTCTCTCGGCATGCCACCAAGTTCATGTAAAGGACTGCGGCGTTACCGAACACGAGTGACACGAGGGCAGGAAAATAGACGTAATTGGGAAACACGTCATGGATGACCTCGGGCTGGCCGAGAATCCAACCCAGACTGATCAGCCAGAACGCCATGTTCAGTGTCGCCACAATGGGTGTCCCCGCCATCAAGATGGTGAAGCGTAAGAATCCGACCGTGCCGAGTCCGCGCCACAGTTTCAACGGTTGACGCATATGGACCAACCAAGTCTGCAGGTAACCCTTGTACCAGCGTGAGCGTTGGCGGATCCAGTTGATCGTGTCGCTGTTGGCTTCTTCGAGCGTCGTCGAGTTCAGAACTGCGGTCCGGTAACCGCTCTCGGCGATGCGGACTCCGAGGTCTGCATCCTCGGTGACATTGAAGGGATCCCAGGCGCCGATCTCGTCGAGCACACTTCGGCGAAGATGATTGGACGTGCCTCCCAGGGGGATTGGTGATTGGCTGCGCATCAGTCCGGGGAGGATGAAATTGAACCAGAGGGCGTAATCGGCCGTGAACCATGCAGTCAACAGATTCTGAGTTCCGTTGTGAAACGCGAGTTTGGCCTGCACACACGCAGTACTCGCTGGAAGCTTCGCGAAAGTCGCTACTACACGGCGTAACTGAAGAGGATCCGGAGAGTCTTCGGCGTCATAGATGGTGATTATCTCGCCGGTCGAGAAGTGCAAGCCGTAGTTGCAGGCTTTGGGTTTGGTACGTGGATCTGCAGCGGGGACCTTCAAGATGCTCACCACTTCATCGACTCCGGCGGCAGTCGCAGCGTCGATCGTGACAGCGTCATCTTCTTCGAGGAGCAACAGCACTTGCAATTTGTCCGAGGGGTAGTCGATTGCACGCATGGCGGAAATCAGGTCCCCGACTACTTCCGGTTCGTTGTACGCCGGAACAAGGATTGTGTAGTGCGGGAGATCTTCATCCGAAAGTGCGCTTGCCTCTTGATCGCTGATCGTCACGATCGAGGAAGCATCCAAACCGCGTGTGAACAACACAAGTCGATCCACCATCGCCCATACGTACCCGAGCGTGCACACCAATGTGAGAACGATGAGCGTGGGAGTCAGGAAGAAGACAAGACAGGCGATTGTGATCGCGAGAATCACGAGCAGGATGTTGCGCTGCCAAGGATAGAACGCAATTGATGCCGATGAAATCGGTTTGCGTTCACGCAGCCCGTTCACAGCGTCGTGGAGTGCGGCTCGTTTGAACTCCTCGGAGCTTTCGTCCTCAACAGAGAGATTGGGAATTACCACTTCTGTGCCTCCACGACAAGCCTTCCGAGTGACTGGAGCATACCTAGGTCCTTGTACTGAGATTCACTGTCCACCGTCGATATCCGGCCTCTGAGCAGAACGGCCAAGGTATTGCTTCCATTCGACGCCATCGATGGTTTCGGTTCGGGGAACAAGGCATTCGGTTCGTGATTGTCCACTGTCAAGAGTGTGACGCGCTGTGCGGCGCCGTCGCCACGTGTCCACACGAAATTGAGATTGCTCCAGGTGAGGAGGAGGGAGTCGTCGACAACGGTGTACATTTCTGCGACCACCCCACGGCTCAACTCAACTCGTACCGTTGGGCTGACACGTGCATTCTGGAGATCATAGGTCGTGTTGCTCGGGTAGACAGCCAAAGTGGATGGGCGACGCACTTGAACAACGTCCATTTGAACGGTGCGTGGACGCATCTGGCTGTCCCATGCAGGGTTGGGCGTGTCAGCACGAATCGTCTGGCGAGTGAGTGCCGAAGTGGAACCGAAGTACTTTCTCGGCCAGTCGTATTCGTTCGTCGAGATTTCACGCCAACCAGCGGGGACGACGAGTCGTGGATCGGATGTCGCCGGTGGCCCCACCGAGACCGGAACGTTCTGTGCGGTGGGCACTGGCGTAAAGAACATCACAATCGCTGCGGCGAACACCACCAGGATCGTCCAGTTGCTGGTTGACGTCGAAGGATTCCGGAGCGGGCGTTCGAACGGCTTCAACGACTTTCCGCGTCGCTCGTACAAGTAGAAGAACCCACCTACCAGCAATGCGCTACCTAATGCCGGTAGCAGCTGGATGCTGAACAACGGTGCAGTCGGGTACTGACGGGAGAGGTAGTAGACCAAGGCTGCACCCAAGACGGACGAGCCGACGAACCCGGCGAATCCCCTCCTCCACGTTCGACTGACGGCGATCGTCGTGGCGGCCGAAGCGACCAGCACCATGATGATGCTGTAGTCGAATCGTGTGCCGCCGAGTTCAGTCGCCAACGTGCGGTAGATGAGCGGAGCCAGGAGGATCGGAACAACCCAAATTGCCCAGTAACGATTCACTGGACGTAATCCGAACATGAGAACCGCTGCGCTCCAGACAAATACCCAAGCCGCGATTACATCGATATGCATCAATTCGTAGTTCTCGGCAAAACGCGGCATGAGGAGTGCCTGCAACCCCAGAGAGACCAGTAAGCCGATACCGCCGACAATCTTGTCCGTCTCTCGGTCGTGGATCGGAAGATCCGGGCCTCGTCGTAAATCTGTTCCGACGGCAGCTATCAGGCACAGCAGAGGGAGGACGAAAACGTATCCGATGGCGGTGCCACTCGCAGTGCTCCTCCACAAATTGGTCCAGGTAGGCCAGAAAGCAAAGATTGTCGCGGCTGCAATCATCAGCCAACGAACTGCGAGGCGGGGGATAATTCCCGACTGCGTGCGTAGGTCGCGAATCTTCAAGATATGTAGTCCTATTCGAACTGGTCGTCTACTCGGGCTGTGCCGGCCGTGTCGGCTGGCGTGATCTTGTGTCAACGAACCCGACTTTTGTCGACCTTACGTGATCGGTCACAAGGTGCGAATCCGAACACTCACCGGCGTGGAATGGCTGAAGCCGGGTAGAAATCTCACATAGTGAGACGAATGGAAAATTCATTTCAGCGATCGGTTTGTCGCAAACTGGACAAGTGACCTGATCTTGGTTCCGAGGTGCTACTTGTATCAGCAAGGGCTGTATGGCTATTCGCCTTCGAATTGCACATCGAATCGGCAGTAGGGACCAAGATCCCGGCCGGGGACGTAGGTCCCCAACGGCGCAGGCACCTTCTGTCGGCGAAAGTCATTGTGTCGGTTACCGAAGGAAATGATCCTCTATTCAGGCGGTATCGGTAATGCGATGCGCTGTGGCAACCGCCTACTGACGAGTAAGGTCCTTCTGTTTGCTGCACTTTCGACGAAGTAACGCGAAAGTTGCTTCTGAATCGATTTTTCGCCCCGTTGTTCCGGTCGAGTTGCGTCCGAAGGGCGAGTCGCAAAGAGGTTGTGCTGCGGTCAGATTGGAATGTGTGGGGGCGTGCGGGGCTACGGGCCTGAACTGGGGCGACTTTGCGTTTGATCCTGCGCGCGGACAGTGCTGAAATGTAATCCACTCGGAGCGTGAGAGCGTTCCGATTCTCGAGGAATTGCACTTTTCGGATCGAAGCGAGCGATTTGCTGTTCCAGCGTATTGCTCGTTCTGGCGAATCACGCTCAACACCTGTCAACGACGTACGAATTCAATGACGCACGGATTCCACGAATGAGGAAGGGACTGATCACGTGACGGCGCTCGACGTGTCCACGCTGGGCAAGAACAAGCACACGCTTCCCCGTGCAGTGCCCGACCTCCGCCGCGGATCGACTTCACGGCGGGAATGGGAAACGGCATACCGCAGGAGACTGTTCCTGGGTGACTCGGTGATCATCGTGGGGACCGTTTTCCTGGCTCAGTGGCTACGGTTCGGCGGAGACGGCCGTGCGGTGAGTACCGGCATCCTCGGGCAACTGAGTTACACAGGTGTGTCAATTGCGTTGTCGGCAATATGGTTATCGTCTCTGGGCATCTTCCGCACTCGATCGATCCGTGTGATCGGCAGTGGCCCCGAAGAGTACCGGCGAATTTTCGTAGCGACAGTGCGCCTCTTCGGACTCATTGCGATTGTCAGTCTTCTGCTGCAGTTGGACATCGCGCGACTCTATCTGGCCTTTGCCTTCCCGGTTGGTCTGACGGCGCTGATGGCAAGCCGCTGGATCTGGCGAAAGGTCATCGCGCGGAAACGGTCTCGAGGCGACTTCCAGACGTCCGTGTTGGTTGTAGGAAGCCCGGTTGCAGTCAAGAAACTGGCCCAAACCTTCGAACGAGCTCCCGGCGACGGTTATCGGGTGGTGGGCGTGTGCCAACCGAGTCAACTAGGTCGTCGGGACAGAGTCATAGTCGTCGACGGCAACGAAATACCGGTTCTCGGGGACGAGCACGACGTGACCGACGCGCTCGACTTGGTCGGTGCCGATGCAGTGGCGGTCACTGCGACGGAACACCTCGGATACGACGGTATGCGGAAGCTGGCCTGGGATCTGGAGTGCAAGGACGTTGATCTTGTTGTGGCGCCTGGAATCCTGGACGTTTCCGGTCCCCGGCTTTCGATGCGGCCGGTGGCCGGTCTTCCGCTGATTCACGTCGAACGTCCCCGTTACCACGGTGCGCAACGGTTCGCCAAGACAGCATTCGACGTCGTCTTCGCGTCTGTCATTCTCATCCTGATCAGCCCGGTGTTGATCGCGACGGCGTTGGCAGTGAAGTTCACCAGTCGGGGTCCTGTGCTCTATCGGTCAGAGCGAATGGGATTGGACGGGGTTCCTTTCCCGATGCTGAAGTTCCGAACGATGGTTCAAAACGCCGACACACAGGTCGACAGTCTCCTGTCGGACAACGAGGGCGCCGGCGTTCTGTTCAAGATGCGTGACGATCCTCGGGTTACCAAGGTAGGGCGCGTCATTCGAAAGTTTTCGATAGACGAGTTGCCCCAGTTCGTCAACGTGCTCCGTCGCGAGATGAGTGTGGTTGGTCCCCGGCCGCCGTTGAGGCGTGAGGTAGAGGCGTACGACGGGGCCGTGAAAAGGCGACTGCTTGTCAAACCAGGGATCACCGGTTTGTGGCAGGTGAGTGGGCGTTCGGATCTTTCGTGGGAAGAAACCGTGCGACTGGACCTGTCCTATGTCGACAACTGGTCGATGGTTGGGGACGTCATGATCGTCGTGAAAACGCTCAAAGCCGTAATGGCAAGTGACGGCGCTTACTGATCGGTTCTGTCATTCTTTCGTATTCAAATCGCGAATCCGATTCGCTATTCCCGGTGAATGCAGCCTGGGATCCGGAGTAGAGGGAATTGCGCAATGCACACTGGCCAATCGGTCACACTCGATGAGAAATTTAGGGGAACCGTTTCGATGTCATCGTCGAAATATTCGATGTACTTAGCGGTAATTCCAACATATCGTAATCCGTGCATCGAAGTGTTGCGCGAGATGGAAAATGACGATCTCTGCATTCTTGCCTCGGACTACGGACTGGATCCTACGGTTCGAACTGGTATCGACAAGGATTTCTATGAGCGAGTTCGACGGATAGGAATCTTCGGTGACAAGGTTCTTCTTCAGGTTGGCTCCTGGAGAAACCCGCTTACCGCTTCCGTGACCATCCTTGATTTGAACCCTCGGAGTCTCACGGCGTGGGGTATTTTAGCCCTTCGACGAATTATGCGACGCCGTACTTTGGTTTGGGGCCACCTTCATCCCAGAGAAGGGTCCTCATCGAAGACGGCTTTTCTTCGAAGGACGATGCGCCGGTTGTCTCAGGGAACTATTCTTTACGGGTACGCCAGCGTGGTCCCAGCCAGGCGGGAGATACCGCACCAGCCAGTGTGGGTAGCACCGAATTCTTTGTACAAGCGCGCGTATATCAACGCCGAGAACGCCACTGAATCGCGTAAATCAATAGTCTATGTCGGTCGATTGGTTGCCGAGAAGAACGTGGATCAATTGGTTCCGGCTTTCCATCGATCGGGCCTCAAAGACAAGGGCGCCGTCTTGGAAATCGTAGGTTTCGGAAATGCGTCGGAAACGATAGAGAGGCAAATTTCAGATCTCGGTCTAGAGGAATCCGTTGTTCTGCACGGACGTATCGAAAGCCCCGTCGAGCTTGCTGAAATCTATGCACGATCAATCATGTCGGTCTCTCCGGGATATGTCGGATTGAGTGTCACTCAGAGCCTGGGATTCGGAGTTCCGATGCTGTATCCCGAGGATGCCCCGCACGCCCCTGAGATCGAGCTTGCCGTAGTCGGTCCGATGCAGAGCTATTCGCCGACAACCGAGGAATCGCTGGCCGTGGCACTACGCGATTACTTTCTGTATCTGGACTCCAATCCCGTATCGGCTGGGGAAATATCAACGAAGGTTGGAGAACTCTATTCCGCTGAGTCGATGGCATCGGGTATCTCTGCCGCGTTGAGAGGGCAGGTCGTTGAATTCGACAAAGACGGATGGCCCAAGGAGATGGTCGCACGATGAGTAACCGATCCCGCCTCCCCTCAGGGGTTAGGCGAGCCCTTCGGGGAATCATGAATGGGCTGGCAATATCGAACGGCAATGTTTCAGTAGGACGCGACTTCAACGCCGGCCGTGGGGCAATCATCAGTGCGCCTCACGGATTGAATATCGGCGATAATGTCAGCGTCGGGCCTCGGACTGTTATCCAGGTAGACGGTTCGATCGGATCCCACGTCATGATCGGAATGAATGTCTACATCGTAGGGCGTGAAGACCACGCGATCGACGAAGTGGGTATTCCGATGCTCGCGTCGACGTGGGTGGGGGACCGAGAGCCTGGCGCTCGTGATTCTGTCGAAATTGGAACAGATGTATGGATAGGCGCTTGTTCGGTGATATTGAGCGGTGTAACGATAGGCGACGGAGCAGTGATCGGGGCAGGTTCGGTAGTGACGAGTGACGTCGAGAGTTTCTCTGTGAATGTCGGAGTTCCCGCACGGAAAGTCGGCGAAAGATTCGAGAGTGATACGCAGAGAAGTGCACACCTGCAAGCTGTGCACGGACTGTCGTCCTGAGTGAGCTGAAAAGGGAAATGAGCACGATGGATAATCGGGGAAACAAAATCCTGATTGTGGGAATCAACTATTCGCCTGAGCCAACCGGTATTGCTCCTTACACTGAGGGCTTGGTAAATGCGGTAGCGGATGCTGGTGCTGACGTCAGGATGGTGACGGGGTATCCACACTATCCATTCTGGAAAAAGATGGATGGTTTCTCAGGACTGTCTTCGGTCGAGAAGTCAGAGAATCTGTCAGTGCACAGACTTCGTCACTACATCCCTCGGAATCCCACTTTCCTGCGAAGAATCCTGATGGAGGCAAGCTTCGCTCTGAGGGCGTCCTGGGCGACTCTTTTCCACCGAGCGGACCTCGTTCTGTGTGTAAGCCCAACACTTTTGTCCTCAGCGGCATTTGTCATCAGGACCAGGCTCTTTCGGTCGCGCACACCCGTGGTGCTGTGGGTGCAGGACTTCTACGGACTAGGCGCTTCCGAGACCGGCCAGCTGAGCGGTGGATTGTCGTCTCTCGTCGATCGAGTCGAATCTTGGATCTTGCGAAAGTCCGATCACGTTGTCGTGATCCATCCGCGGTTCGCGAAACATGCCCGGGAGAACCTCGGCGTCGATTCGAGCAGCATCACGGTTATCAGGAACTGGACCCACCTCGACCTCTCCCAGTCTGCCTGCACCCGAGAGGATTCGCGAAGACGATTGGGCTGGGGGCCGGAACAGAAGATAGTGCTGCACGCCGGAAACATGGGTGCAAAGCAAGGGCTCGAAAACGTGGTGGACGCCGCGCGTTTGCTCGATGCACGGCAGTCCGACATCAAATTCGTGCTGATGGGTGACGGGAATCAGCGAGCCCATCTCGAAGAGTTGTCCAAGGGATGCTCGGGGATCGAATTCATGGATCCTGTTGGCAGCGAGACCTTCACCGACGTGCTGCGTGCAGCGGATGCGCTACTTCTCAACGAGTTGGCCGATCTTCGCAGCATGGCTGTGCCGAGCAAACTCACATCGTATTTCGCCTCAGGGGTGCCAGTCGTCGCGGCTACGTCTGCGGACAGTGCGTCGGGCGAAGAGATCGCCCTGTCAGGGGCGGGAGTACGCGTCGACGCCGGCAATCCGGAGGCGTTGGTTCGTGAAATAGAGATGTTGGTGGCGGACCCCGCCCGTTCTGAGCAACTCGCGCGAAACGGGAGGGAGTACGTGCACGAAGTTTTGTCTCCCGATTCTGCCACCATCGCGTTCGGCGAACTGCTCGACGGACTTGTCAACCGAGCGAGTTCGCCGACTCGATTGACGGAAGCCCGAGCGCGATGACCCACCCACAGCTCTCCCTCGGCGAGTTCACCGGGGCAGGATATGACAAGGGGCGTCCGGCGCCAGTGCAGATCGCCTGGCTCGCGGTAGCACCAGTGTTCCGGGCCTGGTTCGTGCCGGCACGCATGCGGGTCGCCATTCTCAGACTGTTCGGCGCTCAGATCGGCGAGGCAGTCCTGATACGGCACAACGTCAAGATCCATTGGCCATGGAAGCTGTCGATCGGCGATAACACCTGGGTGGGTGAGGGAGCGTGGATCCTCAATCTCGAACCGGTAAGCATCGGGTCGAACAGTTGCGTCTCGCAGGACGTTTTCCTGTGCGCGGGCAGTCACAGCAGAAAATCACGGACTTTCGAGTTCGACAACGGTCCGATCGTCGTCGGTGATGGCGTATGGATTGCGGCGAGATCCACCGTCCTCCGTGGTACGTCGATCGGTGACCACGCCGTTATCGGCGCGAATTGCCTTGTCATATCAGATGTTCCGGCGAGTGCAATTGTTCGTGCCCCGGTCTCGGAGATCGGACGAGGATGAGAAGCACACGGCCGAATTGCGCTGGAGTCTTACAGTCGTTCCGCCACCTGGTTGGTGCCACGTGAAGGTGATGACAAACCCCCTGGTGGTGCAGTTCACCGGAATCGCCGGCGGACGTCTTGTCGGTGCGTTGATTCAGGCACTGAGCATGGTTCTCCTTGCTCGCATCTCCGGTCCGTCCGGCTTTGGAATCTTTGCTGCTGCTTATGGCGTCGGACTGGTCCTTCAAACCGTTCTGAACTTCGGGTTCACTCCGTTTCTGGTTCGAATCCGTGCGTTGGGTGACCAGGAACCGCTCATCGCTTCGACTTTGGAGTTCTCGCGCCGCGCCAATCTGGCCGTTGGGGCCTTGCTTGCAATAATCGCGACTGTGGCCTCGGTCTTCGAACCGAGGCTTTGGTTCGTTGTGCCATTGGCAGTGTGGGTTGTCCTGGACAATTACGTCGAGACGTTGCTTTCGCTACCACTCGCTGACGGGAATACCTGGCAGAACGCCGTATCGTTGCTCCTTCGTCGAGCACTTGCCCTTGTCTTTGTCGCGGCCGCTTGGCTCTCGGGTGTCGATGCAGTGTTCTGGTATTCAGTGGGCCTCGCGTTCTCCTCGATGATCGCTGTCTTCGTGGCCATTCGGCTCGGACCGGTAATCACTCGGATCAGATCGAGGCGATCGTATAAGTCGATTCTTCGCAAGTCATCGCACTTCTGGTTGAATTCCGTTGCCACTCAAACGCGTAACTTCGACGTACTGCTGGTTGGACTCGTGACATCCCCGGCCGTCTCCGGAATCTACGGCGTGACGAGTCGTATCACTACTCCACTGCGGCTGATTCCCACTTCATTTGCGGCAGTTCTCATGCCGGCAGCGGCGCGCTCGACGACTGGGCGAATCACCCAGAGCATTCTGCGACCCGCGATGTATGTGTGTCTTGCCAGCGCGGTGATCTTCGGCGTGATCGCGGCAGTCATACCTGTAGTGGTTCCACCGGTTTTGGGCGCTGCATATGTAGACGCGGTACCGGTAATGCAGGTCGTCTGCTTCAGTTTGATCTTCGCAGCGATCTCGTCGCAGTTGAACGCCATTCTGCAAGGTACGGGCAGAGTTGAAGTTGTCTCCTACATAACTGTTTTGAGCACGTTGATTTGCCTGGTCGGAATCCTGGTGGCGGCTCCCCGCTACGGGGCGCTCGGAGCGGGATGGTCACTCTCGCTCAGCTACGTACTTCAAACCGCTTTCCTGACCTGTGTCGTTGTCGTTGCAATGAGGAGGGATCCCCATGCGTAGGTTCTTCATGAGTATTGCGGCAGCCCAGGGAAATCTGGGAGACATCGAGATACGCCGAACAGCAGTCGATTACATGCGCGACCTGGGATTGAGTCCCGTAGTCTTTTCGGGCCGTATGAGCGCGGAGTACGTCGATGCCTTCGATTGGGAACCAACCGACGAGGTCATGAATTCGGGCTTTCGATTCTGGCGAGCAGTTTTGGCCGATACGGTGCGCCGCAAGCGGGCAGTGATCGTCATGGCTCCTGGGCCTGCAGTCCTGGGAGCTTCGGTCGCGAGCGTCGTCAAACACTCGTTACTTGTGGCCGTCTTTGCGGTGCTTCGCATGTTCGGTACACGAATCCTCGTTTTGGGGCGATCGATCGAGGTGCGAAGTTCCTTCGCGGCGGTACCCGAGAAGATCCTCGTCGGCATAGCCGACGTCTATGCGGCACGTGACAAGCGGACGTGCGAGTATCTGCGAGGTAAGAGCCGGTTCTATCCCGATCTCGCTTTTCGGGGCAGTACTTCTGACGTGGCCAAGTCTGCGGGCCAAGGATCTGCGGCCCGAGAAATAGCGTTGCTTTCGCTTCGACATGACCGACCGGTGAACTACGCGACCCTTCGGTCGATCCACAATCAGGTCTCGGCAAATGGTTTGGATCTGATGGCCTGTTGCCAGGTTGTCGAGGACGACAACCACAACCGTGAAGTTGCTGCGACGCTCGGAATTCCCTACGTGGGATGGGACGATGACGTGACCCATCGGCAACAGGAGTTCGCTCTCCGTGCCCTGTACGAGCGCGCGGCCGTGACCATCAGCGACCGACTCCATGTTTTGATCCTGAGCGCGCGAGGTGGATCGATACCGGTGATGTCGGGCAGCAGTTCGGTACCGAAGCTGAGGGATTCGCTGGAACCGGTACTCGCGCCGCAGGCATCGTGGATGGACGACTCGGCGGGTGGCAGCTTGAATCTCGGGCACGACGAATCTGCCCGAATCTTCCACGGAATGGATTCCGCTGCCGCGGAACTGGAGGATTTGAGATCGCGGATCAAGGGGGCAGTAATGCCGTGAGGGTTTCTCAGTTCTGGTTGTGGGGTCGGTACTCCCACACAACACAATTCGGCCGATGACTATCCGCAGACAAGTATCTGCTTCGAGGACGGGGTTTCAAGTGAAACGCGCACTGATTACCGGAATTACAGGCCAAGACGGTTCATACCTGGCCGAGCTGTTGTTGAGCAAGGGATACGAGGTCCACGGACTTATTCGTAGGTCGTCCACGTTCAATACAGCTCGGATCGATCATATGTATGTAGATCCCCACACCCCCGATGCAAAGCTGTTCCTTCATTACGGAGATCTCAGCGACGGGGCGCGTTTGGTCACCCTTCTCGCACAGATACGTCCGGACGAGGTCTACAACCTCGCGGCGCAGTCCCACGTGCGGGTGAGCTTCGACGAGCCTGAACATACCGGCGACACGACGGGAATCGGGTCGATCAGGTTGCTCGAAGCGGTTCGAATGGCAGGACTCGAATGCAGGTTCTACCAGGCGTCCAGTTCCGAGATGTTCGGTGCGACACCACCTCCGCAAGACGAGCAGACCCCCTTCTATCCGCGGTCGCCTTACGGCGCTGCGAAGGTCTATTCGTATTGGATCACGAAGAACTATCGTGAGGCATACGGGATCTTCGCGGTGAATGGGATTCTGTTCAACCACGAATCCCCCCGCCGTGGTGAGACGTTCGTGACCCGCAAGATCACGCGAGCAGTCGCTCGAATCAAAGCGGGCCTTGAAAGTAACTTGTACATGGGCAATCTCGATGCAATTCGTGACTGGGGTTATGCGCCGGAGTACGTAGAGGGAATGTGGAGGATGCTTCAGGCTGACGAACCGGACGATTATGTTCTCGCGACTGGCGGTAACTATTCGGTCAAGGACTTCCTGACGGTGGCCTTCGAGCATGCAGGACTGAACTGGGAAGATCACGTGCGCTTCGATGAGCGCTATCTCCGTCCGACGGAAGTCGATGCGTTGATCGGGGACGCTGGAAAGGCCGAGCAGAAGCTCGGTTGGAAGGCGACAGTGCATACCCCCGAACTGGCTCGAATCATGGTCGACGCGGACATCGAGGCGTTGACATGTGAGGGCAAGCCTTGGATCGATCGTCCGAACCTGGTGGATTGGGAGCACGCTCGATGACAGGGGAGAACGTGCAGCGGCTCGATCGGAGCGAGCGTGTGTTCGTCGCGGGCCATCGTGGGCTCGTAGGTTCAGCGATTTGGCGTCGGTTGGAAGCCGATGGTTTCAACTGCCTTGTCGGACGCACGTCCGCCGAGCTCGATCTTCGCGACCGCGGTGCAGTGTTCGAATTCTTCGCCGAGGAGAGGCCGAAGAACGTGGTTCTCGCGGCAGCCAGAGTAGGCGGGATCTTGGCGAACAGCACACTGCCGGTGGACTTCATCTCCGACAACCTTCGCATCCAGGTGAACGTGATGGATGCGGCGGCCGAGTTCGATGTCGAGCGCCTGCTATTCCTCGGGTCATCCTGCATCTACCCAAAGTTCGCTCCTCAACCGATTCGCGAAGAGTATCTGCTGACCGGTCACTTGGAGCCGACCAACGATGCGTATGCGATCGCAAAGATCGCCGGAATCCTGCAGGTGCAGGCTGTTCGCAAGCAGTTCGGGCGTCCGTGGATTTCCGCGATGCCGACCAATCTCTACGGCCCTGGTGACAACTTCTCTACCAAGGGCTCTCATGTGCTGCCGGCGCTCATCAGGCGCTTCGACGACGCGCGCCGTGAGGGAGCGGCGTCAGTTGTGAACTGGGGTAGCGGGACCCCACGGCGTGAGTTTCTCCATGTCGACGACATGGCGGATGCCTGTCTTCATCTGCTCGACCACTATGACGGAGTTGAGCACGTCAACGTGGGTACAGGTGAGGACCAGAGCATCGCGGAGATCTCCGCGATCGTGGCGGACGAGGTCGGGTTCGGCGGCGAGATCGAATGGGACCGCACGAAACCTGACGGAACGCCGCGGAAGCTGCTCGACATCGGGAAGCTTCGAGATTTGGGTTGGCAGCCCAGGATCGACTTGCGTGAGGGGATCGCATCGACCGTGGAGTGGTATCGACAGAACGTCGATTCGATCAGGACATGAAGTACTACAGCATTATTCGACGTAAACCCGACTTCGACAGGCAGACATCGTTATGACTTCTCGTATTGCGGTATTCGGCACCGGCTACCTCGGGGCGACACACGCAGCATGCATGGCCGAGTTGGGTCACGAGGTTCTCGGGGTCGATGTCGATCCGAACAAGCTCGCTATGCTCGAAGCTGGGGAGGTTCCTTTCTACGAGCCCGGGCTCGAGGAAGTGTTGCGCCGCAACATAGCCGCGGGACGTCTTCGGTTCACGGCTTCCTACGAGGAGGCCGCAGAGTTCGCGGACATCCATTTCCTCGGCGTCGGTACGCCTCAGAAGAAGGGGGAGTTCGCGGCCGACATGCGTTTTGTCGATTCGGTGATCGAGACCCTCGCGCCTCTGTTGACCAGGCCGGCTGTAATTTTCGGGAAATCGACTGTGCCAGTGGGTACCGCCGAGCGATTAGGTGCACGGGCGCGTGAGCTTGCGCCTGCAGGACAAGACGTCGAGGTGGCGTGGAACCCGGAATTCCTCCGGGAAGGCTACGCGGTGAAGGACACGCTTCACCCGGACCGGCTTGTACTAGGGGTAGACCGCAATCGACCCGGACGCGCAGAATCGGTTGCGCGCGAAGTGTACGAGCAGCTCTTGAACGAAGGTATTCCCTTCGTTGTCACCGACCTTGCCACTTCGGAGTTGGTCAAAGCATCAGCCAATGCCTTTCTGGCGACGAAGATCTCGTTCATCAATGCGATCTCGGAGGTCTGTGAGGCCTCGGGTGCGGATGTCACCGTTCTTGCCGATGCTATCGGCCACGACGAGAGAATAGGCAGACGATTCCTCAATGCGGGAATCGGTTTCGGTGGGGGCTGCTTACCGAAGGACATCCGTGCTTTCATGGCACGCGCGGGTGAACTGGGAGCAGATCAAGCACTCACCTTCTTGCGTGAAGTCGACAATATCAACATGCGCCGTCGTACACGGATGGTCGAGCTGGCTCGTGAAGCGTGTGGCTCGCTGCTCGGAGCCCGTGTGGCGGTTCTCGGTGCCGCGTTCAAACCTGATTCCGACGACGTCCGTGACTCGCCGGCATTGAACGTCGCGGGTCAGATTCAATTGCAAGGCGCTGCCGTCAATGTCTACGACCCGAAGGCAATGGGAAACTCGAAGGCTTTGTTCCCCACTCTCACCTATACGTCGAGCGCACTCGAAGCGTGCGCGGGCGCTGATGTCGTCCTGGTCCTGACCGAGTGGACCGAATTTCGAAAATTGCTGCCGTCGGACCTCGAAGCAATCGTGCGCAAGAAGGTGATCATTGACGGGCGAAATTGCCTGGAACCAAGCACCTGGCGCGACGCCGGGTGGACCTATCGAGGGCTCGGAAGGCCGTAAATCTTTGAAACCAGCCGTAAATCGTCGCAACCGTCAGTGGTCTGCGCCTGGAACGAATCCGCCTTCGGGTGGATTCGCCGAAGCTCGGGACCAAGGTCCGTCGATGGATTCGCTGTGGCGGCGCGGCACGGCGGTTGCGTCCGGCCAATGGTGTCGCAGTGTGGAATAGTGCCTTGTTCTACTGGTGTGCAGTAGCTTTCGGCCTAGTGGTCCGTGGATGCACTTGCGTGGACTTTGGTCCTCGCCGTCCGGTGGCCGTGGGCGATCCTCGCTCGGACGGCGAGAACGAATGTAGCTGCACAGCTGCGCCGAATTGCTGTTGCGGTGGTGAAAAGGTTAATGACACAGTAGAGTTCAGCCCAGCTGTTCGTAGTGTTTGCTCCCAACTCGGACTGAATGCATGCGCTGGGGTCGCCGCAATGCGGTCTCGGCAAGCAAGGCTGGTACAGGAGACGTGGGAGAGGGCCCTGATGTCCACTACCTCGAGCCCGTCGCTACGCCTTCACGTATCGGCTGCATCGTGACGTGCCATATAGGAACGCGAACCTGCTCGTTCCGGACACAAAATCACACTATGTGTGTGCGATAGAAGATTGGCTGCCTCGTTCAGCCTGGATTGAGTGCAGCGGCTCGACAAGCGGCTGTCGATTACTACTCGAAGACGTGATTCGTGTTCGAGCCGAAGGAGATTCGACGATGGATGTACGGGACTACCTGAAGATTCTGCAGGCACGGTGGAAGATAGTCGCTGTCGTCACTGTAGTCGTGATCTTGGGTGCATTGGGCGCCTCGTTGATTGCCACGCCGATCTACCAGGCTTCCACGCGCCTGTTCGTGTCGACCTCTACCGGAACAACCGTGAACGAGGCTTACCAGGGCAACCAGCTCTCGCAGCAGTTGGTCACTTCCTATGCCAAGCTCCTCACCGGCGAGACACTCGCGCAGAGGACGATCGATTCAGTCGGGCCGGATCGGCTCGGCGGGCTTTCCGCTGCGGAGATTTCATCGAAGGTGACCGCCACATCGGCACCGGAGACAGTTCTTCTCGATTTGAGCGTGCAAGATGCGTCGCCTGAACTGGCTCGCGAGATCGCAAATGCGCTGTCGGACGAATTTGTCGTCATGGTCAAAGATTTAGGTACACCCGCCAACGGTGGCACGGCGCCGGCGCGCGTCGTTGTGGAGCAGCGAGCACAAACTCCTGCGGAACCGGTCTCGCCGAAGACGTCGCGGAACGTGGCACTGGGTGCCGCGATCGGGCTTCTGCTGGGGATCGGGTTAGCGGTGGTGCGTGACCGCTTGGACAACACTGTAAAGGAACGAAAGACCGTCGAGGACATCGTTGGTGCGGCGATGGTGGGAACAATTCCGTTCGACAAGGAACGTGAAGTTCATCAAGCGATCAACTTCCACGAAGGCAACTCCGCCAGTGCCGAGGCATACCGTGAACTACGAACCAATCTGCAGTTCCTGGCAGTGGATCGCCCCCCGAGTGTCATCGTCGTGACGAGTTCGCTTCCGTCGGAGGGTAAGACCACGACCGCCGTCAACATCGCACTCGTGCTGGCCGAGGCGGGCAAGAAGGTATGTCTCGTTGAAGGTGACCTTCGTAAGCCGCGTGTGTCGAAGTACCTCGGGCTGATCGGAAGCGTCGGGCTCAGTTCGGTCCTGGCCGGGCAAGCAGATCTGGACGACGTGCTTCAGGTTACGAGCAATGCAGACCTGACGGTTCTTGCCTCGGGTCCGATTCCTCCGAACCCGAGCGAATTGCTGGGGACTGACACTGCGCATGCAGTTTTTGCCGATCTCCGCAGAAGGTTCGACTACGTCATCATCGACGCCTCGCCGTTGCTTCCGGTTACGGATGCTGCAGTTCTGTCTGCTCTGGCTGACGGCGCACTCGTCATTGCTCGTCACGGTTCGACGAAGAGGGAACAGTTGAGCAGGGCGGTGGGCAACCTCCACAGCGTGGGTGCGACGATTCTCGGCACTGTCATAACGATGACCCCGCTGAACGGTCGTGGGGTTTACGAGTACAAGTACTACTACGACTCCGATCCTGTGGCGAGTGTTGACCAGGTGAAAGAGCCGCAGTCGGCGATCTCGGTGCGCTGAAGCTACGCAGCATTTTCTGGCGAGTCCGCCCGTGACGCGATCACTGCACTGATCGCCGAGCGGGCGGACTCGTCTGCGTCTGGCCACCATGTGAGTGCGACCGCGTTGGAGCAGATCGCAGGGGCCGGCAGCACTGCGAAAATTCGCAGATTCACACACTTCTGCTTTCGAAAGGCGTGCTGACGGCGGTGTTAGCAGTCACCGGATCGAGCGATACGGTGACGGGATGAACCAGGAGCAGGCCGATAGATATGATCGCGAATCGGGCATCATCGCTGCTGCGATCGTGCCCAGCTTGCCTGTCGAGGCTCGTACCTATATCGAGAGTGTCCTCGAGATTGGTGACCCTGCCTTTGCTGTCGATCTCGCTTTGCAAGGTGCTCTCGAGTTCGACCTTGTCATCCCTGTTGACATCCGAAGCAACATCGACGCGTTCGTCGTCCTGCTGACCGAGATCGGCGCTGGCGACGTAGATCGCATTCGCCACTGGACTGAACAGGTCAAATTCTCGGTCGGTTTGTGAGGTTGACTCTACCGACGAACCTATACAGAGGACCTGATCTCCTCGGTTGGCGCTAAGCCACGAATATTTGCGGCACCTGACAAAGCGCACCAAAAGCAGTGATACCGAGACCTACTCCCGCAATCCTCAACTCAACGACGGCACGTTTGCTCTCCTCGAAGGCAGCCTTCGCAAACGTGTCCTCGAACGCCTTCTCGATCCGCCTGTCCTCCGACTCGAATCTGGAAGCCTGTTGATTCAGCTCCTAGTTGAGCATGAACATCTCACGACGGATCGCATTCAGATTCGATTCGAGAGCCGCCACGCGCGGCCCCAAACGTTGGCTCGAATCTACATCTACCTCAACGAGCGCCGACGAACCGATCACAACGGATGTAGCAGTGCGGACATGGACGGTCGCGCTGCGACTACGCCGGAACGGAAACAACCTGCGAATCGACTCAGACCAGAACGGCGCGCCCGCTACAGAATGGCGCCAAGCCTTGATCAGACCGATCGCGGCGATTGCCAGGCCTGCAATCTCGAGGACCTTGCCAAAACGGAAAACTACTGGCGCAACGCCAGTGGTTGCTCAGTTATCTGCACCGGTGTTACACCGGTGCAGCCTCCGCGCTTTGTAGCTTCGGGCTGTCGGTCTATCTGTTCATGCGAATAGTGTTGTACTGCAAATATTTGCGGCATCCACACCTCCAGCGGGGGGAGGGGCTACCCAATTGGTCGAGAATTTCGTCTTCGCATATCGCGGCGGGGACCCAGCGGCGAAGTGTCGGACGATTGTTCAGAATTGCCGTGCGGCCGGACGGGCGATAGTTCGATTTGCAGAGCGTTTACCGTCCGCGTGCGGGTTTCCGTACAAACGTGGAGTCCAGTTGACCAAGGCAATGAAAACTATAGGTACGCAATATCAATGGTGAAACATGCGCGTACGTTCCCTCCTGGACGGTGAATAACTGATCTCAATGCTGGCGCCGGGAAGAAGTTAGGAAAGCGCTATTGCCACACTGTCCGGAATGTGGCAAACTCCTCACTGGTACTGACCAGCTAGCCAACTAGTTGCCATGATGTGAGTCGCGGCAATGTCGGGGCTGGCGACGTCAGCGGGCGACGAGAAATCGCCGATCGCCTCGTGTTTGGGTCGTTAGTGGACTCTGCTTCGACCATGGGGTGTGAGCTGCGGCAATGCCGCAATAATTCGACAGTTGGGCCGAGGCCTGGCCATAGTCGTCGCTAACTACAAGGCGCACGTAATGCGACCATTCGCACTGAACGCAGTAATGCGGAGCAGTTGCTTCGCCGTCGAAGTATCTGGATTCGGCAAGGCGGTCCGATGGACCTCGGCCGGCGAACAGCTTCGCGCCGAGTTCTGTGCGTGGGGAAAGGTTTCTGAAAACATGACGGTTCTCGAGATGGCCGCGCCCACGGAAGAACGGCCACAACAACATCGACGAGAGGCTCCGAAGAGGGCTGGCGGAGTATCCGCACGCAGGAAATGGCAATCTGCGTATCTTCGTCGTCTGGCGATTACCGACACGATTATCGTTGCGGCAGTTGTGTTTCTGGCGCAATGGTGGCGATTCGGTAGCGACGTTGATGTCGTCGACGGCGAAGCGCTCGGCCATTTCAGCTACACCGCACTGTCTTTCGCCCTGATTATCGGCTGGTTCGCTGTACTGAGAGTATTTCGCACCAGATCTCCTCGTGTGATCGGAAGTGGCCCTGAAGAGTACCGATTGATCGCTGTCGGAACGCTCCGCCTGTTCGGATTGATTGCGATCGCCAGCCTTCTCCTCCACCTCGAGATCGCGCGCCTGTACCTCGCCGTGGCATTTCCAATGGGATTGACGGCCTTGATCGCGAGTCGTTGGATCTGGCGACGAGTGATTGCTCGAGAGCGAGCCCGAGGTGAATTTCGAACTGCGGTACTCGTGGTCGGTGTACGAGGGGCGGTTGTCGATCTTGCACGGAACCTCGAGCGTGACGATGCCCATGGATACCGAGTCGTCGGAGTCTGTGTACCCGGCTACGGAGGAGACGTCGGCGAGGTTGTCGCAGTGAACGGCCGGGACATTCCGGTGCTCGGAGACGAGCACAGTGTCACCGACGCGCTCGAACAGGTCGGCGCCGACACGGTGGCAGTGACGGCGTCGGAGCGACTCGGGCCGGACGGGTTGCGCAAGCTGGCCTGGGATCTCGAGCGCGATCATGTGGACCTTGTTGTTGCGCCGGGGATTCTGGATGTGTCCGGGCCGAGGCTGTCGATGCGCCCGGTCTCTGGATTTCCGCTGATACATGTCGAGCGTCCGCGCTATCACGGCGCACAGAAGTTCACGAAGACGACCTTCGACATCGTCTTCGCGACGCTGGTACTCACAGTGATCAGTCCGGTGCTTCTGGCGGCTGCGATCGCCGTCAAGCTCACGAGCAAGGGTCCGGTTCTGTACAAGTCGGAGCGGATGGGGTTGGACGGTCAGCCGTTCCCCATGCTCAAGTTCCGCTCGATGGTCCAGAATGCGGATTCTCAGGTCACGGCACTGATGAAGGAGAACGAAGGCGCCGGAGTGCTTTTCAAGATGCGAGACGATCCGCGAGTGACGACGGTAGGTCGTTTCATGCGTCGATACTCGATCGACGAGTTGCCCCAGTTCGTCAATGTCCTCCGGCGAGAGATGAGCGTTGTAGGACCGCGGCCACCGCTTCGGCGCGAGGTCGAGATGTACGACGGTGCGGTCAGTCGCCGGCTACTGGTCAAGCCCGGTGTCACCGGACTGTGGCAGGTCAGCGGACGTTCGGATCTTTCGTGGGAAGACACTGTCCGCCTTGATCTTTCCTACGTCGACAACTGGTCGATGATGGGTGACGTCATGATCGTCGCGAAGACGCTCAAGGCGGTGGTGGGAAGTGATGGCGCCTACTGACAACAAGGCGGCACCGGCGCCTTGCGAGAACAAGGCACCGAACAATCCGCTGATCTTGCGAACGGCACTGGTGATCGCGGTCATCGGCGCGAGCGGAGCCTTTCAGGCGTACACGCAGAAGACAGCGCTCGGATCGTTGCTCGTACACGGTTCGGCCGCTCTCGCGGCGACACTGGCGTTGGTCTACTTCCTCGATCGGCGATACTCACGCAACACGACCTGGCCGGTCTTCGCGCTTCTGGTCGCGGCCGTCGTCCCGGCAACCAGCTGGTACTGGTCGACGTTGCCTCGGAACTCCGCCGTCGCCGGCATCGTCATCGTGTGCCTGGCGATCACGGGAATCATCGTCGCCCGTGAGTTGACGTTCGCGGTGCGAGTACGGACCGTTGCCCTCACCTTGATGGTACTGCTCGTGTTGTCACTGCTGGTCGTGTTCCTCGATCCTTCGACTGGCATCGACGTGGACACACGCGCTGTCACGTATCGCGGAATCTTCACGCACAAGAACACTTTGGGCCGAATGGCTGCGATCGAAGTTGCACTCGTCGCTGTCATGCTCATGCTGCCCGACGTCAAGCGGATTC
Organism: Rhodococcus sp. NPDC060176; assembly: GCF_042728675.1. Lineage (NCBI taxonomy): Bacteria > Bacillati > Actinomycetota > Actinomycetes > Mycobacteriales > Nocardiaceae > Rhodococcus > Rhodococcus sp. NPDC060176. The sequence continues at coordinate 890,432 of NZ_JBHWYS010000003.1, forward strand.
CGTGGGTGGCGGCGCTGGCTGTCGCCGGCATCGTGTTGTTCGAAGCCCGGAGCCAGACCAGTCTCGTCGCAGCAGGGATTGCGCTGGCGACAGTTCTTGCTCTGAAGTGTTTTCGACGGACACCGAACGCTCACCTCGCCTCGACTGTGATCATCGGCCTGTACCTCGGGGTGTCCGGCGCGATGAAGGTGCTCGGACCCGATGTCGCAGAATTACTCTCGCGAGACGCCACGTTGACCGGCCGGCTTCACCTCTGGACCGTTTCGAACTACTACGCCGAACAGCGGCCTCTGCTCGGATGGGGCTTCGGCTCGGTGTGGGCGCCGGACAGTGCAGTGGGGCAGATGATTCGGTCCAAGCTTTCTTTCTCGGCGACCAGCGCACACAACGGAATGCTTGACATACGGCTGCAGATCGGTTGGATCGGATTCCTGCTGCTGTTGGCCGGCTACTACCTGCTTTTGAGTACTTCTCTTTCGCGTGCTCACAGCAGGACCGAGTACATCGCCATCGTCGCGCTGATGGTTCTCGTCTTCTCGATGGACTTGACGGAGTCGACGCTCTTCTTCGGCGCTATGTGGTTGATCGTGTGGGTCTTCCTGGCTCCGTACGGACCCTCCACACCCCGTTCACACGGTCCCCGCAGCGCCGAACTGTCTATCGGTGGGGGCCGTACCGACAAGAACATCGCCAACAAATCCGTTTCGCCGCGAAGAGGAGGCGAGTGAGATGTACAAGTCATTCGATGTAACCCGCACGGAGACCGATGTGAGCCCGACGCCCGACGTTCGATCGGCGGCACCGAAAGCACTGATGTTCCATGCGATCTATCGAAATCCGGGTGGTGAGGAACAGAGCTTCGCAAATGAGTCCAGGCTCCTCGAATCGATCGGGTACGAGACGGTTCGGTGTACCACCGAAAACAACAAAATCTCTCGAAGACCGTGGGCGGGCGCCGCAGCAGTGTTCAGTCCTCGGGTACTCGTCGATGCGTTGCGAATCATCCGCTCGGAGCGACCGGACATCGTTTACGTCAACAACCTCTGGCCGGCGTTTTCGGCTTCGTTGCTCGTGGCCGCAAGGGTCGCCGGAATTCCTACGCTGCAGGCGGTTCGGAACTATCGCCTGGTAACACCCTCGGCCAAGTTACGCGCCGATGGCACGTGCACCGAATGCGGTTCCACCAACTACTTCACGAGTTGTGTCCGCAACGGATGCTACGGAAACAGCCGACTGCAGAGCCTTGTCTGCTACCTGAGCGCTGCGGCAGTCAAGCTCAGCGTCTTGGGGTGGAAGCAACACAGGTTCGTCGCAACGAGCGCGATGACAGCACGTCTGGTCGAGGGACGACTGATCGAATCCGACCGCGTCGTGGTTCGTCCGAACTTCGGGTTCGAAGAAAATGAACCCGAATTCCGGAGCAATGATTCGGTTGTGTGTGTCAGCCGACTGACACCCGAGAAGGGCGTCCTCGACTTGGTGCGTAACTGGCCCCAGGGTGCCGGATGCCCCTCCCTCACAGTTCTCGGTGACGGACCGCAGTATGGCGAGATCTCCAGCTTGAGTGCAGCTCTCGACAACGTCACGATGGCCGGATTCACGTCACACGAAGATGTGATCGAGATACTCCGCCACAGTGCGGCGTCCGTGGTGCCATCTCAATGGGCAGAGCCGTTCGGACGCGTCGCGATCGAATCGATGTCGGTGGGTACCCCCGTCATCTACGCAACCAACGGTGCACTCGCGGACATCGTCGGACCGGGCGGAACGCCCCTTCATTCCCTGGAAGAATCGTCGATCCGCGAGGCACTCGCACGGATCCTCGGGGCGGACGACCGATCCGCGATACGCAAATCCGCATATCGTCACTACGCGAGTCGCTTCACCTCGTGCAAGGCGGCGACGTCGATGCGTGAGCTCATCAACGAGGTGAGGTCGTGAACGATCGCACTCGGCATGTGACATTCATGGCGGATCAGGGACTTTCGAGCATCCTTACTTTTGTCGTTCTCACCTCGGTGGCACGACTCGGTGGTCCGATCGAAGTCGGCCAGGTTGCCGTCATTCAATCGGCGGGTTTGTTGGCACTGGCGCTGGGGCGAGCGATCGGCGTCGACGTCTGGCTCTCACGAGGAGCGAGGTCCGACGAGCGTCGGCCGGCTTTGGCGCCCACGATCGTGCTGTCGGCAGTATCGGTGACATCGGTGTGGGCACTGTTCTTGATCGCCGGGTCGGACTCGATGAATCTCACGGTATATGCCTTGGCCGCAGTTGGTTTCGTGATCTTTGACGTGATACGCACGATGTTGATGCACGATGGTGCGAGTTGGATCTCCGCGTCGATACAGATCGTGACACTCTCGTTCGTACTTGTTGCAGCTTTCCTGGTCGAGAATCTGACACTTGCTCTCGTGACCTACACGGTCGGTGTCTTCGTTGCGCTCGCTCTCGGTCACGCATCCATGCGTCTGGTGCCGCCGGTGCCGTCGATCAGGTACTCGCGCACGCACCGATACAGATCCGTGCCGTTCGCGATCGAGATATTGATGGGATCAGCTGCGCAGCAGGCAATGTTCTTGATACTGACCGTGGTGGCATCGATCTCGATGATCGGTGAGATCAGAACTGCCCAGACACTGCTCGGTCCACTGTCCTTGATGTTCGCAGGTATCTCGCCGATCCTGATGCGCAAGTTCGGAAGTGGTGTCGAATCGATGAGCCCGAGCGAGTGCATGGCACTCGGTCGCCGAGTGGGATTGCGGATCTTCCTCGTCTCGATCGTCTGCGTTTCGCTGATCTGTCTCGTGCTCGAGATTCGGCTCTCGGGAGTTCGATTGACGGATCACCTGGTCGGGCCGCATTTCCCGAACTTGATGCCGGTCATTCTGCTGTGCGGACTGGCAGTGGCGTTCAACGGGATTCTTCTGGGTGTAGGAACGTCGATTCGAGTCGTGGACAAGACCGGAACGCTCAACACATTTCGCGCATTGCTGCTGCCGCTGCAGTTTCTGATCGTTCTCGGAGCGGGATTGTCCGACGATGCCGTCTATGTCGCAGGAGCATTGGCGGTATCTGCTGGTGTCAGTGCGAGCGTCGTGCTCCTGGTCTCGATGAACGACGTCTCTCGGCCGAAGGTTGGTCTCTCATGAAGGACCTGAGCGGCGTCATGGTCGCGATTTTGACGTACCGTCGCGAATCGGCACTTGCGCACTGCATTGACAGCGTCAGGGCGTCGATCGTGGCTGCCGGCGTTGCGGCCGAGATCGTGGTAGGCGACAACGATCCTGATTCCACCACACCGACATACGTCGTCGACGGGATCGAGCGACTGCATCTCGGGTTCGGCGGGGTATCGGCAGCGCGACGTGCACTCGTCGATCTCGCCAACGCGCGAGAACGTCGATACATCGTGTTCGTCGATGACGACGAATATGTCGAAGTCGACTGGCTGTCGAATCTCCTCGCCTGCGCCGCAGATTTCGACGCGGGTGCCGTGGCCGGTCCTGTGATTCCGGTGGGTCTGCCTGCTTCAGAACTTCCATTGCACGCCCGTGTTCGCCACACCACCGGCACTCCGGTTGCGTCGGCAGGTGCTGGAAACCTGTTGTTGGACCTGAAGGCTTTGAACGGCTTGAACTTCAGTGTCGATTGGGATCTACCTGGCGGCGAGGACACCGAGTTCACACTCCGGATGTGCGCCGGCGGTGTCCGGTTGCTGTGGTGCGACGAGGCAATTGCGTACGAACCCGTCGACGCGGATCGGCGTCGGGATTCCTGGCTCTTCGCACGATACGTCAACAACGGCCGGATCCTGGCGCTCTGTCAGGGACAACTCACCGCGCCGCAGTTGACGGTTCAGATCGTCAAGCGAGCTGCTCTCGTACTCGCAGCGGCCGTGGCGACACCTGTCGCCGTGTTCAGCCCGCGTGTCAAACGCATCATTCTCGATCACGGTGCACGCAACATCGGTTGGTTCTCACAGCAATTCGGCCGCCACGATTCTCGGATGTCACGCGCACAGAGGCTGGAGGTAGCGCGATGACACGGTTGTTGATGACGGCATACGCCTGCGATCCGAATCAGGGTAGTGAGTCCGGGGCGGGTTGGGCGCTTCTCTCGGCGGCTTCCGAACTGTGTGAGTCGATCACGGTGGTGACTCGCTCCGGTGAGGCTCCCACGTTGGAATCCGCGTGTGAACAACTCGGTTGCGAAGTTCGAGTCGTGCGAATGGCGACGTTGACCGCGGAAGAAGCCGGATCGTACGGTCGATACCTCCGATGGCTCTGGCACACTTCACTGTTCGTTCGGCGTGAAGCGGCACACTTCGACGTCCTTCACCACGCAACGTTCGCCTCCGACTGGCTGCCCCCACCGGTGCTGTTCGGTGGAGTCGGTGGCAAACGACTCGTGTGGGGGCCTGCCGGCGGAAACACCTACCCGCCGATGTCACTCGCCAGGAGTGTCGGTATGCGATACCTGGCCGCCACGGCTGTTCGCACCTGCTCGACGAAAGTCGTACGGGCACTGACCCACATCTTCGTGTCCGGGCGCGTCGACACCTTCATCGCGATGAACTCCGACAGCGGCCGCGGGGCCCCGCGAGCCTGCGACGTCGTCGTCCAGCCCAATTGCGTTCTGGACTACGACGGAATCGAAGTTCAATCGGTACCCAGACCGAAACGAAAACTGCTCTTTGTGGGAAGGCTGTTGCAGTACAAGGGGATCGACCTGATACTCGACGCGCTCGAGCATCTCGGTACCGATTGGTCCATGACCTTTGTCGGGGAAGGGCCCGCGCGAGCGCGAATCGAGAAGTCGCTGCCCTACCGGCGTGGTCAGATCACGCTTCACGGGTGGCGCGACAGATCGGAAGTGATGAGAGAGATGGGGGCCTCCTCGGCCTTGCTCTTCCCGAGCATGCACGATTCCGGCGGTTGGGTGGCCGCCGAAGCTGCCGCGGTGGGCCTCCCGGTGGTCTGTTTGGATCTCGGCGGTGTACCGACTCTGGCCGGTCGGAACGCCGTGGCGATTCCGGTTGCGCCGACATCCACGCTTCCCGCGCGTATTGCTCGATCGATTGTCGAGACCGAGCTTTCTCTCTTTGAACCGCAACGTGATTGGACTCGATCCCGGTTGGAATCGATCTTGTCGCGCAGTTACGGCCAGTGCAATGAACGTCAACAAACGAACTCGGAAAAGTGGTGAGACAGATGAGCAGTCCGTTCGAGGTCATCGAGGTAGGTGGCATTCCGTTTGCCGCGACCAATCTCGAGGGAGCTACCGATTGGGTAGTCAACGAGAGGCGGGAGGGGGTGGGAACCGGAGTCTCCGTGAGGTTGTCGAATTCCTACTGCGTGTCGGCGGCACACAATGATCGCGACTACTCCGCAGTGCTGAAAGGCCCCGGGGTGAACTTCGCAGACGGAACCCCGGTCAGCTGGGTCATGCGGTTGACAGGTGGCGGTGCCATTTCCGATCAGATCGGTGTGCGACCAGTTCGCGGTCCGTCGTTCTTCGAGGCCACGCTGGACAAGGGACGCCGCTACGGCCTTCGTCACCATTTTGTCGGCACGACAGAAGAGACGTTGAGTCTCTTGAGAGATCGAGTAGAGGAGTTGTACCCGGGCATCAAGGTGGCCGGCACCTATGCGCCACCGTTTGCCGAGTTCAGCAAGGAGTTCGTCGACGACATCATCACGAAGGTCGGTCCGTCGTCGCCGGACATCGTGTGGGTCGGTCTGGGTGCACCCAAGCAGGATTTTGTCACGAAGGCGATAGCAGACCGAACCGACTACGTGGCCGTCGGAGTGGGTGCCGCCTTCGATTTCCTGGCGGGAACTGTTTCCGAAGCACCAACTTTCGTCCAGAACTCGGGTTTCGAGTGGCTGTATCGACTTGTGTCGGAACCCAAGCGTCTATGGCGACGCTACCTGTTCGGTAACTCGACTTTCCTCCGGCTGGCATCACGTGACATACGAAATGTCTTCGGCCGTTCGGGGGGACGCACATGAGCAAGATCAAGACCGCCGAGCGATTCGGAGGAATACGGACCACAACCGTGGATTCGCAACCATCAGGCGGGCTGTCCCGCAACGGAAGGAACGCAGGATGAAACGCGCACTGATTACCGGAATCACGGGGCAGGACGGCTCTTACCTCGCCGAGTTGCTGCTCTCCAAAGGCTATGAGGTTCACGGACTGATCCGTAGATCTTCGACGTTCAACACTTCGAGGATCAACCACATCTACGTGGACCCGCACGATGCAGGTGCTCGACTCTTTCTTCACTACGGTGACCTCAGTGACGGAGCGCGTCTGGTGACGCTGCTCGCGCAGATCAAGCCGGACGAGGTGTACAACCTCGCTGCGCAGTCTCACGTCAGAGTGAGCTTCGACGAACCCGAACACACCGGGAACACCACCGGCGTCGGGTCGATCCGACTACTCGAAGCGGTTCGGATGGCCGGACTCGACTGCCGGTTCTACCAGGCGTCGAGCTCCGAGATGTTCGGTGCGACACCACCACCGCAGAACGAGGAGACACCGTTCTACCCTCGCTCGCCCTACGGTGCGGCGAAGGTGTACTCGTACTGGATCACCAAGAACTATCGTGAGGCGTACGGGATCTTCGCCGTGAACGGAATTCTGTTCAATCACGAGTCACCCAGGCGTGGTGAGACATTCGTGACGCGGAAGATCACGCGCGCAGTCGCACGTATCAAGGCGGGTATCGAGGATCACCTGTACATGGGCAATCTCGATGCGATTCGCGACTGGGGATACGCGCCGGAGTACGTGGAGGGAATGTGGCGCATGCTGCAGGTCGACGAGCCTGAGGATTTTGTGCTCGCCACCGGTGGCAACTACTCGGTGCGCGACTTCCTCACCGTCGCTTTCGAACATGCAGGTCTGAACTGGGAAAACCACGTTCGATTCGACGAACGGTATCTTCGGCCGACCGAGGTGGACGCACTGATCGGGGATCCGAGTCATGCCGAGCGCAAGCTCGGTTGGAAGGCCGGCGTCCACACACCCGAACTGGCCCGGATCATGGTCGACGCAGACGTCGAAGCGCTCGAGCACGAAGGGCGACCGTGGATCGACACTCCGGCACTTCCCGACTGGTTGGCGACGCGATGAGTGATTCGTTCGCGCCGCGACCCCTCGATCGAGACGCACCGTTCTACGTGGCTGGACACCGAGGTTTGGTCGGCTCTTCGGTGTGGCGACACCTGGAATCTGTCGGCTTCTCCAGGTTGCTCGGAAAGACGTCGGCCGAACTCGATCTACGTGACCGGGAAGCTGTTTTCGATTTCTTCGCCCGCGAAAAGCCGACCAACGTGATCCTCGCAGCGGCAAAAGTTGGTGGGATTGCGGCGAACAGCACGTTCCTCGTCGACTTCCTGTCGGAGAATCTGCGCATCCAGGTGAACGTGCTCGACGCCGCCCTCGCGCATGGTGTCGAGCGTCTCCTGTTCCTCGGATCATCGTGCATTTACCCGAAATTGGCGCCGCAACCGATCAAGGAGCAATACCTCCTCACCGGTCATCTCGAGCCGACCAACGACGCCTATGCAATTGCAAAGATCGCGGGAATACTCCACGTCCAAGCTGCCAGGCGGCAGCATGGTCGCCCCTGGATCTCGGCTATGCCCACCAACCTGTACGGCCCGGGAGACAATTTCTCGCCACGCGGATCGCACGTACTTCCCGCACTCGTTCGGCGTTACGACGAGGCGCAGTCGTGCGCAGTCCAGTCGGTTGTCAACTGGGGGAGTGGCAACCCGCGCCGTGAATTCCTGCATGTCGACGATCTGGCGTCGGCGTGTCTGCATCTGCTCGAAAACTACGACGGTGCATCGCATGTCAACGTCGGAACCGGCGAGGATCACACAATTCGTGAGATCGCTTCGATAGTCGCCGCGGAGGTCGGATACACCGGAGAGACGCGGTGGGACACCTCGAAGCCGGATGGAACGATGCAGAAACTTCTGGACGTGAGCATGATTCGTGAACTCGGGTGGCGGCCGACGATCGGATTACGCGAGGGTATCGCGTCGACAGTCTCGTGGTACCGCGACAACATCGGTGCCGTACGCACCTGAATCGCTTTTCCCATCAACACACTTCGCACACTCTCGAGAAAGCAGATCGAGCAACATGAGCACTCGCATAGCAGTATTCGGCACGGGATACCTGGGCGCGACACACGCGGCCTGTATGGCCGAACTCGGTCACGAGGTCCTCGGAGTGGATGTCGATGCGGCAAAGCTGGAGAAACTGGCAGCAGGTGAAGTTCCGTTCTACGAGCCAGGGTTGGGCGAGGTCCTACGAAGAAACATCGATCGAGGGCGACTGAAGTTCACGTCGTCGTACGAGGAAGCCGCACAATTTGCGGACGTGTTCTTCCTCGGCGTCGGGACGCCGCAGAAGAAGGGCGAGTTCGCCGCGGACATGATCTACGTGGACGGGGTGATCGAGACTTTGGCGCCGCTGCTCACCAAACCCTCGGTCATCTTCGGCAAGTCCACGGTGCCGGTGGGAACCGCGGAACGGCTCGGTAAGCGCGCGCGGGAACTGGCACCGATCGGTGACGGCGTCGAAGTCGCGTGGAATCCCGAGTTTCTCCGTGAAGGATTTGCCGTCCAGGACACGTTGCACCCGGACCGGCTGGTGCTCGGGGTCGATCGAAATGTCCGCGGTCGGGCAGAATCTGTTGCGCGCGAAGTTTATGCAGAGCTCATCGATGAGGGGATTCCGTTTCTTGTCACGGACCTTGCGACGGCGGAGTTGGTCAAAGCGTCAGCGAATGCTTTCCTGGCCACGAAGATCTCGTTCATCAACGCGATCTCCGAAGTGTGCGAGGCCGCGGGCGCCGACGTCACGGTGCTCGCCGACGCGATCGGGCACGACGTTCGGATCGGACGTCGATTCCTCAACGCGGGAATTGGTTTCGGCGGAGGATGTTTGCCGAAGGACATCCGTGCCTTCATGGCCCGCGCCGGGGAACTCGGTGCCGACCAAGCACTGACGTTCCTGCGCGAAGTCGACAACATCAATATGCGCAGACGTACCCGAATGGTCGAATTGGCTCGGGAGGCATGCGGATCGCTGCTCGGCGCGCGAGTTGCAGTTCTGGGTGCCGCATTCAAGCCTGACTCGGACGACGTTCGTGACTCGCCGGCACTCAATGTCGCGGGTCAGATTCAGCTCCAAGGTGCCGCAGTGAATGTGTACGACCCGAAGGCCATGGACAATTCGCGCGCGCTCTTCCCGACGCTGACCTACTCGGCAAATGCGTTGGAGGCCTGTGAAGGTGCCGATGTCGTCCTGGTATTGACCGAGTGGCCCGAATTCTTGAAGTTGCAACCGTCTGATCTCGACTCGGTGGTTCGCAAGAAAGTGATCGTCGACGGGCGTAACTGCTTGTCGCCAGCCGGCTGGCGAGGCGCGGGTTGGACATACCGCGGATTGGGACGTCCGTGAGCACAGGGCATGGTGCCTGCTGCAGTTGATCGATATCGAAGTTGAGAAAGCCCGGTTCGCCCTAGCGGCCTGACCGGCAACAACCGCTCAGACCCGCAGTGGGCATGCGTGAGCCGAAGGAGACATCAAGATGGAAATAATCGACTACCTCAAGATATTACAAGCCAGGTGGCGGACAGTCGCGGTCGTAACCGTGCTCGGAATCCTGGGAGCACTTGGTGCGTCCCTTCTTTCGACACCGATCTACCAGGCCTCGACCCGGTTGTTCGTGTCGACGTCGGCGGGAACCTCGGTCAACGAGGCACTTCAAGGTAGCCAGCTGTCGCAGCAGCGAGTTCTGTCGTATACAAAACTTCTGACGGGTCGAACGCTCGCACAGCGGACGATCGACGAACTGGGGCCGAGAGTGGTCGGCGGGATGTCGGCTGACGAGTTGGCCTCCAAGGTCACTGCAACGTCGGCGCCCGACACTGTGTTGATCGACCTCGCAGTCAAGGACGCGTCACCGGAACTCGCACGCGAGATAGCGAACACGCTCTCGTCCGAATTCGTCGCATTGGCACAGGAACTGGAGACACCCGAGAACGGCGGAACACCGCCTGCACGTGTGGTCGTCGAGCAGCAAGCTCAAGAGCCGACTGTTCCCGTGTCACCCAAGACTTCGCGCAACCTCGCGCTCGGAGCAGTGGCGGGACTGCTGTTGGGGATCGCTCTTGCGCTGATTCGCGATCGACTCGACAACACGGTGAAGGATCGTCGAACGGTGGAAGAGATCGCGGGTTCGGCGATGGTGGGCACGATCCCGTTCGACAAGGACGTCGAAGTGAACCACGCGATTGCTTTCAGTGAAGGTAATTCCGTGAGTGCCGAAGCGTTCCGCGAATTGCGCACCAACCTTCAGTTCCTCGAAGTCGATCACCCACCTCGCGCGATTGTCGTCACGAGTTCGCTTCCCTCCGAAGGTAAGACAACCACGGCAGTGAACATCGCACTGGTCTTGGCAGAGGCAGGTAAATCGGTCTGTCTGATGGAAGGTGATCTCCGGAAGCCGCGGGTATCGAAGTACCTGGGATTGATCGGGAGCGTCGGTGTCAGTTCGGTACTCTCTGGTCAAGCGACCCTGGATGACGTGCTGCAGCCGACCGAATTCGCCGGGCTGACCGTGCTGGCCTCGGGACCGATCCCGCCGAACCCGAGCGAACTGCTCGGCACGGACACGGCCAAACATGTTCTGGAGGAACTGCGGGCGCGATACGACTACGTCATCATCGACGCCTCTCCGTTGCTACCCGTCACGGACGCTGCAGTTCTGGCTGCCATGTCGGACGGCGCTCTGGTGATCGCCCGACACGGCTCCACGAAGCGTGATCAACTGGCGCGCGCCGTCGGAAACCTGCAGAGCGTGGGAGCACACGTCCTGGGCAGTGTCATCACGATGACTCCGTCTCGAGGACGTAATGCATACGAGTACAGCTACTCCTACGAATCGGACAAGTCGCTACCGCAGTTGACCGCGGTGCCGTCGCTCAGCCCTCACCGAAGCGAAGTCGGCTGAGCAACGGGCCCACGAGGTCGGCGATCTGAAGTCCGATCTCGTGAAAGAGCTTCTCTTCCTTACCCATCGGATCCGTGACGTCCTCGGGTTCGGTGGCACGAAAACGCGGTCTGGCGGCGGCGAGATCGTCGACACTGCCGGCGTCGGCGAGCGTGGCCAACCGTGCGGCCTCTCGAAGGGTGAAGGTGCGCTTCAGTCGGGTCGGAGCCATCGCCAGGACTTTGTCCCGGTGACTTTCGGTCATCGTGAGAATGAGATCGGCATCCGCAGCCAGCGCCGTCGTCAGACGTCGGGCTTGAAAATCTCCGGGGTCGCCGCCGAGATCCGCGAGAACCCGTGCCGCTGTCGGCTCGATCGGGTGTCCGACCATCGCCCGGGTGCCGGCACTCGAAGCGGTGAATCCGGTGGCCCGGGCTTCGGCGGCATAGGCACGCGCGAGGCGTTCACCGGTAGGTGATCGGCAGATATTTCCCGTACAGACAAAGAGAACGTGCATGGCAGAAGCATAGGTCGCAGGCGCGACGCACTCGTCGTACGCCCGATGTTGGTTTCGCGCCCACCTCGCGTACGCGTGTCGGAAAGTTCGGGCGCATACCAACAACACATGAAAATGACCGTGTTCGGAACGGGATACCTGGGGGCGACCCACGCAGTGTGTATGGCCGAACTGGGCCACGACGTGCTGGGAGTCGACATCGACCAGTCCAAGGTCGACAAGTTGTCTCGGGGGGAGGTCCCGTTCTTCGAGCCGGGCCTGACCGAAATGCTGGAGAAGAATCTGGGGGCTGGTCGGCTCCGGTTCACGACGTCCTACGCCGACGCCGCGGAATTCGCCGACATTCATTTTGTCGGGGTGGGGACTCCGCAGAAGAAGGGGGAGTACGCCGCGGATCTGAGTCACGTTCATTCGGTGATCGACATGTTGGCGCCGTTCCTTCGACGGCCTTCGCTTATCGTCGGCAAGTCGACCGTCCCGGTGGGCACGGCTGCGGCTCTCGGCGAGCGACTGCGGGCCACCGCGCCCGCGGGTGGCGCCGTCGAGGTGGCCTGGAATCCGGAGTTTCTGCGTGAGGGGCACGCTATCGCGGACACCCTGAGCCCTGATCGGTTGGTTCTGGGGGTTGATCGTGATCGACCGGGAAATGCCGAAGGTGTTCTTCGTGAGGTGTACGCCGAGATGTTAGGTGCGGGGGTGCCGTTCCTCGTGACCGATCTGGCTACATCCGAGTTGGTCAAAGGATCTGCGAATGCGTTTCTCGCGACCAAAGTGTCCTTCATCAACGCGATTGCGGAGGTGTGTGAGGCCACCGGCGCCGACGTCTCGATGTTGGCGGACGCTCTGGGATACGACGACCGGATCGGCAGGCGGTTTCTGAATGCGGGGTTGGGGTTCGGCGGTGGTTGCCTGCCGAAGGACATTCGGGCATTCATGGCACGCGCCGGCGAGTTGGGTGTAGACCAAGCGCTGTACTTTCTTCGTGAGGTCGACAGCATCAACATGCGGCGACGAACAAAAGCAGTGGAACTGGTGACGGCAGCCTGCGAAGGCGGTTTGCTGGGAGCTAACGTGTCGGTGCTCGGGGCCGCATTCAAACCCGAATCCGACGATGTTCGCGATTCGCCTGCGCTGAACGTGGCGGGAATGATGCAGCTTCACGGGGCGGCAGTTACCGTCTTCGATCCGAAGGCGATGGACAATTCTCGCCGACTGTTTCCCACCCTGCACTACGCAACCTCCACGTCAGACGCCTGCAAGAATGCTGATGTCGTTTTGATCGCGACCGAATGGGACGAGTTCGCCTCACTCGTGCCTGCCGATCTGGAACCCCTTGTTCGTCGACGCGTGATCGTCGACGCCAGAAATTGCCTCGATCCGAAGGTCTGGCGTGCTGCCGGATGGAACTATCGCGGATTAGGTCGCTAGGTCGAACGTCCAGGTTGCGAAAAAGTAGCTGCATCTGGCTGTTAGATGCGACGCGCGAACCTCGCGGACCACCCCTAGTGGGTAGACTTCCGGCCGGGGAATGACGGGGTCTGCTGACAAGACCCGTCCACGGTCGACGAAGGTGGATCATGAACTTGGTTTTGGGCGTGACGGTGGGAGCCAGCGCTGTGCGTTTGGCGCGACCGGGGACGCCTGACCACAGCGGTCCGGTGTTTCGATCGAGATCGGTTGAGCGGGGGCGGGACGTCCCGGAGGACATCGCTGCAGAAGCGACCCGAGTGGCGTTGTCCGAGAATGCCGAACTCAGCAGTCATACGGTCGTCGTCTACCGGGATCAAGCGCAAGCCGGTGCACTCCAGACCGCGTTCGAACAGAAAGGTGTCGACAACTTCGAGTTGGTTCCCGAAGTTTCGGCGACGCTCCGGATGCTCGAGGAACCCGGTGCGCTGACCGACCAGAACACGCTTGTCGTCGTCGACATGGGTAGTTCGGGATCGACGATCAGCGTTGTGGACAGGCATACGAGGTCTACCGTCGTGACCGCTCGGTCGACTCGGGTCAGTGGAGACCATTTCGACGACCTCGTCTACTCCGACCAAACGGTGCGTCGCCGAATTGCGACGCCGGCCGACCCGGGCGGCGACTCCGAACTGCAGGCGCGATGCCGACTTGCCAAGGAACAGCTGTCCACACGGAGCGCCGTGTGCCTGCCCGGCCCTGGTGGGCTTCTCTTGCTGTCGCGGGAAGTCTTCGATTCCCTGGTCATCACGTCGGTGGAGGCATTTGCGCGAGAAATACGCGAGGTCATCGCTACGTCCGGCCGCAACCCGGACGCGATTGTCCTCATCGGCGGCGGCGCGCGCGTCCCGATCGTGCGGGCGACTCTCGCGGCGTGGCTCGATTGCCCCGTCATCGCGCCCGAGCAGCCTGAACTGGTGACCGCACAAGGTGCTGCGCTGATCGCGGAGTTGTCCGTGACGCCGTCGTCACGCCCGGTCGCCGCGCCGGTTCAGGTCCCGGCGGTGGCGCCGATCTTCGCGCCTTATCCGATTCACACACCGGCGGAGGTGCCCGTCCCGGTACAGGCGTTCAGTCATGGAGGAGTCGCGACGCTCCCCGAATCGGAGCGACCGAAAGCTGCGCCGGAGGTTGCTGCCGAGGTGAAGTCTGTTCCGCAGGAACAGAGGTCGAGTCCGTACGCTGCGGAACTGCCGCAGCCACGACCGAACCGACACGAGCAACGATTCGACCAAAGTGCAGATTTTGTCGTCACTGACAGTGAACCGGTCACGGACGGGTTCGGGGCCGAGCAGGACGCCGATACCGTGGCCGTGATGGTTGACGCCCAGGCGTACTCGGCAGTGCGCGAAGACAAGGGAGTCGGAGCAGGGACCGCACATCCGTCGTGGCTCGCCGGAACACAGACTGTGGAAACCACATCCACCGAGCCCAGGAATCCACTGCGTTTTGCCGGCCTCGGCGCCGGTGTGATCGCGGCAGTCGTCATCGTCGGACTGGGGTTGGGCTACGGCGGAAAGGTCTTCGGAGACTCCGAACAAGCCGGACCTGTGGCAACCGAGGTGACTACGACAGCCCCGACGACCACGACCACTCCGCCGCCGCCGACCACAACGACGCCGCCTCCGACTACGACCGAGGAAGCCCCACCCGTCGTCGAGGCACCGCCGGTTGTGCAGGACACCTACATGCCGCCGGCACCAGCACCTGCGCCTCCGCCGCCCGCGATCTACATTCCCGGACTGCCGCCGATTCTGTTGCCAGTCCTTCCTCCGATTCCTGGACTCTGAGGCCCGGTTCTCAGCGTTTGGAGTGGCGTCCACCTGAAGTCGAACCGGCCTTTACCGCACTGCCGGGTGGCCGCGCGAGAATCACGGCGATGGCAGTGGTGAGCGGAACCGAAAGAGCCAGAGCTATTCCGCCGACCGCGGACCGTACGATTTCGATCGCGACGGCGTCACCGACCAAAACGTCTTGAAGCGGGCGCCCGCTGACACTGAAGAGCAGCAGCAACGGCAGAGCCCCGCCCGCGTACGCGAGAACCAAGGTGTAGACCGTGCTGGCGATGTGATCGCGTCCGACCCGCATCGCACCGCTGAAGACTTTTCGGCGGGACGCGTGCTTGTCGAGTTCGGCCAACTCGAACGCCGAGGATGCCTGGGTGATGGTGACGTCGTTGAGGACGCCCAGTGAGCCGATGATGAATCCCGCCAACAGCAGGCCGGTGATGTCTATGTGCTCGATGTACGTCTGAACATTGGTGTTCTGCTCTTCGGACAAGCCGGTGAGATGAGTCAGTTCGATACAGAGGTAGGAGAGAACGGCAGCGAGCACCATCGCGGCGAGGGTACCCAGCAATGCGGAACTGGTTTTCAACGAGACGCCATGCGCCAGATAGAGAACCGCGTACAAGATCACCGCCCCGGCGACCAGTGCAACGGGTATTGCAGGCTTGCCGTCAAGTAAGGCGGGGAGGAGAAATCCGACGACAACGCCGAAGGCGATCACCAGGCCGACAAGTGCGCGCAGTCCGCGCCACCGCGCAACGGCGATGATGACGACGGCAAACGCGACGACGATCAGCGCCAGCGGGAGTCCACGCGAATAGTCCTCGAAGGAGTACTGCGTATTGCCGTTCGGGTCCGTCTGACGCACGAGTCGAATGTGGTCACCCACGCGAAGGTCCGGCTGACCGGCACCTGGAATGACCTCGAGCAATGTCTTCGTTCCGGCATTAGGCCCGGATTCGATATCGACGATACTTCGCTGACATTGATAGGCAGAGGTGGGTGGCGGTTGCGGTGCGCCGACGAATACCCTTCCAGCGGAGGAGCTTCCGCAGTCGCCGAGGTCCTGCATCGTGACAGTGCCCGCTTCGGTTTCCACCGAGCTGCCGTCGGCGTTCTGAAACGGGAGCGGGACGGGAATGGTGTTCTTGTCCGGCCACAGCGCGATTGCTGCTGCGACGACGACCATACCGATGACGACGAGCAAGCCGATGACGACGCGGGATGCGGTGGGCCCGATCTGGATGGGTCCGCCGTGGCCGTGGCCGTGACTCATCGGAAACGGAGTGTCGGACTGGGGATTTGCACCGGTGCAATGTTATCGGCTCCGAAGCGAATGATCAGCTTCTGTGGATAGTGTCGATCGACGGCAGTTTTGATCAACGGCAGTGTTGATCAACGGCAGTGTCGGCACAGGCAATAACCGGGAGAGAAGTACCGGAATGTGAAAACTGGGATTGGTCGAGCTGGGTGGCGGGGAACAGGGGGGGTTGTCCCCGCCACCACCCTGGTATCCACAGGGGGGGGGAGGGATACCAGGTGCTCGCGGCACCGAAGTGCTGATAACTAATGTACCCAATTTCAAACCGATTTGGCGCGTTGTCCAACTACCAATTTCACAACGAATCACGTACCGGTTGGACCGTTTTCACATCAGGGCAGGTCACTAATTAGTTAAAGTGTCAATCAAACCGCGTGGTTTGCGAAATATGTGACCAAGGTCGCACAAATGCCCCGCCGTTTTACGTTTACGGGGCATTTGTACAACGAATTGTTTACTCGATTTCGCCCGGATTCGGCCGGAGAATCTACTGCTTGTAACTGGTGAGGAAGTTGCCGAATCGTTCGATGGCCACGGCAAGATCTCGGGCCCACGGGAGCGTCACGATCCGAAGGTGATCGTGGTTCGGCCAATTGAATCCGGTGCCCTGAACCATCAGGATCTTCTCCTGGAGAAGCAGGTCCTGAACCAACTTCTCGTCGTCGTGGATCTCGTAGACGTTCGGATCCAGACGAGGGAACGCGTAGAGCGCGCCGCGAGGTTTCACGCACGAGACACCAGGAATCATGTTCAGCCGCTCCCAGGCGACGTCGCGCTGTTCGAGCAGGCGGCCGCCGGGCAGGATCAGGTCCTCGATGCTTTGGTGTCCGCCGAGAGCGACCTGAATGGCGTGCTGTCCGGGAACATTGGGGCACAGCCGCGTCGACGCCAGGAGATCGAGCCCCTCGAGGAAGCCGGCCGCATGATCCTTCGGTCCGGTGATCGCCACCCAGCCGGAGCGGTAGCCCGCGACACGGTAGGCCTTCGAGAGGCCGTTGAACGTCAGGCACAGCAGATCAGGGGCAAGCGTCGCCAGTGAGATGTGCTTTGCGTCGTCGTAGAGGATCTTGTCGTAGATCTCGTCGGCGAGCAGCAGAAGCTGATGCTTGCGCGCCAGATCGACCAACTGCTGCAGAACCTCCATCGAGTAGACCGCACCCGTGGGATTGTTCGGGTTGATGACGAGGAGAGCCTTGGTCTTGTCGGTGATCTTGGATTCGATATCGGCGATATCGGGATTCCAGTCGTTGGCCTCGTCGCAGAGGTAATGGACGGGTGTGCCGCCGGACAAGCTCGTCATCGCCGTCCACAACGGGTAGTCGGGCGCTGGGATCAGCACCTCGTCGCCGTTGTTGAGGAGAGCTTGCATCGTCATCGTGATCAGCTCGGAAACACCGTTGCCGAGGTAGATGTCGTCGACGTCGAGCTCGGGGAAGCCGGGAACCAGCTCGTATCGCGTCACGATCGCGCGCCGCGCCGACAGAATGCCCTTGGATTCCGAATAGCCCTGCGCATAGGGCAGAGCAGCAATCATGTCCCGCATGATCACATCGGGAGCATCGAATCCGAACGGTGCCGGGTTGCCGATGTTGAGCTTGAGGATCCGGTGCCCTTCCGCCTCCAACCGGGCGGCATGCGCGTGCACCGGTCCACGGATTTCGTACAGGACGTTCTGGAGCTTCGACGACTGCTCCAGCTCGCGCTGCGGCTGACGATGGCGGGCGGGTTCTGGTGTGCTCACGAGTTACATGATCCCACCACTGTGCAAGTGCATTGTCGGGGACTGTGCAAGTGCATTGTCGGGGACCGTCTCGCACGACCCGTTGGCTATTGTCGAGCGATGACCCCGAGCGAGCAGATTGCAGCCCCGTACGGATCGTGGACTTCGCCGATCACAGCAGCTGATCTCGCTGCAGGCGGGCACCCAGTCGAGGGCGGACGATACGTCGGCGACGAGATCTGGTGGGCCGAACTCCGGCCGACCGAGAGCGGTCGGACGTCGATTCGTCGGTCTGGTCTCGACAACCAACCCGTCGACATTCTCCCTGCGCCATGGAATGCGCGGACCAGGGTTCACGAGTACGGCGGTGGCGCCTGGACCGTCACGGAGTCCGGGAAACTGGTCTTCAGTGAATTCTCCGATCAACGTGTGTACGTCCTCGACGGCCTCACTCCGCGGGCTCTGACGCCAGAGCCGGCGTCGCCGGCCGCGCTACGGTACGCGGACCTGCAGATCGTGAACGGCGAGGTGTGGGCGGTTAGGGAAGCGCACGCTGTCGACGGGACGATCACTCGCGACATCTGTGCGATACCGCTGGACGGCTCCGGTGAGATTCGCTCGATCGTCGGCGGCTCCGATTTCCTCTCCTCACCGAGGCTTTCGCCGAGCGGAACCAAGATCGCCTGGATCGCGTGGGATCATCCCCAAATGCCCTGGGACGGTACCGAACTTCGGGTCGCTCCACTCGTCGACGGCGTCGCGCAGGCGTACTCCGTGCTGGTCGGTGGATCCGAAGAGTCTGTTCTGCAACCGGAGTGGATCACCGACGACGAGCTCTACGCAATCAGTGATCGCAGCGGCTGGTGGAACATTTATCGCGTCGGCGCCGAGATCACCCCGATCTGCCCGACGGATGCGGATTTCGGTGGGCCGCAATGGCGATTCGGCGCGCGCTGGTTCGTCGAACTCGACAACGGACACCTTCTCACCGCACGCACCGTGGGAACCGACACACTGGCGGTACTCGACCCGGCGTCGGGAGAACTGCGCGACATCGCGATCCCTGGCGTCACCAGCATCGGCCTCATGCAGGTCCGTGGAGACCGACTGCTGCTCACCTCGGGCGGAGCAAAACTGGCGGGTGCGCTACGTGAATTGAACCTCGGTACCGGCGAACTCGAAGAAATCCGTTCTTCGGTCGAAGAATTGCCCGAGTCCGCCTATCTCCCGGAAGCGCGGGCCGTCGTCGCCCACGGGCAGGGGCGAGAAGTGCATGCCGTCGCGTATCCGCCGCGCAGTCCGCGATACAAAGGTCTCGACGGTGAACTGCCGCCGTACGTCGCGTTTGTTCACGGTGGCCCGACGGCACACGTTGCACCGGCACTGAACCTCGTCTACGCCTTCTTCACCAGCCGCGGAATCGGCGTCGTCGACGTGAATTACGGAGGGTCGACCGGTTACGGACGGGAGTATCGCAACCGACTGCGCGGACAGTGGGGCGTCGTCGACGTGCAGGATGTCGTCACCGCCGTCACCGGGTTGGCCGAGCAGGGACTTGCCGATCCGGCCCGCCTTGCCATCGAGGGCGGATCTGCCGGTGGATGGACCGTTCTGGCCGCACTGACAACCTCCGACGTGTTCGCTTGTGGTGCTTCCTATTTCGGCGTGGCCGAACTGGACCTGTTCGTGCAGGAAACTCACGATTTCGAATCGCGCTACGTCGACGGTTTGATCGGTCCGTTGCCGGAATCTGCCGACCTGTACGCGGAACGTGCTCCGCTCAACAACGTCGACGGGTTGAACTGCCCGGTGTTGCTGCTCCAGGGTCTCGACGATCCGATCGTGCCACCCTCGCAGGCGGAGCGATTCCGAGATGCCCTGGTGGCCAAGGGCATTCCGCACGCGTACCTGGCCTACGAGGGTGAATCCCACGGATTCCGCAAGCAGTCGACCATCATCAGCTCACGTAACGCCGAGTTGTCCTTCTACGGGCAAGTTCTAGGATTCACCCCACCCGGCATTCCGGCACTGGAGCTGTGGGAGCCGGCTGGTACCTGACCGGCCCGCGCGAGAAGGCCGCCGTGATCCGACCTGCCACCGCCGAAGGAGTCGACAGGTCGGACCAGGTCCACCTCGCTACCTGCCAACCTGCGTCACGGAGCCGGTCTTCGCGGAGTTTCTCGTTCCAGAGCACGTCCTCGGCGCTGCGACCGGCGGGCACCAGTCGGCCGTACTTGATGCGACCGTCGAACTCTCCGACAGTGCGCTGTTCACGCCACAGGAAGTCGACGCGACCGACCAGCCCGCGAGCGTCGTGGATTTTGACCTGTGGCTCGGGGAGCGGCAAGTGCTCGCGGATGAACAGCGCGAGGCTGCGTGATTCGCCGACGCTTTCGAGACGGGAGTCCATCGCAGCGAGGGCGTGGAGCGCGTGTCGATGTCGCGGGTGGTTCGGGCTGAGCGCAATCGAGTCCGTGAGCGCTTCCGTCGTCAATGACGACCGGTGCAGTGCTGAATTGCCAACCACGAGAGCCTGTTCGAAAGGTAGCACTCTGGCGAGATCGGCAACGGTGCGAGCCGGAGTCGTGACGCGCAGACCATCGACCTCGGTGATCTCGTTGTCCGTCAGCGATGTCGAGTGCACGTGACGTCGAGCGGACTTTCGGCCACCACCTCGCCGGTTCCGGGACAGGTGGACGGCCCTGAGCGGAGTGTTCCAGAGCTCGAAACCGTGCAGCACCGCAGCCGAGATGTGGCTGACAGCGGCACCGGATGAAGCGGCGCAGGCCACGGCCTCGGTCCGCAATCGATGTCGTCCGTATGCGTCGAGGCGGGACAGGTGGCCGCTGTCCACGTACGCACCACGATGGATTCTGGCCCAGGTTCCACTGGCGCAGGCCTGCCGGATCTCGGCATCGGTGCGACCGATCGAAAGTTGGTCCGGCCTGCGGATGATATGTGTCTGTTCCCCCATGTCGATCGATCTTGGTGCACGTGGCGACGAGAGGGAAGTGGTGATCCGGAGGTTGTGGATAAGTTCGAGTGAGCACCACTTGTCCACAGTGCGAACTGGTTTCATCCCGTTGGAGGGGGTGTTGAGTAGACGGAAACGGTGGCCGGTTCTCGACGTTGCGCTCGGGTGTTCCTTGCGTTCGGAGCGTTTGCGTGCCACGCTGTAGAACTATGACTACAGGAAAGGCGGACACCGCCACCGTCGCGTGAGCGCCGCACCGATTCGCTCGTCGGCATCACGTCGAGCGACATTGCCCGAGAACTTCAATCTCTTCGATGAAGACAGTCTGGCCCTGGAAAAGATCCGCGACGTTTGGCTCGAACGCGGATTGTGTACTCGTCCTGCTGATCGAAACACCGCAGAGTCCTCTGTCTCGCAGCTGTATCGGCGGTCCGGACTGCCGAAACCGGAGTTCGTCTGGGTTCCGTCTCCCCGTGCCGGTTCGGACCTGATCGTCACCGAAGGACTGTCGACCAAGATGTCCTTGGACGGCGCCGGACTCGACTGCGCATCTGGGTATATCGCGAGCATGTTTGCGGCATCGCGCCGACGCATGGACGCGCGAATCGAATGTCGGAGAACCGGCTGGCAGATAGAACGCCGGCAGAGGGAGCGTCTGATCAGGGCATCCGTTTGGGAATCGTTGCACACCACGCTGTTCGACGGCGTCGCAGCTGCGATACGAACGATGTTGACCCCGGTGGCAGGCAGGGTGACCTGGTACGGACAGCAAGAAGCCCATCGAATCGCGTACTACGACACGTTCCGCCGATATGGTCTTGCGACATTCGAGTCGGAAGACCGTGAGCTTCTGGACGTGCAAACGGCGCTGGCTGACTCGACCGGGTGGTGGTGGGCGTTCGACAATGTGTGCATCATGGCTGAACGACCCACCGCCTTACATGCCGAACCGATTCCGGGCAGCGCGCAGGGAGCGCAGCGGTTGCACCATTCTGATTCCCCCGCAATCAAATTCGACGACGGCACAAACGCGTTCGTTCTGCACGGGGCGATCGTTCCCGACTGGGTGGTGCTCGACCCGAACCCCGACCGGATCGCGCAGGAGCGCAATGTCGAGATCCGCCGATGTGCGATCGAGCGCGTCGGCTGGGATACCTACATCGAGATTGCCGGACTGACACTGGTCGACGAAACTGACGATCCCGGCAATGCAGGTTGTCTCCTTCAGCTCTACGCGTCACCGAAAGGCTGGGGCCGAAGTGGACGAATCCTGCTCGCGGTCAACGGCTCTCTCGAGCGCGATGGGCATCGACGGCGATACGGTCTTCACGTGCCGGGATGGTTCACGTCCGCGATGGATGCCGCCGGATGGACCTACGGCATCACCGGTGCCGACTATGCACGCCTCGTTCGCCGAACCTGAACGTCAAACGGACCCCAACCTCAAACCCCTGGTGATACTTATGAACTCGAACATGACCTTGTCCGCTCTTACCACCCTCACCGGCCTCGATGTCTTCGACTATCTCGACAAGGAAGTGTCCATTCCTGTGGTCGACGGTCTTCAGGCACAGGGCGATCTCATCGTGATCCCGTTCTCGCTGCTTGCAAACATCGTCGCGCCTCTGCCGTGGACTCGATCAGTGAACGTTCCGCTCTCCGGAGTGGAACTGCTGCGAAGTGCGGCGGGCGGGAACCCTCACAGCTTGGTTGCAGATGCAGGGGAGTGCAGGTGGTCGACGCCGGTGAAAGATGCGCGGGGCCTTGCACTCGGCGTGGTCGACACCCGGGTGACTGCGTACCTCATCCATCCGGAGCACGGCGCGACCGGCATCGCTCCGGGGCGTTACGTCATCGGACGGCAGCAGGAAAGGGGTGTCGGGCGTGCGCGCGGTGCGGTGATGCTTGTCGCTGATTGACACGCAGGCCTCGAGTTGGCGGGGGAGTGAGCACCACTTGCGTAGGGCGAGCACCGGTTTCCGCGTGCTGCACGGTGTGTTGGGTCGAGGGAAAGGGTGCTCGGTCGGCTAGGGGTTCCCACACAAACGCGAATGCCCCCACCATGACGGTGAGGGCATTCGCAGGTGGTGCGTCTACTTCTTGCGGCCGGGAGCCTTTGCGCCGGCCTTGAATCCGAGTCCGCCGGCCTTGGGGGCGGGCGGCGCGGCAGCAGGTGCCGGAGCTTCCGCGGGTGCGGACGCCTCAGCAGGTGCTTCTGCCTTCACGGGTTCTGCCTTCACGGGTTCGGCCTCCGCAGCAGGTGCCTCCGCAGTCGGTGCCTGCGCTGCCGGCGCCTGGGCTGCAGCGGGGGCTGCCTTCCGAGCACCGGGAGCCTTTGCGCCCGACTTGAATCCGAGTCCGCCGGCCTTGGCGACCGGTGGAGCCTTCGGAGCTTCCGCCTCGGCGGCCGGAGCCTCTGCCGGTGCAGTCGGTGCAGTCGGTGCAGCGGCGGGTGCTTCGGGCGCAGCGGCAGGTGCTTCAGAAGCAGGGGCTGCCTTCGCTCCAGGAGCCTTGGCCCCGCCCTTCATCTGCAGTCCCTTGCCGCCGGGAGCCTTGGCGCCGGACGCCAGGCCCAGACCCTTCGGCTTGGCGACGGGCGCAGCAGCTTCGGGTGCAGCAGCCTCAGCAGCGGGAGCTTCCGCTGCCGGTGCGGCAGCGGCCTTGGCTCCGGGTGCCTTGGCGGCGCCCTTCATCTGCAGTCCCTTGCCGCCGGGAGCCTTGGCTCCGCCCGCAAGACCGAGGCCCTTTGGCTTTGCCGCCGGTGCGGCGGGTGCTGCGGCTTCGGCAGAGGGAGCTGCGTCGGCTTCGGCAGGAGCGGCCTTCTTGGCGCCGGGAGCCTTTGCCCCGCCCGCCATTCCGAGTCCCTTGCCGGGTGCCTTGGCGCCGGGAGCTTTCGCTCCGGGTGCCTTGGCGAGGCCCTTCATGGCGAGGCCCTTGCCGGCGGGAGCGGCCTTGGCTTCCGGCGTCGCAGCTGCTTCCTCGACTTCGGCGACCCGATCCTGCTCGACGGTTTCGGCCTTTGCCTCAGCAGCGACCGGTGCCTTCTCCCGCGGGATCACCTTGATGTTCTCGGTGAGCTTGGCGGGTTCGAGGCGGGTGACGGAGTTGAGCATCAGCTGTGCGACGTCGACAACCTCGACGCCTTCGCCCTGGCCTTGCTCCTGGCGGGCAGTGACGCCGTCGGTGAGCATGACGCGGCAGAACGGGCAACCCGTGGCGATCTTCTTGGGGTTGGTGGAGAGCGCTTCGTCGACGCGGTCGACGTTGATGCGCTTGCCGATGTTCTCTTCCATCCACATGCGGGCGCCACCGGCACCACAGCACATGGAGCGTTCACCGTGACGCGGCATTTCGACGAGCTTGGCGCCCGAGGCTTCCATGAGTTCACGGGGAGCGTCGTAGACCTTGTTGTGGCGTCCGAGGAAGCACGGGTCGTGGTAGGTGACGTCTTCGCTCACGGATGCAACGGGGATCAGCTTCTTCTGACGCACCAGACGGTTGAGCAGCTGGGTGTGGTGCACGACCTCGTAGTCGCCGCCCACCTCCGGGTACTCGTTGCCGAGGGCGTTGAAGCAGTGCGCACAGGTGACGACGATCTTGCGCTTCTTTTTCTCGATACCGTCGAAGACGGAGTTGAGCATCTCGATGTTCTGCATCGCGAGCTGCTGGAACAAGAACTCGTTGCCGGCACGACGAGCGGAGTCGCCGGTGCAGGTTTCGTCGGCGCCGAGAACCATGAACTTCACTCCCGCGGTGGCGAGTAGCTCGGCAACGGCCTTGGTGGTCTTCTTGGCACGGTCTTCGTAGGCACCGGCGCAGCCGACCCAGAAGAGGTACTCGTAGTCCTCGAAGCTGTCGGCATCCTTGCCGAAGACGGGGATCTCGAAGTCCATCTCGCCTATCCAGTTGAGACGGTCCTTGGAGTTCTGACCCCAGGGGTTGCCCTTGTTCTCGAGGTTCTTGAACAGGCCGGCGAGCTCGGAGGGGAACTCCGACTCGATGAGGACCTGGTAGCGGCGCATGTCGATGATGTGGTCGACGTGTTCGATGTCGACGGGGCACTGCTCGACGCAGGCGCCGCAGTTGGTGCAGCTCCACAGGGTTTCGGCGTCGATGACCGGGGCCATCTCACCTTCGACGGTCTCACCGACGAGCTTGCGGTCGGCCTCGAGTCGTGCGGCCTCCGGGATCGCGGCGAGGGCGCCTTCCTTGACGTTGCCTTCGGCGTCGACGAGACCGATCTCGTCGCCGCCCATGTCCTTGCGTCCACCGGCTAACAGATACGGGGCCTTGGCATAGCCGTGGTCACGCAGCGACATGATGAGCAGCTTGGGGGAGAGCGGCTTTCCGGTGTTCCACGCGGGGCACTGGGACTGGCAACGCCCGCACTCGGTGCAGGTGGTGAAGTCGAGCCAGCCCTTCCATGAGAAGTCTTCGATATTTCCGGCGCCGAGGGTGTCGGTGTCGGGATCGACGTTGTCCATGGTGAGGGCTTTGCCCTTGGACATCATGGGCTTTGCGGCGCCGAGGGCGACGGTGCCGTCGTCCTCACGCTTGAAGTAGATGTTGAAGAACGCCGAGAAGCGGTGCCACGCGACACCCCAGGTGATGTTGCGGCCCACGATCGCGAGCCAGATCATGCCGGTCATCAGCTTGACGAACGCGAACACCGAGATCATGACGGGGCTGGCGGGAAGCAGTTTGGCGACCTGCATGGTGAAGAAGTCGGTCCACGGGTTGGCGTGGCCGTAGGTCGCGATCTTGCCGGCCTTGACCATGATCATGCCCAGGCCCTCGAGCAGGACGATGCCTTCGATGACGTAGGCAGCCTTGAAATTGGAGCCGCCGAAACGGGACAGGCGCGCGGGCAGACGCGGGTGGTTGAGCTGACGGATCACGATCAGCGTGGTGATACCGATGACGGTGCCAAGGCCGAGGATCTCGTCCCACAGGTGCCACGCCCACGTGTTACCGAAGATGGGCCAGTGGAACTCGGGGTTGAACGTCTGGCCGTAAGCCTCGAACCACAGCAGGAATCCGCCGAGGAAGCCGACCATGACGAGCCAGTGGGCCCAGCCGACGCTGCGGAACTTGTTCATGCGCGTGTGCGCGATGAACTCGATGATCATCTGCTTGAAGCGAGGGAAGAACGGGCGCCATCGATCGGGTGCCGACTGGCCGATGCGCACGGTGTTGAACATCCTCAATGCACCTGAGAGGAAGATGTACCAACACACCAAGCTCAGCAGTGCACCAATCGTGCCCAACGTAATCGTCAGGGCATTCATGTCGCGGCCTTTCGTTTCAGGGCGACGCGTCGGCCACCTCGGGACAGCCCACTGATACTAACCTGCGTTATGTTACCCGCCAGTAACTAGCATTACCAGCCTGTAGGTACCGGCTGGTAACCGCTCGTGGCCTGGAGAGATCAATCTTCTGCGTCCGACGGGCTTGGCCAGGCGCAGACATGTCTGGTCGTCACGTTAGGCGGTGCCCATCAGGTGTCCATCTGTCAGGCAGCCCTAACTCGGGTTCCGAGCAGGTGAGGCCAACCGACCGGCTGTTATCGTTACGCCCGTCACGCACAGGGGACACGGGTGGTGTGAGTCATCGACTTGCGCCCGCCCGATCCCGGGGAGGATTGAAAATGTTCATTCGTAAAGCTGCGGCCGTCGCAGCGATGACCATTGCCGCTACGGGCATCGCTGCAGGTACTTCTTACGCAGCTCCGGAGACGTCACCCGACGTTTCGTACACCGCCGAGGTCGTCGACCAGGCTGTCGTCACCACCATCGACGCCGGAGCATTCCGAGTCTCGGGTGACGGAACACACGTCGACCTGCAGAACAGCCAGGGCGCAACTCTCGTGAGCCTGCCGCTCGCGTTCAACCTCGGCGACGTTCAGTTCCCGTTCGACGAGACCGTCAGTGAGGACGGCAAGACCCTCACCCTCAAGCCGAACCTGGATCCGGCCAGCTCCAAGCCGAAGCCGGTCGCTGCCGAGTTCACCCCGGTCGCTTCGCCTGACGAGGATCAGAAGGCCATCGAGAAGTTCCAGTCACAGCTCGGGCTTGCCACGCAGATCGGTAGCCTCACCGGCACGATCGTCGGTGCAGTCATCGGTTGCATCGTGGGTCTGCCCGGCCTGGTTGTCGGCTGCCTGCCCGGCATGGTCACCGGCGCCGGTATCGGTGGAGTCGCCGGTACCATCCTCGCCGGCGGTGGAACCGCCATTGTCGCGGGTATGGACCTGATCAAGGTCCTGAACGCTCCGGCTGGAACAACTCTCTTCCAGTAGAACGTCACGGACTCCGAAACGGGCGCCACACCTTCAGAAGGTGTGGCGCCCGTTTTGCTACCTCAGGGAATGTGTGCGATCAGTAGTCGCGAACCTTCAGGCCCGGATTGGCCGCGAGGATGTCGTTGATCGGCGTCGCGTACTGCGTCGGTGCTTCCTGTCCGAACAATGTCTCGGCCTGAGCGATCTCGCACAGGGGCGAGGTGGCGACGTTGGAGGCACTCGTGATGCCCACTGCCAGCGTTCCGGAGACGATGGGGCCACCGCTGTCACCCTGCAGGACGCAGATGTTGGTGGTGAAGCCGTTGTCGAGGGTGTGATCCAAAACCTTGGCGACGCGGTTGACGCCGGTGACGACGCCACAGCTGAAGCCGGTGGTCGACCCTGCCTTGCAGACCGGGGCGCCCACAACAGGATCGGCGGTACCGGTGATGTTGACCGAGCGGTTGAACGGGACCCGCACGCTGTTGTTCTCGAAGCGGTACTTCGCGTTGTCGTCGATGTTGATGATCGAGTAGTCGCGTCCGTCGAAGCTGCTCTTGGCGAAGTATCCGACGCGGGGTCCGGTCTGGTTGTTCACCATCGGGAAGACCTGGCTGGAGTTCGAGGTGCCGGCGGCGGCGCGGTTGGGATCACAGTGGCCGGCGCTGATGTTGACCGTGCGTCCTGAACCGTCGGTGCCGTTGAAGCCGAACGAACAACGCAGCCCGGTGTTACCGGAGGTTGCGCCGAAGGCGTCTCCGCCCAGTGCGGCGTCGCCGGTGGCGGACCCGGTTGCGGGGATGAGGTCCGCGACGATCGGGGGAACCAGTAGCGGAGCAGCGGTGTGTACAACAGTCCGCTTCAGGAATTCAGGCAATTCGATGCCGGCGGCAGGATCGGCCGTGAGGGCGACTCCGTTGCCGACTACGTCGACGGCAATGCCACGCACGAGGTCAGCGACCTCGGCAGGCTGCGAATCGAGCCACGTGTTGAGCGCCGAGAGCTGACCCTGCAGAGCCTGCTCGCTCTGAGCGACGTCCTTGACCTCGAAGCCGGCCTTCTCGGCGGCCTCGCGGGCGGCGTCCTTGTCTCGACCGTCAGCGAGAGCGACGACGCCCTTGCCGAGGTCGTCGAGCCAGACACCGGCAAAGGAGTCGGGGAACTGGACGCGCGCGATGGCGGCGAACTCGGCGAGCTTCTGCGCGAGCTCGGAACGCGAGACGAACTGGTCGGGCGTCAGCGCCAAGTCATGCTGTAGAGCTTCGGCGAGTTCGACGGGCAGATGGGCTGCCTGATCGGATACCCCGGATTCGTTCGGTTCTGCGTTCGCGACCGCGGTAATCGGTCCGAGGAGCAGCAGCGCGGCCGAACCGAACACTGCGGCACGACGTGCGATGGAGCTTCGCATGAGGGCCTTTCCACTTCGTTGACCGCGTACCACCCCCCTGGGAGCACACGGATACGGCTCACGGACTTGTGGTGAGCCGATCACAGTCGACCATGACTATATGGGTTCGAACGCACTAATCCCACCCGTTACACAAGCGCGCAGCGGGGACTCCGACCGACAACAGCACTGTGCCCGCCGATCGAGAAACGGATCGGCGGGCACAGTGAGTAGCTCAGGGCTGGGTCAACCCGCAGTGCGAACGCGGATTCCGGAACCGACACCGCCGCCGGATGCGCGATCTGCCGCGTCGAGAATGTCTCCGACCGGAATGCCGAGATTCGAGGTTCCGCCCGAGGTCGCCAATACCAGGTTCGCTTCGTTGCAGCTCGGGGCGCCGCTGCTGTTGGAGCCGCTGGTGATGCCCAGCGCCAAGGTTCCGGAAACGATGGCGCCGCCACTGTCGCCGGCGAGGGTGCACGCGGTACCGGCGAATCCGCGGACTGTTCGCGAATCACCGTCTGCCATGACCAGCTGTGTTTCGACGCGATCCGCCGCCACGACGCCACAGGTGAAGGACGACGTCTGGCCCGACTTGCAGATGGGGGCGCCGATCACGGGACGTGCTGTTCCGGTGATCGCGAGGGTGGTTCCGTTGGCGCCGCGGACGGCAGCGCGGTCGAGGCCCGCATCGATGCCCGACTGGTCGAACTTGATGACCGAGTAATCGAGATCGCCGGCGTTGTTGCCGACCGAAGACTGTGAGAAGGCGCCGATCAACTGACTGTCGTCGACGTTCGCGTGATTCGGCAAGTAGACCGGCGACTTCGAACCCTCGGCCGGATTGCAGTGTCCAGCACTGATATTGAGTGCGTTGTTCTGATTGTCGACGGCGTTGAACCCGAACGAGCAGACCGAGATGTTCTCGGTCGGCGTCTCGCGAATGGGGCCCGTCGACGTGATGTAGGTGTCGCCGCCGAGTGCCCGGGGATCAACCGATCCGCCACCGTCCGGGCTGAGAACGATCTTGGTGTTCTCGAGCAGGGTCGGAAGATTGAGTGCCTGCCCGACGGGGCTGTTCGCGACGTCGATGACAACCTGGTTGTTCAGGACGTCGATGGTCGCCGAATTGACTGCGCGTGAGATTTCCTTGGGCAGCCCGGCAATCCATCCGTTGACGTCGGCCAGTGTCTTCTCGAGAGTGTCGGCGGAGACGGGGGCGACGTGCGTGCGGTAACCGTCGTCGGCGGCGATGCGTGCAGCTTCGGTAGTGGTGACGGCTACGACGGGTTGACCGTCGAGTCCCATCCACGAGCCGGCGTAGTCGCCGGGACGCTCGGACTTGAAATCCTGGGCGTACGCACCGAGCTCCTGAGCTTTGGCAGCGCGGTCCAGGTACTCCTGCGGGGAGATCTTCAGATCGCGGGTGATCGCCTCGACAAGCTCAGCCGGAAGCTGGTCGGCTTCGAGCTGTTCGACATGCGTGTCGGAGGCGGGCTCTGCCGATGCCGTCGTGATGAATGGAGCTGCGAGCAGTAGTGCCGAGGCGCCGACCACAGCGGTGCGGATCGCCAACGAGTTACGCATGAAATCCCTTCAAGTCCCCGGCACCGAGCCGGTAGGTACCGCACCCACCATAGGGGAAAAGTTTCGAGGAGGAATGTGCGCCTCCTGTCGAACAGTTGAATCCTATTGTCTAACCGGGCATTCCGGGTCTCGGGGCCACCGGCATTGCGGGCATGTCGGGATTCGGAACCGCCGGATCGGTTGTGTCGGTCGGGTTGGAGGGCTGTGTCGGCGTCGTCTGTGTATCAGTGGGGTCGGTCACGGTGGGAGTGTCCGGGGTAGCCGGATCGACAGGATCCAGCGGTCTGACGACCGGCGGCAGGTTCTCGATCCGAAGTGGGTCGATCTGGACGGTGATCGGCGATCCCTGCTGCACGGGGGCGTTCGCCGTTGTCGATTTCTCGGCACTGGCGCGTGGATTCTCCGGCGTGGTCTGGGATTCGGATGAGGTCGGATCCGCTTCGGATGACCACCACTGCGCCGTCGGCTGCGCGCCGAGTGCGGGTACTTCCGACGGGAGCGAGGTCGGTGATTGCGAAACCGCGCCGGACGGACTCGCCGCGGTGGCGGGCGTGGTGCCGGGGGACAAGGGAGATTGTGCGTCGAGAATCCCGGGTGCCGGAACTGTCGGGGTGTGTCCGATGATGACCGCTGCCGCACAGCCAGACACCGTCAGAAAAACTGCGGCGGCTGCTGCGGCGATGATCGGTCGGCGCTCCGACTGCCACTGACGATTGCGCCAACTGTCGGCACTCGCTGCTTTCGTGACCGCTGCCTCCACGTCGGATTCCGGCTCCGGTTCGATCAGGACGAACGGCGGAAATTCCTCGGGGGTCTCCTCCGGTTCGAAAAGAGCGGTTGGCTCGGGTTCGGAAAAGGCATCGGATTCGGAACACGGAGTGGTGATCGAGAAGGGCGCGGCCAACGCTGCGGCTCCGCGAGCCGCACTGTCGTCGGCATCCGGATCTGCGAGCCAAGCCGCGGAGGCGTCCTCTTCCGGAATCAGTTCGACGCCGTCGAGATCCATGCTGTCGAGTGCGACGCGCAGTGCGTCGACGGAATCGCTCGACCAACCTGCGGGAATCACGGCAGAGATGTCCAAGTTGTGTTCGGTGAGTGCGCGAACCTCCTTGACCAGGCAATACATGGCCGTCGCTACGAGTTCTTCCCCCCCGCGTCATGTGCTCGGAGAAGTTGTCGATATCGTCAGTTCCGACCCTGTCGAGGAACCCCCGCAACCCGGCGGAACCAGTCGCGGTTTCACCTAGCTGAACGGTGCCGTCAGGGGCGTGGTGCAGCACCGATTCGCGTTCGAGGGTCACCAGCACCGAGTCAGGTTTCGCGATCGCAGCAATGCTTCGTTTATTGCCGACGGCGAGTCCGACTCCCCAATTCATAGCGATCCCCGTTTCACAGTTACCGAACTTTGCTCGGCATGCAGGTCCTGATTCCTGTGAAAACTATCACTTAAACGGATATACGCAACCCTACGGACAATATTCAGCTAACTATTTGTTCGCCGCTGTCATGCTTCGAAGGATGGTGAGCAATTCCGAACGGGACTGTGCCCCGATGCGCCGCTTGATGCGTGCGACATGGTGCTCGACGGTTTTGGCGGAGATGTAGAGACGTTCGCCGATTTCCCGATACGTCAGGCCGACGACGACGAGTTCGGCAACTTCTTGTTCGCGCTCGGTCAGTACCGACGGTGGTGTCGCGCTGTCGGCCGAATCGGTTGCGATCGTTTCTGCCGTCGACGTTGTGCGTAGCGAGCGCGCAACGTGGAGCAATGCCGTCGCCGATTTGGTGTCCGGGGTGCGCAGCGCTGCTTCGCCGGCGAGGCGGGCCGCGTCCCAGGGGAGTCCGATTCGGCTGAGCGTTCGCGCAGCGGCTTCGACTTCGTCTGCGTCGACGCTGCCCTGCATGAGTAGGAGCCACTGGCGGCCGGCGGTCGCCAAACCGGCTGCGTAAGTGTGGGTTTTGGCTGATTCTGCGAGTGCATGCGCGTGTGGAAGGAGGTCGGCCGGCGACTGCGCGAGGATCGATGCCTGGACGCCGTACCAATGAAGCGGCGAAGACCACAGCGGCGGCTCGCCGAGTGCGCGGAGGAGTGAGCGCGCGTCGTCGACAAGATGCTCGACCTGCTCGGCCTCGTCGAGTCGTACTGCCGCAAGCCACAGTTCGCCGATGGGAAGCAAATTGAAGAGATCCACGCTGCAGGACGAGAGGGCGCCTGCCGCGCCGGACCAAGCCCGACGCAACTGGGCGAGATCGCCGGAGCGCCGAGCGAGAGCCACGATCAGAGCATGCAGAAACAGTGCGTCACGTTCTCGGAGGGGGCCGCGGACTACCTCGTCCGGTAGGTCGTCGACAGCAGTGTCGTTCCCACGGATCATCGCGATCCAGGCGCCGAGAATGTGAAGCCGTGCCCACGTGTGGCTGCTTGCGTCGTCGGCGGCGATCGCGGCGGTGACTACAGCGGCGGCGCGTTCATGT
Source organism: Rhodococcus sp. NPDC060176 (assembly GCF_042728675.1). Lineage (NCBI taxonomy): Bacteria > Bacillati > Actinomycetota > Actinomycetes > Mycobacteriales > Nocardiaceae > Rhodococcus > Rhodococcus sp. NPDC060176. Next base: position 922,967 of record NZ_JBHWYS010000003.1, read on the forward strand.
GCACCGTTGTGCAGGAGCGCCAGAGCGACCAGTGCCGGGGCGGAATCAGGCTGGAATTGCGAGGTGTCAGCGCCGCCGGGGAGGGAGAGCGCGCGTGACATCGTATTGAGCGCACTCGGTGCACTCCCCGTTACCGATTGCATCAGTCCGTTGGCGAGAGTGGCAGCGCCGACCGTGGTGCTCGACGGTGATCCGGTGTGTCCGGTGAGCGCCGCGTTCGCGTCGTCGACACTGCCGATGCCGAGGAAGGTGATTGCGGCGAAGGGGGATTCGGTTCCGGTGCGCTCTGGCCCGAGCCAGGCGTAGAGATCAGCAGCAGCGCCGAGTTGACCACACATGGCGGATGAAGCTGCGCGGACCCGCACTGCCGTCGCCAGTTTCGCGTTGTCGAGATCGGGTTCGGCGATGACGGAATCTGCCAGGCGGCACGCGGTGTCGAGGTCACCACTTCGAGCCGACACCTGGGCGTACAGCAGCGTGTCGGCCAGGTCGAGAGGCTCGATCGAATGCACACGACGAAAGAGATCTGCCGCGACCGCCGGCATGCTGCCGTCGACTGCGTCTCGTAGCACGGCCGTGAGATCGCGGTGGCGGATGCCGGAGTCGAAAAGCCTTCGTGCTGTGTCGATGTCGAGAGTTCGCGCGTGCGCGCGTGATTCGACGATTCTGATCAGCTCGCTGCGGATACGCCCGGTGCTGGTCGACTCTGCCAAGACGCTCGCGACGAGGGGAGATCGCGACCCGAACAGTCCGGACGCCAAGGCGCGGTCGAATGCGGCTGTGAGGCTGAACTTCTCCTGTCCCAGATCGAGTTCGAAAGCGTCGACGTCCGGGACGGCGAGTGAAACCTCGAGGATCTCCCGCTCGATCGGATGCAGAGCGGTGACCTGATGGAGAAAGTGTGTGCGTACGGCCGGCGCCATTTCCGGGCGGCCCGCCGAGGCGGCGGCGAAGTACGCTTCGATGGCACCGAAGGAACCACCGGCAAGGTGCTCGAGCGTCAGCATGGCGCGGTCGTCGAGCGGGACTCTTCGCTCTGCGGCGATCTTCCGAATATCGGATCGGTTCAACGGGTTCAGGTGAAGGACGGTACCGAAACTCGAGATGCTCGCGTAGATCGGTGCGAGTGGAGGATCGATTCGATCGGAGGCGATGACAACTCCGAGGTCGTCGCGTTGAACAAGCTCGTTCAGGGCACGGATTTCATCGGAGGTCAGAGCCTGCGCGTCCGCGATCACCACAATCGCATCGGCCGGGACATCATGTGCGAGCGTGGTGACCACGGGCTTGTCACCCGATTCGATTCTTTTCCGCACTGCCCTCGACACTTGGGGTCGAGCGCTGGCGTCGGTACCGGTGACGAACAGGCGCAGTGGCGATGCAGTCAGATCGATGCCGCGCAAAAGTCCTGCGATGTAAGACGATTCGGTGCCGCTGTCACGGTTCATCGAAGGCCTGCCGGTCAGCGGATCGGCGCGGTGACGCCGCCGACGACACCTCCGACGACGTTTCCGACACCACCGACGACGTTACCGAGACCTCCGACCACGCCGCCGACACCGTTCCCGACGCCGTCGACCAGGCCGCCGACTCCGTTGCCGATGCCGGTCGCAGCATCACCGACACCGGTTCCGACACCAGCTCCAGGTGCGGGCGCGGGCGCTGGTGCCGGGGCGGGAGCCGGTGCTGGTGCCGGGGCGCCGGGTGCGGCAGGTGCAGGCGCCGACTGGGCGGTCTCACCCGGTGCGGGCGCAGATCCAGCCGGTGCACCGGCAACCGGAACTGCCCCTGGTGCCGTCGTCGAACCGCCTGCGGCAGCGGGAGAACCGGGCTGATTGTTCTGAGTTCCGTTGTTCGCAGTCGTGGATCCGGTACCTGCCGCTTCGGCTGCCGTCGTGCTGCCGGGAGTAGAGCCTGCGGTGGTCGATGCGGTCGAGGAGGTGGACTCGCTCGTGGTGTTCGCTGAACTGGACGGGACGTTGATCTTGTCCATGGCTGTTCCGATTCCGAGCCCGCCTGCGGCGAGCACGATGAATGCTCCAACCACCGCAGCAACTACGCCCACCCTCGACGAGCGTCGAGTCGCCGTGTTCTCTTCCTCGGTCGGCTCGGCAAGCAGCGGAGTGGAGAAGGCCGGAACCGGTGCGGGCTTGCGGGTGGGCTCGGCGGGGACAACAGGGACAGCGAGTGCCGTGGTGGCTGTCATTTCTGTCGCCAGCGTCGCAGCGCCGGACGCCGCGCACGACGCCGGATCGGCATCGGCGATCACGGGAACACGAAGCTCCGCAGACAATAATTCGGCGACAAGGGGAATGGACGAACTTCCGCCGGCCAGAACAACCTGATTGACATCGCTGGATTCGACGCCGGCAGATCGCAGGCTTTCGCGAACCAAGGCCACCGATTCAGTGAGGGCGGGGCGGATCAGATCCTCGAGCTCGGAACGAACGAGTCGAACGTCGCTGATTGTACCGGGAAGTGCGACGCGGGCAACGGTTTCCGTCTCGGTGGAAAGCTCCTCCTTGGCTGCGCGAGCATGCTCACGCAGCGTTTCCAGCGCTTCAATCGTCTGGGGAGCAAAGGGATCGAGGGCTGCGAAGTGATCCGACACCGCATCGAGCAGGTGCACGGTGACGAGGTGATCGAATTCGTCACCGCCGATGTCCTCGCTGCGCAGCGGCTTGCCGAAGATCTCGCTCCGTCCGCCGGTCGTGGACATCATCGTGACGTCGAGCGAACGGGCGCCGAGGTCGTAGACGACGGTCAGACCGTCGTTGACAACAGTTCCGGAGGCGGCGAGCCACGCCATGACGGCCGCGGGTTCGGCGACGAGAGTTGCGCCGTGAACCCCGGCGCCATCCAGCGCGGACTCCATGGTGCGTGCTGTGTGGCGGTTCCACCCCACAGGGTGAGCCAGGACGACCGTCGGCCCTTCGCCGCTGCCCGCCTGGCCGACGAGCGCGTCTACCGCTGTTGCCGCGAGATCCTCGCCGCGGTACTCGGTGCCGTCGGCGGCAAGTATCGGAATCGGATCGCCGACGCGCTCGACAAATCCGGTGATGACGGATCCGTCGTCCAATTGCAGTGCACTGGGTAAGCGGACCTGTTGCGTTTCACCGGTTGAGCCGTCGCTGACAGCTACGAGAGTGGCCGAACCGATGCTGATGCCGAGCCCTGCCGCCATGAACGAACTCCCCTGGTCGTGGGCGACAGAAGGACTGTCGCGGTTGTCTGCGATGTCGGTTTCAGGACCAAGATCGTTACCGGATTGGAGGCGCTCCGACGAAGTAGGGGGCCGATCCCCTAATCGGGGCAAATCCCCTAATAAGGCCAGTCGTGGCCCGTAGGGGACTTCCCCGTCCGCCCCGGCAGAAGAGGGGGGTGCTCCCCGTTGGCCCCGGTCGCAAAAGTTCTTAGCGTTGATTCCACTCGCTACCTCTGGCAGCGCACCAGTTTCCGGAGCACCGGCAACAACCCACCGGCAACATCACGGTCAACATCACGGTCAACGAACTTCAGGAGAACCCGCCATGGCAACGAACGCCGTACTCGAATTCATCCTCGGGCTACTTCGCGACGACGAGGCAGCTGCCAACTACTGCGCCAACCCGACCGCGGCTCTCAACGCTGCAGGTCTGTGCGACGTCAGCCCCGCCGACATCGTCGCTGTTGCTCCGCTGGTCGCCGAGTCCGGACTCTTTGCCGGTGGCGGCGCCGACCTGTCCGCGATCGTCAACGCCGGCGCGTCCGCTGCCGGTGCGATCGGCGGCGGGCTCGGAATCGGTGGTGGACTCACCGGTGGCCTCGGTGGCGGTCTGGGGGGCAGCCTGGGTCTCGGCGCCGGTGCGGGCCTGGGAGTCGGAGGCGCCCTCGGCGGCCAGTTCGATCTGGTCGGCGACTTCGCAGCAGCCCTCAGTGCTGCGCTTGCCATCGGCGGCGAGATCAGTGCCGACCTCGGCGCAGCCTTCGGCGCCGTCATCGAAGCCGGCCTCGGCCTCGGTGGCGCACTCGACCTCGGCGGCGCACTCGATCTCGGTGCACAGCTCAGCGCGGCTCTGGGTGGTGCGCTCGGAGTGACCGGCGGCCTGACCGCGGAACTGGGAGCAGCGCTCGACGCCGCAATCGGCGCAGTCGGCGGACTCGACCTGACGGCAGGGCTCAGCGGAGCCCTCGCACCCGTCTTCGCCATCGGCGGCGACCTCGGAGCGGACCTCGGACTGGCTCTCGGTGGACTCCTCGGCGGCGCAGCAGACCTCAGTGGTCTCCTCGACATCGGCGGCGAACTGGGTGCAAGCCTGACCGGCGCACTGGAATCCGCCCTTGCCCTCGGCGGCGGCCTGGACCTGGCCGGCGCTCTGACGGGTGACCTCAGCACGGCGTTGTCCGGCGTGCTCTCCGGTGTCCTGGGAGCCGGCGGCACGATCGGCGCCGATCTGGGTGCATCGCTCGGCGGCGTTCTCGGCGCGATCACCGACGTCAGTGTTCTCACGGATATCGCGGGAGGGCTCGATCTCGGTGCTGCCCTCAGCGGCGCCCTCGGCGGAGCACTCGGCGTCGGCGGCGGCTTGGAAACCGCACTCGGCGGCGCACTCGACGCAGCACTGGGCCTCGGCGGCGGACTCGACCTCGACGCAGTGCTCGGCGGCGGCGCAGACCTCGGCGCTCAGCTCAGCGCGGCACTTTCCGGCGCTCTCGGTGCCGGCGGAACGGTCGGAGCCGACCTGGGCGGCGCACTCGGCGGACTGCTCGGGGGAGCACTCGACCTCGAAGGCGGACTCGGCGCCGACCTCGCGGCGGCTCTGGGCGGAGGCGCGAATCTGTCGACGGCCCTCGAAGGCGTCCTCGGTTCGGCGCTCGGCGTCGATGCCGGGCTCGCGGGCGGCCTCGGCGGCGCACTCGACGCAGCACTGGGCGCAGGCGGACTTACCGGAATCGACGTCGGTGGTGTACTCGGCCTGGGCGGCGAAGCAGGCTTGGCTGCCGGTGTGGCGGCGGCTCTCGACTCCGCTCTCGCAGGTGCAGGCGGCCTGGGTGCTGTCGGTTCGGTGGGTACAGACCTCACCGGCGCGCTCGACGGTGCCTTGGGCGCAGGCCTCGGGGCTGGATTGGGCGGCTCTCTCGACAGCATTCTCGGTGCCGAAGGTGCCCTCGGTGGAGCGCTGGACTCGGCACTGAACATCGGCGGAATCGGTACCGGCGCTATCGGCGCCGACCTGCCCTCCGTCGACCTCGGCGCAGTGAACCTCGGTCCGATCTCCGCCGAACTGCCTTCAGTCGACCTCGGAAGCATCGCGGCGGACGGCCTGAACCTCGGCGCTGTGACCGGCGATCTCGGAGCAACGGTGGGCGGCGCTCTGGACGCAACAGCAGGTCTCGACGCAACCGCAGGCCTCGATGCAGCCACGAACGCGGCGGCCGGCTTGGGCGGGTCGCTCGGCGGTGCAGTGAGCGGGTCGCTCGGAGGTGCACTGAACGGTGTCACCGATCTCGGTGGATCGCTCGGCGGGGCTGTCGGAGCAGTCACCGACGTGACCGGTTCGATCGGTGCAGACGCAACCGCGGCTGCCGGTGGCACCGTCGACGGTGGCGGTACCGTTGGCGGCGGTGGAGTCGCTGACCTGGGTGGATCTCTCGGTGGAGCGGTCAGCGGAGTGTCCGACCTGACGAGTTCGTTGACCGGTGCGCTGAACCCGTGGTCGTCGATCGATGCGACCGACGCTTTCGGTTCGGGTTCCGCTTCGGGCCTGAGCGCCGATACCGGACACTCGCTCTTCGCCGAGGATTCGGTTGCAGCACCGGTCGATCACATCGATCCGGTGGCGGTTGTCGATCACCTGCATCCCTGATCTGCTGACGCAGGAACTGAAATCGGTCAAAATGACCTGATGTAACAAATCCGGCCCTGCGCGCGCTATGCGTTCGCAGGGCCGGATATTCGAGTCGGGAAGAATTGCGGGTCAACGTAGCTCATGAGTGATTCAGCGAGTCAGGTAAGCAACCGGAAGGCGCGCGTCGCGTCGTCGACGGCGTCGCTGCTCGAACGGACAGCAGCAGTGGCGAAGGATTTCGGGCGCACGGATCTGGTGCGTCGACTCGAGAACGCTCAGGTCAGAGTCAACGACCCGCGTATTCGCATCGTGGTGGTCGGCCCCCTCAAGCAGGGCAAGAGCCAGTTCGTCAATTCGCTGCTCGGCATCGACGTCTGCTCGGTCGGTGACGACGAGACCACTGCCGTGGCGACGGTCGTGCAGTACGCGGAGACCGCAGTAGCCGAACTTATTCTCGCCGATCCGGGCGCGGCGCCGATCCGGGTACCACTTCCGCTCGAAGAACTCATGGGGATCACCCCGGCCACACCTCGCGCCGAAGGGCGCGAGGTTCTGCGCGTCGAGGTCGGTGTGCCCAGTCCGCTGTTGGCCGACGGTTTGGTACTGATCGACACCCCTGGCGTCGGCGGTCATGGAAATCCGCATGCTGCAGGAACATTGGGTTTGATCACCGCGGCCGATGCCGTGTTGGTTCTGTCGGACTCCAGCCAGGAGTTCACCGAACCCGAGCTTGGATTCATCCGCCAGGTCGTCAATCTGTGTCCTGCGGTGGCCGGGCTGATCAGCAAGACCGATCTGTACCCGCACTGGCGGCAGATCCTCGACGCCGACCGCGGACACCTCCAACGCGCCGGGTTGGACCTGCCACTCATCCCGATCTCCTCGGTACTGCGCTCGCATGCGCTGAGGCTGGGGGACAAAGAACTCGAAGCGGAATCCGGCTTCCTGGACCTCTATCAGTTTTTGCGGGACAACGTCGTTGCGCGTGCCGAGTCGAATACTCGACGCGCAGTTGCGATGGACGTGCGTTCTGCGGCAGCGCATCTGACGTTGGAGATGGGTAGTGAGCTTGCCGCGCTGAAGGACCCGTCGACTGCGCAGGCAGCGGTCGCGGGGCTGCAGCGCGCCCGGGCAGCGGCCGAGGAACTGCACAAAAAGACCTCACTCTGGCAACAGAGCCTCGGCGACGGCATCGCAGACCTCGCCGCCGACATAGATCACGACCTCCGCGACCGGTTGCGCCGGGTCACCCGCCAGGCCGAGGAGACGGTCGACGAAGGCGATCCCGGTAAGGACTGGGACGTCGTGGGGGAGTGGCTCGAGCAGGAGATCGCCACCGCGATCGGTGACAACTTCGTGTGGGCTCACGACCGTGCGCAGTGGTTGGCAGAAGTTGTGGCACAGCACTTTGCGGAGACCGGCGACGTCGCGCTACCGCATCTCGACGTCGCCGACACCGACGGTTTCCTGGAACCGGTCGGCGCATTGTCGGATCTCGAGTCGGGCCGAATCGGCATCACTCAAAAGGTTCTGGTCGGTATGCGCGGCTCGTACGGTGGCGTTCTGATGTTCGGCTTGATCACCACGATGATGGGCATGGCTCTGGTCAACCCGATCTCCATCGGCGCCGGGGTCCTGCTGGGTACCAAGGCCTATCGTGAAGACAAGCAGGCTCAGGTACTCAAGCGTCGGGCCGAGGCGAAAGCGGCCATCCGACGGTTTGCCGACGACGTCAGCTTCCAGGTGGGCAAGGAATCAAAGGATCGACTCCGCCTGGTGCAGCGGCTGTTGCGTGATCACTTCACCGCCATCGCCGAGCAGGCGCTGCGCTCGATCAATGAATCCCTTCGCGCCACGCAGGAAGCCGCGCAGCTGGAGTCGAGCGAGCATGCCGCTCGTATCAAGCGTCTGGAGACCGACATGCGCGTCGTCGCCGAGCTCGACGCCGTTGCCGGAACGTTGATCGGCGAAACTCCCGCTCCTGCTTCGGCAAAGGTGACCAACGCATGAATGCAACGACCGCCGTGACTGCTGTGGAGTCGGCACACGCACTGATCGACCACGCCAGACGGGTCTACGCCGATCAACCGCAGACCCGAGCCCAGTTGGAAGAATGTGCGGCCAGGCTCGACGAGCCGCTGAGGGTGGCGCTCGCCGGCTCCCTCAAAGCGGGTAAGTCGACGCTGCTCAATTCGCTTGTCGGACAGGATATAGCGCCGACCGACGCGACGGAATGCACACGCGTCGTCACCTGGTATCGGAACGGGACAACGCCGCAGGTGACCGCGACGGCCGAGAACGGCGCCGAGTTCAACGTGCCGGTGACACGCCGCGACGGCAGGCTCACCTTCGATCTGGGCGAGTACACCGCAGACTCGGTGGACCGCATCGACGTCGACTGGCCGTCTTCGGCTTTGGCGCGTACGACGATCATCGACACACCGGGTACCTCGTCGCTCTCGACCGAGGTTTCGGCCCGCACGTGGGACATGCTTGTTCCCGACGGCGGGGCGCCGGGCGCGGATGCAGTGGTCTATCTCCTGCGGGCCCTGAACGCCAGTGACATGCAGTTTCTCGGGAAGATCGCGGATCACGTGGGCGGAGAATCCGGGCCGCTCGGAGTGATCGGTGTTCTCTCGCGTGCCGACGAGGTCGGCGCAGGCAGGCTCGACGCGTTGTCTTCGGCGAAGGACGTCGCGGCACGATTTGCCGAGGAGTTGGAGCGAACCGGCCTGTGCCAGTCGGTGGTTCCGGTGGCAGGTCTGCTCGCGCTCGCTGCGCGGACGATGAGGCAGAGTGAGTTCGCGGCCTTCTCGGCGCTCGCGCAGGTTCCGGCCGAGGATCTGAGCCTGGCGCTCCTCTCCGCGGATCGCTTTGCCAGGCAGGACAGTCCGCTGCCGGTCGATGCTGCCATGCGGGCGCAATTGGCCGATCGGTTCGGGCTCTTCGGAATTCGCCTCGCCGTGACGTCGATCAAGTTGGGGGCTACTGATTCACCGTCCCTGGCGGCCGAATTGTTGGAGCGCAGCGGCCTGGACGAACTGCGTCAGGTGATCGACGTTCAATTCGGTCAACGGGCAGATCAGCTCAAATCGCATACAGCGCTGGTGACACTGGGAAGAATCCTCGAAGCCGATCCGAGCGAGGAAGGCGATCAGATCGCGGCGGAGGCGCAACGGTTGCTCGCCGATGTTCACGGTTTTCACGAACTTCGCCTGCTCGGGCGTCTTCGTTCGGTACACACGGATCTGCCACCCGACGACCTGGCACAACTGCAAAGACTGATCGGTGGCTACGGAATCCGGGCCAGTGACCGGCTGGGCTGCGAACCGGAAGAATCGCCGGAGGTGCAGCGTGCGCGGGCTACTGCGGCGGTCCGGCGATGGCGCGAACTGTCCAGACATCCGCTCTTCGACAGATTCACCTCGCGCGCCTGCCTGGTTGCTGCCCGCAGCGCCGAGGGCGTCCTGGCTGAAATTGTGCCCGAATAGGGACCCGTTCACTATGCGAGCGCCGGAAGAGGGTTCTATCTTGAGTTCGGGATGATCCGGACATAACTCCCAGGTTCGGGTCCCACCTCGATGGGAGCACGCGCATGGCGAGTGACATCAAGTCCGCATCACCGGATCGAGCCACCTTCGTCCTGGGGACGCTCATCCTGGTGGCTGCGGTCGCGAACCTCAATCTCTCGGTCGCGAACGTCGCGCTACCCGACATCGGGCGGGCTTTCGACGCCAGTCAGACGCAACTGAATCTGATCGCGGTCGGCTACTCGCTGGGCCTGGCCGGAACAGTGCTCTACCTGGGGGCCTTGGGAGACCGATACGGGCGCAAGATGCTGCTGGTCACCGGCATGGCGTTGTCCATTCCGGCGTCGATCGTGGCGGGATTCGCCGGAAACTTCGAAGTTCTCTTCCTCGCCCGAATAGTCGGAGGTGTTTCGGCAGGTCTGGCATTCCCGACGACGCTGGCCATCATCACAGCGCTGTGGGCAGGACCGGCACGAACCAAGGCGATAGCCATGTGGTCGGCCATCGGCGGCGCGATCTCGGCACTGGGGCCGATCGTCGCGGGCGCGTTGCTCGAGCAGTTTCACTGGGGATCGGTCTTCTTCGTCACCCTTCCGTTGGCTCTCGTGGCACTCATCTGCTCACTGATGTTGGTGCCCGCTCACGTCAACGAGACGACCGAGCGAGTCGATCATCTCGGCGGCATCGTTTCGATCGTCTTCATCGGGGCGCTGGTGCTGTCCATCAACTTCGCGCCGGTCAAGGGTTCGGGCGCGATGGCACTCGTGCTCGGTGCGATCGCGCTCGTCGCGGGCATCGGGTTTTTCCTGCAGCAACGACGCGCGGTCAATCCACTGTTCGACCTTCACGTAGCTGCGCGCCCAACTTTCTGGGTCGCAGCCGTGGGCGGATTGGTGGTGTTCGGATCGCTCATGGGTGCGATGTTCATCGGCCAGCAGTTCCTGCAGAACGTACTGAGTTACTCGACGCTGGCAGCCGGTGCGGCCATCATTCCGGCGGCCCTGGCGATGGTGATCGTTGCGCCGCGTTCGGCGACCATGATCGAAAGGTACGGCGCCCGAGTCACTCTGCTCTCCGGGTACCTGTTTGTGGTTCTCGGATTGTTTGTCGCGCTGTTCATGTGGAACGAAAGCACGCAGTATTGGCAGGTTGCGTTGGCCTACGCACTTGTCGGCATCGGCGTCGGACTCGCCGGCACACCGGCATCGCGCTCCCTCACCGGATCCGTTCCCGTGCATCGCGCGGGTATGGCGTCGGGAACGTCGGACCTGCAACGCGACCTGGGCGGCGCCATCATGCAGTCGATTCTCGGCGGCATACTCACCGCCGGGTACGCAAAATCGTTGGGGAATGCGATCTCGTCCTCGCCGAACGCATCCGAGGTGACTCCCGAAACTCAAGCCGCGCTCACCAAATCCTTCTCCAGCGCCGAAGTTCTGGCGGAACGCTACCCGCAATACGCGGAGCAAATCATGACCGCCGCCAAAAACGCCTTCCTGGACGGGGATACAAACGCCTACATCGCGGCGATCATCATCGTGTGTGCCGGTGCCGCGGTGGTGACGTTCTTCTATCCGCGTCGCGAGCGCGAACGAGTTCTGCTGGCGCAGTACGCGGCGGAATCCGATCTAGCCGCGGAGAAGAGTGCGGAGAAGAGTTGAGCACGCTCTGGTACTGATGAGGGATGCCACAGCTACTTCTCATCGATTCGTCCGCCGAACTCCACCACTCGACCTCACGTGATCTGACCGCACTGTTCGCTGCGCAGTGGTCGGAGATCAGCCCTAATCACACGATGGTGACGTTGGACCTGCACCGAGATCCCTTGCCGCACCTCGCGGACGCGGCCCTGCACTACGCACCACGCTTGCGCGTCGACGGAGAGAGTCCGGACGCCGACGCAGAAACACTGCAGGCTCGGGTCATCGAGCAACTCGCCGCGGCGGACGTAGTCGTGATCGGTGCACCGATGTACAACTGGTCGATCCCGTCCACGTTGAAAGCGTGGATCGATTACGTACACGTCCTGGGTACAACGGTGCCTTTCGACACTCGCACTCAGCCCATGGCAGGCAAGCCCGTGGTGATCGTGTCCAGTCGCGGAAACACCTATGCGCCGGGTTCGGGGAACGAGGCCGACGATCACACCGTTCCGCCGCTCGTTCAGGTATTGGGGGTGTCGATGGGCATGGATGTCTCCGTCATCACCGCGGAACTGACCTTGGCGCAGCGTATTCCGGCGATGGCGCCGCTGATCGAGCAGGGTGAGGCGAGCCTGCGGGCTGCCCGGGAGTCGTTGACCGAGCTGGCCCGTACCTTAGGAGCCTGATCAGGGGCTTGATCAGGGCGCCTGACCAGGTTCAGGCGAGAGCCGAGATCATCGACGCCACGTCTTTCGGCTCTGCGTCGTAACCGGGGAAGTAGCAGCACACTTCGTCGGCATGCTCTCCGAACCGCCGCCGAATCTCGGTCGCACATTCTTCCGGGGTGCCGACGACGGCGAGTGTGGTCAGCATCGGATCGGTGATCAACGAGGCCATGTCGGCGTAGCCGCCTCGCTTCGACAGGGTATTGAGTTCCGGCTGCACCTCCCCCCACCCTTCGACGTCGAGCACCGGACGGTATGCGGGCGTCGATCCGTAGAACGAGAGCAGCGCCCGGACGCCTCGGGCGGCCGCGGCGAGTTGATCGTCGCTGCGGCCGACGCCGACGATGACCTGCGGGATGATCGTGAATTCGTCTCGGGTGCGTCCGGATTCGCGAAGGCCTGTATCGACGGCCGGAAGTGTGCGCTCGAGGAAATGTCGCTCCGAGTGGAACGGCATGACCAGTAGTCCGTCGGCAACCTCCGCGGCGGTACGGGTCATCACCGGCCCGAGTGCCCCCATCAGGATGGGCGGCGGTCCATAGGGATTGGGGCCGGGGTCGAATGTCGGCGGCATCAGAGTGTGGGTGAAGAACTCGCCGCGGAAGTTCAGCGTCGAGGTGTTCTCCCACGCCGTGAAGATCGCCTTGACCGCGGCGACCGTCTCCTTCATGCGGGCCGCTGGACGCGACCACGTTGCGCTGTAGCGTTTTTCGATGTGCGGTTTGATCTGCGACCCGAGACCAAGCCGAAAGTGGCCGCGACTGAGCAACTGCAGGTCGTTGGCCGAATGCGCCAGATGCATGGGACTGCGGGGGAACGCGATGGCGACGTTGGTCATCAGGTCGAGGTCGACGGCCGAAGCGGCTTCGACGAGTGGGAAGAACACGTCGTGCGGCCCCTCGAACGTGAACAGGCCGCCGGCGCCGGTCTCCGCGAGTTCACGGCTGCGAGCAGCGCCTGCGCCTGGTGCGGAGTCGAGTTGTACGTGAATCTTCATCGGCGTGCTCGCAGCCAGTCACTGACACCGGGAGCAAATGGCGCGATCGCCGCCACCGCGACAAGGACGCAGTAGAGAATCGGACCCCACGTCAGGACTCCAGCGCCGATATCCGCTGCGCCGTCGACCAGAGACATGAAGCCGAGCCCGGCCGCGATGCTCGAGGCTCCGACGATCGCCGTCATCACCCGCCCGGCGTTCTTGCGTGCGCGGAGGAGTTGAAGGCTCAAAAGTGCGAGCAAGGCCAGGACGAGAGCGCCGCCGCCGCTGCCCGCGAGTACGACGGTCACGGCGTCGGAGATGTCGGTGGACGAGTATCCGGGGTTGTCGCGTGCAGTCGATTCTTCGAGAGCGGATCGGACGTCATCGAGGCTGGTCACTACCACTCCGGCGATTCCGGCCAACACCACGAACGAGCCGATCCAGGCAGAAGCAGACAAGGTCACGGCTTTGGGTGTCTCGTCGCTCGCCGGCGCTCGGAGTGGCCGAACCGAGACGTCGGGTCGCTCGGGTGCCGGGCGTGGAGGTGACGGGCGAGCAGGTCGAGCGGGGGAATTGTCGGGATCGGTCACTGGCCGATCGTAGCCATTTGGAGAGATGCCGAAGTGATGTGGCGCACTTTTTCGCCTTTTCGGGGAAGGCGGGAACAAATCTACGTGGGCTGTAGTTGACCATTTCGACAAGCTTGAGCGCCCCCGGCTCAACTTCAAGTTGACTCCCGGCCGCGGTCGGAGGCAAACTTGAGCGGAGGACGCTCACCAAGCGAAAAACTCGCGGTCATGTTCGAGATCAACCACTCGAGCAGAGAACCGCAGAACGAAAGGTAGGAACACTATGGCTCGTGCAGTCGGTATCGATCTCGGTACGACCAACTCGGTAGTTGCAGTGCTGGAGGGCGGCGAGCCCGTAGTGGTCGCCAACGCCGAAGGCTCACGTACCACCCCCTCGGTGGTCGCATTTGCCAAGAACGGCGAGGTTCTCGTCGGTCAGCCCGCGAAGAACCAGGCAGTCACGAACGTCGACCGCACCCTCCGTTCCGTCAAGCGCCACATCGGCACTGACTGGAACGTTGAAATCGACGGCAAGAAGTACACGCCGCAGGAAATCAGCGCCCGCACGCTCATGAAGCTCAAGCGTGACGCGGAGGCTTACCTCGGCGAAGACATCACCGACGCCGTCATCACCGTCCCCGCGTACTTCGAGGACGCGCAGCGTCAGGCAACCAAGGAAGCCGGCCAGATCGCCGGCCTCAACGTCCTTCGTATCGTCAACGAGCCCACCGCGGCTGCACTGGCATACGGACTGGACAAGGGCGACACCGAGCAGACCATCCTGGTCTTCGACCTCGGTGGCGGCACCTTCGACGTCTCCCTGCTCGAAATCGGCGACGGCGTCGTCGAGGTTCGTGCAACCTCCGGTGACAACCACCTCGGTGGCGACGACTGGGACGAGCGCGTCGTCGCTTGGCTGGTCGACAAGTTCAAGGCTCAGAACGGCATCGATCTGACCAAGGACAAGATGGCCCTGCAGCGTCTGCGTGAAGCTGCGGAGAAGGCGAAGATCGAGCTCTCCAGCTCGCAGAGCACCTCCATCAACCTCCCGTACATCACGGTCGACGCGGACAAGAACCCGCTCTTCCTGGACGAGCAGCTCTCCCGCAGCGAGTTCCAGAAGATCACCTCCGACCTGCTCGATCGCACCCGTGCGCCGTTCCAGGCAGTGATCAAGGACAGCGGAATCGCCGTCAAGGACATCGACCATGTCGTGCTCGTCGGTGGCTCCACCCGTATGCCGGCCGTCTCCGATCTGGTTCGTGAACTGACCGGTGGCCGTGAGCCCAACAAGGGTGTCAACCCGGACGAGGTCGTCGCCGTCGGCGCCGCACTCCAGGCCGGCGTGCTCAAGGGCGAGGTCAAGGACGTTCTGCTCCTCGACGTCACGCCGCTTTCCCTCGGTATCGAAACCAAGGGTGGCGTGATGACCAAGCTCATCGAGCGCAACACCACCATCCCCACGAAGCGTTCCGAGACCTTCACCACGGCTGACGACAATCAGCCTTCGGTGCAGATCCAGGTCTTCCAGGGTGAGCGCGAAATCGCTTCGCACAACAAGCTGCTCGGCTCCTTCGAGCTCACCGATCTGCCGCCCGCCCCGCGTGGCGTTCCGCAGATCGAGGTCACGTTCGACATCGACGCCAACGGCATCGTGCACGTGACGGCGAAGGACAAGGGCACCGGCAAGGAAAACACGATCAAGATCCAGGACGGCTCCGGTCTGTCCAAGGAAGAGATCGAGCGCATGGTCAAGGACGCCGAGGCTCACGCCGAGGAAGACAAGGCCCGTCGCGAAGAGGCAGAGGTCCGCAACCAGGCCGAGTCGCTGGTCCACCAGACGGAGAAGTTCGTCAAGGAGCAGCGTGAAGGTGAGAACGCGGGCAAGGTCTCCGAGGAGATCCTGACCAAGGTCGAGGCAGCGGTCAAGGACGTCAACGACGCCCTGGCAGGCACCGACATCGCTGCAGTGAAGACCGCAGTGGAGAAGCTGGGCACCGAGTCGCAGGCTCTGGGCCAGGCCATCTACGAGGCTTCCGCTGCAAACGAGGCCGGAAACACCGACGGCGCAGGCAATGACGACGACGTCGTCGACGCCGAGGTTGTCGACGAGCCCACCGACTCGGACAAGAAGTGACCTCGGACAACTCCGAGAACAACCCGGTCGACCCCGAGACCGGTGCACAGGGAGAGGCGGCGGGGGAATCCCTGCCGCCGCTCGACTCGGAAGACACAGGGGTAGTTCAGGAAGCAGAGTCGATCGTGGAGGAAGCATCCGCCACCGATCAGCTCGCCGAACGGACTGCGGATCTGCAGCGCTTGCAGGCGGAGTTCACCAACTACCGTCGTCGCGTCGAGCGTGACAAGCAGGTCATCAAGGAAACCGCGCGGGCTTCGGTCATCACCGAGCTCATCGGAATTCTCGACGATCTGGATCGCGCTCGGGCGCACGGTGATCTGGAAACAGGTCCGTTGCGTGCGCTCGCGGACAAGCTCAACACGACCCTGACGGGTCTGGGTCTGACCGACTTCGGTAACGAGGGTGACGATTTCGATCCCGCGCTCCACGAAGCGGTGCAGCATGAAGGCGAAGGCCACGACCCCGTACTCGGGACGGTCATGCGCAAGGGTTACAAGCTCGGCGACCGGGTCCTTCGGACCGCGATGGTGGCCGTGGCGGACCGGGTGGGCGACAAGCCTGCAGACGGTTCAGAGGAAGAAGCGAAGTAAGAGTGAGAGGAGGAGACGCCCAGTGAGTCAACGGGAGTGGATCGAGAAGGACTTCTACAAGGAGCTGGGCGTCTCGTCCACCGCCACGGCCGACGAGATCAAGAAGGCGTATCGCAAGCTGGCCCGGGATCTGCATCCCGATGCCAACCCTGACGACGCGAAGGCGGAAGAGCGTTTCAAGACAGTCAGCGAAGCTCATGCAGTGCTCTCCGATCCGGAAAAGCGCAAGGAGTACGACGAAGCCAGGCGGCTGTTTGCCAGCGGCGGCTTCGGTCCCCGCGCGCAAGGCGGCGGCGGATTCAACCCCGGCGCTGGTGGTTTCGACATCAACGACCTGTTCGGCGGCGGCGCCGGTGGACAGGACTCGGGACTCGGAGACATCTTCGGCGGATTGTTCAACCGTGGGGGAGCGGGCCAGCGCACAGCTGCACCCAACCGCCCGCGTCGAGGCAAGGATCTCGAGACCGAGACGACGCTCGCCTTCCGCGAAGCAGCGCTCGGTGTCACCGTCCCACTTCGTCTGACCAGCCCGACGTCGTGCACCACGTGTCACGGCAGCGGCGCAAAGCCAGGCACCAGCCCGCGAGTGTGCCCGCATTGCAACGGAACCGGCGTAGTGAGCCGGAACCAGGGCGCTTTCGGATTCAGTGAGCCGTGTGACGACTGCCGGGGAACCGGCTCGATCATCGACTCGCCTTGCGAGGACTGCCACGGTAGCGGCGTCACCAATCGCACACGGACCATCACGGTACGGGTGCCTGCCGGTGTGAGCGATGGCCAGAAGATCAGACTCAAGGGCAAGGGTGAAGCGGGACTCCGCGGAGCTCCGGCCGGCGACCTGTTCGTCAACATCCGCGTCAAGCCGGACAGCGTCTTCGGCCGCAACGGTGACGACCTGACATTGACGGTTCCGGTGAGCTACGGCGAGCTGGTACTGGGTACGACCCTGTCGGTGCCGACGTTGGACGGCCGTGTCGGAGTGAAGGTTCCGGCCGGAACGGTGGACGGACGTATTCTGCGAGTTCGCGGACGTGGCATCCCCAAGCGTCCCGAGGGCGCTGGTGACCTTCTGGTCACCGTCAAGGTGTCCGTCCCGCAGAAGTTGGACGACCCGGCGATCGAAGCGCTGAAAACCTATCTCGAGGCCGAGAAGGCGAGCGGGTTCGATCCACGGGCCGGGTGGGCCGGTGCATGATGACCGAGCGACCGCAGAATCAATGGGATGCGACGGTCGATCCTGACGCTCAGATCTTCGTGATCTCGGTGGCAGCCGAGTTGGCCGGAATGCATGCGCAGACCTTGCGTAACTACGACCGGCTCGGGTTGGTCACCCCGCACCGAACCACCGGTGGTGGACGACGGTACTCCCCGCGTGATGTTGCCCTTCTTCGTGAAGTGCAACGGCTTTCGCAGGACGAGGGCGTCAACCTTGCCGGAATCAAACGGATCATCGAACTGACCAACCAGGTCGAGGCTCTGCAGCACCGCGTCCGTGAATTGGCCGAGGAAATCGCGAAAGTCCATGCGGGCTATCGCCGGGACCTCGTGCCGATCCCGCGTAACAACGCGTTGGTGGTTTGGAAGCCTCGCAACCAACGCTAGTCGGAACTCTGGAAACACGGCCCCGCGCCTAGTGGGATTCACTTCGTCGAATCCCCTGAGCGTGGGGCCGTTTTGTGTTTCCACCCAGCGGGAATCGATCTGTTGACGCGACTCCGATGTGCATAGCGTCCGCTTTCATGACTCCTCTTTTGCGCGTTTGACGTTATCCAGATCACATTCTATGCTCCAACCCAAGCAACTGCTTGCTAGATCATCAAGCGGGTGCTTGGTTGGCTGGTGCTCGAAATCAGGCGTGTCCACCGGCCGACCCTTCTTTCGTCAGGTATTCGCCTGACGTTCGGTGCATACATGTGTTCTAGGAGTGCAGACATGAATCGTCGGCCCATTCTTGTTGCGGCAGTAGCCGTGACGGCTCTGGCTCTTGCAGGATGTAGTGGTTCTTCGGAGTCCGATGGTGGCGCGGACTCGCCTTACCGAGTTCTGCTGACCGGCGGAATCAGTGCACAGGGAGTCCTCGCGGCGAACTCGCAGACCTCGCTGCTCGCCACCAAGGCGGGAGTTCAGGTCCAGAACGAGGCCGGGGGAATCGGTGGCCGTCAGATCGAACTCACCACGGTGGACGACGCAGGTGATGCAACGATCGCCGTCACCAAGCTGCGCGAAGCCATCAACTCGGGTAACAAGCCTGACCTCTACCTCAACTCGGGTCCTTCGTCGATCGCGGCTGCGGTTCTCCCGATCCTCAAGCAGAACAACATCCTCTCACTGAGCATGGCGCCTTCTCCTGATTCTACGGACCCGTCGAAGTTCCCGCTGAACTTCGACCTGGCTCCAGGTGCGACGGACACTGCTCGCGGAATCTCCGAGTATGCAAAGACCAAGGGCTACAGCAGCGTCGGAGTGCTGCACGGCAGTACCGCCTACGGTGAGCTGTTCGGCGAAGAGATGACCAGCGCTCTGCAGTCTGCCGGTCTGAAAGCTGCCGGAAACGAGGAGTACGACGCCGCCGCGCTGGACATGACTGCGCAGTTGCAATCGCTCAAGAATGCCGGTGCCGCGGCAATCGCCTTGGACGCGTACGGCGCTCCCCTCGGATATGTTCTGCAGAGCCTCGAGCGTCTCGGCTGGGACGTACCGCTGGTCGGAAACACCTCGGTCTCTGCCACCAACCTGATCGCGAACGATCCGCCGGCCGGTGTGCTCGGCACGCCCCAGGTGAAGAACCTTGTGACACAGGTGTTCACCAGCACGGTGTTCGATCCGAACAATGCGCTCGTCAGCACCATGGTGGACACGATGGCGTCGCTGGGCTCCATCCCGTCGACACTCATCCTTGCCGACAACTACGACGCTTTCCCCCTCGTCGCGGCGGCAGCGGAGAAGGTCGGCAGTTCGACCGATCCGAAGAAACTCGCCGAGGCGCTGGAAACCTCGGAGGTCCAGGAGAAGGCCAAGACTGCCTTCCTCTCGCGCTACAACTTCAGCTCCGACAACCACGGCCCGAACCCGGACACCAGTGAGCTGAAGTTCATCAGTCCGACGAAGATCCTCAACGGTCAGTTCGGAAACCCGGCCGCATCATGACCATTCTGTGGTCCGGTTTGGCACTCGGCGCGGTCTACGTGCTGGTTGCCATCGGGTACAACATCGTTTTCGTTTCCTCCAACACTTTCAACTTCGCTCAAGCTCAGCTGATGATGGTGGGCACCTTTGTCGCCTACACGGGTCTGGTGACCCTGAAACTCCCTGTTCTCGTGGTGGCCGTCATGGCGACCGTGACCGTGATGCTCCTCGCATCGGTCGAGGAGATCGTCGCGATCAGACCGGTGGCCGACCACCAGAACCAATTGGTCACGACGTTGGGTGTTGCCACTCTGCTCAACGGCGCCACCCAATTGATCTGGGGCGGTGAACCTCTCACGGTTCCGTTCTTCGGATCGAACGAACCGATCACCCTGCTCGGCGGCCGTACCTACCCGGTCGAGATCGCTCTGCTGGTGGCGGCGATCGCACTGGTCATCGGGTTGAGTTACGTCTCGAAGAAGACGATGACGGGTCTGGCTCTGATCGGTATCTCTGAGGATCGTGAAGCGGCGATGCTGCGCGGAGTCAACGTACGACGGTTGGCGTTGGGTGCGTTTGCCTTCTCGGGTGCCTTGGCCGGAGTCCTCGGACTCCTTGTCGGTCCCAAGACGTTTGCGGTTGCGACGTTGGGTGCCGCACTGGCACTCAAGGGGTTCGTGGCGCTGGCGATCGGCGGGTTCGGCTCTCTGCCAGGCGCTTTGATCGGCGGGTTGACCGTCGGCCTGGTGGAGTCGTTCACCGCCCTGTGGGCGGGAAGTCAGTACAGCAATATCGCCGTCTTCACGGTGCTGATCGTCATCTTGATGGTCAAACCTGCCGGCTTGTTCGGCAATGTCCGAGAACGGGTGGTGTGAGATGGTAAGTGCGTGGCGGACTTTCCGTTCCCTTCCGAGCTGGATCATCCCGCTGGTCCTGGCCGTGGTGATCTTGCTGCTCCCGGTCCTCGGGCTCGATCTGTCGACATCACGGCAGATTCAATTGGCCTGCATCCTGGCGCTTGTCGTCAGTGGCCTGAACCTGAGCCTCGGCTTTGCCGGTGAACTGGCCCTCGGCCAGGCCGCGATGTACGCGGCCGGTGCCTACACCGCAGGTCTGATGTCCCAGGCAGGTCACACCGACATCCTGCTCCAGCTTGCTGCTTCCGGTGCGGTGGCACTGGCTGTCGGCATCCTGACCGGTGTTCCCGGTCTGCGCCTGGGCAACTGGTCTCTGGCGATGACGTCGTTCTTCCTGGTGCTGCTGGTACCGGACGTACTGGCGATCTTCGGCGGCAAGACCGGTGGCCGAAACGGCCTCACCGGTATGGAGCCGCCGACGCTCTTCGGTTCCGAACTCGACACCCAGCAGTACTACATGGTGGTAGTCGTCGTGACCGTCCTCTGGTTCGCTGTGATGCGCAACCTGGTGGTCTCGCGCCACGGCATCGCGTTCCGCACACTCAAGCAGTCGCCAGTTCTGGCGTCGTCGCAGGGTGTGTCGGTCTTCCGGATGAAGCTGCTCGGTTATGCCATCGGTGCGTTCCCGGCTGGGCTGGCGGGTGCGCTGTTTGCCAACACCGACCTGTTCATCTCGCCGGAGGCCTTCGGGTTCACCTTTGCCACAGCAGTTCTGGCGGCGTCGATCCTCGGCGGTGCGGCAAGTGTGTACGGCGCCGTGGTCGGTGCCGCGATCATGCAGCTCGGTCCCAACCAGTCGACGGCATTCCAGGAGTATTCGCTGATCTTCTACGGCGGCTTCCTGATCATCGGCGGTGTGCTGCTCTCCGGTGGTTTGACCAAGGTCGGGCGAGCGATCGTCTCGAAACTCGATCGCAAGGCCGGCTTGGGCGTTGTCGCTGCGAAGGAAAACAGCGGTGGAACACCGGAACTGGCGCCGATCAACGGTGCACGGTTGGTGGTCGACGGAGTGTCCAAAGCGTTCGGTGGCAACCAGGCACTCAATGCGGCAACTCTGACTGCAGAAGCCGGTAAGGTCACTGCGTTGATCGGGCCGAACGGTTCAGGCAAGACGACCATGCTCAACATGATCTGCGGTTTCTACACCGCCGATGCGGGCGTGATCACGATCGGTGACACGGTCGTCTCGCAGTCGTCACCGCACAAGGTGGCGCGCGTGGGTGTGGCGCGGACGTTCCAAACTCCGACGATTCCGGAGAACATCACGGTTCTGGAAGCGGTTGCATCCGGACGTTATTCGGTGCACCGTGCGTCGATGGCGTCGGCCGTGCTTCGCCTTCCCAGCTTCCGCAAGATCGCGAAGGCCGACATCGTCGAGGCCGAGCGTGTCCTCGAACTCGTGGGGATGTCGCACTTGCGCAACGAGATCGCGACCTCACTGCCACTGGGGATGCGTCGCATGCTCGAAGTTGCTCGCGCCGTCATCGCCGAGCCGAGGGTAGTCCTCTTCGACGAGGTGGCATCCGGACTCGACGAGGACGAACTCGAGCGCCTGGCAGATCTGATCCGGGTACTGCGAGATGCCGGGGCCACAGTGGTGTTGGTGGAGCACAACTTCCGCCTCGTGCTCTCGTTAGCTGACGAGATAGTCGTGCTGGCACAAGGGCAGGTGATCGCCACCGGCGATGCCGCCACCATCGAACATCACCCACGAGTGCTCAGTGAGTACCTCGGAGTGAAGTCCGGTGACGAAGAAGCGTTTGTCGAAGAAATCGGCGCAGTAGACCATCAGACCAGCGAGGTGAAGTGATGGAACCGATTCTCAAGGTCCGGAACCTGCAGACAGGGTACGGCGATCTGCGCGTCGTCTGGGATGTGTCGTTCGACGTCTATCCCGGTCAGGTGAC
This sequence comes from Rhodococcus sp. NPDC060176, assembly GCF_042728675.1. NCBI lineage: Bacteria > Bacillati > Actinomycetota > Actinomycetes > Mycobacteriales > Nocardiaceae > Rhodococcus > Rhodococcus sp. NPDC060176. The sequence goes on from NZ_JBHWYS010000003.1 coordinate 944,921, forward strand.
CGCTCTGCTCGGACGCAACGGGGCAGGCAAGACGAGCACGCTCCGCGCCCTGTCCGGACTCAACAAAGTGGCCTCGGGGACCGTCGAGATGGACGGCGCCGACATCACCGGAGTTCCCGCGCACAAGCGGGTGCGGCAGGGGATGGCGTACGTGCAGGAAGGGAAACGGGTCTTCCACAAGCAGACCGTCGAGCAGAACCTCCTGCTCGGCGGGTACACCCGTAAGGTGAAGCGCAGCGAACTCATGGAGTCCGTCGAGTCCATGTACGAGATGTTCCCGATCTTGGGGGAAAAGCGTTCGCTTCCCGCCGGTTCCATGTCGGGCGGTCAGCAACAGATGCTCGCGATCGGTGCGGCACTGATGGCGCAGCCCCGATTGCTCCTGCTCGACGAACCTTCGGGAGGGCTGGCTCCCGTGATTGTCGGCGAGGTGATGGACCGCGTGCAGCTACTCAAGGAAACCGGGCTCGCGGTCCTGCTGGTGGAGCAGGCAGTGGAGGCCGCGATGAGCGTCGCCGATCACGTGACAGTCCTCGACATCGGCAAGGTGGTTCTCGACGCCGACGCGAAGGACATCGACGACCTGGCAGTTCTCAAGGACGCGTACTTCGGACGCGTCTGAACAGCAGTGACGTACTTCAGCCCGGCCACCTCGGCCGGGCTGAAGTCGTTTCCCGCTCCGTGGCACGGTTACTAGCCGTCTCGGGGCCATCGATCTACCGTCCTGCACACAACTCCTGCGAGAGGCAAACTTGATGACCGCTGCTCCCGACGTACTTGCCCCGGCAAAGCTAGGCCCGGTGACCCTTCGAAATCGAATCATCAAGTCCGCGACGTTCGAAGGCAAAACTCCCGACGCCCTGGTCACCGACGAACTGATCGAGTTCCATCGCCGCCCGGCAGCCGGGGGAGTCGGGATGTCCACCGTCGCGTACTGCGCCGTCGCACCGGAAGGGCGCACCGAATACGGCCAGCTGTGGATGCGGCCCGAGGCGCTCCCCGGGCTGCGACGACTCACCGATGCCATTCACGCCGAAGGGGCTGCTGCGTCGGCGCAGCTCGGGCATGCCGGTCCGGTGGCAAATCAGAAGTCGACCGGTCTGCCTGCGCTAGCACCGTCGAGTTCGTTCAATCCGTTGAGCATGAGGATGATTCGCACTGCCACCACAGCGGACATCACCAGAATTGCGGCGGCACACGGGAGCGCTGCGCGACTTGCTGTCGAGGCAGGATTCGACGCCGTCGAGATTCACTTCGGTCACAACTATTTCGCGAGCTCGTTCCTGAGCCCGAAACTCAACCGTCGTAAGGATTCCTACGGCGGATCACTGGAGAACCGGGCCCGCGTCGTACTCGAAACTGCGCGCAGTGTGCGCGATGCCGTCGGCGACAAGATCGCGATCTTGGCCAAGCTGAACATGGACGACGGTGTGCCAGGCGGATTCTGGGTGGACGAAGCAATCCAGGTTGCGCAGTGGCTCGAAGCATCCGGAAGCGTCGACGCGCTCGAATTGACGATGGGCAGCTCACTGCTCAACCCGATGTACCTGTTCAAGGGCGATGCGCCGATCCGCGAGTTCGCCGCCGCTATGCCGCAACCAGTTCGACTCGGTGTGCAGTTGGTGGGCAAGAGCATGCTGCACACCTACCCGTACAAGCCGCTGTTCATGCTGGAAGAGGCTCGGCAGATCCGTGCTGCGGTGAAGTTACCGCTCGTGCTCCTCGGCGGTGTCACGGACAAAGCGGGTATGGATACGGCGATGGCGGAGGGATTCGAGTTTGTCGCCATGGCGCGGGCGCTGCTCAGAGAACCGGATCTGATCAATCGGATCGCGGCCGAATCCGATACTCATTCACTGTGCATCCACTGCAACAAGTGCATGCCTACGATCTTCAGTGGCGCCCGCTGCGTGTTGGTCGAGCGGGTCTAGGGGCCGGCACACACCACGTCCCGACATCCATGTGGATACCGGGTCGTGGGCCGTAGCGAAACAAGTTTGTTTGATTCAGCCTGTCTGGTTCAGTTCTGTGTGAAGACGTCGTACGACGCGTTCATCGTGGGGTAGCCGGTGGCCATGTAATCGGTGAGGATGACGTGCGTCGGGTCGCCGATGATGCGAGTCCCGTCGAGAGTGGGGTTGCCGGCGTAGTTGTTGGCCGCCATGACGGTCTGTACACCGTCGGCCACGTTGTAGGTGACATCGACGCCGATACCGCGGGGATCGCTGCTGTAGGCGGTGACGATTTCGGTTGTGTGCGGGGCCAGGTAGGAGCGGGGGCCGTTGATCCACTGTCCGTAGGGGTTGGACGCGCTGTCCAGCAGCATCGGGTTGTCGGTGTTGTTGGTGATGGTCATGGCAACCGTCGGGCCGTCGGTCGGCATGGTGCCGGCGTTGGCGACCGCTGCGGTTCCCAGTGCGGTTCCGCCGACAGCGAGGGCGATTGCGGTGACTGCTACGAAGCGAGTGGTGTTGGTACGCATGATGTCTGCTCCTGGGATGGTGTGTGGTTGCCGTTCTCGGCGATGAATCAATCTTGTCGCGAATGAGTGCTGCTGTATGTCCGCCGACGGGGCCTTGGCGGGGGTGAATCGTCTGTCCCCCGATCGGGGGAGGCGTAAGTGCTCGCATTGCTGGTTCGGGCGTGAGAAAGTGAGCAATGCGCGAAGGCACGAAGCCGCTGGCCGGCAAGGTTTCCGTGGTGGTCGGCGACGATCACCCGTTGTTCCGTGAGGGCGTGGTTCGGGCTCTGACCGGCAGTGACAGCATCAACGTCCTGGGCGAGGCCGACGACGGCGCAGCAGCGCTCACAATGATTCGCGAACTACGCCCGCAGGTCGCGCTGCTCGACTTCCGGATGCCGCACCTGGACGGAACTCAGGTCGCCGCCGCAGTGGTTCGAGACGAGCTTCCGACGCGGGTGCTACTGCTCAGTGCTCACGACGAGTCGTCCGTCGTCTATCAGGCTCTACAAGCGGGTGCTGCCGGATTCCTGCCGAAGGAATCCACTCGCGCCGAGATCGTGAGCGCCGTGCTCGACTGTGCTGCGGGCCGAGATGTGTTGCCGCCCAGTATCGCCGCCGGATTGGTGGGAGAGGTTCGGCGTCGCAGTGAACCGTCCGGCCCGACGCTCAGCGCCCGCGAACGTGAAGTCCTCGGATTGATCGCGCAGGGCGCCAGCATCCCCGCCATCGCCTCTCAGCTCTTTCTCGCGCCCTCCACCGTCAAAACCCACGTTCAGCGCCTCTACGAGAAACTCGGAGTCAACGATCGAGGCGCCGCCGTCGCCGCCGCGATGCGGCAGGGTCTGTTGGAGTGAGCAGGCGTCACCGGAGGACGTACGTGACATTCATGGCCGGGTAACCCGAGGTCATCGTCACCGTGACGTCGTGGCCATCGGTGGCGTACGTTCCGCCGGCATCCGCCCTGGTCTTCGAGTTGGTGGCACTGAAGACAAATACTCCACCGTCGTCGGAGCGGTACGTGAGCACGATGGGGAAATCGTTCTGGTTCTTGCTCGTGGCGACAACGTTCACGTTCATGTTCGGGAGGATGTAGTCGGCCGGCGGGACGATCCAGTCGCCGTTCGGGTTGGATGCGTCGACCAGATACAGGGCACCGAAGCCCGAATTGCTGATCATCGCCGTCGTGACGGAGGTGTCGGTCATCGACTTCACGGCGTTCGCACCAGCGGCGCGGGCGACCAGAGCTGCCATGCTGAGGCCGGAAAAGGTAACCGCTTCGGATCGAATTGTGTTGGTGCTCATGATGTTTCTCCTCGTATTTGTCGGTCTCGGTGACCGTGTGTTTCGGTGATGAGATAACTATGGCCCCGAAATCCCTTCAGGTCTGTCCACCTACGGGTCCGAGTGCTGGATGACATCGGTGTCCCCCGATCGGTGGACACCAACGCTCTCCACTGCCGTAGCCCACCCAGTGTCATGGGGTGGAGGCTCTGCCCACCCAGTGTCAGGGGGTGGAGGCTCCGCCCACCCAGCGGGAGAACCCGTTCCTCTACCAACCAGTCCACTCATAGCGTGACCACCATGACCGATCCTGACTTCTCCACCGCACCACTCGACGTCGTAGTCATCGGCGCCGGCGTCGCCGGCATGTACGCGATGCACCGACTTCGCGAGCAGGGGCTGCGTGTCCACGGCTTCGAGGCGGGCTCCGGAGTGGGCGGAACATGGTATTTCAACCGTTACCCGGGCGCACGCTGCGATGTCGAGAGTTTCGACTACTCCTACTCGTTCTCCGAAGAGCTGCAACAGGATTGGGACTGGAGCGAGAAGTACGCGGCGCAGCCGGAAATCCTGTCCTACCTCGATCATGTTGCCGATCGCTTCGACCTGCGCAGTGGGTTCACTTTCGATACCCGTGTCCAGAGCGCACAGTTCGACGAGGGCTCGTCGACGTGGCGAGTGCACACCGACGGTGGTCATGACGTCACCGCACGCTTCGTTGTCTGCGCCACCGGCAGCCTCTCGACCGCGAACGTCCCGAACATCGCAGGTCGGGAGACTTTCGGCGGCGAGGTGTTCCACACCGGCTTCTGGCCGCACGAGGGCGTCGATTTCACCGGCAAGCGAGTCGGGGTCATCGGCACCGGATCGTCGGGCATCCAGTCCGTTCCTCTGATCGCCGAGCAGGCCGATCACCTCTTCGTATTCCAGCGTTCCGCGAATTACAGTGTGCCGGCAGGAAACACGCCTCTCGATGACAAGCGGCGCGCCGAGATCAAGGCTGACTACGCAGAGCGTCGAGCGCAGTCCAAGCGCAGTGGCGGCGGATCACCGTTCGTCTCGGACCCGCGCAGTGCGCTTGAGGTGGCCGAAGCCGAGAGGAACGCGGCCTACGAGGAGCGGTGGAAGCTCGGCGGTGTTCTGTTCGCCAAGACCTTCGCAGACCAGACCAGCAACATCGACGCCAACGCGACGGCGGCAGCGTTTGCCGAGGCCAAGATCAGATCGGTGGTCGAAGATCAGGCCATCGCAGACCTGCTGATCCCGAACGACCACCCCATCGGGACCAAGCGGATCGTGACGGACACCGACTATTACCAGAGCTACAACCGTGACAACGTGAGCCTGGTCGATCTCAAGAGCGCACCGATCGAGGCGATCGACGAGGCCGGGATCAAGACGGCCGACTCGCACTACGAACTCGACGCATTGGTGTTCGCCACCGGTTTCGATGCGATGACCGGGGCACTCGATCGCATCGAGATCCGTGGCCGCAACGGCGAGACCTTGCGAGAGAATTGGCACGCAGGCCCGAGAACGTACCTCGGGTTGGGCATGCACGGCTTCCCGAACCTGTTCATCGTCACCGGGCCGGGTAGCCCGAGTGTGCTGTCCAACATGATTCTCGCTGCCGAGCAGCACGTCGACTGGATCGCCGACGCGATCGGCCATCTCGATTCCAACGGCATCGACACGATCGAACCCAGCGCAGAAGCCGTGAACAGCTGGCTCGAGGAGTGCTCGCGCCGGGCGTCGGCAACGCTGTTTCCATCCGCGAACTCCTGGTACATGGGAGCCAACATCCCGGGGAAGCCGAGGATATTCATGCCATTCATCGGGGGCTTCGGTGTCTACTCCGACATCTGTGCTGACGTGGCAGCAGCGGGATACCGAGGCTTCGAGCTGAACAGTGCGGTGCACGCATGAGTCGGCTGGAGGGCAAGCGCGTATTGGTGACCGGTGCGGCCGGCGGAATGGGGCGCTCACACTGCGAGCGGCTCGCCGAAGAAGGCGCGTCCGTGATCGCGCTGGATGTCGAACAGGCGCAGTCGGGTTTGGCGGAAACCGCTCAGGCAGTGCGTGATCGAGGTGGCGTTGCGGCCACCGGCGTCGCGGACATTCGGGACTTCGACGGCTTGGCCGCCGTAGTGGCAGAGTGCGTTGCCGAACTCGGGGGTCTGGACGTCGTGGTCGCCAACGCCGGCGTCTACGACACGCCTGGACCGACGTGGACCATCGAGCCGGCGGTATGGAACCGTTCGCTCGACGTCAATCTCACCGGCGCGTGGCACACGGTCAAGGCCTGTGTTCCGCATTTCGCCGACGGTGGGTCTGTCGTTCTGGTCAGCTCGACAGCGGGAATCAAAGGTATTGCCGGAGCAGGTCACTACAGTGCTGCCAAGCACGCCGTGGTGGGTCTGGCCAGAACGTTGGCCAACGAGCTGGGGACGGAAGGCATTCGGGTCAACTCCGTGCATCCGGGTTCGGTACGTACTCCGATGATCATCAACGAGCGAGTGTTCGCGAACCTGTGCCCGGACATCGAGAATCCCACCGAAGCAGACGCTGCTGCAGTGCTCAGCGCTCGCAACTTGCTGCCCGTTCCCTGGGTCGATCCGGTGGACGTCAGTAATGCGGTCCTGTTTCTCGCATCCGCGGAGTCCCGCTACATGACCGGCTGTCAGTTGGTTGTCGACGCCGGCCTGACCCAGAAAGTGTGAATTGATGACTTCTCGATTGGAAGGCAAGATCGCGCTGATCACGGGTGCGGCACGAGGAATCGGGCGGGCTCAGGCCGTGCGTTTTGCCGAAGAGGGCGCGGACATCATCGCGGTCGACGTGTGCACCTCGGTGGAAACCACAGTCACGCCGCCCGCGACGGAGGCCGATCTGGCCGAGACCGTCGCGCAGATCCAGGCGCTGGGGCGAAAGGTCGAATCCGCTGTAGTGGACGTTCGGGATCTCGAGGCGCTGCGAAGTGCCGTCGACTCGGCCGTCGAAGCGCTCGGTGGTCTCGACATCGTCTGCGCTACAGCCGGTATCACGTCCTCTGACGGGGCGCTGACCATGTCTGAAACGATGTGGCAGACCATGCTGGACGTGAACCTGACCGGCGTGTGGCACACCACCACCGTTGCGGCTCCGCATTTGATCGAGCGAGGTGGGGGATCGATGACACTCACCAGTTCCATCGCCGGGCTGCGGGGGTTGGTCGGGGTTGCGCACTACACAGCGGCCAAGCACGGTGTGGTCGGTTTGATGCGCTCGCTGGCAAAGGAATTGGCGCCGTACAACGTGCGCGTCAACACTGTTCATCCCACCAACGTCAACACCCCGATGATTCAGAACCCGTTGGTTCGCGGCAAGTTCCGCCCGGACCTCGAGAACCCCACCCGCGAGGAATTTGCTGCCGCGGCGATGACGATGAACATGCTCGCCATTCCGTGGATCGAACCGGTGGACGTGGCGAACGCTGCACTGTTCCTGTCCTCCGACGAGGCCCGCTACATCACGTCTGTCGCACTGCCAGTCGATGCGGGCAGTTCGTCCCGCTGACGTTGTGACACGCTGAGTTCCGCCACGGTGTGTAGCGTCGGTTTCACCCAACCGAAAGGCGCACACCGTGGCGGAACGACGCTATCTGGAAGTCACCGTCGGGACCAACATCGTGATGGTCCTCGACCACCGCACTGTGGAGGTTTTCGACCGCACCGCCGCGAGCACGAGTGAAGTGGCCCGCTGGCACGTCGAACACATTGCAGTGAAGGCAAAACCGTCGAAGTCGGGTCTCAAACTCACTATCGGTAATCGGCTCGCTGACGACTCCATCGCGGTAGCGGGGCCACGAGCATCGCTCACCGTTCCGCCGGAGGACGAAGCCGCCGTCGTCGCGTTCTTCGACGAGGTCAAGGCCGCTCGGGTGTGACTCAGGCGCCCGCTGTCGCGCGCGCGGCAGCATGGGCGCCGGCAACCCGGCCGAACGCCAAGGCATCGGCGATATGGAATCCACCGTCCTTCGCCGCGCTGTACGTGGAACTGACGGCGCCCGCCGCATAAAGTCCTGGAATCGGATTGCCGGCAGTATCGAGAACGCGGGAATGACCGTCGCGGCGCGGTCCGCCGTTACTCCAACCCAGCAGTGGCGGTGCGGCGACGGCGTAGAACGGAGCCGTGGCCACCGGGGCCAACGTCTCGGGATTGCGACCGAACGAATGGTCTACGCCGTCCGCGCACGTCTCGTTGTAGCGTCGCACGCTCGTTTCCACGACGGTTGGGTCCAGTCCGAGCTTCCCGGCGAGTTCGGTGAGCGTGTCTGCCTTGACGATCCATCCCTTGTCGATCTCAGCTTGATTGTCCGCACTCCACTCGTACCCTTCGTCGAGAACTCTGTGGCCGACGGGCAGTGCGTCGCGACCGGGGCTCAGTTGTCCAGCCAACCTCATCGTCTCGTCGAAGACGATGTTCATCGGTTGCACTGGAAAGTGTTGGTAGGAACCTTCTCTGAACACATGACCGTGCCGCATTTCGGCCGACTCGTCGGTGAAGCGTCGACCTTCCCGGCTGAGGAACACATAGTTGTGGGCATTCCACAGTGCCAGGAAGAAACCCGTCGGATTCTCGGGATCACCGGGGATTCCCGTAATGGTCATCATGTTGTTCATGTGCCACAGATCTGCGCCTACCGCTTGCGCCATGCGGTGACCGTCGCCGGTAGCCGATGGTGAGCCCCAGATCTTCGGATTCTCCAGACGCAGGTAGTCGCGCACCATCGTCGGATTTGCTTCGAATCCTCCGGTGGCAAGGACGACACCCCGGCGCGCCTGGATCTGCGAAGTTTTTTCACCCGAACGGATCTCGACTCCGGTCACCGCTCCGGATTCATCTGTCAGGAGTCTGGTGGCTTCGGTGTCGAAAAGAGTTGTGATGCCGCGTTCCGCGAGAGCGGAGACGAGGAACCGGTAGAGAAGTTCATTGCCCATCTTCCCTTCGACGGTGTCCATCCCTGCGTAACAAGAACTTCCGTCGAGTTCGGCGAACTCTGCTGTGGAATGGAAATCGCCGGTCATCGCTACAGTTGCACCCAGACTGCGGAGCCAGTCGGACAGCCCGTGAGTGTTCTCGGCCCAGGCATCGATGACGTCGTCGGCAACGGGGAACTCCCCGTTCAACGAACGCAGGAAGGTTCGGGCGGCAGCGGGGTCCTGGTTGACGAACCATCCACTGCCGGACAATCGAGTGTTGCCGCCCGCGGAATCGGGTCCGCTCTTTTCCAGAATCACGATCGATGCGTCGTCGGCGTGCGCTTGGAGCGCTGCGGCCGATCCGGCAGCGCCCGATCCGATGACGAGTACGTCGACAATGTTATCCATGTCACAGAAGGTATTGCGGAATGGTGGTGCGGCGAACTCACCTTCCCGATGAGCGAGAAAGCCAGTGGTCGACGCCGCAGAGACGCCGCCCCGCAGGCACGTCGGGGGCCAGGCGAGGTGCTTGCGTTCAGTGCGTCAGGGGTAGCGCCAAAAGTGCGATATCGCGCTGTGACATTTTCGAGACTCTAGCGTTACAGATCTGGATGTGTTGGTGAAACCTGCCGTTGGCAGAGTTCGTCTGGAACGCAGTGACCGACACGGTTGGTTATCCGAAGCACAGTGATTCATCGCTGATTCCGGCGGTGGGGCACGCCGAGTCCAGACAAGAGGGTTTCATGACTACGATCAACGAACGTTCTTCAGCTGCAAATGTTCTCGATCTATTTGACAGCGCCCTCCGAGAAGGGCATCGGTACAGTATCGACGTGGAAAGCTACACCCCTTCGTATGCGGTATTGAGGCTTTCCGGGGAATTGGACATGGGTCAGCGTGTGGAATTGGTGCATGCTCTCGACCGACTTCTTCTGGTCGGCACCGATATTCACGTCGATCTCTCCGGCGTGACCTTCATGTCGTCCGGAGTGGCGAATGCCGTTGTCGATGCTGCGGGGCGTGGCAACAACCGCATTCGCTTGTTTGCCCCGACGCGAGCGGTCTCCATGATTTTTCAGGCTCTCGGCGCCTCCGAACTCATTGCGGGCGATGCCACGTCGACCGCTGATGCACTCGGCGCTTGAGCCGGAAACAAATCCCACGAACGATGTGAAGTGAGCAGCGCTCGATACGCGTTGACTTGGTTCCTGGTCTGATCTGCGTCTCGATGTGCATTTTGCGGCGCGGGATCAGGTTGTCGTCACCGGGTTGCGCCGAGATTTGCGATAGTCTCGTTCAGTGTCGAGCAGCCGGCGCCGCCATCGACGCGTCCGGCCGCATGAACGCTTGGTGGTCCCGACTCGTAGTGAAGAGCCACACCATGGCGTATGACACCAGCAACGGTTCGACATCGTCGAATTCTCCGATCACCCAGTTCTCCGATGTGATTGGTCTGGAAGTAAGCATGCAGTTCGCACCGATACGCCGCCTCGACGACCACGCACTTGCAGGTGTCGAGCTGCAATTGCGTGGGCCTGACAATTCCTCTCTGTGTTCGGCGCATGCCCTTCGCCGCGCCTCGCAATTGATGCAGCAACGCTCGGAATTCGACAGTCACAAACTGGCCATGTCCCGTACTGCCCTCGCATGCACGGTCGCGGATCGCCTGCCGTTACTGGTGGCCGTCGACTCGGCTTCCCGAGCAGCTCTGAACGCTCCTGGTATCGAAGGAGCGACGAGAAATCTGCAACGGATCGTCATCACGGTTGACAGCGCATCGGTGCTTACCGATCCCCACAACTCTCTGGCAGTGATCAGAGAAGCCCGCGCGGGCGGGCGTCTGATTGCACTCGACGGCGTCGGCATCGACAGGCACTCGGCGACACTTCTGTCTTTGGTTGAACCCGACATCATTATCACTTCCGCTGAATTGCTTTCCAAGGCAGCATATTTCGAAGTCGGAACGACAGTGCACGCGCTCGGCGCCTACGTCGAGCGATCGAACGCGATTATCCTTGCCGAGGGTGTCGACTCGGAATCGTCCCGTCTTGCCGCAATCACCATCGGAGCCACATACGGAACGGGTGAGTTGTATCCCGCAGTCGCCGATCCGAGTTCATTGTTGTCCGAACCGGTCGTCGCGATGCCCGATACTCCGGTGTGGAGTGATCCCATCCCCGAAGTGGGCACTCCCTACTCGATCGTGTCTGCTCACAGCCAGATCCGGCGCGGTACCAAGCGTCTGTTGATCCAACTGAGTAAGTCCCTCGAAGCACAAGCCGCCACATCGGGTTCCTCGATGCTTGTTCTGGGCACTTTTCAACAAGCCGAGCATTTCACTGCATCCACAACTGCACGGTGGCGTCATCTCGCCGATACCGTGGGGTTTGCCGGTGTCTACGGTGTCGGTCTGTCCGTGATGCTCGACGGTAAAGTTCAACACGCACCGCTCGAACCGGGTGATGATCTCGTCAACGAGTGGACGGTCGTCACTCTGGGGCCACACCATGCCGCGATGCTGTCGGCGCGAGATCTTCATGACAACGGTCCAGATCTCGAACGGACCTTCGACTTCGTGCAAACCTACGATCGCACCAGTGTCACCCAGGCAGCGCACTCTATTCTCCGTCGCTACCCCAAGACGAATTCGTGAACCCAGTACCGATGTCCTCGAAGTTCGCCGCGAGCGCTGCTTGACCGGCGATCGTGGCTAAGGATTGGACGGGCGCCGCGCAAGACGTCTCTTTGCTGCAGTGTTGAGTAGATACCTTTCGGCGACCGTGTAGTCCGTGACGGTTGCGCCATCCGGCGTTGTGGTGTGGGTGAGCAGTTCGAGATAGCGGCGACGGAAGATATGGGCGTCTGATTCTGCAAGTAAGAACTCCGCCGCTGCGACGACCTCTGGTTTCGGAGCAGCGTGTGTGTGCCGGTTTCGGGCAGGCTGAGTGCTCATGTTTGCCTCTTGATTTCGAAAGCTTCTGTGCCGGTGGCCATGTGCAAGGAGATCTTCGTTTCATCACCGGTCATGAGAAGTGGTGAGTAGCTTCAGATCGATCGGCTGTCCGTCGGGGGAACGGCATTTGTGCCGCCTCCACCGAACGGTTCCCAGGCACACCAGTGCACCTTGTCTTCGAGTCGGTTCTGGAGAACTTCTTGGCATGCATCGGATCCGAGGACTGCGACCCATCGTCTACCGGCCATCGAGAACCACGGGGCTTCGCCGCAACGATCCCAGCCGTTTTTGTATCAAAGCAAGAGGTTCGCGGATGTATTCGAAAAGTTTGATCTATTCCGGGTAGTCCCGAATTGCCTGAGATGGGACGCAAGCGCGACAGGATGGGTGGAGCAGCCAGGATCTTCGACATCACGTACCTGCCTTCCGTTTACATCTGACAGTGATTCCTGTCAGATTGGGCAGTCTGCGTCACATTCGCGTCGTCTGTCAACATCGACACGCTGCTTCTCCGACACTCCGCCGGTATGCCGGTCTGAGTGGTGGGCAGCGGGCATCGCTTCAGCGTGAAGCTTCCTCGCCGCAGGACTGGAAGTCTGTGCTGCCGCGGCAGACAGGGGGCGACCGTGACCGCCAGCGGTTTGCATGCCAAGCTGACAGAGCGATATTTCTACGAGAGTTTCACCAGTAGAGACCCACTCCTCCAGCAGTTTTCGACGGAATCGTCGACGCGGCTGCACTCTGTACGGCGACCGAGCTTGGCCTCCCCATCAGGGTGCGATCAACGGATTACTTTTCGTGGGCGGCATGTGTCGTGATGTGCGGCAGGCGCGGGTCGGCGTTGTCGATGACGCAGTCGGCCCGAGTCCAGGGCTTCGCAGCGGCGAAGTACAGCCGTTGGCCGCCGACATATCTGTTCATCGACGGATGTTCCGGATCTGCGTTTGTTCCGTCGCGAAGGTTCATACGCTGGGCGGTGATCCCGAAGGGCACGTCGAGGAAGATCGAGTAGTCCCATCGTCCGGCGAGTTCGTCACGATGCAGGAAAAGGCCTTCGACGAGGACGATCGCTCCATCGGCTGCAACGAGGTATGCGTCGCTGTCCCGTCGTTGTCGGTACTCGCGGCTCCCTCGCGGCGTCAGTGGGTCGAGAACATGTCGTTCGAGGGCGTCGTAGTCGTAGCTGTCGAGCCAGAACCCTTCCGGTGATTGTCGCCCTCTACGATGGCGAATCTCCGACGGATTGAGGAAGTCGTCGACGTGAATCACGATGACGGGGCGTGCATTCAGCTGTGCCGCCAGGCTTTTTGCGAAGGTCGTCTTCCCGCTCCCGTCGACGCCGTCGATCGCGACGAGAGGCGAGCCGCGCAACGCGGATACTTCGGCGGCCAAGATTTCGAAGACCGACGCAGTGCTCATCGATCAGTTCCTACAGCACTCGCAGCAGCACGAAGAGACCCCGTGTCGTACAAAATTCGGTGGCCGTCTTCGAGCACGCGCCTCGTGCCCCCGTCGAGCGGAACGTCCGCCCAGCTTTCAGTCGCGAAATTCAGTTCGACGAGAAGACCGGAGCCCAGGCGGAAGCGTCGCTCTCGGATCGGTCCCCAGTTGGCTGCTCGGACGAAACGCGCGTCGGGACGGATCTGCACGAACCAGCCTTCATCGGCCAGTGCCTCCGGGTTTTCGGCCAGGATCATCAGATCGAGATCACTTGCCATACGCTCCGCACCGCGCGCGTACGACCCGACCAGCGCTACAGCTTTGACGCTGTCGTGCTCACCGGCCCATCGTTCAACGTCGACGAGCAACGAGTTGACTGCGCGTTTTCGCCCCTTCAATCGTGCTGACATGACGGGTATCTTTCCTCACCAAAGGGAAGTCGAGCGCAGTCCTGCCCATATCCTTGGTGGAGTTACGTGACAAACCTATGGGAGAAGATGCACATGTCCACGACCAATGAAGGCAGTCGATGAAGACGATCATCGTGTGTACCTCTGTCTCCCACGGCAATACGCGGCGGATCGCCGACGTCATCGGCGAAGTTCTCGATGCTCGCGTGGTCGAACCCGGCGACATCGACGCCGCGGAGCTCGCCGACTACGACCTCGTGGGCTTCGGATCCGGGATCTACCTGCGCTCGTACCACGAAAACCTACGTGCGTTCATCGAGTCGCTCCCCGAAGAACGCCGATCCAAGGCATTTGTCTTCGCCACCAGTGGTTTTCCCGACAAGGGGATTCACCGCTTCTCACGCCCACTGGTTCAGCTCCTCGAACAGAAGGGCTTCGATGTGGTCGCAGCCTTCTCGTCGCGTGCGTGGGATACGTATCTGCCGTTCAAACTCGTCGGCGGCATCCGGAAGGGGCGGCCGAACGCCGACGACTTGGAATCGGCGCGCATGTTCGCCGAAGTGCTACGCGGAAGCGTTCAGGACAGCTTGCCCGGCACCGGGTAACTGCGAAGGCTCATCTCGAGCTCGCCGGCGTCGGCAAGGTCGTTGATCGTCTGACGCAGAGCGCCACATGTCCGCTGAGCGTTGGCACGGCTGTTCGCGCGCCCCAGCTCCGGGCACACTTCCTGCGACTCTTCGAGCCATTGAACGCTGGTGTGCGCGTCGCTGTACTTCTCGACCAGGACACGATTTCCGCAGTTGCGGCAACTGACCTGCCGCATCAGCGTGCAATCAGATCGGCCGGTGACCAGAAGGCGCGCATGCTCGTGATCTTCGCGTCCGCATCGAACGTCATGACGTCGATGGGTTCGACCTCGTAGACCTGATCGCCCACCGGCGTGACGACGCGGAAGTGGAAGGCCGCGCTGGATCCGCTCACCCGCAGGGTAAGCAGTTCCGTCTCTTGCGAACCGCCCTCGAGAGCGCCGTAGAACTCGGTGATCGCAGCCTTGCCGACGCGGGGTTCGCTGCCGACCGGGTCTTCGAGCGTTGCGTTCTCGGCGTAGAGGGCGGCGATGTCCGCTGACGATCCGCGAGCCACGGCGTCGAGGTAGGTGGTTACCGTCGCCGTGATCGCGGTCGTGGTGTCTGGTTCGAGAGTGGTCATCGAGTTAGTCCGATCAGTCGAGAAGTTCAGGGTCTGACAACTACTTCGGACGCTATCGGTGCTGTCTCGATTCGGCGCCGCAATCTCCCACGCAGCGGGACGGGCACAAGAAACTCAGGCGTCGAAGCGTCCGAATCCACCGCGATAGAACAGAAGCGGACCGTCATGGCGCAGCACGTTCAGATCGGTGATGCGTGCGACGACGATGGTGTGATCACCGGCGTCGTGCTCTTGCTCGACGGTTGCCTCGATGCGGGCCAGCGCGCCGCTGAGCGCCGGAGCACCGTTGCCGGCGGCATCCCACTCGATGCCGAGGAACTTGTCGGTTCCGCCGCGCGCGAAGGCGGAACACATGTCCTGCTGATCGTGGGCGAGAACGTTGATGCAGAGAGTTCCGGATTCACGAAGCTTCAGCCAACTCGTCGACGTCTTCGCCGGGCAGAACGAGAGCAGCGGGGGATCGAGCGATACCGAGACCAGGGACTGGCAGGTGAAGCCCAGTGGCGAATCTCCGTCGTGAGCGGTGATGACGGTGACGCCGGTGCAGAAATTGCTCATCACGTTACGAAGTGTGCGCCCGTCCAGAACTGGCGGCTCGGCGTTTTCCACGGACATGTCGTCTCCTTGTTCGAACTCTGCAAACAACTTCAGAAGCAACGATGTGTGGCGTCGCGGCCGTAATCCAGCGGCAGTCCCACTCAATGGCAGTAATGCCGTCTCTGCCCGGATCCGGACCGCCGAGTGCCAGGTGAAGGGGTCTCACACAAATTTGATCCCGCTCAGCGGTCCGTTCGGATTCTACGAAACCAGCAAATCACCAGTGATTGTTAGACTTCGGGCATGTCCGAACCTGATGACGTGTCCCGAGGACTTCCCGCTACCAGCTGGGCAGTGCTCGGAATGCTCACGTTCGGGGAGGAACTGACCGGAAACGATCTGAAGAAGTGGGCTGACTGGAGCGTCGGCTTCTTCTACTGGAGCCCGTCCATCAGCCAGGTCTACGCAGAGTTGAAGAAGCTCGAAAGCATCGGGTTCGTGGAGTCTCGGGTCGTCTCCGAGCCGGGTGTACGCGGCAAGCGCCTCTACTCGATCACCCAATCAGGAACCGACGCCGTCCGGACGTGGTCACGCGAAGCTCCAGTGGAGGTTCCGGTGCTCAAGCACGGCGTGATGCTGCGTCTGTGGATGGGGCATCTCAACGAGCCCGAGCGACTGAAGGCGCTGGTGGAAGCCCACATCGCCAACGTCGAAGAGCAGATTCGACGCGCGAAACTCCACGCAGATCATGCCGAGAACGAGCCGGCCTGGTCGTTCCCGGTCATGACGTTGCGCTGGTCGGAGCGTTACTTCCGAGCAGAGATCGAACTTGCTCGCGAACTTCTCGAAGACATCGATCGTGCGTCCGCCGAGTACGCGAACGTCGCCGAGCACGATCGACTGGGATCGCCGTTGCCCTCGACGCCTGGCAGATGGAAGAACGTCGAGGAGTACGTGTTGGCGCTCGAGCAGGCCGGGCTCACCGGTAACGGCTCGACTATCTGAGTCAGGCCCCGGCTGCGGTCGGCATGTTGCGTAGCAGGTGACGACGCTGCAATGTCGGGGTGACGCTCAGCGATCCGCCGTCGATGCCTCGCCAGATGGCAGCGGCCGCCATCCGAACCGGTGCTGCGCTGACGTGGTCGAGGCGGAGAGCCTTCGACGGCGCGCAGATGGATACCGCGGCAACAGCGCGGCCGATGGGGCCGATCGGTGCCGCAAGACAGCTGAATCCCGGTAAGCCGTTTCCGGTTTCGAATGCAACCCCGGATTCGCGAATCCGGGCGAGGTGGGGCAGCGCGTAACCCGATGACTTCGGCGAACCGAACGCGAGCAGCGCCTGACCGATCGCAGTGGTCTCGGCCCGGCGTCGACCACCCACACGCGTCGGCACCGCGGCTGCGAGGCGTCCGCCGATCTTCTCCATGTAGACCACATCGGGGCCGTCGAGGATGCCGAGGTGAACCACAAAGCCGGTGACGCGGTAGAGCTCGTGGAGAAGCGGCATGGCTGCAGCGTGGAGGCGGTCCTGATGAACCGCGAGCGATCCCAATTCGACGAGGCGCATACCGAGTTCGTAGTCGCGGCCGTCGCGACGCAGCCAACGCATCGAGACGAGACGTTCGAGCATGCGATGGGCAGACGAGCGGGGAAGGCCCGTGCTCCGAACGACTTGAGCGAGCGTCAACCTGCCGGGACCGTCGAAGGCGTCGAGAACCAGCGAGACGCGATCGAGAATTGCCGTCGGGGCCGAATCGCCGCCTAAAGCATCCACAGCCTGCAGTGTCATCGTGTACCTCACTTCTCCTAGAGCTCCACAACCAGTGAACTGGCTATTTCAATTAGAAATAGTTTCATAGACTTCCGAATTTGTGAAGTGGATCACCGGTCTGTTTTCGGGCGCGCCACCGAAGAAACGACGAAGGGGGCTTGCGCGAATACTCGCGCAGGCCCCCCTTCGTTCAACTACTGGCAGGTACTACATCGCTGCCGGCAGGTACTACATCGCTGCCAGCGGCTCGCTACCCGACCAGTCGTGGCCCCAGTAGCTGTCTGCTGTGATCTCCTCGGAGGAGTACGAGTCCTGATCCACCTTCGAGCCCTCGGTGCCGAACTCGATGTCCCAGCCGCCGGGTGCGCGGACGTAGAAGGAGATCATCTTGTCGTTGGTGTGACGACCCAGGGTCGACGACACGGAGAACCCGTCCTTCATCACTCGGTCGAGTGCCTGGCCGACGGCGTCGAGGGTGTCCACCTCGACCATGATGTGAATCAAGCCGGGCGCGCCGCCGTGCGGTGCCGGGCACAGGGCCAAGCTGTGGTGACGCTCGTTGACGCCCATGAAACGGATTCGCAACGGCCCGAATTCGGGCGGAGCCGGCAGACGGAACGCGCCGCGCGGGTAGAAGCCGAGCACCTCGGTGTAGAAGTCGAAGCTCGCCGCGCTGTCCATCACCGGAAGCACGACGTGGCCGAGACCCTGTGAGCCGGTGACGAATCGAGCGCCGAAGGGCGTCACCACCGGGCTGTGGTCGAGGATCGCTCCGTGGAAGACCTCGACAGCTGCTCCGCCGGGATCGGTGAAGGCGATGACTTCTTCGACCCGTCGAGCGTCCGCCTCGGCGAGCGAAAGCTGCTCCACCTCGGTGCCGTTCTTCTCGAGCGCTTCCTGAACGCGGCGCAGTGCGGCGTGATCGGCGACCTCCCAACCGATGTTGACGATCTCGTCGCGCTCACCCTCGACGACGACGATGCGCGCAGCGCGCTCGTCGAGCCGCAGGTACAGAGCGTTCTCATCCGGCCCACTGCCCTTGGCGAAGCCGAGAACGTCGAAAGCGAAAGTGCGCCAACGTGCCATGTCGTTGGTCGAGATCTTGACGTAGCCAAGTCCCTTGATGTCAGTGTGTGTCATCGTGTCTGGTTCCTGTCGATTTCTTGTGTCGAAGTCTGATCAGATCATCGCCCGCAGCGGACCCTGCGGGTCGGCGCCGAGGCGGCTCAGTGAGGCGGCGTGGAATACGGTGCCCGGTACGTGAATTGCGTGATGCTGCCCAGCGTGAGCGTCGCGCCAGAATCGCTGGAGCGGCTTGTCCATCCGCAGTGCGTTGCCGCCGCAGCGTGGGTAGACCTGATCGATCGCGTTGATCGCGCGCCAGGCGGCCTGCACCTGAGTCTGACGTCCCTCGGCGCGCTGCTCGAAGGTCACTTCCTTGCCGGCGTCCACTCGATCCCACATGCGGTCGACGTTGGCAAGCAGGGTGTCGCGCGCGGCCCGGATGTCGGCAGTTGCCTGACCGATCGCGAACAAGGTGTACGGGTCGTCCTTGACGGCCGTGCCCTGTGCGTTGATGCGATCGGCCTGGTACTCGTTGGCGTGGAAGAGCATTCCCTCGCAGATGCCGATCGTGGCGGCGGTGATACCGAGGGGGAACATGTTCGACCACGGCATCAGGTACAGCGTCTCGGTGCGTCCGTACTTGCGCACGGCCGTGCCGTCGATGACCTCGTCGCAGTCCATGACGCGGTAATCGGGGACGTAGGTATCCTTGACCACGAGGTCTTTGGAGCCGGTGCCGCGAAGTCCCATGACATCCCACGAATCTTCGATGATCTCGTAGTCGGTACGCGGAATGATGACATGGAGCATGCGCGGCGGCATCTCCATGTTGCCGTCCTTGTCACAGGCCATCGCGCCGAGGAATGCCCAGTCGCAATGGTCTGTGCCGGAGGAGAACTGCCAGCGACCGGAGAACTTGTAGCCACCGTCGGTCGGGATACACATTCCGCCGGGCATGTACGGCGACGCCATCCAGGTATCGGGATCCGATCCCCAGATCTCCTGCTGCACCTTCGGATCCGCGAACGCAAGCTGCCACGGGTGAACGCCGACGATCCCGTGGACCCAGCCGGCCGAGGGATTCAGCGAAGCCATGCGCATGACGGTCTCGGCGAATTCGCGAGGATGCGCCTCCATGCCGCCGTGTTCCTTGGGTTGCAGCATGCGGATGGAACCGATTGCCTTCATCTTCTTGGCAGTGTCGTCGGCCACCCGGCCGATCCGCTCGGCCTCGATGCCTTCGGCGAAGATGTCGTCGGCCATCGCGTTGATCTGTTCGAGCACTTCGTACGTCATGTTGTTCCTTGCGTTCAGTCAGGTTGTCTCAGAAGTGTTTTCGACTGCGAATCAGGAGGTTGTCTCGAGCGCCTGGGCGTCACGTGCGGCAACGTTTTCGGCGACTTCCCGCTTCCAGCTCTCCACTGCGCGGGTGGTGTCGATCTCGAATTCGAAGCGCTTCGTCATGTCTTCCGTGACGTTCTCGACATCGGTGTAGAACTGGTTGTACCAGCGCCGCAACTGGTAAACCGGGCCGTCCTCCTCCGAGAGCAGCGGGTTGTCGATCGGGGCCTTGTTCTTCCAGATCTCCACGTCTTGAAGGAATCCCATCTCGACACCCTCGGTGAACTGCGCTGCCATCGCGGCAGTGGACTCGTCGTCCATACCGGGAAGCTTCTTGACCATCGCGCCGTACTGCAACACGAAGGCATTGTTCGAGATGGGGTAGTGGCAGTTGATCAATACGGTCTCGATGATCTGCCCGTTGGCTTCGCTCTTGATCCAGTCGATCATGTACGACGGACCGAAATACGATGCATCCGAACGAAGCACAGCGTTGGGATCGCCGTAGTTGGTACCGCTGATGATGTCCTCACGTCCCACCGATTCCATGTACTGGCTCGCGACGTGACCTTCGAAGATGTTCTTGAAGTACTTGGGGAACGAGTAGTGAACGTAGAAGAAGTGGGCCATGTCCACGACGTTGTCCACGATCTCGCGGCAATGCGAGCCTTCGATGGTGAGCGTGTTCCAGCTCCAGTCGCTCCACTCGCTGCTTCCGAAACCCTCGATGTCGGGAATTGTGACCTCGGCGGGCGGGGGATTTCCCTGGGGGTCGTGCCAGACGAAGAGCTGGCCGTTCTTCTCGAGTGTGGTCCACGCCCGCGTCTTGGCCAGCGGCGGAACCCGTCGTGCGTAGGGGATCGCCGTACATTTTCCGTTACCGCCCCAACGCCAGTCGTGGAACGGGCAGGCGATCGAATCGCCCTTGACCGTGCCCTGCGCCAGGTTGCCGCCCATGTGGCGGCAGTAGGCGTCGAGGATCTTGATGTCGCCCTTACTGTCTGCGAAGACGACAAGGCTGGTGCCGAATGCGTCGATCTGGTGGGGTTGACCGTCGCGGTAGGTCTTGCTGAGTCCGAGGCAGTGCCATCCACGCGCGAACCGCGCGGGAGGCGCTGCCGCTTCGATTTCTCGAATTTCCTCGCCGGCGCCCGACTGCGTCGGGGCGTCCGTAGTGGTGAGTGGGCCGGTTCCGAGTGCCATGTCTTCCTCCGAGCCGCGTCTTGCGACGCTCCAGTGATGTGATCCGCCTCATACAACGACGAAGCGCCCGCTGGAGATACGGCAGTTCCCGCTGGATGGAACGCCTACTCGGTGACCTGCAGAGATTCAGCTCGCGAGAGTCGCCGCATTGTCGATCGCGTAAGTCGCCCAGGCGCGGGCGGTGACGACCCCGGCGGGATCGGTGGCGACCAGAGCTACGTCGGTGACGCTCTCGTGGTCCTTCTCGTACGTGGCGAGCACCGTCACGGAGCAGTTCAGATCTGTTCCTACGGAGGTCGAGGTGCAGCGTCCGCGGAACCGGCGTAGCGACGCGGAACCGTAACGTCGAGCGGCGAAATCAGCAAGGGCGGCAACGGAATCGGTTCCGGCGTCAGGTGTCGGGGCTTCACGAACGAAGACCTCGGCCACCAGATGCCCGGTCTGATCGTGGTATTCGGTGATCCGCTCGAGCGTCGAACCCAGCGACCTCACGGATCCGGTGAGCAGCGCGCCGGGGTCGGGGCGTCCGAAGAACACGACGTCCTGCTCGACGACGGACCCGTCGGGTGCGGAGCGCACGGTTCCGTACAACGAGTCGAAATCGGACAGGAGCGTGGTGGCAGCACGGGGAGCAGTTGCCGTGAAGTGGGCGGTACCGAGGTTGGTAGTCATGACACTCTCCGTTGGACGCGACCGAGACACGGTCGTCTCGGTGGGTACATCGACGCTAACCACCGCTCTGGCGGGTGACGACGGGCTTCCCGCTGATCGGGAGCATTCTCGGATTCGATCGAAGAGGTGGAACCTGTTCCAGTTTTGTGCAATTCTGGATATCGTATCCGTGACCGGGAGCACATCTCGATGACTGCACGCGCCGAGCAGAAGGAAGACCAGATGACAGACGAGTTCGCTGACCTGCACCGACCGGTTTACGGTCCGGACCTGCTCATCACCGCTCTGGAACGCAATCACGACAAGCCCGCGCTGTACCTCGGCGACGTGATCCTCACCGGCGGTCAGATGCGCGATCAGATCAGCTGCTTCGCCCAGGCGCTCGCGTCACTGGGAATCACTCAGGGCACCAGCACCGCAATGCTGTCGAAGAACCGCCCCGAGGTCCTGATCAGCATGGGCGCGACCATGATCACCGGGTGCCGGGCAAGTGCCCTGAACCCGATGGGATCGCTCGACGATCACAAGTACATCGTCGACGACGCCGAGATCGAGACCCTCATCTTCGATCCCAACGCCTTCGAGGAGCGTGCCGCCGAGTTGAAGGCGTCGTCGCCTTCGTTGACCAACGTGCTCTCGATGGGGCCGTCCGAGGTGGGAATCGACATCCTCGCGCTGGCTGCCACGTTCGAGCCCGCGCCGCTGAAGGCTGCGCACGTCGACGCCGAAGACGCCAGCAGCATGGTCTACACCGGTGGAACGACCGGCAAGCCCAAAGGTGTTGTGGGGTCCTTCCGTTCGGGTGCGGCGCTCAATCAGATCCAGATGTCGGAGTGGCAGTGGCCCGAGGACAACCGCTTCCTCATCTGCACGCCCCTCTCTCACGCGGGTGCAGCTTTCTTCATCCCGACTTTGCTGCGCGGCGGCGCGTTGATCGTCCTGCCCGCCTTCGAACCAGGCGCGGTGCTCGAGGCGATCGAGAAGCACAAGATCACGGCAACCATGCTGGTACCCACCATGATCTACATGCTCATGGATCACCCGGATCTGCCCAAGCGTGACGTCTCGAGTTTGCAGACGCTGTTCTACGGAGCGTCCGCGATGTCTCCGGCCAGATTGCAGGAGGGCATCAAGAAGTTCGGTCAGATCTTCTTCCAGTTCTACGGTCAGACCGAGTGCGGCATGACAATCTCGGTGCTGCGCAAGGAAGAACACCTCGCCGACGATCCGGCTCGCCTCGCCACCTGTGGACGGCCGGTGCCGTGGCTCGACGTCCGGTTGCTCGACGACGACCTCAACGAGGTGCCGCAGGGAGAACTCGGTGAGATCTGCGTGCGCGGTCCGCTGATCATGAAGGGGTATTGGAAGAAGCCGGCCGAGACCGCCGAGGCATTCCGTGGTGGTTGGCTGCACACCGGCGACATCGCGCGTAAGGACAAGGACGGGTTCATGTCGATCGTCGATCGCAAGAAAGACATGATCGTGACCGGTGGTTTCAACGTGTTTCCGCGCGAGATCGAGGACGTGATCTCGGCGCACCCGTCCGTCGCGTCGGTGGCGGTAGTCGGTGTGCCCGACGACAAGTGGGGCGAAGCCGTCAAGGCGTGCGTGGTGCTTCGTGCCGGACTGACCGTCGACACCGAGGAACTGGTCGAGAAGGTGAAGGCGGCCAAGGGTTCGGTTCACGCGCCCAAGAGCATCGACTTCGTGGATTCCCTTCCGCTGACGCCGCTGGGCAAGTTGGACAAGAAGGCACTGCGCGCGAGGTACTGGGAGACCAGCGCCCGCGCGGTCTAGCAACCAGCGTCGTGTAGCGCAGGTTCAGCGTTTCCAGACGTATCGACGCTCCGGGCGGCCCACCACTCCGTATTTCAGCGAGGTGGTGGATCGCCCGGTTTCGTACAGGTACTCGAGGTAGCGCCTCGCGCTCGCCCGCGAGATGCCGACCCTCTCGGAAATGTCTGTAGCCGAGGCGGGTTCGGTTTCGTCACGAAGTGCTGTCTCGACCAGCTGAAGGGTCTCGGGACTGAGTCCTTTCGGTAGACCCTTGAGGGACGATGCCGCGGTCGCGCCACCGGCCACGCCGAAAGCCTCGTCCACCGCTCGCTGTTCAGCTTCTCCGATGCTGTCGAGGTTCGCGTACGTCGATCGGTACCGCTCGAGACGCTCACGTAGAACGTCGAACGTGAATGGTTTCATCAGGTAATGCACGACGCCGCTGCGCAGTGCCTTCTTGACCGAGCCCGCCTCGCGTTCACTCGTGATGACAAGAACATCCAGCTCCGGTGCCAGCTCGCGAAACGGGGCGATCAGATCGAGTCCGGTGGTGCCGGGCAGGTGGACGTCGAGAAGAACCAGGTCGGGTTGCAACTCACCGACTGCGGTCAGGGCGGCCTCGGCCGAATGGGCAACGCCGCACACTTCGAAACCGTCTATCCGCGAGACGAATCCGCTGTGCACCTTCGCCACCATGAAGTCGTCGTCGACCACCAGTACCCGGATCATGCGCCCTCTCCGTCGTGCAGGACTGCCGTGAAGACAGTCCACTCGATGCTTTCTGCCGAACGAGTGCTCACGGTGACATCGCCGCCTCGCCGACGACACGTCAGGCGTACCAGCGCCAAGCCGAAACCGTGTCCGTCACTCGATTGTCCCTTGGTGCTCCAACCCTGGCCGAACACCCTGTCGCGATTCTCCGGCGCGATACCGGGGCCGGCGTCTTCCACCCGCACTTCGACGGCGGTGCCACGGTCGCGAATCGACAGCCGAACCTTGCGACGCGAGGCTTCCGGCATCTCACCGACGGCGTCGACGGCATTGTCGACGAGGTTTCCGACCACCGTCACGAGATCTCGTCCGAGTCTGCGGTCCACCGTCTCCAGATGCGTGTCCGGCGCCAGTTCGACCGTGACCAACCCCTGTGCAGCGGCGCCTATCTTGGCGATCACGAGTGCGGCGGTGCCGACGTCGGCGATCTTCTCGGTCACGGTCGCACTGACCTGCGCGCGCTCCATGGTCAGACCCTCGACGTAGCCGACCACCTCGTCGTATTCGCCGAGTTGGATGAGGCCGGAGATGGTGTGCAGTTGATTGTCGAACTCGTGGATGTGAGCGCGTAGTGCGTCGGTGCTGGTTTTGGTCACGTCGAGTTCTTCTTCCACGGAACGCAATTCGGTGCGGTCGCGGAAAGTGGTGACCGAACCGATGGTGCGGCCCTTCGATTCGATCAAGACGGTGTTGAGGACGAGCAGGCGATCGCCCACAAGAACCAACTGATCGGATTCGGTTGTGCCGGAAGTCAGTACACTCTGGAGGCGGTCGTCGAGGCCGAGGTCCCGCACCGATCTACCGGCGCTGCCCCGTGGGATGTCGAGGAGTTGGTGGGCACTGTCGCTCATCAGCACCACTTTTCCCTGTGCGTCGAAGGCGATGACGCCTTCCTTGAGGCCGCGCAGCATTGCTTCACGTTGGCGAACCAGGTCCAGGATCTCGCCGGCCTCCATGCCGAGGGTCTGCCGTTTGACCCTGCGGGCCAACAGGATCGACCCGACGCCGCCGAGAAGGGATGCCACCGCGAGGTACACCAGGAGATTCGGCGCGGACTGCCCTAGCCGCGTCCAGATCGAGGGGTACTCGATGCCGACGATCGAGGTTCCGGTAATCGCTCCTTCGCTGCCGAGAATCGGAACGTGCGCCTCCACGGCCTTGCCGGAGGGGGTGTCGACCAAACCCGTCCATGACCGATCCTGGGTCTGACGTGCGTCGATGCCGACATCGCCGGGACGCGTCGAAATCACGACACCGCCGTCGGCGTCGGCAAGCGAGACGTAAGTGACGCCCGAGATGGCGCGCACCGAGTCGACAGAACCTTGTAGTCCGGAGCGGAGGCGGGTCTGAGCCTGGGGGAGCAGTTCGCGTACTGCCGGGTTGGCTGCGAGCGATTCCGCTGCCGAGAGTGCGCGGCGTCCTTCCTCGCGTTGGAAACTCGCAGACGACTGCGCGAGGGAGAGAGCAGTGACGCACACGAGAACCGCAACGACGATCAGAAGTTGCAGTTCGAGAAGTTGTGTCGCGAGAGTGTGCCGGCGCCGACGCAGTCGCGCACGCAGAGGCAACTTGCGCTCTCGCTCCGCCTGCTCGTTTCCTGAGGACACCAGCCAGACCCTAGCCTTCAGTTCGATGCCGGGAAAGCGGCCGTTCGTGAGCACAATGAGCACAAATCAATTTGCTTTCCCAATGGTGACCCCAGTCACAAAGTGCGCCAGTATGAAACCTGTTCACACATCAGTACCGGCAGAGAAGGACAAGGCCATGAGCGCATCGAAGCGGCTGAGCAGGCATATCGCCCTGCTCGGTGCCTGCGCGATGACTCTCGTGCTCTCGACCGGATGTACTCCGCTCGAGTCCTTTCTTGCCGGTGACCGAGCGGGTGAGAGTTCCGAAGAACTGCGCGTACTGGTGCCCTCGGTGGCCGGTGGTGGTTACGACCTGACTGCCCGGACCATGGTGCAAGCACTTGCCGACGAAGGAACCGTCGACGCCGACGTCGTTGTGCTGCCCGGATCGGGCGGCATCGTCGGACTCAACCGCTTGGCTCTCGAACGCGGAAACCCCGACCTTCTCATGGTCATGGGACTCGGAGTTCTCGGTTCGCTCGAGATACTGCCGTCCGAGCACACACTTGCCGACGTGACGCCGATCGCGAGACTGGTCGAAGAACCGGAAGCGCTACTGGTTCCAGCAGATTCACCGTACAAAACTCTCGCCGATCTGACGCAGGCGTGGGTGGCGGATCCGTCGTCGATCTCGATCGGCGGTGGTTCGAGTGAAGGTGGACCGGACGGGTTGTTCCGCCTTCTGTTCGCCCGCGCGGTTGGTGTCGATCCGTCGCGCTCCCCGTACCGCATCTACGACGGCGGCGGAGAACTGCTTCCCGCACTGCTCACGAGGCAGGTCGACGTCGCTGCTACGGGTATCGGTGAGTACCTCGATCAGATTGCGGCAGGCACGGTTCGGGTCCTTGCGGTCAGCTCACCGGCCCGTACCCCGGCGGTGGATGCGCCCACGATGGCGGAGTCCGGCGTCGACGTCACGTTCACCAATTGGCGCGGGCTCATGGCGCCGCCGGGCCTGACGGACGATCAGCGTCAGCACTTGCAGAATTTGGTGCGGGATCTGGCGGCAAGCCCGCGGTGGAACGAGCTGTCTCGCCGAAACGGTTGGAACAGTGCAGTTCTCACCGAACCCGAGTTCTCCGCATTCCTCACCGATCAATCCCGGTTTGTCGACGCAACACTCGATCCGCCCGGCACCAACTAAGCACAACCGAAGTTTCGTTTCACCTCAACGAAGGTCACCGGCTCGATTTGCCGTGCCGTTTTTCTCGGCAATTCAGCACAAAAGGAGTTCATCATGCTCGTCACACTCGGCTTCCTCATGGTTGCGGTGTTCATGTTCCTGATCCTCACCAAACGCGCGACCCCGGTGGTGGGACTGACTCTGGTTCCGGTGGCCTTCGGACTACTTGCCGGGGCCGGCCTCGGAATCGGCGACATGATCACCGACGGCATCAAGTCGCTCGCACCCACCGCGGCGCTGTTGTTCTTCGCGATCATCTTCTTCGGAATCATGATCGACGTCGGACTCTTCGATCCGCTGGTCAAGCTCATCCTGCGGATGGTGCGTGACGATCCGATGCGGCTCGTGGTCGGAACCGCAGTGCTCGCGATGGTTGTCTCCCTGGACGGCGACGGTTCGACGACCTTCATCATCGTGACCTCCGCGATGCTCCCGCTCTACCTCAAACTCGGCGTCAGTCCCGTCGTCCTGACGGTGATCGCCGGCCTGTCCAACGCGACGATGAACATCATTCCCTGGGGTGGCCCGACCGTCCGGGCCGCGAGCGCGCTGGGACTCTCACCTTCCGACGTCTTCGTCCCGATGGTGCCGTCGTTGATCGTCGGACTGATCATGGTGCTCGGGTTCGCCATTCACCTCGGGATCATGGAGCGCCGAAGGATCGGGACTTTGGTCCTGACTTCTGAGCGCATCCTCGAAAAGGTCGGAAACGGTGGAAGTTCCAGCACCGGAAGCGCCGGCACCGGCGGCTCGAACGAGCCGGAAGACGACGGCGGCGACACCGGACGCTTCATCGACGGACTTGCCCCCGGGCGTGACACCTTGCGGCCGAAGCTGCTCTGGTTCAACGCAGCGCTGACGACGATCCTTCTCGTTGTGCTCGTGATGGACATCCTGCCCATTCCGGTCCTCTTCATGATCGCGTCGTCGATCGCCCTCGCGGTCAACTTCCCGGCGGTCAAGGATCAGGGTGAAGCAATCGCACGCCATTCGTCGAGCATCGTCTCGGTGGTCGCGATGGTGCTGGCAGCAGCCGTACTGACCGGCGTTTTCCAGGGAACCGGCATGGTCGAGGCAATGGCAGAGTGGCTGCTGCAGGTCATTCCGGACGCGATGGGCCCGCACCTCGCCGTCATCACCGGCGTCCTGAGCATTCCGCTCACGTTCTTCATGACCAACGACGCGTTCTACTTCGGTGTGCTCCCGGTGCTGTCCGAGACGGCAGCGCAGTACGGCATCGAGCCGGTGGAGATGGCACGTGCGTCGATCACCGGGCAGGCAGTGCACATGCAGAGCCCGCTGGTCCCGGCGATCCTGCTCCTGGTCACACTCGCCGGTGTGTCGCTGGCGGATCACCACAAGAAGGTTCTGTGGCGAGCCGGTCTGATCTCGATCACGATGCTCGTGGTCGGCGTCGGATTGGGACAGATCCCCTTCTGAGCGCGATCAGTTGTGGAAGGGGCACCGGCCTTGGTCGGTGCCCTTCTTCTTTTTTGTCACGAAGTTGGGCCGGATGTCGAGATCGGGCTCGTCGTACAGGCGGTGGAACGTCGGCGTGAGCGAGCTGGACATGGGCGGGTTCACCCATGACCAGTCGGTGGGGCACTTGCGCCCGGCCTTGTCCTCGCGCGCGATGTGATCGATGAATTGCTTTGCGACAGTGTGGTGGTCGACCATGATGACGCCGGCCTTGCGGTAGCTGTGAATAACTGCGCGGTTCAACTCGACCAGTGCGCGGTCCTTCCAGAGCGTGCGGTCGTGGCTCATGTCGAGCTCCATCATCGCTCCGATGGTGGGCAACATGTTGTAGCGATCGCCGTCGCTGAAGTTACGGGCTCCGACCTCGGTGCTGACGTACCAACCGCTGAACGGCGTGCAGGGGTACACGATTCCGCCGATGTCGAGGTTCATGTCCGAGACTGCGGGAACGGCATGCCATTTAAGTCCCAGATCAGCGAACCAGCTGTATTCGGGATGCTCGATCTCGACCTCGAGAACGAGGTCGGCCGGGACGTCGAAGTACTGCAGGGGTTCGTCGGGAACCGAAATCAGTACGGGGAGAACGTCGAACGGCGTACCGGCGCCTTTCCATCCCATCGCGGTGACCTGAGCGGTCAGATCGACGTGCCACGGGTCGCCGAGGATGGTGCCGTCAGGCTGCCGGTAGCCGGCGTAGCGGATCAGTTGCGGGCTGAGGATGCGGTACTCCTGACCGTCCTCTCGGGGGAGTGGCCCGACCGTCACGACCGACTGCAGAGCGCCGCCGTTGGTCGACATACGCAGGTGCTCCCAGCATGCTTCTGCGAGAGCGGAAGCCGTGACGGCATCGCGCGCGTCGATGAGTTTGAGGGTCCGCCAATGCGCGCGGCCGACACACCTGGCGTGGTTTCGCCAGGCGAGTTTGGCGCCGACGAGCAATTCCTCCGCTGTGTGCGTGTAGGTACCGGTCCGATGGAGCTCACGCAAGGCCTCGCGCCGCCGAGACGTCGGGAGGTGGCCCAGTTCCGGAGAGTCGAAAAATTCGACGCACTCGAGTTCCCGACGTTGAAGCTCGGTCAGCGTCGGGGTAGTGGAGGCGATCTGGGACGTAAGCCCGCTATCGGTGGGCAATTCGTCCTGTCGAACAAAATCCACGGCACGACTCCTGTTTGGCTGGTTGAGATTTCGCTGAACGTTAGCTCGGCGATCGAGAGTGTCGAAGCTCTTGTTTATCTTGCACGCAAGAATAAGAAAGGGACGGTCACACCGCGAAATGGGGTCGCATTGTGACACTTGTCCAGAATGATTTACGAGTCAGACATTTGTGACATAAGCTGCAGACGAAATTCCGCGGCGGGTCTTGCCGCGTCTAGTCGGGACGAGGATGAGCGTGGATTCGCAAGCAATTTCTCTGGTCCGGTCGAGCTTCAAATCCGTCGCTGCGGTAGAAGATGGTCCGGAACGGCTCGCCCGTACCTTTTATTCGATTCTGTTCGCTCGATCGCCCGAAACCCGTGAGTTTTTTCCGGCAGCGATGGATGTGCAGCGGGATCGGCTCGTCAGCGCTATCGCTCACGTCGTCGAACGTCTCGACGAGTCCGACGCGATACTCGAGTACCTCGCGCAGCTCGGCCGCGATCACCGTAAGTACGGAGTCACCGACGAGCACTACACGGCCGTCGGCAATGCCTTGATCGAAGCGCTCGAGACGTTCGGCGGTGCCGAACTGTGGACAGACGAGGTCGACAGCGCGTGGCGTAACGCGCTCGCGATCATCTCGGCAGCGATGATGGACGCCGCCAACGCCGAGGACGGTCCGCCTGCCTGGAGTGCCACCGTCATCGAATGCCGCCCGGTCATCAAGGGCGTCGCCGTCGTCCGGCTGCAACTCGACCAGACGATGGAGTACCGCGCCGGTCAGTACGTCAGCGTGCAGGTCGCCGCGAGGCCGCGCATGTGGCGCTACCTCTCACCGGCCACGCCGTACGACGGAAGCGGAATCCTCGAGTTCCACATCCGTCAGGTCACCGGTGGTTGGGTCAGCCCGGCGATGGTCAACCAGACCGCCGTCGGCGACACCTGGGTGGTCGGCTCGCCGATCGGTGCACTCGGGATTCCGGAGAACTCCAAGGACCTGCTGATGATCGCGTCGGGAACCGGTGTCGCGCCTCTTCGCGCGCAGATACTCGAGCTGATCCGACGCGGAAACACGCGCAAGGTTCATCTGTTCTATTCCGGTCAGAATCCGTGCGATCTCTACGACCTTCCACACCTGTGGAAGTTGGCCGAGAAGCACCCGTGGCTCACGATCGTCCCCGTCTCCGAAGAGGACGAGAATCCGTGGTGGCACACCGAAGCGGAGCCACTCCCGCCGATCGGCATGAAGAGGCGCATCGTCGGCAAGGTCGGCAAGGTCGTGACCTCGTTCGGGGACTGGGCGGGCTACGACATCCAGGTCGTCGGCAGCGAATCCATGGTCAACAGCACCAAATTCAGGCTTCGCGCAGTGGGCATCGACGTCGACACCGTTCGCAATGATCCGACGTACTGATCGTCAGTACGGGTCGAACTGAATGACGTCGGCCGGGGTGCCGGCCTCGATCAACCGATCACGCGTCGATCGAACCATGGCCGCGGATCCGCACACCAAGACCTGATGTTCGGTGAACGCGCCGTACGACGCGACAACGTCGGCGAGCGTTCCCTCGATGAGATGATCGTCGCCGAATCCGATGTCGACGTTCAACCGGTCGAACCATCCGTCGGGCGGGCCGCCGTCTGAGAGATCTTCGACGACGGGAATCGGCTGCAACCACGGAAACTGGTCGGCCAGCAGCCACAGCATGTCCGCTGCGTAGAGATCACGAAGCGTTCGGCCGCCGAAGAAGAGGTACACCTGCGGCGGGTTCGGGGTCTGAGCCAGATCGAGAATGATCGAGCGGAGTGGGGCCAAACCGGTTCCGCCCGCGACCATGATGACGGTGGGGCCGTTCTCGTCGACCGACAGATTGCCGCGCGGGTCGAGTATCTGCCAGACGTCACCGGGTTGGGTGTCCTTGACTATCGAACCGCTGACCCAACCGCCGGGAACCGTCTTGACGTGAAACTCCAACTTCCCGTCGTGTGAGGGAGGCAGGGCGGGGGAGAGCCGGCGGAGCAACCGCGAATTCTGCGGAACGCTGACGTCGACGTACTGGCCGGGGCGGAACGGGACGACGTCGCCAACCAGGCGGACAACCGCCAGATCCTCACGGAGACGGTGATGTTCGACGACTGTGCTCGACCAGGTTCGCTGGGCCATGAAAGTTCTCCTGTAGTCAGTAGAGCGGGTCGTGCCGGATCTGGTCGAGCGGAGTTCCGCCGGCGCGCAAGGCGTAGACGGTCGTCTTGATCATCGACGGTGACCCCGAGATCTGGACCTGGCGGTCGGCCCACGAGCCGAACTGCGAAACCACTTTTCCGATTGGTCCGATCAGTCGGCTGTGCATTCCGAAGGGGGGTTCGAGTACCGGTCCGTTGTGCCACCAAGGGTTTTCGGGTTCTTCGGATACCGGTACGACGGTCAACCACGGGTTGCTGAGCGAGATGTGCCAGAGCGTTTCGAGGTCGTAGAGGTCGCACGGATACCGTCCGCCGACGAACAGGTGCACGCGCGGATTGTTCGCGCGCTGAGACATTTCCATCACCTGGGCTCGCAGTGGGGCGATGCCGGTGCCAGAGCCGATCATGAGAACGTCGCGGTCGCTGGTGAAGTCGACCTCCAAGCCGCCGAGGGGAGTGGACATGACCCAGCGGTCACCGACATTGGTTTCACCGACGATCGCCGGGCTGACCCATCCTCCCGACACCTTGCGGATGTGGAACTCGAGCTGACCGAAAGGGTTGGTCGGAATCGCCGGCGAGTAGTACCGCCACATCTTCGGGCGTTGGGGAATCTGAACGCCGAGGTATTGCCCCGCCCCGTACGGAATGGGTGGGTCGGCTTCGAGGCGCACTATCGCCAGATCGTCGAGCACTCGTTCGTGGCTGACCACGGTTCCACCCCAGAGCGCCGGGGACGTGTCGGATTCGGCGCCGTCGGCCATCGTGCTGACGACGAGGTCGGTGAACTGAGACCAGGCATCCTCCAGTTCCGGTGTCCACTTGTAGCGACTGTGCGCGCTGGTTCCGTACATCGACCGAACCGCGCGCTCGAGTGCAACACCGGCAGCCTCGTAGTGCTCACGCTCGACGCCGTAGCGGCGATGATCGCGGCCGAGTTGGGTGAGGAACTTCCGGATCCGACGATGCTGGGGGAGGTTCTTGACGACGAACTCGATGGCTCTGAAGAAACGGTGCCCCTGCGATTCCATCCCGGCCGGGAACAATGAGCGGTACAGAGGATGTTCCGCAAAGAGGCCGGTGTAGAACACGGCCGAGAAGTGCGCACGGCTCTCCTCGTCGTCGGTCAGAGAATCGAGGCTGGATTGCAGACGGGCAATCACTGTCGGATCCAATCCATCCCCCTTTCGCACCAGCTGCAACTCTCGCCACAATTCTAGTACGGCTGAAAATGTGACCTACGAAACCAACTCGGCCTGGCGAAAACAAACTTGAGCGGAATAGACTCAAGTTTGTCCGCGTTGAGCATATTGACACAGTCGCAATACCAACCGGTCGCGGCTCTTCCCGTTCGACTTCGCCAGAAAGGTGACAAGTGGACTCGTTCACACCAACAACCAAGACCCAGGCTGCGATGACGGCTGCACTGCAGTCGGCGTCGTCGGCGGGTAACCCCGATATCCGGCCTGCCCATCTGCTGGTCGCATTGCTCGACCAGACCGACGGCATCGCTGCCCCACTACTCAAAGCTGTAGGCGTCGACCCCACCGTCGTACACCGAGAAGCACAGGCAATCGTCGATCGCCTGCCCAAGACAACCGGCGCAAGCTCCACTCCGCAACTCGGCCGTGAGGCACTCGCGGCACTGACCGCTGCTCAGCACCTCGCCACCGAGATGGACGACGAGTACGTCTCCACCGAGCACGTCCTCTACGGACTGGCCGGCGGCGACTCCGACGTCGCACAGTTGCTCGTGCGCCACGGCGCCACCCAGGACGCACTGCGTGAAGCCTTCACCACCGTCCGTGGCAGCGCTCGCGTCACCAGCCCAGAGCCCGAAGGCACCTACCAAGCGCTGGAAAAGTACTCGACCGACCTCACCGAAGCCGCACGAAGCGGCAAGCTCGACCCGGTGATCGGTCGCGACACCGAGATCCGTCGTGTCGTGCAGGTGCTCTCGCGTCGTACCAAGAACAACCCTGTACTCATCGGTGAGCCCGGCGTCGGCAAGACCGCGATCGTGGAGGGCCTGGCCCAACGCATCGTCGCGGGTGACGTCCCGGAATCGCTGCGAGGCAAGACCGTCGTGTCCCTGGACCTCGGGTCCATGGTCGCGGGCGCCAAGTTCCGCGGTGAATTCGAGGAGCGCCTCAAGGCTGTCCTCGACGACATCAAGAACAGTGCCGGACAGGTCATCACCTTCATCGACGAGTTGCACACCATCGTCGGCGCCGGTGCCACCGGTGAATCCGCGATGGACGCAGGCAACATGATCAAGCCGATGCTCGCCCGCGGTGAGCTGCGACTGGTCGGTGCCACCACGCTCGAGGAGTACCGCAAGTACATCGAGAAGGACGCAGCACTCGAGCGTCGCTTCCAGCAGGTGCTCGTCGGTGAGCCCTCGGTCGAGGACACCATCGGCATCCTGCGCGGCCTCAAGGAGCGCTACGAAGTGCACCACGGCGTGCGCATCACCGACTCCGCGTTGGTGGCTGCTGCCGCGCTGTCGGACCGCTACATCACGTCGCGGTTCCTGCCGGACAAGGCCATCGACCTCGTGGACGAAGCCGCATCGCGACTTCGCATGGAGATCGACTCGCGACCCGTCGAGATCGACGAGGTGGAACGCACCGTTCGCCGACTCGAAATCGAAGAAGTGGCACTCGAGAAGGAAACCGACGACGCGTCCAAGGCACGGCTCGAGAAGCTGCGTCAGGAACTCGCCGACGACCGCGAAAAGCTCAATCAGCTCAGCACCCGCTGGCAGAACGAAAAGCAGGCCATCGACTCGGTGCGCGTGCTGAAGGAACAGCTCGAAACCCTGCGAGGAGAGTCCGAACGCGCTGAGCGTGACGGCGATCTGGGCAAGGCAGCCGAGTTGCGCTACGGCCGCATCCCGGCGCTCGAGAAGGAACTGGAAGAGGCAGCAGCCGCTTCCGGAGCTGCCTCCGACGGTGACGTGATGCTCAAGGAAGAGGTCGGGCCCGACGACGTCGCAGACGTGGTCGCAGCCTGGACCGGAATCCCCGCCGGCCGGATGATGGAAGGCGAAACCGAGAAGCTGCTCCGCATGGAGTCCGAACTCGGCAAGCGGGTAGTCGGCCAGACCGACGCCGTCGTCGCCGTCTCGGATGCGGTCCGCCGCGCCCGAGCAGGTGTCGCCGACCCCAATCGGCCGACCGGTTCC
Organism: Rhodococcus sp. NPDC060176; assembly: GCF_042728675.1. NCBI lineage: Bacteria > Bacillati > Actinomycetota > Actinomycetes > Mycobacteriales > Nocardiaceae > Rhodococcus > Rhodococcus sp. NPDC060176. Next base: position 979,573 of record NZ_JBHWYS010000003.1, read on the forward strand.
TTCCTGTTCCTCGGCCCGACCGGCGTCGGTAAGACGGAGCTCGCCAAAGCCTTGGCGGACTTCCTCTTCGACGACGAGCGCGCGATGATCCGCATCGACATGAGCGAATACGGTGAGAAGCACTCGGTGGCCCGACTCGTCGGTGCCCCTCCGGGATACGTCGGCTACGAAGCCGGCGGCCAGCTCACCGAAGCAGTTCGGCGACGCCCGTACTCGGTGGTCCTCTTCGACGAGGTCGAGAAGGCACACCCCGACGTGTTCGACGTCCTGCTCGCAGTGCTCGACGAAGGCCGACTCACCGACGGTCAAGGCCGCACGGTGGACTTCCGCAACACCATCCTGATCCTGACCTCCAACCTGGGATCCGGTGGAACACGTGAGCAGGTCATGGACGCGGTACGCCACGCGTTCAAACCCGAGTTCATCAACCGTCTCGACGACGTCGTTGTCTTCGACTCGCTCTCCGAAGAGCAGTTGGAGCACATCGTCGACATCCAGCTCGAGCAGTTGCAGAAGCGTCTGGCTGCGCGTCGTCTCACCCTCGAGGTGAACGGTGCGGCCCGGATGTGGCTTGCAGTGCGCGGCTACGACCCGCTGTACGGCGCTCGGCCTCTGCGTCGACTTGTTCAGCAGTCGATCGGCGACCAGCTCGCCAAGCTGCTCCTGGCCGGCAAGGTCCAGGACGGCGACACCGTGCATGTCGGTGTCAGCGAGGACGCGGATCAGTTGGTTCTCTCCTGATCGGTTCTGCCTCGATTCGGTAAGCGAAATGCCCCGTCGATCCAAGTGGATCGGCGGGGCATTCGCTTTTTGTTCTACCCTGGATGGCTGGATGCTCGAACTGGGGAAGTCTGCACCCGCGCCTCTCCGAACGACTTCGACGCTCTTTCGTCCTAACCGAAGGTGAGCCAGGCATGACCGATCAGAACGATCCGCGTAATTCGGGTGGGCCGCGCCGTGAGGATCCCGAGGCGACCGAGGTGTGGGGGCGTACGCCCGACCAGCCGACGGAGCAATACGGGACGGTGTCCGGCCCGTCGAATCCGAACCAGCCGACGGAGTATTTCGGTCAGCAGCCGGGGGCAGAGCAGTATCCGGGGGCACAGCAGTATCCCTACGGTGGTCCGGATCAGAACACGGAGTACTTGGGTCAGCAGGGGCAGCAGCCGAACCCCACTCAGGCCTTTCCCGCCTACAACCCGCAGTTCGATCCGCAGGCACCGCCGCCCGGTGCGACGCAGGCCTATCCGCCTTACACGGCCCAGCAGTACGGGAACACGCAGCAGTACGGAAATACACAGCAGTACCCGGTTGCCGGGGGCGGCGGTGGAGTTCCGCCGGAACAGCCGTTCATCGAAGACGGGTCGCCCGGAGGTGGCAAGAAGCGCAAGCTCGGGACGTGGGTGGCCGCCGGCGTGGTCGGGATCCTCGTCGCCGTGATCGCGATCATCGCGTTCTCGGCGTTCGGTTCGAACGACAAGGGCACCCAGACCGCTTTCGTCCCCCCGACCACCACGACGCAGGCACCGACCACCACACCGCCGAAGGCGAGCACAACTGCGCCGACTCCGACGACGGATTCCCCGCTCAGCCAGCTTCCGGGCGGGCTCGGCGAAGTGATCGGTGACGCCGGGGGAGCCGTCGGCACCGTGAAGTCGAACGACGGCGGCACGTTGGTCATCGATTCGATCGGCGGCTCGCAGGTGACGGTCCTGACCACCTCGGACACCACGCTCATCGCGCTCAACCGCGCGACCATCGCGGATCTGCAACCGGGAGACAACATCGTCGTCGACGGAACGCCGGTGGAGAACGGCACGATGACCGCGAACACGATTCTGAGTACGTCGTTGCCGAAGTTCGGCAACTGAGTCGTTCACGACACATCGGGCGAGTCCACCAGGGTGTCGCGGGAGGTTGAGGCCGTGAGTCGCTACCCTGGAGGGTGATGACTGGAATGTGGTTCGGACTGGCAGTAATTGCACTCGCAGGCGCGGGTGCGCTTCTGTACGTCGACAGGACGAGGCGAGATCAATCGGGGCGAGTGCGCCAGATCTGGGCAAAGGCGCAGGGCTACACGTACACGGCCACTGATGATCAGCTGGCAGGCGAATGGCACCGCGCGGTCATGGCCAAGCAGGACTACCTGACTGCCACCGACGTCGTCCGCGGCCGCCGTCGCGGCGAGCAGTTCGTGCTGTTCGACCTGGAAGAGACCGCAACCATCGTGGCCGTTCGCCGCGAGATCGGGTCGGACGTCGACATCGATCTTCGGTTGAAGTCGACGGCTCCGCCCAAGGACGGCGACCTGAACCTGCTGGGTGCGATCGGTTCCCGGGTGGTTTTTGCAACGGACCTCGAGATTGCTCGTCGCGTCTGTGATCAGCGCATGGTGGCGTTCACCGAATCCGTTCCGCCGTCGATCAGCATGCTGTGGAGCGAAGGGCAGTGGACGCTCGGTTCGCTCCCGGTGACCAGCAACGGCCGGGATTGGGACGCTGCAATCGAGTCGGTTGCGCGCCTGTCCGGCATTTTGCATGTACTGCCCCCGGTCACGGATCCCAACGAACTCGAGGTCGATCACGATCCGAGCCGCCCGCGGCCGGGCGCCGAGAAGTCTCGCCCCACTCCGGATCCGGTAGAGCAGCCCCGTACGCGTCAGGAGCAGCCGCCTCGTGAAGCTGCGCCGCGTGAGTTTTCGCCGCGTGAGTCTGCATCGCGTGAGTTCGGACCGCATGAAACTGCGCCACGTCAGGACCAATCGCTGCGCAAGCCCGAGGCGGCTGACAAACCGGCTCAGCGTCCGGCGTCGCAGCGCTCGGGCACAATTCGTCCGGTCGACTGACCTTTAAGGTTCCCGTCCAGTAGCAATAACCACTAGCGTGGCCGGTATGTCGACTTCCCACTCGGATCGCCCTGTGCGCCCCGTTGCCCTGGTGACCGGACCTACTTCTGGTCTCGGCGCCGGTTTCGCCAAGAAATACGCTTCCCTCGGATACGACCTGGTTCTCGTCGCGCGTGACGAAGTCAGATTGCACGACCTCGCGTCCGAGTTGAAGACGATGTTCGGCACCGAGTCCGAGATTCTGGTTGCCGATCTCGCATCGGAGGCCGGACGCGATTCGGTCGCGCTGCGCCTCGAGAAGGGCGTCGAGGTGTTGGTGAACAACGCCGGATTCGGTACCTCCGGCGAGTTCTGGACCGCAGATCCGGCGCTTCTGCAGTCGCAACTCGACGTCAACGTCACCGCCGTGATGCGGCTGACTCGCGCGGCGCTGCCCAGCATGATTGCGTCGGCGCACGGAACGATTGTCAACGTTGCAAGCGTCGCGGGCCTGCTCTCCGGTCGCGGTTCGACGTATTCGGCAAGCAAGGCATATGTCATTTCATTCACCGAGGGGCTGTCCGGCGGGTTGGCCGGAACGGGAGTGCGTGTGCAGGCGCTGTGCCCCGGCTTCATCCGCACCGAGTTCCACGAGCGTGCGGGTATCGAGATGTCCACGATCCCCAAGCCGATGTGGCTGAGCGTCGACCAGGTGGTTGCGGCGTCGATGAAGGATCTCGGTGACGACAACGTCATCAGCATTCCGGGAATCCAGTACAAGGTCCTCACGACGGCCGGGCGTCTGGTTCCCAAGGGACTGGTTCGCCGGATGACCAACATCGTCGGCAGAGGCCGAGGGCGAACGTAGCCCAGAGGATGAAGCCGAACGTAGCCCAGAGGATGAAGCCGGACGTAGCCCAGAGGATGAAGCCGGACGTAGCCCAGAGGATGAAGCCGGACGTAGCCCAGAGGATGAAGCCGGACGTAGCCCTGAGGCAGAAGCTGAACACACGGCAGTGGTCGGTAGGCTGAGCACTCATGAGCGATCGTGAGGACTTGGCTGCGCTGGTGCGCGAATTGGCTGTTGTACACGGGAAGGTGACGTTGTCCTCGGGCAAGGAAGCCGATTACTACGTCGACCTTCGCCGCGCGACACTCCATCACAAGGCAGCGCCGTTGATCGGCTCGCTGCTGCGTGAACTGGTCGCGGACTGGGATTTCGACGCTGTCGGCGGTTTGACAATGGGCGCCGATCCGGTTGCGATGGCGGTGATGCATGCTCCCGGACGTCCGATCGACGCGTTTGTCGTCCGCAAGGCTGCCAAGGCGCACGGGATGCAGCGTCAGATCGAGGGCCCGGACATCGTCGGCAAGCGCGTCCTGGTGGTCGAGGACACGACTACGACGGGCAATTCGCCGTTGACGGCAGTGAAGGCACTGCGCGAGGCAGGGGCCACCGTGGTCGGAGTCGCGACGGTCGTCGATCGTGCGACGGGTGCGGACGCGGTGATCGGTGCCGAGGGCGTCGAGTACCGCTCGCTGTTGGGCCTGGAAGATCTGAACCTGAGCTGACGCCCCGTGAGTGGTTAAGGAGTCCCTGCACTCCTCAACCACTCACAGGGGGTTAGTCGCCGACGGTTACGGCGAGTGCTTCGTCGACGCTGTGCGGTGCGGGATCGTGGTCGTCGACGTGAGCGAGGACTTTGCGTCCGCTCGACAGGACGAACACGGCGGCGAGGGTGAGAACCGCGCCGACCCAGAACGGCATGTGGACATTGGATTCGCCGAGCTTGCCGGCTACCCACGGGGCTGCGGCTCCGCCGACGAATCGAACGAAACTGTAAGCGGCCGAGGCAGTCGACCGTTCCACGGGAGCCGAGATCATGACGGTCTCGGTGATGAGTGTGTTGTTCACGCCGAGGAACAATCCGGCGAGGACGACGCCCACGATCAGAACGATCTTGTTCTCGGTGAAGAGAGCCATCATGCCCAGGTCGAGTGCGAACAGTGTCAGTGCCAGCATCATCATCGGCAGTGTGCCGAAGCGACGTTGCAGGCGTGGGGCGAGGAAGACCGACGAGATCGCCAGCATCAGACCCCAGCCGAAGAAGATGAATCCGATCGCGTACGCCCCCATGTCGAGGGGGAACGGGGTGTACGCGAGCAGGGTGAAGAATCCGTAGTTGTAGAGCAGCGCGGTGATGGCGACGGTGAGTAGTCCGCGGTGTCGCAGCGCCTGGAAGGGCGCGGCGATCGACGTGTGGTGTTCTGGCTTGGGTGCGCTGGGAAGCATCACGACGATGAGGATGAAGGCAACCGCCATCAGGGCTGCGACGCCGAAGAACGGTGCGCGCCAGCTGATGTCACCGAGAACCCCGCCGACCAACGGTCCGACCGCGATGCCGATACCCAATGCGGCCTCGTAGAGAATGATCGCGCGTGCGACACCGCCACTGGCCGCGCCGACGATGGCCGCGAGTGCCGTTGCGATGAAGAGCGCATTGCCGAGTCCCCATCCTGCACGGAATCCGACGATCTGCCCGATGGTGCTGGAAGCGCCTGCAAGAGAGGCGAACACGATGATGATTGCGAGGCCTACGAGGAGCGTCTTCTTGGCGCCGATGCGGCTCGAGACCACACCGGTGATGAGCATCGCGACGCCGGTGACGAGCATGTAGCTGGTGAACAGGAGTGAAACCTGGGACGGTGTGGCGTCGAGTTGTTCACCGATCGGCTTGAGGATCGGGTCGACCAAACCGATGCCCATGAAGGCGATGACGCTGGCAAAGGCTACCGCCCACACCGCTTTCGGTTGCTTCAGGAGGCTCGGCGGAGCCTCGTTCTGGTGCGTTGATGTCGCGGTCGTGTTGCTCACGGCCACCTCCTTTTTCAGTGGTGGGTATTTCAGCTGGGATCGGAAGTTTTGATGATGGAACGTAATTCGGCCAATCCGTCAGCCAGCTTCTTGATCTGTTCGGGCTCGAGCTCGACGAAGTGGGGGACGAGGGCGTCGGCGATCTCGTTTCGGCCTTCGTTCAGGATCTTTCGCCCCTTGTCGGTCATGGCGACTCGCACTGCCCGGGCGTCCTCCGGGTCGGCGCGGCGTTCGACGTAACCGTGTTCGCCGAGTTTGCGCAGTAGCGCGGTGGCGGAAGGTTGCGAGCATCTGTCGAGGCGGGCGAAATCGCTGATCCGCATTTCGCCGTACTCCTCGAGGAGTGAGAGTGCGCGCAGCCAGGCGCGTGGGTACTGATCGGACGCGAACGAGCCTGCCAGCTTCGCGAAGCGGTGCGTATTGCTCACGAGGTCGACGAGTAGGTCATGCAGTTGCTGCTGGTCATCTGCCACGAGAAATATTATTGCATAGGTTAACTATGTAAATCAACGAGTGTGTGGCAGATGATCCGTCACGGTCGCGGTGACCAGCGCGGCGATGTCGAAGTCTGGGGCGACGAGCGCGAGGCTTCGATTTGCCGCCAGCACTGCGACGCCGTGGGTTCCCGTCCAGATGCTCAGTGCGGAGGTAGTGGGATCGGACGCTTTTGCCGCTTCGGTCAGTGTCCGGAGAGCTGTGAAGAGGGGGCGTGAGGACTCTCGAAGGTTGCTGCCCGCACCCTCGAGGAGATCGTGGCGAAACATCAACTCGAACATCGCCGGCCGCTCCTGGGCGAATGACACGTATTCGATTGCGGCCGAGATCAATCGGTCGCGTGCCGATTGTTTGCCGGTGAGGATGGGATCGAGCCTGTCGGTGAGGTCGACAAGCCCATGGAAGGCGATCGCGGCGAGCAGGCTGTTGTGCGTCGGAAAGTATCTCCGCGGGGCTCCGTGCGACACGCCCGCCCGACGCGCTATCTCCCGTAGCGTCAGTTCCGTGGGGCCGTCGGCATCGAGAATCTCGACGCCGGTGGCGACGAGCGTTTCGCGAAGGCTGATGACGGTCATAGAAGACAGTGTCTACTATTGCGGACGTAGACAGTGTCTACCCGCGTGTGGAGACGGTTCTCGGTGATGTGCAGAGAGGTGATGCCCAGTGCTCTATTGGTTGTTCAAATTCGTCCTGATCGGCCCCGTCCTGTGGGTGTTCGGGCGACCGACGATCGAGGGCCAGCACAACATCCCCAAGAAAGGGCCGGTGATTCTCGCGGGAAACCATCGGGCAGTCGTCGACTCGTTCTTCCTGGTTCTCATGGTTCGCCGACGCATCACCTTCGTCGCGAAGAGCGAATATTTCACCGGGACCGGTGTGAAGGGCGCGATGCAGCGCTGGTTCTTCGGCGGTGCAGGTCAGGTGCCGATCGACCGTAGCGGCGCCGACGCCTCCCGTGCGGCGTTGGACACGGCCATCGGGATTCTCGACAAGGGCGGAGTCTGGGGGATCTACCCCGAGGGAACACGATCACCCGACGGATGCCTGTACAAGGGAAAGACCGGAGCGATTCGTGTCGCCCTGGAAACCGGGGCGCCGGTCATTCCCGTCGTCGTACACGGCGGCGACGCAGTCAACCCGCCGGGTACGCGGATGTGGCGCTTCAGCAAGGTCCGGATCACGGTAGGGGAGCCGATCGACTTCTCTCGGTACCGCGAACTTCGTGGCTACCAGGCCGTCGTGCGTGCGGCGACGGACGAATTGATGGCAGTGCTCTGTGACCAGTCGGGGCAGGAATACGTCGACGTCTACGGTGCGGACGTCAAATCCGGCGATGCCGCTTGAGTGACCCAGTACGGTCGCTGTTGGACGTGTAACCAACAGGAGGATTGTGATGGCGGGCAAGTGGGGCATCGAGCACGCAGTTTTTGCGGCGGCGACGGCAGCGACCGTGGTCGGGGCAGTAGTCGGTAACGAGCGGGTTCAGCAGATCGCGAAGCCGTTGATCGCACCCGCGCTGGCTGCCCGAGTGCTGCGCAAGCGTTCGGAGACGGAAACCGCCGATACCGCACTGCTTCTGGCCGGCCTCGCCGCCGCAACCGTCGGCGACGTGTTCATGATCGACCCGGACAACGACGCCCGCCTGATCAAGGGAGCGTCGTCGTTCGCGGTGATGCAGGCAAGTTACTCAGCGCTCCTGCTGCGCCGCGGCGCTCGCCCGACCCGAGCCGCCCTGCGGCCCCGCATCAGCGGTTGGTCGACGGCGTCCGGTTTGCTCCGTGCCAAGGCGCCGAGCGTGTCGACGCCGCTGACCGGATACGGATTGATGTTGGGAACCACCTCGACGTTGTCGGCGGACCCCGCTCTGGCGCCGCAGGCGAAGGCCGTGCTCGACCTGGTCGTTCCCAACAAGGATCGACGCTCCAGGCTCGGTTTGGGCGGAGTGCTCTTCACCACGTCCGACGGACTGATCGTGGTTCGTCGACTGTTCATTCGCGGGACTGCGGGCCGCGCCGCTGCCGAGGGCGTGATCTTGGCGTCGTACGCGGGCGCACAGTTGATGCTGGTGGAGGGCATGTTGGCGCTGGGACGCAAGAAGAGCGTCTAGTTTTTCACGGGCACAGCATGATTCGGTCTCGGTTCTTCGGGTCCACCAGGACGGTAACCGTGGATCCGGGAGTAATCTTGTCTTTGTACTCGGGTCGGATCTCGTATTCGATCCGGCCCGAGTACGAGTCGGAGCCCGGAACCGTGAGATGAAGTGCGAGTTTGGCCAATTCACCGTCGACGGTTCGGCGCAGGGGAGTGACCGTGTCTATTCGTGCCCATCCTTCGAGGCCGTGCTTTTCGAGTTTGCGTTCGGCGCGGGTCGGGCGGTTGGCCCAGGCCATACCGAATCCGAGAACCGCGCCGAAAGCGGCGAGCAGTCCGCCGATCTGATAGGGCAGCGTGCCAGGGGGAGTGTGCTCGACCAGCCATCCGAGCCACACCGCGAGCACGATCAGATACCCCACCGCGATGAAACACACGGTGTGTACGACGCGACGGTGATTCATCAGATTTCCTCCACATCCAGGATAGCCTGACCGCATGAGCGAACCGAACGTCTTCATCACCGGCGCTGCGGCGGGAATCGGGCGGGAGACGTCGCTGTTGTTCGCGCGCAACGGATACCGCGTCGGTGCGTTCGACATCGACGACGCCGGCCTTGCGTCCTTGAAGGCCGAGATCGACGGTTTCGGTGGCAGTGTCGTGACGGGAGTCCTGGACGTCACGGATCCGCTCGGCTGGGCGCAGTGCTTGGCCGAATTTGCCGGGGAGTCAGGGCGTCTGGACATCCTGGTCAACAACGCGGGCGTGCTCTCCTCGGGAAGATTCGAGGATATTTCTCTTGCGGCACATCGCCGAATGATCGACATCAATGTCACCGGCACCCTGAACGGCACGCACACGGCTTTTCCGTACCTCCGCGATACCGCCGGGGCGCAGGTGGTCAATCTGTGCTCCGCCTCGGCGATCTACGGCCAACCCGAACTCGCGACCTACGGCGCCACCAAGTTCGCGATCCGCGGCTTGACCGAGGCGCTCGATCTTGAATGGGCGCAGCACGACATCCGCGTACTCGCCCTCTGGCCCCTGTTCGTCCAGACGGCGATGGTCACGGGAATGGACACCGGTGCCACCAGATCGTTGGGCATCAAACTCACCGCCACCGACGTCGCCCAGGAGTTGTGGGCGGCCACGCGCGGCGCCGGACGCATCCACAAGGTTCACTACCCGGTCGGAACTCAGGCGAAGCTCTTCCTCAGTGCGTCGCGTTTCTCGCCCGCGTGGCTCTCACGGTTGATGAACAAGCGCGTCACCAGCACTTAGTCGGCCACACGATAGAGTGCACTGGCGGCTGTTGCGGGGCCAAAGTGACGTGTGTGGAGGTATTCGGGTGGTTCGTGTTCGGGTGGGGTTCGTGTTGTTGAGTGTCGGGTCGGTGCTCTTGCTTGCCGGGTGCGGCGGCGAGGCGGATTCAGCGCCGAGGGTAGCGGCGCAGCCCAGTTCGGCCACCACGACCGCGGTGCCGACGACGACAACCACCGTCGCTCCCGTCGTCACCACGACCACCGAACCTCCGACCACGACACCACCGCCGACGACGACGCTGACGGACGTGCAGTTCGAGCGCAACGAGTCCTACTACTTCACCACTCCCGACGGGAACTTCCAGTGCGGCATCATCAAGTTGCCCACCAGAATCGAAGCCGGGTGCGAGGGTACGACCACCCCGGTTCCGCCGCGACCGGAGAGTTGCATGGTCAACTGGGGCAACGGCATTCGCGTCACCGACGAGGGTGAGGGTGCTTTCATGTGTTCGGGCGGTGAGGTGTACACGTCCGGCGGCCCCGACGCCGATCCGGTGTTGGCGGCCGGCCAACCGCTGAGCAAACTGGGTTTCACCTGCACGACCACCGCGACAGACGTCTCGTGTGTCAACGATCAGACCACGCACGGCTTCACGGTGGCTGCAAATTCCAACGAGGTGTTCTGATGACCGAAGTCGCTGCCGAAGACGTTTCCGGCGGGGCCGGCGAACCGGGACCCACCGAGTGGGGCGAGAACCCCAACGGCGTGGGGCCGTGGACCGAGGAGCACGACACGGAACCTCCCACCGACGAACGCTACGACCCGGTACTTCTGGCCGAGGGTGATCGTCGAAACGTCTTGGACGAGTACCGGTACTGGACGAGGGAAGCGATAGTCGAGGACATCGACTCGCGTCGTCACACCATGCATGTCGCCATCGAGAACTTCGCGCACGACGCCAACATCGGCACGGTGGTCCGCACAGCCAACGCGTTCGCCGCAGCCGCTGTTCACATCGTGGGGCGTCGGCGCTGGAATCGGCGGGGCGCCATGGTGACCGATCGATACCAGCACATCGTTCACCACGCCGACATCGGCGAGCTCGTCGAGTACGCCCGTGAGAATTCACTCACGATCGTGGCCGTGGACAACACTCCCGGGTCGGTGCCGCTGGAGACTGCCAGCCTGCCGCGAGAGTGCATCCTGCTGTTCGGCCAAGAAGGGCCTGGGGTGACCGAACACGCGAAAGAGGTTGCGTCCATGACGGTCTCGATCGCACAATTCGGTTCGACTCGCAGCATCAACGCCGGAGTCGCGGCCGGCATCGCGATGCACGCGTGGGTCCGTGAGCACGCCGATCTCGCCGATTCCCGCTGATCCCGCTCACGTATTCCGGCTAGCGCGTAGCGCCTCGACCAGACAGGATAGATAGTTATGCAGGAAGTGTGGGCAGAGCGAGCCGATGCGGCTGAGGGCGCGATAGTCAGTCGTCACCTTCGGCGCCTGTGGGGGATGCCCCGAACAGCACTCGGCGTGGTTGCCTGGCCTGCAGTTCGGCGCGAGCGGATGTTCAAGCCGTGGCACTACTGGTGGCAAGCACACCTGCTCGACACTGCAATCGACGCACTCGAACGTGACCCGACACCCAAGCGTCGTCGCCGGGTGGCGAAGGTTGCCCGCAGTGTGCGGGTCCGCAACGTCTCGGCGTGGACCAACAATTACTACGACGACATGGCATGGCTTGGTCTATCCCTCGAACGTGCTCAACGCATGTTCTCGGTCGATCACCGGACTGCGGTCCAGGCGCTCGAATCGCAGCTCTTCGATTCGTGGTCCCCGGCCGACGGCGGCGGTATTCCGTGGTGCAAGGGCTCCGATTTCTACAACACCCCGGCAAACGGGCCCGCCGGAATCATGCTGGCGCGCACCGGAAAACTCTGGCGTGCGCAGGCAACAGCCGACTGGATCGACGAGACGCTGCGGGATCCGGACTCCGGACTGATCTTCGACGGTATCCGGCGCGACGGCACCCTCGAGCGCGCGATCTACTCGTACTGTCAGGGCGTCACGCTGGGGTTGGAAACCGAATTGTCGACGCGATTGGGCGAACCGCGTCACCGCGAGCGAGTCCACAAGCTGGTCGACGCCGTGTACGACGGCATGACCGAGTACGGAGTCATCACGGGCGGTGGCGGGGGCGACGGCGGATTGTTCAACGCGATCCTGGCTCGCTACCTCGCGTTCGTGGTGGTGAACCTGTCGTGGGAGACCCACGAGGACCTGCGAGCGCGAGAACTTGCAGCGCAGATCGTTCTGTCCTCCGCGGAAGCTGCCTGGAACAACAGACTGCAGATCGAAGGCCTGCCGCTGTTCGGGCACGACTGGACCAAGGATGCTCAGTTGCCGAGTCTGTCCGGCGACATCGCCACCTTCGCCGCCGGGACGGTGCGCTCGTCGAGTGTGCCCGAGCGAGACCTCTCGGTGCAGGTGGGCGGGTGGATGCTGATGGAAGCGGCATTTGTCGTCTCGGCGGCGGGATACCCCCGTAAGCGTTAGGGTTCTCCGTCATGGAATCCCGGCACGTGATCGACACTGACGGCGTTCGTCTTCACATCGACGTCGGTGGGTCAGGGTCGGACGTTCTAATTCTCTCCGGCGGGCCGGGATGCGTTCACTATCTTGCTCACGACGCGCTGCTTCCTGAAGGAATGCGTGCGTGGTGCCCTGAGCCGCGCGGGGTAGGCCGGTCCGGTGGCGGCGCTCATACGATGGCGCAGGCTGTTGCGGACCTCGAACTGGTCCGGCACACGTTCGAGATCGACAGCTGGGTAGTACTGGGTCACTCCTGGGGCTCCGACTTGGCTGTGCGGTACGCACTCGACTGCCCGGAATCGGTGTCCAGTGTCGTCGGAATCGCGGGGCACGGCCTCCACAAGGACCGGCACTGGTCGAAGCAGTACGAAGCGGGGATCGAGCCGGACCCGCAGATACCTTGGGAACCTGGTGTCTGGCAATCGCTTCAAGCATCGTTCATCGAGTGGATTCATGAGCCACAGCTGTTTCGGCAGTTGGCCGACTCACCCGTGCCCATGACATTTCTCGCGGCGGCCGACGACATTCGCCCGTCGTGGCCGTTGCAGCAATTGGCCGCGCTCGTGCCGAACGCTCATTTCGGGGTCGTCGACGGTGTTGCACACAACTTCTGGCAGTCTCACCCGGACCTGTGGAGGAAGGTCGTCACCGAGGCGTGTGCGAGGCAATCTCCACCAGGATTCGCTCCGCAACGGTCTGGTATCCCAGTCTCCGATTGACGGTCAGCATCGGGTGGTTTTCTGCGTTCACCGTTGTGTAAATCTCTCTCAGCAAAGGAAATTCAGCTGCCAACACACACGCTTGTTGCTCCTTGACCCACTGAGCGAGACCGTGCCCGCGGTGTCGGGGGAGTACCACGGTGTCGTGCTGCGAAGCGTGGGTGCTGTCATTTTCGTCCACCGTCACCACTGTCGCTGCGGCTACTTCGCCGACGGCGTCGTCGACCGCGCAGCACACCAGGAGCACCTGAGAGCCACCGGTCATCTTCCGTTCCCACGATCTGAGCTCGTCGACTCCCCAATTACGTTCGGGCATCTGCAGTCCGGCGCCCGGTGCGTCGAGGAGTCGGTTCAATGCCTCCGAGAAAGAGTGGACAAATTCGTCCGGGGTTCGGTTGCGCCAACTGACGATTCGATAGCCGGGGCGGGCGCTGTCTGCGGTGGGAGGGCTGAGGTGCTGAACCTGGTTGGCCAGTCGAAGCAGCACGCGATGGCTGTCGAACTGCTGCAGGAAGTGCTCGGCTGCACTTCCCGTGCGCGCAGTCACCCTGATTCTGCGCACGCCGAACCGATCGATGTCGGCCTCGACGAGTTCGGCAAGCGCCCGTCCCACTCCTCGTCGTTGCGCACGGGGACTCACGTACATCCGAAACTCTGCGAGATCGGCGTCCGCTGAATTTCTTCGCGCCTGGGCGATGCCGAGAACCTCGTCGGTGCCGGCGTCGCGTGCGATCCAACGCCACACGTCGACCGAATCGTCTTCGGTCTCGATCATTTTCGCCAGCGCAGTCGCCGTCGGCGACGCTCCGGAAAGGTGACGCTGGCCTTCGGAGAACACTTCGCACCATTGCCGAAGAACGGGTGATGTCCTCAGAGACGGTACGAACTCGGCTTCAACTACACAGGTCACCAATGCGACGATACCGAGCGCCCACTCGGAGTTGGAATCACACGAACCGTAACCCTGTCGGAGGAAGGTGGTTGTTGCCAGCATTCAGGCATGTCTGATTCCTCGCGCCAATTGAGCCTCAACGCGTTCATTCACCCCGCCGGCCATCACGAAGCGGCATGGCGGCATCCGTGGACAACCCCTGAGCGTTTGTTTGATGTCACGTACTTCCAGGAGATCGCGCGTACCGCCGAGGCGGCTAAGTTCGACGGAATCTTCTTCGCCGACGGTCCGGCATTGCGCAGCGACGTCGAGCACGGTCCCGCGGGGACGTTGGAGCCGATCACCTTGTTGACAGCCATTGCAGTGGCGACCGAGCGGATCGGTTTGATCGCGACGGCGTCGACCACGTACTACGAGCCGTACAACCTGGCTCGGCTGTTCGCCTCGCTCGACCACATCTCCAACGGACGCGCGGGGTGGAACATCGTCACCACCGGCACCGATCTGGCGGCAGCCAACTTCGGGCTGGCCAAGCATCCGGACCACGGTGACCGGTATTCGCGTGCACGGGAATTCGTCGACGCGGTGGTGCGGCTGTGGGACAGCTGGGAGGACGACGCGATCAGTCTGGACCGCGAGAGCGGAATCTACGCGGACAGAAACAAGATTCACGAGATCAACTACGTCGGGCGGCATCTGCGGGTGCGGGGACCGTTCAATGCACCGCGAACGCCGCAGGGATACCCGGTGCTGGTGCAGGCCGGTGCGTCCAACGACGGTCGTGCGTTTGCCGGTCAGTACGCAGAGGCGATTTTCACAGCGCACCAAAGACTTTCCGACGCTCAGGCGTTCTACACCGACATCAAGTCGAGGGCTGCTCAGTTCGGCCGCAACCCCGATCACGTCAAGATCCTGCCCGGAATCAGCCCGTTCATCGGTGACACCGAGGAGCAGGCGAAGGCGCTCGAACGGGAGTTCAACGAGTTGACTTCGCCGGAGTACGGGCTCGCGCAACTCGGTGCACTCACCGGGACCGATGTTCGGAATCTGGAGCTGGATGGACCGGTTCCCGTCGAATTGTTCGCGGCTGCAGGCGATGTCACCGACAACAAGCAAAGCAGATTGCAGGTGATCGCCGGCATCGTCGAGCGTGAGCGTCCGACGGTTCGTGGCCTGCTTCATCGTTTGGCGGGTGCGCGCGGACATCGGGTGTTTGCCGGAACTGCCGAGCAGGTGGCCGACACTATCGAGGAGTGGTTCACCAGCGGTGCTGCCGACGGATTCAACGTCATGCCGCCGTACTACCCGGGTGGACTCGAGATCTTCGCCGAGCGCGTGGTCCCGATCCTGCAGGACCGCGGTCTGTTCCGGACCGAATACTCGGGTACGACGCTTCGCGATCATTTCGGTTTGCCGAGGCCCGAGAGCCAGTTCTCGGGTAGTGCGTCCGCAGTGCAGTAGGCCCGATTCACGTTGTCGATAACGACAACGGTTATCATTAAGGGATGAAGCAGCTACCAGTAACTGTGCTGTCCGGATTTCTGGGCGCAGGCAAGACCACACTCCTCAACCACATCCTCGCCAACCGTGACGGTCGACGCGTCGCCGTCATCGTCAACGACATGAGCGAGATCAACATCGACGCGGCCCTCGTCGCGGGCCAGGGCCACCTCGATCGCACGGAGGAGAAGTTGGTCGAGCTGACCAACGGATGCATCTGCTGCACGCTGCGTGAGGATCTGATCGACGCCGTCGGCGCTCTGGCGCGAGAAGGACGGTTCGATCAGTTGGTGATCGAGTCCACCGGCATCTCCGAACCGATGCCGGTGGCAGCCACCTTCGACTGGGAATTCGAGGACGGCTTCAGCCTCGGCTCGCTCGCGAAGCTCGACACGATGGTGACCGTGGTGGATGCGTCGACCTTCCTCGGCGAACTGGCCAAAGGCGAACGACTCGACGAGCGCAACCTCGAAGCCGGGGAGGGGGACGGACGAAGCATCTCCGATCTCCTGGTCGATCAGGTGGAGTTCGCCGACGTCGTCTTGCTGAACAAAACCGACCTGGTGAGCCCGCGGGCGGCAGGAACCGTCGAGGCAACGCTCCGCAGGCTAAACCCCACCGCTCAACTGATTCGGACGGACCACGGAAAAGTCACCCTCGATCGCGTCCTCGAAACCGGTCTCTACAACCCGGAACTCGCTGCGCAGGTACCCGGTTGGGACGAGGAACTGGCCGGTGGGCACACCCCGGAAACCGAGGAATACGGAATACGCAGCGTCACGTATCGCGCCTCGCGCCCCTTTCATCCGGCCAGGCTCGAGGCTGCGCTCGGTCAATTCGCCGGCCTCTTGCGAAGCAAAGGATTCTGCTGGATCGCCAGTCGGCCCGAATTCGCCGCGATCTGGTCGCAGGCAGGCCCCAACCTCGTCATCGAACCGGCTCAACTGTGGGCGTCGGCGGCGGAGGTGCCGGGGCAGGAGATCGTGTTCATCGGAGTGAAACTCGACCCGGCGGCGCCGTCGCGAATCCTCGATCCGGCACTGCTGACCGATGACGAACTACGCGAAGGACCGCGGGCCTGGACTCGCTACGAGGACCCGCTGCCGGCGTGGGACCAGAGCCACCTGCACTGAGCAGACGGCTTCTAGTCGAGGACCTCTTCGACCTCGACGTCTTCGGCCGGACGGGCCATCTCCTTGCGGTACTGCCAGATGCCCAACGCGGTACCGATGACCAAGCTGACCATCATCACGATCAGTACGGCGGGCAGCAACCACGGGACACGATCGAGGAACGAGCCTCCGTAGAAACCGAGCAGCAAAAGCAC
Source organism: Rhodococcus sp. NPDC060176 (assembly GCF_042728675.1). Classification (NCBI taxonomy): domain Bacteria; kingdom Bacillati; phylum Actinomycetota; class Actinomycetes; order Mycobacteriales; family Nocardiaceae; genus Rhodococcus; species Rhodococcus sp. NPDC060176. The sequence continues at coordinate 996,151 of NZ_JBHWYS010000003.1, forward strand.
CGGCGCCCAGATGATCGCGCCGATAGTGCTCGCGATGGTGTAGCGCGTGTGGTTCATCTTGGCTGCGCCCGCGACCATCGGGCACAGGGTGCGCACCCACGGAACCCAGCGGGCAATCAGGACCGCCCAGAACCCGTGCTTTTCCAACAAGATGTTGACGCGATGCAGGTTTTTCTCGGTGAAGTACTTGCCGCCCTTACGGGCTTTGATGTGGTTGCCCGTCCGGTGGCCGATGACGTACCCGACCTGGTTGCCGGCAATGGCAGCGATCATCGCGCCCACCGACAACGCCCACACGTGACCTGCACCGGACTCGTGGCCGGCAAGAACGATTCCGGCTGTGATGAGTAGCGAATCACCGGGGAGAAACAATCCGAGGATGATCGCGCACTCGATGAAGACGAACGTGACGACGATGATCCAGACCAACAGAGGCCCGGCAGTCTCGAGCGGGGAGAAACTGCCGGATGCGAGCGTCATCGTCGTCAGTTCTTCGCCTCGTTCTGCAATCAGGGGGTGGGGTCTTCGGGGACTGTCACCGTCGAATTATCCGTAGTGGAAGTATTCGCCGGTTCACTGCGTCTCGACGACAAAAGTCGCTTTCCGATTTCGAAAATGATCGGCAGAACCGACACCAGAACGATGCCGATGAAGATGATGTCGATGTTGTCACGGATGAAGCCGATCTGCCCCAGCCAGTAGCCGAGGAGCGTGACGCCTGCACCCCACACGATGCCGCCGACGATGTTGTACGTCAGGAAGACCGAATACTTCATGCGCGAGGCACCGGCGACCAGCGGAGCGTACGTGCGCACGATCGGAACGAAGCGTGCGAGGAAGATCGTGATCGGGCCGTGCTTCTCGAAGAACGCATGCGACTCGTCGATGTACTTCTTCTTGAAGATGCGCGCGTCGTTGTTCTTGAAGAGAGCCGTACCGCCCTTGATGCCGATGTAGTAACCCACCTGATCGCCAAGAATCGCGGCGATCGGAATGGTGAGGAGCAGCAGCCACAGTGGTGCGAATCCTTCGACCTCACTGGCTCCGGAACCTGCCGCTGCGACCAGACCGGCCGTGAACAGGAGCGAATCACCCGGGAGCAGCGGGAACAACAGCCCTGATTCGATGAAGACGACCAGGAGGAGACCCAGCAAGAACCAGGTCCCGAACGAGTTCAGGAGATGGACGGGATCGAGGAAGTCCGGCAGCAAGGCCAGATTGGTCACGGATTCAGTTGCTGCCAGCACATTCACGGAGGCCAGAGTACCGGCCGAATCTGAGTGTTTCCCACCCCCGCAGGTAATCGCGTCGGTCTCGGTGGCTGATGCCGGGGTTGTACGACGGCCGAGACCGCAAAGAGACGTGGCGAGTAGGACTTGCCATACTGCTAGGACCACACGAAGCGCTTTCACATCGACGAGCGCTCCGAACGACACGTATATGGAGGACTCCCGCCGTGCCTATCGCAACTCCCGAGGTCTATGCCGAGATGCTTGGTCGGGCCAAGGAGCATTCCTTTGCCTTCCCCGCCATCAACTGTGTCGGCTCCGAATCCATCAACGCAGCCATCAAGGGCTTCGCGGACGCCGGCAGTGACGGCATCATCCAGTTCTCGACGGGCGGCGCCGAGTTCGGTTCCGGTTTGGGCGTCAAGGACATGGTCACCGGCGCTGTTGCGCTCGCCGAGTTCGCACACGTGATCGCGGCAAAGTACGACGTCACCATCGCGCTGCACACCGACCACTGCCCGAAGGACAAGCTCGACACCTACGTGCGTCCGCTGCTCGCGATCTCGCAGGAGCGCGTCGACGCCGGTCGTAACCCGCTGTTCCAGTCGCACATGTGGGACGGCTCGGCCATCCCGATCGACGAGAACCTGGCCATCGCCAAGGAACTGCTCGCCCTCTCGAAGGCTGCACGCATCATCCTCGAGGTCGAGATCGGTGTTGTCGGCGGCGAAGAAGACGGCGTCGAGGCCGAGATCAACGACAAGCTCTACACGTCGAGCGAAGACTTCGAGAAGACGGTCGACGCTCTGGGCATCGGCGAACAGGGCAAGTACCTGCTCGCTGCCACCTTCGGCAACGTCCACGGCGTCTACAAGCCGGGCAACGTCAAGCTCAAGCCCGAGGTTCTCGAAGAGGGCCAGAAGGTTGCCGCTGCCAAGCTCGGCCTGGCCGCCGGCTCGCAGCCCTTCGACTTCGTCTTCCACGGCGGATCGGGATCGCTGAAGTCGGAGATCGAGGATTCGCTGAACTTCGGCGTCGTCAAGATGAACGTCGACACCGACACCCAGTACGCGTTCTCCCGTCCGATCGCCGGACACTTCTTCTCCAACTACGACGGCGTCCTCAAGATCGACGGCGAGGTCGGAAACAAGAAGGCATACGACCCGCGCAGCTACCTCAAGAAGGCCGAAGCAGGCATGACGGCTCGCGTCGTCGAGGCGTGCAACGACCTGAAGTCGGCCGGACGCTCGGTGTCCGCAGGCTGATCGGTTTCACAACTGAACTTCACAGAACAAAATGCGCGCCGGCGAGTTTCTCGCCGGCGCGCATTTTCCGTTCCGGTGCCTACTTGCTGGGATCGCAAACCTTCCACGTGCCGTCCTGGCGTTCGAGGTCGAACGTGCGCCACGACTGCTCGCCGGTGCTCGGCAAACTGGCCTGGACCTGAGCGATCGCGGTGTCGTCGGTGATGCGAACAGCGTCGACGGCACCGACCTGCGGGATCGTCTTCTGCGCGACGGCATTGTCGTGGACCTGAGCGAACGCCGCGTCGGGGATGGTCCGGTAGTACTCGCCCAGCGCTCCACACGTCGACGTTCGCAGAGTCGCCAGATCGCCGGTTTGCAGTGCGTCGACGTACGTCGAGATGGCGGTCTGAACCTGGGCTTCAGGTGAGCTTTCGCCGCTACCGCTGTTGGACGAGACGAAGACTGCGATGCCGATTGCCGCGAGGACGGCGACGCCGGCCGCAGCCGCCGCGATGTACCAGCCCTTGCCGCTGCGCTTGGTCTTTTCCGGGGCGGCAGGCTCGATGCGAGTCGGCATCGGCTGGGCCGGAGGCGGGGTTGGCGCGACGCCCACCCGTTGAGGCGCGGCGCGCTGCTGCGGTTGAGGCGCGGCGCGCTGCTGCGGTTGAGGCGCGGCGCGCTGCGGCGGTGGTGTGGGGGCCTGCTGCCCTGTCGGGGGCGCCACCTTGGGAATGGCGACGGTTGCCGGCTCCGGCTTGGGTGCCGGTGCCGGTGCCGGTGTTGCCGTGGGTGCCTGAGTTGCCTTGGGGATCGCGACGGTTGGTGCGCTGGTGGCTTTGGCGTCGCCGTCCGCTTTCGAGCCCGTGCCTGCCTTCTGAATCGCCACAGTCGCAGGTTCGACCGGGGCCGACTTCTCCGGCGCATCGTTCGGGGCTGCGCTCTTTTTCGAGTTGTCGTCTTTCGAGTCCGGCACGGGTAACCCTTCGGTCTTATGCAGCAATGACCATGTCAGGGTAACGACCGGTATGTACCCGGCATAACTCCGACCGTCGGCGAGGCGGTCCTGTGGCGGAAAGGCGTAGCGGGCACAATGAGCGCATGACCCAATTCGGTGACCTGCTCGGACCCAAGCCCACTCTGCTTCCCGGCGACGACGACGCGGAATCGGCACTGCTCAACCACGCTGACCCGGCCCAGGTCGCGGCCAACCATCCCACTGCCTCCATCGCGTGGGCCTACCTCGCCGAGGCTGCCCTGGACAAGGGCGAAACCATCACTGCCTACGCCTACGCGCGTACCGGCTACCACCGTGGACTCGACCAACTGCGTCGTAACGGTTGGAAGGGTTTCGGTCCCGTGCCCTACAGCCATGAACCGAACCGTGGCTTCCTGCGTTGCGTCGCAGTCTTGGCGAAGGCTGCGAAGACGATCGGTGAAGCCGACGAGTACGCGCGTTGCCTCGATCTGCTCGAAGACTGCGACCCCAACGCCGCCGAAGCGCTTGGCCTCGGTTAGCAGTTTCCGCCCGAGCCGGGCCGGCATCAAGGACCGGGCTCGCAAATCGGTGCGTCGGCTTCAGACGTCGGCGCTACCGATCATTCAATGTGCCTTGGCGGCCGGATTAGCGTGGTGGGTTGCCACCACGGTGATCGGGCACCATGCGCCGTTCTTCGCGCCGATTGCCGCCGTGGTCTCGCTCGGTCTGTCGCTGGGTGCACGACTACGACGCTCGTTCGAGTTGGTTGCGGGCGTCACGGTCGGCATCGGAATCGGCGATCTGATCATCTCCGGTATCGGGAGCGGTCCGTGGCAGATCAGTTTGGTTGTCGTGCTGGCGATGTCCGTTGCGGTGCTTCTCAACAGCGGGCCGATTTTCTCCATGCAGGCGGGAAACTCGGCTGTGCTGGTGGCGACGCTCATCCCGCCGGGTGGCAGCGGCGGTCCGGATCGCATGATCGATGCCCTGGTCGGTGGACTGGTGGGCATCGCGGTGGTCGCGATCATCCCCACCCACCCGGTACGACGCGCACGCAAGGATGCAGCATCGATCCTCGGAACAGCTTCCGAGGTACTGCAATTGGTGGCAGACGGCCTCGTCGCGAATGACCCGGACCCGATCGTGAAGGCACTGCAGAAGGCGCGCGCAACTCAAGGCGCCATCGACGGGTTGCGCAGTAATCTTCTCGGCGGGCGCGAGATCAGCCGAATCTCCCCGCTGTACTGGAACAGTCGACCTCGCCTCGAAAGGCTCATGGCAACAGCCGATCCCATCGACAACGCGTTGCGCAACATTCGAGTGCTCGCGCGTCGTTCGTTGACGTTGGTCAGAGATGACGAGATTCTCGATCCCCGTTTGGTGGCTCAGGTCGAGCGCTTGTCGAAAGCCGTTGAAGTGCTGAAAGACATGATCCTGGCGGAGCCGGGGGAGCAGCCCGATCAAGCCGAGGCAGCGCGTGTCCTGCGCTCGGTGGCCAAGGAACTGAAACCTGCGATTGTCGAGAACGCGGGCCTGTCCTCGACTGTGGTGTTCGCCCAGATTCGATCGTTGGTGGTCGACCTCCTGCAGGTCGCGGGCATGAAGCGCATCTCGTCGATCGCCACACTGCCGCCGACTGTGCCGCACCCGGCGTACGAGCCGGATCACTGACCTCTGCCCTTTCCCGCTCACTGAGCAACTCATTGTATGTATGCGAATGTATGCATATGCTCTGAGAAGGACTTGGGAGGGAACAGGACAAATGGGAGCAGGGCACGGCCATTCGCATGGCCACTCGGCAGCAGATTCGGTCGGCGTAGGACCGTCACCGCAGCGCATCAGAAAAATGGCGATCGCACTTGCGATCCTCGTCGCGTTCCTCGTGCTCGAAGCCACGGTCGGCATCCTGATCAACTCGTTGGCTCTGCTTGCCGACGCCGGTCACATGCTTACCGACGTGGTGGGTATGGCCATGGGACTGACCGCGTTGCTACTTGCGAAGAAGGGCAGCACCACCGCGGCCAGGACCTTCGGTTGGCATCGCGCCGAAGTGTTGACCGCCATGGCCAACGCGGTGATGCTGCTGGCCGTCGCGGCCTGGGTCTTCTACGAGGCAATCGGTCGGATCGGAAACGAACCCGAGATCCCGGGCGGCGCCCTGATCATCACTGCGGCTGCCGGTCTGGCCGCGAACATCGTCGTGATGCTGATGCTGCGCGGCGACTCCAAGGACAGCCTGGCCGTGCGCGGCGCCTACCTCGAAGTGCTTGCCGACGCCGTCGGTAGCGTCGGTGTTCTGATCGCCGGTGGCCTTGTCCTGCTGTTCAATTGGACGTGGGCGGACGTCGTCGTCGGTGTTCTCATCTCGCTGTGGGTGGTGCCGCGTGCGATCAAACTGGCCGCAGCATCGCTGCGCATTCTGACACAGGCGTCGCCGGCCGACGTCGACGTCGAAGCGGTCGAGGCCGACCTGGCCGCGCTGCCGAGCGTGATGGGTGTTCACGACCTACATGTCTGGACTCTCACCACCGGCATGGATGTCGCCACGGTCCACCTGACCAGTGACGCGAATTCGTCGAACGTTCTGGAATCCGCGCGCACCGTCCTCGAGAGTCACGGTCTTTCCCACGCCACCGTCCAGGTGGAATCGTGTGCCAACGGCGAGCACTGCGAGAAGAACGTCACTTGGTGAAGCGGGTGATCTCCTTGCCCGGCTTCCAGAGGTCTACGTACATGTGCTCGTCGTCGACAGTCGTATGCACCACCTCGTCGATGTCGAGAACGAAGAGGTGCAGGGGCTTCGGAACCTCGTAGGTGTAGCTTGCCAGCACGGCTTCGAACTCGTCGCCGGTCACCTCGCGTGCGATTCCGGCGATCTTCGCATCGCCGCCTTCCATCGTGTGCTCGCCGGGATTGCTGTGGAGGGCGTAGCGCCCGTCGCGGATGAGGTCCTTCGCCTTGAGCGCGCCGAACATCGAACCGAGCACCAGACGCCCGTCGAGGATTTCGACTTCGGTGCCGCTGACCCTCGGTGAACCGTCCTTGCGCAGCGTTGCGAGGACATGATGCTTGTGGGCCTCGAATCGCGCTTGGACCGCGTCGGCGAGGGTGGGAACTTCTTCGGAGAACTGCTTCCAGGTGACCATGACGGTCATTGTGCACCCCTATTCCTGACAACTTCTGTCAGTGATTCTCGGTAATGTTCGCGTCATGAGATCCGCGCGGTTGCTCCAACTCATGTTGCGTTTGCAGGGCAGTCGTGGCGTCGTTGCCGATCAGTTGGCCGACGAGTTCGGTGTATCGGTGCGGACGATCTACCGCGACGTGGCCTCGTTGTCGGCTGCCGGAGTGCCGATCTGGACCGAGAGCGGACCGGGCGGTGGCGTCCGTCTGCTCGACGGTTGGCAGTCCAAACTCTCCGGTATGACGGACGACGAGACGTCCGCGCTCATGCTGTTGGGTGTGCCGTCCATCGCTGCGGATCTCGGGCGATCCGACGCCGTCGGTTCGGCGGGGGCCAAACTGCTCCGCACCCTGCCCGGACCGCTGCGCGAGAGCGCGCGCCTGTGGCAGGACCGAATCCTGGTCGACGTCCCAGGCTGGTTCGGCGGCGTCGACGACATCTCCGCGCTTCCGATCGTCACATCTGCCGTGCTCGACTCGCGTCGGCTGCGGTTCATCTATCGCGATCGGGAGCGGACGGTCGAACCGCTGGGGTTGGTCATCAAAGCCGGCGTTTGGTACCTCGTGGCGGGTTTGAACGGACGTACCCTCTCGTTCCGGGTAGGCCGCATCAAAAACGCCGTGGTAGAAGATGATTCGTTCGCCCGGCCGTTGGATTTCGACCTGGCGTCGTGGTGGGCGGCGTCGATGGCCGAGTTCGACCGGTCGCTGCTCCGTTTCCACTGCCGAGTGCGGGTGTCGCCTGAGGGAAGGCGTCGGCTCCCCGATGTGGTGGGCGAGCTTGCCGCTGCTGTCGAAGTGGGACCAGAGGACAACGACGGATGGGTGAGTGCCGAGCTGAAACTCGAGAGCGAGGATGTCGCGCTCTCACAGTTGATCGGGCTGGGCGTAGACGTCGAGGTGCTCGAACCCTCGTCCTTACGTGAAGGGATGCGCACCGTGGCGGAGCGGATGCTGCTCCGCCACGGTTAGGTGATCAGGCCGTCGCAGAACGCTTTGCAAGCAGACGGGTAATACCTAGTTGAGCTGCAACGATGATCGCACCAACCACCAGGCCAAGCGCTGCCGACGCAAGTGTGTTGACGATCCACGCCAATACACCGCCGACTCCGGCGATGTCACTGACTGCTTCTTCGCCATGATGAACGGCATCGTAGAGCGGGTGGAAGCCCAGTTCGTCGATGCCGACCAACAGGATGTGGCCACCGACCCACAGCATCGCGGCGGTACCCACCACCGAGAGCACTGACATCACGTGAGGCATGCCGCGAACCAGGCCTCGGCCGACCTTGTGGGTGAAGCCCGATGACGTCTCGGCGATTTTCAAGCCGATGTCGTCCATCTTCACGATCAGTCCGACGACGCCGTAGACGACCACGGTGATGACCACGGCAACGACGGCGAGAATTACCAACCGGCTCCAGAAACCTTCGCCCGCGATGGTGTTGAGTGCAATCACCATGATCTCGGCGGACAGGATCAGGTCGGTGCGCACGGCGCCCGAAACCACAGCCTCTTCGTCGCGCGGATGCTCGCCGGCCGTTTCGTGGTGGTCACCGTGGCCGAAGATTGCACCCCAGATCTTGTGCACTGCTTCGTAGCTGAGGTAACAGCCGCCGACCATCAACAGGGGAGTCAGCAGCCAGGGAAGGAACTGACTCAGCAACAGAGCGATCGGCAGAATGATCAGCAGCTTGTTGCGCAGCGATCCGATGGCGATGCGCTTGATGATCGGTAATTCGCGTTCGGCCGCGAGCCCGCGGACATACTGCGGTGTGACGGCTGCGTCGTCGATGACCACGCCTGCAGCTTTGGCGGTCGCCTTACCGGTTGCGGCGGCGACGTCGTCGATCGAGGCGGCTGCCATACGAGCCAGGGCTGCCACGTCGTCGAGCAGGGCGAAGAGTCCGCCGGCCATCACAGACCTCCAGTGGAATCAGTGGAAAAAGGTGGCCGGACCGAACCGGTGACGCAATTACTTGATCGCACGAGGTCTCTATCCATGATCGTCGTAGGTGAGGTCAGGTCACCTGGAACGATACCGGGGGCATCCGTCAGGGACGACCTCGCTCGGTCGATTGCCCTTCGTCACGAAAGGTCTTCCCGACCCGGTGCTCGCATGTAAGACTGCACAGAAGATCGATCGAAACGGGGCACTATGCGTGAACCAGACACTGCACAGGTCGCCAAGACTTTCGACGCAATGGCGGCGCACTACGACCGACAGATCGGGCGCTTCGAACGCTTTGTGCTCGGTGACGCCCGGAAATGGGCTGTGGACCAGGCCCATGGGCGCGTGGTCGAGATCGCCGTGGGAACCGGGCTGAACCTGCCTCTCTACGGGGATGACGTCGATTACGTCATCGGCGTGGATATCTCGAGTGCGATGCTCGATCAGGCCAGGATGAAAGTCTCCGAGGGGGTGAAGACCGAAGTCGACCTACGTCTCGGCGACGTGCAAGCACTCGATGTTCCCGACGAGTGCGTGGACACGTTGGTGTCCACGTACGCCTTTTGCACGATCCCCGATCCGGACCGAGTTGCGAGCGAAGCATTTCGGGTCCTGGTGCCTGGAGGTCGGTTCGTTCTCGCGGAGCACGGGCCAAGCAAGAACATTGTTGCGCGCACATTGATGAAGGCCGTGGAACCGCTTTTCGTACGGTTCGGTGCTGATCACCTCACCCGCGAACCGGTCGGATACCTCGAAAACGCAGGCTTCCTGATCGACGAGGTGCAGCGCAGCGGACGGGGCGGAATCGTGTTTCGGGTGGTGGCGCGGAAGCCGGATCCCGAATGGACGGCGCTCGGTCACTGACGTCCGAGCACCGTCCATGGAGTTTGCTCAGCCCAGGCGCTCCAGGATGGTCGCGTTGGCCAACCCACCTGCCTCACACATGGTCTGGAGCCCGTAGCGCGCGCCGCGCTGTTCCATCGCATTGACCAGGGTGGTCATGATCCGCGTTCCACTGCCGCCCAGCGGGTGACCGAGTGCGATGGCGCCGCCGTGGACGTTCACCTTGGACAGGTCGACGCCGGTATCCGCAGCCCACGAGAGGACCACTGGGGCAAAGGCCTCGTTGACCTCGAACAGGTCGATGTCCGAAACCGTCAACCCTGCACGGGCCAGGACCTTCTGCGTAGCCGGGATCACCGCGGTGAGCATGTATAGCGGATCGTCGCCGGCGACGGCGAAGCTGTGCAACCGTGCCTTCGGGGTGAGGCCGAGTCTCGCGGCGATCTCACTGGTCGTGATCATCACCGCCGAACTGCCGTCCGAAAGCGGGCTGCTGTTGCCCGCGGTGATGGACCAGTCGATCTGCGGGAATCGCTGTGCGTAGTAGTCGGATTCGAAGGCGGTCCGTAGGCCGCCAAGGGTCTCGACCGTGGTGCCGGGGCGGATCGCTTCGTCGACCGACAGCTGCGGGAGCGTAGCGAGTTCCTTGGTGAAGTACCCACTCTCGGTTGCCAGCGCGGCTTTCCGATGACTCGACGCCGAGAACTCGTCCAGTTGGGTACGGCTCAGTCCCCACTTGGCGGCGATCAATTCGGCGCTGATGCCCTGCGGAACCAGACCGTCCGGGTAACGCTCTTCGAAACCTACCCCGAGTGACTCGCGCCCGACGCTGCTCGAGCCCATCAGCACTCGGCTCATCGACTCGACTCCGGCAGCGACGACGATGTCGTATGCCCCGGCGATGACACCCTGAGCGGCAAAATGAACCGCTTGTTGGCTACTTCCACACTGTCGGTCGACCGTGGTCCCCGGAACCGACTCGGGGTAGCCGGCGGCAAGAAGTGCAGTGCGAGTGACATTCTGGCTTTGCTCGCCGACTTGACTGACCGCACCGCCGATGACGTCGTCGATCAGTGCGGCATCGATTCCGGTTCGCTCGACCACCGCTTTCAGGCTGTGGGCGAGCAGGTCGACGGCATTGATGCCGTGCAGTGCGCCGTTGGCCTTTCCCTTGCCGATCGGAGTGCGAACGGCTTCGACGATAACTGCGTCTCTCATGACAAATTCCTTTCAGGGATGGCGGATTCAGCGGGGACAACTGGGGAGGGTGCAGTAGCCGGGGTCATTCCCAGTGATGCCAGTGCAGAGGCAAGCGCGACAGCGAAGATCACCCACCAGGCCTGACGGAAAGTGTCAGGGGCGACGGAGGAGCCGAGAACCGCGATCAGAACGCTCACGCCGAGAACGGTTCCGATCTGTCGGCTCATGCTGATGATTGCGCTACCGGTGGCTGATCGAGCCGGCGCCAGATCTGCGGTGGCCTGGGACAGAATGGTCGGGAGGGCAAGGCCGACGCCGATTCCGGCGATGATCCAGCCCGGCAAGAGTCCGGTCGCGTAGTTGGGCGTTGAATCGACCGAGACGAGGACCAATACCGTTCCGACAGCCCACAGAATGCTGCCGAGTGCGGCGACGCGTCCGGCCGAGTACTTGCGCGAAAGCGAGCCGCCGGCGATTGCGAACAGTGGAACCAGAAGTGGACCCGGCGAGACGGCGAAGCCGGTTCGCAATGCCGAGTATCCCCAAACTTCCTGCAGCCAAAGGATGTTCGAGAGCAGACCGGCGGCAAATGCCGCACTGAACAAGATGGCGGTGACGTTGGACCAGGCAAATGAGCGGATCTTCAGAAGGTCGGGAGCAATCAACGGAGTGCGATGGCGAGAGTTGCTCCACCAGAACGAGAGTAGGGTGACGGCGGCGACGGCGAAGGCTATCAGAACGCGGCTGTCGGTCCATCCCCAGTCCGGACCCTGGACGAGAGCGAGTGCAAGAGAGCCAATTCCGACTGTGAGCAGGGCGGCGCCGACGAAGTCGATTCCGGCATCGCTGTCTTTGTGTGTCGTGTCGGGGACGAGCCGGACTGCCAAGTAAAGCAATACGATCCCCACCGGAACGTTGATCAGGAAGACCCAGCGCCACGACGCTTCGACGAGAATCCCGCCGACGACAGGCCCGAATGCCGCTGCTGCCGCACCGGCCGCCGCCCAGATGCGCACGCCGGATTGGCGTTTCGCAGCCGGGAGTGCGCTGATCAAGAGGCCGAGGCTGGCCGGGGTGAGCGCTGCGGCGCCGACTGCCTGAACGATGCGGAATGCCACCAGTGCCCACAATGACGGACTGAAAGCGCAGGCGGCGCTGGCGAGGGTGAACAGCGCGAGGCCGGCGATGAAGGCGCGCTTGTGCCCGATCCTGTCCGCCCAGCGTCCGAGGGGTATCAACAGTGCGGCGTAGATGATCGCGTAGCTGTTGAGGATCCAACTGAACTCGCCGAGCGAGTGACCCGGGTAGCTCTTGGCGATGTCGCCGAAGGCCACGTTGACCACGAAAAGATCGAGGCTGGCGACAAACGGCGCCCCCGACAGTATGGCGAGGAGGGGCCCGGTCCGCACCGGCTGGCTATGAAGTTCCATAGTCAGCAATCTAGACTCTGGCTATGGTTATGGCAAGCCAGGGGGTATGGTGAATTGCATGGACGCTGTACGACTGACCGGAGTGCTCGAAGATCGCGACGCCTGGCGGGCCACGCACTGTTCGATCGGGCGGGCCATGGAAGTGGTCGGCACTCGCTCGGCAATGCTGATTCTGCGAGAGGCCTATTACGGCACAACGCGATTCGACGACTTCGCGTCGCGAGTCGGCATCACCGAGGCGGTCGCGTCGGCGAGGCTGAAAGAACTCACTGAGGCGGGCCTCTTCGAGCGTGTGCCGTACAAGGAACCTGGAAAGCGGACGCGGCACGAGTACGTGCTCACTGAGAAGGGTCGTGACCTGCTGCCGGCAGTTCTGGCGCTGATGCAGTGGGGGGACAAGTACCTGCACGGCGGAAAAGGTGGACCGTTGGAGGTGGCGGACGACGCCACCGGCGAGCGCGTTCGCGTCGAGGTGCGCAGTGAGTCGGGACGTGAAGTGCCTTTGGGGGAGTTGCGGGTATCTGTCAACAAATCGCGCGGGCGATAGCTTTTGGCGCGCTCGAATATTCATGTACTTCAACGGGTCTCGAGTGTTCTTTGCTTTTGAAGTTGTCCGTTATGTCTCTGGTTATCGAAAGTATGTTCGATTAAACTTTGGGTATGGACAGTCGGGATGCGTGGCAGCTGGATGGTGAGGGCCTCAAGAGTGAGGTTCTGGATCTGGTGCGTGTCCGGCACGAGTTGCAGTCGCGGATGGTGTTGTTGATCGTGGAGATGTTTTCCCGGGAGACTGTGGTCGGGAAGGGTTTTCGGGCGATCGCGCAGTGGTTGCA
>NZ_JBHWYS010000004.1:0-225020 GCF_042728675.1 Rhodococcus sp. NPDC060176
GTGCTCAACGCCAAGGGACTCGACAAAGCCGGCATGCACCCGACCATGCTCGATCTGCTCCGCTGGCACGGCGCCGAAGAGGTCGAACACCGCTCCGTCGCGTACGACGTCATGCGCTACTTCGACAAGCGCGAGACACGCCGCATCCGAACGCAGATCGTCGTCACACCGGTACTGGTGTGGCTGTGGATTCGTGGCACCAGGTTCCTCATGCGCAACGATCCCGAACTTGCCGCTCAGGCTCCCAGCCGTCGACGCCCCCACCTGTCCGATTTCATCGCGGCGGGTAAGCGAGGCACGGTTCCCACCTCGTTCGAGCTGGTCAAGCGGATGTCGACGTACTTCAGCAAGTCGTACCACCCCAGCAAAGAGGGCTCGACCGCCCAGGCGGTGCAGTACCTCGCGTCGTCACCCGCAGCACAGGCGGCTGCACGGTGATTTCACTCTCGAGGGTCAAGGACGTCATTTCCGGTCACGACGGGTTGCCGCGGTTTCCGGCGCCACCCGATCTGTCCGGTAAGAACCGTCCCGACCGCGCCATGCGCATCACGGAGTTGTTGGCGGACAAGTACCTTCGGGTGTTGACGGCCTACGACTACAACCCCGAGATCGCGGGCCACAACCCTGACACGGCCATGAACATGGTGGTCAGCACGCGTGAGGTGGTGGCTACCGACGAGAACGTCGTTCGCCTGCGCTTCGAATCCGCCGACGGCTCACCGATTCCGCCGTGGCATCCGGGTTCGCACCTGGACTTCCATCTACCTTCGGGTCTGCGGCGTCAGTATTCGCTGTGCGGCGACCCGGCCGATCGCACGGGATACAGCGTCGCGGTGCGCCGGATCCCCGACGGCGGTGGCGGTTCCATCGAGATGCACGCCCTGCAGCCCGGTGAGCACGTCACGGTACGCGGACCTCGCAACGGCTTCCCCTTTGTGGGAGAAGGCAGCGCGTTGTTCGTCGCCGGCGGTATCGGCATCACACCGATCATCGCAATGGTCCGTGCGGCAAGAGAATTGGGGATGGACTGGTACTTCGTGTACTCGGGCCGATCCCGTGAATCCATGCCGTTCCTCGACGAGATCGCGACCTGGGATCCCGAACGTGTTTTCGTGCGCCCGGACGACGAATTCGGATTGCCCACCACCGCAGATCTTCTCGGACGAGCGCCGGTCGGCGGTGCCGTGTACTGCTGTGGCCCGACGCCGATGCTCGACGCCGTCCGTCGTGGATTCCGCGATACACCCTCTGCCGCTTTGCATTTCGAGCGGTTCGGGGCTCCGCCGGTGATCGACGGCAAGGAATTCGAAGTGCAGCTGGTCAATTCGGGTCAGGTGCTCACCGTGCCGGCCGACGAGTCCGCGCTCGACATCATCAAGAAGACGTTGCCCGGGGTCGGGTACTCGTGTCAGCAGGGTTTCTGCGGAACCTGTCGTGTGAAGGTGCTCGCGGGTAAACCCGATCACCGCGAAAGGCGTCTGACCGACACCGAGCAGGAAACGGAGATGCTCATCTGCGTATCCCGTTCCGACGGTGGACGTCTCGTTCTCGATCTCTAGATTTCCCAGTCCGAAGGATTAACTCCGAAGGGTTCAACAATGTCCAAGCACTCTCCTGTCCATGCCGTGACCGCGCGTCGGGTGACCAACGGTTCCGTCAGCCTGGCCGTGTTCGAGCAGGGCAAGGCGGACGGCGAGACCATCGTCCTGGTGCATGGTTGGCCCGACACCCATGAATTGTGGAACCGCGTCGTGCCTTTGCTCGCAGACGACTTCCGCGTCGTCAGCTACGACAGCCGCGGGGCCGGCGAGAGCACGATCCCCTCGAGGGTGCAGGACTACCAACTGAGCGCACTGGCCGGCGATCTGTTCGCCGTCATCGACGCGGTCAGCCCGGGTAAGCCGGTGCACGTCCTCGCACACGACTGGGGATCCGTCGAAACCTGGGAGGCAGTCTGCGAGCCGGGTGCCGAAGAGAAGATCGCGTCGTTCTCTTCCATCTCGGGCCCGAATCTCGATCATCTCGGTAAGTGGATCCGGGCGAGCGCATCCAAGCGTCGTTTCCTCGGCCCGGCGGCGCAGGGAATCGCGTCGGCCTACACCGTTCTGTTCCAGATTCCCGGCCTGTGCACCCTTCCGTTGCGTCTGTGGTTCTCCAAGCACTGGCCGGCATTTCTGGGGTTCTTCGACGGTCTGGACCCCCGTGTGGTCAACACCGCGCCCACCATCGCCGACGACATGGTGAACGGACTCAAGCTTTATCGCGCGAACATCCGGCCGTCTCTCGGCAAGCCGCGGGATCGGTACACGGACGTGCCCGTTCAGCTCATTCTGAACAAGTACGACAAAGCCGTTCGTCCGGTGGGATACGAGGACGCCGAAAAATGGGTCTCCGACCTGCAGCGACGTGAAATTCCCGCGGGACACTGGTCGCCGTTTTCACATCCGGGCGAGGTTGCCGAACATGCGCGGGCATTTATCGCGAGCCTGAGAGAGCGTCGCTCGGAGAAGCAAAGTTCCTAGCGTTTCACCTTCAGGGGATCGTAAAAATTCGTCTGCGGCGCAGCCAGGGGTGTCATTGGCCGCTTCTAGTCGGTGCTTACCAGTAAGATGGTCAACGGTAACTAGCGGCAACATTCTCGAACCCGCTCCGACGACACCCGCAAGGGCTTGCTGACGGCTGCGCTCGAGTATTGACGGAGAAGGAGAGCTACCCACCCGTGGCTGCCCAGAAGTCAGATACAAGCACTTCCAGCAAGGACTACAACGCGTCGTCCATCACCGTCCTCGAAGGACTCGAGGCGGTACGTAAGCGTCCAGGCATGTACATCGGTTCCACCGGTGAACGCGGCCTGCACCACCTCATTTGGGAGGTCGTCGACAACTCGGTCGACGAGGCGATGGCCGGACACGCCACCAAAGTCGAGGTCACCCTCCTCGAAGACGGCGGAATCCGCGTCATCGACGACGGCCGTGGCATCCCGGTCGGCATGCACGCCTCCGGAGTACCCACCGTCGAGGTCGTGCTGACCCAGCTGCACGCCGGCGGCAAGTTCGACTCCGACTCCTATGCCGTCTCCGGTGGTCTGCACGGCGTCGGCATCTCGGTGGTCAACGCGCTCTCCACCCGGCTCGACGTCGACATCAAGGTCGACGGCTACCGGTGGCAGCAGACGTACACCGATTCCAAGCCGGGAGAGCTCGTACAGGGCGATCCGACGAAGGAGACCGGCACCACCGTCAGTTTCTGGGCTGATCCCGAGATCTTCGAGACCACCCGCTACAACTTCGAGACCGTTGCGCGTCGTCTGCAGGAAATGGCCTTCCTCAACAAGGGCTTGACCATCACGTTGACCGACGAGCGCGCCGAGGTCATCGACGACGAAGCTGCCGAGGTGGCCGAGGCTCCCAAGTCTGCTGCCGAAGAAGCCGAAGAAGCTGCTCATGCAGCGCCGCGTAAGTCCAAGACCCGCGTCTACCACTACCCCGGTGGACTCGAGGACTACGTCCGGCACATCAACAAGAGCAAGACCCCGATCCACAACTCGGTCGTCGGATTCACCGCCAAGGGCACCGGCCACGAGCTCGAGGTCGCAATGCAGTGGAACTCCGGTTACTCGGAGTCCGTCCACACCTTCGCCAACACCATCAACACCCACGAGGGTGGTACCCACGAAGAGGGCTTCCGCGCCGCACTGACCGCAACGGTCAACAAGTACGCGCTCGAAAAGAAGCTGCTCAAGGACAAGGATCCCAAGCTCACCGGTGACGACATCCGTGAAGGACTCGCGGCCATCATCTCGGTGAAGGTCGGCGAACCCCAGTTCGAGGGTCAGACCAAGACCAAGCTCGGCAATACCGAGGTCAAGTCCTTCGTGCAGAAGGCGTGCAACGAGCACCTCGCGCACTGGTTCGAGGCGAACCCGGCCGACGCGAAAACCATTGTGAACAAGGCTGTTTCGTCGGCGCAGGCCCGCGTCGCCGCACGTAAGGCGCGTGAGCTGGTCCGTCGTAAGAGCGCGACCGACCTCGGTGGCCTGCCAGGCAAGCTCGCCGATTGCCGCTCCAACGATCCGGAGAAGTCCGAGATCTACATCGTGGAGGGCGACTCCGCAGGCGGCTCGGCCAAGTCCGGCCGAGACTCGATGTACCAGGCGATCCTCCCGCTCCGCGGAAAGATCATCAACGTCGAGAAGGCGCGTATCGATCGCGTCCTCAAGAACACCGAAGTCCAGTCGATCATCACCGCGTTCGGCACGGGCATCCACGACGAGTTCGACATCGCCAAGCTGCGCTATCACAAGATCGTGCTCATGGCCGACGCCGACGTCGACGGTCAGCACATCGCAACGCTGCTGCTCACGCTGCTGTTCCGCTTCATGCGGCCGCTCGTCGAGCACGGCAAGGTCTACCTCGCGCAGCCGCCGCTGTACAAGCTCAAGTGGCAGAAGGGTGCGCAGCCGGAATTCGCGTACTCCGACCGCGAGCGCGACGCGATGGTCAAGGCCGGCCTCGAGTCCGGCAAGAAGATCAACAAGGACGACGGCATCCAGCGCTACAAAGGCCTCGGCGAGATGAACGCCAAGGAACTGTGGGAAACCACGATGGACCCGACGGTGCGCGTTCTGCGTCTTGTCACGCTCGACGACGCGGCTGCTGCCGACGAGCTGTTCAGCGTGCTGATGGGCGAAGACGTCGAAGCACGACGCAGCTTCATCACCCGCAATGCCCGGGACGTTCGTTTCCTCGACGTGTAGGGCCTGCGGCCCTGTGATCGGTTGAGGAGTCCCCGGACTCCTTTTCCGCGCACAAGGGCTTGCCCCCTCTTTTAAGAAAGTGAGCTCATGACCGACACCACGTTGCCACCGGACGGTCCGCAACACGACCGGATCGAACCGGTCGACATCCAGCAGGAAATGCAGAACAGCTACATCGACTACGCCATGAGCGTCATCGTCGGTCGCGCTCTGCCGGATGTCCGCGACGGACTCAAGCCGGTGCACCGCCGCGTGCTCTACGCGATGTACGACAACGGATATCGCCCCGACCGCGGATACGTGAAGTCTGCCCGACCGGTCGCCGAGACCATGGGTAACTACCACCCCCACGGCGACTCCTCGATCTACGACACGTTGGTCCGTATGGCCCAGCCGTGGTCGCTGCGTTACCCGCTCGTCGACGGTCAGGGAAACTTCGGCTCCCGAGGCAACGACGGCGCAGCCGCCATGCGTTACACCGAGTGCAGGCTCACGCCGCTCGCGATGGAAATGCTGCGCGAAATCGACCACGAGACAGTCGATTTCACCCCGAACTACGACGGCAAGACGCAGGAACCGACGGTTCTGCCCAGCCGTATCCCGAACCTTCTGATCAACGGTTCCAACGGCATCGCCGTCGGTATGGCCACCAACATTCCGCCGCACAACCTGCGTGAAGTTGCCGACGCCATCTACTGGGCGCTCGAGAACTTCGAGGCGGACGAGGAAGCCACCCTCGCGGCCGTCATGGAGCGCATCAAGGGACCCGACTTCCCGACGCACGGTCTCATCGTCGGTGGACAGGGCATCCAGGACGCCTACACCACCGGTCGTGGATCCGTTCGTATGCGCGGCGTCGTCGAGATCGAAGAAGATGCCAAGGGCCGCACCACGATCGTCATCACCGAGCTGCCCTACCAGGTCAACCCGGACAACCTGATCACCTCCATCGCGGAGCAGGTTCGTGACGCCAAGATCGGTGGCATCTCCGACATCCACGACGAGTCCTCGGACCGCGTCGGCATGCGCATCGTCGTCACCGTCAAGCGTGACGCTGTTGCCAAGGTCGTGCTGAACAATCTGTACAAGCACACCCAGCTGCAGACCAGCTTCGGCTGCAACATGCTCTCCATCGTCGACGGAGTGCCGCGCACACTGCGCCTCGACCAGATGATCCGTCTGTACACGACGCATCAGCTCGAGGTCATCGTTCGTCGTACCAGGTACCTGCTTCGCAAGGCACAAGAGCGCGCCCACATCCTGCGCGGTCTGGTCAAGGCGCTCGACGCTCTGGACGAGGTCATCGCCTTGATCCGTGCGTCGCAGACCGTCGACATCGCTCGCGCCGGATTGATGGAACTCCTCGACGTCGACGAGATCCAGGCCGACGCGATCCTCGGCATGCAGCTGCGTCGTCTCGCCGCCCTCGAGCGTCAGAAGATCGTCGACGAGTTGGCCGAGATCGAACTCGAAATCGCGGACCTCGAAGACATTCTGGCTCGCCCGGAGCGTCAGCGCGCGATCGTTCGTGACGAGCTCAAGGAAATCGTCGACAAGTACGGCGACGACCGTCGTACCCGCATCATCGCCGCCGACGGAGACGTCAACGACGAGGATCTGATCGCCCGCGAAGACGTCGTCGTCACGATCACCGAGACCGGCTACGCCAAGCGCACCAAGACCGACCTCTACCGCTCGCAGAAGCGCGGCGGCAAGGGTGTTCAGGGCGCCGGCCTCAAGCAGGACGACATCGTCTCGCACTTCTTCGTCACCTCGACGCACGACTGGCTGCTGTTCTTCACCACGAAGGGCCGCGTCTACCGCGCGAAGGCTTACGAACTGCCCGAGGCGAGCCGTACCGCTCGCGGTCAGCACGTGGCCAACCTGCTGGCCTTCCAGCCGGACGAGCGCATCCAGTCCGTCATCCAGATCAAGACGTACGAAGACGCGCCCTACCTGGTGCTCGCCACTCGCAACGGTCTGGTCAAGAAGTCCAAGCTCACCGACTTCGACTCCAACCGCAGCGGTGGCATCGTCGCCATCAACCTGCGTGGTGAAGACGAACTGGTCGGCGCTGTTCTCTGCTCCGCCGACGACGACCTGCTTCTCGTCTCGGCACAGGGCCAGTCGATCCGCTTCTCGGCCACCGACGAGGCACTGCGTCCGATGGGTCGCGCAACGTCCGGCGTCCAGGGCATGCGCTTCAACGGTGACGACGAGCTGCTCTCGCTCAACGTCGTTCGTGAAGGCACGTTCCTCCTGGTCGCCACCTCGGGCGGTTACTCCAAGCGAACCGGCATGGAGGACTACCCGGTGCAGGGTCGCGGCGGCAAGGGCGTGCTCACGATTCAGTACGACAAGAAACGTGGCACTCTGGTCGGTGCGCTCATCGTCGACGACGACGACGAGCTGTACGCGATCACCTCGGGCGGCGGCGTCATCAGGACGGCGGCCAAGCAGGTTCGTAAGGCAGGACGCCAGACCAAGGGCGTGCGTCTGATGAACCTCGGCGAAGGCGACACACTGCTCGCGATTGCGCGCAACGCCGACGAGCCCGAAGAGCTCGCTGCAGAGACCACCGACAACGCAGACAATGCCGATGGAGCTAAGGAGTCCTAGTGAGCACTCCCAACCAGCCGGGCAGTGACCAGAAGAGCGGAAGCCCTTCAGGTTCGACGCCACCGAAGCCGGAGCAGGCAACTGCTCCGGCGGGGCCGCAGACCTCGAAACCTGCAGCTCCAGCGGACGGCGGACCCAAAGCTTCCGAGGCAGCTCCGGCGCCCAAGGCACCTGAGCCGCCTCGCGGCCCGTCGGCTCAGAAGCCGGCGGGTGGGGCTTCCGACGCTGCGGGTGCGGCCAAGGGTCAGGCTCCTTCCGCTCCTTCTGTGGCTCCGGCTGCGCCGGTAACTCCGGCGAAGGGTGACGGTCAGGCTCCGCCGCCGCAACCGGTTGCCAATCAGGCTCGTGGCAGCCAGGCACCGCCTTGGCAGCGCGGACCCCAGCCGTCAGGGCAGCCGCAGGGGCAGCCAGCTCAAAGTCCGGCTGCCCAGAGTCCGGCCGCTCAGAGTCCGGCATCCAAGGCTCAGGCACCGCAGAATCAGGCTCCGCAAAGTCAGCCGCAGACCAACATCACGCGCCCAGCCGGCGCTGGTGCTCCGGCGGGTCGACCGGCAGCTCCTGCCGGGGGTAAGCCACCTGCCGGTCCGCAGCGTCCTGCAGCGGCCGGCCCGGCGCAGGGTGGCCCGGCCAAAAACCCCGCGCAGGGTGGTGCGCCGAAGGGACAGCCCCAAGCGGGTCGTCCTGCCGCCGGTGCACAGGCAGGTCGCCCTGCCGGCAACCCTTCGGCGCGTCCCGTCGTGACGGGAACGGCGGCGGCCGCAGCTACCGGTGGCGTCGCCGGCGCGGCAGCAGCCAAGGCTGTTACACCCTCGGGCGCAAATCCCAAGGCTGCAAACGCCACAGTCGCCAATCCCACGGTCGCGAATCCGAAAGCAAAGGCTGCTGCGATCGACGGGCCCACTCGGCACATCGATCGCAAGGATCTGCCGAAGGACATGCCTGACCTCTCCGAGGCCAAGCATCCGTTGCCTGCTGCGGTGAAGGGTGAGAAAACTCACGCCGTATCAGCTTCGGCCGTCGACGGTGCGCCGCTGCGCGCAACGGTGCAGATCCGTCGTATCGACCCGTGGTCCACGCTCAAGATCACGTCCGTGATCTCGGTGTCGCTGTTCTTCGTGTGGATGGTGGCCGTCGGACTGCTCTACGTCGTTCTCGACGGCATGGGCGTCTGGGATCGCCTGAACAACGCGTTCACCGACATCGTTGCCGACGGCGGCTCCGACGGTCTGGTGACGGCGGGCCAGGTGTTCGGCTACGCGGCGCTGATCGGTATCGCGAACATGGTGCTTTTCACGGCACTCGTCACGATCGGATCGTTCATCTACAACCTCTGCAGCGACCTGGTTGGCGGCGTAGAGGTAACTCTCGCCGACCGCGACTGACCTGCGAAAACATTGCTCCGCCGGGCCCGTTTTGGTGTCAGCGGCCCGGTGGGGTAATCTTTGGAATCGGTTCAGGGGCCTATAGCTCAGGTGGTTAGAGCGCTTTACTGATAATGAAGAGGTCGGAGGTTCAAGTCCTCCTAGGCCCACTCCCATGTGCCGAAGAAGGGTTGCTGGAATGAAGGTTTTCCTGCTTGTCGGGGCCGGAATTCTGGTAGCTCTCGGGGTCACCAAGCTGATCAAAAGTCAGCGCGGAGACAAGGTTTGGCACGATTTGGAAACAGGATAGAACCTAGGTACTCTGACTCCGGTCAGAAAACCGAACGGGGCCTTAGCTCAGTTGGTAGAGCGCTGCCTTTGCAAGGCAGATGTCAGGAGTTCGAATCTCCTAGGCTCCACAGTAAGAAAACACCCTCCCGGGATCCGGGAGGGTGTTTTTGTATGCCGATGTACCCCGTGTCTGCCCAGTCGTGCCCGACTTGTGTGCCCCCGTTTTTGAGCGAACGGCACTTTCGGCGCACTGAAGGCGATGAACATGCCGTTCGCTCGGAGTGGGGTGGCCAGAACCGCGCCCACTATGGACCGTTCGTCCCGAATTCTCCGGAAAGTCTAGTGGTCATAACCAGCTGGGCGTACCGTGGGGAGAACCCAATTTCAGGAGGTTCGTAGTGCTTCACAACGACATTCCCAGCCACGGTGAAATTGCCGCACTCGCGGAGGTGGAGGGGCCCACCTGCATCACCATCGTTACTCCGACTGAAGATGCGCCTCAGGAATACGACAAAGCGCGCATAGCCTTCAAGGACCAGGTCCGCTCGGCACTCGCGTCGGTGGAGGATCCCGCCGAGCGCAAGCAGTTCGAGGCCGAATACTCAGAGCTCGACGACGACGACGATTTCTGGCGCTTCCAGTCGCGCTCATTGGTCACGTACGCGACGCCGGAGCGTCTGGTGACCTTCCGTCTCCCCAACCGTCTGCAGGCGCTCGAAACGGTCAGCGATCGGTTCCACCTCAAGCCACTGCTCCGTTCGGTGACGTTCCCCCAGACGGCGTTTGTTCTCGCTCTGGCAGAGGGTTCGGTGCGGCTGATCGAGATCGCCGCCGATCAGCCCGCCGACGAGGTCCGTGTTCAGGGAATGCCGAAGAACGCTGCGGATCACGCGGGCAAGTCGTCGATCAACAGCCGTACCGAAGCGGGTCGGTTGTCGGGGTCGGACAGCCGAAAGTTGCGCGTCAATCAGTACGCCCGCGCAGTCGATCACGAGGTCCGCGGTGTGCTCGCCGGCCGTGACGTCCCCTTGATCCTGGCCGCTGCCGAACCCATCGCGTCGGTGTATCGCTCCGTGAATTCGTACCGCCACCTGGTCGACAAAACCGTCGAGGGAAACCCGGAAGCCTTGTCGACGCAGGAAGTGGCGGACGGTTCGCGTCCGGCGCTCGACGACTTCCACGCCGAGCAGCTGGCGGCGGTGCGGGACACCTTCAATGTGCGCACGGAACAGGGACGCACTCAGACGGACGTCGCCGACGTGGCAACAGCCGCGACGTACGGACAGGTCGACACCGTTTTCATCGACATCGATTCCGTCGTACCCGGAAGTCTCGATCCCCAGACAGGCGCTCTCACGACCGGTGAGTCGACCAACGGAAGCACCTACGGTGTCGTCGACGAGATCGCTCGTCGTTCGCTCTTGACGGGCGCTCGGGTGCTCGCTGTTCGCGCGGAGGACATTCCGGGCGGCGGCGCAGTTGCCGCGATTTTGCGCTTCGCTCCGTAAACAGACTGGACGCGTGTGCGCCTCGTGACCTGATTCGGGCACGGGCGCATACGATTCCGGCATGAAACGTGTGTGGGAACGGCTGCGCCTCTACTGCAAGACGCTGCACCCGGTCGGGCTTGCCTTTGCTCTGGTCTTCTTCACGTGGTCGATGAGTCCGTCCCTGTTGCCGCGCGCGTGGTACCTCCAGGGCGTTGCGACGGGCATCTCGCTCGCGATGGGATACGGCGTCGGCGTCACGGTTGCCTGGATGATCCGCAAGTGCGGCGTCGAACCGCAATGGTCCGATCGCACCAAGAAGATCGGCTGGCGAATCCTGCTGGTCGCGGCCGTCATTCTGGTTCCGACGTTCTTGGTCCTCGGTTCGTGGTGGCAGCAGATCGTTCGCGATCTCGTGGAAGCTCCACGCACCAATCAGGCGAATTATCTTCTGGTGCTGATGATTTCGCTCGGAATCTGGTTCATCCTGCTCGAGGCTGGTCGTGGTCTTAGGTTCACCACCAACAAGCTCACCGCAGTCGCGCTTCGGTTCGTTCCCCTCGAAGCGGCGAAGGTCGGCAGCTTGATCGTCATCTTCGCTCTCGGCATCTTCATCGTGAACGGTGCGCTGTACAACGGGCTCATCGCGTTCGCGAACTGGAGCTTCTCCGGCGCCGATCACGAAACTCCGGACGGCATCGAACAACCATTGATCGCCGAGCGCAGTGGTTCACCGATGTCCGCCGAGGCCTGGGATTCTCTCGGCCAGGAGGGGCGAACCTTCATGGGCAGCGGTCCCACCGCAGCCGAGATCTCTGCGTTGACCGGACGTGAAGCGAAGCAACCGATCCGCGTGTACGCCGGACGGGAATCCTCGGACTCGATCAACGGGGTGGCACAGCGCGTCGTCGACGAGTTGGAGCGCACCGGCGGATTCGACCGTGGAACCCTCGCAGTCGTGACGACCACCGGCCGCGGTTGGGTGAACGAGGACGTCGCGTCGGCGTTCGAGTACGTCGAGGGCGGCGACACGGCGATCGCGTCGATGCAGTACTCGTTCCTTCCTAGTCCGTTGGCCTTCATCGCCGACCGCGAGACGCCGATGATCGCCGGGCGCGCGCTGTTCAACGCGGTGTACGCCAAGTGGATCGACCTGCCTGTGGAGACGCGCCCCGAGTTGGTTGTCTTCGGTGAGAGCCTCGGCTCCTACGGTGGCCAGGCCGCATTTGCCGGCGCTCAGGACATGATGACGCGTGTCGACGGCGCACTGTGGGTCGGAACCCCCAACTTCACTGCTCAGTGGCAGGAAATCACGGACAGTCGTGACTCGGGTTCGAAGGAAATTCTGCCGGTGATCGACGGTGGACGCGCCATTCGGTTTGCCGGTGATCCGGAGGATCTGGAGCTGAAGTCGGATTGGGACGACGACCGCATCGTGTACTGGCAGCACGCCAGCGACCCGATCACGTGGTGGTCCTTCGACCTGCTGCTCAACAAGCCGGATTGGCTCAAGGAACCGCTGGGTCGCGACGTGGATCCGGGAATGACATGGGTTCCTCTCGTGACCTTCTGGCAGGTAACCCTCGACATGGTCTTCTCGGCTGACGTCCCGTCCGGGCACGGTCACAATTACGGCGAGGATGCAGCGGACATGTGGGCCAAGATCCTGCACCCCGAGGCCTGGACCTCTGCTGATACCGACAAGCTTCGTGCGCTGCTGACCACCAATCTGGAGCCCACTAAGTAGTCGTAAACGGTTGTAATTCAGCCTGTTAAGGCGAAAACCTCACGAAAAAGTGTTACGTGAGGTATGTGTTACTCTGCGTTCGCTGTGTGCCAAGCCACAGCGCAAGCGAACGTGGGGAGATCGAAACGTGAAGAGCAGAGCATGGTGGGCGGCCGGGGTCTCCGTCGCGGCACTGGTCATGGGTGCTGTGACGGCCCCTGCCGCAACGGCGGAGCCGGCGGATTTCTACACGCCGCCGGTCGAGCTTCCGGCAGGTGCCAACGGAGATCTCATCAAGAGTGAGCCGTCACCACTGCTGCTGAGCGTGCCCGGATCGAACGGTGCGTGGCCGGCAACCGCCACCAAGATCATGTACCGAAGCGAGGACGCCAAGGGCGCCCCCGTTGCCGTGACGGGCACCTATCTCGAACCGTCGAACCCGTGGACCGGGCAGGGGGCGCGTCCACTGGTTGCCGCAGCGGTGGGAACGCACGGGCAGGGCGATCAATGCGCTCCGTCCAAGCTGTTCAACACCGGTATCGAGTACCAGTTCCCGACGGACGTCATGGTCGGCTACGAGTCCATCTGGGTGAACACGTTGCTGCTCAACGGCATTGCCGTCGTTGTCACCGATTACGAGGGCCTCGGAACTCCGGGCGATCACACCTACGTCAACCGTGAAGCCGAAGCGCACGCCGTTCTGGACTCGGTGCGAGCCGCTCAGCAACTCCCGAGCACGAGCATTCCCGCCGACGGCCCCGTCGGACTGTGGGGTTACTCGCAAGGTGGTGGAGCTGCCGCTGCCGCAACGGAATTGAAGCCGTCGTATGCTCCTGAGCTTGATCTCAAGGGCACGTACGCAGGTGCACCGCCCGCCGATCTGGCGGCGACGCTGCAGCAGGTCGACGGCACGTTCCTCACCGGAGTGATCGGCTACGCGCTCAACGGGATCCTTGCGCAGTACCCCGAGGTTCAGCCGCTGCTCGACGCCGAGATCAACGATCGCGGCCGACAGATGTTGGCCGCCACCAAGAACCAGTGTGTCGCCGAAAGTGGATTGCAGTTCGGCTTCCAGCAGTCGTCGAGCTTCACCAATTCCGGTGAATCACTCTCCGCAGTTCTGGCGCGTCTACCCATGGCGCAGGCAATCCTCGACGAGCAGAAGATCGGCAAGCTGACGCCGGAGTCGCCCGTGCTCATTCAGCATGGCCGCTCCGACGACATCGTTCCGTTCGGCCAGGGACAGCAATTGGCGCAAGACTGGTGCGGCAAGGGCGCGACGGTGCAGTTCTCCGTCAACGAACTGCCCCCGATCATTCCGGGACTGGCAATTAATCACGCGACGCCGTATCTGGTCGGTACCCCCGAATCCGTCGGGTACATGATCGATCGCTTCAACAACGTCCCGGCACCGTCCAACTGCTGAACGTGAACATCGAAAAGCCCCGGAACACAATCTGTTCCGGGGCTTTTCGTATCTCGACTAAGCGGTCTTCTCGGCCGAGTTCTCCTCGAGGCGAGGGGGTGCGGAAGCGACCGGCGGATGCTCGCGTCGGCGGCTCTTGAAGAACACCGCGCCACCGATCACCGCGACACCGGCGATGACGAACACCGTGACGCGCTTGCGGCCGCGAGGCTTCTCGGTGCGTTCCGCGGACTTCGTGGGGATAGCCTTTGCGCGCTCGACGCCCTTCTTGGCGAGGACTTTGCCCTGACGGCCCAGGAACAACCCGACCTGCCCAGCGCCGCGAGCGACCGACGTCGCGACCACCGCGGCGATACGGCGAGCGTTGTCGGCTGCCTCGGACTCCTTGATACGAGCCGCTGTCTCTTCGAGGTAGGCGGCGGTCTCGTCGAAGGTGTCCTCGACGCGGGCGCGCGCGTGATCGAAGGTGTCGGGCAACTGCGTGCTGAGGGACTCGGTCACTCGTGTCATGACTTCACTGTGCCATAACAGCGAGGCGAGGACAGGGAGAGTTTTACGGGGCGACATCCGCGAGAACGCCGGCAATGGCACGATGGTGGTGTGACTTCAACTCATCAGACCGCAACCGCAACGCTGCACACGAACCGCGGCGACATCAAGATCGCTCTGTTCGGCAACCATGCGCCGAAGACCGTCGAGAACTTCGTCGGCCTCGCCGACGGCTCGAAGGAGTACACCACCGCAAACGCCGCCGGCACCAAGACCGGCCCGTTCTACGACGGTGCCATCTTCCACCGCGTCATCGACGGCTTCATGATCCAGGGTGGCGACCCCACCGGCACCGGCACCGGCGGCCCGGGCTACAAGTTCGGTGACGAGTTCCACCCGGAACTGCAGTTCGACCGCTCCTACCTGCTGGCCATGGCCAACGCAGGCCCGGGAACCAACGGCTCGCAGTTCTTCATCACCACCGGCCCGACGCCGCACCTGAACCGTCGCCACACCATCTTCGGTGAGGTTCTCGACGACGATTCCAAGAAGGTTGTCGACGCCATCTCCTCCACCTCGGTCGATCGTGGCGATCGTCCGGTCGAGCCCGTCGTGATCAACAGCATCACCATCTCCTGAACAGGTAAAACAAGCAGATGACGAACCCCGGTTGGGGCGGCGGTGCGAGTGAGGGCATCCCGCCCCAACCGCGGTGCGTCCGCCATCCAGATCGACCTACCGCACTTTCCTGCAATCGTTGTGGACGTCCCGCGTGCCCGGATTGTCTCCGCGAGGCGGCGGTGGGATACCAATGTGTTGACTGTGTAGCTGCCGGTCAGCGTGATGTCCGTCCCGTTCGGGGCGTCGCCGGAAACACTGTGAGTCCGACCCGCGCGGTCCCGGTCGTGACGTACACCTTGATGGGGCTCAACGTCCTGGCGTTCCTCGCCACCTTCGCGCAGTCGCGAAGCATCATGAACAATCAGGTCGGCTCGTCGATCTTCGCGAACTGGGCACTCAATCCGGGGCTCGTCGCCAGCGGTGACTGGTTCCGGCTCATCGGCTCCGGGTTCCTGCACTTCGGCATCTTGCACCTCGCGGTCAACATGTACGCCCTCTACATCCTGGGCCGCGACACCGAAATTGTGATGGGCCGCTCCCGGTACATCGGCATCTACCTGGTTTCGCTTCTCGGCGGTTCCGCCTCGGTGATGGCGTTCCAGCCGGTGTTCTCTTCGCTCACGGCCCTGTCCTGGACTGCTGGGGCGTCGGGAGCGATCTTCGGCATCATGGGCGCACAGGCAGTCCTTCTATTGCGTTTGCGTCGAAGCCCGGTCCCGATCATCTCGGTGATCGCGATCAATGTGATCATCAGCATTTCGCTGCCCGGGATCTCGTTCTGGGGTCACGCGGGAGGTCTGGTGGCAGGTGCCGCAACGGCCGCTGCATTCCTGTACGCCCCGCAGTGGTTGGGCGCCGGTGAGAACCGCGTGAAAGCAGTGCGGATCGGCTGGATCGCTTTTGGTGCCGTCACCGTGGTGACAATCGGAGTCATCGTGCTCCGCGTCGTCCAACTGCGCGAACAGCTGGGAATCAGCTAGCAAGAATCCTAGGGCCCAGCCGTTCTATGGCTCAGCCGCCGATGATGGACTCGCAGGCGAACGTGATCTCGAAGCTCGACGTCTCCGTCGGGTTGCCCTTGTCCCGGGCGCCGATTCCCTCGCCCGTCACCACGAAGGTATTGCCGTTCTGCTTGGCACTGGCAGATCCGCCGGGCAGTCCCGGTGCGTATCCGGCGGTGTACGGCAGACCGTTCGATCCACCCTCGCTTCCGGCGATTCCAGCAGTCTGAACCGTGCCGGATTCATCGACGATGGCCGAGACGGTCAACATGCCGTAGGTGGGATTTTCCGCGTCGAGCAGTGTCATAACTGTCGTGCCGCCGTCCTTTGCGCACTTCGTCTCGAACGTGGCGTCAAGCGCCTTCCCGCCGACGGTGACCGAGGACGTAGCGGACGAAGCGCCGGCGGCAGGTTTGTCCGAGCCAGTCTTGTCGGAGTCGCTGCCGCAGGCGGAGGCGAATAGAGCGACCGCCGCGATGGTGGCAGCGAAAGCGGTGGAGGACCGGCGGGTCATCGTGGTCCGAACCATCTTCGTCATGTTCTGTCCTTCAAGTCACGCGGTGCGTCCGCACTTGCTCTGGCTATTTCGGCGACAACACTAACCACTGACTCGGTGCTCGTAGCTCTAAACCCCCAGCTCAGACGGGTTTGTCGCCTTCGACTGTTCAGGGACGTTCGTCGGGCTGCCCGGGATTATCTGCCGGATCTTTGGGAGCAATCGCACATGCAGAGACGGCTTCTGTAGAGATTGTCCACATAGGTTGGGCTCGGTCGTGCTTCTACTGTGGCTTGAGTCACTTCGTAGATAGCACCGCTGACCTTTTCCGAGGAGTACCCCTGCCATGACCTCCACCGATAGCACCACCACTGACGGTGGGGTTGCGCCGAGCGAGATCGAATCTCGCGTGGTGAAGAAGGTAGCGCGACGGCTGATTCCCTTCCTGATCCTGCTCTATTTCGTGAACTATCTGGATCGTACGAACATCGCTTTCGCGAAGCTCACCATGAGCGCCGACCTCGGGATGACCGAGACGATGTTCGGGCTCGCCTCCGGGCTCTTCTTTGTCGGCTACCTGCTGTTCGAGGTGCCGAGCAACCTGGCCCTGCACCGCTTCGGCGCCCGGCTGTGGATCGCACGCATCATGCTCACCTGGGGCATCCTCGCCGCTGCGCTCGCATTCGTGCCGAATGTCGGCAGCCTCTACTTCCTGCGCATCCTGCTGGGCATCGCCGAGGCCGGCTTCTTCCCCGGAGTTCTTCTCTACCTGACCTTCTGGTTCCCGAAGAAGTACCGCGTACGCCTGATGGGCCTGTTCCTGCTGACTCTTCCGCTCTCGTCGGCGCTCGGCGCCCCACTCTCGGCGGCCATCATCCAGTACGGCGACGGTCTGTTCGGCCTGGCCGGATGGCGCGTGATGTACCTGATCGAGGGTCTGCCTGCCGTGATCTTGGCGTTTGTCGTCTGGTTCTACCTCACCGACCGTCCCGCCGACGCCAAGTGGTTGACCCTCGAGGAACGAACCTGGCTGATGAAGTCGATGGCCGACGAGGAAAAGGAACTCGGCGACGCCGGTCACCAGTCGGCCGGTAAGACCCTGCGCGATCCCCGCGTCATCGGCTTCGGTCTGGTCTACTTCGGAATCACCTACGGTCTATACGCTTTGAGCTTCTTCCTGCCCAGCATCGTCGCGGGATTCAAGCAGACGTTCAACACCGATTTCTCGCTCGTCGAGACCGGTCTGATCGTGGCGGTCCCCTACGCGATCGGCGCCGTCGCGATGGTGCTGTGGAGCCGCCATTCCGACAAGACCGGTGAACGAATGTGGCACGTCGCAGCGCCGACGCTTCTGGGTGCGGTGTCCATTCCGATTGCGCTGTACCTGGATTCACCGTTCACCGTCATGATCGCCGTCTCGCTCACCGCTGTCGGCGTGCTGTGTGCGCTCCCCGTCTTCTGGTACCTGCCCACTACGTTCCTGACGGGCGCCAGCGCGGCCGCGGGTATTGCCATGATCAACTCGATCGGCAATGCGTCGGGCTTCGGTGCTCCGTACATCACCGGCTGGCTCACCGATGTGACCGGAAATGCCAAGGCGGGGCTGTGGGTGGTGGGCGCCGTGATGCTCTGTGCCGCAATCCTTGTTGTAGTGCTGGCCAAACGATCGAGCAAGCCTGCTCAGATCTGACCGAGTTTCCCCGCACTGGCACGCAGCCGGATCAGGAGCGCAAGATCGAGCGCCTGGTCCGGCTGACGCCACTGTGTTCCGATCAACCGGTCGATGGACTCGAGGCGTTGGTACAGGGTGTTGGCGTGAATCGCGAGCGCGGCGGCGGTCGCGGAGTGCTTGCAATTGTGGGAGAGGTACGACGCCAGGGTGTCCAATAATGGAACCCCGCGTCGTTGCTCCTCCTCGAGGAGGGGGCCGAGGGAACGCTGCGTCAGCGCTTCCAGTTCGTCGCGGCCGGTGCGGCTGAGGAGAATCCGGTAGATGCCGAGTGAACTTGCCGGTTCCACGTGTGAGGCCCGTCCGAGCGTCTCGAGGACGTCGACGGTGTGCTGCGCCTCGACATAGGCCCGCGCCAGTCCTTCTGCTCCAACCGCCGGATCGGCGATTCCGACGGTCGGGTTCTCTGAGGGTTGCACCCACGCCGCCGCAACCTCTGTTGGTGACATTCCGGGAATGAGTGCAATGACCCGTGAACCATGCTCGGCAACAACGGTTCCCGATGGAAAAGCAATTTCCTCGATGCTACGACGCGTCCGGTCGACGGCATCGGCCGGGCGGGCCACCACGACGGTGTACGAGCGGTCGGGGTTGAGTCCGGCCAGGCGGAACTGCCCGGTGACTTCGGCCGGCGTCGGTGCAGGCCTGGTAATCAGATCGACCAGAAATGCGTCGCGTGCTCGGCGGGTGGCTTCCCTGGCTGCCCGTTCGCCGACCAGCGCCAGCGCAATGGCGGGAGCAGACCTTTCGAGTGCCAACCTCATGGCGGCAGTGGGTTCCTGCCGTGCGAGCAGGAACAGAACTCCGAGTTGGTCACCGGCACTGCGCACTTCGGTGGCGAACAGGAACTGCTCACCGACGACGAGCGTCACTTCCTGCTCGCGTCGGTCTGCGGAAAGTATGTCGAAGACTTGATGCACGCTCTCGCTCACCCGTTGCAACCCTGGCGGGATCTCGGATGTTCCGGTCACGAAGAACACCGGTGAGCCCGTCGACGCCGAGGTTTCCTCCACGAGTTCACGGACTCCACCGCCGCGCAGGACAACCTGAGTGAGCGAGCGGTCCCAGGTCAGTGTCTGTTCGAGAAGTGCTGTGCGCTTAGCAAGTTCGGTGTTCGCGGCGTTCACTTCCGCAACCGTCGCGCGATAGCGTTCGAGAGAACGGGCATTCTCGATGGCCACCGAGGCATGGGCTGCGAGTGCGGACAGCAACGCAACTTCTTCATTGCCGAATCGACGCTCCTGACGCTTACAGGCGCACAGCGCACCCAGGATCTTGCCGTTCAATGTCAGTGGCACGGCCAGCAGGCCGCGCATGTTCTCGGCTCGCGCTGCGTCGTCGGCCGGTCCGATGTGTGCAAACGAGGGATCGTTGCGGTAGTCGGAAGACCAAGCGGGAGAAGAGTTCTCGACTACGCGACCAATCAGACCTTCGCGAAAGGGAACCGTGAGGCCGAGTAGCTGGGACGTGTACGCCCCACTCGTAACCTCGATGATCAAGATGTCGTCGTGAATCAGAGCAAGGTACGAAAGGTCCACGCCGAGTAGTCGTTTGGCCTGGTCCACGATCTCTTGCAGGAGGGCATGGTGATCGTGCATCGTGGTGAGCAGAGACGCGATGTCGTTGAGCGCTCCCAGTTCGGTGGCGCGCTGTCGGCGCTGAGCCAGGAGACTTCGTAGCTGAAGTGCCGAGCGGGCTTCTCGCTCGATCTCGGCGGCGGCCTCGGGGCCTGAGCCTGCGGCCAGTTGATCGCGATGCTCGATCAGTTCCTCGGTGGATGCCTCGGCCAGGAGAAGCTGCAGCCAGTTCTCGTGCATCCGCGCTCCCTTGTTAGACCACTGGTGACTATGGAGAGAATGTCCATACAGTTTCCGGTTTCTCGGAGTAAATCTACATGGGGCGGTGTAGCCGCCGTCACTATCGTGGAGGCATGACACTCCTCGAGGCGCTCAGCTCGCAGATCGATGCGGATCGACTGATCACCGACCCCGACATCATGACGAGCTACATCCACGACGACGCCGAGTGGGCTCCGTACGAGATGCCGGTCGCCGTGGTCCGTCCGCGCACAGCCGAGCAGGTACAGACCGTTGTGCAGGCGTGCATCGCCC
The DNA here is from genome assembly GCF_042728675.1 of Rhodococcus sp. NPDC060176. Classification (NCBI taxonomy): domain Bacteria; kingdom Bacillati; phylum Actinomycetota; class Actinomycetes; order Mycobacteriales; family Nocardiaceae; genus Rhodococcus; species Rhodococcus sp. NPDC060176. The sequence continues at coordinate 20,114 of NZ_JBHWYS010000004.1, forward strand.
ACGGTGCGCCCGTCGTGACGCGCGGCGCCGGTACCGGATTGTCGGGCGGAGCCAACGCGGTCGCTGGTGGCGTCGTGATCGCCTTCGACGCGATGAATGCCATCAAGGAGATCAACACCCTCGAGCGTTTGGCCGTGGTGGAACCCGGTGTGGTCAACGATCACCTCCGCGACGCCTGCGCTGAGCACGGACTCTGGTACCCGCCCGATCCGGCCAGCGCGCCTTGGTCGACGATCGGCGGCAATGTCGCGACCAATGCCGGCGGCCTGTGCTGCGTCAAGTACGGCGTCACCAAGGACTACGTGCTGGGCATGCAGGTGGTCACCGGAACCGGCGAGCTGGTTCGGCTCGGGCGTCGAACTGCCAAGGGAGTGGCCGGGTTCGATCTCTCGGCGCTCATGGTCGGCTCCGAAGGAACTCTCGGCGTGATCACCGAGGTGACCGTCAAACTTCGTCCTCAGCGCGATCCCGAACGCACCATCGTCGGGTACTTCGACTCCATCGTCGCTGCGGGCAAGGCTGTCGAAGCTGTAGCCGCCGACGGTCTCACGCCGTCCGCCCTCGAGTTGATCGACCGACAGTGCCTGCTTGCCGTCGATGCCTGGAAGAATATGGGCCTCTCGGCCGACGCCGAGGTAGTACTGCTCGGCCGCATCGACACACCCGGCGAGATCGGCGACGCCGAAGCCGAGCGAATGTTGGCCTGCTTCAACCGTTCCGGGGCAACCTGGAGCGCGAGGTCCACCGACCAGGAGGAAGCCGACGCACTGTTCTCCGCCCGGCGGTTGGCGTACCCCGCCCTCGAGCGGCTCGGCCCGGTGCTCACCGAGGACATCTGTGTTCCCAAGGCTGCGGTCCCGGAAATGTTGGCGCGCATCGAGGCCATCTCGGCCCGCCACGACACGCACATCGCGAACATCGCGCACGCGGGTGACGGCAACCTGCATCCGCTGCTGATCACGCCACACGACGACGAAGCGGCACGTCGACGCGCTCAGGCCGCTTTTGCCGAGATCATCGACAGTGCTCTCGAGTTGGGCGGAACCGTCACCGGTGAACACGGAGTCGGCCTGCTGAAGATGGGCGGCCTCGCGCAAGAACTGTCACCGGCGGTTGTTGCGATGCATCATGCAATCAAGGGGGCACTCGACCCCCACGGAATCATGAACCCCGGCAAGGTGATCTGAAGAGCCAGCTCCGTAACCGAATCGGTTTCCGCAGTTACACCGCTGAAACGGCGAGTCCCTACGCTGAGTTGAACCACTTGGTTCAACTCGATGTAAGGAGTCACGGATGTTCTCTTCCGACTTGACGCAGGCAAGTGTCGTTCCCCGGCGCGTGGACACGGTCGAGGCTGTCCGGGCTGCGATCGCACTCGACGGCGCCGCGGTTTACGGCGGGCTGCACACCGAGGAGGACGCGATTGCCTTTGCGTCGAAGTTGCTCGGTGAGAAGTACATTCGCGTCGGCCGACAGTTCGAGGCAAGCGCAAGAAGTCAGGATGCCGAGGCCGCCGTCGTCGACACCCAACCGGTGGACGAACGCGGCAGGAAGCGCTCGTTCGGCATCTCCGGCGAGCGGATGACTGCCCACAACGACGGTTTTGCGTTCGGTGACTACGCGCCCGACTATCTGTTTCTGTGGTGCAAGCGTCCGGCGTATCCGAGTGGGGGCGACTCGTTTCTCATTGACGCGCTCAAACTGACGCGGTTGCTCGCCTTCGATCCCGCAACCGCTGAATTGGCCGAATTCTGTTGGAGCACAGACATCGACCATTCGGAGCCGAACTTCCCGCAGAACTCCTTTGCGCCGATCGCCAGGACGGTCCCGAGTGGACGCAACCAGGTTCGGTATCACCCGTATCTCGCGCCGATCGCCGGTGAATCGGAAGTAGCGCAGTGGCCGCTGGTGAAGCAGTGGAGTGAGGCTGTGATTCACGTGCGCGACAGCGGTCCGATGTTCCGCGCCGAAGCCGGCGAGATGATCTGCATCGACAACTACCGGGTACTGCACGGCCGCGACGGATACACCGACCCCGGCCGTGAGCTGTACTCGATCTGGGGATGGTCGAGCGACGCCGTGGCAGTGCCGCAGCAGGCTCTCGACATCGTGCAACCAGACCTGGCGGCGCTCGCTATGTAATCGGCCTCGCCGCAGATTGCACGGTGGCAACAATCGATTCCGTCAGATGCCGGGCGGCACGGTCGACCACTGCGCGGTCGCCGCCACCGATCAGAGTCATCTGGAAACCGCGCCAGGCGGCGACGATCTCGTGTCCGAGAGTTTCGGCAAGCTCGGCGTCGACGCCGGTTTCGGCTATGGCGCGGGCAGTTTCGTCGGCCCATTCGTTGGCAACGCCCTCGAGGAGCGGGCGGTACTGCTCCGAGTCGAATGCGGCCACACCGAAGAGTTCGAAGAAGAGCCGATGGTAGGCAACAAGTTCGGGGTCGGCGAGGATGCCCCACGCGTCGTGTAGACGGTCCGCGATGGGGATCTCGGAATCGCGGATCAGATCGAGGAGGTGGGCGATCCCGGGAAAGCGAAGCCCGGCGCGGCGCAGTGCTTCGAGGAGCAGTCCGGCCTTGCTCCCGAAGTAGTAAAGAAGCATGCGATTGTTGGAGCCGAGTGCGCGGCTGAGCCCCCGAAGCGTTGCCGAGGAGACACCGAACTCGAGGACGTAGTCGGCGGCGAGGTCGAGAAGGCGGCCGCGCTCCGCGCGCTCTGAACCGCGCTCCGCGCGCTCTGAACCGCGCTCTGAAACTTCTGGACTACTCACCGCTCGACCCTACTTCTCGGGCGGTACCAATCCGTGGATAGCGAGCACGTCGAGGACGTCCTCCGGCGAGGTACCGAGATCCCAGCGTCCGAAGATCAACAGCTTCTCGGTGTCGGTGGGCCGGTCGACGATGTCGATCTCGAGCATCGGGACGCGTCGACCCAGACGCGGGTAGCGGACAAGCCGCACGCGGTCGATCTGTTCGCGGGTAAACGTGTGCCGGGCGCGCAGTCGCTGCACCGCGATCGACTTGGTTCCCCCGTCTTCGATCACGGCCAGGCGGGGACGCTGACGCAGAGCGAGACCGCCCATCACGAACAGCCCGATCACCGCGAGGGCGAGCAGGAAGCGTCCGGCCGGCTCCGTGGGCGCGACGATCGAGGCGATCGCGAGGGCAATTCCGCCGCCGAACATCGCGTAGACAACACCCATCGGAGTGGCCCACGAGACGACCTCCGTGACGTTGTCACGAGGCTGTGGATGAAATTCATCCTCGAGCATGTGGATAACTTCCTAGGTTGTCCACAGGAGTTATCCACAATGGGGATGAATGACACCCATGTAATTGAATGACGGTCACGATCCGGGTCGAATCAGATACTCGCTGGTCAGCGCCATCTCATGGTCATGACAAGGCCGACAACCATGAAACCGAAGCCGACGAGGAAGTTATAGTTTCCCAAGTCGTTCATCCACGTGATCGAATCCGCGGCCAAGTAGTACACAATCAGCCATGCCAGGCCGACAAGCATGAATCCGAGCATCACCGAGACGTACAACGTGCTCGACGGACCCATCTTCACCTTCACCGGAGTGCGGTTTGCCGGGTTGACTGTGTAGTCGTTCTTCTTACGGACCTTCGACTTGGGCATGACGTCCTCGCTCTACGGTGTGACCTGCATGTGTTACCTACACGCTAACGTAGCTGTGTCCAGTTGGTCACCGGCCGACCTGCACAATCCGGGAGGAGCCACGTGTCTTCGGGTGAATCTTCACGAACCGTCTGGCACATCGGTGTACTTGCCGTCTGCCTGGTAGCCGGTCTGATGGTCGCCACGGCGCAACGATCCGCCGAGGAAAACCAGCTCCAGGTCACCGAAAGCACCAGGCTCTCCGATCTGGTCCGCAGCGCCCAGGCCAATGCCGAAAAAGTCTCGGCCGACCGGGACGAACTTGCCGCCCAGCTCGATTCGCTGCAGCAAGACGCCGCTCGGTCCGACGCCGGAGTGGCCGCCGCGCTCGGTGACATCAAGAACATCTCCGCCGACGCGGGACTGACGGAGATGACCGGCCCCGGCGTCGTGGTCACCATGACGGACGCTCCGCGCAACGCCGACGGCAAGTATCCGGTCGACGCCACCCCGGACGACCTCGTCGTGCATCAGCAGGACGTCCAGAGCGTCCTGAACGCACTGTGGGCGGGCGGTGCCGAAGCGGTGGGCATGCAGGACCAACGGATCATCAGTACGTCGGCGCCGCGGTGCATCGGAAACACTCTGCTTCTGCACGGTCGCACCTACAGTCCGCCCTACGTGATGAGTGCCATCGGCGACGTCGCGCGCCTCGAGGCGGCACTCGCTGCCGAACCGGGCATTCGGATCTACAAGCAGTACGCGACCCGCTTCGGCCTCGGGTACACGCAGGCAACGCCGTCGCAGATCACGGTCCCCGCCTATACCGGCGGATAGCACAGGCGTTTACCCTGCTCTCATGAGGATTCTCGTCGTCGACAACTACGACAGCTTTGTGTTCAACCTGGTGCAGTACCTCGGCCAGCTCGGAACCGAAGCCGTGGTCTGGCGCAACGACGATCCACAACTGACGGCCGACCTCGAGGGTGCAGTAGCTCAGTTCGACGGCATTCTCCTGAGCCCGGGCCCCGGAACTCCGCAGCGCGCGGGAGCCACGATGGATCTGGTGAAGGTCTGCGCCGACACCAAGACCCCGCTGCTCGGCGTCTGCCTCGGCCATCAGGCGATCGGTGCGGCTTTCGGCGGAACCGTCGACCGCGCGCCCGAACTGCTTCACGGCAAGACGAGCCTGGTGCACCACAAGGACGTCGGTGTTCTGGCCGGACTGCCCGATCCGTTCACCGCTACCCGCTACCACTCGCTGACAGTTCTCGAGGACACCATTCCCGAGGAACTCGAGGTGACTGCCCACACCGAGAGCGGCGTTGTGATGGCGATGCGTCACCGCGAACTGCCGATTCACGGCGTCCAGTTCCACCCCGAATCCGTCCTCACCCAGGGTGGACACCGGATGCTCGCGAACTGGCTCGCAGTCTGCGGTGAGGCGCCCCCGGAAGGGCTCGTCGCAGCCCTCGAGGCCGAGGTGGCGTCGGCGCTCGGTGGAGCCCTGCCCGCAATTCTCTGACACCTGTCCACAAAAAGTGCCTCCCGGAAATCTCCGGGAGGCACTTTTTTCACTTTGCTAGCGGCCGGGGATTCCGAGCGCTCCGACGCTGACGGTGATGACCGCGTCCTTGGAGATCTCCGAGCCCGGAGGCTGCGTCTGCGAGGCTATCTTGCCCACCATTTCCGGGACGAGCGTCGTGGTCTGGTTCTGCACCAGCTGCGATGCGGTTCCCGCCCAGCCGGCGGCCCGAAGCGCGGTCAACGCCTCCGAAATAGTCTTGTTCGTGAGATCAGGCATCGAGACCTGGTTGCCGTTGGACACTCGCAGCGTCACGGTCGAACCCTTGGTGGCCGACGTCCCACCGGTCGGGTCGGTCGAAACAACCTGTCCCTTGGGCAGACCCGAATCGATCTCCGTGATCTGGACGACGAACCCGGCACCTTCGATGTTGGGCCTCGCCACCTCTTCACGCTGACCGGTGACATCCGGGACACGAACCTGCTCCGGACCGGTGCCGACGGTGATCGAGACTGCGGAATCGAGAACAACCGACACTCCGACGGCAGGATCCTGATTGACGATCTTGTCGACCTCGGCAATGGTCGACGCGGCCTTACCGATGGTCGGATCAAGTCGGAGTCCGACGGAGTTGAGCTTCTTCTCGGCGTCGTCCTGGCTCAGGCCGGTCAGGCGCGGGATCGCGACCTGCTCGGGGCCGGTGGACACGTCGATGGTGACGGTGCTGCCCTTCTCGATACGCACCCCGGCAACCGGACGCGTCGTGATGACGTTTCCGGCGGCGATCACCTTGTCCGTCTTCTGCTGACGCTCCACCTGGAATCCGGCGTTGGTCAGCGTCGCCTCGGCGACGTCGGCGGGCTGGTTGGTCAGGTCACCCGGAACGGTCACCATCTCGACCTTCGGCGAGTTCACCCGGATCAGGAAGAACGTCACCAGACCGATCACCAGAAGCGCCGCGATGCCCATCAGGGCGTAACGTCCGCCCTTCTTCTTGGCGGGCGGCTCGGCAGCGCGAGTTGTCCTCGCAGGAACCGGCTCGACCGGATCGGGAGCAGTGCGGTAGTTCCCGGTGTCGGAGCCGACGGCGCCGAGGATGGTGGTGCGGTCCTCGTCGTTCATCACCATCGGCGCACTCGGACGCTGACCGCCCAGGACGCGTACCAAGTCGCTGCGCATGTCGCCGGCGCTCTGGTAGCGGTTGGCCGGGTTCTTGCTCATCGCCTTGAGAATGATCGAATCCAGCTCGCGCGGAATGTCGGGATTGATCTCCGACGGCGTCTGCGGATCTTCACGAACGTGCTGGTACGCCACGGCGACCGGTGAATCACCCTTGAACGGCGGCTCGCCCGTCAGAATCTCGAACAGCACACAACCGAGCGAGTAGACGTCCGAACGCGCGTCAACCTGTTCACCGCGCGCCTGCTCCGGCGACAGGTACTGAGCGGTGCCGATCACGGCCGCCGTCTGCGTCATCGGGCTCGACGCGTCGGAAATGGCACGGGCGATACCGAAGTCCATCACCTTCACGGCGCCGGCGCGGTTGATCATGATGTTGGCGGGCTTGACGTCGCGGTGCACGATGCCGTTGCGGTGGCTGAAGTCCAAAGCGGCACAGACGTCCGCGATCACTTCCATCGCCTTGCGCGGAGTCATCGGCCCGGTGCTGCGCACGATGTCACGCAACGTGTCGCCGTCGACGTACTCCATGACGATGTACGGCAGCGGCCCGGCGTCGGTCTCGGCTTCACCGGTGTCGTAGACGGCAACGATTGCGGGATGGTTCAGCGCGGCAGCGTTCTGCGCCTCACGACGGAACCGCAAGTAGAACGTCGGGTCGCGCGCGAGGTCTGCACGCAGCACCTTGATCGCGACGTCGCGGCTGAGTCGGAGGTCGCGCGCCAGGTGAACCTCGGACATTCCGCCGAAGCCGAGAATCTCACCCAGCTCGTAGCGGGAGGAGAGATTGCGGGGTGTCGTCATTGGTCTTGTCCTAGCGGTTCTTCAGCGTCTCCGGGATCCGCCAACGGCTCAGTGGTCGTTGTGGTCGTCGTTGTCGTCGTGGTGGTGGTTGTGGTCGTCGGAGTGGTTGTTGTCGTGGTCGGCGTTGTTGTGGTGGTTGTGGGCTCGGTCGTGGTTGTCGTCGGCCGAGTCGTGGTGGTGGTCGGCTCGGTGGTGGTCGTCGTCGGCCGAGTCGTCGTCGTGGTGGGCTTGGTCGTCGTCGTGGTCGGCAATGTCGTGGACGTGACGACGGGCGGCGTCGGGTCGCTCGGACCGTCGGTCGCGATCCAGACTCCGCCGATGATCAACGCCAACAAGATCAATCCGCCGCCGGCCCATGCCACGGCCTTCTGCCCACTGGTCATTCCGCCGGCTGCCGCGTCGTCCGCAACAGCTGCGCCCGTCGCCGGGCCCGCGTACGTCGGCGGCATGACCTGCGTGGCACCCGTTGCCGGCAACGCGCTCGCGGCACCGGTAGCGAGCAGACCGGGCGGCGGTGGACGCCTCCCTGCCCGAACGGCTGCAACGGCGTCGGCGAATTCGCCACCACTGGCGTAACGGCCGGCCGGATCCTTGGTCAACGTGATGTCGATGAGCTCGCGGATGTTCGGCGGCAGGTCGGCCGGCATCGGCGCCGGGGTTTCCTGCACGTGCTTCATCGCGACGGTCAGCGCGCCGTCACCGGTGAACGGGCGTCGACCCGAAAGTGCTTCGTATCCGACGATTCCCAGCGAGTACACGTCACTCGCCGCGGTCGCGTCCTGACCGAGAGCCTGCTCGGGCGCGATGTACTGGGCAGTGCCCATCACCATTCCCGTGCGCGTGACAGGTGAGTTCTCGACGGCCTTGGCGATGCCGAAGTCCGTGATCTTCACCTGGCCCGTCGGCGTGATGAGGATGTTGCCCGGCTTCACGTCGCGGTGCACGACACCGGCGTCGTGCGCGACCTGCAGAGCGCGGCCGGTCTGCTCGAGCATGTCGAGGGCATGCGGAACCGCGAGGCGGCCGACGCGTGCCAGGACAGCGTTGAGCGGCTCGCCGTTGACGAGTTCCATCACCAGGTACGCCGTGGAATCGCCCGAGCTGTCACGGGTCTCGCCGTAGTCGTAGATTCCGGCGATACCGGGATGGTTGAGCTGTGCGGTGGTGCGGGCCTCGAAGCGGAAGCGCTCCAAGAACTCCGGATCGGAAGAGAACTCGGACTTGAGTACCTTGACGGCGACGCGACGGTTGAGCCGGGAGTCCGTGGCTTCCCACACCTGACCCATCCCACCGGTGGCGATGAGACGGATCAATCGGTAACGATCGGCGATCAAAGCGCCGTTGTTCAACGCCACGGTTCAGCCCCCTTGGATTCCGGCTGCGATGACTGCACGACCGATCGGCGCAGCAACCGAGCCACCGGTAGCGGCGAGTCCGCGGTCACCACCGTTCTCGACGATGACGGCCACAGCGACCGTCGGATTCTGCGCCGGTGCAAAAGCGATGTACCACGCGTGCGGCGGGGTTTCGCGCGGGTTCACGCCGTGCTCCGCGGTACCGGTCTTGGACGCGATCTGAACGCCGGGAATCTTGCCGTCGCCGCCGGTGAAGTTCTCCGAGCCGATCATCAGATCGGTCAGCGTTGCCGCCACTGCCGGCGAGATCGCCTGACCCATCGACACCGGTGACGGCGTACTGAGATCGGTCAGATCGGGTGCCTGCAACTGGGAGATCAGGTTGGGCTGCATCCGCACACCACCGTTTGCGACGGTCGCGGCGATCACCGCATTTTCGAGCGGGGTCACCGCAACGTCACGCTGGCCGATGCTGGTCTGGCCGAGGGCAGCGTCGTCGGAGATGTCGCCGACGGTGCTGTCTGCGACCGGCAGCGGGATCGCGGGAGTGTTGGGTCCGATGCCGAAGGCGCTGGCCTCGTCCTTGATGGCGTCAGCGCCGTCCTTGATGCCCAGTTCGACGAAGGCCGTGTTGCACGAGCGCGCAAACGCTTCACGCAACGACGCCGTCGGGTTGGGGCCGCAGGTGCTGCCGTTGTAGTTCTCGAGGGTCGTGCTGGTGCCGGGCAGCGTGATCTGCGGCGCCGCGGTCAGCTGGTCTTCCGGGGTCGCGCCGTTGCCCAGAGCTGCGGCCGTGGTGAGCACCTTGAACGTCGAGCCGGGAGGGTAGGTCTGCGAGATCGCGCGATTGACCAGCGGATCGTTGGGGTCGGCGTTGAGCTCGTCCCACGCCTGTGTGGTTTCGGCGCCGTCGTGGCTGGCGAGCAGATTCGGGTCGTAGCTCGGGGTGCTGACCATCGTCAGGATGCGTCCGGTGCTCGGCTCGATGGCGACGACGGAACCGGTGTAGCCCTTGCTGGTCAGCTGGTCGTACGCCACCTGTTGCATCGCCGGATTGAGCGTCGTGACGACGTTGCCACCGCGCGGATCGCGTCCGGAGACCAAGTCGAAGAAGCGCTGGCTGAACAGCCGGTTGTCCGAGCCGTTGAGAATCGGATCCTCGGTGCGCTCGAGGCCGGCGCTGCCGTACTGCATCGAGTAGAAGCCCGTGACCGGTGCGTACGGGTACGGATTCGGATACTGGCGCAGGTACTTGTACCGGTCGTCGGTGGCCTGGGAGGCCGCCAGTACCTGTCCGGCCGCCGAGATCTGACCTCGCTGGCGTGAGTACTCGTCGAGCAGCACCCGTGAGTTGCGCGGGTCGGCTCGCAGGTCGTCAGCTTTGATGACCTGTACGTACGTGGCGTTGGCGAGGAGCGCGACGACCATCACCATGACGGCCATCGCGACGCGGCGCAGTGGAGTGTTCATACGCGCGGCATCATCTCGGTATTGGCGTCAGCGATTGGGGGCGGGCCTTTCTTCTTCGTCACTACCGGCGCACGAGCCGCGTCCGAGATCCGGACGAGGATGGCCAGCAGTAGGTAGTTCGCGAGCAGCGACGAGCCGCCGTACGACATGAACGGTGTTGTCAGACCCGTCAGCGGGATCAGCTTGGTGACGCCGCCGACGACGACAAAAATCTGGATCGCGATCGTGAACGACAGACCCGCAGCGAGCAGTTTGCCGAAGCTGTCGCGCACTGCCAATGCCGTACGCAGGCCGCGCACGATGAGAAGCAGGAACAGCATCAGCACAGCCGCCAGGCCGATCAGGCCGAGCTCTTCGCCGATGGTCGCGATGATGAAGTCCGTCTTCGCGAACGGGACCTGGTTGGGCCGGCCACTGCCCAGACCTGTTCCGGCGATACCACCGGTGGCCAGGCCGAACAGCGATTGCGAGATCTGATAACCGGTGTTGGCGTAGTCGCCGAGCGGATCGAGCCAGGTGTCGACGCGCACGCGCACGTGACCGAACATCTTGTAGGCGAAGAAGAATCCGATGGCGAGCAGTCCGCCGCCGATCACCAGCCAGCCCACACGTTCGGTCGCGATGTAGAGCATCACCAGCACGGTGCTGAAGAGCAGCAACGACGTACCGAGGTCGGTTTCGAAGACGAGCACGCCCACCGAGACGATCCAGGCGAGCAGGATCGGGCCGAGGTCGCGGGCACGCGGAAAGTCCATGCCCAGGAAGTGTTTACCGGCCGAGGTGAACAGGTCGCGCTTGGCGACGAGCACTGACGCGAAGAAGATGATGAGCAGGATCTTCGCGAACTCACCTGGCTGAATGCTGAATCCGGGCAGGCGAATCCAGATCTTCGCGCCGTTCACGCTCGAGAACTTCGCCGGCAGAATCGCGGGAATCGCCAGGAACACCAGGCCTGCGAGGCCGAGCGTGTAGCTGAACCGCGCCATCAGGCGGTAGTCCTTCAAGAACACGAGCAGCAGCACAAAACCGGTGATCGCCAGTGCAGTCCACATGACCTGCTGGTTCGCATCCGGTGACGGTGCCTCGACGCCGTTGTAGAGCGCTGTCTGTTCGTCGGCGAGGTCGAGTCGGTGGATGAGCACCAACCCCAGGCCGTTGAGCAGGGCGACGATCGGCAGCAGCAGCGGATCGGCGTACGGCGCATACCGCCGAATTGCCAAGTGCGCGATCAGGAACAAGCCCGTATACGCAAGCGCGTACTTGGCCAGGTCGAGAGTGATCTTCTGTTCCTGGCTCGCCTCGACGAGCAGAAGCGAGACCGTCGTGATGATGACGGCAAAGCCGAGGAGCAGCAGCTCCATGTTTCGACGGGTCGACTGGACCGGCGCCGGGGCAAAACCTCCGGGCGGACTCGGAAAAGCCGTCCCCGCAGCTGCGTTGGACGACATCAGTTGACCGTCCTGCAAGTCTGACCGGGAACTTCGGTCGGCGTAGGCGTACTCGTGGGTGCTGCCGTCGTCGGCGCAGCAGGCTCGCCGGGCGGTGCGGGGGGCGGCGTGGTCTCCGGTGCCGGCGGGGGAGTGGGCGCGGCCGTCGTCGTCGGAACCGGCTCACAACGAGGCAGCAGATCGCCGCCGATGAGACGGATCATCTGGCTCTGCGCATCTTCACGCTTGCCGGACGGCAGCCCGGCGCGCACCTGCTCCTGCGCCGACGGCTGCAGATCGGTGACCTCGAGGATGTTGCAGTTGCTGGGAATCGCGTCGGGGGAGACGAGGGTCAGGACGTCGTCGTCGCCGACGCAACCCACCAGATCCGCGTCTTGCAGCGAGTAGCCGAGCACCGAACCGGGGATTCCGCGCAGCACCGTCACGCGGCCGTTGTCTTCGCCGACGTAGTAGTTGTTGCGGATGACGGCGCGGCCGATCACGGCGCCGACGCCGACCAGTGCGATCAGCACCACGGCGAGGACCACCCACCACAACCGGTTCCGCTTCTTCTTCGGTTCCGGTTCGGGTTGGGAGACAACTCGCTTGGGCGTCGCGCGCGGCGGGCGCATGGCAGCGGCGCGGCCGGCAGCGGTGTTGGGAGGAGGGGAGTCCTCTTCCTCTTCCGTCGACGCCGCACCCGCGACGATGGGATGCGACTGGCCGTAATCGAGGTCGATGACATCTGCGACGACGACGGTGACGTTGTCGGGACCGCCGCTGCGCAGCGCCAATTCGATGAGACGGTCGGCGCACTGCTCCTGCGAGCCCTCGCGCATCGTGTTCTCGATGGTCTCGTCGCTGACCACGTCGGAGAGGCCGTCGGAGCAGAGCAGGTAACGATCGCCGGCGCGGGCTTCGCGCACGGTGAGCGTCGGCTCGATCTCGTTGCCGGTCAACGCCCGCATGATCAGGGATCGCTGCGGGTGCGTGTGTGCCTGTTCGGCGGTGATCCTGCCCTCGTCGACCAGCGACTGCACGAACGTGTCGTCGCGGGTGATCTGCGTCAGATGGTCGTCGCGCAGCAGGTAGGCGCGCGAGTCGCCGATGTGCACGAGACCGAGCTTGCTGCCGGAAAAGAGGATCGCGGTGAGCGTGGTGCCCATACCGTCGAGTTCGGGTTCTTCCTCGACGTGATCGGCGATGGAATCGTTGCCCTCGCGGGTGGCTGCCTCGAGCTTGCCGAGCAGATCCTCGCCGGGCTCGTCGTCGTCGAGATGCGCCAGAGCGGCAATCATCAACTGTGACGCGACCTCACCGGCCGCGTGCCCGCCCATACCGTCGGCCAAGGCCAGCAGACGGGCACCGGCGTACACGGAATCTTCGTTGTTGGAGCGCACGAGACCGCGGTCGCTGCGCGCCGCGTAGCGGAGAACAAGGGTCACGGGCGTAGCTCGATTACCGTCTTGCCGACGCGAACCGGAGTGCCCAGCGGCACGCGCACCGCAGTTGTGACCTTGGCGCGGTCCAGATAGGTGCCGTTGGTCGAACCGAGATCCTCGACGTACCAGTCGGCGCCGCGCTGCGAGAGCCGCGCATGGCGCGTCGACGCGTAATCGTCGGTGAGAACGAGCGTCGAATCATCGGCGCGGCCGATCATGACCGGCTGAGAACCCAGGGTGATGCGGGTACCGGCGAGGGCGCCCTGCGTGACCACCAGGTACCGAGGCACCTTCGCCTTGCCCAGCGAGGGCAGGACCTTTCCGGCGCGGGTGTACCGCGGCGGAACCCTGACCCCGGAGCCGGCATAGATGTCGGAGCGGAGAGTGCGGAGGACTGCCCAGACGAACAGCCACAGTAGGAGCAGGAAGCCCGCCCGTGTGAGTTGCAGAATCAGGCCCTGCACGGCTGTCCACCTCCTTCTATGGCTCGAGCCCCGCCGCAGCGGGGTTCGAGCATTGTCGACTGGCAGCATCATAGGGGGCTCTGGGCCCCGAAGATCACGATACTGACAGCCGCGTGACGGCGGCGCGCCGACGGACCGCCGAATGTTCGATTGTTATCGGAAAAATCCTGGCGTCCGTTTCTCAGCTCAGAGAATGCGAACCAGAATCTCCGAGTGACCTGCACGAATGATGTCGCCGTCTGCCAGCTGCCAGTCCTGGACCGGTGCGCCGTTGACGGTGGTGCCGTTCGTGGATCCCAAATCGGACAGCATCGCGGTGCGGCCGTCCCAACGGATGTCGATGTGGCGACGTGAGACGCCGGTGTCCGGGAGGCGGAACTGAGCTTCCTGGCCGCGGCCGATGACATTGCTGCCGTCGCGAAGCTGGAAGTGGCGTCCGCTGCCGTCCTCGAGCTGCAGGGTTGCCGTCAGGCTCTGGGCCGTCGGTGCGTAACCGCCTTGCGGCTGGGCATAGCCCTGCTGCGGGTAGGCCTGCGTCTGCTCGAAGTTGCCGCCCTGCTCGTAGCCGGCCTGCTCGTACGGCTGCTGTGTGTACGCCTGCTGGTCGTAGCCGCCCTGCTGGTAGCTCTGCTGGTCGTAGCCCGGCTGATCGTAGGACTGGCCGTTGTACGGCTGCTGCTGGTAGCCCTGCTGGTCGTAACCGCCCTGCTGGTAGCCCTGCTGGTCGTACCCACCCTGGTACGCCTGCTGGCCGTAGCCCTGCTGGTCGTAAGGCTGCTGCTGGTAACCCTGCTGGTCGTAGCCGCCGCCCTGCTGGTCATAACCCTGCTGGTCGTAACCGGCTTGCTCGTACGGCTGCTGCTGGTTCGGGTACGCCTGCTGGTCGTAGCCACCCTGCTGCTGGTTGTAGCCCTGCTGGTCGTCGCCCGTGCGGTAACCGTCGCCGCGGTCGTAACCGTTCTGGTACGGCGCTTCCTGGCCCTGCGGAGCGGCATAACCGCCGTCGTCGTGGGAGTACCCGTTCCGTGCCGGCTGCTGCGGTTCGGGCTGGCGACCCGCCGGTTCGCGGCTTGGTTCGTAGCCTGAGTTCTGCGTCATGGGGCCGGCTCCTGGTTGTGACGGGACTGGATTGGAAACAGGGGGAACAATCGGTGCGGGTCGCTGAGGCGGCCGTTGTGGCGGCCGCGACGAAACCTGCGGAACATGCGACGGCGGCGATGCCTGCTCGGCGTCACCATCCGGGTCGACGGTTCCGCGGGTGCGGAACTGACCGGTGTGGAGCGTAGGCGAAGGCTCGAAAGTGACCGAGATGTCGCCGTACGTCTGCCAACCCTGATCGCGGATGAAATCCTGCAGGTGTCGGCTGAAAGCTTTGGTCGTCAGTTCGCGATCAGCTGCCAACTCTTCGTGATCGGAGTTGTTGATGGTGATCACATAGTTGTTGGGGGCGAGAAGGATTCCGCCGCCGAGGTGCTCGACGCGGTCACGTGCCTCCTGCTGGAGCGCCGCCTCTACTTCCTGCGGCACAACACCACCACCGAAGACCCGCGCGAATGCGTCGCCGACAGCTCCTTGGAGCTTTCGTTCGAAACGCTGCACGATGCCCATCGGGCCCTCCTCTCGCCTCGCATCTACGACGGCAAAATGCTCGGCAAGTAGCGCCGGCACCGCCTTGTCGCGTGTCGTCCAAACTGCTGTACAGGTTCCACGGTACTGTCAAATGTCGCTTCGGCAGTACCTGGCCGCTGTTTCAGCATGGTATCGGTTCTGGGCTTTTGGGTGCTCGGTGTTCATCGATTCGTGCCCTGATCTGCACGAATAGAACTTTCAAAGTTTGTCGTGATAATGTTTCGGCGTTGCTCGGGCGAGTGGCGGAATGGCAGACGCGCTGGCTTCAGGTGCCAGTGTCCTTAGGGACGTGGGGGTTCAAGTCCCCCTTCGCCCACCACAAGACGAGGCTACAAACTCTAGCGAGTTTGTAGCCTCGTTTTTGTTGTCGGCTAACTGGCCGCAGCCTCAATGAAGCTCAGAACGAAGTCCAATGCGGTGCCCGCAAACGGGTCGCCGACTGGTTGAGGGGTCTCGGCGGGCGCAGTGATCTGAGGGTTCATCATCCCTGGCGGCAGTGTGCCGGGCGGGAGATTAATGATGGCGTTGATGTCGTAGATGGTGTTGTCGGGACCGTTGGTCACCGAGAACGAGATACTGCCGAAGTCGACGACCGGACTATCGGCTGATGCAGTACCAACTGCACTGCCGAAGGTGATCGCGGCAGCGAGCGCGCCGACACCGAGGGCCGCGGTGGTCCGGGACAAACGAGTAGGCGTTTCGGGTCTATTCACAGATGTGCTCCCTTTCGTGGTGACAGCATCCCTGCACGGGACGCCAAGCAGCCAGGAGATTGCAACCACTATCGAGGAAGATAACGGACATTCACCCCATGGTGGGGTGGTTCGGCACCGGTTGCTTGGACAACGGATCTGAGTCGATTCTCAAGTCGAGCGAGGACTGCGCGCGAGTTTTCGCGTGAACGAAGGCCCTTTAATAGGTAGCCTAGATTTTTCGTGAATGAACCATCAGTTTTGGACACGGGGCCAGGAATATCTTCGTTCTGGTGGCCAGAATCTTCTCCCGTGTTTCAAATATGTTCGTTTATGAACCATCCGATAGAGAGTTCGGAAATGATTGCTGCGTCAAAATCGAGCTACAGGGAGTCAACGATGTCCTTGACTTTTTCTCCATCACTCGATGAGAGTCCTTCGTTGATCTGCACGAAGATCAACGCATTTTCCGAACCGTAGCGGTGTGGTCCGGCCAGAAAAGCGGCATCGGCATAGCTTTTTACTGTTTTGTGGTACAAGTCGGCATTGTCGAAGATCATGACGGTTCCGCCTTCGCCCGGCACCGAGGGGAGATCGAAATCGTAGGCACCGGTTGCTGCCACTGCGAGCCCCGTGGTGCTTCCTGGTACGCAGTTCTTGCCGATGCCGGCGTCTTCGATTTGTGAACACACACTTGCTGGCGTCGTAGCTCCAGAGGAGGCGGATGTAGCTTCAGCGGAGGTAGTCGTAATTTCATCGGAGGAAGCCGCAGCACCATCGGAGGAATCGGACGAACAACCCGATACGACGAGAAGCGCGGCAGTAGCAGAGACAGCGGCAAAGATCTTCAACGAGTTCATAGGTCTCTTCTTCAGATCGCCAATTATGGCGGTGTTAATGAGAACTTCACTTAAGCAGATAAGTCCGACAGGTTTCAGCCGACGCACCGAACAACGGGTGCGATCGAACGTTCGCGCGCAGATTTGAAAGACTCATCCCATCCGACGCCGAGTTCGGTGCATTTCTCTGGATCCTCCACAGCTGATACTCGAACGGGTCGACCTTCCCGTGAATCGGACCTTCGATAACATCCAAATAGTTCACCCGCACTTGCACATGGCAAGTGCGGCGTGCCCCGTAGGTCAGGCCCTTCCTCAGTCTGTGGACCGGCGGCCGATAACCGTCCCTTATGTCAGGTCCTACGTCTGGACGTTGCACCAGCACCATGTGGTGTCGAGTCAGTCACCGACGGCGAAGTCAATAAATTCGATGTAGCCCATCCGCTGTTGGTTCCAAACTTGCACTGGTTCATCGGGGCGTGCTCGGAAGTCAACATGAGTGAGAACCAGTTCGTTCTTGGCGCGTGAGGTGGCGACGAAGAATTCAGATATCGCCGCGGTCGGGTCACCCCAGAAGAGTTGCCTCTCGACTCCAAGGACCACGACTTTGTCGAACTCGAGCCCCTTGCACTTGTGGATGGTCAGGATCCGCACTGCGTCCAGATCAGACAGTCGCTTGAGTGCCTCGACGGGGTCCCCGTCGGCGGCCAGTTCCTGCCCGAACGCCTCGACCGCTTCATTGAGGACATCGTTGAGCCGTGTCCCCTGTTGGTAGGCCGAGGAGAGCGCAACAAGAACCGGCTTGGAGATGAATTGCAGGAACTTGTGGATGAGCGCGGCCCATGCGGTCAGGCTGCCGGAGGCGAAGTCCGCATTACGTGCTGTGCTTCGTGCTTCGCGCAGGAGTCTCTTGAATTCACTGTCGAAGCGCAGTGCCGCTTCCTCAGTGATGCTGGTGCGGCCGGCTACCCGCATGAGTTCGGTGTATGCCTGCGGCTGCCGGTCGTCGGCCACCACACGGATGAAGTTGAAAACCAGGTCTGCCGCCGGTTCGGCACTGAGATCCTGACGATTTTGCTCATTCCGGCAGGGGATGCCGCGCGTTCGCAGCTCTGCAATGAGTGGCTTTGCAATCAGGCCGGCCTGTTGCCGGACCAGGATGGCGATCTCTTTCGGCGGCACACCATCTGACAACCATTGCTCAACCAGACCTGCGATCGTGCGAGCTTCCTCAATATCAGTCGCGCAATGCAAGACACGGATTGTTCCTTTGTCACCGACAAGGTCTTCGTCAGGGCTGACGGCGGCCGGGTCCATCTGCGCAATCATGCGGTTCTGCATGCGGCGTAGCCGCGGCGCTGATCTGAAGTTCTGGTAGAGAGGAAGAGGGATCGCATCGAAGTCGTCAGCGAAGGTTTGCAGGATCCCGTCAAGTGCCCCTGCCCACGCCATAATGCGCTGTTTCACGTCCCCCACTGCAGTCACGAACGCACCGGATTCACCGAACGCGTCTACGACGAGCTGGTACTGATCACTGGTCGCGTCCTGAAACTCGTCGAGGAAAACGTGGCTGTAGGTTTGGCGCAGCGCGCCCCGCGCATGCACATTGGTGTCCAAGATCTTTCGTGCGAGCGGGACCAAGTCACGAAAGGTGATCTGCTCACCATGGATTCGAGTGTCAGGATCGATCCGATAATCCGGGCCTAGCGCGTCTTGGCCAATCAGTGCGTGCCGATAGTTGTCGATGAGTCGCTTCGCAAACGCGTGGAAGGTGAAGCTGTCGAATCGGACAGCGAACTGCCCGCCTGAACGGAGACGGACACGATCTTGGAGATTGCGGGCGGCGTCAACCTTGAACGAGATCGCTAGGACCCGACGGGGATACGGGCATGCGCCTGTACGTAACAGAAAGTCGGCGCGCTGGGCAAGTAGCTCCGTCTTGCCCGAGCCGGGACCTGCGGCGACGACGACGTTCTGGTCCGTTGTGGTGGCGGCTGTGAATGCGTTGGGCTCGAGAACCAGGCCATCTACCGGCCGCCAGATCTCTGTGTGATTCATTCGGGGAGCTCGTCGAGCGTCGCTCGCACACGCCCAACCAGCCGTTCCAGCACATCGGGCAAGTCCTCCAGCAATTGCTCGTCGCTGAGCTTCGCCAGGGCCGCCAAGTGCATGGCGGGCTTGCTCTTCAGATCAAACTTCGCGTGATAGTCGTCGAACAACGTCAACGCCTCTTTGCCTAGTCGATCTTCGTTGATATGGCTTTTGCCCAGTACAGCCACGACAGTCGTGACGTCAGGCTCGACGCGCTCCACCTTGTAGGCCTCTGGGTACGCCTGGAGCATCATCAGATCAAGATCAACGGGCCCTGAGAAGAAGACGCCCTCTCCCTCCAGAGCTTCGATAGGTCCGTGACCGTCTTTGAAGAGCGGGTCGATGAGAGTCGGAAAGTCCTGGTCTGCGTCCCACTTCGGAAGATCGGTGATCTTCCGAACCGCGAACTTGCCAGGTCGGATGGTGTTGACTTGCTTCAGTGCGTTGCGAATGCGCCCCCACCCACCAGAATGACGTCCAGAGTCGAGATCGAGCAGGGTGACAAACGGGATCTCGAGTTCGGCCAACAGTCGCCAGAAGTGGTTGACATGACGTCCGCCGAGCGGAACGACCGACACCGAGGCGTCGTCTTCCGTGATCCCCGCCGCTGCCAGCACTCGGGGTAAGACCACTTGTTCGCTGTCGCCTTCGCCGAGCACCACGAGTCGGGAGAAGTACAGCTCTGGGTACGCCTCAATGGCCTCGCGAACGTACTTGGCCGCCGTTTCGTCGTTCTCAGGTAGCACGATCCGATGGATCGTCGTCTCCCGCTGACCGTTCAGTCGCAAAAAGCGGATCGTTTCTGGGTTTACTCGTCGGAGAACAGTCGGAGCATGGGTCGCGATCAGTGCTTGAACGTCTCCCTGATCGCTAGCATTGCGAAGCTGGCGGATGATGCGGCCGAGGTACTGCGGAGCGAGGCTGTTCTCTGGCTCTTCGAGAGCAACGACCGTATGGACCGGGGGACGCAGTCGGTTCGGGTCGAGAGAGGCCTCGTCCCCTCTAAGCACTCGCCTGGCCAGGGACTGCCATGCCAGGACGAGTGAGATGTAGAGCAGCGACTTCTGGCCATCGCTCAAACGCTCGAACGACAAGGGCTCCCCGTGTGGTGATGGCGAGAAGGTGACCGTGAGCTGCCGAAGAACCCCGTCAAGATCTCCTCGCCCGAAAGCGATCGACGGGTCGTTGAAGAACACTCCGCGATGCAGGCCGCTCCACTCGCCCGCGAGCTGGACACCAACGCTCTTCACGGCGCTATTGCCGACCATCGCCTCGGTGATCCGAGTGGACAGATCCCTCAGGGTCTCGCGTTCCGGCGTCCAGTCGGCGGCCCGAAGTGTGCGCCCTAGAAGCGAAGACGCTGTGTATGCGATGTGATCAGCCGGGTCACGACGTGCTGGCAGATAGTGCACCTCGATGTTCCCGCGGTCGTAGCGGGACATGTCGGCACGATCAGTCGGCTCACCCGCTTCATCGACTTGAAGGATGTACTCGATCTTCTCGTCGATTTCCCCGTCTGCAGCCAGCACAGCGGTAAGTCGCACCCGGATGCGAGGTACCCGATCGACCGAGTCGATCGCCATGTGAGCGAAGTTCGGCGGAACAGATGCATGCTGCCCGTCGGTGCCGGCCTCAGGGAACTCGACATCGACCTCGATCCACAGCGTCGGCCCTTCGCTATGTACTTCACCGGCACTACGGCCGACAGGGACATGAAAGTCCTCCACGTGGATCTTCCGTTGGGTCGACAGCGGGCTGAACAGTCGCGACAGCCCCTCGAGAACAGCTGTCTTGCCCGAACCGTTTGGCCCAAGGACGTACGTCATGTCGTTGAGGGGTATCGACGTTGGTCCGGGACCAAAGGACTGGAAGTTACTCAACCGGACAGTAACTATCTGCACGTGCCCTCCACTGTCTCTGCATCCTCACGTTGAGCTTCTGGCCAGGCTGACAGCGCAATCCGCATTTACCGAAGATTGCCGTGTAGTCGTCACGCGATTGTGTCAGAACAGTTTTCAGCGGAGTCGGCTGTATGGTCAGGCGACGCTGGTTGGCAGGGCACGAGCTTTGACGCCGCGGAGGATGTCGACGATGACATCGACGTCGGCGTCAGGGAAGAAGTGGTCGGGGCCGGTTGGGGCGTGGTCGGTGTAGGGCGACTCGAAGAGCCGCTCGGGCTCCATGACGCCGTTGGCGGTGAGTTCGTCAACGACCAGGGAGATGAATCGCACCTGGTCGACCGTGTACTTAGTGTCGTCGAGGTAGTCCGCGAAGGCTTCGGTTGCGGCGGCATGGTCGAGGCCCACGAGCGAGCGGATGAACAGCCCGAGCCCTCCATTCTGTTCGGACGCCCAGGCGATGTCGATGCGTTGTCCGCCAGCCGCCGCGAGCATGTCCTCAAGGGAGGTGAGGTCGTCCTGCGTGAGTTGTTTGTTGCGGCGCAGACGCTGGAGAGCGATGTGGTCCTCGTGCTCCTCGAGGTACGCGGCGACCTTGGCGCGGAAGCGTTCGAAGTTTGTCCCTGGTGTCACGCCGGGCAGGTAGATCTCGGTGGCTTCCACGAAAGTGTCTTCGAAGTCGGTATAGACGGGATTGCGTTTCGTCTTCTCCACGAAGCGCACCAACCCACGGATCCGCAACCGCGCGAGCTCCAACATCGGCAGAGTGACGTCGACCCACCACTCGTCACCTGCAACGGATTCGAGCAACACCGCCTGCTCGGCCACCGACGGGATTGCGGTCTTCGACAGAAGGGCGGAGGCGACGGCCTGCAGGGTCTCCCGGATCTGTTCTGCGGTGACCGCATCGCCCTGCAACTGGGCGAGCTGCCTGCGCAGGATAAGCAGGTCAAAGCGCTTGGCCTCTTCATCTGAGTCCTTGGCCGCGGTTGGTAGCCCGGCGAGGCTCAGCACAACCTCCGTGGTCTCCGGGTTCAGCGTGTCCCATGCCTCACGCACGGCAAAGCGCTCGACCGCCTTGCGGTGGGGCCGGACGAGAACGTTGTCGAGGCTCATCCCGGCGACGAACTCGTGCAACGCATCCGAGGTCGAGACGCGAAGGGCGGACTCGGCTCCGGCTTTACCGAGCGCGGTGACCAGGCCGAGCCGGGATTCGAAGATGCGTTGCGACAGCGCCTTCTGGGTTGAGCCTTCCGAGCCCGGCAGATCCTGGTTGAAGAACTCGAGGTTGCCGCAGAAGTCGAAGACGAAGAAGTCCTTCTTGTCCTGCCCCGGCCCGAACAGGTCCGGGCAGAGTCGGGTGCCTCGACCGATCATCTGCCAGAACTTCGACTTTGACCGGACCATCTTGAAGAACACGAGGTTGACAACCTCGGGCACGTCGATGCCGGTGTCGAGCATATCGACGCTGATCGCAATGTGTGGCGCCTTGTCCTTGATAGAGAAGTCGTCGATGAGACTCTGCGCATACGGGGTGTTGTGGGTGATTATCCGTGCGAAGTGGCCGGCGTACTCGGGCCAGCCGAGGTCGAACCGCTTCTGGATGAACTCGGCGTGGGCCTGATTCTTGGCGAAGACGATCGTCTTGCCGAGTCGGTCCCCACCTGCGACCTTGTAGCCCTGGGTCATCAGGTTGGCGAGCACCTTGTCGACGGTGTCCTCGTTGAACAGGAACCGGTTGATCCCCTCGGCGCCGACTTCTGTCGGTGGCCCGTCGTCACCCCATTCGAGAGCGTCCCACTGGTCCTTCTCTTCCTCGGTCAGACCGTCGTATCGGATGCCTTGGCGGAGGAACTTTGTGCCGACCGCAATCCCCTTGGGTGGCACCAGGTATTCGTCGGCGACCGCTTCATCGAGGCTGTACGCATCGGTGGGGACGCCGTCCTCAAGGTGGAACAGGCGGTAGGTGTTGTGGTCAATCTCGTCCTTCGGGGTGGCGGTTAACCCGACGAGCATGGCGTCGAAGTAGTCGAAGATCGCGCCGTACTTGGCGTACACGGATCGGTGGGCCTCGTCGATCACGATCAGGTCGAAGTAGCCCGGCCCGAACCTACGTCCCGACTCGTCGACCTCGTTGATCAGGTTCATCATCGTCGGGTATGTCGATACGTAGACCCGCCCGTCCGTCACCTTTTCGGTCACCAGGTTCACCGTCGTCGCTGCCGGAAGGTGCGCCTTGAATGCGTTCGTGGCCTGGTTGACCAAGGCCGTGCGGTCGGCGAGGAACAGCACTCGCTTGACCCAGTTGGCCTTCATCAACTGGTCCGCCAGCGCGATGACGGTGCGGGTCTTGCCCGACCCTGTGGCCATAACCAACAGTGCCTCGCGTTGCTTGCGGTCGAACACGTCGCCGATGGCCTTGATCGCCCGCACCTGGTAGGGCCGTCCGGCCACCTCTGCGTTCACCGGCGCCGACGAGAGCAGCAAACGGGTGTTGCGGCGTTGAAGCATCAGCTCCAACTCGGGGCGGGTGTAGAAACCCTGCACCTCGCGCGGCGGATAGCCGGCCGCGTCGTCCCAGATCCAATGCTGGTAGCCGTTGGTGTAGAAGATCGTAGGACGCCTGCCGAACTGCTTCTCCAGGCAGTCGGCGTACAGTTTGGCCTGCTGCTGGCCGACGGCTGCACTCTTGGTGGTGCGCTTGGCCTCTACCACGGCGAGCGGCAGGCCGTCGGCGCCCCACAGCACGTAGTCGATATACCCCTTGCCGTCGGCGTTCGGCATACCGGCGACCTCGTATTCACGGTCGCGGTCATCGGTGAGCGGCCAGCCTGCCTCGTGGAGGAGCACGTCGATGAACAGGTCGCGAGTTTGCGCCTCGGAGTAGTCGTGATCGTCGCTCTTTACGTTGGCGGCTTGGGCGGCCTTGATCTGTTCGCGCAGCTTCGCGATTTCGGCCTCGTGCGCGGCGAGCAGACCGTCCTTCTCAGCCAGATCCTTCGCGTGTGCCTCGTCCTGTGTCTTGAACTTCGCCGCCAGCTGCGCCACTTCGTGGCGCGCGAGCGGGGCCGCCTTTGCCGCCAACGCCGGGTCGAACGGTGCCTGCGTCGGCACCGCCTGCGGGCTCGTCGAGTAGCGGAACGCCGCCCACACCACCACGTGATGCAGCTCCCTCAATGCATGCACCGCAGCGTGATTCGGGATCGGCTTGGTGTCGTGGACGGCGGTGTTGCCGAGCTTGCGAAGCAGATTCAGCTTCTGGTTAATTCCATTACCGGTCTGCGCCTTGAACTCGGGGAAGTTGACACGAGCAGCGAGGTCATCCTTGTACGGCGTAGGAAGATCGAATACATCAAAAAGATGCGAAACTAGCACCTCCACGGCGCGGCGGCTGTAGAAGCACGCCGAACGCGGATCCGACGAGAGGTAGGACTCTGCCCGGGCGCAGTCATGGTGGATGGCGGGCCACTCAGCCCGGATGAAATCGAAGTTACCCATGTCAGAGCTCACCTCGAAACGCGCGGGATTGGAGAGAGTCGAACATCTCGTCATCAGCCATGCAAGCCCTGGCGACTGCCTCACTTTGGGCATTCACGTGCTCGATGCGGGAGGCAAACTTAAGCTGGCAATTCAACGGCGGCAGGAACAAGGTCACGGTCGATAGGGACTGCTGGTTCACCTTGTACGTCCCGTTGGTCGTATGCGCTACGGACTCGATCTGGCGGCGCACCCCCGACTGTTTCCACGCCACGTTAAGGAATGGCATTGCGACCTTGCTACGGTCGACCCGCCCGGCGATCACCGTGTCTGGGAACACAAGGTCAGGGCGGTCCTCTGGCGAGAAGGCTCCCGCACCGACGAGCGCCTTGTTGCCGTTACCGCGACACATCAAGAAATCCAGCGCTGTTACACGCTTCTCGTCCGGGGGGTTGATAGCGAAGGCTCCAGGCTTCACCGCCGCCGGGTTGAACTTTCCCCGGGTGACTGCAGAAAGTGTCAGCACCTCCGCCGGGTACTCACCGGCCGTTGCTGGAGATAGGCCGTTTCGCATCTTGGGCATCAACTCGCCGGCCGTCACCGCCGGGAAAGACTCTGCTCCGAACATGTCGTGAAAGATCGACTGGGTCAGGGTATCGAGGTGGGCCAGGATCTGGCGGCGCTTGGCGCGAAGGAAGTCAGCCTGGTCGAGGATCGCGGCGATGCGGCGCTGCTCGTCTGGATGTGGGAGCGGGATTCTGACTTCCTCAAGGACCCTGGAATCAAGCTTCTTGGTCCCGTGGGCAGCCGTGCTTACCTGAGCCAGAATCGTGGCGTGCTGAGCCCTGAGCATGGCGACGAGGAACGAAGGCTCGATTTCCCGGCGGGGTAGAAGAGCTTTCATGTCCTGGTTGATCGCCGCATCCACGTCGAGGATCGCGATCGGAACCGTGTGCGCGAGGATCATTCCGCGCACGACCATAGCGACGGTTCCTGCTGGAAGCTTGCGTAAAGAGGTCGAACTAAACACCGCGTCGGAAATGTGATCGATGGAGTCTGTCAATCGCCGATGCTTCATGTCCTTGGCACTGAACCAAGGAACATCGCCGTCCCAGAACTCCGCTTTACCCTTCGAGGGGGTCCCACCGCTGTAGAAGTCGACAACCTCTCCAAGTGCCACGCTGGTCACGAGAGCACTGCCTTCAGTTCAGTCAGGCCCTTGGAGATCTCGTCCTGGAGCTGTTCGATGTCGGCGATGATTTCGAGCGGGGGGCGATGCTCGATCTCGTCGTACTCGGACTCTTTGTAGCAGTTGAGAGAGAGGTCGTATCCCTGAGTGACGATGTCAGCCTTAGGCACACAGAACGACTGCTCGGTGCGGTTGCGGCCGCGTTCGGTTGTCGCCCGCGCAAACCATCGAGTGAGTGCGTCGGGCAGGTCGTTCGACTCGATGGGGTTGCGCTTATCGTCGAGTGAAAACCCGTCGGCACGGACGTCGTAGAACCAGACGTCGTCGGTGCCGCCAGAGTTGGTCTTCGTGAAGAACAGGATCGCAGTCGAGACACCGGAATATGGGCGGAATACACCGGGTGGAAGCTTCACCACCGCGTCGAGCTTCTGGTCCTCGACGAGCATCTTGCGCAGGTCTTTGTGCGCCTTCGATGAGCCGAAGAGCACGCCATCGGGCACGATAACCGCAGCCCGACCACCGGGCTTGAGAAGCTTGAGGAAAAGAGCGAGGAATAGCAGCTCGGTCTTCTTGGTTTTCACCACCCGCTGTAGGTCCTTGGCGGTGGACTCGTAATCGAGCGACCCAGCGAAGGGCGGGTTGGCGAGGATGAGTGTGTACTTCTCCGCGTCCGTGGCAGCGCCTTCCGACAGCGATTCGCGATAGCGGATATCGGGTGACTCGATGCCATGCAGCAGCATGTTCATGCTGCCGATGCGCAGCATGGTGGGGTCGAAGTCGTAGCCATGGAACATCGAGTGATGGAAGTGTGCTCGCTGGGTGGCGTCCGTCAGCGCGGACTGATGCTTTTCCCGCACGTACTCTGAAGCAGCGACGAGGAAGCCTGCTGTGCCGCAGGCGGGGTCACAGATTTCGTCGATGGGAGTGGGTGCGGTCAGCGCTACCATCAGTTGGATGATGTGGCGTGGCGTGCGGAACTGGCCGTTGGTTCCGGCGGTCGCGATCTTGCTGAGCATGTACTCATAGAGGTCGCCATTGGTGTCCCGGTCGGCCATCGGGAGGTCGTCGAGCATGTCGACGACCTTGCTCAGCAGCGCCGGCGTCGGGATAGTAAAGCGGGCGTCCTTCATATGGACGGAGTAGGTGGAGTCATCACCGCCTACCTGATCGCCGTACTTCTGGAGGAACGGGAAGACCTCTGCGTCGAGGACCTTGAACATCACGTCAGGGTCGTTGTTCTTGAACCTGCTCCACCTCAGATGCTCCTGGCCGGGCAGGAACTTCGGGTCCTCGATAGCAACGCCGGTGACACGGGCCTTCTTCTCAGCAAGAGTCTGCAGGTCGTCGAGTCTGCGGAGGAAGAGCAAGTAGGTGATCTGCTCGATGATCGCGAGTGGGTTGGAGAGGCCTCCAGACCAGAACGAGTCCCATACACGGTCGATCTTGCTCTTCAGCTCTCCGGTGATCACGGCCGTCAGCCTAGTAATGAACCTCAGGTCGGGGCCTATCAGGTGGTCGTTGCGGTCAACTGCATCCAGACTGCCGATGCCCAGGCGCCTGATAGTGGTACCACTGAAGGTCTCTGTCTCATCCCTTGGAATTGAGACACCAGCCCGTTCGCGTGTGGAGTCGGGTGTTGCCCCAGCTCACCCCGTCTCAGAAGTGCGTACCAAAACTGGCGTCTCGCCGTTGTTCAATGGGACGACTTATGAGACCCCACGACGGACAACAGGATGGCACAACATTTCGGCGCGGGCCGCTCGACGACATCATGTGCCGGCACCCGCTCGGATCGTCCTGGCCTCTCCTGCTGCCCTCGACTATGCCCGAGAAGGTGGCATATTTGTCGTACCCGCCTTGGGTCGATCCCTCGTTGACACGATCGAAACCTTGACCACCGAGAGGACGCAACGATGGACACGCAACCGCACGGGCGGCGGAGCAACAAGTTTTTGATCGATTACCCCATGAAGGATGTGACTGTCGGTCGACGTTTCGGTGGAATGCCCGAGGGCGAGGGTCGCTGGCAGCGGATTCCGCACTTGGGTGTCCTGTGGACGGACGACAAAGAAGCGCTACAGCTCGGTTGGCTCGATGATGCAGATCAGGATGCCGCAAACGCTCTTGCGCGCCGGATGGTTCTGATGGCTGTCGAGGGCATGTCCGCGACAGCCGCGTTCGACATGATCGCCAGCGAGAACCAGAAGTACTTGATCATGCACGGTGATCTCGCTGACCGCGGCGAAGACAACTTCTGGAACTAACCGACAGTTCAGTCAAGATGAAAATTCACAATGCAAACAGTGCTTCAACCAGCGCCGGCCGCAACCTACTGTCCCAGCGATTGCGCTTTGCCCCGTTGGGGATGATCGATTACGAAGGAACCCGAATCCGCAACCGTCAGTCGAAAATCGATCGATATTCGCCATCTGGTCAGCCGCGGCGATTGCGCAGGTGGAGTGTGTCGAAAACCCGTGTCGACAATCAACGTCGAATCGCTGCGGGCGTCCGGGGTTTCCGACGGCATTAAAGGGATCGAACCCGGTCGCTGCAGATCAGTTCGCATGTCAGCGCGCAGAGGCGGTGTGGCAGAGATGGACAGAAGCGATTGGTGAGCGGTCATCCTCCACCTGAATATTTGAGTGGCCATGGCGACGGAGGGTCGGCTCTAACTTCGTGATCCGATTCGATCATTGTGAAGGTGCGAAATCTTGTATCCATCTGGACCGCGGCGAAGCCATTACTCGGCGGCAACACGGCAGGGTTGAACCGAGCTGAGAACCTGGGAAGCGCATCGGGGATCGGGCGTTCGGACCCCTACAACGTTCGCGGGCGATGGCATCGCTAGTTTCCGGTTCGTCCTCGATGTGGACCAATACCAGTAGTTTCTCGCCAGCGGTCGCTACGCCGGGCTCGATCTGAAGCGACGCAGCCAGCGCGCAAACAGGGTCAGTTCAACCTCTTGTTCAGAGGGGCGGCCGGAACGCATTCGCACTCGAGTTACGGCCCGTATTTGGATCATCGGTAGTGGCGGACAAAAGTTCTTCGTTTTTCCTTGGACAGTGACGATGGGTTCACGTATGTCCGAAATGTCGTCCCCATCGGGGACGCCTCAACCCCGCGCCTTCAGCGCCGCCCGCGCAGCATTGAACCCACCCATCCCGTGGACCCCGCCGCCTGGGGGAGTCGCGGACGAGCAGAGGTAGACGCCCGGGGCCCCGGTGGCATAGGGGTCCAGCCCGAACCGGGGGCGCGCGATGATCTGCCGCGCAGTGTTCGCCCCCGCGGAGATGTCGCCACCCACGTAGTTGGGGTTGTACGCCTGCATCTGCGGCACATTGCGCACGTGGACGCCCACGATCCGGTCCCGGAACCCCGGCGCAAAACGCTCGATCTGACGCGTCACCGCATCGGTAGCGTCACCCGGATAGCCATGCGGCACATGCGCATACGCCCACACGGGATGGATGTCTCCCGCAGATCGGGAGGGGTCGGCTAAGAACTGCTGACCCAACAGAATGAAGGGCTTGTCCGGCATCTGACCCCGAACGGTCTGGCGTTCGGCAGCAGCAGTTTCCGAAATCGTCCCGGACAGATGCAGGGTGCCGGCCTTGCGGGCATGCGGATTCGTCCACGGCACGACGCTTCCGTCAGAGTCACTACGCACGGCGTAGTCGACCTTGTAGGCGGCGGTGCCGTAGCGGAATTTGCGATAGGCCCGGGCAATGCGGTCAGGCTGCCGGCCGTCGAGCAGACGACCGGCCGCGTCTGGTGCGATATCGAGCATCACGATGTCGTAGTCGGCGATCTGGGAGTAGTTGGTGACCCAGTTCCCGGTTTCGATGGTGCCACCGAGGCTGCGCAGGATCGACGCGAGGGCGGCTGCAATTGAGCCCGAACCACCTTGTGCCACAGGCCAACCGTGAGCATGAGCGGCCGCAGTGAGCATCGACGCGACAGCGCTAGACATGGGAAGGTCCAACCGCCCGAACATGTGTGCCGCGACGCCACCGAACAGCGCCCGCGCCTGTGGGGTCTTGAACATCCGAGCGAAACCCGTCGCGGGAAGCAAAGCGCCCGTCCCGAAACGCGCGAGCATCAGTGGGTGCTTCGGAACGTGCACGATCGGCTGGAAGACGTCCTGCACCAACTCGTCGAAGTTCTCGGCGAGGTATCCGAAGACGTCGAGCCAGCGCTTACCGTCGACACCCAATCCGTCAGCGGTCCGGTTGATGTCGCGCCACAGAACCCCGGCGGTGCCGTCGTCGAGTGGGTGGACCAGTTGGATCTCGGGCCACAGCCACGTCAGGCCGTGCTTGGCGAGCCCGAATTCGCGGTCGAGTTCCTTGAAGTAGGGAGACGCCAAGGCCGTGGGATGGAAGGCGGAGCAATCGTCGTGGACGAGTCCGTCGACTATGTATTCGCTACTGCGGGTGCCACCGCCGATCTTGTCCGCACCCTCGATGACATGGACGTCGATTCCGGCGCGGGCGAGTTCGATCGCCGCCGCGAGGCCGTTGGGGCCACTGCCCACCACTACTGCTGTTGTCATTTGCTCTTCGCCACCCGTCTTCTCAAGGGTGAGCCTACGGAAATTACAGCGATGGCATTCTGCGAGCAAACAATTCAGGCCTAGACCTTGGTTGATCGATCAACTTTTGTTACAGTTCGAGGCGCACTGGCCGCAGCTGATTCTTATCGCTGCGGCCAGTTGTTGCATTCATCGCCCATCGCGCCTGTTTCCTGCGGATTCGGTATCCTGTGAATCGGAACTTCTCTGCACAGACGCAGCTCCGAAATCTGTCGAGGGGCCTTCTGGCTCCCTGCATCGCCGCAGTTCAGAGCAATTATAGGGCTACCTTAGTTGCGCCCGTGCCGGGGTTCTGAATTATCGTTTTCGTTACACGGTTGACTCACAAAAGTTTCAACCGACCGAAGACTCACGTCGCCGGGTGCCAGAACGCACACCATCGCGTCTGCGCAGGGCGGCTACTTCGGTGGTACCGAACACATCGTCGTGTCGGTGCTTTGAAGGACTTGCATTGCAAGTTGATGGCCATCAGCGCTGCTGGTCGTCGGTGCATCTTTATGGCATACGAAGGCTGGGTATGAAGCAACTTCCAGGCCCCCAGGGCCTCTATCACCCGTCCAATGAGCACGACTCCTGTGGAGTCGCATTTGTTGTCGACATGCATGGTCGCCGCAGCAGGGACATCGTCGAAAAGGCGATCACCGCTCTGGTCAACCTCGAGCATCGCGGCGCTGCCGGATCCGAACCCAACACGGGTGACGGTGCGGGCATTCTGCTGCAGGTTCCCGACAAGTTCTTCCGAGCTGTCGTGGACTTCGCGCTGCCCGCCGAAGGCGCGTACGCAACCGGTATCGCATTCCTCCCGCAGGGCGACGCCGATGCACACGAGGCTGCTGCTGCAGTCGAGAAGATCGTCGTCGAAGAGGGCCTGAAGGTTCTCGGTTGGCGCGAGGTCGGAACCGACGACTCCTCGCTGGGCGCACTGGCGCGCGACGCGATGCCGACGTTCCGTCAGATCTTTATCGGCTCCGAGGGTGACAAGTACACCGGCATGGATCTCGAGCGTCGTGCATACGTGGTGCGCAAGCGCACCGAGCACGAACTCGGCTCCGAAGGCGCCGGCAAGGGTGGCCCGGGTAGCGAGACCGTGTACTTCCCCAGCCTGTCCGGCCAGACGTTTGTCTACAAGGGCATGCTCACCACCCCGCAGCTCAAGGGTTTCTACCTCGACCTGCAGGACGATCGTGTCGAGAGCGCACTGGGCCTGGTCCACTCGCGCTTCTCCACCAACACGTTCCCGTCGTGGCCGCTGGCGCACCCGTTCCGCCGGGTCGCTCACAACGGTGAGATCAACACCGTCACCGGCAACGAGAACTGGATGCGCGCTCGCGAGTCCCTCATCGACAGCGACGTCTTCGGTGGCCGCGAGAACCTGGACAAGATCTTCCCGATCTGCACCCAGGGCGCCAGTGACACCGCTCGTTTCGACGAGGTGCTCGAGATGCTGCACCTCGCCGGCCGCAGCCTGCCGCACGCAGTTCTCATGATGATCCCGGAAGCCTGGGAGAAGCACGAGAGCATGGACCCCGCTCGTCGGGCGTTCTACGAGTACCACTCGGCCCTCATGGAGCCCTGGGACGGACCGGCGTCGGTGTGTTTCACCGACGGCACCGTCATCGGCGCCGTGCTGGACCGCAACGGTCTGCGTCCGTCGCGTCTGTGGATCACCGAAGACGGCCTCGTCGTCATGGCGTCGGAGGTCGGCGTCCTGCCGATCGATCCGTCCACCGTGGTCCGCAAGGTCCGCCTCCAGCCCGGCCGCATGTTCCTCGTGGACACCGCGCAGGGCCGGGTCATCAGCGACGACGAGCTCAAGTCCGAACTCGCTGCCGAGCACCCGTACCAGCAGTGGATCGACGAAGGTCTGATCCACATGGACGACCTGCCGGACCGCCCGTACACGTACATGTCGCACGAGCGCGTCGTTCTGCGTCAGCAGCTCTTCGGCTTCACCAGCGAAGAGGTCAACCTGCTGGTCAAGCCGATGGCACTATCCGGTGCCGAGGCTCTGGGCTCGATGGGTACCGACACTCCGATCGCCGTGCTCTCGTCACGTCCGCGGATGCTGTTCGACTACTTCTCGCAGCTCTTCGCTCAGGTCACCAACCCGCCTCTCGACGCGATCCGTGAAGAGGTTGTCACCAGCCTCGGCGCGACCATCGGCCCCGAGGGCGACCTGCTGCACCCGAATGCGGACTCCTGCAAGCAGATTGCGCTCCCGCAGCCGATCCTGCACAACGACGATCTGTCGAAGCTCGTTCACGTCAACGACGACGGCGAATTCCCGGGCTTCCGCAGTGTCGTGATCCGCGGCCTGTACCCCGTCAAGGAAGGCGGCGACGGTATCCGTCGTGCGCTCGAGGGCATCAAGTACCAGGTCTCGCAGGCAATCGAGGGTGGCGCGCGCATCGTCGTGCTCTCGGACCGTGAGTCCACCGAGGATTACGCGCCGATCCCGTCGCTGCTCCTCACCTCAGCGGTGCACCACCATCTGGTTCGTGAGAAGTCGCGCACCAAGGTCGGCCTCATCGTCGAGGCCGGCGACGCCCGCGAGGTGCACCACATGGCGCTCCTCATCGGCTTCGGTGCAGCAGCGGTCAACCCGTACATGGCTTTCGAGACCATCGACGAGTTCCTGCAGAACGGCGAGCTCGAGGGTCTGACCCTCGAGAAGGGCATCGCGAACTACATCAAGGCAGCCGGCAAGGGTGTCCTGAAGGTGATGTCCAAGATGGGCATCTCGACGCTCGCGTCGTACACCGGTGCTCAGCTGTTCCAGGTCATCGGCCTCTCGCAGGAGCTGACGGACGAGTACTTCACCGGTCTGCAGTCGCAGCTCGGTGGCATCGGCCTCGACCAGATCGCAGCCGACGTCCAGGCACGTCACGCCGTTGCATACCTGGATCGCCCCGAAGAGCGTGCTCACCGCGAGCTCGAGGTCGGCGGCGAGTACCAGTGGCGTCGTGAAGGCGAGTACCACCTGTTCAATCCGGACACGGTCTTCAAGCTCCAGCACGCAACTCGCACAGGCCAGTACGAGGTGTTCAAGGAGTACACGACCATGGTCAACGACCAGTCGGAGCGCCTTGCCGCTCTGCGTGGTCTGTTCGACTTCAACATCGGCAAGCGGCCGTCGATCTCGATCGACGAGGTCGAGCCGGCCAGCGAGATCGTCAAGCGTTTCTCGACGGGTGCGATGAGCTACGGCTCCATCTCCGCCGAGGCTCACGAGACGCTCGCGATCGCGATGAACCGTCTGGGCGCTCGCTCCAATTCCGGTGAGGGCGGCGAGAACCCGTCGCGCTTCACGCCGGACGAGAACGGCGATCTGCGACGCAGTGCGATCAAGCAGGTCGCGTCGGGACGCTTCGGTGTCACCTCGCACTACCTGAGCAACTGCACCGACATCCAGATCAAGATGGCGCAGGGAGCCAAGCCCGGTGAGGGCGGCCAGCTTCCGGCTCACAAGGTGTACCCGTGGGTGGCCGAGGTTCGGCACTCCACACCTGGCGTCGGCCTGATTTCGCCGCCTCCGCACCACGACATCTACTCGATCGAGGATCTCGCTCAGCTGATCCACGACCTGAAGAACGCCAACCCGCAGGCCCGCATCCACGTGAAGCTGGTCTCCGAGGTCGGCGTCGGAACCGTCGCGGCCGGTGTCTCCAAGGCACATGCCGACGTTGTTCTGATCTCCGGTCACGACGGTGGCACCGGTGCCACCCCGCTGACCTCCGTCAAGCACGCGGGCGCACCGTGGGAGCTCGGCCTCGCCGAGACCCAGCAGACGTTGCTGCTCAACGGTCTTCGTGACCGCATCGTCGTGCAGGTCGACGGCCAGCTCAAGACGGGTCGCGACGTCGTCGTCGCTGCCCTGCTCGGCGGCGAGGAGTTCGGTTTCGCCACCGCACCGCTGGTGGTCTCGGGCTGCATCATGATGCGCGTCTGCCATCTCGACACCTGCCCCGTGGGTGTCGCGACGCAGAACCCGTTGCTGCGTCAGCGTTTCAGTGGCAAGCCGGAATTCGTCGAGAACTTCTTCATGTTCATCGCCGAAGAGGTTCGCGAGCTTCTCGCGGAACTCGGTTTCCGCACGCTGCTCGAAGCGGTCGGCCAGGTCGACATGCTGGACACCAAGCGCGCCCTCGAACACTGGAAGGGAAGCAAGGCAGGCAATCTCGATCTGTCGCCGATCCTCACCCAGGTCGAGTCCGCGTTCATGGACCAGGACGTCCACTGCACCGGAACGCAGGATCACGGTCTCGACAAGGCGCTCGATCAGCAGCTGATCGTCTCGGCCCGCAACGCACTCGACAAGGGTGAGGCGGT
This sequence comes from Rhodococcus sp. NPDC060176, assembly GCF_042728675.1. NCBI lineage: Bacteria > Bacillati > Actinomycetota > Actinomycetes > Mycobacteriales > Nocardiaceae > Rhodococcus > Rhodococcus sp. NPDC060176. The sequence goes on from NZ_JBHWYS010000004.1 coordinate 54,142, forward strand.
CTCCTTCGAGTCCGCGATCACCAACGTCAACCGCACGGTCGGCACCATGCTCGGCCACGAGGTCACCAAGGCGTTCGGTGGAGAGGGCTTGCCCGAGGGCACCATCGACATCACGTTCACCGGTTCCGCCGGTAACAGCTTCGGTGCTTTCGTGCCCAGCGGTATGACCCTGCGCCTGCACGGCGACGCCAACGACTTCGTCGGCAAGGGCCTCTCGGGTGGACGCATCGTCGTACGCCCGCCGCTCGATGCAGCGGAAGGCTTTGTCGCCGAGGACAACATCATCGGTGGCAATGTCATCCTGTTCGGCGCCACCAGTGGCGAGGCTCTGCTTCGCGGTGTCGTCGGCGAACGCTTCGCAGTCCGTAACTCCGGCGCCACTGCCGTCGTCGAGGGTGTGGGCGATCATGGTTGCGAGTACATGACGGGTGGAAAGGTGGTCATCCTCGGAGCCACCGGACGTAACTTCGGCGCCGGCATGTCCGGTGGCGTCGCGTACATCTACAACCCCGACAAGGCATTCGAGAAGAACCTCAACACCGAACTGGTGGACCTCGAGGATCTTTCGGGCGACGACTTCACCTGGTTGAAGGGCGCTATCGAACGTCATCGCGACGAAACCGGCTCCGAGGTTGCCACGCGCATCCTCGCTGACTGGTCGCAGCAGGTGGGTCACTTCGCAAAGGTGATGCCCCGCGACTACAAGAAGGTTCTTTTGGCCATCGCGGCCGCAGAGAAGGATGGCAAGAACGTGGACGAGGCAGTTATGGAGGCAGCTCGTGGGTGATCCAAGCGGCTTCCTGAAGCACACGTCGCGCGAACTTCCGGTTCGCCGGCCGGTGCCGTTGCGCCTGCTCGACTGGAAAGAGGTCTACGAGGAGTTCCCGAAGGAAACCCTCAAGACCCAGGCCAGCCGTTGCATGGACTGCGGAATTCCTTTCTGCCACAACGGTTGCCCTCTCGGAAACTTGATTCCCGAGTGGAACGACTTGGTCTACAAGGACCACTGGCACGACGCCATCGAGCGTCTGCACGCGACCAACAACTTCCCGGAGTTCACCGGTCGCCTGTGCCCCGCACCCTGTGAGGCGTCCTGTGTCCTGGGCATCAACCAGGATCCGGTCACCATCAAGCAGGTCGAGGTCGAGATCATCGACAAGGCCTTCGACGAAGGGTGGGTCAAGCCGGTTCGCGCCGCGCACGCCACCAACAAGAGGGTCGCGGTTGTCGGCAGTGGTCCGGCCGGTCTGGCTGCAGCGCAGCAGCTGACCCGCGCCGGTCACGCAGTGACGGTCTTCGAGCGGGCGGACCGCATCGGCGGCCTGCTGCGCTACGGCATCCCCGAGTTCAAGATGGAGAAGCGGCACATCGACCGCCGTCTCGAGCAGATGGAAGCCGAAGGCACCGTCTTCAAGACCAACGTCAATGTCGGCGTGGACATCACCGCGGACGAGCTGCGCGAGCAGTTCGACGCAGTGGTTCTGGCCGGTGGCGCCACCGCTGCTCGCGATCTTCCGATCCCGGGCCGCGAGCTGGACGGCATCCACCAGGCGATGGAGTTCCTGCCGATCGCCAACCGCGTGCAGTTGGGCGACCTCGACGCTCCCACCATCACCGCTGAGGGCAAGAAGGTTGTCATCATCGGCGGCGGCGACACCGGGGCCGACTGCCTCGGCACCTCGCACCGCCAGGGCGCGGCCAGCGTCCACCAGTTCGAGATCATGCCGCGTCCGCCGGAGACTCGCGCCGAGCAGACTCCGTGGCCGACGTACCCGCTCATGTTCCGCGTGGCTTCAGCTCACGAGGAGGGCGGCGAGCGTCTGTTCTCCGTCAACACCGAGAACTTCGTCGGTGAAAACGGCAAGGTCACCGGACTCAAGGCCCACGAGGTCGAGATGAAGTCGGGTCGCTTCGAGAAGGTCGAGGGCTCGGACTTCGAGCTCGAAGCCGATCTCGTGCTCCTGGCCATGGGCTTCGTCGGTCCCGAGAAGCCGGGTCTGCTCACCGATCTCGGTGTCGACTTGAACGAGCGCGGCAACGTCGCCCGCACGTCGAAGTGGAACACCAACGTCGACGGCGTGTTCGTGGCCGGCGACATGGGCCGCGGTCAGTCCCTGATCGTCTGGGCCATCGCCGAGGGACGTTCCGCAGCAGCGGCTGTGGACACCTACCTCGAGGGTGTCACCGCCCTTCCATCACCGATCCACCCGACAGCGGCTCCGCAGCGCTAGAGGCTCTTACAAACCGCACCCCACCGCATTCGGTGGGGTGCGGTGTTGTTTCTGCCCGCAATTCGCACGATCTGTAACAAACCTTCATCAATCGTGCATCGGACAGACATACCGCCCAGGCAGTATGATTCCTGAGCATCGACAGTGGTGTAAGGGTTGTTTCAGGTAAATCAGGGGAGTTTCATGCGTGCGAGGCGTCTCGTTGCGGTGTTGTCGGCACTTGCTGCGGCAGTAGTGGTACCGGTTGTCAGTGCTCCCGTGGCGTCGGCTGATCCCTGCCCCAGCCTCTACGTCGTGGCCATCCCAGGAACGTGGGAGCCCTCGGGCACCAGGCCCGGCGCCGGCATGCTCGCCCCGGTGACCAACGGGCTTCCGGGCTCGGTGCGCACCGACTACGTCACCTACTCGGCGACGGCGTTCCCCTGGGAATCCAACGTCTACGCCAGGTCGAAGCAGCAGGCTGTCGACAATGCCCGCGGCATGATCGGCGCCATGGCCGCCTCGTGCGGTGACACTCGCTTCGCCATCGTCGGATACAGCCAGGGTGCCGACGCGGCAGGCGATCTCGCCGCCGAGATCGGAACCGGCATCGGCGTTGTTCCGCCGACTCGCGTGGAGGGCGTCGGCTTGCTGTCCGATCCCCGTCGTTCCGAGTCCGACGTCCTGATCGGACCTGCTGTCGGTGGTAGTGGTGCAAGTGGCCCGCGCATCGGCGGGTTCGGTTGGCTGTCAGGCAAAACGGTGACGCTGTGCGCGGTCGGTGACCTGTACTGCTCGACGCCCAAGGACGATTTTGTGATGCGTCTGGCTGGATTCATGGCTCAGGCGTCCGATCCCACTCCCGCAAGTGCGCTCGCGCTGCGCGACGAGGCCGCCGTGATCGTCAACGATCTGGTGACCGCTGGCGGGCTCCCCGCACTGATCGCTCAGCTCGATCCGGGCGCGAATTCGCGACGCGTCGATCAGTTGGTCGACTTCTACGGCTCGCAAGTCCACACCGACTACACGCGTTACGTCGTTGACGGCGCGGGCAATTCGGCTACATCCTGGCTGCACGGCTGGTTGGCCGGCAAGGCCTGATCAGCAGTACGTCTGCTGCGCGGTGTCGACGTAGATCTCGGCGATGCGCTGCGAGGACATCGGCGTGATCTGCGAGTACACCTCGCCCACGGAGTTGAACTCCGCCAGCACCTCGGACCGAGGCATGCCGTCGGCAAGAGCCTTGCAGGTGCCGTCGGCGTAGAGGATCTCTGCGGAATCCATTCCGGCGGGCGGGATCCCGGCCAGGCGCAGAGCGGCGATGTACCGCTGCCCCTTCTCGCCTGCGTTCGCGACGATCTCTTCCGGTGACCGTGCGTCGATGGGTGCGTTTGGCTGTGGCACTGCGTTTGCCGGTGGCGCTACCGGTGGGGGCGTCGATTCGACGACGCTCGGCGCGGCTTCCGGAGTTACGGCAAGCGGGCTGGTCGGCAGCTCGGACAGCGTACTGGGGGCAGTCGAACTCGACGTCGCCGCCACCGACGTACTGGTAGCAGCAGATGTGGATTCCGCTGCATCGCTGTCGGATTGGCTGCTGCAGCCGCTGAGGAGTAGGCCCGCTGCCGCGACGCAGAGGACCAGTCTGTTCGTGTTCATCACCCGTGAGTGTTACACACCGTACCGCTTAGTTTGTCCGTTTTAAGGAAACTCCCTTTTGCCCTGTTTTTAAGTCGAAGTCCTGTGATATACATCTGTTCAGTTGTTACTTGTGAGTAGGAGCACACCGCAAGACCTTGTCGGCGGCGGTCGAAACACAAGCAATGACTGCGAGTTTCGTCCCCCATCACATAAACGGCAGGGAGAAATCAGTGCAGAAATCTCACAAGAACGGCAACAGACGTCTCGGCACGCGCGTGGCCGTTATTGCAGGTACCGCAGGTGCGGTCCTCGCGTTCGCGGCGCCGATGGCCTCGGCTCAGGATCCGGTCGACAATTCGGTACCCGGTGCCGCAGTGTGTCCGGCTGCTGCCGAATCCTGTGTGTCGGTTGTGGTTCAGAGCGGAACCTTCGACAACAACGGCTTCAACCTCCCGATCGGAAAAGGCGACATGATTATCGCCGCCGAGGCCGGCTCCGGTGAAGGTGAGTCCACCGTTCTACTCCCTCGCGACGACGGACATAACGGTGTTTACTCCAAGCCGTTGACCGTTCCGGGTGGAGTTCTCGGAATCGACCTGCCGTTCGGCAATCTGTTCGGCCTCGCCGCAGTCACCGCCGAGGTGGAGGCGACCGCTGCCCCGACCCTCAACGGCATCATCACCGACATGGATCTGAGCATCCCGGTGCGGATGAAGATCAACAACGCGTTCCTCGGTGACAACTGCTACCTGGGCTCCGCGGCTGCGCCGGTGAATCTCCGTCTCGCGCCTGACCCGTCGGTGGTACCGACCTACACGGTGCTGCCGTCGACTGCGCTGAAGGTGAGCCCGGTTGGGAACGAGGCCACCGGCTTCGCGCTCCCCGCCGCCAGTGGCTGCGGACCGTTCGGAGTGCTGAATCCGATCGTCAACTGGCGAGCAAAGGTACCGGCCACGTCCGGAACCTCGCTCAGCACGATCTCCGACGCCTACCTGTACCCGGGTGGGCTCACCGGTAGCGATCCTCTCGACGATCTCGGCGGCGGAACAGGATCCAGCGGTTCCAGCGGCTCGAGCGGTTCGTCCGGAAGCTCCGGTTCCTAGAAATTCGGATGCCCAAACGCAGCGATGGTGACGGAATGTCACCACCGCTGCGGCGTCCGACCTGTAATAACCTGTGCCTCAGGGTGGGCGAAGGCGGCACTCCATCAGGAGGATCTGCGCGGCCACGAAATCACAGGGGAGTCCTCAAACATGTTTCGAGACAGCGTTCTTGCCAGTCCGCTCCTGCGTCGGGGTGTGACGGCACTGGCAGTGGCGGCCGCGGCCACGATGTTTGTCGGCACTGCAGCAACGGCGGAGCCCACAGCGGTCGCCGGTGAGGTGTCCGCGGACTCCATCGCGGTGGCGCGCACTCAGGCCATCGGAACGACGGTCACCGTCGTGGGAACCGCGACAACGCCGTCGGGAGTATTCGAATCCAGCTTCTACGACAAGGGCTTTGGTCTCCAGAGCGGCAATTCCGGCATCTACATCAGTGATCCGAACAATTCCGGGATTGCTCTCGGCGATCAGGTTCAGGTCACCGGAGTCCTCGCGGATCAGGAGGGCCTGCTCGTCGTCCGCCCGACTGCCGTCGAGGTAATCGGTACAGCCACCCAGGTCAGCCCGGCGCGATTGCCGCTCAATGCAATCGGTGAGGCCAGCGAAGGGCGGCTCGTGACAGTGTCCGGGATCGTGAGTGGACCCGTCGTCGACGATCTGCCGTACGGCCACAAGATCCTGGTCTCGGGCGTCGACGGAAACACTGTCATCTTCGTCAACACCCAGACCGGAATCGACGTCGACGCCATTGCAGTGGGACGCCCGATCACCGTCACCGGTTTCAGTGGCCAGTACGCCAGCACCTACGAGGTTCTTCCCCGTTCGGAAGCCGATGTGCAGCAGGGTTTCACGGGCAGCCTGAGCTTCGGCAGCTGACCTAGATCTCGAACCGAGCTCCGACGCGCATCGATCCGGGCGACAACCGGCTGATCGTGCGTCCGAGCTTGGCTTCGACGGTGACGGGTACGACGGCTTTGTTCGTACGAACTGCTTTCACGATGGCGCTGGCGACTCGATCAGGCGTGAAGTTTCGTTTGCGGTAGAAGTTGTCGACCTTGGTCTGGTTCTCGAGCTGCTCCTCGGCGGTGGTCCCGGCGAACTCGGTGGTCTTGAGGATGTTCGTGTGAACGAGGCCGGGACAGATGGTGCTGACGCCGATGCCGTGTGGAAGCAGCTCTGCCCGTAGGCAATCCGAGAGCATGAATACCGCTGCTTTGCTGGTCGAATACGCGGTGAGGGCCTTCTGTGGTGTGTACGCGGCGGCCGAGGACAGGTTGACGACGTGCCCTCCTGTTCCCCGGTCGATCATCATCGGGGTGAAGGCGCGGCAACCGTAGACAACTCCCCAGAAGTTGATGTCCATGACGCGCTCGAACTGGCGCTGCTCGGTGTCGGCGAACGTTCCCGAGAACCCGATTCCGGCGTTGTTGACGACGATGTCAGGTACACCGTGATGTGCCGCGACCGTCTCCGCGAACCGAATCACGGCCTGTTCGTCGGACACGTCCACCTGATAGGCGTGGGCACCGCCACCGAACACTGCTTCGGCGCCGCCGGCTTGCGAAGGGATGTTTACAAGTGCCGCAGTGTCCTGCGCGCTTTCGAGATTGATGTCGGAGACCACGACGATAGCTCCCTGGGCGGCGAAGGCGAGGGCCGTTTCACGCCCGATGCCGCTGCCCGCACCGGTGATCACCACCAGCGTGCCGGTGAGATCGCGCAGTCGACGCTGCAACTTCGTTCCGCGTCGCCAGCCGGTGACGTCCTTCAGTAGCCCCATTGGTTGCCCTTTTCGTGTGTACGTTTGTGGCGTGTGTCTCTAGCTGACTTCCCCTCTGCGAAAGGTATCCGATGAGCGAGCTTCGTGTAGTTGCAACCATCCCGGCCAAGTCCGGTTCCGAGGACGACGTCCGATCGGCTCTGACAACTCTCGCGGAGGCGAGTCGGTCCGAGGACGGCTGTGTGTCGTACGAACTGTTCGAGTCAGCGGCTGCGCCCGGCACCTTCGTCACGATCGAAACTTGGCGCGGGCAAGAGGAGTTGGATGCCCACATGCAGTCCCCGCATTTGCAGGCTGCGCTGGCCGCTGCCGGTCCGCTCCTCGACGGCGCTCCGGCGATTCATCCGTTGAAAGGCGCCTGAATCAGAATGAATTCCTGACCTTCGCTAAGGGCCTGACCTGCGAATGTCGCTGGAAAACTGACCAATCGTCGCGCTTCATTCCACTGAGCGGGACCTGCGACTAATACCTGTGCCTTAAGTCACAAACTGTCTCGACAATGCTTCACATCACAGTTTCTGACCTGGAGGTTTTGAATGAGTCGCAGTTCTCGGCGCGGTCACCGCAAGGTTGCCGCCGTCGCGCTGGCAGTCTCCGCCGGCCTGTTCGTCTCGTCGTGCGCTGACAGCGGGAACGGGGGTGGGAGCGGAGACGCACCGGATTCCGGTTCGGGGTTGTCCATCGGCCCGGTCAACGAGCAGTCCGGCGAGGGTGACGCGGTCAAGGGCGGCACCCTCACGTTCAGCGGGTACTCAGCCGTCACCAATCTCGATCCGGCGAAGACTCAGATCGCCGGTTCGGTCGCCGGTTCGGAGTTGGGCGCCATCTACGACACGCTCCTGCGGTACGACCCGGCGTCCAAGGAATTCGTTCCGAAGCTCGCAGAGTCGATGGAGCCGAGTTCGGACTTCAAGACGTGGACCCTCGAACTGCGCGACGGTGTGAAGTTCAGCGACGGGACGCCGGTGGATTCGGCGGCCGTCTCGGCGAGTCTCAATCGCTACGTCACCAACAAGGGACCGCAGTCGAGTCTGTACGCGTCGAAGGTCGCGTCGGTAGACACTCCGGATCCGTCGACGGTCGTCTTCAATCTCGTCGACCCGTGGACCGGTATCGAGTCACTGCTCTCGACGGGCCCCGGCATGATCGTCGCGCCGAGTGCCCAGCAAGGTGATCAGTTCACCCCGATCGGCGCGGGTGCGTTCACCCTCGAGAAGTTCGCTCCCAACGAGGAATTGATCCTCGACGCTCGGGAGGACTACTTCGACGGTGCCCCGAACGTGGACAAGCTGCGGTTGATCAGCATCGTCGGTTCGCAGTCCACCACCGAATCGCTCAAGAGCGGCGGCACGGACGTCGCGTACATGCGTTCGCTACCGAACGTGCTGGATCTGATCGACTCCGGCTACCCGGGCTTCGTCGACATTCCGTCGCTGTCCTACCTGTCGCTGGTCAACACGGCACCCGGTCGTCCCGGTGCCGACGTGCGCATCCGTCAGGCATTGGCACTCGCAACCGATCCCGTCGCACTCGACAACCGACTCAACGAAGGTAAGGGTCTGCCCGGGCAGGTCATCTTCCAGGACACCTCCCGCTGGCACAACGACGTCGCTCCGATCGGCGTCGACACGACCAAGGCGAAGCAGCTGCTCGACGAGGCCAAGGCCGACGGTTACGACGGCAAGATCACATACCTGACGCTGCAGGAGAATTCGGCGCAGGCGATGGCTCTGGCACTGCAGTCGATGGCCAACGCCGTCGGTTTCGATTTCCAGATCGAGTACGTCAACTCGGTTGCCGACGTCGTCAAGCGTTTGTACGCCGACCGCGACTTCGACATGGCAACAGGTTCCGCCAGCCTCGCGGAAGCCGATCCGTTCGAGCGTCTGTACTCGAATCTCAAGTCGGGTGGACGGAACAACGCCACGAGCTTCTCCGACCCCGAGATGGATACGCTGCTCGACCAGTTGGGTGTCGCGACGTCGAACGACGCGAAGATCGAGGTGCTCGCCAAGATTCAGGAGCGCGCCAACGAGGTTGTGCCGTGGCAGGTTTACGGCAACACCCCCTGGCTCGGTGTGTGGGGACAGAACGTCCACGGCATTCAGCAGAGCCTCGACGGAATCATGTTCTTCGACAAGGCCTGGAAGAACTGACAAGACCCGAGAGGCGTCCCCCACGGGGGACGCTTCTCGGCATCAGAGTGATCAAGAAGTGAGATCGAGGGCAGCGCGGACGATGCTGTCGGAGTCGAGGCCGTGGTACCGGTAGACGTCCTCGAGCGAACCGACCTGACCGAACCGGCTCACTCCGAGCGCAGCGCCCGGGACGTTGTTGATTCCCGTCAGGAACGCGAGGGTGTGCGGGTGCCCGTCGAGAATGGTCACCATCGGCGCGGACCGGCTGCTCGGAAAGACCTGATCCAGGATCCACGACGGGCCGTCCGCGAGGCCGCGCCGAGACTGGAGCGCTTCGAAGAGCAAGCCCGGGCTGGTCACGCACACGACGTCGGCGGAAATGCCTTGCTCGCCGAGTCTTTCGGCTGCGACAAGTGTTTCGGTGACGGTGGCACCCATGCCGACCAGAGTGACGGCAGGATCAGGATTCTGCCGCAGCGTGTAAGCCCCGGCGACCACCTGACGTCGACGGCGTTCTCGCGCCGCCGGATCGGTCGGTACTGCGGCCAGGGCCTGATCGACCGGACGGGTCGACAGACGCAGATACGACGAGCTGCCATCGGAGCGGCCCAGGCGTCCGATGCTGTCGAGGAGCGTCCATTCGACGTCGACGGCAAACGCCGGTTCGAAACTGACGCATCCCGGCTGTTCGAGACCGATGGACGGGGTCTTGATCGACTGGTGCGCACCGCCTTCGGCAGCCAAGGTGACGCCCGATGGAGTGCCGACCATGATCGACTGTCCGCCGGCGTAGATGCCGTACGACCACGGTTCGAGAGCCCGCTCGATGAAGGGGTCGTACATCACGCCGATGGGGAAGAGCGGCTGGCCCCAACGACTCCACGTCGCGCCGAGTTCGCCCATCAACCCGACCAGGTTGGTCTCGGCGATACCGAGTTCCATGTGCTGACCGGTGGGCTTCTCACGCCAGTGCATGATCGTTTCGGCGTCGTCGGCAAACCAGTTGTGCCGCTCGTTGGGTGACCACACCCCGACCTTGTTCAGCCACCCCGCCAGGTTCGTGGTGGAACTGACGTCCGGGCTCAGTGTGACAACACGTTTCGCGGCGTCCGGTGCTTCGCGGCTGAGGTCGAGTAGTACCCGGCCGAGTGCTGCCTGAGTGGTGGACGTGCCGGAGGGCGTACGCCCGACGTCTTTCGGAACTGCCGGGGGCACCAGGTGCTCCACCTTCGGGCGAGCTAGGCGCCCAGCGGTTTCGGCGCAGATACGGCCCGACGGGCTGTCGGTCTCGAACCGTTCCCAGGGCTTCGACGGATCCATGCCGAGCTCCGCCGCCAGGTGCTCGTACTGCTCGGTGGTGAGCAGCGACGAATGGTTCTGCGGGTGGCCCTGCGTCGGCAGGCCTCGGCCCTTGATCGTGTACGCGATGATCACGGTGGGGCGGGTGTCGTCGATCTGCGCGTAGGCCTCTCGCAGAGCGTCGAGGTCGTGGCCACCGAGATTGCGGATGGCTTCGAGCACCGTGGCGTCGTCGAGGTCGTTGATCAGCGATGTGATCGCGTCGGCGTCCGCCGCGTCGCCGGGCAGTCTCAGACGAACCTCGTCGGCCGTGCATCGCAGCAGACGCTGGTACTCCGGATTCGGCATGTCCAGGATTCGTTCGCGCAGCGCGGTGCCCCCTGGCCGGGTGAACAGTGATTCCAGCAAAGCGCCGAACTTCACGGTGATGACCTGCCAGCCGGCACCCGAGAACATGCGTTCCAGGCGAGTTGCCGCGATGTTCGGCACCACCCGGTCGAGTGATTGGCGGTTGAGGTCGACGATCCACACAATCTCACCCAGCTCGGCGACCGAATGATCGAGAACTGCTTCCCACACAGCGCCCTCGTCGAGTTCGGCGTCACCGACAAGGGAGTACTGACGCCCGGTTCCGGCGCCGCCGAGGGAGGCGTCGACGTATCGGCGAGCGATGGCGCCCCAGATGGGAGCCGTCGCGCCGATGCCCACCGATCCGGTCGAATAATCCACCGGATCAGGATCTTTTGATCGACTCGGGTAGCTCTGCAGGCCCCCGAACTCGCGCAGCGTCGTCAGGTAGGACTCGTCGAGTTCACCGAGCAGATAATTGATGCCGTGCAGCACCGGAGCCGCGTGCGGCTTGACGGAAACCCGGTCGCCGGAACGAAGTTGGCCGAACCACAGCGACGTCATGATCGAGACCATCGACGCGCACGAGGCCTGATGACCGCCGACCTTGAGCCCACTGGGATTCGGCCGAACACGGTTGGCGTGATGGATCATCGCGGTCGACAACCACAGAACGCGCTTCTCGATCTCCGCCAGTGACTCGGGAGCGTTCTGGTTGATGCTGGGGCTGTTCACGGCCGGTCCTGCCTTCAATAGTGGACATCGATCACCGCACCGCCTGTACCCCAGATCGTGGGGCCGACGATGTGGTTGTGATGTTTGGCAGGACTTCCTGAGGCCGAACCGTTCGGTGCGGCAAAATCCAGCCGCACCTGTCGATCTGTTGTGCAGATTCTGCGTCAAAGTCCATCATCGGCATACAGATTGGGCAATAGCTACCCACTGGATTGAGCAATGTGCGCAACACCGAGGGCTGTGTGCCGCGACAGGTGGGCACAATGCTCAGTGCACTGCGAGTCGCGCGCGGTCAATCCATCAGATCGTGGACGTAGCACCAGCGCCAGGATTCGCCGGGCTCGTGCGAGCGCATGACCGGGTGCCCGGTTTCACGGTAGTGATTGGTTGCATGCTGGTGAGGGCTGGAATCGCAGCATCCGACGTGGCCGCAGGACAGGCACATGCGCAGGTGAGACCAGTTATCCTCGCCCAGTTCGGCGCACCCCTGGCAGACGCCGGGCGTCAGCGCCGCCGGGTCCGTTTCGGGCGCATTGGTTAGTTCCTCGCAACCGGTCGGAGCGGGTGCGGGCTGCTGCGTGCGAGCTGCTGCTCGCTTCAGGATTTTCTTCATCGCCTTCCATACTGCATGCTGCCAGGGTGAACGGCATATTACTGGGGGTTGTAGTAGCGGCGTTGCTGGTGGCGGCGGTCGCGCGAAGGTTCGGGCTGTCTTCGCCGCTGATCCTTGTCCTGGTCGGTTTGATCGCCTGCCAGATACCGGGTGTTCCGGAGTTGGAACTCGATCCCGACCTCGTCCTGTTTGTCGTGTTGCCCCCACTTCTGTACTCGGCAGCGCTGGACAGTTCATACCTGGCTTTGCGCTCGAATCTGCGTCCGATCGGATTTCTCGCGGTGGGGCTTCCCCTGGCGACGACGGCCGCGGTGGGCTTTGTCGCCTATCTGATCGTGCCGGAGTTCTCGATAGCGGCTGCGCTGGTTCTCGGCGCCATCGTGGCGCCGCCGGACGCGGTGTCCGCGAGCGCAATCGGACGCAAGCTCGGTCTGCCACGCCGAATCATGACCCTGCTGGGCGGCGAGAGCCTGCTCAACGACGCCACCGCTCTGACGGCGTACAAGGTCGCTCTCGCGGCTGCCGTCGGTACGGGTGCGACGCTGATCGGCGGCTTCGAGACCTTCCTCGTCGCGGCGGTCGGTGGAACGGCGATCGGCCTCGCCGTGGGGTTTGTCATCTCGAAGGTTCGCGGCAAGCTCCAGGATCCGGTGATGGAGAGCGGAATCGGACTGGTGGTGCCCTTCTTCACCTACCTGGCTGCGGAGGAGGTCCACGCGTCGGGCGTCATCGCGGTTGTCGTGGCCGGGTTGTTCCTCGGCCAGCGCTCCACCCGTGCGAGCTATGCGACGCGTTTGCAGGACACGGCAGTGTGGAAGGCCGTCGACCTGATTCTGGAGTCGTTCGTCTTCCTGCTGATCGGTCTCCAATTGCCCAGCGTCGTCAACGGATTGCAGGGGTACAGCACCTCGATCGTCGTCTTGGCGTCGGTTGCCGTTCTCGTGACCGTGGTGGTGGTGCGGATCGCCTGGGTGTTCCCGTTCACGTACGTACCGCGCTGGCTGTCTCCTCGCATCCGAGCGAGGGAGCCGGAGATTTCGGCTCGGGCAGTGTTCGTCGTGTCGTGGGCCGGTATGCGAGGGGTCGTGTCACTGGCGGCTGCCTTCGCGATTCCGTTGACGGTCAACAGTGGCGAAGACTTCCCCGGCCGTTCGCTGATTCTCTTCCTGACCTTTGTCGTTGTGGTCGGCACGCTACTGCTGCACGGTCTGACGTTGCCGTGGGTCATCCGTGTCCTCGGCGTGCAGGGCAACGAAGCGCAGTCCGACGCACGCGCTGAGGCGGCAGCACAGGACAAGGCTGCGCGGGCCGCTGCGGCGCGGCTGGACGAGTTGGTCGGAGCCGACGCCGACGACGTTCCTCAGGTCCGCAATCGTGCCGCAGACATCTTGCGAAGCTGGAATACCCACCGCGCGAACTCGGCGTGGGAGCGACTCGGGCGCAGCGACGAGGATCTGGGGGAGAGCCCGTCGAATGCCTTCCGCTCGCTGCGCCTCGAGATGATCGATGCCGAGCGAGGTGTCTTCATCGCCGAGCGCGATGCCGGCCGGATCGACGACGAGGTGCTCCGAAAGGTACTTCGAGAGCTCGATCTCGAGGAAGCGACGCTGGATCGCGACTAGATCTGGACTAGACCGGCTGGTCTGATCTCGGCGAGGGTATTCGCTGGCCAGGGTCGGTTTACCCGACCGTTGAGGCCTGCAACTTAACCGATTCCACTGAGCGAGACTCGATCCAATTTTCTGTGCCTCCCGTCACAGACTGTTTCGTGTTCAACATCACGTCATGGTCTTACCCCGCCTTGGAGGCATTCGAATGAGTCGTAGTTCCCGCCGCGGAAGTCGCAGATTGGCTGCGGCTGCGCTGGCGATCACCGCAAGTATGTTCCTGGCGTCGTGCGCCGACAACGGCTCGAGCAATGGCGGCGGCGAATCCGCTGATTCCGGTTCCTCGCTGAAGATCGGCATGGTCAACGAGCAGGCCGATCCCGGCACTCCCACCAAGGGCGGCACGCTGACGTTCAGCGGTTACTCGGCGGTCACGACTCTCGATCCCGCGAAGGCTCAGGTTGCCGGCGCCACCGGTGGCAGCGAGCTCAGCGCCATCTACGACGTGCTCATGCGTTACGACCCCATCGGGCAGAAGTTCGAGCCCAAGCTCGCTCAGTCGCTCGAGGCGAGTGCGGACAGCAAGACCTGGACGCTGAAGTTGCGTGACGGTGTGAAGTTCAGCGATGGAACAGCTTTCGATTCGAAGGCCGTCGCCGACAGCATCAACCGCTACGTCACCAACAAGGGACCGCAGTCGAGCCTGTGGGCTTCCAAGGTTGCCTCGATCGACACCGCCGACGCGACGACCGTAGTCTTCAACCTCGTTGATCCGTGGACAGGCATCCAGTCGATGCTCGCCACCGGACCCGGCATGATCGTCGCCCCGAGCGCCCAGCAAGGTGACCAGTTCACCCCGATCGGCGCCGGCGCGTTCACCCTCGAGAAGTTCGCTCCCAACGAGGAACTGCTGTTGGCTGCTCGCAACGACTACTACGACGGCGCACCGAACATCGACAAGCTCAAGCTGATCAGCATAGTCGGCGCTCAGCCCACGGCCGAAGCACTCAAGACGGGCGGCATCGACGCCGCGTACATGCGTACGCTCACCCCGATCCTGGATCTGATCGAGTCGGGTTACCCCGGCTTCGTCGACATCCCGTCGCTCGGTTACATCGCGAACGTGAACATGGCCCCGGGCCGCCCCGGATCGGATGTCCGTGTCCGACAGGCGATGGCGCTGGCCGTCGATCCGGAGACGCTCAACACGCGCGTCAACAACGGCAAGGGACTGCCCGGCCAGGAGATCTTCCAGGACACCTCGCGCTGGCACAACGACGTCGCACCGATCGGCGTCGACCCCACCAAGGCGAAGGAACTGCTCGATCAGGCCAAGGCCGACGGGTACGACGGCAAGATCACGTTCCTGTCCATCCAGGAACCGTCCGCGCAGGCAACGGCTCTGGCCATCCAGGCGATGCTCAACGCAGTCGGCTTCGACGCTCAGATCGAATACGTCACCGGTGCAGGTGATCTGGTCAAGCGGATGTATGCCGATCACGACTACGACATGAGCACCGCAGCACTGAGCCTCGCCGAGGCCGATCCTTACGAGCGTCTGTACACGGGCATCAAGTCCGGTGGCCGCAACAACGCGACCGGCTACTCCGACGCCGAAATGGATGCTCTCCTGGACAAGTTGGGTGTTGCTACCACCGACGATGACAAGAAGGCAGTCCTGGCGCAGATCCAGGAACGCGCCAACGAGACGGTGCCGTGGCAGGTGTGGGGCAACGTCGCCGCACTCGACGTGTGGAACCAGAATGTTCACGGACTCGAGCAGAGCCTCGACGGAATCGTGCTCTTCGACGGAGCTTGGAAGTCCTAGAGAGCCTGGAAGTCCTGGAGAGCCTGAAGTTCACGGCCGGCCCCGCGCCCATCTTGCAGCGGATCGGGGCCGGCTGCGAACGAAGAAATGAAATCAGAGGAACTGCTGTGTATTGCGAGCTCGCTGTCCGAAGGAGACGAAATCGATGAACATCGGCGCAATAGGTAAGAAATTGGGCCAGCTCGTCATTGTGATCCTGATCGTCAGCTTCGGAACCTTCGTGCTGGCATCACTGATCCCCGGCGATCCCGCTGTCTCCGTCCTCGGTGAGGGGCGCACGCCCGCCGAGTACGAGGAAGTTCGCCAGCAGCTCGGCCTCAACGATCCACTCCTGGTTCGATATTGGGACTGGTTGACCAGTGCTCTGCAGGGCGATCTCGGCAACTCGCTCGTTCCCCCGCAGCAGGACGTCCTCACGGCGATCAGTTCCGCTCTCCCCGTCAGCGTTCAGTTGGCAGTGATGGGTCTGGTCATCGCCCTCGTCGTCGCAGTTCCGCTGGCACTCTGGTCGGCGCACCACGAAGGCGGCGTCATCGACCGCGTCATCAGCGCCGCGACGTTCGGTGTTCTTTCCGTCCCGAGCTTCCTCGCCGGTCTGTTGCTGATCATGGTCACCGTCAACTGGCTCGGCTGGTTCCCGCGATCACAGTGGGTGCGCATCGGCGACAGCCTGTCCGGAAACCTCTCACACGCAATACTTCCCGCGATCACCATCAGCCTCCTCGAGATGGCGATGTTCACTCGCGTTCTCCGATCCGACCTGGTGACGACGCTCCGTGAGGATTACATCCTCGCGTCGAAGGCCAAGGGAATGCCCACGCTGCGAGTGCTTTTCAGTGACGCGCTCCGCCCGTCGTCGTTCTCGCTCATCACGATGATGGGTCTGGCTCTCGGCGGCATGATCGGCAGCACCGTGATCGTCGAGACGCTGTTCTCACTGCCCGGAATGGGCACGCTCATCGTCCGCGCAGCGCAGCAGGGTGATTCGCCGATGCTGCTGGGCGCGGTGGTCGTGATCGCGGTCATCTACGTCCTCGTCAACAGTGCGATCGATGTTCTGTACACCTATCTTGACCCGAGGAGTCGTCGTGTCCATGTCTGAAGTGACGCCAGACGGAGCGGCCCCGTCGCCGGCCCCGTCCGAGGTGATGACATACCGGCAGCAGACAGTCCTGCTGGCTCCCGGTCCCGTCGAAACGCTGGAACAGCCGAAGAACCTGGTCCTGATCGGGTCGATTCTCACGGTGGTCGGCTTTGCGCTGCTCGGCACCGCACTCTTCGGTTCGGCCATCATGATGACCGTCCGCATCGTGCTCGCGCTCGTTGCTCTGGTTTTCCTCTTCAAGGGTCTCGGCAAACTCGGTACGTCCAAGTGGGGCAGTCAGTTCGATCTCTCGTACTGGTTGGCATGCATCTGGCTGGTCGCCCTGATCCTGGCCGCGATCTTCGCACCGCTGTTGCCGCTCGGTGAGTACAAGGACACGGTCAAGACCTTGGCCGAGCCGGGCTTCGCCTCGCCGAGCCTGTTGTCCGAGCACCCGTTGGGTACCAACAACTTCGGTCTCGACCTCCTCGCCCGCGCCCTGTTCGGGGCTCGAGCATCCTTGACCGTGGCAATCTGCGCCGTACTGATCGGCATGATCATCGGTGGCACCATCGGCGTCATGGCCGGCTATTTCCGCGGCAAGGTCGACGCCGTCGTCGGAATCCTGACCAACTCGCTGCTGGCCATTCCTTCCCTGGTCCTGCTCATCGCACTGGCCGCGGTGCTCACGTCGAACCTGCGCAACATCACGCTCGCACTCTCGATTCTCTGCATTCCCAGCATGGTTCGAATCGCGAGGGCCAACACCATCGTTGTCGCCCAACGGGAGTTCGTGCTTGCCGCCCGTGCCATGGGCGCCACCAAATGGCGTGTCATCTGGCGCGAGTTGGTTCCCAACGTCCTCGTTCCCGTCGCTGCGCTCGGCTTGGTGGCCGTCTCCGGTCTGATCGTCGCGGAAGCCTCACTGAGCTTCCTCGGACTCGGTATCGCACAACCCGATCCGACCTGGGGCAACATGATTGCCGAAGGTCAGGGCGGGATCGTGGAGAAGCATCCGTTCATCGTCCTGGTACCAGGTGTCTTCCTCTTCCTGACGGTGTTCTCCTTCAACCTCATCGGTGAGAAGTATCGGAGTAAGCTGTGACCACTTCATCTCAGAACGGCGTTCCGCTGCTGCAGGCGGACAACATCAGAACCGTATTCGCCACTCCGCGTGGCCAGTTGCGAGCAGTCGACGGTGTCTCGATCCACGTCTCCGCTGGTGAAACTCTCGGCATCGTAGGCGAATCCGGTTCCGGCAAGTCGGTTCTCGGGCGCACCATCATGGGTCTGCTCCAGAAGGGTCCGGCCCTCGACATCACCGGAACGGTGACGTTTGCCGGCCGCGACATGTCGACGATGAAGAAGTCGGAGATGAAGCACTTCTGGGGACCCGAGATCGCCATGGTCTTCCAGGATCCGATGACCTCGCTCAATCCGTTCAAGCGCATCGGTACGCACATCACCGAATCCTTGAAGTTCCACCTTGGTCTGAAGAAGGACGCGGCCCGTGATCGCGCTGCGGAACTCCTGTCGATGGTGGGTATCCCCGAGCCCAAGCGTCGGCTCGATCAGTACCCCCACGAACTTTCGGGCGGTATGCGACAGCGTGTGGTCATCGCCATGGCGATGGCCTGCGAGCCGAAACTGCTGATCGCCGACGAGCCGACCACCGCCCTCGACGTGACGGTCCAGAAGCAGATCCTCGATCTGCTCGCCTCGCTCAACGACAAGCTCAACATGGCCGTCATCCTGATCAGCCACGACCTCGGTGTGGTCTCGGGTCGATCGGATCGCGTCGCCGTCATGTACGCCGGTTCCGTCGTGGAAACGTCGGCAACCGAAGAGCTGTTCACTCGTCCGCGTCATCCGTACACCGAAGCATTGATGGCCGCGATTCCGCGACTCGAATCGCCGACGCACACAGTGCTGCAGACAATTCCGGGTGGACTCCCGGACATGACGAAGCCGATCACCGGTTGCCGCTTCGCCGCGCGTTGCCGGTACGCCCAGGACGACTGCCTGACCGGCGACCCTGCTCTGGCTCCCGGCGGACCTGGGGACAACACAACCGAAAGTCATACGTTCGCGTGCCACTACCCGGTCGATACCCCGGAAGGCACAACGGCATTGGTCGCCAACGAGAAGGCCGGCACTACCGCAGCGGGCCTGACGCTCGCGGTGAAGGAGATGGTCTGATGACTGCATCAGTGGATACCAGAAAGCCCGAGACGGTGGACGCGGCCTTGACCGTCGAGGACCTGGTCGTCGAATTCAACGTCGGCAAGGGGCAGACGGTTCACGCCGTGTCCGGGATCAGCTTCACCGTCGCTCCGGGTGAAACCTTGGGTGTGGTCGGTGAATCCGGCTGCGGCAAGTCCACGGCGGGCCGGGCGATCATGCAGTTGCCTTCGCCGACGTCGGGCTCCATCCGCCTGGGAGAGACGGAGATGACGGCACTCGGGGCGGAGGAGTTGCGTCGCAGCCGCACTCAGTTGCAGATGATCTTTCAGGATCCGATCTCCTCGCTGAACCCGCGACGCAAGGTCAAGGCTCTCATCACCGAGGGTCCGTCGATCTGGGGCGGAAAAGACAAGGCCGCCATCGAATCTCGGGCGCGCGAGGTTCTTGCCGAGGTCGGGTTGGACCCGGACATGGTGTGGGACCGGACGCCGCGCGAGCTCTCGGGCGGACAGTGCCAGCGTGTGTGCATCGCCCGCGCGTTGATGCTCGACCCCAAGGTCCTGATCTGTGACGAGCCGGTCTCGAGCCTCGACGTGTCCGTGCAGGCGCAGATTCTGAACCTGCTCGAGGACGCGAAGAAGCGCCACGGGCTGTCTCTGCTGTTCATCGCGCACAACATGGCCGTCGTGAAGAACATCAGCGACCGCGTGATGATCATGTACCTCGGCCGCGTGTGCGAAATCGTTCCGGCAGAAGACATGCAGAACCGCGCACTGCATCCGTACACGCAGCTACTGCTGGCGTCGATTCCCGATCCCGACGCTACCGTCACCGCGGCGCAGAACGTCGAGCAGAAGGTCATCGAACTGCCGTCGCCGCTCAATCCGCCCAGCGGCTGCCGCTTCCGCACGCGGTGCCCGCTGGCCACTGATCTCTGCGCCGAGGAAGTTCCCGAACTTCGTCTCGTCGAGGGTGGCCATCAGGTGGCGTGCCATCACGTGTGAGTTGAGCTAGACGCGCAACATGTTGCGCACGTGACCTGTTTCGTTGATGGACCCGACCCTTCGGCTTCCACTGCGGGAAACAAGAATTCGCGTGACGGAGACGTACTCGATCGGGAAGGTCAACGGGCGCTCGAGCCCGAGAAGTTCCTGCAAAACGATGTTGACGACGCCGCCGTGGCAGAAGATCGCCACGGTGGCGTCGTTGTCGGTCGCCGCGACTATCTCGTCGATCGCACCGAGGACTCGCGCACGAAATGCGTCGCCGTCCACCGACTCCGGGAGCCAGCCGGCTTTGATGCGCGCATAGGTTTCCGGCGCTCGCTCCAGGACCTCGTGCATCGGGATGTAGTGGGGCTGCTCGTAGTCGTATTCCGCCAGACCCTCGAGCTGGGTTACCGGAAGGTCCACTACCTGCGCGACCGGGGCCGCGGTCTCGAGTGCGCGCTTCTGCGGGCTGCTGAATAGTCCGGTGATCCGGTACGGCGCCAGTGCTGCGGGCAGCCGAAGTGCCTGGGCACGGCCTTCGTCGGTCAGCGAGGGATCGGCGCGGCCTTCGGTGACCTCGGCCAGTTCGGGGAGCGCGTGTCGGATCAGGAGTAGTTGCACCTACGTCACCTTGCCATGTAGAGATCGAACGCCACCACGAGGTTTCGCCCTTCGCGTTTTGCCTGGTACATCGCGTTGTCTGCGATGTCGAGCAGAGTCTCCATCCCCGGCATCGCCCGGTCGACCCAGGCGACGCCGATACTGACCGTCCCCGCGAAACCGCGAATGGATCGCGCGTGGGACTCCTGAGTCAGCCGAATCTTCTCCGCGAGCTGGATTGCTTCCTCGAAGGTGCAGTCGGCTATCGCGACGGCAAATTCTTCACCACCCAGGCGGCCGGAAAGTCCCAGGCCTTCGGTAGTGGCGAGGAGGGTGTTACCGAACTGTTCGAGGACGGAATCGCCGGCGAGGTGGCCGAGGTTGTCGTTGATCGATTTGAAGTGGTCGAGATCGAGCATCATGACGGCGATCGGTCGTTGCGCCGCGTGCTGGGCGTCGAGGAGTTCCTGCGATTGGGTCCAGAACGCGTGGCGACTCAGTGTTCCGGTCAGAGCGTCGCACTCGGCGATGCGTTGGAGTTCTCGCTCGGCGCGTCGCTGTGCGCCCGTGGCGACGGCTACGGCGATGGGGGAGAGTGCCATCAGAATGACGGAGATCCGGGTGGTCACACCCTCGCTGAGCAGATGAACCGGATCTGCGAGTGCCAGTCGCCCCTGGCCTGCCATGACCAGTGCCCACGCACCCCATCCGGCTGCCAGGAGTGAAGTGCTGAACAGTGAGACACGCATTGCGCACCACAGGAGCGCCGGCATCGGCAGCAGCAGCGCAAGGGCTCCCTGAACCTCCAGGGCGAGTGGCAGACAGGCCAGGAGAGCGGCCAGAGGTGCCAGGATCTGTGCGAGCCGCCGCAAGCGCAGACTCTGCCGCACGGACGGCCCGAAAGTCCTACGAATGTGTTCGAGCGTCGGTGCAGAAAGGACGATCGGCAGCACGATCAGATACGTACACAGGTCGGCGAAGAACCACCCCACCAATTCCGTTGCCGCACCGCTTCCTTCGTGAAGTTGAGTGCGTAGCGCGCTCGCGGACCCGGCCGTGAACGACGCCAGAACGGAGACGAGGAAGATTCTGGTTGTGTACTTGGTCTCGGGGATCCGCCTCGGAAAGCAGCCGAGCAAGTTCGCGGCGATCAATCCCGTCGTCACCCCGACCAGATTGATGCCGTTCAATTCGAATGCCCGCTGCACCGAACTTCCGGTCGAAAGATCCGCCGTCAGCAGCGCGGCGCCGCCGACGGCGAGTCCGATCGGCGCAAACGAGCGAGGGTTACGGAGGAGAATGCCCAGAAGGATCGCGTTGGCGGGCCAGAAGGTCGACAGAAACCCGGGTGGACGGGCGGCGATGCCCGCCAGGGCGACAACGAGGATCGCCACGAAAATAAGGCACGAGCGCACCCGACGTGTCGAACGGTCCATGGTCAGCCTGTCGTAGAAAGCAGAAGCTGTCCGAGACTAGCAATGATCCGGCTACTGTCCGAGTTGTAGGTTGAAGCATCATCCTCGACGGTTCGGCTGCGTGAGACGCCGAATCAAGTCCGCCAACTCCTCGGGCTGATCGATCATGGCGTGGTGATGCGCCGGACGCAGGACGTGAAAACTCCCGCCGAGGTAGGTGGCGAGTTTTTGCTGCTTTGCCATCCAGGCAATGGACCAGGGAGTGGTGTGGCCCGTGTGCGCGGCGACGACGCTGAGGTCGATGTCGGGCAGTGGATGCTTTCTCGAGCGTCGTAAAGCGGTGAGCTCCAGCGCCATATCGGTGTACGCGACGTATTCGATCATCGCCGCTTCCAGATAATGAGGCTCGCGGTAGATCTTCCGGACCCATTCGAGAGTGGCTTCGGACGACCCGCTCGGCGGCACGGACTGGTTGAGGATCTTGCGCGTCGTGGTGCCGAGGAGTCGTTGGAGCCCGGTGGTGCTGAACGAAGCCGCGGCGGCTCGGGAGGCGATCAGCAGCAGGTCGCGGGGGAAAAGACGTTTCGGCTCTTTCTCGGCACTGGAATCGAGGAGGAGCATGCCCGCTGCGCGATCGGGGAACAGGCGCGCGAAGCCTTCGACGTAGAAGCCGGCGATGGAGTGGCCGACCACGACGGCCGGCCGCGCCAACCCCAGAGCGTCGAGAACATCGCGGATCCGCTGAGCTTCACCGTGCACGGTCGGCACTTCGGACGACGGCTCACTGAGTCCGAAACCCGGGCGATCGAACCGGACAACGGTGTGGTCCGACTGCAGATGACGTGCGCAGTCATCCCAGTCGAACCAGTTGCCCGCCAGCCCGCCGCACAGGACGACGACGGGGCCGTCGCCTTCGGCAAGAACATGCAGTCGGCTCTCGCCGACCTGCAAGATCTCGCCCGGTGGTTTCACGTGGAACAATTCCGGCACGCGAGAATCCGGACTACTGACGCGGTTTCGCGAGGGGGAAGGCCAGCGTCTCGCGGATGCTGCCACCCGTGATCAGCATGACGATTCGGTCGACGCCCATCCCGAGACCACCCGTCGGCGGCATCGCGTGTTCGAGGGCTTGAAGGAAGTCCTCGTCCAATTCCATCGCTTCGGGATCGCCGCCGGCCGCGAGCATCGACTGCTCGGTAAGCCTGTTGCGCTGATCCACGGGGTCCGTCAGCTCGCTGTACGCGGTTCCGAGTTCGACGCCCCACGCCACCAGGTCCCACTTCTCGGCGACGCCGGGGATGCTGCGGTGCGGCCGGGTGAGCGGCGACATCGAGGTGGGGAAGTTGGTGTAGAACGTCGGGAACTCGGTGTAGTCCTCGACCAGGTGCTCGTACATTTCCTGCGCGATGGCGCCGGTGTCCCAGCTGGACTGGTACGGGATCTCGTTGGCGTCGCACAGCTTCTGCAGGTCTTCGAGACTTGTCTCGGGGGAGACGTCGACACCAAGTTTTTCGGCGACGGCGCCGTGCATCGTCTTCACCGGCCACTCGCCGGAGATGTCGACCTCGACCAGTTCGCCGTCCGGGCCGGGACGCATGATGATCTCGCGACCGAACGCTGCGACGGCCGCCGCCTGGATCAGCTCGCGGCACATCCGCATCATGCTCTCGTAGTCGCTGTGGGCTTCGTACGCCTCGAGGATCGTGAACTCGGGATTGTGTTTGAAGTCGACGCCCTCGTTGCGGAACACGCGGCCGATCTCGAACACCTTCTCCATACCCGCGACGCACAGGCGCTTCAGGTACAGCTCGGGTGCGATGCGGAGATAGAGGTCGAGGTTGTACGCGTTGATGTGTGTCAGGAACGGAGCGGCATTCGCGCCGCCATGCACCTGCTGCAGAATCGGGGTCTCGACTTCGAGGTATCCGCGACCACCGAGTGAATCGCGCAGCGACTTCACGACGGCGCTTCGGGCCTCGAGCAGTTCGCGGGCCTTCGGGTTGAGGGCGATGTCGAGGTACCGCTGGCGGACGCGGGTCTCGGGATCCGAGAGGCCCTTCCACTTGTCCGGCAGCGGGTGCAGGCACTTGCCGTTCATGCGCCACTCGACGGCGATGAGCGACAGCTCGCCCTTGCGGCTGCGTCCGATGGTTCCGCTGACTTCGATCAGGTCACCGAGATCGAACTCGGCGGCGAACTCCGCCAACTTCTCGCGGCCGACGTTGTCCTGGTCGACCAGGACCTGAATGTCGCCGGACCAGTCGCGCACGTCCGTGAACACGACTCCGCCGTAGTCGCGAACCCTCAGCAGGCGTCCCGCGATTCGTACACGGGTGCCCTCCGGTGACTTTGCTGCGGCAGCGATCGTGTGCGTCGGCGGGTAGGCGACGGGGTAGGCGGCGATCCCTTCGTCGGCGAGTTGCGCGAGCTTGTTCATGCGCACTCGGACCTGTTCGGGTCGACGCGGACCGTTGGTCGTGAACGACGGCGCCGAGTCCGGCGGGCTGCCGTCGGCGTGCAGTCCCTCGGACGTCACCAGAGCGGCGGGCACCGCCACATGCGTGCCGGTGTGTTTGACGACCTGGCTCGACTTGCGCCCGAAACTGGGCAGCACCACAAAGCCTTCGGCGATGGCCGACGCGAATCCGACGCGCGGCAGTTCGCGGTTGTCCTCGAAGCAGAGGAAGCGTGGCTCCCAATCAGGCTGGTACTTCACATTCGAGCGGTACAGGGCTTCGAGTTGCCACCAGCGCGAGAAGAAGACGAGCACCGAGCGCCAAATGCGGAGGATCGGGCCGGCGCCGATGCGCGAACCTTCCTCGAATACCGAGCGGAACACGGCGAAGTTGAGCGAGACCCGTACGACGCCGATCTCGTCCGAGCGTGTGGCCAACTCCGCGACCATCAATTCGATGACTCCGTTGGGCGCAGTCGGCTTGCGACGCATCAGATCGAGCGAAACGCCGTTCGGTCCCCACGGCACGAGCGAGAGCATGCCGACGACGCTTTCGTCCTCGGTGCCTTCACCCATGACGGCTTCGACGAGGAGGCAGTCGCCGTCGAGGTGATCGCCCAGTCGGCCGAGCGCCATGGAGAAGCCGCGCTCGGTGTCGGTGTCGCGCCAGTCGTCGGCGCGGATGATGACGGCCGACATGTCCTCCGGCGGAACGTCGCGATGGCGTCGCATCCGGACAGTGACGCCGTGGCGCCTCACGCGGGTGACGGCCTGACGGACGGGGCGCATGTCGCGTCCGTTGAGATTGAATTCGCGGGTGCGCAGGATCGCTTCGTCACCGAGTTGCAGGACGCTCAGGCCCGCCTTCTTGTACGCCGTCGCTCCGGTTTCGCTGGCGCCCATGACGGCCGTCGCCCAGCCGTACTGCGACGCGAGCCCCTGCCACGCTTCGATGGCGTGCGGCCACGCTTCGGGATCGCCGATGGGATCACCGCTGGCGAGGCAGACGCCGATCTCGACGCGGTACGTGATGGCCGCCTTGCCGCTCGGCGCGAAGATGACGGCCTTGTCGCGGCGGGTGGCGAAGTAGGCCAGGGAGTCGTCGGCGCCGAAGTTCTGGATCAACCCGCGGATCGCGGACTCGTCGTTTCCGGTGAGAGCGTTGTTGGAGCGTTGCGCGCGGAAAAGCGTCATGACGGCGGCGAGTAGTGCGATGGCACCGAGGAGACCGAGGACCGTGTTGACGAAGACGCGCGGGTGACCGTCGAACACCTCGTTGTCTACCGAAGCCGCAGCGGTGACGCGGTTCAGGGCCCACAGGAATCGTTGGTTCTGCGGCAGGTCACCCGGGAAGAGTTCGACAAGGCCCCAGCCGATCACGGTCGCGACAGCCATGCCGCCGATCAGTACGCCGAGAGCTTTCCAGCCGGCACCGCGTCGTACGCGTGTGTAGAACTCGGGCCTCGCCGCGATGAGGATTCCGATCACGACAAGCAAAACCACAACTGCCACGGCGTTGTTCGGGTTCTTGTCGACGATCGCGGAGGCGATGTTCGTGAGGGTGATCAGCGCCAGGTAGATCGTCAGCAGCCACCAGGCGATGCGCTTGCGGCTCGCGAGGGCAGCGGCGAGCAGGGCGACGACGAGCGCCCACGACAGGCTCGTATCCGGTGCGTCGAAGTAGTAGCTGTCGATGTATTCGCGTGGGACGCGGAGGATGTGCCGCAGTACCGGCGAGATGCTCCACAGGAACACCAGTACGGAGAAGACTCCGAGGATCAGTCCCGAGATATGGGGAACCTGGCTGAACCGCCCTTTGCGGAATCGACGCGCCTGGCGCGGATTTTCGGGTGGCGATTCCACCAACTCTGCAGTGGTGTCCGATACCTCGGTCAATGGTGCCATCGAGCTTCCTCTCCTACCGGTCGATCAGATCCTCACGCTAAGTGTGGTCTGTCGTGTCCAGTTTTGTGGGAGGAGGAAGATGATTGACATGACCGACAACATTCCAGCAGTACCCATCCGCGACGAAATGATTCGGCTCGGTCAGTTTCTCAAGCTTGCGAACCTCATCGAATCGGGCGCGGAGGCCAAGGAAGTGATCGCCGACGGCATGGTTTCGGTCAACGGTGAGGTCGAAGATCGCCGTGGGCGTCAGCTTCGTGACGGCGATGTCGTCGAGATCGGCGGGATGGCCGCCAAAGTGGAAGCCCCCGCCTGATCCCGCGACGTCTGACTAGCTTTCGCGAACTACGACGCCGTCCTGGTCGCTGTAGACGATCTCGCCGGGGTTGAAGGTGACGCCGCCGATTTCGATCGGCACGTTCTTCTCACCCGAACCGGTCTGAGTGCTCTTGCGCGGGTTGGTACCCAAAGCCTTGACGCCGATGTCGAGGGTGCGCAGGATCGCCGAGTCACGGACAGCTCCGTTGACGATGACGCCGGCCCAGCCGTTGTCGACGCCGCGGCCGGCGATGATGTCGCCGACCAGGGCGGTGTGGATGCTTGCGTCACCGTCGACGACGAGGACTCCACCGTTGCCCGGTTCGCTGAGGGTCTGCTTCACGAGCAGGTTGTCCTGGAAGCACTTGATGGTGGTGATGGGGCCGGCAAAAACTTCACGTCCACCGAACTGGGTGAACTGCGTGTCGCAGCTGCGGATGTCGGGTCCGATCTCGTCGGCAAGGTCAGCGGTCGCTACAGGCTCGGTCATGCCCCACAGGATAGTCGGCGGGGTTCGCGCCTGGTTGTCGTCGGGGAGGGTGCTCGGGCCCGCACGCCTGACGGGGGGGACGTCTTCGAGTTACGCGTCGGCGTGATCGAAAACCTTTCCGCACCACACGCCATCCGGTAGACATCGACGGTGGACACATCGCGCTGGTACCGATCGTTCGCGGAAGTGGAGGCTCGAGGGAACTCAGCGATCTACGAGGAATGGGGCATCGGCGTATCGGAGGATCCAGCAGTCCTCGCTCTGATCGATCGGCTTCCAGAACCCCGCAGGCAACCCAACCTGGTGTTCGGGGCGAGCCGTCACCTCGGTGCCCCGGTTGAGCCGTACGCGTCGTTCCGCCGGTGGTTGAGCGAGAACTGGTCAGAGGTGGAACAACTTGCGCGGATCCGGACTACACAGACCAATGAAGCAGACCGCGTTGCTGTGTTGCTTCCCGTTCTCGGGTTGTTGAAGGGCCCGCTCTCCCTCATCGAAGTCGGTGCTTCGGCGGGCCTGTGCCTTTATCCGGACCGCTACAGCTTTCTCTACGACGGCGAAAGGTATCTGCATCCAGTAGATGGTCCGTCCACCGTTCTGCTGGAGTGTGCGACGACCGGCAGTCCGCCAATTCCGGAGAGAGTCCCAGACGTGGTGTACCGGGCGGGAATCGACCTCAATCCGCTTGATGTAAACGACACTGACGACATGAGATGGTTGGAGAGTCTTGTATGGCCGGAACAGGACCACCGCCGGCGGCGACTGCGCGACGCAGCGGCACTCGCTCGTGCGGATCCGCCTCATCTGGTTCGCGGAGATCTCACGTCAGCTGTTGCCGATCTCGTCGAACGTGCGCCACGGGAAACAACGATCGTGGTCTTTCACAGTGCGGTACTCAACTACCTGACCCCAACTGCCAGAGATGAATTCGCAGAAGCTGTTCGCGCTTTGCCATGTCGCTGGATAGCGAACGAAGGTCTCGGGGTTCTGCCCGAAGTCGATGCCAAGTTGACGGCATCACCAGAGGCGCGCCGTGGGAAGTTTGTTGTTTCTCTTGACGGCACACCTCGCGGGCTAGCCGGTGGACACGGGCAGTTCCTCGACTGGATAGACCAAACTTGAACGGCATCAGATTGATTGATTCGCGGTCCGATCTTCGCGGAGAGCTTGACCTTCACATTGGTGTGAAGGTTGACAATCGTTTCATGGCAGACGACATCGATTCAAAGCACCACACATCAGGAGCGAAACAGTTTCTTGCGGAACATGATCGCGGGGACACACTTCCGCTCGTTCCCCTGCTGGCGTTGTTCGTGTCCGTCTTCATCACCAGCCTGACGGAAACGCTCCCAGCGGGAGTGTTGCCGGCAATGAGTGAAGGTCTCGATGTCAGTGAATCAGCCGCCGGGCAGACGATCATGATCTACGCGCTGGGGACGGCGCTGACGACAATTCCCTTGATCGCAGCGACGGCGTCTTGGTCACGAAAGGTGTTACTGCTGAATTCGATTCTCGGGTTTGCGTTCGCCAACACGGTCACTGCATTTTCTTCCGACTATCTTCTGACGATGACCGCCCGGTTCATTGCGGGAGTTGCTGCAGGTATCGCCTGGGCATTGCTCGCCGGATACGCCAGAAGTCTTGCCCCGAAACATCTCGAGGGTCGCGCCATCGCGTTCACGATGGCCGGAATCCCGCTCGCTCTCGCGCTCGGCGTTCCGTTCGGGACATACTTGGGCAACGCTACCGGGTGGCGGGCACCGTTCTATCTCATGTCGATACTGGCCGTTGCGCTACTCGTTGCAATCGCGGTGTCGGTTCCCGATCGTCCAGGTCGGCCCCGCGACCGTAGACGGCGAAGCATGTTCGAGGCGGCGCGCATTCCCGGTGTCGACGCAGTTCTGATCGTGACGTTCACGGTGGTGTTGGGCCACACCATCCTGTATGCGTACATCGCTCCGTTCCTCGAGTCGATCGGAATGGGAGATGACAATGACCTCGTTCTATTGACCTTCGGAGTGGCATGCCTGATCAGCATTGTTGTTGTGGGCAAACAAATCTACACGCGACTACGGACCTTTGCCTTTGTCGGTGCCATCCTGATTGCGGTCGCCGCAACCATACTGGCAATGACCACGGGGGATGCGCTGCTCGTCTACTTGGCAGCTGCCGTATGGGGATTGGGGTGGGGTGGAATTCCGACTCTGCTGCAAACTTCGGCAGCGGTTGCTGCGGGCTCACACGCAGACGAGGCTCAAGCGGTTCTCACGACGCTGTGGAACGGTGCGATGGCAGCAGGTGCGGTGATGGGTGGAGTTCTGTTGTCTCTCAACGGTGCTCGATCCATCCCGTGGTGGACGGCCATACTCGCCCTGCTCTGCGTGGTGATCATGTGGACCGCACGCGGAGACGGGTTCCGGTCACCCGCACAAATCCATCAGGAAGGTCAGGTACACGCATGAACGCAGCGTCGCCGATCCAGACGTCGCCGATCCGAACGCCGCCGGTCATCGGTATCGCGCTGGAACCAGCCGGCTGGCATCCAGCGGCATGGCGATTGCAGGGGCATGCCCCTGCCGAACTCTTCACTGCTCACTACTGGTCGGAGTTGTTGCGCGACATAGATGCATCTGTTGTCGATTTTGTCACTTTCGAAGAATCGATCGGTTTGCAGTCGTCGGACTTCAGGAGAATCGACGACAAGGAAGACCAGGTCCGTGGTCGATTGTCGCCGGTAGCGTTGACGGCACTGGCTGTTTTCGGGACGCAGAGAGTCGGCGTGATCGCCGCGAGAAACCTGACTCACAGTGAGCCATACAGTATCGCCACCGAAATCGCATCGCTCAATCTCTTGAGCGGGGGCCGAGTCGGCCTCCGTGCCCAGATCACTTCGCGAAGCATCGACAGACGTCATTTCGTTCGTCCGCAACCCGTGCCGGAGTTGAGAGAGTCCGACATCTACTTCCCCGAATTGATTGGAACCCGACTGGAGCAGGTCTTCTCGAGCGCGACCGAGTCGATCGAAATACTCCGAGCATTGTGGTCGACATGGACCGAAGGCGCACTCCAAGAAGGCGCCGATGGCCGATTCGTCGATATCGACAAGATCTCTGACAAGTCAATTTCGACAACGAATTTCGAGGTTTCCGGGCCACTCGCCGTCCCTGTTGCCGAAGGCTTGAGACCTGTCGTTGTCGCGCTGGCGCATCACGCCCAAGTTCCTTATCGGTTGGCCGCTGCCTCGGCTGATGTCATCCTGGTGACGCCAACTCCGAGTGTCAATGGTGTCACCATCGGTGATGTTCTCGACGCTGTCAACGCTGAATGTGTTGCAGTGCAGCGAAATTTGATCGATGAGCCGCTGGCGATCCTGGTGGATCTCGTGGTCTTCCTCGGCGCGACCCATTCTGAGGCGGTGCAGCAGAAGCGTGCCCTCGACAAGTTGTCAGGCGGACCGTATTCGTCCGACACCGACATTTTTGTCGGTTCGGTGGGTGAACTGATGCACCGGATCGACGAACTCGTATCGGCTGGCGCGCATGGCGTGCGACTGCGGCCAGCGGTGAACGGCCGGGACATCCCACTTCTCCTCGAACAGTTTCCCGCTGCCTTCGGGGCGAGCACCCGGGTGCGCACGTTGCGAGAGCGTCTCCAGACAGCGTCGCTCGAAACATCGGCGACCACATGAAGATCGGCGAGCTGTCGGAAGCGACACGGGTATCCCGCCGTCTCTTGCGGTATTACGAGGAGCAAAGCCTGATTGCTCCGAGACGATCCGAAAACAGTTACCGCGACTACGACGAACGAATGGTTGATCGGGTTTTTCAGATACGCGGGTTGTTGGACATGGGTTTCCCGACGCGAGTGATCCGGCAGATCCTTCCTTGCCTGGACCAAGAACGCGTCATTCACATGAGCGATGTGACACCGGAGATGCTGTCGATGCTCGAGGCGGAGGCGTCGGGACTTGACGAGAAGATCAGCTTTCTGGTGAAAAATCGCGACGCCATCCGTGAATACATCGCAGAAGTTAGGCAGCGACAGACGGTCCCACTCGATGGGTGAACGTCGATGGATGAACACTGAGCGTGCTGTCAGTTGGTCCGGACCATGCCTATGTCCATCGTTTCGCGCGTGGCAGCGCAAACCAACGGTTCAGGGTTCAGCGGTCGTCGGGAAGGATGCCGTTCAGCACTATGTCGGCGAGTGAGTCGGCGAACGGTCCCGGGTCCGGGACATCCCGAACCGACATCGCGAAGATGGCCGCACCTGCCATGATGTCGAGAAGAGCGTCGGCGTCGACGCCGTTTCGGATGTCGCCTCGTTCCCTCGCCGCTTCCAGTCGACGGTTCAGCTCGACGCGGACTCCGGCCAGTTGCCGCACCACCAGAACCTCACGCAATTCCGCGTTTGTTCGCACTTCGCTCATCAGCCCGGGTGCAGCAGCTCGAGTGGCGGGAGCAGCGAACAGTGCAACCGCGCCGTGCACCAGCGCGCGGATCTGATCCGTGATCGTGCCCTCGGTGCCGAGTTCGGTGTCGATGTCGGCGCCCTGTTCGACGTCGAGCACCGGGTAAATCGCGTCGTTGACGATGTGCGCCTTCGACGGCCACCGACGGTAGATCGCCGGGCGCCCCACTCCCGCACGGGTGGCGATGGCGTCGATGGACGTGCCCGCATACCCCTTTTCTTCTAACAGTTGCCTGGTCGCGTCCAGTACTGCGTCGTCGATTGCAGGGTTTCGCTGCGGTCCCAGGCGGTGCTGAGTTTCGGAATCTTTGGACATTTTTGGCAAATCCCTTGCGGTATCGCTGTGATGGCCGTTACATTCTGTCACGGCTTTAGTCGATACATATTGTATCGACAATCGGCGCGTGCGCATCGGCGCCACCGAACCACGAGGAGTGGTGATGAACCTTCGAACCGAAACAGAAACCTCAGGCGGAGATCCCGACTACGCCGAATTTGCCAGACCCGGCGAATCCCGCAACGACCCAGCCGAGATGCGGCGCAGCCTCGAAAGCTGGCTCGCTACCGTGCTGTGGCGAGGCTCGAAACCTTCCGTGACCTCGGTCGAGGTGCCGGCCGCGAACGGCATGTCCAACGAAACTGTGCTCTTCGATGCGACCTGGATCGAGGACGGGGTTCGAGCCGAGCACCGCCTTGTCGCCCGCATCGCTCCACGGGACAGTGCGGTGCCGATCTTCCCTTCGTACAACTTGGACCAGCAGTTTCAGGTCATGAGCGCCGTCGCCGCTCACACTTCGGTGCCGGTCCCGCGGGTGTACTGGTCCGAGAGCAATCCGGACGCGCTCGGCGGCGAATTCTTCGTGATGGAGCGGCGTGACGGTGAAATCCCGCCCGACGTCATGCCGTACACGTTCGGATCCTGGCTCTCGGAGGCTTCAGCCGACGACTGTTCTCGACTCCAGCAGTCATCGGTCCGCGTACTTGCGGAGTTGCACGCGATGGCCGATCCGCACCTCGCACTCCCTGAACTGTGTCGCGACGGTGTCGAACCGACTGGCACAGAGGCACTTCGCGCGCACCTAGAGGAGCAGCGCCGCTATTACGAGTGGGCAACCGCCGACGGACCAGGGTCCCCGTTGATCGAGCGTGGTTTCGACTGGATCGAGACGAACTTTCCCGCCGATGCCGGTGCAGCCGTGCTCAGTTGGGGTGACTCGCGGATCGGAAACATCATCTACCGCGACTTCGAACCGGCGGCGGTCCTCGATTGGGAGATGGCTACGCTGGGGCCACGTGAGCTCGACCTCGGCTGGATGATCTTCCAGCACAGGTTCTTCGAGGATCTTGCGGCCATGGCCGGCCTCCCCGGAATGCCGGACTTCCTGCGCCGTGAGGACGTGGCCGATGCCTACCGCTCGCTGTCCGGACACCAGGTAGCGGATCTCGATTTCTACATCGTGTACGCCGCGTTGCGGCATGCGGTGATCATGTTCCGAGTTCAAAGCCGCGCAGTGGCTTTCGGTCAGGCAGAGTTCCCCGACAACCCGGACGAGATGATCCTGCACCACAAGACGCTCGAAGCCATGCTCGACGGCACTTATTGGGAGTCGCTCGCAACAGTACCGGTTACATCAGCCCCGGTCACAACAGGAGAAGCGCGATGACACTGTCCCCGCTCGACGACTACCCGGTACATCAGATCGCGGAGACTATCCGCCACGTGGGCACCTCGGATCGAAACTTCTACGATCGCTACTACTTCAACGCTCATGCCGGCGTCGACGGCGACACCGAGCCGCTGTTTCTCATCATCGGTCTCGGTCAGTACCCCAATCTTGGTGTATGCGACGGCTTTGCGGTTCTTCGGCGCGGCGAAGACCATATAGTCTTCCGGGCATCGCGAGCCTTGGGTGACGATCGAATGGACCTGTCAGTAGGCCCGCTGCGAATCGACATCATCGAGGGTCTGCACCGACTGCGTGTGGTGTTGGAACCGAGCCCCGAGGCGCCGGATCTGAGCTTCGACCTCACCTTCGAGTCCGACGGTCCGGCCAATCTCGAGGCCAGGCATTTCCACCGTCAGCTGGAACGAGTCACCTTCGACACCCAACGATTCGTCCAGACAGGCACGTGGTCCGGATCTCTGACCGTGGACGGCGACGTCATTCCCGTCACGCCGGAGACGTGGCGGGGTAATCGCGATCGGTCTTGGGGTGTTCGACCGGTCGGTGAAGCGGAACCACCTGGGCGCAAGGCGGATCCGGCGATAGCAGGCAGTCAGAACTTCTTCTGGATTTACTCGATCATGCAATTCGGCGACTTCACCGTCGTCACGATCGTTCAAGAAGATCAGCAGGGCCGCCGAATCCTCGAGGATGCCACTCGCGTCTGGGCGGACCGCTCGCGGGAGCCGGAGTGGTTGGGTCGACCGGACCACCAACTCACCTTCATCTCCGGTACACGCGAGGTGAAGAGCGGAACTCTGTACTTCCGGCGCCCCGGTGCACCAGGCGAGCCCGACCATATTCTGGAGATCACCTGCGAACCGATACTGCCCAACTACATCGGTGTCGGCACGGGCTACGGACTCGAGCAGGATTGGCGCCACGGGATGTGGCAGGGCGAACTGGTGGTTCAAGGCCTGCGAGAAAAGGTTTCGGACATCGAACCGTGGAAGAAGATGCTGTGCCCGGTCGACAACCTTGCCCGGTTCACCCTCGTCGAGGACGGCGTAACCCGCATCGGGACAGGCCTGTTCGAGGTAGCAGTCATCGGACCCCATCAGCGATACGGATTTACCGGCATCGGTGACGTCGCACCTTAACTACAGATCACCGTAACTCCAGATCACCACACACAGAGAAAGGCACTGCCACATGTCCACACGCACACGAATGTTGTTCGCTCGCACTGCGAAGGCCGCCGCACTGGTTGTCACCGGAGGTCTGTTGTTTGCCGCTCCCGCTACGGCCATCCCGCTCGACTTGGGTTCTCTGAACACGGGATCGCTCGGGTCGGTCGATCTCGGCTCGCTCGAACCGGTGCTCGCGCCGACACCGAACTTGGCCTCCGTGGCCAACTTTCGCGACATCGCCGGCAACGACGGGAGGGGATACGCCACCGCAGACGGCTCGCATCTCAAGCGCGGCGTCATCTACCGGTCCAATGCGCTGACCGCGACCAGCGACGCCGACAAGACGACGCTCACCGGTCTCGGACTTGCCGACGCCTATGACCTGCGCGGTGCAACCGAGATCTCCAACCCGTTCATCGGTGGCGCAGACAAGCTTCCGGACGGCGTGACGTACACGAACATCCCGATCGAGTTCAAGGATCTCACTCAGCTCGCCACGACGATCAAGTCGCCGGAGGAGGCCAAGCAGTTCTTGGTCGACACCAACCGCAGTTTTGTCACCGACCCCGTGCGCCGCGCCGGCTTCAAGCAGGTTCTCTCGGACATCGCTGCGAGTGACGGGGTGCAGTTGTTCCATTGCACCTCAGGCAAGGACCGCACGGGTTGGACCGCGATGTTGCTGCAGTCCATCGCCGGTGTTCCCGCCCAGACGATCATGGACGACTATTTGTTGAGCAACACCTACCTTCAGGCGACCAACCAGAAGATTCTCGCGCAGATCTCTCAGGCCCTGAGCCCGCAGGTGGCGACCAATCTCGAGCCCGCTCTCGGTGTCGACGCTTCGTATCTGGAGGCAGGTCTCGCGCAGATCGTCAGCGACTACGGAACCGTCGATGGTTATCTCACCGCAGGTCTCGGACTCGCTCCGGACACGATCGCGCTTCTGAAGTCAAAGCTCGTCGGCTAGTTTCACGCTGCTTAAACGCTTGAACGAAGGTGTACCGGTCTCCATCGAACTCCTGGTGGGCCTCGATCCCGGAGGTTGCCCTGCGACGCGGCGAGCGCACCTTAGCCTATGTGCGCTAGAATTATGTACATGACAACTCTCCCGGTGGCCGACGCCCGAGCGCAGCTCTCTCGTCTCGTCGACGAGGCCGAGCGCACACACGAACGGTTCGAGATCACCCGCAACGGGCATCGTGCCGCCGTGCTGCTCGGCGCCGACGACTATGACGCGTTGCGCGAGACGATCGCCGTGCTGGCCGATGAATCGCTACTGGCCGGACATCTGGCGGGAGTGGCTGAGGCGCAGGCCGGGGACACCCTCGATGCTGCCGGTTTGGCTGCGTTCCTGGGTAAGAGCGAGGAGTGAGCGGCTTTGACGAACCCTATGTCCTGGCGGTGGCGCGTTCTGCGGCTCGATCGCTGAAAGCGGGCTTGCCCGAGAAGGTTGCGGTCGCGGTCTACGCGTTCATCACCGGTCCGTTGCTCGAGAACCCTCACCGGGTCGGAAAGCGGCTCGATCCGCCGCTGGCTCCGGCGTATTCGGCGCGGCGCGGTACGTATCGGGTGCTGTACTTGATCGACGATGACGCCCGCCGGGTGACGGTCACCTCGATCGCGCACCGCTCCGATGCTTACCGCACCTGAAAAGCGTCTTAAAGTGAACAACTGCCCGGAGACTTGACACCGGGATTGCGATTACGGCTTGCTGCTGGATCCGCGCTCGTGCCAACCGGCCACATCGTTTTGCGTGACACCCAGTTTCCTGCACAACGGTGCGAAATCTTTTGAAGTGTGCTGACTTCCGCGGTCTGGGTAAATCCGAGATTGTTCAGTTCGGCACCAGCAAGTGGTCTGATGCCGCAGGGTACTGTCGGATTGTGAACCAGGATCTGATCATTCGCCGCTACCAGCCCTCGGATGAGGACGTGGTCGTCGACCTGTGGTCTCGCGCAGCACGAGAAGCCCATCCGTTCCTTGCGGGTGAGGGGACCGGTGAACGGGAGCAGAAGATGCGAGAGGTTTATCTGATTCAGGCCGATAATTGGGTGGCTGAGCACAGCTCCGAAGTCGTTGGCCTGTTGGGAATGATCGGCTCCGAAATCGGGGGACTGTTCGTCGCGCCGGCATCACAAGGGTTGGGTGTCGGGCGGGCGTTGGTCGAACACGCCACAACCATGCACGGCGAGGTGACACTCGAGGTCTACACCCTCAACGGTCGCGCCCGCAGGTTCTATGAGCTGATGGACTTCGAAGAAGAGGGGCGTCGACACGACGCCGAGACAAACCATGAATTGATCACCCTGCGTCGTACTGGTCGCGACGCCTCCATAATTCAGGCATGACAGAGGCTATTCAGCACAGCGTTATTACGCTTGAGCCTGCTGGTCTGCCTGGAGGTGCTTGACCGGACATCCGGCGGGGAAGGTGCCGAGGTCTTCGACCTTGTAACCGTTCGGGTAGCTGCGGATGTTGGGCAGTTCGCGGGCGAATTTCCGCTTCGTGCGCACCGGGAAGAACCGCAGCAGACGTGCGCGGACTTTCAGCGCTCCGCGTGAGACGACGCGCATCGCGGTGCTCGGGTGCTTGTAGTGGAAGGCGTCGAGTAGGTGATCGTCCATGAGGGCGAACGCGAATCCCTTGACCAGAGCCTTCGGCGCCAGGTTGTTGGGCGGGAAGGTGCACATCAGTTCGAGGGTGGAATCGGCGACGGCTCGCGCGCCGGGGTCGAATGAAAAGTGTTCGCGCTCATAGTCGTCGAGAAGTTTGACGAACCCCTCGTAGGTGTCAGGCGTGTCCTTGATGTTCATGTACCGACCCAGGTGGCGGTAGTAGTTCGTCGACCCGACGATCTCGTTCTCGGTCATCTTTCGCCAGCCGTACGCGTCGAGCCATCTGACCGGTGTGACGACGAAGGTGGCCAGGACGTAGAGCATGTCGGCGTTGGAGATGTCGTACGAGCCGTGCATCTGATTCATTCGACGCACGCTCTTGCGGCCTTCGGTGCTGCTGAGGCCGTGCTCGAGGATGGCGTCGAGGATCAGGCTGGTGTCGTCGTAACGCTTCTGAACCTTGTCGGTGAACTCGCCCGTGGAGAAGAGGAGCTTGCCGATCGAGGGGACTGCGTACGTGCGAAACAGCGCGAAGCTGAGCGCCTGATTGATGTCCCAGGGAAACTCCTGTGCCGCGAGAATGCGCGACATCTCTTCGTAATCGGTTTCGGGATCGAGTCGATCCGTGCGACTGCGGAGGTCGTAGCGCTTCATCTGAACACTCCCTGGGACTGGTCTGCGCGCGGCAGAGGTAGGTGTGAGCTGCACCACCGACTGTAGTTCTGACAACACGCGTTGTCTAGGGGGTGTGAATAGTCGACTTTCCTTCGTTTCGGGCGTTGTACCAGGGGTATCCGGAAAGTGTTGTCGACCCGAGGAGCAGCTATGAGCGTCACACGCACGGCCGGGGTTTTCGCGGCCATCGGACTACCGATTGCCGCGAGCGTCATGTTCGCCGGAGTCGCCTCGGCTGATCCGCCACATCCTTTCGGCGGCGCCGCCGTCACCATCGGGTGTCCGAATCAGGGGTCGCTGGCCTCGTTGACCGGTCTCACCGGCCAGTCCGGACCGGAGGCCAATCCGCCCATTGCCAAGGGCGACATTCGCTTCGATTCGTTCCCGGCAGCTGCGCCTATCCCGGCGGCCGGACAGGTCACCGTTGCGTGGGTCAACACCGACACCGGCAAGTCCGGAATCGTCGACCTGGTGGGGACTTACCCGTATCTCTCCGCGACGGTCAATACCGGCGTCGGCAATGTCGTTGCGACGGCGTTCGGTTCGATCAACTGGGGCAGTAGTCCCATCTGTCAGTCGAATCCGACGATCGGCAGGTTCATAGCCTGATCGTCACACGGTTCACAGCCTGAGCAGGCACAGAGTTGGCGGTATCGCGTGATTATCTGTCATCTCGGAGATACCGCCGCGCCCATCCCATCCCATATTCTGAAACACGTTAGGTGAAGGCATATTTCAGGGATGGAAAAGGTGGCGACGTGAACGGGTCGAGCGCGCGTCAGTTGATGAGCCAGATGCTCGTCGAGAAACGAAACAGCCTTGCACCCGAAAAGGTCGGCATGCGCTGCGAGGGTGCTCGCCGCATGCACGGCCTCAGTCGGCGTGATGTCGCGCAGATCGCCGAGATCAGTTTCAATCACTATCAGCGGTTGGAACAGGGTACGTCCGTGGGTGTTTCAGCTCCGGTCATCGTGAGGATCTGCGACGCCTTGCTGATGGAAGACGACGAGAAGGCGCGCATGCTGGCATTGCATCAGGCATGGGCGCGCCCTCGTCGACCTCGGCCCGGATCCCGAGTTGCCGGATCTCAGGCCGCCGATGAAATCTCCGGTAGGCAGCGGGCCAGTTCGTCCGGCGTGTAGTAGAAACTTCCGGCGCTCACCGGAGCGCACGGCGCCGCAAAGGCTGTCTCACGCTCGTTGTAGAGCATTCGGACCAGACGCTTGCCGTCCGGCCCGGCGTAGACATCCCACTGCACGTTGGCAGCCATCGGGCTGACCTGCGCTCCGCGCCAGGGGTTGTTCGCATAGGTGTAGAGGTCGCCCTCCGCCTGCGAGACGGTGCTTCCCGGCAGTTTCAGGAGCGCCGCGAAGGGGATGATCGTTTCTGCGTGTGCGAACCGGAAATCCGCTCCCGGTACGGCGTCGTCGCCGTTGTGTTCCTGCAAGCCGCGCAGGAACTCGTCGCGGAGCACGGTAGCCATCCGGTAGGTGACGTCCTCACCGGTGAAGCCAGGGCCCTTGGCGTAGAAGTCCTCGGCATCGTTCGTGTATGCGAGCCACTGCGCGTCAGCAGGTTCGATGAACCGCTCGAAATTCCACTTGCCTTCTTCGGCCATGCCCGGAGTGATGATGTACGTGTTGTACAGCATGTATGCAGCGTCGACCTCGTTGTCGATCGTGCTGGAACCCTTGCCGCGGTCGACGAGTGAGAACTCGCCCGCGCTCAGGCGGTTGACGAAGTTCTCCGAGTAGAGCTTGAGCATCATGTGCCGTGAGACCTCGCGGGTGCGGGGAAGATCGGCGATCTGGTCGTCGACGGCTTTCAGTCGAGGATCGGACTCTTCGTAGTCCTTGTAGTCGGCATTTGCATCCGAGTCGTGGAAGTAGAGGAGATCGGCATCCGTCGTCACCGGTGCAACATCGCCGGCGACGGCCGGAAACGCACCGGTCAGGCCCTGAGCGAAGTTCTCGGCGCTGTCCACGGCACGGTCGACGCCCGACGAAGTCAAAGTGATGGTGCCCTGTTGCGCTGCGATGGCGTCGAACAGTTGGGGGAGGCGTTCGGTGACCCGCGCGCCGAGCTGCCTGTGTTCGGTGATCCCGAGTCCGCTGAGGTTGCCGTACCCCAGCTTCTTGTTGGCGGCCATGAGATCACGAAGGGCCGGGCCGAATTCCTTGCCTACGGGAGTCAATGCGTTCTCGGCTTCGGCGATTTCCCACAGCTGCAGGCTCAGGTCGTCGTACTTCAGGCTCGACAGCGCTCTGGAACCATGGCGCGCAACGCTTTCCGTGTACACCGGGGAGTATCCCGTCGGCGGCGCCTGATAGTCGGCGATGCGCTGGCCGGGAGTGTAGGGCGTCTTGGAGGTGAAACCGCCGTCGGTCGACGCCGGGGTCTCGGCCGAGCCGGAACTCGAACCAGCGTCGAGCGAACCGAACGGTGACGCCGTGGCGATGGACTGGACGCTGCTGGTGACAAGCACTAGTCCGACAGCGCCGGCAGCGGCCAGCACGCCGAAGCGTGAGCTTCGCATGGTGAGTTGATCCTCTCCGTCGGTGCCGAGGTGACACGACGGAAGGAAAGTTAGAACAGCTAAGCGTCCGAATTGCACCTATTTGCCCATGTGCAGATGGACGCGGGGTTACAAGTTTCGGATTCGGAGAGCTCAGGAGGGTTTGGCGGCAATCCCGATCGACACGGAGAGCGACAACGCTATGAGGGTCATGGCCAGCCACTGGTAGCTCTTGGGTGTGGGCTGCTTCTTACGTCCGAACTTGCTCACTGATGTCTCCCGTTTGTCCGTGGGTACTCAGCACATATTACTGTTCCATTACCCCAATGGCGCGGTCGACCGGAAACTGTGCGCGATCAGACAGCGGGCGGACCGCGAAGTCCGCCCGCTGCCCTGTGATCAAGAGATCGTGCGCAGTTCCCGTCGCAGTATCTTGCCGGTAACGGTCTTCGGCAGTTCCTCCACGAGCACCACAGATCGTGGGTATTTGTACGCCGCCATCCGCTGTTTGCAGTGATCGATCAGTTCGTCCGGCGTCACCGACGCCCCCGCGACGAGGCTGACGAACGCCTTCACCGTCTCACCGCGGTATTCGTCGGCGATACCGACGACAGCCGCCTCACGGACTGCGGGGTGCTCGGCAAGAACGTCCTCGACCTCGCGTGGCCACACCTTGTAGCCGGACGCGATGATCATGTCCTTCTTACGGTCTACGACGTAGAACCAGCCGGCTTCGTCCATGAACCCCACGTCGCCGGTGTGGAACCACCCGTCGCGAATGGCCGACGCACTCTCCTCCGGCTTGTTCCAGTAACCGCGCACCACCTGTGGACCACGGACGACCAATTCGCCGATCTCTCCGATCGGCAGGACCGCACCGCCCTCGTCTTCGATGCGGACCACGGTGTTGGGTACTGGAACGCCGACGGACAGTGCCCCGGACGTGGGGTCGACGGGCGTATCCGCCCCGACGGGAACGGCGTGAGTGGGCGACGTGGTCTCGGTCAGCCCGTAGATGTTGTGCAGCGCAGCACCGGTCATGGCGCGGACGGCCTCGGCGGCAGTCGGCGAGATGGGTGCGCCGCCGGAGTAGAGCAACCGCATGGAGGAGAAGTCTTCCGGCGCGCATCCCGGAGTGTTGAGCAGTGCCGTAAAAGCAGTGATGGCGCCGACTGTGAATGTCGGTTGGTGCTCACGAATCGCGTCGAGCATCACCTCGGGCTGGAAGCGATAGGCCAGCACCAGCGGCATTCTCGCCAGGACGGACACCGCGATGTGACCGATCAACCCCGTGATGTGGAAGAGCGGTGCAACTCCGAGAACGGTGTCTTTCGGGGTGAGCCCCAGCCAGTCACGGTAGACCTGGGCGTTGAAGGTCATGTTCGCGTGAGAGGTCATCGCCCCCTTCGGCGGACCGGTGGTTCCCGACGTATAGGTCAGTACCGCGAGGTCTTCCGGTGCGACGTCAGTGGTGACCGGATCGCCGAGCCGATGTTCGTCGATCAGGGTCGCAAGATCGTCGGTACCGAGATCCTTCTTGACGATTCCGTCGAAAATCCTTGGATCGTTGCGACTTTGGTACTCGAGTTCCGAGGTGGTGATAACTCGCCTGACCGGCGAGTCGGAGACGACATTGCGGCCCACGGACTCGTAGAGCCCCTCGAGTGCGATGAGAACGGCAGCTCCGGAATCTTCGAGTTGGTATCCCAATTCTCGTTCACGGCTCATGGGATTGATCGAGACTGCGACGCCGCCGGCTTTCCAGATTCCGGCGAGCGCGAGCACGAACTGCGGAACGTTCTGGAGGAACAGAGCGACGCGGTCACCCTCCACCAGTCCACCGGCTCGGAGTGCTCGGGCCAGGGCGTCACTCTGCTGATCCAGTTCGGCGAAACTGAGTTGACCGTCGAAGTACTTCACAGCCGTGGCGTCCGGATCAGAGCGGACCGTGGTCGCCAACATCTCGAGCATCGTGGGGTGCTCGACCTCGATGTCGGGGGGAACGTCGTTGCGGTACAACGCCAACCAAGGGCGATCTTCGTATGTCATTTGATGGCAACCGGATTCACGGGAGAGCCGCTGGCCTTGGCAACCTTGAGTGGTGCGGCGACGTACAAGAATGTGTACTGGCCGTCGGACGCACAGTCTTCAGCCAGTTTCTCGAGATCGCAGATCTCGGTGAACACCACGCCGAGATTGCGCATCAGAGCGTTGTGGAGTACCAGTGCCACACCGTTTTCGGGGTCGGTGGTGACCTCGTTGGCGATGGTATCCGTTACCAGGTTCGGGATCTCCATGTCCTGGAACCACTGGACGAGTTCGGGGCTGTAGATCAGGCCGGGCTCGCAGAAGCCCTCGTAGAAGGCTTCGCCCTGGTCGAAGAACAGCTTGAGGAAGTTGGTGCGGATGACGAGGATGTCACGCTTCTCGATGGTGACGCCCTGCGCTTCGGCACAGGCCAAAAGATCATGGTGCGTGAATGTTTCGGCCTTGTCGAGGTTTTCCTTGCCGCGGAACTTTGCCATGTCGAGAAGTACTGCGCGTCCGACGACGCCACGGTCGGCAATCGGTTCGACGCTGGCCTTCTCGAGGCCGCCGACAGTCGTGTCAGCGGAGTATCCGTTCCACAGGGCGCCGTCGTACCAGACGTGGCCGAGCGCGTCGTACTGCGTCGAACCCTGCAGGAACGCGTCGATCTTGTCGTCCGCGTAATGCAGGCCGCCGGGGAAGTTGGGGGCGTCGTCGCCGTCCCAGCTGCTCTCGTCGAAGATCTGTGTGCGCTCGGCAGGGCTGCGTCCCGGCCACGCCGGATCACCCTTGGGGTCGCCGATGAGCCGTTGAAGCGTGAACACGGAACCCTGCTTGATGGTTCCGACGCCACGAAGCACCTGTCCGGCGTCGAGGTAGTTCAGTGAACCGACCTCGTCGGACTCTCCCCACTTGCCCCAGTTGCTGGGTGCGTCGCGCAGGAGTTCTCCAAGATATGGCGCCTCGGTCATGGTGATTCGATCCTCTCGCTACCGACACCGAACGATCGCTCGGGCGGACCTGGGTCTTTGTGATCCACATCATGTTCAGGCCGATAATCAGTAGTCAACATGTTCACCGATTGCCGTGGTCATCGCATTGTTGGAAATCCAATGTTCGGGAATACTGAACACTGTGACCGAAATCGAGAATGCCGTCCTGATTGGAGCGTCGATCCGGCAGGCACGGCGTCACAGCGGGCTCTCGCTGCGCGAATTGGCCAGGCGTCTCGATGTCAGCGCGGCTACCCTCAGCGCCGTCGAGACCGGAAAGACCAGGGTCAGCGTCGACAGGTTGGCGGCGATCGGGGGGATCCTCGGAGTGCGTTTCGACGCACTGCTCCCAGCCGCGATAGTGCGTCCGCCGGAACAGCCACGATGGGGTGGCGACGACGCGGACCCGAGCGCACCTATGCGACCGAACGTGTGGCGAAGGTTCGGCCCGAGTTCGTTCGATCCGGTGTTGGCGGCCGCGCTTGCGGAGATGGTGAAGACCGGATATCACGGCGCTGCGATGCGTGAGATCGCTAAGCGCGCGCAGATGAGTGTGCCGGGTCTGTACCACCACTATTCCAGCAAGCAACAAATGTTGGCCGAAATTCTCGACCTCACCATGGCCGAACTCAACACGAGATCGTTGGCCGCAATCGACGAGGGCGAAAGTCCCTCTGAAAGGCTGGCTCTGCTCGTCGAATGTGTGACCTTGTTCCATATCTATCGCCGCGATCAAGGTTTCCTGGGTGCCAGCGAAATGCGCAGTCTCACAGACGAGAACAGGTTGCGCATCACGGAATCACGCAACTACCAGCAATGGTTGACGACGAAGCAAGTCGACGACGGAATCGCCGCCGGTGTGTTCGGGACGGATCGACCGCGACAGGCTGCGCGTGCAATCGTCGTGAT
The DNA here is from genome assembly GCF_042728675.1 of Rhodococcus sp. NPDC060176. NCBI lineage: Bacteria > Bacillati > Actinomycetota > Actinomycetes > Mycobacteriales > Nocardiaceae > Rhodococcus > Rhodococcus sp. NPDC060176. The sequence continues at coordinate 97,936 of NZ_JBHWYS010000004.1, forward strand.
GTGTGTCTCTGTCGCGCAATGGTATCGGCCGAGCGGACCACAAACGCCCGAGGAAATCGCACGCGACTATGCGCGTTTTGCGCTCGATCTGGTTCGCTACCGACGACCGTGACGGACGTCATCCGGTTCGGGTGATGCGCCTGCGCGCAAACGGGTCCATGCTTGGAAGGTATCCGTACCGCGACTTGAGTAAGGAACGAAACCTAATGTCTTCCAAGCTGTCTCACAAGGCCTACATGATCGGCGCCGGCATCGGAAACCTTTCGGCGGCGATCTATTTGATTCGAGACGGTGAGTGGGATGGTGCGGACATCACCATCATGGGTCTGGACATGCACGGAGCGAACGACGGCGAATCTGCCGCTACCTTCCAGCACCAGTACGGTCATCGCGAGCTCGGAAACGACGCGGGTTTCATCAACCGTGGCGGGCGTATGCTCAACGAGGAGACCTACGAGAACCTCTGGGACGTGCTGAGTGCGGTTCCGTCGCTGGACAACCCGGGAAAATCGGTAACGGATGACATCCTCGATTTCGACCACGCACATCCGACGCACGACGTTGCACGGTTGATCGACCGAGACGGCATCCGCAACAAGGGTGAGAACGACTACAAGCACATGCAATTCGACAACAAGGATCGCTACTTGTTGACGAAGCTGATGACGTTGCCGGAGTCGGACGAGGCAAAGTTGGACGATATCAGCATCGAGCAGTGGTTCGAGGACACTCCGCACTTCTTCACCACCAACTTCTGGTACATGTGGGAGACCACATTTGCTTTCAAGCGGGTGAGTTCGGCGATGGAGCTTCGCCGGTACATGAACCGAATGATTCTCGAGTTCAGTCGCATTCAGACGCTCGCCGGTGTCACCAGGTCGCCGTACAACCAGTACGAGAGCATCATCTTGCCGATGCGGACCTTCCTCGAAGGCAAGGGCGTGAAGTTCGTCAACGAACTGAAGATCACGGAGTTCGTGTTCAAGGACACCCCGCTTCGAGACGAGATCGTCGTGACGGGACTCGATTACGAGAACGTTCGCACCGGTGAGAAGGGCCGAATCGACGTAACGGAGGGCGATTTCGTCTTCGACACCAACGGCAGCATCACCGACAGCTCGTCGATCGGCGATCTGGATACCTCGATCGTGGAAGACATGAGGTACGCGCCGAGTGCACTGCTGTGGAAGCAGGCTACCGAGCATTTCTACGACCTCGGGAATCCCGACAAGTTCTTCGGGGATCGGGAGCAGAGTGAGTGGACCAGCTTCACCGTCACCACGTCGTCACACGAACTCATCAACGAGATTTCCCGAATCACCAAGCAGCTCCCCGGAAATGCGCTCAACACGTTCGTGGACTCGAACGTCCTTCTGTCGATCGTGGTTCACCATCAGCCGCACTATCACGCGCAGAAGGAGAACGAAGGGGTCTTCTGGGGTTACTGTCTGTTCCCGCGCAAGAACGGTGACTACGTGAAGAAGCCGTTCATCGAGATGACCGGCCGGGAAATGCTGGAAGAGACGCTCGGACACCTCGAGGCGCTCGACGAGAGCGGTGCGCTGGCCGCGCGCCGACAAGAGATCACCGGCAGCGTCGTCAATTCGATTCCCAGCCATATGCCTTACGCCAGTGCGCTGTTCAATCGGCGCGCCGTCGGTGACCGGCCTCTGGTGGTGCCGAAGCACTCCAAGAATCTGGCCTTCATCAGTCAGTTCGCGGAGTTGCCGTTCGACATGGTGTTCACCGAGCAGTACTCGGTGCGCTGCGCTCAAGTGGCCGTCTACAAGTTCCTGGGGATTCCGGAAGGCAAGCTCACCAAGATGCATCACTACGAGAAGGATCCGAAGGTCCTCGCCAAGGCCGCAGTGACGATGTTCCGCTGAGGGGTGCTCAGCGACCGTGCCGCTTCTCGTAGTCCTCGCGAGTGCGATCGGCACGACGCTGGGCCTTCTCGTCGAGCAATTCGGGATCGAGGCCGTGGCTCAGTAGGCGGTGACGGCGGTAGATGGTGCCGAGCGCCACGACGAAGTACGCGAGCGGGATGAGCAGCAAGGCCATCATGGCCAGGGGGATCCAGATCGGTCCGGGAATCAAGAGGAACAGCAGGAGAATCAGCGTCGCCGGCACGGTGAAACGAATGATGTAGCGCGCCTGGGCGCCCGGGCCCACCAGATCGTTCCGAACCCAGTCCTGATACCGGTCGGGGAGCGTCTTCCCCAGGAGGTATCCGCAGTACTGAGGAAAGTTCGGGCGAGTCTGTTCGGCCATGGCCTCCAGGATAGTGCCTGGTACTGCCGCTTACACCGGTGCCTTGAACGTGCGGCGGTACGCGCTCGGTGAAACGCCGAGGGCCTCGTTCATGTGTTGACGCATCGATGTCGCAGTCCCGAAGCCGGTTCGAGCGGCAATTGCATCGATCGACAGATCGGATTCCTCCAAAAGTTCCCGTGCGCGATCGACGCGTCTGCTGGTCAACCAGCGGTTCGGTGTGGTTCCGACTTCGTCGCGGAATCGACGACTGAACGTGCGGACGCTCATGTTGGCGCGCGTCGCCAGGTCCGCCAGGGTGATCGGCTCGCCTAGATGTTCGAGGGCCCAGTGCCGAGCGTCGGCAGTCGATTCCGATGGCTTGTCGGCCAGGGGGCGCCGGATGTACTGCGCTTGGCCGCCGTCGCGCCACGGCGGTACGACGCAGCGCCTCGCGACGGTGTTCGCCACTTCCATGCCGTGGTCGCGCCTGACAATGTGCAGACAGAGATCGACGCCTGACGCCACGCCGGCCGAGGTCAGGATGTGGCCCTCGTCGACGAACAGCACGTCCGGATCCACGTTCACCTTGGGATAGACACGTTGGAAATGGTCGGTGTTGCGCCAATGCGTCGTGGCGCGGAGTCCGTCGAGCAAACCTGTCGCGGCGAGGATGTACGACCCGGTGCAGATCGAGACCAGCCGAGCGCCCGGCCGGATGTGTTGGAAAGCTGCGGCCAACTCGGGGGAGAGGTAACCGTCTTCGTAGGCCGGACCCAACTCGTACGACGCGGGTATGACGACGGTGTCGGCGGTGGCGAGCAACTCGCTCCCGTGGTCGACCGAGATGCTGAAGTCCGCATCGGTCTGCACGGGATTGCCATCGACGGTGCAGGTCAGGATCTCGTACAGCGGTCGATCCTCGACGTCGAGGGCGCGCCCGAAGATGCGCGCCGGGATGCCGAGTTCGAAGGGTATGACTCCATTCAGAGCCAGTACGACGACGCGATGCGGACCAGACATGGCTTGATTCTTTCATATATTGGCAATCTGGCCACTGTTCTCGATCGAATCCGAACTGCAGAATCTTCTCTGTGACTTCTGAGACCGCTCTCCCCGAATCGGGCCAACAGCAGGTGAGCCCGCCGCGCTTTCACCGCGCCTGGTCCGTCGCGATCGTGGCGTTCCTGGCGTTGGTCGGTGCGGCGAGCTTCCGCGCCGCGCCTTCGGTGCTGATCGATCCGCTGCACGAGGATTTCGGTTGGTCGCGCGCCAGCATCTCCGCCGCAGTCTCGGTCAACCTGATTCTGTACGGGCTGACCTCTCCGTTCGCCGCTGCCTTGATGGAGAGGTTCGGTATCCGGGCGGTCGTCACCTCGGCGTTGGCGCTCATTTCACTCGGCAGTGGTCTCACGATATTCATGACCTCGAGTTGGCAGCTCATCCTGCTGTGGGGTGTCTTTGTCGGCCTCGGTACGGGTTCGATGGCGCTGGCGTTTGTTGCCACCATCGTCGATCGGTGGTTCGTCGAGAAGCGCGGTCTTGTGACCGGCATCCTCACCGCCGGTGGTGCGGCCGGTCAGTTGGTGTTCCTGCCCGTCCTGGCGAAGATCGCCGAAACCTACGACTGGAAGAGCGTCGCATTCACGGTCTCGTTCGCCGCACTGGCCGTCGTGCCGTTCGTTCTGCTGTTCCTGCGCAACTACCCGTCCGACGTGGGTACGACGCCCTACGGTGCGCCCGCCGACTACACCCCACCGGCCAAGCCTGTCTATCAGCGCGGCGGCGCCGGAGCCCGCGCGATCTCGGTACTGGTCATGGCGTCGAAGACCAAGGTGTTCTGGCTTCTCGCCGGCACCTTCGCGATCTGCGGCGCAAGCACCAACGGCCTGATCGGAACGCACTTCGTTCCGGCGTCGCACGATCACGGAATGCCGATCACCACGGCCGCGTCCCTGTTGGCGTTGATCGGAATCCTCGACATGGTCGGCACCATTGCTTCGGGTTGGTTCACCGACCGGATGGACTCGCGAAAACTTCTCGGCATCTACTACCTCTTCCGCGGAATCTCGCTGCTCTTCCTGCCGCTGCTGCTCGCCAACACCGTGAATCCGCCGATGATCGCGTTTGTGATCTTCTACGGGCTCGATTGGGTGGCGACGGTTCCGCCGACCGTCGCGCTGTGCCGTCAGCACTTCGGTGCCGACGCCCCCATCGTGTTCGGTTGGGTGCTGGCATCGCACCAGATCGGTGCGGGTCTGGTGGCCTTCTTGGCCGGCCTCGTTCGTGATCAGATCGGCTCGTACGACGCTGCCTTCTTGGTGGCCGGCGCGCTCTGCGCGATCGCTGCAGTCATGTCGTTGTTGATCGCAAAACGTCCGAAAGAGGCAGTATTGGTTGACTCTGTCTGATTCGGCACTGTGATCGGTACCACCGACGGGGTAAGTTGTGTGTAACTCCAAGAACTACTCACCAGTAGGGGTACTGAAATGCCTGCTCCGTCCGCTGCGACCTTCTCGCGGCTCGCCGATCTGATCGCCATCGACAATGTTGCCGATCGCCCGACGAAGTCCATCACCGAGGTGTTCACCGGCAAGGAGCTGGCGACCATCCCCGTCGGCACCGCCGACGACGCACTTGCGGCCATCGCCCGCGCGCGCGTCGCTCAGAAGGAATGGGCCAAGCGCTCAGTCCTCGATCGCGCTGCCGTCTTCCACCGCTACCGCGACCTCATCCTCGAGAACCGCGACGCACTCATGGACATGGCTCAGGCCGAGACCGGAAAGTCGCGTACCGCAGCTCAGGAGGAAGTCCTCGACATCTCGATGACGTCGCGTCACTACGCACGCGTGGCGCCGAAGCTGCTGCGTCCGCGTCGCGTCTCCGGCATGCTCCCGGGCCTGACGAAGACCGTCGTCCGCTACCAGCCCAAGGGTGTCGTCGGCGTCATCTCGCCGTGGAACTACCCGATGACGCTGGCCGTGTCCGACGCCGTCGCCGCGCTGCTCGCCGGTAACGCCGTTGTCCTCAAGCCGGACAGCCAGACGCCGTACTGCGCGCTCGCCTGCGTCGAACTGCTCTACAAGGCGGGTCTGCCCCGCGACCTCTTCGCCGTGGTTCCCGGACCGGGCTCCGTCGTCGGCACCGCGCTGGTCGAGAACACCGACTACCTCATGTTCACCGGTTCCACCGCGACCGGTCAGCTCCTCGCCGAGCAGGCCGGCCGTCGACTGATCGGCTTCTCCGCCGAACTCGGTGGCAAGAACCCGATGATCGTCGCCGCCGGCGCAGACCTGCGCGAGGTCACCGACGCCGCTGTGCGTGCGTGCTTCTCCAACTCCGGTCAGCTGTGCATCTCCATCGAGCGCATCTACGTCGAAGAGTCCATCGCACCCGAGTTCATCCGCATGTTCGGTGATCGCGTCAAGAAGATGAACCTCGCCGCCGGATACGAATTCGGAATCGAGATGGGCAGCCTCGTCTCCGAGGCGCAGGTCAAGGCAATTTCCGCTCATGTCGACGACGCAGTCGTCAAGGGCGCCACCGTCATTGCCGGCGGCAAGGCCCGCCCGGACATCGGACCGCTGTTCTACGAGCCCACGCTGCTCACCGGGGTTCCCGAGGACGCCGAGTGCTACCGCGACGAGACCTTCGGGCCGCTCGTCTCGATCTACCCGGTCAAGGACGTCGAAGAGGCCATCGCTCAGGCCAACGACACCGAATACGGCCTCAACGCCAGTGTTTGGGCGGGAAGCAAGGCTGCCGGTGAAGCTATCGCAGCGCGCATTCACGCCGGCACCGTCAACGTCGACGAGGGTTACGCTCCCACCTGGGGCAGCACCGCAGCACCGATGGGCGGCATGGGCGTCTCGGGCGTCGGTCGTCGTCACGGCGCCGAGGGTCTGATCAAGTACACCGAACCGCAGACCGTTGCCACCACTCGCGTCATGAATCTCGGTGGACCGCGCGGACTTCCGGCCAAGGTGTGGGCAAAGCTCATGCCTCACGCCATCAAGATCATGTCCTGGGTTCCGGGCCGGTAGCGGGTGGAGACCGCCAGCGCCTACATCGAGGCGACGCCGGTATCGGTGTGGAAGGTTGTCAGCGACATCGAGGGTATGGGTCGCTTCAGTCCTGAAAACACCGGCGGCACGTGGACTTCCGGAACTCCGGGCACTGTTGGTGCAAAGTTCAAGGGCACCAACAAACATGGTCTGATTCGCTGGAGCACGCACTGCACGGTGGTCGACGTGGTCGACTGCCGGAAGTTCTCCTTCGAATCGGACGAGCCGAAAGCGCGGTGGACCTACGTGCTCGAACCTTCGGGAACGGGCACTGTGCTCACCGAGACTCGTGAGATCTACGCGACGCCCGCACTTTACGTGCGCATGATGTCGGGTAGCGGCCTACTCGGTCGGGGTCGAGATCAGCTGATGCAGACCGGAATGGAAACTACTCTGGCGCGCATCAAGGCGTTTCTGGAGAGCTAAAACTGACACAAGTGGGGCTGCACTCGATTCGAGTGCGGCCCCACTTCTGTTGTTGGAGATCTAGTTTGCAGTGCTGATGAGCGCAGCGTCGATGAGCGCGGTGTAGACACGCTCCGGTTCTTCGGCGATGCGATTGAGTACGTACAGCCACCACTGTGTTCCGAAGATGACGTATTCGCGTGTGGTGAAGCCCGCTGCTCGGAGGGCGTCCAGTTGCTCGGTGCCGAGGCCGAGCAGCATCTCGAACTCGACGTGCTCGCCTCTGAGCTTCGAATCATGCTCGGCACGTAGTGCTTCGAGGATGTCGCGGTCATGTGTCGCGATGGAAACCTTGTGACCCGAGTCGACGATCCGGGCTGCGTAGTCGAGATACGCGTCGCGCAGTTCGGCACTACCGCGTGGGTAGGCGACGGACTCGGCTTCGAGGAAGGCGCCCTTCACGATCCGGATGCGACCGGGCCGGTCGAGCAGCGCGGCGAGATCCTTTGCGGTGCGGTGCAGTCGGGCCTGAACGGTGATCCCCACGTGAGTGAACCGCTCGGCCAGTCGCGCGTGCATATCGAGGACCAGGTCGGTGCGGTCGGACGCTTCGGCGGAGATGATCAGTTCGGCACCGGCGCGTTCCGTGGTCTCGGCCAGGCGCACGACATTGCGAAAGCACTGCTCCGGATCGATCACCAAGCCGATGTGCGAGAGGTCGAACGACACGGTGCTGTCTACGCCCGACGTTCCGATCCGTTCCGCCAATTCCACGAACACATCGGTTTCGGCGTTCGCGAGTTCGGGATCCCGGACGCTTTCCCCCGTGTATTCGATGCTCGCCTTGTGTCCTCGCGCGAGGATCGAGGGGAGGCGACCGAAAGCGTCGTCGATGGTTTCGCCGCCGATGTAGCGAGCGGCGACTTTCCGTGCGAGTGCTGCCGTCGCAGCGTCCGCCATGGTGCGTTCTTTCAGGGATTCGTCGAGTGCGAGGCGGCGTAGGACGTCTGCGGCCTGGGCTTGTAGATCCATGTTCACGGCCTCAGCGTATCCGGACAAGGGTGCGGGAATTATTCTCCGGACCCTTGCGTTCGATCTATTGTCGATATATCGTCGATACGTCAAACAAACACAGACAGTCCAGGAGGACAACATGTACGCCCCACACAACAACCCAGAAATGCAAGAACGTCGCGAGCATGGCCGCCGAGGCCCGCATCGTGGACACGGTTTCCGTCGAGGATTCGAGGGAGAGCGACCCGAGGGTCGCTTCGAAGACCGAGAAGAAGGACGCCCCGAAGGCCGACGCAGTCGCGGAGGTCAGCGTGGATTCGGCCGGCCCGACCAGCGCGGATTCGGTCGACCCGACCAGCGCGGACACGGCCGCCCTCACTTCGGTGAAGCCGGCGCAACTCTCCGCCCCGCGATGGGCCTACTCCGAGGTGCCGCTGTCGCGGTAGCCGCAGGTGGGACCGCTGAGCAGGTAGCCAAGGCTGAGGCAATCCTTGCCGAGGCACGCCGAGCACTGTTCGAGATGCTGGCAGAAAAGCCGGCCGATGGAGAACCGGCTGACGCAGAAGCTACAGCCGCAGAAGCTGCTGACGCAGAAGCTACCGACACACTGCCGGCAGAGTGATCACGGCGCTCAGGCGCCGACGGTGACTTCCTCGCTGTTCATGCCGGAAACGTGGCCGTCGGCGCCCTCTCGCCAGTACCCGACAACATTGTGCTTGTCGCGAGCAATTCCTCGAACTTCCCTCAGATGCTTACGAATACGACGGCTGGTTGCGCTTTCGCACGCCACCCACGCGTAGACGTCGGCCGTTTCGGATTCGGGAAACTCGACCTTCTCCACAGCTTCGAAGAGCGCGCTCGGCGCCTTTCCGAGGCCACTCCCCGCGAGCCACGTGTACGTGACATCGCCGCGAGTGACAAGTTCCTGTCGATCCTCTTCGGTTTCGACCTCGATGATCGCTTGTGCGACATCGCCTTCACGAAGTTCTTCGACAATCCTGCCCAGTCCGGGGAGACCCGTGGCGTCTGCGACCAGCAGCTGCCAGCGAGGACCCGCCGGAGCTTGGTAATGGGAACGAGAACTGTCCGACCAGAAAACGCCGAGTAGGTGACCTGGTTCGGCCCGCAGGGCCCAATCTGCTGCAATACCGCCAGGGTGCACGACGAAGTCGATGTCCAGACGTCGGCCGCCGTCGTGCACCTTGCGCACGGTGTAATGCCGCCACGGTGGCTCGGTTCCGAGGTCGGCTTTGCCGTAGTCGGGATTGTTGAAGTAGTCGTATTCTGCTTCTGTTTCACCGGGTTTCGGGAACGCGAGGTCGATGCGCTCGTCGCCCTGTCCGCCGGTCGGCCAATGCCAGTCGCCTTCTGCCTCGATGCTGATTCGCCGCATGTGCGGGGTCAGGGACGTGACGGTGACAACGCGGGCGGGTTCGCAGAAAGACATGCCTCGACCCTATGGGTCCGGCGTGTCGAAGTGGAGACAGATGCTGTCGCAAGACGGACATCGAGCGCAGCCGAAAAGGCCAGCGTATGCCCCGGGGCATGATTCTTCCCCGGTGCACACGCTGGCCTTTTCAGTTATGTCGGTTCACGCCGCAGTCGGTGGACTGTTCCCGCCGATCGGCTGCTGATACGGATCAATCGACATCGGCGGATAGAACACCGTTTTTCGATCGGGGCCGATCTCCACCCTCCATTCGGTGTGGTGCATCGTCCGATGATGATGACCACACAACAGAATCAGATTGTCGAGATCCGTTGGGCCACCATCGTTCCAGTGCACAATATGATGAGCATCGCACCACCCCGACGGCGTCCCGCACCCCGGAAACGCACACCCACCATCACGGACGGCCAACGCCCGCCGCTGGGGTACCGTCGCGGTCCTTGCTTCCTTGCCGCACTCGAGCGGAACACCATTCTCATCCAACAAAATCCGCGTTACGGTGCAGTCGCAGGCCAACATTCGTGCGGTATCGATGCTGATCGGCCCCACCCAATCCGTCCACGCAAACCCCAGTTCCTGAGTCGACGGCAGTAGATCCTTCAGCGCCTGCATATCCGTCATGTCTTTCGCGCTGGCGGTGACCGTGATGTGCGGTTTCACCCCACCCTCGATCGGACCCAGTCCCGCCCGCTCGTACCGTCGCAGCAGTTCGCAGAACCCGTCCGCCCGCCGCAACGCCGGAGTGCGAGTGTCCTTCACGCCGTCCTTCTCCGGCTTCGGCGCCGACAAACTCGACAACAACGTGATCAGACGGGCACCGTTGACGGCATCCAGATCGCCCTTCATCGACACGCGCCCGTACAGGCCTTTCGAGGCGTAGAACTCGTTACGTTCGGAATCCTCCCCGACCGGGACGCCGTCCTCACGTTTGCCGTACTGCTTCTCGATCCGCCGGATCGCCGCCCGCACCGCATCGCAATCCGCGATGTTCTTCGATGCCAGGTCAAGCAGGATCCCGCGGGCCTTGTCGACGTCCGCCGGGGTCATGTTCTTGGGCGGATGCTGACAAAACGACGCCACCTGACGGGCTTTTAGCGCATCCACATCCCCGCGATGGAATGCATCCGCCACAACAGGTTCGAGCAACAGCAACCGCGCCAGACTGACCAGCAGACTGCACTCACCGATCTCCAGATTCGTCGAACCATGCAACCACTGGGCGATCGCCCGAAAACCCTTCCCGACCACAGTTTCCCGGGAAAACATCTCCACGATCAGCAGCACCATCCGCGACTGCAACTCGTGCCGGACGCGCACCAGATCCAGAACCTCACTCTTGAGGCCCTCACCATCCAGCTGCCACGCTTCCCGACTGTCCATGAAGCAATCATATTCGAACAAAGTTTCGAACACAAGAGAATGTGAGGTGAAAATTCCTGCTGTTCAGCGACTTTCGACATTTCGGGCAAAACGTCAGATCGAACCCAACTCCCGCGCGCGGGCGACGGCCGACGTCCTCGACTTCACTCCCAACTTGCCGAAGATGTGGACCAGATGCGATTTGACCGTGGTCTCGCTGAGGAACAGTTCTTTGCCGATCTCTCGGTTGGACCGACCCGCCGCCACTAGCTTCAGAACTTCGATTTCCCTTGGGCTTAGGCTGGTTTCGGGCTTACGTACGCGAGTCATGAGCTTTGACGCGATAGCGGGGGAGAGAACGCTGTCCCCGCTCGCAGCGGCGCGCACGGCGGACAGCAACTCGACCGGCGGTGTGTCCTTGAGCAGGTACCCGCTGGCCCCTGCCTCGACAGCGCTCAAGATATCTGCATCCGTGTCGTAGTTGGTCACGACAAGCACGTGCGGCGGATTCGGCAGCGCGCACACTGCGCGGGTGGCGTCGACGCCCGTCTTCCCGGGGCCGAATCGCAGGTCCATGAGCACGAGGTCAACCGGCGTGGTGGCGCAGAAGGCTATGGCTTCCTCGGCGGTGCCCGCTTCGCCGACTACCTCGATGTCGGCTTCGCTTTCGAGCAGCGCTCGTAGCCCGGCGCGCACGATCGCGTGATCGTCGGCGAGCAGCAGGCGGATCACTGTTCACCGACTTCGAGGGGAAACGTCACTGCGACGGCTGTGTGTCCCGGCTCGGACTCGATGGAGAAGGTCCCGCCCTGCAGTTCGACGCGTCGGCGAATTGCATTGAGACCAAAAGATTCCGCCGGACCACGTTCGAGAACCGCCACGTCGAAGCCGCGACCATTGTCGACCACGTCGAGGCTGACGGTGTCGTCAGAATAGGTCAGTGTCACAGCCATTCTGGTTGCATCGGCATGGCGGAGAACATTGGACACCGCGCCCTGAGCGATGCGTACCAATGTTGCTTCGAGGGGCATCGGCAGCCGGGCGGCCTCGCCTTCGACCACGGAGCGAGCTTCCAGTTCAGGACTGCTCGCGCGTTCGCAGATTCGACGAAGCGCGTCGGCGAGCGACTGACCGTCGAGGACCGCCGGCGTCAATTCGGCTATGAGTTGGCGTGTTTCGGCAAGACTGTCTGCGGCAGTTTCGCGCGCGAGGCTGATCTGCCGGATGGCCGGGCTGTCCGGATCGGCGCGCTCGGCAGCGTGAAGGAGCATCTGGATGCTCGAAAGTCCCTGCGCCACGGTGTCGTGAATCTCGGCCGCGAGCCTTTCACGTTCTGCGAACTTTCCCGCATCGCGAGACGTCGATGCCAATTCTTCACGGGTATTCATCAATTCGTCGATGAGACGTCCGCGCTCAGCTGCCTCGCGGTACAGCGCTTGATATCCGAGGCCGATTGCCACGGCTACGGCGGCGCCGATGATCGGACCGACGGCGCCGGCAATCGTCCATCCACGATGCAGGCCGGTGCCGATCACGGCGACAGCCGTAGCCGCGGTGACGGCGAGAAGGCTCCAGGGGCGTCGCAGAAGATGGAGATAGAGGAAGAAGAGCCCGAACGCGAGGTAGGCTGCGTCGGCGGATACCGCCATCGTCGCGATCCAGACGACGGTCAGCACGCTCAGCCACCAGCGGGCAGCGTTGCCGCGCAGCCTTTTGGCGACCCCGAACAGATAGACGGCAACAAAGATCACGGACAGTGCGGTGATGGTTGCGGTCAGGTCGGATTCGTCGATCAGCGCTCGGAGAAACACGACACCGGCCAGCGCCATGACAAGGACATGCAGGCCCAGTTGTAGGCCGGCGAAGACAGGCGTGAGCGGAGATCTGTGCATCTCGCCCAGCTTAGCGAGGTTCGGCCTCGGATCATCCATCAAAAGTTGTAAACGGGGATGGTTCTTTCGAGCGCTGGAATGTCGATCCGAGGTGCGATGGAAAGAGTCTGCATCCGCGGGAGCGTAGAGGCAAGCACAGGAAAGGAATTCACAGTGTTTGTCGCAATGAGGGACTTACGGGCAGCGCGAGGTCGATTCGCGTTGATCTCCGTGGTGGTTCTGTTGGTCGCACTTCTGGTCAGTTTTCTCAGCGGTTTGACTGCGGGACTTCGCCATCAGAACGTGTCCGCCATCGAGGCCATGAATGCCGACACGGTGGTGTTCGCCGACACTGGCGCGGGTGCGTCGTTCGACGAGTCGGCGCTCACGCAGGACCAGGTCAACGCCTGGACCTCCACGTCGAAGGACGTCGATCCCGTTGGAATCGGCCGCGGGAAAGCAGGATTGGCCGGCGGAAATCAGAAGTCGGTCGCCCTGTTCGGTGCTGACGGCGGTTTCGGGGACGTGACGCCGTCGGCGTCAGGCACGGTGGTGTTGAGCGAAGGTGCCGCCCGCGATCTGGCGGCGAGCGCCGGCGATCAGGTGAGCGTCGGTACGCAGCAGTTCACCGTCAGCGCCGTTCGCGGTGACGACTGGTACAGCCATTCACCCGTCGTCTGGATGACGCTTGACGACTGGCAGGCGGCCAATCCGCGCGGCGGAGTCGCGACGGTGCTGGCTGTGAGCGGAGCCTCTGACGCTTCCGCAACTGACAAGTCGGCCGCGACGACGTCGACTACGGTCAGCGGTTCGCTCGACGCGATCGGTTCGTACAAGTCGGAGAACGGGTCGTTGACGTTGATGACGCTCATGTTGTTCGCGATCTCGGCCCTGGTGATCGGTGCATTCTTCACGGTGTGGACGATCCAGCGAACCCCGGACATCGCGACGCTGAAAGCACTCGGCGCGACTACCGGTTCTCTGGTGCGCGACGCTTTGGGTCAGGCACTCATCGTGTTGATCGCCGGAGTCACCGTCGGGATCGGGCTGACAGCGGTTGCCGGTTCGCTGATCGGTGATGCCATGCCGTTCGTCCTGGACGCATCCACCACCGTCGTACCTGCCGTGGCATTGATCGGACTCGGTCTGCTCGGCGCGGCCTTTGCACTTCGATTCCTCTCGACCACCGATCCACTCACAGCATTGGGGAGCGCACGATGACCATGACTACCGGCACCACAGTTCTCGACATCCAGAACGTCGACCTGACGTTTCCCGACGGGCAATCGCGGGTGACAGCGTTGGACGACGTGTCCCTGCGGCTGCACCGCGGCGAGATCGCCGCGATCACCGGGCCCTCGGGTTCGGGTAAGTCCAGCCTGTTGGCGGTGGCGTCGACCCTGATCCGTCCGGATTCCGGGCACGTCTACCTCCGGACGCCGGAGGGCAGCACCGACATCGCGGCGCTGAGTCGGCGGGCGGCGTCGGAGCTGCGACGCTCGTCCATCGGGATCGTCTTTCAGCAGTCCAACCTGGTGTCGTCGTTGACGGCACTGGAACAGCTCGAGGTGATGGCGCATCTGGGGCAGTCCGTGTTCACGTCGCGGGCCCGTCGCAAGGCCGTGAAATCAAAAGCGATGGATTTGCTGGACGCTGTCGGACTGGCGGATCAGAGCGGAAAACGGCCGTCCCAGCTGTCGGGCGGGCAGCGGCAGCGGGTCAATCTCGCGCGGGCATTGATGAACGATCCGCAGCTTCTGGTGGTCGACGAGCCCACCAGCGCGCTCGATCAGGAGCGCGGTGCTGCCGTCATGGATCTGATCATCGGGGTTGTGCGGGAACACGAGGCGGCAACCCTTCTCGTGACACACGACCGAAGTCACCTGTCTCGGATGGATACTGTCTATCGTGTTGTTGACGGTTCCTTGGCGGAGGACCAGGAGGCGCTCGCGGCGTAACTCAGGCGGGCACGATTCGGGCATTCGTCACTGCATCCGGGCGGGAAGTCAACCCGCGATTTGCTGGGCAGTTAGACTGTTGTCGACTCGGGCAACTTGAGAGGACGTGTTATGGAACGCCGCCGCAACGTTGCGCAGCCGCCACAATCGCCGATTGCGGATCTGGAGCAGATGCCTGCCCTGATTCTCCTCGACAGGCTTCCGGTGCCGGTCATGGCCGTTCACCGCGACGGCAGCATCGTTTTTGCCAACCCGTCCTTCGCTGACATGCTGGGATACCCCAAGAAGGCCGTCTCGGCGTTGCGTTTGCAGGACATTCTTTACGACAAGGATGCCGACGACGTCAGTGCCGAGCAGGCCCATCGTGAACTGAGTTCCGAACCGGGCTCGGTCAAGGAGTTCGTGCACTCGGACAGCACTTTGGTGCGGGCGACGGTCAGCCAGTCGCTGCTTCGCCGCGACGACGACACGATCACCCTTGCCGTCCTCCACGATCTGACGGAACGCCTGTGGAACAACCCACGGCACATCGACGACAAGCCCACCAAGTAGTTCGAGTTACTTCCTGGATTTGACGGTTCGGTCCAGGCCGAGGGTTGCAGCAAGGGTGTTGACCACCCATTCTTCGTACTGTTGGCCGGTCCAACCCGCGCCGACCACGAGGTCTGTGTACGTCTCGGGGCTGAGCAGTGTGAGTGCCACGTTCACGGCTGTTTCGAGGTCGACGGTCGGCGCCTTTTCGACGATGCCGACCATCAGATGTTCCTGCACCGTGCGTCGCTGCGTGCGGTTGATTTGCCACAAGCGGGCGGCATCGTCGTCCGCGGAAGCAGCGGCGCGTAGTGCCAACAGGATGTCCGCGGTGCGCTCCAGAATCAGCCGTCCGTGGTGAACCTGAATCCGGAGTTGCCCGAGGGGATGTGGGGCGCCGAGTGCCGCCGCCACCCACGGTCGGTCCAGAGTTGCCGTCTTTTCTTCATCGCCCGCCACGGCCACGTCGAGCAGTGCTGACAGCACGCTCGGCTTGTTGCCGAACACGAAATAGACACTCTGCACCGACACGCCCGCCGCTGCGGCAAGTTGTTTGATCGTGGCGGCCGCGTAGCCGGGATCGACAAAAACTTCGCGCGCTGCCTCGATGATCTTGCGCCGCGCCGACGTATCTTCCCGAAGAACCTCAGTCATGATTAGAGTTTAACTCTAGAGTCGAACTCTAGCGACTCGGGAGGCGAAAAAATGACGAAGGTTCTTGTACTCGGTGGCTATGGCGCCGTCGGGATTCCCCTGATGAGACAACTCGCGAAGGTCCCCGAAATCTCCGCGTTCTCCGCCGGGCGCGATCCAGTCCGCGCTGACGTCGTCGTTGATCTTAAAGAACCAGGCGCGTTTTCGGCAGTGGTTCGAGACTTCGATGTCGTGGTGAACGCGTCGGGTTTCGAGGACGTTCGCCTGGCCGAAGAAGCGGTGCGTAGTGGGGCAGCATTTGTCGACGTCACGGCGACCTCGAGCTACTGCGAAGAATTGGAAGCGGTCGACGGACCCGTTCTGATCGGCGTCGGCTTGGCGCCGGGGTTGACCAGTGTCCTCGCAGCAGCGGCGCACCGACTCGGCGACGGGCCAGTGGACATCGTGATCGGACTTGGCGGCGGAGAACTACACGGGCCGGCCGCTACGGCGTGGACCTACGGGATGTTGGGCACCCGCTTTCTCGACGCTGACGGTCGATCGATCCGGAACTACACCGGGATGAAGACGTTTCGGATGCCGGCCGACGCGACCGGGTACCGCACCGGTCCTGCTGTGCGGGCAGATTTTTCGGACCAGCATGCGTTGACGCGCGACCTCGGCGTGCCGGTCAGGACGTACCTGCGATTGGATACGTCCGCTGCGACGCTCGGGCTCGCCGTCATGACGTGGGTACCCGCGCTCCGGAAGGTAGTACCGAAGAAGCTGTGGGGCTCGGATCGTTGGGTCGCGATGGCCCGAACGGATAACGGTCCGGCGCTGTGGGTTTCGGGGCGGAGCCAGTCGGCAGCGACGGCAGCTGTCGCCGCACGCGCCGTGCAATTGATTCGAGACCGAACAATCTCGAAGCCGACGTGGTATCACTCGGTGGAGACGGCAGAGTCGTTGCAAGCGGCTGTTCCCGGTCCATTCCACCTGCAGAAGGGCGCACCATGAATACATCGTCCGCCGACACACGTCGGGTCGCTCTGGTCACCGGAGCCGCCTCGGGAATCGGTAGGGCCACCGTCGAACTGTTCGTCTCACGCGGGCATGCAGTTGTGGCCGTCGATGTCTCCGAACGCGGACTGGAATCTCTGAATCGACTCGACGGCGTCGTCACGGTGGTCGGTAGCGTCACCGAGGAGCAGGTCAACAAGGCGGCCGTCGATACCGCACTCGAACGTTTCGGCCGACTCGACGCTGCCGTCTTCAACGCTGGGACCGGAGGCACACCTCCGCTGGAGTCTCCCGATGCCGTCGAGAATGCCGACCGCATCATCGGCGTCAACCTTCGGGGTCCCATCCACGGACTACGGGCCGCGATTCCGGCCCTGCGCGCAAGCAAGGGTTCTGCCGTTTTCACGGCCTCCGTCGCCGGCCTGCGGGGCGATCCAGGCAACTGGGCATACAACGCCACCAAGGGCGCACTCGTGAATCTGGTGCGCGCCTTCGCAATCGACTACGCCGGCGTCGGCGTTCGGATCAACGCCCTCGCGCCCGGTCTGACCAGGACCGGTATCACTGCGAACGTTACCTCCGATCCGGCGGTGCTTTCCGCTATCGAGCGACGAATCCCTCTGGGCCGCTTCGCTGAACCTGTGGAACAGGCAGAGGCGATCTGGTTCCTCTCGTCCCCCGCGGCGAGTTACATCACCGGCACGACACTCGTCGTCGACGGGGGCCTCGATGCCAATCTCGGCATCCTTCCGTTGCCGGGCCAATCGCTCTGAACCTGGCCGTTCCGTGACGACCGGACCAGATCGACGACCAGCCGCGGGTAATTGACGGGTTCAGGGGTGGGCAAGCCAAAATTGCTGACATGTCGGAGATTTGGCGCGAGCATGGAACAGCTCTCTCACTCACGCTGAGTTTAATTCGTGTTTACTCTTATGTGCCGCCTTAGACTTTTAATCGGTCATGAGAATCAGTGACAAGCTCCGGCTCGCTGGTCGGCAACCCTTCGATGCGACGGGGTGCCCCGGATGACGACCAGGCCGACGGGCACCCCCGTTCGGTCAGCGCTGGCTTTGAAAGAGCCCTTTGTAGAGAGCGAATACCTTGACTCGTGTTCTTCGACGCGTTGGTGCGACCGGAGCTGTGGCGGTTACCTTCGCGATACTGTTGACCTCCTGCTCGTCCAAGGCAGACAGCACGCCGTTCGACGAGAATGCGACGCCGGTTTCAGGCGGCACGTCCACGTTCGGTCTCAACTCCGACGTCGATTGCGTCGATCCGCAACAAACCGGCAGCTCCGTGGCGGCGCTGGTCTCACGAAACGTGGTGGATTCCCTCGTCGCGCACGGCGAGAACAACGAGTTCACACCGTGGTTGGCCAGTTCCTGGACCGAATCCGAGGACGCGAAGCTGTACACCTTCACCCTGCGTGACGGCGTCACGTTCTCCGACGGAACTCCGGTCGACGCGGAGGCCGTGAAATTCAACTTCGATCGTGTTTCCAACCCGGCGACCAAGTCGGCGTACGCCAGATCGCTTCTCGGACCGCTCGATACGGTTACGGTGGTAGACGCGAATACAGTCAGCGTGGCGTTCACCGCGCCGTACCCGTCGTTCCTGCAGGGTGCTTCACTGCCGTTCCTCGGCATTCAGTCGCCGACGCATCTGCGCTCGACCGACAACGCGAACTGCACCACTCTGGTCGGGTCGGGGGCCTTCACCTTGGGCAACTACACCAAGGGCGTGGGATTCGAGTTGAATCGCCGAGACGACTACAACTGGGGCCCCGGATACGCCAAACATCAAGGTGCAGCCTATTTGGAGAAGCTGAATTTCCGCATCTTGCCCGAAAACGCCACGCGTCTCGGCTCTCTGGAGAACGGCGAGGTCGATGCCATCGCGGCCGTTCCGTCGGCGAATGCGCCGCAAGTGGACAAGGATCCGAACCTCCGTCTGATCAAGTACGAGAACCCAGGTATCAACTACAGCATCTTCCTCAACACCCAAGCCGCACCGTTCACGGATATTCGTGTGCGACAGGCTTTCCAGAGTTCGCTCAACTCCACCGACCTGGTCAAGAGCGTCTACTTCGACCAGTTGCGACCTGCCGACAACATCCTCGGACCGAAGACGCCGTACTACGACGCTACCGTCGCCGGCAACTGGGGATACGACGTCGACAAGGCGAATTCGCTTCTCGACGAAGCAGGTTGGACATCACGCGATTCCGACGGGTACCGGACCAAGGACGGTAAACGTCTGAGCATCCGATTCCCCTACGATTCGTCCAGCTACTTCGCCGAGAACGCGCCCCTGCTCGAGGCTTTCCAGGATCAGGTCAAGAAGGATGTGGGATTCGACTTGGTCATCGAGCCCGTGGACACCGGAACGCTGTCCGATCGTGCGGCGAAGGGTGACTACGAGGCGGCAGCATTGTTCTTCGTGCGACCGGAACCCGATATCCTCCGCACCGTCTTCTCCAGCGCATACGTACCGCCGAACGGTGGTGCATATGCACGCGCCGTCGACCCGGAACTCGACGCCAATCTCACCCGGGCCGCTTCCGTTCCCAACGGCCCGGAGCGCGAGGCGATCTACTCGTCGATTCAGCATCACGTCATCGACTCGGCGTACGTCGTTCCCGTCTACGTCCAGGCGTACCGCCTCGGCACGAACAACAATATTCACGGAATCTCGTTTGCCACCAACGCCTCACCGCTCTTCTACGATGCTTTCCTCACCAACTGAGCAGCGTCGACGCGCGGCAACCCTGTCGCGGCTGATCGTCGCCAAGATCGGTGCCGCGGTTCTGGTGGTGTGGGGCGCGGGCACTCTCACCTTCATCGCTCTGCACACCATCAAGGGTGATCCGGTGAACATCATTCTCGGCGGCGATTCGGTGGTCCGTCCGAGCGACCGCGAAGCAATTCGCGTCTCGTATGGACTGGACCGGCCGATCGTCGTCCAGTACCTCACCTATCTGAAGCGGGTGTTCACCGGCGACCTCGGAAACTCGTACCAGCTGCAAAGGCCGGTGACGGAGGTTCTGGGAGAACAACTCTGGCCTACTGTCACGCTCGCTGCACCGGCCGTCGTGCTTGCAATCGTGATCGCCTCGGCGCTCGCATTACTGACCGCCGGCCGACCGCGTCTGCGGACTGTCGCGTCGGGGTTCGAGTTGCTGTCCGTGTCGGTGCCCACGTTCTGGATCGGTATTCTCCTGCTCTGGATCTTCGCTTTCGCCCTCGGCTGGTTCCCGGCCTCGAGCGCCAAGACCGACATCTCTCTCGTTCTGCCGATCATCACTCTGGCTCTGCCCATCGCCGGTTTGTTGTCGCAAGTTCTCCGGGACGGGGTGGAGGATGCACTTGCGCAGCCGTTTGTCGTGACTTCCCGCGCTCGCGGGGCCTCCCGTGCCACGGTCTTGCTCAGACACGCCTTCCGGCACGCTCTGCTGCCCGCCACCACCCTCGCCGCCTATTTCGTCGGGGCGACGCTGGGTGGTGCCGTGCTGACCGAAACCGTCTTCGCACGACCAGGTCTGGGACGTGTCACACTCCAGGCGATCGGAGCGAAGGACATGCCGGTCGTGTTGGGGATCGTTGTCCTCTCTGCACTCGTGTTCATCGTGGTCAACACGCTTCTCGATCTGTTGTACGTGGTAATCGATCCGCGCCTGCGAAAGGGCTGATTCCGTGGCCACTCTCACCGCTGTACTGCGGCGTCCGTCGTTCGTCTTCCGAAACAAGCAGGGCCCGAGCCTCGGTACGACGCTCGCTCTGCTCTTTACTGCGATCGCTCTCGTGGCGGTCGCGGCACCGTCACTGCTCACCGGTGTCGATCCGAACGCCACCAACCCGGCCGCGCCCTTTGCCGGACCGGGATCGGCGCACTGGTTCGGTACCGACAACCTGGGCCGCGACATCTTCTCCAGAGTCGTGCACGGCGCCCGGTTCTCGTTGCTCATCGGACTGGGTGCCACCGCTGTCGCGGTGCTACTCGGCACTCTCGTCGGAATATCGGCGGTGCTCGGACCACGCTGGGTGCGAGCCGGTCTGCTACGAATGGTGGACATCACGATGGCATTTCCCGATCTGCTCCTGACCCTGCTCGTCATCGCCGTCCTCGGGCCGGGCCCGCGCAACACACTGATCGCGGTTGCACTGGGCATGGTGCCGCGTTTCGCGAGAGTTATTCGTGCTCAGACACTTCCGATCGCCGCTTCGGGATACGTGGAATCGGCCGTAGCACTGGGCACCCCCCGTCGCCGGATCGTCGGCCTGCACATTCTGCCCAACGCACTGCTTCCCCTCGTCGCAGTTGCCACCATCAGCGTCGGAACGGCCATCATCTCGGTCGCGTCGCTCAGCTTCCTCGGTCTGGGAGTCAGACCGCCCGACGCCGAGTGGGGTGTCATGCTCGCCCAGGGCCGAGAGTTCTTACGGCTGGCCTGGTGGGCATCCCTGTTTCCCGGTCTCGCGGTCGTGCTGACCGTGGTCTCCATAACAACTCTGGGTCGTCGCGCGCAGCGACGCCTGGCCGAACGAGGACTCGCGTGAACGACATAGTCTCCGTCACGAATCTGCAGGTGACCTTTCCTGCGAGGCACGACAACCCTGAAGTGACCGCAGTTGCCGGCATCGACTTCCATATCGCGGCCGGTGAATGCCTGGCTCTCGTCGGCGAGTCCGGTTCCGGAAAATCCGTCACCGGACGCTCTCTGTTGGGCCTGGTCGGCAGCGACGCCCGGGTCAGTGCCGACAAGTTCACGATCGACGGCGACGACGTCTCGCGGTACGGAGACAAACAGTTCAAAGCGTTGCGTGGCAGGAAGATCGGCCTCGTTCTACAGGATGCGCTGGTCTCGTTGGATCCACTTCGCACCGTCGGCCGTGAGGTGATCGAACCCATGTCGATCCACCGCACCCACCCCCGGCACGAACGTGTCGATGCCGCAGTGGAACTGCTGTCCGGTGTCGGCATTCCCGATGCTGCTTCTCGCATGTCGTCGTCCCCACACGAACTGTCCGGTGGCCTCCGGCAGCGCGCACTCATCGCATCGGCGCTGGCCGCGAGGCCGAAGGTTCTGATTGCCGACGAACCGACGACAGCCCTCGACGTCACAGTTCAGGCGCGCATCCTCACACTTCTGGACCGCCTGCGACAAGAAGGTACGGCACTACTGCTCATCAGCCACGACCTCGCCGTGGTGGCGGCACTGGCTGATCGGATTGCCGTCATGCAACACGGGCGGATCGTCGAGCAGGGGCCGTCACGACAGATCTTGACGGCACCTGCGCACCCCTACACCCGGACCTTGCTCGCGGCCAGTCCCAGCTCTCACACGCGTGGTCGACGCCTCACCGGCAGCGGGGCGTTCACACGCGAAGATCTCTCTGCCGAACCGGTGCTGAGCGTCTCGGGAGTGAGCAAGATCTTTCACGGTCGCCGCGGTGAGACCAGGACAGCGGTCGACGACGTGTCGCTGACGTTGAGGCGCGGCGAGGTCGTCGGCATTGTCGGCGAATCTGGGTCGGGCAAGACCACCGTCTCCCGAATCGCCCTAGGGCTTCTTGTTCCGGATTCCGGAAAAGTTTCCCTGGATGGAACGCTCTGGAACTCCTCGTCCGGTGCTGTCCGAGAGAAGGATCGTCGTCCGCACCGCCGCCGGATTCAACCCATCTCGCAGGATCCCCTCGGCTCGTTCGATCCACGGTTCGACGTGGCGCGCCTGATCTCTCGTGCGTTGACCGAGTCCGGTGTCGACGGCGATCACCGGGGCCGGACCGTCGAATTACTCGAGCAGGTCGGCTTGGAGACCGCACATCTGAGCCGGTATCCGCGCCAACTCTCGGGCGGTCAACGTCAACGCGTTGCCATCGCACGGGCACTCGCCACCGATCCGGAGATCCTGATCTGCGACGAACCCGTCTCTGCCCTCGACGTCTCGATCCAGGCGCAAGTTCTCGACCTACTCCTGGAACTGCGCTCCACCCGAAAGCTCGCGCTGTTGTTCATCTCCCACGATCTCGGCGTCATCAGCCATATCAGCGACCACGTTCATGTCATGAAGGACGGTCGAATAGTCGAAAGCGGATCGGCGGACGACATCTTCGCCCGACCCACCCACCCGTACACCCGAGAACTTCTCGATTCCATCCCCAGCCTGGAAGCGGTAGCACGATGACAGAGACCGTCACCGAACAAGCACTTTCCATTCAGCCGATCGTGGACGGGCACAACGATCTTCCGATCGCGTCGAAGTACAAGCGGGACTATTCGGTGGAAGGGTTGGACACCGGAGTTCCCGATCTGCACACGGACATTCCCCGTCTGCGGGCAGGCGGCGTCGGCGCGCAGTTCTGGTCGCTGTTCGTTCCGTCGAACACCAGTGAAGCCGAAGCGGTCCAAGCGACGTTCGAGCAGATCGATTTCGTCCACCGTCTCGTCGCGCGCTACCCGAATGCGTTCGTGCTTGCCCGAACCTCCGCGCAGGTCCGCAGCGCGATCGCCGACGGCAAGATTGCCTCGCTGCTCGGCATCGAGGGAGGCTACTCACTCGGAAGTTCGCCGGCGATCCTTCGGATCTTCGCCGAACTTGGCGTCAGATACGTGACCCTGACTCACAACTCGAACACCGCGTGGGCCGATTCGGGAACCGACAACCCACGCCATCATGGTCTGAACGAACTCGGCCGCAATTTCATTCGCGAACTCAACGCCGCCGGCGTGCTTGTCGACCTCTCGCACACCTCACCTGAAACCATGCACGCCGCCCTGGACGTCTCGACCGCACCGGTGATCTTCTCGCACTCGGGGGTTCGCGGAGTCACAGATCATCCTCGTAACGTTCCCGACGACGTACTGCGCAGACTGCCCGGCAATGGTGGTGTCCTCATGCTCACCTTCGTGCCGACATTTGTCTCCGCCGAGTACGCTCGCTGGTTCGACGGCGGAAGAGAGGGAACGTCGCCCCCCGCCGGGATCATCGAGGTTGCCGATCACATCGAGTACGCCCGCAAGGTCGTCGGGATCGACCACATCGGGTTGGGCGGCGACTACGACGGCTACCCTGCCCTCGTGGACGGCCTCGAAGACGTGTCGGGATATCCGCGCCTGCTCGACGAACTGGTTCACCGCGGGTGGACCGTAGACGAACTGGTCAAACTTAACGGAGCGAACATACTTCGGGTACTCGACGAGGCCGACGCGTCAGTGCGGCAACGGGATGGTGCGAGCCGCTCGTCCGGCAAGACTGTCTACTAGTCGGGACGAGCCGAGAAACGGCAATCCGGCGGCCGCATTGGTGAGACAACCGGGTACGACGACGCGGACGACGTGCAGGCCGGCGCGGAGAACATCAGTTGTGGTGAGATCGACCCATGCCGGCCTGAAACC
The DNA here is from genome assembly GCF_042728675.1 of Rhodococcus sp. NPDC060176. Lineage (NCBI taxonomy): Bacteria > Bacillati > Actinomycetota > Actinomycetes > Mycobacteriales > Nocardiaceae > Rhodococcus > Rhodococcus sp. NPDC060176. The sequence goes on from NZ_JBHWYS010000004.1 coordinate 121,886, forward strand.
AGCTGTAGTCAGTGCGCTTTCGGCGTCCGTGTGTGAGGTCAGAGAGTCGAGTTCCACCTCGCCGACGACGGCATCTGCCAGTTCACTCTCGAATCGTTGTTGGATCTCCGGGTCCAGGTGGAGCTGCAAGTGGCACCCGTAATCCATGACGTCGGCAAAGTCCGATCGGTAGACCTCCGCATAGCGGCGGTCCGACCGCCACGGCGCAAGCGGGCTGGTCGGGGAGGCCGCGGCCCGGCCGATACCGCTGTTCGGGTCGTCGTAGTCGGCGGAAAGGAGTTGCAGCTGAAGCGCTTCGCCGAGTGACTTGAACGCAGCGGTCTGGGCGTCTTCGTGGCAAGCGGTACCCATGGTCGAGTATCCGGTCAGTCGGTCGCAAACCAGGGCGCCCAGGACGGGGATCCCGAAATCGCTGTCGAATGCCAGCCATCTGGTCGAGAGGCTGTCGTGATTCCCCAGCCGACGAAGCGCCTCGGGCATGCCGGTGACAATCCGAACACCACGCCGCCCGGTCCAGGACAGCGTCATCGCGTCTCGTTCGACTATCTCGCGCAAGGCATTGTGGATGGCGAACTTCACCGAGGGCCCGGCAGCAAGACCCGCCTGAGCCACCGGCGAGATCGCGGATCCGGTCCGGGCGACGTAGTGCGGATACGAACCCCAGACGAGTTCGGCCGGTACCCAGACATCCGAATCCGTGGTCAGGTCGATTCCGCGAGTCCAGTCCATCTCGAGATTCTCGGTTGGTTCGACAAACGGGAACGCCGGCCGCGCGTACTGGGTGGCGTCGAAACGCGCGAGCTGAGAAAGGTCGATGCTTGCTCCGATCAACGCGGTAGCGGACCCGCGGACGATCGGTTTGGCGACGATGTTACCGCAATATCGTTCCACCGCTTCGCCTATCGCGGCAGCAGTGGGTCGAGCACGGTTGCCGAGGTCGAAACAGTATCCGGCACCGGCCGAGTCACTGGACCAGGGTGAGAAGCGTGCCGAATCGCAGACATACGAGTGAATCAGCTTGAACTCGGGTGGAAAGTGCTGGGGAACAACGGCGTCGACGAACTCTCGAATGATCCCGGTCCGGCGATCCACGAGCGAAGACCTCATGCGAGGGGGACCGGCAGGTGTAGGCGGGTGGTCGATGCGCTGGTCAATCTGCTACCTCCAAGAAGGGGAAAGGCTGCCGGGGCATTGTTGTACAGGCCGGGTGTCAGGACACGGACGACGTGCAACCCGGCAATCGAGATGTCGCGGGTGGTGAGATCGACGGAAATCGGCCGGTGCCCTCGAGATGTCAGAAGCGCCACCAGGGAAGCCAGATTCAGCGGCGCCTTGTCGGGAATCTCTGATACCGAGCGTGTTTCGGTGTAGTCGAAGAGATGTTCCTCTGCGGCTAGCGCCATCGTGGGATCAAGATACAGCTGGGCGACGGTCGGCAGATCGACGACGTCCTTCCATTGCGGATCGAACTCGTCTCGGTAACGACGGTCGGCTCGAAAGGGTTTGTACAGGTGCGCCGGCAGGGTTCCGTCCGCCACGCTGCGCCAGGTCGGTCCGTCGGGGTCGGCGAGGTCGATCGTGATGGCCAGTACGGCGTACGCCTCGACAAGAGCCTTCGACACCGCAGCTTCCACCGTTGGTCGACAAGCCGTGCCCAGCGCGACCAGTCCACGTCGATCATCCCGGATCCAGACTGCGGCGACGGGAACGCCGAAGGGGGAGGGAAGCAACAGCACTCGAACGCTCCGGGTCTCGCTCTCCAGATCCCCGAGCTGGCGGTGCGCGGGCAACCGCTCCCAGTCGGAAAGTTCGATTGCCGGCTGTGACCGGTCCCCGCACCACCACAGCGCGGTGGCATCGCGTTCGAGAAGCTCCAGCAGAGCTGACATCTCGGCTTCGGCGCGGGAAGGTCCCGCGGCAATTCCGGCGTACTGCAATGACGCGATTGGTGATTCGCCGCGACGGGTGCCCGCGTAGTACCCGAGATAGGTCAGGGCCGCAGGCACGTAGGTGGGCACCTTTTCGTCCATGGTGTGACCCAACGCCCAGCGAATGTTCAGATCAGAGGTGAAGGGAACAAAGGGGAATCCGGGAAGGCGGTACTGGTCCTCGCTGTACAACGCAAATTTAGCCGGATCGGCGACCCGTGAGCCGGCCAGTTCCAGCGCTGATGCACTGCTGCGGACCAGATCTTCGGGGACCACGTTGCCGCAATATCTTTCGACGGCCTCACCGGTTGCCGCCCCGCGGGCTGAGGCGTCGTCGCGTATCGAAGCCCCGAATCCGTAGGGGTCGGCGCGAAACAGTGAACCGCTCCCGCCGAAGTTACGGGTGTCGGCCACCCTCGCGGCCCACCCGACCCAGCCCGTCGGCATGTCCGAGCGAATGTGTGGTTCCAGTGAGGTCAGTACGCCGCTCCGAGCGTCGACCAGCAAGTCATCCACGGTCGGTTCCTCCGAACATCGGCAGGGCCAGCGACCCGGAAAATGATTGGTGCAGTGCAAGACTGCGTGTCTCTCGATAGCGATCGCCGTCTCCCAGATTGCGTGCGAGGCGGGGGAAGTCCGAGCCGGCGATCTGCAAGGACAGAACGTCACCGGGGTGCACGGTGTGGAGCACAGGATCGAGATCGATGGTCAGCGTGCCGGATCGAAGGCTGACGCCCGCGCCGCGTGCGATCGACCTGGTGACTCCAGCGGCATCTACGACGCTCAGCTCGACGATCCAATCGGCTTCGCACTCGGGCGAGTGCACTTTCAGCTCCACCGAAGGTGCTCCGGACAGCACACACTCGATCTCCATGTCGAAAGTCCAGACAACACAGTCGTTTCGGCCCTCTTCCACGTGGTGCGTGAAGCTGAAGGGCGCCGTCCTCGGATCTGGTTCGAGACGAACGCAGTTCGCACCCGTCACATACGGCGCGATCGACCAATTGCCCGCGCCTCGGTCGAACACCCGATTGACGGTCAGGGGCCGCGCCGAGAATACCGATTCCATCCACTCGACCTGAAGGCGCCCGAAACTTGTCTCGCCGACCATGCCGGGGCGGAGATCATGCGCCCAGGGGCCCACGATCAAACTTTGTGGCCCGCGCCCCACGGATGCGAAGTGTCGCAGCGTCTCCCGAATCATCGCATCGTCCCAGCCGCCGATGTGCAGACCGGCAACATCGAGCTCGGACAATTCGCCTGCGGAGACGAGATCGTCGCTGCCGTACGGTTCGCGTTCACGAGCCCGGCTGATCGGCGTCCACCAACCTGGTGAATCGGAAGTGAGGCCGACTTTCTCGATCATCGACTGCACCGGGAGATGTTCCAGCAAAGCTGAATCCGAACGCATCAGAGCAGGGATGAAACCCTCACGAGAGGAAGCCGAATCTCCGTGCTCGCCCCACCACGCCAGATGCTCGGCGAGGAGAAGTATCCCCGAGGGATCACGTTTGACGCGATCGCTTCCGATGGTCGGCACTTTGGAGACGACGCCGCCAACGCGAAATGGTCGATCGGCGCTGTTGGTCTCGGCGGCAAACGCCCAGGCAGTTCCTGCCGCGTATGAAGCCCCGCTTGCGATGACGCACTTCGGAGTCCACGGCTGATCCTGCAGCCACTCGGCGAGGGCGGCGCCGTCCTCGCGCTCGTGGACGTACGGTTCCCAAGAACCGGCGGAATCGTGTCGTCCGCGTACGTCCTGACAGATGAAGGCAATTCCTCGCGATCGCCATTCGATTCCCTCGGCCAGATGCCACCCGCGCCCGTACGGGGTGCGGATCACGATCAGCCCCCGAGGTGAAGACTCTGGTGGGAGAAGCACATCCGTAGCCAGCGAAGAACCGTCTGCCGCTGGGATCTTCACGCCGAGTGAGATCACCGGAGCGTCGGCGAGGGTTCGAGCACGCCGCCTGGCAGTGGTAGCACGGGATGGCGAGTCATCATGAGGGTTCGCGGATTCATCCGGATCTGGTGGTGAAGGTGTGATGGCGGTGCGCCATGCGCACCAGCCACGACGTCCGAACATGCAAGCGCACTGGCCATTGCGGCTGCGGTGGGTGAAAGTTCAAGCGGGCGAGGGTCGCTGCCGGCGAGGTGATTCCACAGCGCCTGCAGATGCTCCGGGACACGCGACGCGGCAAGCCGTCGACCGCAGACGTCCCGGTAGCTTGCGCTGTCGATACCGTCGAAGAAGGGCCCGATGCAGATCTCACCCAATTCCGTATGGACGCGTTGCCACGGTGTTTGGTTTCGGCGGCACCAGGTATCGAGTTCCGACCACTCGTCGTGCGGAGGAGCGTCGGCAATCGAGAATACGAGGTCCGACGATGCCACATCGTTTTCGCAAGGCGCAGTAATGGATACGACTTCGAGATCCGGAAGAACCTTGGAGAGCAGAGCGATGCAGGCATCGGCTACGGGGCCGATCCCGTCCATCAGCACACGCTGTGGACCCGGAAGCTCCAGCACTTCGCCTGGAACAACCAGCACGCCGCGAGCGACGAGAGCGTCGGCGATCTCGCTCGCGCCGGCACCGAGCAGCGAACTCGACCGCCGGAGGAAGTTGTCGAGTTCTGCGAGATCTTCGACAGGTGCACCGATCGTGACTGCGTTCTCGTCGGGTGTCAGGTAATGCCAAGTGCCGTCCGGTGTCGGATACAGCTGGTGTCCGTCGGCGAGGGCGTACACGGATCTCCTTGTCGGTGCCCGCACCCGACGAGTCGGATGCGGGCGGGGTCATCGGCAGATCAGACTGTCGAAACAGTCTGGATCAGGGAAAGTTTCAGCTCTGGAAGCTGAACGGGTTGTCGACGAGTGCGTTGGTGCCCACACCCTGCAGTGCGTCTGCGGACGTCGCCTCGGCAACCGGCTCGAAGGTGAACGGGTTGTCGACGAGGGCATTGGTGCCGACGCCCTGGAGTGCATTGGCCTGAGCCGAGTTGGAGACGCTGTCGAACGAAATGTTGCTCATTGTCATCCCTTCCGTAATGGAAACCATTTCCATTACGATGCCACCGTACGAAAGATCGCGACGGAGAGCAACAGGTACAAGAGAGTGCATACATGAGCGAGACCCCGACGACGGGATCCGCCGAAGCGCAACCACATGTGTTTCGGGACAGATCGTTTCGATTGTTCTTCACGGCTCGTACCATTGCCGTGGCCGGTGCGGCGGTCACCGGCGTGGCCATGCCGATTCTGGTGTTCGACATCAGTCGGTCTCCGTTTCTCACCTCGCTCGCGGCTGCGGGTACGGTTCTGCCGTACCTCGTGTTCGGCTTGTTCGCCGGCGCCGTGGCAGACCGAGTCAACCGGCGGACGGTCATCTTGTGTGCGCAGGCCGTTGCTGCTCTTGCCTTGGCGAGTATTCCGGCGGCGCAGGCACTGGGCGTATTGACTGCTTGGCATGCCGTCGGCGTATCGATGTGCATCGGAACGTGTTTCGTGTGGTTCGACGCCGCCGCTTTCGGAGCGCTGCCCGCGCTTGTCGGAAGGCGCGCGATACCGGCCGCCAACAGTGCGCTGTGGACCTCCAGCACGTTGATCGATGTTGCGTTTCCGGCGATCGCGGGAGTGCTTGTGGCCTCGATCGGCCCGGCCTACGCATTGGGCGCTGATGCGCTGGCCTACGTATTGGCCGGACTGGCCATGGCGTCGATCGGAGCCTCGTTCTCGGTTGCCCCTGCTGCGGCGCAGAGGTCGGAACCTGGAATTGCGCGGGACATACGCGAGGGCCTCAGCTTCCTTTGGCAGATGCCACTTCTGCGAGCCTTGACCGGCGTCGGCTTCGTGAATTCGCTGACGCAGGGTGCTGTTACGGCGCTCCTGGTGGTGTACGCGTCCGAAAGGCTGGGGATTTCGACGTCGAGTCCGATGATCGGCGCCGTGTGGACGGCTGTCTCCGTGGGTGGAGTGGTCGGCGCCCTCGCGCTTCCGCGGCTGCCGGCGCGGTGGCCGGTGGGGGCGATCACGATCGGTGCGCTGACCATCGCCCCGGTGATGCTGTTCGTCGTTGCGACTACCGGCAACACCGCCGCCGCGATCACGGCGCTCGCTGTCTACTCCGGCTGTGCGACCGTCACCATCCTCAATGGCATCGGTGCACGTCAGCGTCTGACTCCGGATCGTCTTCAGGGCCGGGTGAACACCACGGCGAGGATGGTCGCCTGGGGTGGTTCACCGGTCGGCGCCCTGATTGCCGGGGCAATCGCAGGACGCTGGGACATCGGCACCGCCTACCTCGTTGCGTGCATCTTTGCGCTGGTCGGGGCGCTCTTCGCGTGGGCGAGTGCGCTGCGGACCGACCCTTACCCGCACAGATGAGCATGTGACTATTAATGAAAACGACTGTCGTTATGGTTAGATCCACCTGTTCATGACTGCGAACCCCACCTACTCAGGAGTGCGATGACGCTGACCAGCGAGGCAGCACCACGAGTGCCGTCGCGTGCACATCCCGTCGGCGAGCGCGGGTACGTCCCGTTTCTGTTGGCCACGACGGTTGTGCTTGTCGCGGTCTCCACCGTCGCGGTGTGGTCGGGTGCCGCGTCGGTCTCCTTTGCCGACGTATTCGCGGTGCTGTACGCGCACGTCGGTGGTCCGCCGGTCGACCCGTTGCTCGATCGGATCGTGTGGGGATTGCGGGTACCGCGGATTCTGATTGCGGCATTGGCGGGCGCCGGGCTGTCGCTGGCCGGCGCCGTGCTGCAAGCGTTGGTGCGCAACCCGATTGCCGATCCATACATTCTGGGCGTGGGTTCCGGAGCATCCTTCGGTGCAGTACTGATCATGACGACCGGCATCGGCGCCGGCCTGTCGATCGGTGTCCCGGTGGCAGCCTTCCTGGGGGCCATGGTCTCCCTGATCGCGGTTCTCGTCCTCGGTAGGAGGGAGGGAATGCTGGTCCCGCTGCGCATGGTCCTGGCCGGAGTTGCCATCGGCTATCTGCTCTCGGCTGCAACAAGTTTTGTGCAGTTGCGCGCCGATCCGAGCCAGCTTTCGGGAGTGCTCTTCTGGTTGCTGGGTTCGGTGAGCGGGGCAAGTTGGTCGGATCTCGGTGTGCCCGCTGCGGTTATCACCGTGTGTGCGGCGGTGCTGTTGACACAATCGCGCCAACTCAACGCGCTGGCTATGGGCGACGAGAGTGCGCAATCGGTAGGCGTGGACGTGCGCCGGACCAGGTTGCTACTGCTGGTGATCGCGTCGTTGCTGACCGCGGTTGTCGTATCCGTTGCCGGCGGAATCGGTTTCGTGGGATTGCTCGTGCCGCACGCCGTACGACTTCTGGTCGGATCCGATCACGGCAAGCTGCTCCCCGCGACCGCGCTGGTTGGTGCCACCTTCCTGGTGATCGTCGATCTAGCGGCTCGAATGTTGGATGCGCCCAACGAATTACCGCTCGGGATCATCACCGCCGGATTGGGCGCCCCGTTCTTCCTCTGGTTGCTTCGACGGGACGGCGGTGCGCAGTCATGAGATTGTCGGCCAGCGGAATTCACGTCGTTCGGGGCGGACGCCTGGTGGTTTCGGGTGTAGACCTGAAAGCGCCGGAGGGAAGTGTGGTCGGGCTCGTCGGGCCGAACGGCAGTGGAAAGTCCTCTCTCCTGCGCGCGTTGTATCGCTCGATGAAGCCTCAAAGCGGAATCGTGAAGGTGGACGAGGTGAACGTGTGGGAAGATCTCTCGCCCCGCTCGGCGGCACGCATCATCGGTGTTGTGGGGCAGGAGCATTCATCCGACTTCTCGTTCAGCGTCCGAGAGGTTGTTGCAACGGGTCGGACGCCGCATCACAGCGCGTTTTCTCGACTCGGTGAGATCGACCGAGACATCGTCAGCGCAGCACTGGTGCGAACCGGCATGCAGGGCTTTGGATCACGACTCTTCGCCGAGCTGTCCGGCGGTGAGAAGCAGCGTGTGATGTTGGCCAGGGCGATCGCTCAGCAGCCGTCGGTGCTGGTCCTGGACGAGCCCACCAACCACCTCGACATCCGTGCTCAGCTCGAATTGATGGAACTGGTCACTGAACTCGGCACCACGACGGTTGTTGCGATTCACGAACTTGCGCTGGCCGCTGCGTACTGCGACTACGTGTGCCTGCTTTCAGAGGGTGCAGTTGTCGCATCGGGACCGACCGCCGAGGTCCTGACCGAGGATCTGCTGTCCGAAGTCTTCGGGGTTCAGGTGCATCTCGGCACTCATCCGTTGACCGGGCGCCCCTTGCTCTCGTTCGCCCCTCCTCTCCTACCTACGAAAGAAGCAGTCTCTTGAAAACCTCGATACGTACTGCCGCGCTGTTCTGCTCGGCCGTGGCCACCACCGCCGTACTGACCGCGTGCGGGGACTCCACTGCCGATTCGGCGGCAGCCTCGTCCGAGAAGATCACCGTCACCAATTGTGATCGCGACATCGCGTTGCCCAAGACTGCCGAAAGGATAGTCTCGCTGTATCCGTCGATGACGGAGCTTCTCATTCAGCTCGGTGCTGCCGACCGCATTGTCGGACAGTCGAATACCGACCTCTCACCGCCGAGCCCCGATCTCGCGCAACAGTTCGCCGCCGTGCCGGTACTGAGCACCGGAGTTCCCGCGAAAGAAGCACTGCTCGACGCCCGTCCAGATCTGATCGTCTCGGACGGCGAGTACTGGTTCGACGGTGACCGATTGCAGAGCATGGACGAATTGCGCGACCTCGGCATCCCGATCTTCGTGAACAGCGGGTATTGCCACAAGGCAGTCACCGAGGGGCGGATCGACGACGTCTGGTCCGACATCGACGGTCTCGGTACCCTGACGGGAACACGTGACAAGGCAGCAACTCTCCTGGCAGACGGCAAGAAGTCGCTCGCAGCAACCGAGGCATCTGTCGCCGGGAAAGAGCCGATTCCCACTGTGATGGTTCAGGTTTCGGAGGGACAGTCCTATGCTCTGGCCAGGGGCCTCTACAGCAGTGTGCTCGAGGCTGCCGGGGGAAGCAATCTTTTCGAGAACGACCTTCCCGACGGAAAGTACTTCGGTCAGGTAGCCACCGAATCGGTGCTCGCGAAGTCGCCGAAGGCAATCCTCGTCGTCTACTCCACCGAGTCGACGCGGGAATCCACGCTCGAGGCTGCGCGCACGGTGTTTGCCGGGACCCCGGCCGCGGCGTCGAATGCGATCTTTGCCGTTCCGGAGGCGTGGTTTGCCGGCGAGTTGGTCTCGATCGACGGGGCTGGCGAGGTGTCTCGCCTGCTGCACCCGGGTTCGTGACCGCACTCGAGCGGATCGAGGCCGTCGTATCGCTGCATGCTGCGATGGACCGGACGGTGAGTTCGTCGGAGCTACCGTTCGACGCGGACGCATTGCCGCCGGTGACGTGTGAATTCGTGGAACTGCCGGCCCCGACGTCACTGCCGGCCCGCGGGTTCGCGGACGTCTTGCAGGCACGACGGAGCCGCTACGACCCCGCACAGACGGCACTCCGAGCAGGCGAGCTGTCAAACGTGTTGCACCACAGTCTTGTCAGCAGCCCGACGGCGGGCGGGATGCGCGAAGTAACGGTGTTGATGGGTCTCACCCGGCCCTGTGATCCGCTCGGAGTCGGGGTGTACCGGTACGCCCAGGGCCGCGCCGAAGCTGTCCGGCTAGGCGAAGTGCGAGAGCACCTTCGAGCGAGCCTTCTCCAGCCCGAGTTTGTCGACCTGTTCCCGGTTCTTCTGTTTGTGGTCGCCGACGTCGAAGCTCCGCTCGAGAAGTACGCGATGCGGCACTACCGCACGATGCACGTGGATGCCGGTGTGCTGGTTCAGAATCTGTACCTCGTGACCGAGGCAATGGGACTTGCGGGCTGCGCCATCGCGGGATTCACGGATGGGCGCGTGGCATCTCTGTTGAATCTCGCGACGACGCAGCTTCCCGTCATGGCTTTTGCATTGGGGCGGCCCAGCTAGTTCAGGCGAGGATACGCGCCTTCTGGATCTCGAACTCGGCCTCGGTCAACACTCCCGCATTCTTGAGTTCGCCCAGCTTAGTGAGCTGTTCGAGCTTTAAGTCCATCGATGCTGACGGAGCTGCCTGCGGCGGCAGGGGTGGTAGATCGGGAATCGGTGGCACCGGCTGGGCGTGTGCTGCGCGGGCCTGATCTTCGGCCGCCCAACGCGTGCGCTGACGGCGCTGAACATTGCCGTGAATGGAGCTTGCGACGGCTACCCGGCCGGCTCGCCTCAAGAAACTCATGCGTCCTTCTCCGTATTGTCGAGTGCAACAGCAAGTTCGTCCAAGGTCAGGTGACCTTCGGTGACAATCTTTGCGCCGCTGCGGGTCCAGGCGTCGATCACCGGCAGTATCGCCAGTTCCTCGTAAACGAGCACGGCGGCAACACTTCCGGCGGCCAACTCGTCACCAACGGCGGCGATGTCGCCGGCGTCGAGCAGTCCGGAGGCGGCGCCGTCGAACTGCGCCAGATCGAAATCTGCGAGTTCGAAGGTCGACGCCGGTACGACGGATACCGATCCGTCGGCGGCTTTGGTGACGAACTCGAGGTCGAGGATGCGGATCACGCCGGTGTCGACGAGAGTGAGCAGCTGCTCGAATCCTGCCGAAGTCGTTGCACCGCCTGGAAACTCGACGGCTACGTATTCGATCGGGCCGAACTGGTCTTGGTTGGACATCGGTTACTTCTTGCCCTTCGTGAGTTTCGGTTCTTCCAGAGCAGGTACTTCGTTGGGCATGCGGCCGGCGGGAATGATGGCGAGCAGGGAGAGTCCGGCGAGGACGAGTAGCGAGGTCCGCAGCGCACGCAGGCGTGCTTCGGTGTTGATCCGGATGGCTTCGTCGATCTGTGCCTGTGTTGCCGAGGTGTTTTCGAGCGTCACGACGAGTTGATCGTTGGGGACGAAGTTGACCTGATCGAGGTTGATCCCGGACTCGACCTTGAGTGACGCCGGGATGGTGGGGTTGTCGATCAGCTGCGAGCTGACGAGGGAACCGAGTATTCCGACGGCGAACACGCTGGCCACCGCGATGCCGACGCTGCCGGACATGTTGTGTACCAGTCCTCGCCAGGCGCCGACGTCACCGGCGAGTTCCTTGGGAGCTGCGGTGAGGAGGGTGTTGAACACCAATGCGACGATGGCGCCCTGTCCGAGGCCGAGTGTGATCAGGCCGATGACGACAAAGATCTGATGCCAATCGCCGCGGATGGTGAAGGCCAACAGAATGAGTCCGGCGGCCACGACGACAAACCCGGTTCGTGCGATCAGACGCGGGGAGTACGTCTTGTAGAGACGTGCGACGACGGTGCTCGCGATGAAGATCGAGAGTGTGTACGGGATGATCGAGAACGACGTCTGCAAGCTGCTGCGGCCCTGGATGATCTGCATGTACAGCGGGATGAGGAAGTTGGCCGCGGTTCCGACGAACATCATCGTGGCCATGCAGATCGTGGTGGCGCGCTCGGCGCCGGTCTTGAGAACGTCTAGGTTGAAGAGCTGAGGCTTGTTCTGAGCCTTGCGGTTTCGCGTCCACTGGAAGAAGCCCTGCGCGCAGATGGCGCCGAGGACGATCAGGATGGCCGCGGGTGAAACACCGATGACCGAGAACGGCGCAGCGTCGGTGGCGAGGATGACGCCCCACGAGTTGAGGCCGCTGAAACCGAAGCTGAGCAGGATGACGGCAACGGCAGCAATGGCGGCGCCGGCCCAGTCGATGGTGATGTCCTTTTGCGGGGGAACAGGTTTGACCCGGAAGCTCAGGATCAGGTTGACCACAGCGAGAGCCACGACGAGGGCGAACGAGTAGCGCCACCCGATCGTCGTCGCGAAGGAACCGGCGATCAGCAGCGCCAGCACACCGGCTGCGGGGATTGCTGCTGCCAGGTAACCGATGGCCTTTGCCTGCTGATCGCCGCTGAAGTTGGTGGCGATGAAGACCGTCAACGCGGGAGCAATGAGAGCGATCACAGCGCCGGACGCAGCTTGCGCCACGAACAGCATGGCCGGGCTCTGACTCAGGGCGACCGCGGCCATCGCGAGGCCGTGAATCGCGACGGCAATCTGGAAGACCAAACGCGTTCCGTAGCGGGCGCCGATCTTGGCTCCCAGCAGAATGAAGGCCGCCATGGCGAAGGTGCCCGCGGTGATCGCGGTGCCGACACTTGTTGCGGGCGTGTCGAGATCGGTGGTGATGCCGGCCATCGAGACGGTCAGAGCATTGACGGCGAACGACGCTTGAATCTGGGTGAGGACCACCACGATGAGTGGTAGCCAGGAGGCGGTGCTCACGGCGGCCGTTGTGGCGGCCGCGCCAGGCTTTACGGACATGATGGGTCACGCCTTCCTCGACACTGCGTGTACTCGCGACGTGCCCGGATCAGCCACGCACGGTTACATTAGCCGGAATTGTGCTGAATGGTCGCCTGCGGGCGGTTGGTTTCTTCGCGGTAGACCACCATCTCCCGTTGCAGGGCGCGTCGGAAGCGTGGTTGGTCGGCCAGCAGTACCGCCAGGACGGTCAGCAACAGCCAGGTCGCCGCCGCGCTCGCGAGGAGCAAGAGGACCGGAATCCACGGCCCGCCCATCTGCTCGAGCAGCGTCGTCTTGGCCCAGACTCGCCAGTAGAGCATCAGATTGACGATCAGTCCGACACCGTACGAGATGACGAAGGACAGCAGGAACTGCTTCCACGTGCCGTCGTGGCGCCGTGCCGTCATCGGTTCGGCCCGCAGCGGCAGGCTCACCGACATCACGTTGGCGACTCCCAACCAGAGCAGGATCATGGTCAGCACCTGGCCGCAGGCCTTGACCAGATCTGTACTGCTTCCGGATCGCCACGCGAGGATGACGCTGAGCAGGAACCCGGCGCTGCCGACGAGGAGCAGCATCACCGCGTTCTTGGCGACGAGCACGTGCCAGAGCCTCGTTCCACCGGACAGCGCAGCGCGCACGCGGCCGGCGTCGAAGCTGAGCGCATTGGTGCACACGACGCTTCCGACCACACCCGAGAGTGCATACAGCGCAAGGTAAGGCAGTCGATCTTCCTTGGCGTCCCACTGGAAGAGGCGAATGAATGCCAGGTACGCCAAGCCCATTCCGAGGCTCAGCCCCAGCCGAAAAGCGATCGACCGAGGCTTACCACTCACGACGTGCCGTGCTTCCTCACGGATCCGGGAGCCAAGATCCTGCACATGCCGGACGACGGGGTTGCCCGAATTCAGCGGGACGTAACCACGGATCGCAGCGGCGACGGTATCCGTGTCACCGGCGTCGAGAGCGGCGACGCGTGCTTCGAGAACCGCAAGGTGGGCGGCGCGCAAGGCTATCCGTGCGGTGGTCACCGCGGCGACGGCGTCGGCCTCGGCCTGCGCGGCGGTGCTGATGCCGGCGTCGGCGGGCAGTGGCGGCTGCAATGTCGTGATCAGTTCGAGTTGGCGAGCCATGTGCGGTGACGGCGACAACCCGCTGTAAAACGGTCGGCTCAGCGCTGATCGTTCGTCGTCGAGCGAATCACGGACGGACGCGGCAGCCTTGCGGACGGCTGCCGGGTTGTGCCAGCGCACCGACCTGGCGTCACGCTCGGCGGCGACGGCCCGGGAGGCAACCTCGGTCAGATCCTCCACCGCTGTCACTTTTACTCCACTCGGTTTAGGTTGGTTCATGGCCACCAACTCGGAAAAGGAAGATCTCCAGCGGTACTTGCAGGCAGCGCGCGACGCGCTCGTGTGGAAGCTCGACGGGCTGTCGGAGTATGACATTCGGCGTCCGATGACCCGGACAGGGACAAACCTGCTGGGTCTGGTCAAACACATGATCGGCGTCGAGCTCGGGTATTTCGGCCCGACGTTCGGCCGCCGGGTTCCCGATCTGCCCGCGTGGTTGCGTTCGGAGGAACTCAACGTCGACATGTGGGCCCGCGCCGACGAGTCCAGTGTCGATATCGTCGAAACCTACCGCCGGACGTGGGCTTTCGCCGACGCCACGATCGAAGAGCACGATCTGGATGCACCTGGTTTCGTCAAGCACTGGCCGGAGGACCGTCGTGACGTCACGCTGCACCGGATTCTCGTTCACGTTGTCACCGAGATCCATCGGCACGCCGGCCACGCGGACATCGTGCGGGAGCTGATCGACGGCGCCGCTGGGATGAAGGCGGGCGACAACAACCTGGCTCCCGGTGATCAGGCGTGGTGGGCCGAGTACAACGACCGTCTGGAGACGGCGGCACGCGAGGCCCACCACGCCTGAACTATTCGAATACCGCTGCCGCGCCGATCACCACGACAACGATCACGAAGTTGATCAGTAGCAGTGGCCAGACGAAGCGCAGGAACTTGTCGTAGCCCACCTTCGCCATGGCCAGCCCGCCGACGACGACGACGTTGGTCGGGGCGACCATCAGCATCAGGCCGTGGCCCATTTGGAAGGCGGTGATGACGAGTGCTCGGCTGACTCCGGCGAAGTCGCCCAGCGGTGCGAGCAGCGGCATCGCCAGGGTGGCGTGACCGGAACTGGACGGGATCAGGAACGCCAGCGGGATGTTGACGAGCATCACCAGGATCGCGAAGACCCCCGCCGAAGCACCGCTGACCAACTGCTCCATCGCATTGAGGATGGTGTCGAGGGTTTCGGTGTTCGTCATGATCACCGAGACACCGCGAGCGAGCAGGATGACGATCGCCGGGCCGACCATGTCGCCGGCTCCACGCGTGATCAGGGAGACGATCTTCTTCTCACCCATCTTCGCGACCACGCCGACGAGAACGGCGGCGAGGATGAACAGCATCGCCAATTGCGGGAACCACCAGTTCAACTCGAACCAGTAAGGCTCGGTGGTGGTGACGTGGTACGCGTCGTACTCGGCCGGCCCGGTCGTGGCGCCGAAGATGCTCGACCACGGGATGACGGAGAAGATCATCAATCCGAATGTGAGCCCGGTGATGAGCAGCACCAGCTTCTGAGTTCCGGTGAGCTTGCCGTCGATGTCCACCGGCTCGGCCGGTTCTTCGTCTTCGTCGTCCTCGATGTCGAAACCGACGAGCGACTTCGTGGGGTCCTTCTTCACCTTCGCGGCGTAGCGGAGAACGAATACCACTGCTACCGCGGTCAATACGATCCACAGGATCACTCGCAACACGATGCCGTCACCGATGGAGACGCCTGCCTCACCGGAGGCGACGCCGATCGAGAACGGGTTGACCGTCGACGCCATGTTTCCGACCAGAGCGCCGAGGATGATCATCGTCGCCGCGACCATGCGGTCGTAACCCAGTGCCGTCATCAGCGGGATGAGCAGGGCGTAGAAGCCGAACGTCTCGACCGAGAAGCCCATCGTCGAACCGAGCAGCGAGAACAGCACCATGATGACAGTGATGAGCAACCAGCCCTTGTCGCTGAGCTTGGTAGCCAGCTGGGAGACAGCGGTTTCCAGGCTGCGGGTGGCAAAGCTGACCGAGATGAACGCACCGAGCGCCATGATGAAGAGGACAACGCCGACCGAACCGAAGAGCCGTCCGATGTTGTCGGTGTCGACGAACCCGGTGATCGAATCCTGTACGCCGTACAGGCCGTTCACGGGGGAGAGGATCAGTTGCTGGATTCGTTCCCAGAACGAGAGCGGAGACGTGACTGTTTCGAAGCTGCCGGGAACGGGTGAGCCGTCCACGTCGACGCCGAAGCGTCCGGCCGGAATGAACAGTGCCGCAAACCAGACCAGAATGGTGACGATCGCGAGCATCGTGACCGCACCGGGAAACTCGAACTTCTTCTTGGCCGGCGTTTGCGCGGATCCCGTATCGGTCTCGGTGCTCATTTCTTCCCCTCGAAGGTGTCGGCGTACTCCTGGAAGAACAGTGCTTTGGCGACGACGGCCTTCTCGAGCTCGTCGAGCAGTACACGTTCGTTGGGGCCGTGGATGTTCGCGTAACCGTCGGTGGCGCCGAACAACAGCTTCTCGGCGGTGGGCACTGCTGTATCCAGAGCCATCACGAGGGGGATCGAGCCGCCGCCTGCCATCAGCCCGGCCGGCTCACCCCACGACTGCGAGAGTGCCGACAGCGCTGCGTCGAAGGCCGGTCCACTTTCGGCTGCCGCGAATCCGTCGCCGGTTTCTCCCGCGGTGACGGTCAGTTGCAACCCGAAGGGGCGCAGGGCTTCCAGATGCCGTATCAGGGCAGCTTGTGCCTCCACCGCCGGCTGACGCGGATGCACGCGCAGATTGATCACGGCGCGGGCTGTGCTGGCAACGGCGTTGACCGCACCGTCCACCGGGGGAGCGTCTATACCGGTCACGGTGATTGCCGGGCCCGACCAGATGCGTTCGCCGATGCCGCCGGTTCCGAGCAGGGGGAGTCCGTCGCGGATCTCGGCGAGGGTGCGGAACTCTTCCTCGGTGTACGAACTACCGGTCCACGGTTCGCGTAGGAGGCCGTCGACTGCCACGTCCCCGTTGTCGTCGTGCAGCGACGCCAGTGCGCGGATGATCGCGAGGCGGGCGTCCGGTGCAGCGCCGCCGTAGAGGCCGTTGTGCTTGTCGGCGCCGAGAGTGGTGAGTTCGACGATCACCTGGGCGGATCCGCGCAGTGCGACGGTCAGAGTCGGTGATCCGGGGCGAACGCTGCCGACGTCGGCGATGACCATTGCGTCGGCCGCGAACAATTCGGGGGCTTCCGGCGGATAGTTGTCGAAGGGGCTGCCGAATTCTTCCTGGCCCTCGATGACGAGCTTGACCGTCACCGGCGGCTTTCCGTCGAAGACTCGAAGTGCACCGATCATGCCGATGACATTTGCCTTCGAATCTGCCGTACCGCGGCCGTAAATCGCGCCGTCACGCTTGGTCGGTTCGAAAGGCGGAGAATCCCAGAGTTCGACGTCGTCGGCGGGAACGACGTCGTAATGCGAATACATCAATACCGTCGGGGATCCGGCGGGGCCGGGAACTGTCGCAATGATGACGGGCGCGGTTTTACCTGGTATTTCGAGTTTCTCTATCTTCGTGACTCCGGATTTTTCCAGTAGAGAAACGATCAGAACGTGAGCCTCGAAGAGGGGTTCGCTGGGGAAACCCTCGGTCGCTATCGACGGGATGCGAACAAGTTCGACTAGTTCCGACTCCAGAGTCGGCATCAAACCGGCAACTGTTTCCTTGATCGTGGAATAGGAGGGTGACGCGGATTCTTCCGGCACGGAACTGACTCCTTCTGGAAAAGGCGAAAAGCATTAGAGGCAGAGTCTTACACCCGATATATGGGCTGTGAAAGGGCAACCCGAACAAAAAGCCGAAGTCGGTCGCCGGGGATGCGATTCTTGACATTGACGTCAACGTCAACACACACTGTGACGGTGACCACCAGCGAAACGCAGGAGCGAGCGCGGACAGCCCGCAAGCTCGGGGACGGTCCACGCCGTGCCGGCTTGCTCGACACCGCAGCGCTCTGTTTCGGCGAACTCGGATACGACGCGGTGACGGTCGAGACGATCACGACCAGGGCCGATGTGTCCCGGGCGACCTTCTACGCGTACTTCTCGTCCAAGGACGAGGTCTTCCGCGCCGTCGCCGAAATGATGTGTCGAAGGTTTCTCGACGCTCAGCACATGGAGGGGCCAGCGGCCGAGGATCTACGCGAAGTTCTCAGAACGACCACATCGGCGTTCATCACGGCCGTGTACACCTATGGGGACCTACTCGCGGTCATCGAGCATCGGGCGCGGGTGGATTCCGAGGTCGAGCGCAGTTGGTCGGCGGTCCGCGAAAAGCTCGTGAGCCGATACGTGCGCTTCGTCGAACGTATTCGACAGGTTCACGACGTGGATCCCTGCGTTTCGCCTCCGGTGCTCGTGCAGATGATCTCGGACGCGCAATTGGCCGGTGGAGCACGATTGAGCAAAGCGAGTGCTGACGAGCAGAACCAGTTCATCGCAGATATGACGACGATGTCCGAGCGGTTGATCGGGTTCGAAGAGTCGAAATAGATTTCTTTTACGAATGGAGTGATCGGTGGCAGAACAAGACGTGCTCGAAGCGGCTCTGGCGGAAATCTCCGCGCTGCAACAAGCGCATTGGCCCGCCGGCATTCCCCGTGCCGTCGAGTATCCG
Organism: Rhodococcus sp. NPDC060176; assembly: GCF_042728675.1. Classification (NCBI taxonomy): domain Bacteria; kingdom Bacillati; phylum Actinomycetota; class Actinomycetes; order Mycobacteriales; family Nocardiaceae; genus Rhodococcus; species Rhodococcus sp. NPDC060176. The sequence continues at coordinate 139,934 of NZ_JBHWYS010000004.1, forward strand.
CTCGAAGGCGGGGGGCTTGTCGACTACTTGCGGCATTGGGCGGTAGAGCGGCCGGATACTCCCGCAATCGTCTTCTACGGCCGGGTCATCACGTATTCCGAATACGACGAGCTTTCGGATCGTTTTGCCGGATGGCTGCTTTCGCTCGGCGTCGAACGCGGCGATCGCGTCGGCGTTCACCTGGTCAATTGCCCGCAGTTCCATATCGCGATGCTCGGCATTCTGAAGGTCGGCGCGGTTCACGTGCCGATCAATCCGCTCTTCCGTGAACACGAATTGATTCACGAACTCAACGATGCGGGCGTCACGGTTCTTCTGACGCAGAACACTTTTTCGAAGTTGGTGAAGAAGGTTCGCTCCCAGACTCCGCTCGAACACGTCGCGAAGACCGCAGTGTCGGACATGCTGACCGCGATCCCGACCGTCGAACTGCCCTTCGAGGTGGACGATCCGCGCCTGAGCGACTGGCAATCGATCATCACCAGTGAGCGGGCGACTCCGGTTGCCACCGATCTCGATTCCCTTGCTGCTCTGAACTACACGGGCGGAACGACGGGAATGCCCAAGGGCTGTGAGCACACTCAGCGCCACATGGTCTACACCGCGGCCACGGCGACGCTTGCCGGCGGTGACCAGGTGGGCGCCAATCCGCCGGTGTCCCTGGTGTTTCTGCCGATCTTCTGGATCGCGGGTGAGGACTTCGGCATCCTGGTTCCGCTCGTCAACGGCGGAACCGTTGTCTTGCTGAATCGTTGGGATGCGGAAACCACGCTCGATGCGGTCGAGACGTACGGCGTGACCTCACTGGTCGGAACCGTCGACAATTACGTCGAACTGATGGACACACCAGGATTCGCAGAGCGAAATCTCTCGACACTCCAGAACGCCATGGCAGTCTCGTTTGTCCTCAAACTCGATCCGGCCACACGCCAGCGGTGGCGCGAGGCCACCGGCGGTGTTCTGCGCGAAGCGAGCTACGGCATGACCGAAACCCATACCGCGGACACGATCACCCTCGGCTTCCAGGACGGTGACTACGACCTGAAAAGCGAGCCGGTGTTCTGCGGAATACCGGTGCCCGGCACCGACGTTCTGATCGTCGATCACGACGGCAGGCCGGTTCCCGTCGGCGAGCACGGACAGATCATCGTGCGCAGTCCGTCGATCCTTTCTGCGTACTACCGCAACGACGCTGCGACGGCCGACGCCATCCGTGACGGCTGGTTGCAGACCGGCGACGTCGGAAAGTTCAGTGAGCGTGGTGGTTTGCACTACCTGGCGCGGAACAAGGAAATGATCAAGACCAACGGCATGAGCGTCTTCCCGTCCGAGGTGGAAGCGCTGCTGATGCTGCATCCCGCGATCGAAAAGGCTGCGGTGGTGCCGAAACCGGACCAGGACAAGGGGCAGGTGGCTTTTGCGTTTGTCCAGCTGGTCGAGGGCTCGGTAGCCACGGCCGACGAGATCGTCTCGTGGGCGAAGGAGAACATGGCCACGTACAAGGTGCCCGAAGTGGAAGTGCTCGAGGCGCTTCCGATGACTGCGACAGGAAAGGTGCGCAAGGGCGAGCTGTTTGAGCGCACTCAGGGGGACAAGTGAGACTGCTGATTGCGAACCGCGGCGAAATTGCGCTGCGGATCATTCGAACTGCCCGTGAACTCGGCATCGAGACGGTGTCGGTCTACGCCGAGGACGACGCGTCCAGTCCGCACGTCGCGGCGGCCACGGAGTCGGTGCCGCTCGGAGCTTCGGGCGCTTCCGCCTATCTCGATCAGGGCGGCTTGCTGAAGATCGCGGCCGAAACGGGCGCCACACACGTGCACCCCGGCTACGGATTCCTCAGTGAAAACGCTGAATTCGCGCAGGCGTGCGCCGACGCGGGCATGGTCTTCGTCGGCCCGGACGCCCAGGTTCTCCGGACTTTCGGCGACAAGGCCAGTGCCCGCACCGCGGCTGTCGACTCAGGAGTGCCGGTCCTGCCGTCGACATCGGCGAACGCCGCCCTCGACGAGGTGCGCGAATTCTTCGAGCGCAACCCCCGCGGCATCATGATCAAGGCGCTCAGTGGCGGCGGTGGCCGCGGCATGCGCGCGGTCCGTGACCCGAAAGCGCTCGACGACGCGTACCGTGTGTGTGCGGCCGAAGCCCAGTCGGGATTCGGCAGTTCGGCACTGTTCGCCGAGGTACTCAGTGAGCACGCTCGGCACATCGAAGTGCAGATCGTGGCGGCACCGGGGCAAGGCGGAACCCATGCGCTCGCTCTGGGTGACCGCGATTGCAGCGTCCAACGTCGGCATCAGAAGTTGATCGAGGTAGCGCCCGCGCAGGGGCTGTCGGGGGCCCTGCGCGAGCGTCTGCACGCCGCGGCCGCGAGGCTGTGCACCGAGGTCGGCTACCGCGGAATCGCGACGGTCGAGTTCCTCGTCGAGGAACGCGGCTTCGTCTTCCTCGAAGTCAACCCCCGAATTCAGGTGGAGCACACGGTAACCGAGGAGGTCACCGGGCTAGATCTCGTCGCCGTGCAGCTCGCGATCGCGGACGGAGTTCCGTTCGAAAACCTGGACCTACCAACCGGAATCACCGCTCTCGAGAAGGACTCGGAGACAGTCGGATCCGTGGCAGTCGCATCGGGAATCGCGATCCAGGCCCGCGTCAACATGGAAACCATGACGCCGGACGGCAATGCGTTGCCGTCGTCGGGCACGCTCGACACCTTCACTCCTCCGAGCGGGCCCGGTGTGCGAGTGGACACCTTCGGCGCGGTCGGGCTCTCGCCGAGTGCCCGTTACGATTCCCTGCTGGCGAAGGTGATCACCCACACGCGTCGATCGGATTTCCCTGCCGCGGTGCGCAAGTCGATTGCTGCTTTGAGTGAGTTCGCCATCGACGGCGTAGCGACCAACATCGATTTCCTGCAGGCAATTCTGTCCGACAAGGACTTCCGTGACGGCTTGGTCGACGTCGACTGGTTGGCTTCGCGGTTGACGGACCTCGTTCCCGAAGCCGGCCCAGAAACGCCCTCCTCGGCTGTGGACGTGGCGCCGGACGAGGATGTGGTCCGTGCGCAGATGGCGGGCATCGTCGTCGAACTCGCCGTCGTCGGTGACGGCGTCCATGCGGGTGGCCAGGTTGCCGTCCTCGAGGCGATGAAGATGCAGCATGTTCTCTCGGCGCCCGGTGATCTCGAGGTGGTCCGGGTCCTGTCGTCACCGGGGAGGTCGGTGGGTGCGGGCGAACCGTTGCTCGTCGTCCGTAGTGCAAGCGCGGGATCGAAGCTCGCAGAGGTCGACGAGGTGGACCTCGACGTCGTCCGTCCCGATCTCGCGGAGATCATCGCTCGCCACGAGGTGACCCTGGACGCGGCCCGGCCCGCAGCCGTGGCGAAGCGTCACAAGCTGGGACGCCGGACTGCTCGCGAGAACGTCTACGACCTGGTCGACGACGACAGTCTGGTCGAGTACGGCGCTCTCGCGCTGGCGGCGCAGCGCAGTCGACGCAGCGAGGAAGACCTGATCGCCAACACTCCGGCTGACGGTTTGATCGGCGGAGTGGCGACCATCAGCGGCGGCGAGAGCGTCGTGATCTCGTACGACTACTCGGTGCTCGCCGGTACCCAGGGCATGCGTAATCACGCCAAGACCGACCGCCTGCTCGAGATCGCCGACCGCAAGCGAGTTCCGGTGGTGCTGTTCGCGGAAGGCGGCGGCGGTCGCCCGGGTGACACCGATGCGGGCGCCGGGGCGGGCCTCGAACTGGGAACCTTCCGCGCCATGGCGGCGCTGAGCGGACGGGTGCCCATGGTCGCCGTCGTGTCCGGTCGTTGTTTCGCGGGCAACGCGGCCCTGGCCGGCGCGTGCGACGTCCTGATCGCGACACCGGACGCCAATATCGGCATGGGTGGTCCTGCCATGGTCGAGGGCGGCGGGCTCGGAAACTTCCGCCCCGAGGACATCGGCCCCATCGACGTGCAGCGCCGTAACGGCGTCGTACACCTGGTCGCTGACGACGACGCTCATGCGGTGGCCCTGGCCAAGCAGTACCTCGGGTACTTCCAGGGTGCGAGCGGAGAGTGGACGGCTCCGGATCCGCGGCTCTCGCGGCATGTGGTGCCGGAGAATCGCCTGCGCTCGTACGACGTTCGTGGAGCGATCGACGCAATCGCGGACGTCGACAGCGTCCTGGAACTGCGTCGAGACTACGGACGCGGTGTAGTCACCGCACTCGTTCGTGTCGAAGGAGTTCCGTACGGTGTGCTGGCGAACAGCAGCGAGCATCTCGGCGGCGCGATCGACGCGGAAGCGTCGGACAAGGCTTCGGATTTCCTGGAACTCCTCGAAGCGCACCGCATCCCGCTGGTGACCCTGTGCGACACACCGGGTTTCATGGTGGGCCCGGATTCGGAGGAGGAGGCGACGGTCCGAAGGTTCGGCAGGTTCTTCGTTGCCGGTGCTCGCCTCACTGTGCCGTTCGGAACGATCATCCTGCGCAAGGGTTACGGGTTGGGCGCCATGGCGATGGCCGGTGGTTCCTTCCATGCCCCCGAGTTCACGGTGGCGTGGCCGACCGGAGAGATCGGGCCGATGGGTCTGGAAGGCGCCGTGCGCCTCGGTTTCCGCAAGGAACTCGAGTCCGTCGAAGATCCGGTGGCTCGGGAAACACTGTTCGGTCAGTTCGTGGAACTGGCTTACGCACAGGGCAAGGCACTGATGGCGGCGACCACGTTCGAATTGGACGACGTCATCGATCCGGCCGATACCCGCGGATGGATCAGACAGCTCGGCAGAAACAGTTGAGATCCTGCTGATTCGAGCTGTTGCCGCACGTGGGCAGGGCAACTAGCCTTGCCCACGTGTCGGCTGCGCGAGATAACGTCCTGATCATTCATTGGCACGACCTGGGGCGACACCTCGCGAGTTACGGTGTCGCCGGGGTCAACAGCCCCCATCTCGACCGTCTGGCGGCCGAAGGCATCCGGTTCACCGACGCGCACGCGACGGCGCCGCTGTGCTCGCCTTCCCGCGGTTCGCTCTTCTCGGGCAGGTATCCGCACAACAACGGTCTGATCGGGTTGGCGCACCACGGCTGGGAGTACCACGCGGAGGTGCAGACGCTCCCGCAGATCCTCTCCGACAACGGTTGGTACACCTCGCTGTTCGGGATGCAGCACGAGACTGCGTATCCGAAGCGACTGGGCTATCACGAATACGACGTCACCAACTCGTTCTGCGACTACGTGGTTCCGCGTGCCCAGAACTGGCTACGACGCTTCCCGCCCGAGCCGTTCCTACTCACCACGGGATTCTTCGAAACGCATCGGCCGTACCCGGCGGATCGCTACACCCCGGCGGACACCGCAGCGCTCGAGGTTCCCGGATACCTTCCCGACGTGCCGCAGGTGCGCGAGGATCTGGCCGAGTTCCACGGCAGCGTAGAGGTGGCCGACGCCGCGGTGGGTGATCTGCTCGCGACCCTCGAGGAAGAGGGGCTCGACGAGAACACGTGGGTCTTCTTCCTCACCGATCACGGCGCGGCGTTTCCTCGCGCCAAGTCGACGCTCTACGCCCCGGGTACCGGTATTGCCTTGATCGCTCGGCCTCCCGCGCGGTATCGCAGTGGCGGAAAGGAATACGAGACACTGTTCAGCGGTGTGGACCTTGTTCCGACCATTCTCGATCTCCTCGGTATCGACGTGCCCACCGAGGTGGAAGGACGCTCGCACGCCGATGCCCTCGTCGACCGCGGAACTGAACCGTCCGAGCCCGTTCGTACTTCCCTGTTCACGGAGAAGACCTTTCACGACAGCTTCGATCCCATTCGCGCCGTGCGAACCAAGGACTACAGCTACATCGAGAACTATGCCGTCCGCCCGGCTCTGGATCTACCGCTGGACATCGAGGACAGTCTTTCCGGAAAAGCCCTGGGCACCGAGCATCTGGCGGTACGTGCGCCTCGGGAGCTGTACGACCTTCGTGCCGACCCCGACGAGAAGGTCAATTTGATCGATCGACCGGAAGTCTCGGCGGTACAGGCGGAATTGTCTTCGCAGCTTCACAACTGGCGCGCCGAAACCGACGATCGTCTCCCGGACGAGGCATTGGGTAGCGCGATGGCCGTGCACCGCATGGCGGCGTATCTCGAGAAGATCGGTGTCCGGCCCAACGTGCGGTCCGCCTACAGCGCGGACCGCGGCTATCTCGAGTCGGACACCGAAAACCTCTAGGTTTGAGCGGTCTCTCGCTCCTCCAACAATGCGATGACCCGCTGGACCAGTTCACTGATGTCAGCGCCGGTCGTGTCGAAAGCCAGGTCCGGAGCTTCCGGGGTTTCGTACGGTGCGTCGATTCCGGTGAGTCCCTTCAGTTCACCGGCCCGCGCACGTGCATACAAGCCTTTGGGATCTCGACGTTCGCATTCTTCGACGGGAGTCGTGACGGCAACTTCCAGGAAGGTGAGTCCGGCAGCTTCGTTGAGAGCACGCGCAATTGCTCGATCCGAACGCAGTGGCGAGACCATCGACGCGATGGCCACCACGCCGGCGTCGGCGAACAGTCGCGTGAGATGCCCGACGCGACGGATGTTCTCAGCCCGGTCTCCCGGTGAGAACCCGAGATCGTCGGAGATGCCGTGGCGCACGTTGTCGCCGTCCAGAAGATACGCGGTGCGCCCGGCCTCGACCAGCGCACGTTCGACAGCCACGGCGACGGTGGACTTTCCCGAGGCAGGTAGGCCGGTCAGCCAGATCGTGGCGCCCTTCTGTGTAGTCGACGCCCACCGTCGTTGGCGCTCGAGTGAGGACGGGTGCCATTTGATGTCACTGCGGGTCTGCTCGCCGGGAACAACGACGCGGGGTTCGAGAATGGTGCCGGCGCCGACGGTGTCGTTGCTCTGCTCGTCGATCAGAATGAACGCACCAGAGTCCCGATTGTGGTCGTAGGTATCGGCGACGACCACGGAACTGGTTCGGAGCGTGACCGTTCCGATGTCGTTGAGCCCCAGCTCCACCGGGCTGTCCTGCTCGTCGAGTGTCTCGGGGTCGAGTCGGGTGTGCAGCTCTTGAACCGTCGCTCGCACGGTCCGGGACGTGTGTTTGAGTGCTATGCGGTCACCGGCGCGCAACGGGGCGTTGGACAACCAGCAGATCGTGGCGTCCAGTTCTCGGGCCAGCACGGGCAAATGAGCCTGCGCGCCGCCACTGACCAGAACATCGCCACGTCCGACGTCGATGTCGTCGGCCAGTTCCACCGAAACCGACAGTGGTGCAACGGCAGTAATGCGGTTGTCGTCGAGAGTGTCCAATCCGATCACGGTGCTCTTCGATCCGGACGGCAGAACCACCACTTCGTCTCCGACGCTCAGAGTGCCTGCCGAAATTCTGCCGGTGTATCGGCGACGGTTCTGCGGATCGGGACGCGAAACCCACTGCACGGGAAGCCGAAGCTCCTCGGTGCGAGTCGCAGGCGCATGGAGTTCGACGCCTTCGAGGTACTCGAGGAGCGTCGGTCCGTCGTACCACGCGGTGTTCTCCGAACGGGTCACGACATTGTCGCCGGCTTTCGCGGAAACCGGGATGGCGAGTACGTCCTCGCGTCCGACTTGCCGCGCCAAGGCCCGCAGTTCTTCCTGTACCTGAGCGAATCGAGCTTCGTCGAAGTCCACCAGATCGATCTTGTTCACCACTGCCACAAGGTTCGGAACACCGAGCAGCGCAGCGATTCTGGCGTGCCGACGCGTTTGACGGAGCACTCCGGTTCTCGCGTCGACCAACAGGACGGCAACGTGTGCGTTGGATGCGCCGGTGAACATGTTGCGCGTGTAGCGCTCGTGTCCCGGAGTATCGGCGAGTACGTAACTCCGTGTGGGAGTGGAGAAGAATCGGTAGGCAACGTCGATCGTGATTCCTTGTTCACGCTCGGCGCGCAGTCCGTCGGAGAGTGCGGCCAGATCAGCGACACCATCCTCGTCGGTCACGGAATCGAGGTGATCGGTGGGCAGGCTGCCGGTGTCGTGCAACAGTCGGCCGATCAGGGTGCTCTTGCCGTCGTCGACGCTACCCGCCGTTGCCAGTCGCAGGAGTTGGCGAGTGATGGTGGTGGTCATCAGAAGTAGCCCTCACGCTTTCGGTCTTCCATCGCGGCGACCGAGGTTCGGTCGTCTGCGCGAGTCTCGCCTCGTTCGGAAACCGTCGCGGCCGAGATCTCGGTGACGACGTCGTCGATGGTGGTGGCGTGCGATCGAACGGCGCCGGTAATGGTCAGATCGCCGACGGTTCGGTATCGCACCCACTCGGTCGTTGCCGCGGCGTTCTCGGTGTCGGTGCTGAATTCCGAAGCAGCGAGGAGCATTCCGTCGCGCTCGAATACCCGCCGTTCGTGCGCGAAATAGATGGACGGCAGTTCCAGTTCCTCCTGGGCTATGTAGCGCCAGATGTCGAGTTCTGTCCAGTTGCTCAGCGGGAAGACACGAACGGACTCTCCGCGTCTGATCCGACCGTTGTAGAGCGACCACGGTTCGGCCCGTTGCGCCCGAGGATCCCACTGGCCGAACTCGTCACGGAAGCTGAGGACACGTTCCTTGGCTCGCGCGCGTTCCTCGTCCCGGCGGGCGCCGCCGAATGCGGCGTCGAATCGCCCGCCTTCGAGAGCGTCGAGCAGAGTTCTGGTCTGCAGGCGGTTTCGCGATCCGCTGGACTCGGTCGACTCCTGCACTCGACCCTGGTCGATCGAATCCTGAACGGAAGCAACCAGAAGTGTGTGCCCGCCCTCCTTGATTCGGCGGTCGCGAAATTCGATGACTTCCTGGAAATTGTGGCCGGTGTCGACGTGCAGGACCGGGAAAGGGAGTGGGGAGGGTCGAAACGCCTTCTCGGCGAGTCGAAGCAGGACTATCGAGTCCTTGCCGGCCGAGAAGAGCAGTACCGGTCTTTCGAGTTCTGCCACCACCTCTCGAATGATGTGAACCGCTTCGGATTCGAGAACTCGGAGTTCGTCGACGACATCGGTGACGGTGCTCATGTGACGGGGTATCCGTTCTGTTCGGCGTCGATGCGATAACGCTGCACCCATTCGCGGGATCGTCCGTCGCTCTGACGACGCAGCGGCGGTGGCGGGGCCAGTTGTCCGTCGAGGCCGAGGGAGATGAGGGTTTTTGCGACCACGGACTGCGGGTCTTCGGTGAGATCGCGGAACCCGATCTCGATGGGGGAGATGTCCTCCTCGTCGAACCAGCGCTTCCACTGGCGTTCCTGCTCACCGAGAATCGTCACCAGGTGTGCGATTCCGAGCGCGTTGTACTGCGCACCGTCCGAGAGATTCGGTGGGGTCGCGTCGTCGCGCCAGACCTGTGTCTGCACGGCGCGCCACATCGACACAGCTTGAGCGACGACATCTTCTCGATAGACGTGGATGAACTGCAGGTCGTGATCGAGGGTGTCGTGGAGTGCGGAACGTAGGTCCGTCCCACTGCGCCAGGGCAATCCGGCCGCGCGATCGAGTAGGAGCGGCGTCTGGTTCCACATCAGCTTGCCACCCCAGACTCCGTTGGGGGTTCGGCCGAGTTCGAGAAGTTGTGTGCGCCACTGTTCGGAGGTGCGAGTGTCCGGCGTGCCCGGGTGGAACGGGGCGAGCAGACCCAGGACGGACTCGTCCGTCACGTCCTCGAACCACTGCCTCGGTTGCGGCGATCGCGAGGTCTCGGGGAGGTACTGGAAGAACTCTTCCGGCTCACCCGCGACCCCGGTCGCTCGCAGGGATTCGACCAGCAAAGTACTGCCGCTGCGCTGCGAAGCGCAGACGAGAAACGAGCGTTGGGCCTCCGTCATGCGAGCAACGCTAAGGGTGGCCGGAAACCGCCGCAAGCTGGGAAAATAAACTCACGTAGAGGTTAAATCTCGACGTGAAACGTTAAATGTGCGGGTCACGAAATGTCGCGCTGAGGCACGTCTTACGCAGTTGTCGCAAGGGCCGCGGCAAGCCCGAAAGCGATGGCCATGAAGACAACTTCACCGACGGCGCGGCGAAGGGATCCGTCCGCACTGATGCGGTGTGCGGCACTTGCGACCACCCACGTCCGGCGCCACCACCAACCCAGTGCGACGAGCAGGGCGATCGCCACGATCTTGGCGAGGATCACCCGGCCGTAAGCGGTGTCGTAGAAGGCGGAGAGCGAGTCGAGTCGCACGACGGCGTTGACGATACCGGTGACGACCAACGCGAGGACGCATCGCCAGGCGAGGGCGGAGTACTTGGGCAACCAGATCGCCCAGGCACCGCGCGACGGTACGGCAAGCGCGAGTGCGGCGAGCACGCCGAACCACAAGGCCGCAGCGAGGACGTGAACGGCGTCGAGGATCGATCCGAAGCTCTGCTGCGCCATGTGCCCGGTGATCGGGCGGGCAGCGAGGGCCAACGCGGAGACGACCAGTGCCGGTGCGACGGGAACGGTCTCGGGATTGGTGAATCCGTAGACGCCGTAGCAGACGACGGCAAACGCGCACGCGATGATCGCGACGCCGACGCGGCCGACGTTGACCTCGGAGACGAATGCGCCGAAGTGCCCGATGGTCAGCGAGGTGACCGGGGCGCCGTCGGCCGCTGCGGCATTGAGCACGAGGAGCGTGATCTCGGCAACGAGCCAGACCGCCGCCGCGGCGGTGAGCTGGGTCCACATGACAGCGGGCTTCGTTGCCGGGCGGCGTTCACCGCGACCCATCCAGGCGAGAGTCGCGATACCGAGCGTCAACGAGCCGCATCCGATTGCGAGGACGCGGACAGTGCTCGACGATTCGGGTCCCGACGGACTGGCGAGACCCCAGGCGATCAGGACTCCCAGCAGAGCTGTGGGTACGGCAACCAGCAACCACCACCTGTTTGCCGTACCCGTCACGCGATCAGCTCGACTTCGGCTTACGGAGCACGAAGAACAGCGCACCGCCGAATACGACGACGCCGGCGACGATGAAGATCCACACCGGCATGCTGCCGGACTCCGACTCACCCGTGCTCGACGCGGCTGCAGCGCCGGGAGTTCCCGACCCTGCCTCGGTGAGGGTGAAGGTCAGGGTTCCGTTGACGGGGTGACCGTCAGCGGAGGTGACGCGGTACGCGATGGTGTAGACGCCGGTCGGTCCGAGATCGCCGAGGTCTGCACTGACAGTGGGACCTTCGACGGACGGATCGCTCTTGGTCCAGAGGTTGCCGTCCGGGCCGGTGACGGTCAGTGCCGCGAACTGCGCCTGCAGGGCCTCGTTGAACGTGACCGAAACCTTGTCAGGCGCAGCTTGAACGGACGCGCCGTTTTCCGGGTTGGAGCCGACCACCGCGGAGTGTGCACTGGCAGTGCCCATTCCGAGCATCGTGGCCAGCATCGCGAGCATGCCGACGGCGATGACCTTGATCCGGGTACTCATCAGCGCTTGCTCCTGACCAGTGCGCCGAGACCGAGTGCAGCGCCCAACGCGCCGAGCACCAGGCCGACGCCGCCGAGCCAACGGGCGGTGTTGTCCGACGAAGAAGATTCGGATGCGGCGGAAGTCTCGGCAGTGTTATCGGCAGAGGGGGCTCCGTGGGCATCACCGGTGGATGCGGCGAGAGTCAGCGTCGGCGCGGGCTTGTCCGGCTCACTGCCGTCGGCCAGCTCTTCCTGATCCCAGTTGACGACGTTCCCGTCGCTGTACGTCTGGACGGCCTTGAACTCGACCTCTTCCTGCTCCGGCAGCGGGCCTGCCGAAAGAACGAACTGCTGGAACTGGCCGGGCGCGATTCCGACGCCGGGGTCGGCGGTCCAGGTCACGGACTTGGCGACCAACGTGGTGGGGTCCTTCTCCACGACGGCGGTCCAGCCGGGCAACGGTTCGGTACGTGCCGACTTGAGGTCGGGGAGCGCCACCGTCAGCTTGGTGGTCGAAGCGGTGTCGGATTCGGTGGGCACGCGGAACGTGAGAACGGAGTATCCGCCCTGCGTAGCTCCTGGTGCGACGACGCTGACGTGTGCTGAAGCAATTCCGGCGGCCAGCAGCACGGCGCTGCCGGTAGCAACGGTCGTGACAACCGCACGCGAAATCAGGGTGTTCTTCATGTCGGGAAGTGTCCTCTTGGTCTGGTGAAGGGGTGGGGAGTTCTACGAATCTTCAGACCAGGGCAGGAGGACCGCGCCGCGAGATGCTGGCGCGCAGTAGAGCGTCGACGGGTCCGTGGTGGATTCCGGTCGAGACGGTGTGGCCGCGGGAAGTGACGGCGGCGGGCGCCAGGGACGCCAGGACGACGTGAAGAGCGTGGGTGACAACCCGGTAGAGGCGCTCGGCGGCCAGGACCGCCACCGCACAGGCGACGGTGGCACCGGCGTGAGCACCGAGCATCACCAATCCCGGAGCGGGCGAATGAGCGTGCTCGGAGAGCGTCATGGTGGTGTGCGCGGCAAGCTGACCCAGGCCGAGAGCCACGATCAGTGCAGCGGGCCCCCGAGAGAGGGCTGGAAGGGTGGCCGTCACAGCGCCGACGGTTGCGCAGACCGCGAGCAGCAGGGTCAGCGACGACGACTGTGGCAGCTCGCCTCCACCGATTCCGTGCGCAGCGACAGCGAGAGCAGCCGAAGCGGAACCGACAGCTGTCCCCCGGAGGGTCGCGGTCTGCTCGGCTGCTCTCACTGGCTTACTCAGGTCTAGCGCACGCCGAGACGTGCGAGCAGATCTGCTTCGACGCCGTCGAGTTCGGAAGAAATTGCCTGATGAGCTGCCTTACGGCGAGCCTGCGGCATCTGCTCCGCAGCGCGAACTGCCGTGCTGAGGTCGCCGAGGCGCTCACGGATGGCGGCGGCAAAACGCTGCGTCTCCGCGTCGTCGGGCTTGCGGCTGAGGATCTCGGTGACCGAGCTCTCGGCACCGGCGATACGAGCGCTCAACTTCGCGCCGTGACCGGTGTAGTCACCGAGCTGGTCGACGGCGATGCCCATCTTCTGTGCGCGCGTGGTGTCGAGCTGGGCGCGCACTGCCGTGGCCGCGCGGTAGGCGATCGGCAGGAGAACGGGGGCAAGCAGACGTGCCACACCCAGGTACTTACGCACCTTGGCGACGGTCAGGCCCTGATTCGCAGCGGCCTTCTCCTGCGCCTTCAGGGTCGCGATCTGCGCCTTCTCGATCTTGTGCGCTGACTCGATCTCGGCTTTCTCCAGCTTCTTGAGCGACTTGGTCTCGACCTTGTCGCGCTTACGCTGGCTCTTGGCGTTGAGCTTCGCCTCGACCTCAGCCTTGTGCTTGAGAGCCTTTGCCTCCGCCTTGCGGGTGGCACGAGACTTTCGCTTCTTGAACAACCCCATCGAAAAGGACCCCGTTTCCAGGTGTTTGTGTGTTGCCAGGTACCTGCGCTTCGGCTTCAGCCTAGGGGAGCACATAATCTTCGTCATCGTGTGTTCCGTTAACAACCCCGCGCCCCAGCTCCCGATCATCGATTCGGGGGCGTTGACCCGATGCCGTCATCGGGTGCGTCTGGACGGGTTGTTTCCCGGGAAATCGGCTTCGGAACCCGTCGACACCGGCGTGAAGCAGCGCCAGGATGCCGCGATCGCGAAGCGCGCGGAGATCGCCGACCTGGTGATCGGCGCTGCTCCCGAGCGTTGGGTGAAGATCAACCCCGATCAATCGGCGTCGGCGCAGGCTCGCGACACTCTGGCTGCCTGTGAGGCCGGCGCGGACCGGATCTGGGGCGCGGTTCTGCCGGTCGAGCGCGATACCGGCCGCAAGGGCCGCTGCGAAATGCTCATCCGTGACGACGAGGGCGGCGGGTACATCCCCGTGATCGTCGTCAATCACAAGGTGACCGATCCGGGTCAGGGCGCGATCACCTCGGGGCTCTTCGAGTGGGAGCCGGCGGTCGATCCCAAACGCAAGGTCCGCAGTCAGGTCCGCGATCAGATGCGCGTCGCGCAGGTCTATCGGATGCTCGAGCGTCGTGGGCTGGCGAGCCCGTCGCTGACGGCAGGCGCGATCGGATACAACGGAGACTGCATCCTCGTCCACGACCTCAGCGCGATTCTCGACGATTACGACGAGCGTTTCGCCGACCGTATCGCTGTGGCCCGCGGTGAGGTGCTGACGTCTCCGTCACAGGTGAGCGAGTGCAAGTCGTGCCCGTGGTGGACGGAATGCAAGCAGGAGTTGGTCCGCAACCGTGATGTCAGCCTGGTCGCTGTCGGATCGCGGGCCGAGCTTCTGCGCGACGTCGGCTGCAACACGATCGATCAGCTGGCCGCCTGGGACGGTGAGCCGCTAGAAGATTGGCCGCACGGAAATTTCGACGACGCAGTGGTGATCGCCAAGGCGTGGTTGGTGGATGCTCCGTTGGTGCGGCGGTTCGAGAAGATCTCGGTGACTCGGGCGGACATCGAGATCGACGTCGACATGGAGAGCTATCAGGAGCACGGCGCCTACCTGTGGGGAACGTTGCTCAATGTCGGCGGCTTCTCGATGTATCGAGGATTTGCGACGTGGGATCCGTTGCCGACCCGTGACGAGGCGCGGTCGTTCGCAGAGTTCTGGGGCTGGCTGATGGCGGAACGTGCCGCAGCCGCCGCTTCGGGCAAAACCTTTGCCGCGTACTGCTATTCGCGTTCGGCCGAGGACAAATGGTTGTTGGACTCGGCGCGCAGGTTTGCCGGTGAACCCGGGATTCCGAGTAAGGACGAGATCCGCGAATTCATCGACAGTCCGCAGTGGGTCGACATCTATCAAGCGGTGAGTGATCAGTTCATCTGCCCGAACGGCAAGGGACTCAAGAAGATTGCCCCCGTCGCCGGATTCAACTGGCGTGACGCCGAAGCCGGTGGTGAAGCGTCGATGGCGTGGTACCGCGAGGCGGTCGGCTACGACGGTGAGCCGGACGAGACGCAGCGGACACGCATCCTGCAGTACAACGAGGACGACGTCATCGCCACCAAGGTCCTCCGTGAGTGGATGACGGACCGCGCGGAGAAGGAAATTCCGCTCGCCTCGGACCTGTAAGTCGGCGGCCTCGACGTATACTTGGCCGACGTTGCACGAGTCAGGGGGGCTGACTCGTGCGTCCGAGGGGGAATCGTGGGTACGTTTGCGGCAGATATCGCTGAATTGAAAAGCTTGGGCGGGGTGCTGCACGGGCTCGCGGATGAAGCTGGTCGGCTGAGCGTGGGACCGTCGGCCGGTGCTCCTCCGGCCGCTGGGGGCACGTTTGTCCCCATGGCGCCTGGGCCCTTGCTCGGGAATTCTTCTTTTGCGCCAGCGAATACGGTGCTGACCTCTTTTCTCGAAGCATCAGCGATCTCGCACGAGCTTGTCGAGGGTTTGCTGGTTCCCTCCCTGCAGGAACGGTTGGGCGAGACCGGCGACATCATGACCAACGTCGCCGAAAAGTTCCGCAGTCGTGACGAGCAGTCTGCTGCCGAACTTGCCACCACGTACACCGACGCCACAGGCGCCTGGGTCGCCCAGGAACCCACCGCATGACCCCGACGCGTGCACAGATCGAATCATGGGATCCAGCGTCGCTCACCGCCATTGCCGACGCCTGGATTGCCTTGGGCAGCAAGGTGGAAGATCTGTTTTCACGGTATTTCAGCAGTGTTACCACCGTGCACGGTGCTTACTGGGAAGGGAAGACCGCGGAAGCGGCTCAGGACAGGGCCGCCGCAGACAGGAAGACTGCCGGCGAGGTTGTCGATGCTCTCGAATCTCTGGCAAAGACCGCACAGCAAGGCTTTCACGAGATCGACGCTCCCTTGCAGCGGGCCCGAATGGCAGTTCTTGCAGCAGAAGCGGATCGATTTGTGGTCTCGGATGCGCTTCTGCTCACGGACACCGCGGCCGAACCGGACACCGCCCGTGTTGCCCTGATGGTCGAACGGCAACGTGAGCTGACCGACGCTGCACATGCCACCGAGAATGCGGACAACACTGTGCGAAGCTCCCTGGCCGGCGCTCGTGACGGGCTACGTGTGACATTCGTATCCGCTGTTACCTCGGGTGGGGAGCAGGGTAAGAGTGATTCTGACGCTCTCGCGACCGACCCAACGTCGCTGACACTCGAGCAATTGCAGCGGATCACGGAAACCGGCCACCTGACATCGGAACAGGCTACGGCGTTGGAGCGGGGTGAAACTGCGACAATTTCGGCGTCGCAGATGGAGTACCTCAATCAACTGGGAAGATCACTGGACGGGAAATCGCCCCAGGAGATCGAAGACCTGCTCTCGAAGTTACCGCCCGATGCGCAGGCTTCGGTCGCAAACTCGCTGCAGATACTGTCCAACGAGAATGTCAGCGCGTCGGTGGAGGGTGATCCGGACGTTCCGACCAAGGGTGGTCTGAACCTTCTACCCGACAAGATGCGAGAGTCTCTGACTCGGGATGACCTGGTGGTAAACAGCTTTGACGTAGTCGGCGGATCCGGCCTTCCCAGCATTGCACTCAACGGCGTTGCCGACAATCAGGCGATCGCCGACATTGTTTCGATGGGCGACGATCAGTACAAGAGCGGCAGTGCCCTCGACAGTGCGCTTCTCGATGTGGGGCAGAAATACCTGGATGCGCAGGTAGCTCATGAACAGAACCCGGAACATAAATTCGAGTACTTCACGGTCGATGGGCGTGGTACCCAGGATATGGCGATCACCGAGCAGATCTTCGCTGCTGTAGGAGATGACAAAATTGCCGTGGATGCCGCCGTGAACAATCCGGAATCCGGCGGCGGATTTGTGAAGGATGTACTGTCGCACAACTGGACTGACGGCGGTAAAGCTGCGTCGACGCTCTTCGATTTCTCGGGTGGTGATGCCACAGTCGAAAACCCGAATGATCCCACCGATGTGGCTACGGCAACTCGTACCGGCAGCATCATGTCGGCTGTCGGTGCGGCGGTCAGTACCGACGAAGCGTGGAAGTTGCTCTCCAACATTCCCGAAGCCGACGGCCAATCGACCGGTCAGCTCAATCCTGATCTTTTGCAAACAGTTTCACGCAGCATGAGCCCCTACGTTTCGGACCTTGCCGGCAGTCCGGGTCCGAACGTCGCTGGATTCGATCGCGGGGAATGGGCCGATCCCACTGATAACAACCAGTACAAAGGCTCTGCCAATGTTTTCGCGCTGATGAATACTGATGAGGGGGCAGGAAGGATACTCACGCAGGCTGCCATTGCCGAACAATTGGCATCGGAAGGTCGGTATGCCGCAGATCCCACCGGTAGCGACTCGAGGGCCGAGTTGGAAAGGGTCGGTAGGTTGCACGGCTTGATCGATCGCGGGGTTCTCGAGGCCGTTCAAGACCAATACGATGACAAGGCTGCGCACGCTCAGGTCATCTACGATCGAAAAGAAGCTGCATTCACCGCACTGTCGACGATGGGTTCCTTTGGCATCGATAAACTTCCAGGTGGCGAGTTCGTCAACTTGATGATCGATAGTTCGGGGAATTCCTTGCAGAGTGCGATGATCGGGAAGCCTCCGGGTGGAGCAGATCAGGCGGCCCTCAACCCTCCTGATTTTCAGCGTGACACCTACAACATTCTGAGGGCAGTGCCCGAGATGCCCATGGAGATCCGGGATCAGCACGGGAAGTACTTCGACGAATCGGGGCAACTGATGAGCTGGAATGAGATGGTGAAGACTGAGCCCGACGATATCAAGCTTGGTGCGGACTGCGCGGAAATGTTCGAAGTCTTGGGTGGTACCGATGCGGATGGCATTTTGCATGCATATCAAATCGTCGTGCTGACCGATGGATAAGCGCGTTCGGAGCGTAGCGGTTTTGTCTCTATGTGTCGCTCTGGGTGTATCTGCCTGCGGTACATCGGATCCCGAGGTTCGTGGCGCGACCGCCGAAGTGGTCCCGGCCTTCGACAACTTTGTGCCGAACGTGTGGTCAGCAGATGCCGGCGTCGATTTGTTCTCGCGTGGATCGGAACTGCTGCGAGCAGCGTTCGAGCCGAGACGCTACTGGCCTGTGATCAGTGAGGTCGACGACTTCTTTCCAGGCTATACCTCGGCTCTGGTGGAACAACCGCGCCCGGGGCAGAGCACACGGTTCGCTGAGCGGGCAGAGTATCTGGCTCCTTTGGGGGAGACCGTATTTGCTCATATCACCGACTACTCTGCAACGGATACCGAGGTGTCGGGCACGGTGTGCAGCTACATGATCAATACGACGGAGGGGCGAAACTGGTCGGTAGAGTTTCCGGACCACGCGTATCGAATTGTGTTGA
Organism: Rhodococcus sp. NPDC060176; assembly: GCF_042728675.1. NCBI lineage: Bacteria > Bacillati > Actinomycetota > Actinomycetes > Mycobacteriales > Nocardiaceae > Rhodococcus > Rhodococcus sp. NPDC060176. The sequence continues at coordinate 158,155 of NZ_JBHWYS010000004.1, forward strand.
AGAATCGGGGCGAGAGTCCGGGTTTGCCGGGCGTTGTCGATTCCGATCCCGAGCGAGGGGAGCCTGGGGACCGTACGCCATCCTGGGATGTGTTCGGGTCGTGGAAGATTCAGCCCTACGTCTATCTCTCGGGGTCGTCGAATCCCCCTGCGAATGGCGGCAACGGTATTCCGCCAGGGTGCCAGGATTGGTGGTTGCAGCAGTTTCCGGAGCTGATCTATGAAACTCCGACTGCGCAGTTGCGGCGTCAGCCAAAAGGCTTTGTGGCTCCGGTAATGCCGTTGGGTGTGCAGTATCCGGGGTGGATCGGTCCGGCTGATGTGTCATAAGTTTCAGCCCGTTCGTGTTCTGTCAACATTGTCGATGGCTATGCAATTCCGGAGTGGATCGGTCCGTCCTAGCGCCTCCAATGTCCTAAAAGTATGAAATGCCCAAGTTAGCAAGGGGGTTCGCTACCCAATTGTCTCCCATAGGGTGTTTCTCCTGCGCGCACGCGCTACCTTCATCTGGTCGGCTCCACGATGGAGGGTGTTGAATGCTGAGCAGGCTGACTTCGAGTGCGAGCGACGCCGAACTGTCCGAAGTAGAGCGGCGCGACCTCTTCTCTCGCCAAGTCCGTCAAGTGACAACGGTCGCTCCGCTGGCCAACGTCGCGAATTTCTTCAGTGCGTGCGCCTTGTTGGCCTATGTCGTGCCTCCCGGGTACGAAGAGTTCCGCCTGATCTGGGGAGCCGCAACGCTTGCGGTCATCCTCAACTCGGTGCGTGTATGGCTACCCAGGGTCATTCAGGGGGATAGCTATTCGCCCAAGCACACGACTCGGTACGACTACTGGGCTCTCATGCTCGAAGTGGTACTGCTGGGCGTTCTGTACACGATCCTCGCGGCTCAGATGCTTCCGGTGATAGACGGTTCACGAAAGCTGGTTCTGATCGCGACCATTGCCGGTGTGGTGGGTGCCGGTGCAGTTGCGCTCTCGACGGTTCGGTCGCTGGGGTTGGCCTGGATACTGGTGCACGGTCTGGGATTGTTGTTCGTCATGCTTGCCGGGGCGACAGCCGAATACTTCGTCCTTTCATTTCAGCTCGTTGTCTACATCAGCATTCTGTGCGTCGGCGTCGTCTACCTGTGGGCGTCGTTCCGCAGTCGTTGTCTTGCCGAGTTCGAGGCTGCTGCCGAGCGTCAGACAGTCGGTTTGCTCCTCGACGATTTCGAGGGCGGGTCACGCGACTGGCTGTGGGAAGTCGACACCACCGGGACGTTGTCGCACACCTCCGCTCGGCTGTCGGAGATTTCGGGCGTGCCCGTTTCCGACCTCCGAACCTTGTCACTGAGGGGTTTGTTGGATCGGCTCGACGTCGGTTCGACGAAAAGCGGTCGAGCCGCGGTCCAGGTCATCGGAGATCACCTCGATCGCCTCGTACCGTTTCGAGAGGTCGTCGTTCCCGTACGTGTTGACGACGTCGACCGATGGTGGTCTCTGTCGGGTCACCCCAGGCTTTCCGAGTCCATGGAGTTCGTGGGTTGGCGCGGCGTGGGTTCGGACATCACCGAGAAGTACAGCTACGAACGGCGAATTCTTTGGCTGGCTGCAACCGACGGACTGACCGGGCTTCCCAACCGTCGGACATTCGGTACGGAGCTGTCCGACGCGCTCGGCTCGGTCCGGACAGGCGAGCAGATCCTTGTCGGCATCCTGGACCTGGACAACTTTAAATCGGTGAACGACACCCTCGGGCACCCCGTCGGTGACAAATTATTGATTTCCGTTGCTGCACGGCTCAATCGGGTGGTTGACGGTGCCATGTGTGCCCGAATCGGTGGTGATGAATTCGGGCTCATCGTGCGTGGGTCGCATGACAGCGGCACGATGTTCGTACGTTATCTGGCTGCATTGCGCGAGCCGTTTTTCGTGCGGGGAAATCGAATCGAGGTTCGGGCATCGATTGGTTATGCCAGTGCACCGGCAGACTCCGAAGACGCCGACACTCTCGTCATGTCCGCCGACATGGCGCTGTATGCGGCAAAATCCGCTGGTAAGAACCGGGTAGAAAGATACTCACCGGTGCTGCGGGCGCGGGCCAGGGAACGAGCATCGGCCCTGCAAGAGCTTGGGCTTGCGATCGAGTCCAGGCAGTTCGAGCTGTACTACCAACCGCAGGTTCTTGCAGACAATGGACGCGTCGAGGGATTCGAGGCACTGCTTCGCTGGAATCATCCGGTGCGGGGAGTGCTTGCGCCGCACATTTTCATCGATGTCGCGGAAGAGACGGGCTTGATAGTCCCGTTGGGGCTCCAGGTTCTGCACATGGCGTGCGCCGAGGCGACGACGTGGCCCGACGACACCTACGTGACGGTGAACGTCTCTCCGGTGCAATTGATGTCGTCCGGCTTCGGATCAGCAGTCAACGATGCGTTGGAGGCAACCGGTCTGTCCAGCAAACGACTTCAGCTGGAAATCACAGAAACGGGAGCGGTCGAGGAGCTTGCCGTCGCCGAGCTGGATCGCCTACGCGCCAGCGGGATTGCGATTGCCTTGGACGACTTCGGAACCGGCTATTCGTCTTTCGAGAGTTTGAAGAAACTGCCATTGGACATTCTCAAGATCGACCGGTCGTTCATCACCGAATTGAGCGAAGGTGATTCGGCAGTTGTCACGTCGGTGGTCGAGGTGGCGAAGGCGCTCGGAATGCAGTCGTTGGCGGAAGGCGTGGAGACAGCCGACCAGTTGAGGCTCTTGCGCACCGCCGGTTGCGAATTGGTCCAGGGCTACTACATCAGTCGACCGATGCCGGCGACAGAGGTGGCCGAGTACCTGAGCGCAACTGCACAAACCAATGGTGGAAATTTTCATGCGTTCTGACAGCTGTGCGCCTTTATTAACCGCGGGCGGTTAATAAAGGCGCACAGCAGGGAAGTTAGCGCGGCGCCATGCGCAGTGCGCCGTCCATGCGGATGGTCTCGCCGTTGAGGTAGTCGTGCTCGACGATCATCTGCGCGAGCTGCGCGTACTCGGACGGCTGGCCCAGACGCGACGGGAACGGGACGCCGGCTTCGAGGCCCTTGCGGTACTCGTCGGTGACGCCTGCGAGCATCGGGGTGTCGATGATGCCGGGAGCGATCGTGTTGACGCGGATGCCGAACTGCGCGAGGTCACGGGCAGCCGGAACCGTCATGCCGTGCACGCCGCCCTTGGAAGCGGAGTACGCGATCTGGCCGATCTGTCCTTCGAAGGCGGCAACGGACGCGGTGTTGATGACGACGCCGCGCTGGCCCGACTCGTCGACGGCCTCGGTCTTGGCGATTGCGTCGGCGGCCAAGCGCATGACATTGAAGGTGCCGAGCAGGTTGACGGTGATGACCGTGCGGAACAGCTCGAGGTCGTGCGGACCCTTCTTGGACAGGATGCGTCCGGCCCAGCCGACACCGGCGCAGTTGACGACGATGCGCAGCGGGGAGCCCGACTCGACGATCTGGTTGATCGCTGCTTCGACCTCTTCGCCGCTGGTCACGTCGGTGGGGATGAGGGTGACGCCGGCGGGGACGTTGTCGCCTGCGCGCTCGATCGACGCGGGCAGATCCAGGCCGAAGACGGTAGCGCCGGCGTCGGCGAGGCGCTTGGCTGTTGCGGCGCCGAGGCCTGATGCCGCTCCGGTGACCAGTGCTGCGGTTCCCTTGATTTCCACTTCGTGTGCTCCTCGAGTTAGCGATCGGTAAGGCGGTGGTACGTGTCGAGAACCATAACGCGAGGGTGTATGTGAGGGCGAACGCGCGAGACCCGCGTAGGGCTGGGTACCTTGGACGCGAGGTCTGAGAGCAAAGCACCGGACGAGAGGGGACCTGCGTGAGCAAGGCGCCTGTGCGTCCCGCCGCTTCTGTCGAGAATTTCGAGCGGTTGCAGCGCGACCCGCTCTTCGAAGATCTTGCCGAGTTGATTGCCGAGGTTCTCTCCTACGCGTTCGACGCTCCGGCCGCCGTCGAGATCGAACGGTGGACGATCAGTTGCCTGCCGTCGACCAACCGATCGGCGGAGCGCCATCGGTTGTTCACACTCAACATCGGTCCGATGGAGATTCTGAGCGTCGAGTGCCATCTCGTCGGCGGTGAGCCGATCGAGCACGTGATGTCCGTGTACGTGTCCAGTTCGGCACTGGAATCGCGAACCGGCTGCAGCATCGAAGAACTCGATTCCAAGCATGATCTGGTTGCCATCAGGCGCACGGAATTGGCGTCGGCCGACGGCGACGGGACCGTGATCGACTGCAGTCTCGAGGACTCGGATGCGTTGGAGCAGTTTGCTCAACTGCCCGTCGACGTGACGACGGTTCGTCCACTCGCCGAGCATCTTGTTGCCAAGGGTAAGGGCCCATTCCGGCAGTATCACAACTCTGGATTTGCCAAGTACGTATTGGAAAGGTCGCTCGACCATGGTTGATCAGTTGCCCATCCGCCTCCCGCGTGTGCTGCGTGACGGGGACGATTCCGGCGCGCTCGACGTGTTGGAGGAATACTTCACGCGACCGCTCCGCAAGACGGGTTATCTGCGAACCGGCGCGCTGTGGGATTCCTGGGATCCCAGTGGCAATCGCGAGCGTGATGCAAACATCTTCACCGCGGAAGATCTTGTTGCGGTGACGTTTCTGTCGGTGCAGGTTCCGGCTCAGGGAGCCTTCTTCCTTCTCGGCGAAAACAACGCCGAATTGAACCGTCTTCTGGCCGACGTCGGACCGGATCGCGATCTGTCGAACGAACCCGACCCCTTCACCCTGGAATCTCCGGTGTGGCGGTTGGAGGCGGCGCTTCGAGAGATTCACGGCGTCGGACGCACCATGGCGTCCAAACTGATCGCACGCAAGCGTCCGCGACTCTTCCCGATCTACGACGACGTCATCGGACGGGAGTTGGGAACGAAGGCTGCCCATCTGGAACCGGTTCGCGCAGCCATGCGGGAAGGCGAGTTGCAGAGTCGTCTCCTCGACCTACGCGCACGTGCAGGTCTCGACGAATCCATCCCGGTCATCAGGGTGTTGGACGTGCTGGCGTGGATGCAAGGTAAGGGATACAAACCGGCACTCTAGCTTTCTTGTCGGTGGGCGGGTCTAGTGTCGAATGTATGTTCGATGATGGATTGACGAGCGGTGTGGGGACATCCGTCGATGACGGCCGTCCTGTCGTCGATCCAGTCGTGCTGCCGGACATGCTCTTTGCCACGGCGCAGAGTGAGAACATGCTTGCCGCGCAAAAGGTGCTCGGTGCATCCATGTTGTCGGAGTCGAGATTCAATGCCGAACTCGACGCGTCCGGTGATGTCGACAAGGCGTGGCGGATCGCATGCAACGAGATCGCGGTCATGCTCACGTGCTCGCGTCGTACTGCCGAAGTCCACGTCGAGATCGGTGATGCCCTACGGGAGTTCCTTCCGCTCACCAAGGCCGCCTTCGCTGCCGGCGAGCTGGACTATGCGCGTGTGCGCAAGATTGTCGACGGACTCACCGGGGTCGACCCCGAGGCTATCTCAGCGCTCGAGCGCCGGGTACTTGCCTCGGCGCACCGTCTTCCTCCCGGGCAACTCGAGCGCGACATCGAACGTCAGCTCTTTGCCTACGATCCGGATGCTGCTGCCGAACGTCGCCGGAAGATGCTGGAACACCGCGATGTTCGCACGCGTGCCGACCGTCACGGACTCGCTCAGTTGCAGGCAACACTCAGTGCCAGCGAGGCCGTCGAGGCCCTCGGCCTGATCAACGATGCCGCCGGAAGCGTCTGCAACCACGATCCACGAAATGCCTCGACGCGCCGGGCTGACGCGCTGGTCGCTCTCCTGCACGGCGAGAACGGGCTACGTTGCCAGTGTGGCAGTCAAACGTGCGAGGCTGCACCCACGGCAGCCCAATCAACTACATCCTCACGTCGGAAGCCGTTGTTGCACATCGTGTGTGATCTGGCGACGCTCCTCGGATTGACGTCAGATCCCGCGAGCATCGACGGGTACGGACCGATCGATCCTGATTTTGCTCGCGAGCTTGCTGCTGATTCCACCTGGCAGGCTTTGTTCGTAGATTTCCGCGCCCAGGCCGCCGGAAATCGACCGCGCCGGCAACATGCTGCGGCTGTCCTGCCGCTTGTCACCCGACGTGATCGCCCAAGTCGCGAACCGAAAGGCTGCGGGGATCGGATTCGGGAAATGCAACGGTTGGTCGCGCGATCCCCGGACATAGTTCGAAGATCGGATGGGCATGGCGCCCAACCCGATCCACCTCCCGGCGCGCTGACCTACGCGCCGGGAGCGGCACTGGCCGCATTGGTGCGGGCCGTCGACGGTCACTGCCGATTCCCTGGCTGTTCGGTGCCCGCGAACAGGTGCCAACTCGACCACGTCACCGAATTCGATCCATCCGATCCGAGACGTGGTGGGTGGACCATTGCGAGCAACCTCCAATGCCTGTGTCGTCATCACCATCAGGTGAAGACATACAGGTTGTGGACGCCGGTAATGCTGGAGGATCGAGCCATTCACTGGACCGACAACACCAGCGGGTTGACGGCTGTCACAGTTCCGGAGAGGATCTGACTTGTGCCGGAAGGACAAAGCGCTGGAATCGTCGGCGGGGGAATTGGCGGGCTGACGGCTGCCATCGCGCTCCGCAAAGCAGGCTGGGATGTCACCGTGTACGAGCGTGCGTCCGAGTTCACGGAGGTAGGCGCCGCCGTCGTGTTGTTTCCCAACGCGCTGGCAGCGTTGGACGAAATCGGTGTAGGCGAACAGGTCAGGGCGAACTCCCTTCCGTACAGCTCGGGCGCGATCAGGAATCTGCGCGGGCAAAATCTGGTGACGCGCAGAATTGGTGACCTCGCCGGCGGACGCGATCTGGTGACAATCCACCGCGCCGATCTGATCGAGGTGTTGGTTCGCGCCCTCCCCGCCGAGTGTCTACGCACCGGAGTCAGGGTGACGGGTGTTGGCTGCGGAGATCACGGCCGCGGCGAGATAGTCACCGCGGGTGATACCGCTCGATACGACCTTGTCGTTGCCGCGGATGGTGTGCACAGTGTTGTGCGACAGCAGCTCTGGCCCGGCGAGGGAACCGTGGTACATACCGGAGTGTCAGCTTGGCGCTGGATCGTCGATGGTCCACCGCCGAATTTTGTCGGACAGGTGTGGGGGATTCGAGGGGAGTTCGGGATTCTCCCGTTGGCGGGCAACCGCACCTACGCCTTCGCGGGTGCGCAACGCGGCGTCGAGAGTCTCGCGCATTTTGCCGACTGGCCCGAACCGGTGTCGCAACTGGTCGCGAACGCTGATCCGGCCCGCATCATCGAGAACGAGTTGCTCGAGATTCGGACCCCGAAGTTGTTGACACGCGGCAAAGTTGCGTTGATTGGCGACGCCGCTCACGCCATGCGCCCTCACCTCGGGCTAGGTGCGGCTTTGGCGATCGAGGACGCCGTTACTCGCCTGCTGGCGGCCTCCGCAGATCGAGAGGCACTGACTTCGAAGATGGTTTCCAGACCGTCTTCTTCGTCCCACTGCTCACCGACTTCGTGAAAACCATACTGGCTGATCAGATTTCGAGATGCAACATTGTCCGGGCTGATGGTCGCGCGAACGATGTGTACTTCGGATTCGCGACTCGCGACGTCGAGCAGTATTTCGAGGGCGGTTCGTGCGTAGCCCTGTCGTCGAAACGCCGGGTCGATGCGATATCCCATCTCGACCATCCCACGCGCGTCGGGGCGGCCATGAAATCCGGCCAACCCCACCGGCGTCGAGGTCCGCGTATCAACGGCGATGCGGGTGATCCAAGCGCTGTCGTGCTGGTTCTCTGCTGTCTGCTTGCTCCGGTAGCGCCATAAGCCCTGGCATTCTTCGCCGAGGAGATAGGGGGTCAGGATTTCGGGTGCGAGTTCCATTGCGAGAGTGGCGTCATCGTCACCCAATGCGTTTAGGACTGGTGATGGGACGTGGATCAGTTGAAGTCCGCGTCCGTCGAGTGTCCAGGGTAGTTCGGTGACTGTCACAGGTCGGCGATCGGGGTCGACAGCGTTATATCGACGCCGATACTCCGGAGATTGCCGTCGAGAACCTGCCAGATGGAGCGTTCGAGGAATTCGGCCAATTCTGCGCTGGTCACGTCGGAACCTGGTTGGCTGAGCCAACGGTTGACGCTGACGTCGACCAAGCCGATCACGCCGAAAGCCAAGGGCTCCGCCATCTTCGACGATTTGCCGCGGCTGGTGAGGATCGCGCCCAACAGGTTTCCCAACTGGACGGCGATGGCTGTCTTCGTTCCGGTCACCACTTTTGAACCGGTGGCTCGGGTGCTCGGGGATCCCTTGCCCAAAAAGTGATGCAGTCGTGGGTATTTCACAATCCAGCGAAGGTATGTGTCGACGGCCCGCGAGATGGCCTCGCCGACGGTGCCTTGCGGCGTGAGGGTGGGGGTCAGGTCGGTCATCATCATCTCGAGGATGCGGACTCGCAGCTGCTCGTCGAGGTCGGCTCGATCCTTGAAGATCCGGTAGACAACGGAACGGGGGACGTCGGCGCGCTCGGCGATTTGTTGGACGCCGACGTCGGCGCCACCTTCGTTGACTGCATCGAGTGCTGCGTCGAGGATCCGCGCTTTGCGCTGCTCCTTGTGATCATTCCAGCGAGTGCTGCGCCCGTCGGGCTGCGCCGACTCGGCTGTTTTTGTCATAAATCGAACGATACTCACCCCGCCATTGACTGGACAAGATGTCTCACATACTTTGGTGGGACAGCGTGTCACACACAGATACCGTTCTCTTCAGGAGTGGCAATGAGTAACAGGGTTTTTGTCGTCGGCGTCGGCATGACGAAATTCGAGAAGCCGGGATCCCGCGAGTGGGACTACCCCGACATGGCACGCGAGTCGGGTACCAAGGCGCTCGAAGACGCAGGGATCGACTACTCCGAGGTCGAGCAGGCATACGTCGGCTACGTCTACGGCGAGTCCACCGCAGGTCAGCGGGCTGTCTACGAGCTGGGTCTGACGGGCATCCCCATCGTCAACGTCAACAACAACTGTTCGACGGGATCGACCGCGCTCTACCTCGCCACGCAGGCAGTCAAGAGCGGTCAGGCCGACTGCGCATTGGCGCTGGGCTTCGAGAAGATGCAGTCCGGGTCGCTCGGATCCACCTACGACGACCGCGAACAGCCACTCATGCGGCACCTCCTCGCTCTCGCCGAGCTGCAGGAGTTCGCGATGCCGCCCGCTCCGTACATGTTCGGCGCGGCCGGCGTCGAGCACATGGAACGCTTCGGAACCACTGCCGAGCAGTTCGCGAAGATCGCCGTCAAGAACCACAAGCACTCGCTCAACAACCCGTACGCGCAGTTCCAGGACGAGTACACCCTCGAGCAGATCCTCGAAGCACGCCAGATTCACGGGCCACTCACCAAGCTCCAGTGCTCGCCTACGTCCGACGGATCCGGCGCGGCGATCATCGCCAGCGAAGCATTCGTCGAGAAGCACGGCCTCGCTGCTCAGGCGATCGAGATCGTCGGACAGGCCATGGTCACCGACATGAACAGCACTTTCGAGGACAAGAGCGCCATCAGCCTCGTCGGCGCCGACATGACTCGTAAGGCCGCCGAGAAGGTATATGCACAGGCCGGGATCACCGCCGACGACGTCGACGTCATCGAACTCCACGACTGCTTCTCCACCAACGAGTTGCTGACCTACGAGGCGCTCGGACTGTGCGCCGAAGGTGACGGCGGCAAGCTCGTCGACGCCGACGACACCACCTACGGCGGACGCTGGGTGGTCAACCCGTCCGGCGGCCTCATCTCGAAGGGCCACCCCCTCGGAGCAACGGGCCTCGCACAGTGCGCCGAACTCACCTGGCAGCTCCGCGGAACCGCCGACAAGCGTCAGGTCGACGGCGCAAAGGTTGCACTCCAGCACAACATCGGACTCGGCGGCGCAGTCGTCGTGACCGCATACAAGCCCTACGCACGCTGAATCACACCCTCAACCCGCTAGCTACCCACTAGGAGTTTCATCATGGCTTCCGTTTCCGTCTCCGCCGTACTGCCCGCGTCCCCCGAGAAGACCTGGGATGCGCTCTCCGACCTGTCTCGCTGGGAAGAGTGGCTCACCATTCACCAGGGCTGGAAGAGTGAACTCCCCACCGAGGTTGCGTTGGGCGCCAAGTTCACCGAGGTCGTCTCCGTGATGGGTATGGCCAACAAGATCGAATGGACCGTCGAAGAGGTCGAGGTTCCGAAGATGGTCAAGATCGCCGGAACCGGAATGGCCGGTGTCACCGTCGAATTCATCCTCTCGGTCGAGGCCGACGGTGCAGGCTCGAAGGCAACCGTCGACGCCAGCTTCAAGGGCACCATGATCGTCGGGCCGATCGGCAAGGCAGTCGCCAAGAACGCCAAGGCTGACCTCGAGGCTTCGCTGGCGAAGTTCGCCGAGCTGGTCGGATAACGCTCGATGACGACACCGAAGACCAACGCGGTCGAATTCGATACTTCCGGACTGGATGTATGGACTGATCCGGAGCACTTCGAGGTGACAGCCGAGCGTATCGCCGAATATGCCGCTGCCACCAACGATCCCATCGAGCGACATCTGAAGGGCGAGATCGCTCCGCCGGTCTTCGCGGTGGTACCCGTCTTCATGTCGATGGCACCGGCTGCCCTGTCGGTGGCACCGGTGGAACTGCTGATGAAGCTCGTTCACGGTGAGCAGGATTTCCTGTTCCACCGTCCGATCTACCCCGGTGACCATCTGGTCGCTCGCGCCAAGCCCATCGGTTTCGAGGGTCGCGACAACGGTTCCACGGTCGTCATCTACGTCGAAACCAAAACCGACAAGGGCGAATTGGTCAACGAGCAGTGGATGACGGCGTTCTTCCGCAAGGTCGACGCGGGCCCCGGCTTGGGTGAGAAGGCTCCCGAACACCGATTCGACGACGCTCTTCGTGCTGGTAGTCCGGCAGCGGTGGTCAATCAGCACATCGACGAGGACCAGACGTTCCGGTACTCGCCGGCGTCCGGCGATCCGATGCCGATCCACCTCGACGAAGAGATCGCTCGCATGTCCGGTCTCCCCGGAATTATCAACCACGGACTGTGCACGATGGCGTTCACGTCGTGGGGAGCCCTGACCGAACTGGCCGGCGGCGAGACCGAGCGGTTGCGCCGTCTCGCAGTGCGATTCGCGAAGCCCGTACTCCCGACCCAGGACATCGAGACGGTGTTCTACAAGTCGGGTTCGGCAGACGGAGCCACGTCGTACTCGTACGAAACCAGCGCGGTCGGTGACCTCGTCATCAAGGACGGCCTTGCTGTCATCACCGACAAATGAGTCTTCATGTCCGACAACTGAACTGATGGGAATCTGAACTGATGGGAAGTCTCGACGGTCGCGTAGCGATCATCACCGGAGCAGGACGCGGCATCGGCCGTGAGCATGCGCTGCTCTTCGCTCGTGAGGGTGCGAGCGTCGTGGTCAACGATCTCGGCGGAGCAAACGACGGTTCCGGTGCAGACGCCGGCCCCGCGCAGCAGGTAGTCGACGAGATCGTCGCTGCAGGCGGCAAGGCCGTCGCCAACACCGACAACATCGCCACTTGGGACGGCGCCGAGGGCCTCGTCAAGCAGGCCGTCAGTGAGTTCGGCCGACTCGACGTCCTGGTCAACAACGCCGGCATTCTTCGTGACGCCTTCATCGCCGGCATGGACGAGAGCCAATGGGACTCAGTCATTGCCGTGCACCTCAAGGGGCACGCAGCGACGCTGCACCACGCTGCCGCGTACTGGAAGGACCAGAGCAAGGCAGGGGAGACCGTCAATGCTTCGGTCATCAACACCGCCTCGGCTTCGGGTACCTTCATGCCGAATGCGGGCCAGGGCAACTACGGCGCCGCCAAGGCGGGCATCGCGGCCCTGACTTTGGTGGCCGCAGACGAACTGGATCGCTACGGCGTGCGAGTCAACGCAATTGCGCCGATCGCGCGTACTCGACTGACGCTGGCGACACCCGGTATGGGTGCGCTCTTCGCGGCCGAGGTTCCAGAGGGGGAGTTCGACGCGTTTGCGCCGTCCAACATCTCGCCGCTCGTGGCATATCTCGCGGCCTCGGACTGCAAGCTCACCGGCAAGGTGTACGCCGTTCAGGGTGGGGCCATCACGGAACTTGCCGGCTGGCACGGCGTGAACACCATCGAGAGCGAGGGTCCCTGGACCACCGCCGACCTCGCAGAACGTCTGTAAGCGCATGGCACGCAACGCATACGAACTCGGCCTCGGGCTGAGTGAGGAGCACACCGCGCTTGCAGATTCGGTGCGCTCCTTCGCCGAGCGCACCATCACCACCGAGCAGGTGCGCGCGGCGGTGGAGTCACGGACCGAGGACAAGTTCCCCGAGTTCTGGACGGCACTGGTCGGACAAGACCTTCTCGGGCTCGCGGTTCCGGAAGAGCAGGGTGGCCACGGCGCCGGTCTGCTGGCCTTGGCCGTGGCACTGGAAGCGCTGGGCCGCACAGTCTCTCCCGGCCCATTTGTCCCGACGGTATTGGCAAGCGCCGTTCTCGGTGCCGCCGATTCCAAGGCGGGACTCGAGTTCCTGCCCGGCCTGATCGACGGAAGCCGGACGGCAGCAGTTGCCTTGGGTGCACCGTTGGCGGCCGAGTCGTCGGACAGTGGGTACAAGGTCACGGGCGCACTCGACGGTGTGCTCGGCGGTGAACACGCCGACGTGCTGCTGGTTCCGATCCAGTTGCCCGAGGGGGTTCGCTACGCGGTGCTCGAGAGCAGCGCAGTCGCGATCACGGTTCAGGACAGCATCGACGTGCTGCGCGGTAGTGCGCGGATCGAAGCCGACAATGTTCAGATCAGCGCCGAACGGATACTCGACGGTCTCACCGAAGCGCGGGTACGGTCCATTGCCGCAGTCGTTCTCGGCGCCGAAGACGTCGGCGTCATGTCCTGGTGCGTCTCCACCGCGTCGGAGTACGCCAAGACACGTGTGCAGTTCGGGCGACCCATCGGTCAGTTCCAGGGCGTCAAGCACAAGTGCGCGCAGATGGGCATTGCGCTCGAGCAGGCACGCGCCGTTGTGTGGGATGCGGCAAGTGCATTGGACAAGGGTGACGACACGGCAGATTTTGCCGCCGACATCGCAGCGGTCATCGTTCCCGACGCTGCAGTGCAGGTAGCGCAGGACTGCGTGCAGGTTCACGGCGGTATTGGATTCACCTGGGAGCACGACGCGCACCTGTATTACCGCCGCGCGCTCTCGATCCGCGGCATTCTCGGCACCCGCGAGGATCGTGCCAATCGTGTTGCGCAGCAAGCACTTGACGGTGTCATCCGGGCTTCGGTTCTCGAACTTCCGCCGGAGGCGGAGGAGATCCGCGGCGACATTGCGGCCGAGCTGGCCAAGTTGGTCGATCTCGACGAGGACGACCAGCTCATTGCACTCGGCGACGGAGGGTGGGTTCAGCCGCACCTGCCGAAGCCGTACGGGCGCAGCGCCGCTCCGCTCGAGCAGATCGTCATCTCCCAGGAGATCAAGGCGGCCGGTATCTCGATGCCGCAGCTTCTGATGGGAACTTGGGCAGTGCAGGCCGTCGTGGCACATGGCTCCGACAAGCAGAAGCAGGAATTGGCCGTACCGACCCTGCAGGGTGAGTTGGTGTGGTGCCAGCTCTTCAGTGAACCCGGTGCTGGTTCCGACCTCGCATCACTGGCGACGAAGGCCGAAAAGGTTGACGGCGGTTGGAAGATCACCGGTCAGAAGATCTGGACCACGGTTGCTCAGTTCTCCGACTGGGCAATGCTGATCGCCCGCACGGACGCCACCAAGCCGAAGCATCAGGGCATCACCTACTTCGTGCTCGATATGTCGACACCGGGCATCACCGTCCGCCCGCTGCGTGAGATGACGGGCTCGGCGCTGTTCAACGAGGTGTTCCTCGACGACGTGTTCATCCCCGACGAGAACGTGGTCGGCGAGGTCAACGACGGTTGGAACGTCGCACGTACGACGCTGGCCGGCGAGCGCGTCGCGCTCAGCCAGAAGATGGAGGCGTACGCCTCGGACACCGATCTGCTGAAGTTCGCGAAGTCGGCAGACCTGAGCCCGATCGGCCGCTACCGTGTCGGCGAGCTCGTTGCGGAGAGTCAGGCGATCGATCTCATCGGCTCCCGCGTTGTGCTCAAGCAACTTTCGGGAATCGACGTGAGTACTACGTCGAGCGTCGGCAAGCTGTTGGCGATGAAGATCAGCCAGTCGATCGCCGAGTTCGTCGTCGCTGAACTGGGTGCTGCCGGAGCGGTCAGCATCCCAGGTCAGCCCAGCGACAAGGCGATGGAGCAGCTCATTTCGGGCCGGGCCACCACCATCTACGGTGGCACAACCGAGGTGCAGCTCAACGTGATCGGTGAGCGCATGCTCGGGTTGCCGCGCGACTGACAGTCTTTACCGGGTGGGGCTCAGTCCTGGATTCGTCTCCAGGGCTGAGCCTCTTCCAGTTCGAAGGCCAATTCGAGGAGCGTGCGTTCGTCGCCGAGATCAGCCGAGAAATGCGAAGCCAACGGCAAACCATTGCTGGTCTGGTGCATCGGTAGCGAAATCGCGGGACCGCCGGAGATGTTGTTCAGCGGCGTGAACGACGTGTACGCGATCAACTTGTCGAAGAGTTCCTCGAAAGGCTGAGCGGGAGAGAGATATCCGAGTTCAGGGGTGGTGTGTCCCAGAGCCGGCGAGAGCACGACGTCGTACTTCAAGAACATGGCGCTGTACTGCTGCTGGAGGCGTCGCAGGCGGTAGAGTACGCGCGGCGTCTTCACGAGGTTCTTCCGGTACAGCGTGTAGAGGCCCTTGGTGAGATTGTCGGTACCGGACTTGTCGAAGTCGGGTCCGAGCATTTGTTTGCCACCGGTGGAGATGGCGAACGACAGGAAGCCCCAGTAAATGCTGAAGTCGTCGATGAATTCGGGGCCGACGGGCAGTGCCGCGTCCTCGACATGATGGCCAAGGCTTGCAAGGAGTTCGGCCGTAGCTTCGACGGACTTGCGCGTCTCGTCGTCCGTCTTGGTGACGGTTACGGAATCAGCTATCACGCCGACGCGCAATCGTGTTGAGCTGGGTCCTTCGATCAGGCGAACCGGTGCGAGTCGCGGATTGCGGTAGTAGTTCTCAGCCGCAGACATCCATCGTGCGGTGTCGCGAACAGTGCGAGTAACGGCGCCCTGAGCGATCAACCGGATCGGCATCGACTTGTCGGCGGGGTCGGCGACGGTACGCCCGCGAGTGGGTTTGAGTCCGACCAGTCCGCAGGCAGCGGCAGGAATGCGAATCGATCCACCGCCGTCGTTGGCGTGCGCGATCGGGAGTACGCCGGCAGCAACAAGCGCGGCTGCGCCACCCGAGGAAGCGCCCGACGAGTACGCCGGATTCCACGGGTTGTGGACGGGTTCTTCCGTCATGTATTCGGTGGACGCACTGAATCCGAACTCGGGTAGTCGAGTCTTGCCGATCGAAATGGCCCCGGTGGAGAGGAACTGCTTCGCGAAATCGCTGTCGGCTTTGGCGGGGATCGCGGTGAAGGCGGTACTGCCCTGCTGGGTGGGAAGGCCGGCGCTGTCGGTGTTGTCCTTGATCGCGGTGGGGACACCGGCAAAGACGCCCTTGGCAGGCCGGTTGCTCCTGGCGAGGGCACGATCGAAATCAGTGCAGGCCAGACCGTTCAATTGCCCCTGCACGGACTCGGCGCGGGCGATCGACGCCTCCATGACTTCCCGTGCGGTCACCTCACCAGATTCGATCCGGGCGGCGACGGCGGTGGCGTCGAGGTCGCCCAGGGCGTCGTCGGTGAAAGCGTGGATGGGGGTGTTCGCGGTCATGGGGATCCTTGTCAGGCGGAGGCACTCAGGTCGTCCGTCCAGCATATTGGACGGACGACCCCTGAGTGGCGCTATCTGTGGATTGCGGTATCAGCTACCGAAGATCGTCACTGCCTGCTCGGCCGCCTGCGGCGCCTGCTGGAACACGCCCTGAGGGATGAACTGCTGCGGAATGAACTGCTGGGGGCCCAACTGCTGGAAGTTCGTGACCATCGGGTGGATTACGTTGTTGAATACATCGTTGAACATGTGGTGTGTCCTTCGGTTACAGCGTTTTTCGAACTTCTGACTCCACCGACACTAAGCACGGCACTGGTGAGTTTCAACGAAAATTACTGATACACAGTCAAGTTCAAGTTCATTGCCAGCTGGGGGCCAGGAACCGGCGTTCATTCACAGCTTTGACGCGGTGCCGTGCAGGTTCTTCGCCGTCGGGGATGTCTCGACGGATTTGGGATCGGGGTAGGTGCCCAGTACGCGATCGGCAGTTCCCGCGGTGGTGACGGTGAACCAGTAGTGCTCGTTCTTGAAGTGGTGGTTGCGGTGGTTGCGCCAAATCGACCGGTAGAGAGCAGTTTTCGGCTTGTAGTCACTGTGGATGAGGAAATGCGTCCACTCGTAGCCGAGACCGAGCACGGAAATGCAGGTCAGGAATGTCAGGCCGAGTTCGACGCGAGGAAACGCCAGGAGGGCGACGGCTGTCAGAACGGGAATCACGATCAGGAGCGTCTGCCACGGGATGAAGATGAGTGAGACGGTTCGCGGCGCGAAGTGGTGTTCCCGATGGCTTCGCGCCAGCCGTGAATCGAGTGTGACGCCGCCAATGGTCCGCGGCTTCCAATGGAGAACGAAGACGTGAATGATCCACTCCACGAACGGGAATGCGGCGATCATCACGAGCGGAACAAGTGCGTCGGTGATCTGCCAGTCGCCCAAGGCAATGCGCGTCGCCGCCGCGGCCAGCAGCATGGTGCCGATCATCCACGGCGTCGGTGACCTACGAAACGTCCGTGCGGCATCGGCCAGGGTAAGAGGCTTGCTCATGGTTTCAGTCCTTCCAGGAAGGTGAGAGCGTCGCCGATTGCCGTCGTACCGGTGTGGAGCAGCGTTGCTGCCAGGGTCTCGGCGGCGGGCTCGTCGTGTGAAGTGATGGCGGAGGCCAGTTTTCGATACAGATCGGTTTGGCCGACTTCGGCCACCATGACGGAGGCAAGCGCCGTCATGGCCGGCTCGTATGCAGCTCGAAGGCTGTTGAAGATCAAGCGGAAGGCTATGGAATCTGCGCTGTCGACGACGACGTCCCAGAACGCCAGCGCGCGGCTTTGCAGCTCGACCGGATCTTCGGTGGCGCCTAGATGATCCACGGCCGCGTCGAGGTCCTGGGCAGATTCTGCGGAGATGCGACGAGCCGCCAGCACCGCGATCTGCGGTCCCATCAACTCGCGAGTTTCCAGGACGCTGCGCACCACCGTCAGGTCGGGGACACCATCGCGAACCAGCAGTTGGGGGAGAAGTTCTGGTCCGGCCTGGCGTCGAAAATCGCGCACCGACGTGGACTCGCCCTGGCGGACCTCGACGAGTCCGGCTTGGGCGAGCTTCTGAATAGCCTCTCGGACTGCCGGCCTGGAGACACCGAATGCCTCGGCGAGTTTGCGCTCGCTGGGTAGTGCCTCGCCGGCAGCCAGCTCTCCGGCCAGCACCTTCACGGAAATCTGGTCGAAGACTGCGCCGGAGGCCGAGGTACGTGCAACGGGTTGGAACATGTACCGACCTTAAGCGCTTACTAGTAAGAGGTCAAGTGGTATTACCAGTTGAATTCTGGCGCGAAAGAGACACCTCTTGGCCAACAAACTTCACCGCAACGACGCAGGTGAGAGTAATTTTAGGCGACCCTAATTCGATTGACCGTCAGGAAGCCCATGACATCACTTCTCTTGCCGACTCTCGACACCGACGCAGAGTTCACACGCATTACGGCCGCGCTTACCCGTCGCGGTTTCCTCGGGGCCGGCGCGTTGGCCGGAATCGGATTGCTCACGGCCTGCGGAACCAGCACCAGCGAGTCTGCCGAAGGGTCGATGCGCACCATCAATACCGCTCTCGGGCAGGTGGAAGTGCCCGCCAACCCGCAACGGGTGGTCAGCGCCGATTACTACACGGGTCCCGCGATGTTCGACGCCGGATTCACACCCGTCGGACTGCCGGTGGACTACGAGAACGCCGACGGCGTCCCGGAACCCTATGCGTCTGCTCTTCGGTCTCTCCCGAAGGTGGGACGCTGGTACGAGCCCAACGCCGAGGCGATAGCGGCTTTGTCTCCCGACTTGATCGTGATGACCAACCTGCTGTCGGAGAACAACCCGGATCTTTACGAGCAGATCCGGTCGATCGCACCGACCGCGGTTTTTGCCGAAGACGGGCAGTACGCGTGGAAGGATCGCGCCCTTGGGGTCGCGGACGCGCTCAACCAAAGCGCGAAGGTCCAGGAGTTGGCAGATCGGTACGAGGCGCGGATCGCCAAGTTCCGCAGCGACAACGCTGATGTGCTGAGCAAGGTGAAGGTCGTCTACACCACGTACTTCGAGGAGAGTGGTTTCTCGCTGTATTCGCCCACGAAGTATCAGACGACGGTGATCAGCGAGGCCGGGTTCCAGTTCAACGACCGCTCGCTCGCAATTCCTGCCGGCAGCAACGAGTGGTTCCCGAAGGAGCAGTTGGAGCTACTCGACGAGGCCGACGTCATCATCACCAACAGCGGCAAGGGCCCTATCGACGAGAAGTTGGCTGGCGACACCATCTTCCAGCGTTTGCGCGCCGTCAAGAATGATCAGGTGTACTCGTTCGACTACGAGGGCGTCGCCTCATTCGGTTGGGCCTTGACGTTCCTCGAGCAGTTCCAACCGATCGCCGAGGAGATCAGAGCCAAGCTCTGACGTCGGCTTCGGGTGGGTGCGCTTCCAGATCATCCGGGCCAGCGCACCCACCACGGACACTGCGAGAACAACTCCGCCGCCGATGACGCCGGCCGACGAGTCCGGGAAGATGCCCTCGAGCAGCAGCCAGACGCCGAAGACGAAGAACAGCACCGCGGCACCGATCTTGATGAATCCCTCCGGAAGGTGTTTGCCCAGTACCGAGCCGACGATGATGGCCAGAGCGTCTGCCGCCACCATGCCGACAGTCGATCCGATCCAGATGCCGATCCAGTCGTTGTCGGTGGCGAGCGTGATGGTGGCGAGCATGGTCTTGTCGCCGAGTTCGGCCAGGAAGAACGCCGACGCGACGGCGATGAAGGCGGACCGCGTGACGCGACCGGCCTTGTTCTGCTCGTCGTCGGTGAGATCGTCACCGCGCAGCGTCCAGAGGCCGAAGATCAGGAACGCGATACCGCCGACGATCGATATTGCCGCAGTCGGAAGTGCGACGCCGACGTAGTGGCCGACGGCGACCGAGACCAGGTGAACAAGGGTGGTGGCGACGGTGATTCCGCCGAGAACGACCCACCAGCGATAGCGCAAGGCAAACGTCATTGCCATCAGTTGCGACTTGTCGCCGAGTTCCGCGACGAAGATGACGCCGAAACTCAAAAGTATTGCGGCAAGCAAGATTTACTCCTCCGGTCGGTGTAGGTCGGAGGAAAAATGCGAGCCTCCGGCCTGGGCAGGCGCAGCGGGTGCGCTTGTCCGGCCGAAGGTCTCGCCCACCGAGGCCACAGGACCTTCGGTTCGCCAGGCCGGGTGCTTCGCGATCCGCACATGACGGAGCGCGTCGAACCAGTATGTCGACACAGGCGATTGGGGGCTACTCCCCTTCGTTGCTACCCACGTTAGCGCGGTCGAAACGAATTGGCAAAGCGCGCAGCAAGTTTGGGAGTCCGAACTTATCGCTTACCGGGGCCGTCACGAGGCGAGGAGCATGGCCAAAACAGCGGTGTCGGGATCGCTGATCGGATCGATGCCGACACGGCTGATCATGGAGACGACTGTGCCGTCCGGCTCTGCCTCGACCCAGGCCGCACGATGCTCCAAACCCAGGTAGGGAAGACCGGGCAGTAGTACGCACCCTGACGCGCTGCCCTCGCATTCCGGCAGGCTGGACGTGGTTTCCGACGGCGGGTGCAGCATGATCAGGGCCGGTGGCTGGTGATCGGAGAAACGGCCGGGTGTCAGGGCAAAATCGCCCAGCACCGGACCTTCGGCAACCACCAGACCGACAGTGCCCGGCTGGGGGTCCTCGGGAACGTCCTCACGAACGCCGAAGACCGTCGTCGTCGGCAACAAACCCGGCATCGAGGCCACTCGGACAGCCAAGGCGAGAAGCTGAGCCCACTCCTGGGTGGTGTCCGGCCAACGCCCGGAAATGACAAACCCCTGCAAAGATCCGGCGGCTTGGAACGGAGAAATGCCTATTGCTTCGTTTCTGTTCATTTCTGTTCCTCCCTCGGTGCTGGGGCAAATCTCGGGCAGACGCGCATGCGTCGGTCCGGCACACCTCGTTGGGTAATCGAAATATGCACCCAATCGGCATTGGCACACAAGACGGGGAGAGTGCCAGCCAGGTTTGCGCTGGTGAGGGCGGTGGTATGCGCAGGCATGACTCTGTCGAAGAACCGTTCTCGGCTGGAAGACCTGGCAACGCAGGCGTGGATCTTCGGATATCCACTGTTGATTGCGGCAGTATCGCGTGACGTCATGACCGCGGTGCCGGCCCCGGTGGCGATGAAAGCCCCGCTCAACCAGTTCGCTTATGCGCGTACAACGCCCGACGCGACCTTCACCGATGTCGTCTCACCCAACGCGGACACTCTCTACTCGTCGGGGTGGCTGGACGTCTCGACGGAACCGCAGGTGCTCTCGCTGCCGGACTTCGGGACGCGGTACTGGCTGGTGCCCATCCTCGACGCGTGGAGCGACGTGTTCACGGTGCCGGGATCTCGGACCGTGGGGCGGACCGGGGGACCGTATCTGGTGGCCGGGCCGAATTGGAAAGGCAACGTACCCAAAGGTTTGACGCTGCTGCGTTCTCCGACGGCGATGAACTGGATAGTCGCCCGCTATGCGACGTCGGGGGGAACGGACCTGGCTGAAGTGCACAGCTTGCAGGACCGGACGCGACTGACACCTCTGTCGGAGTGGACGGGTGACCCGCAGGACTACACGCCCGGTGAAGTGCCGGTGAACGCTGCCGTCGACACTCGGACGCCGCCGGTGGACCAGGTGGCCGCCATGGACGGCGAGGCCTTCTTCACCACACTCGACGCACTTCTCGACGACAATCCTCCCCGCCCGGACGATACCGAGATGATGAAACAGCTGTCCGACATCGGAATCGGCTCCTCGCTGCCCTGGAAGTCGCGTCCGCAAGAGGTGCGTGATGCCCTCGACCGAGCTGCACGAACCGGAATGGACGTGCTGAGCGAGATCGCCAAAGAGGCCGAGGGTAGTCCGAAGAACGGCTGGACGATGCACCGCGGCTTGGGGCATTACGGAACTCATTACGCTCAGCGGGCTTTGATCGTCTGGCTCGGTTTCGGGGCAAACCTCGATGCTGATGCCGTGTACCCGCACGCCACCACGGACGTCGAGGGGAAGCCACTGACCGGCGAGAAGAAGTACGTACTTCATTTCGAGAAGGACGAACTGCCGCCGGTCGAGGGCTTCTGGTCGCTCACGATGATGAACGAGCGGCAGTTCTTCGTGGACAACCCGATCGACCGATACGCGATCGGTGATCGAAGCGATCTGGTGTTTGCCGACGACGGTTCCCTCGACATCTATCTTCAGCACGAATCCCCTGGTGGTGAGAAGGAGCGGAACTGGCTGCCGGCTCCGTCCGGTGACTTCAACGTCTTTCTTCGCCTGTACTGGCCGAAGGCGGCAGTGCTGTCGGGATCGTGGACAGCGCCGGGTATTCGGGAAGTAGGTATTCAGGAAGCAGGCTGAAGGTCCTCTCGCTCCGGACCCGAAGAGCACAACTCGGTATCAGCCGCGCGTTTCGATGGGCGGAAAGGTCTCGATAGCCATACGATCTGTCGGTATTGCCCTGTTTGAAGAGCTGTTGAATCGGTCAGAGACACCCGCTTGCTTCGGAGGCTACTGATGGTCACGCAGAATCCGTTCGTGCAGTACGGCAAAGAGATCTGGTGGATGATCCTGATCCGCGGAATCTTCGGTGTGATCTTCGGAATCATTGCACTGGTGTGGCCGGGAATTACCGTGGTGGCCTTGGTCTTCCTGTTCGGTATCTACTCCATTGCCGACGGCTTGATCACGATCGTTCGAGCCGTCCGGGATCGCGAGCACCTGAGTTCGTGGGGATGGTGGGTCTTCACGGGCGTCGTTTCGGTGGGAGCCGGTGTGGTCGCGCTGGTCTGGCCAGGCATCACCGCGCTGGTGCTGCTGTACATCATTGCCTTCTACGCCATCATGTTCGGAATCTTCGGAATCGTCGGCGCCTTCAAGATGAAGACGCTTCCCGGATCCAGTTGGGGATGGTTGCTCGCAGCCTCGGTGCTCGCTGTCATCTTCGGCATCATTCTTCTCGTCGCGCCCGGCGAAGGCATCATCAGCCTCATCTGGTTGTTGGGTTGGTACGCAATCTTGTTCGGCCTCGTCATGATCGTGGGAGCATTCCAGATCAGGAGCCGGGCAAAGGAAGTCGGTGTTCTCTAAGAAGGGAAAGCCGGCCGTCGCGGCTCCCGCTCCGATCCCCACGCTGTCCGGTAGTGAGAACTGGTCGATCCCTCGCGGTTTGATCGTCCTTCTCGGTATCGCGGCCACCGTGGTTGCCGTCGGCGGAATGAAGGTGTTCGGCGGCATCCTCGGACCGGTCTTCCTCGCACTGGTGCTGACGATTGCCGTTCAGCCCATTCAGGATTGGTCGCAGCGACGCGGGTGGCCCAAGTGGGTCGGGATGTTGGGCTCGCTGGTCACCGTCTATCTGATTCTGCTCGGGCTCGCTGCCTCGTTGATCGTGTCGACGGCGCAGTTGGCGACGATCCTGCCCCAGTATTCCGAGGAGATGACCAACCTCCTCAACGAGGGCCGCGACAAGTTGGCCGACTTCGGAGTGAGCACCGAACAGATCCAAAGCACGCTCAGCAGTATCGATCTCACGAAAGTAGTGGGTGTACTCGAAAGCGGGCTGGAGGGCCTGCTCGGCATTCTGTCGGATCTGGTGTTCATCCTCGCGCTGTTGCTGTTCATGGCCTTCGACGGCATGAGTATCCGCTCGCGGTTACACGTGCTGGCCGAGCAGCGTCCCGAAATCTCCTACGCGCTCTCCACTTTTGCCGCAGGGACTCGCAAGTACCTGGTGGTCTCGACGGTATTCGGACTCATCGTGGCGGTGCTCGACGGTGGTGCGCTGTGGCTGATGGGCATTCAGCTACCCGTTCTGTGGGCGCTGCTGTCCTTCATCACCAACTACATCCCCAACATCGGGTTTGTCATCGGCGTCATCCCGCCGGCACTTCTCGGGCTCTTGCAGGGCGGACCCTGGCTGATGCTCTGGGTGATCGTCGTCTACTCCGTCATCAACTTCGTGATCCAGTCCATCATCCAACCCAAGTTCGTCGGCGACGCCGTCGGACTGTCGGTGACGATGACGTTCCTCTCGCTTGTCTTCTGGTCGTGGGTTCTCGGGGCACTCGGAGCGCTGCTGGCGATCCCGCTCTCGTTGTTGGTGAAGGCTGTCCTGCTCGACATCGACCCAGCCACACGCTGGGCCGACATCCTGATCAGCGGGCCTCGGGACCTGCCGGAGGAGAAACCCGAGGAGCCTGAAAAGCCGGCCACGCCCGCACACTAGTACTTCTCAGCGTTTCTACAAGTTGTTGCTTTATCGTCTCGCCCATGAGCGCCGAGAACACCACCGAGAACACCCACCGCCAGCCGTCACGCCTCGGTCGACGGCTGGCGGTGGGTGGTGTAGCGGCGATAGTCGCAGCTGCGGTCGCGGGGATCGGCTTCGTGATTTTCGCGGGCGGCGGTGCTGACAATTCGCGCACCGTTGCGATCGTGAACGCCGACGCCGGAACCACTCTCGACGGCAAGGAACTTCGAGCGGGTGACACGCTGGTGGACACTCTGGGCAAGAATGAAGACTTCGACTTCCAGGTGGTCGACAACCCCGGTGGCAACTACTTCGCGACGTTGACGGTGCCGGAAGACTTCAGTGAATCGGTTGCGTCGATGTTCGGCACGGACCCCCGCCAGGCGAGTGTCGAGCTGGCGGTGAAGGGCTCGGATCCGGAGAGGTCGACCGAACTGACTCGGGCGGTGTCCGCGCAGGTCGGCGCCGACGGAATCAAGGGTCTGCTGGCTCAGACGTCAGCCGCCAGGCGCTCGATAGATCAAAACCTCACCACCGCACAGATTCTGGTCGCCGGAACCAACGAGGCCGGAAAGTCCATCGATCAGGTGAAGGCGGGCGCCGGCACACTGCTGCCGTATCTCGAGACCGCACGATCCGGGGCGTTGGAGTTGATGAGCGTGGCGGAACAGGTATCCGGTGTTGTCGATCAGGCATCGGGATCGGCGGAAGAGTTGGCCACGCGCGCTGATTCGCTGGGCTTGACGTTGGGGGAGGCGTCGTCCTCGACCGCGGAATTGAAGACACGAATCGACACGTTGCAGACCGCGTTGAACGGCCTTCCGATCCCGCCTGACGTGACAGCGCAACTGGCCGGTGTGAGTTCGGATCTCGGTGCGCTGAATGCGCAATTGGGCACCGTTCCGGCGCTGTTGGGTGGTTCGGTCGGACCCGATACGGAGCTCGGTGATCTGGTCCGCACCGCCGTCGGGCAGCTGCAAGGGGCGAGCGATCAACTGAGCAGTGCTGCCGGACAATTGAACGACGGACTCATTCCTATCGCCGATCAGGCGCCGCAGATGCTCGGTGACGTGACCGACCAGATCACCCAGGGATTCACGACGCTGCAAGGGATCGCCAAGTCATTGGTCACGGGCCTCGACGGCGCAAAATCCGGCATTCCCGCGATGACCACTCCGCAGCAGGTTCAGCTGACCTCGGTGCTGTCGGATCCGGTGGCCGTCAATCAGACCATCGCGAGCAGCGGTGACTCCGGAACTCGCACACTGGCATTGGTCTTCGGAGCGACGACGGTCCTGCTCGGTGGTGCTCTGCTGACACGAACGGCGGCGCCCCTGGTGAGGCGCCGCCGTTCGCGAGAAGAGCGTGACTAGACGATCAGACCTGCGGTCTGGGTACGTGCACGGTCGAAGCGAGCCGAGACGTCGTTCCAGTTGACGATGTTCCAGAATGCCTTGACGTAGTCGCCCTTGACGTTCTGGTAGTCGAGGTAGAAGGCGTGCTCCCACATGTCGAGGAGCAGCAGCGGCGTGAGGCCGATGGAGATGTTGCCCTGCTGATCGTAGAGCTGGACGATGATCAGACGCTGTCCGATCGAGTCCCACGCGAGGATGGACCAGCCGGAGCCCTGGATGGCGTTGGCGTTAGCGGAGAAGTGAGCGCGGAAGAGATCGAACGAACCGAAGTTGTCGTCGATCGCTGCGGCGAGTTCGCCTTCGGGCTTGTCGCCACCGTCAGCGCTGAGGTTGTTCCAGAAAACGGTGTGGTTGGTGTGGCCACCGAGGTGGAACGCCAGGTTCTTCTCGAGCAGGTTGGCCTGCGCTGCGATGGTGTCGTTCTCACGAGCCTCGGCCAGCTTCTCGAGTGCAGCGTTGGCACCGGCAACGTAAGCCGCGTGGTGCTTGTCGTGATGCAGCTCCATGATCTTGCCCGAGATGTGCGGCTCGAGGGCTGCGTAGTCGTAGGGGAGTTCCGGCAGCGTGTAAACAGACACGAGGGTCCCTTCTTTGCGGGCTGGTGAGCCCTGGTGCTTTAGAGTGCGTCGATCACCGGTCACGGCGTGACGTCACTCGCGTATGTGCAAATCATTCTTCGGGTTTCCACCCAATAACATTCGTACACCGTCCGCAACAGTCCGGCTCAGGTAGTAATCACCAAAGAATAAAGTTTGGGTAACCAAACTTACCCTGATCTAAGGGTAAGCTAATATGCGCAAATTCGTCGTAAAGGTGAACGGAACCTTAAACTTGCGCGGTGCCCGCACCAGTTTTCCTCCCGGAATCACCAGAGGCGGCCGCGCCTCGGGTGAATCTTCCGGGCGCTGACCTGCTGCGAGCCCTGGCGGTTGCCGCCGTGATCTACTCCCACATCTCTTTTTACGTCATCGACGATCTCGGCTCGGGTTGGTGGGTGATCGACGTCGTCTACGGCGTTTTGATCGAGCCGGCCGAACTCAACCAGCACCTCTCTTTTGTCGGCGTCGCAGTATTCATGATGCTTACCGGCGCATTGGTGACGCGGTCCGCGATTCGCGATGGTCCCGGAAAGTTCTTGACCAACCGATTCAGTCGACTGCTGCCCGCATTCTGGGTGGCAACCGCGATTGCCATTCTTCTGGTCCGCCTCGGAATCAACGGAATGTTCAGCGGTCAGGAAGGTATTTCCGATACCGAAGCGTTGATGAGCTTTTTTCTCGGCGGATTCTTTCTCAAGCCCGAGGTGGCAGTTCTCGGAGTGACCTGGACGCTCACCGTCCAATTCCTCTTCTATCTCGCGTGCGTCGCCGCTCGTCCGATACTGCGGCTGCGTCCGATCGTCATGCCGCTCGCCGGTGGTGCGCTGTGCTCACTGGTTCTGCTCTACAACGTCTACGCGCCGCTGCCGTACACCGTGCCGATGCTGTCCAAGATCGCCGCGACGCTGCCGGCCGTCTTCCTCGGCCAGATCATGTACCTCGCGTGGGCGAAGCTCGCTCCCGGCCGCTGGCTGATCGCGGCCGTCCTCATGCAGATGCACGTCATCAGCGTGGCGACCCAGTTCCGCGTGTACTGGGCCGGCGAGCACTACCTGTGGACTATCTCGGTAGTCGCCGCAGCGGTTGTCCTCATCGGCCGCTACGACGGCGTCCCGACGCGCTGGTCGGTCGTGAAGTGGCTCTCGACGCGCAGTTACGTCATCTATCTCGTGCACACCCTGATCCTGTACCGCGTCGTCGAGAACACCGTGATGTATGTGGGACCGACGCTGGCCTTCGCACTGTTCCTTCTGGTCACGGCTGCGGTAGCAGAAATCGGCTACCGCTGGGTGGAGCTGCCAGGTGCTCGCGCGGTCACGGCGTGGCGAAACAGCCGCTCGCGCGTAGCATCGAAGCATGAGCTGGTACGACGACATTCTGGGACGAGCGTCCGCAAAATCCACGCTGATCGCGCCTGAGGACGCCCTCCCCGGGCGAGAGCAGAAAATGCCGGTACCTACCGCGCACTACGTCAACGGACATCCGTTGACGCCGCCGTTTCCGGCCGAAATGCAGACCGTCGTCGTAGGTATGGGTTGTTTCTGGGGCGCCGAGAAGGAGTTCTGGCAGCTTCCCGGTGTGTACACGACCGCTGCGGGTTATGCCGGCGGCTTCACTCCCAATCCGACATACGAAGAGACGTGCTCCGGACGCACGGGGCACACCGAAGTAGTGCTGGTGGTCTTCGACCCCGCGGTGATCTCCTACGAGCAGATCCTGGCGCACTTCTGGGAGAACCACGATCCGACGCAGGGGATGCGTCAGGGCAACGACCAGGGCTCGCAGTACCGTTCTGCGATCTTCACGACGTCCGCGCAGCAGGAAGAAATCGCTCACGCGTCGGCCGTCGCTTTCGGCGAAAGGCTTGCCGAAGCGGGATACGGCGCGATCACCACCGAAATCGGTCCGCTGCGCGACTTCTTCTATGCGGAGGATTACCACCAGCAGTATTTGGCGAAGAATCCCGGCGGTTACTGCCCGGTGCATGCCACCGGCGTCAGTTGCCCGGTGGGATTACTCCGTCAGGATCAGGTTCCGGCGCAGACGGATATCCTTCCGCCGAGCGAATAACTGGAACAGGTGTTGGAGGACACATGTGATTCAGCTCGTTAACACTTGCAACTAGATCGAAACAAAGGGAATCTCGAAGTAACAGTGTGTCGTCGAGAGAACTGAGTTCACAATGTCAGGTAGTACGCGAGGAACTGCGTCGCTGCTTCGACGCACCATTCACGTAGGCCACGATCCGATGGTTCGCCGCAGTGATCGGATCGAAGGGTTCATGTCCTTCGGTCTGATCATTTTCGCAATTCTGCTGCTGCCACTCGCAGTGTGGGCCGGCGCCGCGACGGCTTCGAGCCAGAACGCACTGATCGCCAAACAATCCTCGGAATTGCACAGCATTTCGGCGACGACAACGGCGGATTCGAAGCAAACCACCGTCTCTAACGCCGATTACATTGCGCCGACGACGGAAATGGCCAGCGCACAGTGGAACTGGAACGGTGAGGTTCACACGAGCGACATCACTGTCGACTCAGCGACGCCTGCCGGTACCGAGGTCGACATCTACGTCAACGATCAAGGTGACAAGTCCGTAGCCCCGATCACTCAGAGCGCTGCCGACGTCGCAGCCGTTGTGACCGGGGTTTTCACCTGGTTCAGCGTGATGTCCTTGCTGGTCATCGCGTTCATGCTGGTGCGGGTGTTTCTCGACCGTTCGCGCTCGGCCCAGTGGGACCGGGACCTACGCGCATTCCTCGACGCGAACGCGCTGTAGATCCCGGCCCGTATCTCACTGCAGTTGGGGCATGACCTCGCTTGCGACGAGTTCGAGATGATCCAGATCGGCGAGATCGAGAGTCTGCAGGTACACACGCTGTGAACCGGCTTCGGCGAATGTTCCGATCTTGTCGACCAGTTCCGAAGGTGTTCCGGCCAGACCGTTCTCACGCAATTCGTCCACGTCTCGTCCGATGGCCTCGGCGCGCTTCTTGACTTCTGCCTCGTCGCGGCCGCAGCAAAGGACGAGAGCGTTGGAGTACACCAATTCGTTCGGATCCCGCTCGATGTCGACGCAAGCCTGACGAACGCGCGCAAAGATGTCCTTCGTTTCTTCGAGGGACTTGAACGGGATGTTGAACTCGTTCGCGAACCGAGCGGCGAGTGCCGGAGTCTTCTTCTTGCCCGTGCCACCGATCAGGATCGGCGGACCGTCGACCTGGTGCGGCTTGGGAAGCGCGGGAGAGTTCTTGATCTGCACGTGCTTACCGTCGTAGTCGAACGTGTCGCCGACCGGCGTACGCCACAGACCGGTCACGACGTCGAGAGTTTCCTCGAGCAGTTCGAAGCGATCCTTGAGCGCGGGGAACGGGATCCCGTACGCCTGGTGCTCTTCCTCGTACCAACCGGCACCGATGCCGAGGTCCACGCGGCCACCACTCATCTGATCGACCTGCGCGACCGAGATGGCCAGCGGGCCGGCGTGACGGAACGTAGCCGACGTCACGAGGGTGCCGAGGCGGATGGTGGACGTTTCGCGGGCGATACCGGCGAGCGTGATCCACGCGTCGGTAGGTCCGGGAAGGCCGTCGGTATTCATGGCGAGATAATGGTCCGAGCGGAAGAATGCGCCGTAGCCGAGTTTTTCGGCGGTCTGGGCAACAGTCAGTAGTTGTTCGTAGGTAGCGCCCTGCTGGGGTTCGGTGAATATACGCAGCTCCATGACTTCTACTCTGCCACTATTTTGCGGAGGTCGGGACGACGGCACCGACTTGTCCACCGCCGAAACACAGGGTCAGTCCCGGCGTTGTCGGCGTGATTTTCACACTGTTTCCGTGGCCGACCAGGCGTACGAACGCTGAGTGCAAACCTTGCGTCACGGGTACTGATACGGCGTCGCCGGACTCCAACGCGACGTCGATCGTTCCGTCGGTGCTCGCGAGGTAGTTGAGCTGAACCGTCCATTCCCAACCGGCCAGGGGGCCGTCGAGTGGGAGTTCGATCGGGCCTTCGGAGCGGGTGCCGCAGTTCGGTGCCGTTCCTTCGGGAATCCTTCTCGTCCAGGTCACTTCGGCATCGACAATCTTTCCGCTGTCGTCGATCGTGCGCAGAATCGGAGTGCTGGAAGAGAATTCGGGTCGATCAGACAGAGGCGCGAGAACGTTGCTTGCCAAATTGTTCGGAAAGGCGACGGGAAGAAGTACCGCGATCGCGACGGGTTGCTCGAGCAGCGGAGCATCCTGATTCTGGGACAACGACATTCGTGCGTTGGCGAGGTAGTCGCGAGTCGGGTTCTCGCGCCAGATGTCGACGAACGTGACAGTCGAGACGAGCGAACTGACAACGAAGAGCACTGACAGTCCGGCGGCGACTGCGACGGGCATGCGGGCCGGACGTCGCCGAGGTGAGGCGAGAATCAGGGCGGCGGCGAGGGCGAACACCGCCGCCGAATCCGTGTAGTAGCGCAAGGTCTGCGCCAATTCGTAGGTGGTGTCGGCGTCGGATCGGGTCGCGGTCATCGCCACGACGGAGGCCAGGAAGTACAGCGCCGCGGCGGCCCAGATCCAGGCGGCGCCGCGTCTGGCACGCACTGTCATCACGACCGTCGTCAGCAGTGTGGCCCAGGCCGCGACCACCAATACCGTCGGCGGATCGGCCCACGCGGGGCTGGGGATCCACCGCTCCCAGTGCCAGGGGCCGCCGATAAGAGTGGGAAGCATCCCCAAGGACGTGCCGTGATGCAGCAGTTCGGTGGACATGGAACGGCCGTACCCGGTGACCGGGGACTCGACGGTGGTCAGGTACACCGGAATCCAGATCGCGAGGACAGCGGCGCAGGCCGCCCACAGGAGTCGGCACTTCGTGATCGCACTCCGGATCGGCGTTCCTTCGCCTTGCGTGGGCAAGTACAGCACCAGAAAAGCGAGTGCCACGAACGGAACGAGCACTGCTTTCTCGAAGAACAATAGGGAGACGACAAAAACTGCGGTGCCCGAGAACACGTAGCGCACATGCCCGGTGCGGTACAGCTTGATCGCGTCCCCGGACGCCCAGGCAAGTGCGATCTGTAGCGGCAAGGCATTGAGCGCGGCCGCCCACCACGAGAACGCCGGAAGTGTCAGCGGGACGAACAGATACAGGATCAGCGGAATCAACAGCGCCGGTCGCCAGCCGAGGACCAACCGAAGAGTGCGGAGAAGCGCCAAGGACGCCACGGCCTGACCGATGACGAGCAGTGTCGCCGACAGTGCCCAGTTGTACGGTGCGATGCGTGCGATCAACCCGGTGAAGAAGAAGGCCGCGGGCATGAAGTGACCGTCGTGATCGTAGAGCAGGAGTTCGCTCGAGAAGAGCGAGAAGCGCGCGCCCCGGCCCATGAGGATGAGGTCGTCCCAGTAGAAGTAGTTACTCGCGGCAACCCAGGCGCGAATGACGAGCTGACATCCGATCAATACGAACGCGAGCTGCATGACCCGTTTCGCGGTGAACGTCAGAGTTGGCTCGGCCTGTGGAGAAGTCGTCGACGGAGAAGTCATCGACGGTCATGCTTCCAGGTGTGTCAAAACCGGCCTTCGGCGAAAAAGGGGATAACGGTCTTTTCTGTCTTTTCGGGCACAATTTCTGAATGGATTGTGAACTTTGCCGGGATAAATGACGCCGACGCCCGAAAGTTCACTGACCTGCGGTGTCAAATTCATCCTCGAGCCTGTGCATCGTTCGCTAACACCTGTCAGCAAATTCTCAGGGTCTTGCCCGTGACCTGTGGATAAAGCCCGATTCATTCATCCAGAACTGTGGATGAACCTGTGGAAACTGTGGATAACTCGAGTTTTTAAGTGGCGGAGGTCACATTATTCGAACAATGCAGGTGAAGGCGGTGGAGGTTCGATCACAAATCGGGAGTGAATCCATTTGCTGCCGTTACCGATACGGCGTGACAGAATCGAAGTTGTGAGTGTCGTTCAGGTCTGCGCCCGGTGCGCCGCGCGTTGGCCCGTAGTCGGCGGCCCGACGCAGCGCAATGGAGTCGGCGGCCCGACGCAGTGGTGCCCGCGCTGCAGCGGCGTTCTCCTCATCCCCACCCGGACCGAGATCTACCAACCGCCCAACCGTCGAGGCTTCCGCTGGATCGCGCGCTCACCGTCCGACCCACGAGGCGTGGGGGACGCACCAGTGCGTCGTAGCTTCTCCACTCCGCGCTACGACGCGGTCCCGCAGTGGGGACTCCATGACGTCTTCGATACCTCATCGGTACCGCCCTCGCGTGCGGACCGGATGGCCGATCGAGTCGAGCCATTGCTGACGCTCGCGACGATCCTCTACGGACTGGCGGTGTTCGCCGAACTGGGCAGATACGCGATCCTGGTCCGCAACCGCACCACGCTGATCCCGCAGCCGTTGCTCACGGTCTCCGACGCCGCCGTGTACTTCACCCAGTTGGGTGGACTGCTGGTCTCCGTCTTCGCTGCCGTAGCCGCCGTGTGCTGGCTGCTTCGTCGGCGTCGTGAACACTTCGCACGCGCCCGGGAATCCGATCCGCGTACCGCCTCGGAAGTGGTCGTCGGCTGCGCTGTGCCGATCCTCAACCTGGTGATGCCGGCCGTCTATCTCCTCGAGCTCGTTCGCCGTGATCCGCGCGGAATCCTGCTGGTCAAGATCTGGTGGGGCTTCTGGGGATTCAGCGCTCTGCTGCTGGTGGTCAACGCGTACTGGCGATCACGCCCGGGGATTCAGGCCATGGCGGACGGGGTTCTGCTGAACGGATTCATCGCACTGATCGCTGCCGTCACCGCGGCGTTGACGCTCGTCGTGATCCGCCGGATCGAGCGCAAGAGCTGGCGCGGTGAACCGGAATCGGAAACCCGGTGGGTGCCAGTGCCGCGCTCGGTGCTGGACGAGAAGGAGACCGCTGCCCTGTGAGCCCAGATCGTCGCGGTCCACTCGTCGTTGCGCACCGAGGTGCGTCGGCTGCGCGGCCGGAGCACACCCTCGCCGCCTACGAACTAGCTCTCGAAGAGGGTGCGGACGGGCTCGAATGCGACGTTCGGCTCACCCGCGACGGACACCTGGTCTGCGTTCACGATCGCAAGGTCGACCGCACCTCGAGCGGGACGGGGATCGTCAGCGAGATGACTCTCGATTCGCTGAACGCTCTGGACTACGGGTCGACGAGCGAACCGGCCGAACTGCTGACTCTCGCCGATCTCATCACCCTCGCCCTGGATTTTGCGCGCCCGGTGAAGCTGTTCATCGAGACCAAGCACCCCGTGCGCTTCGGCGGCCTGGTCGAAGCCAAACTCCTGGCGGAACTGCACCGCTTCGGGATCGCGTCACCGCCGTCGGCCGATCATTCGCGCGCTGTCGTCATGTCTTTCTCGGCGAGTGCGGTGTGGCGAGTGCGCCGTTCGGCACCGCTGCTGCCGACGGTCCTGCTCGGTGACGCGTCGCGGTACCTCGGCGGCGGTGCGTCGACGGCTGTGGGCGCTACGGCGATCGGGCCGTCGATCAAGGCGCTGCGCGAACATCCCGATCTGGTCGATCGGGCCGCCGCTGCGGGTCGCGCGACGTACTGCTGGACCGTCGACGACAAGGCGGATGTGGACCTGTGTCGTGAGCTCGGGGTCAGTTGGGTTGCCACCAACCATCCCGGGCGCACGAAGCAATGGCTGGGCAGCGTGTAGATTTTGCCCTCGTGGCCAAGAAGAGCAAAAGAAACAGTGGACCGAAGCAGGGCAGCGCACGCGCAGAGAAGCTGGCGGCACGCCAAGCAGAGCGTGAAGCCGCTGCCGGCGTAGTCAGCCGCCCGTTCGAGGGCCTTGCCGCCGAGTGCGATCTGGTCGCGCTGCGTGAATTCGTTCCGTCCGCCACGGCTCCGTTGCCGGTCATCGGCTCCGACCGTCCCGTCACGTTGGCGACGGTCCTCCCCGGCGCTGTTGCCGCACTCGTCCGCGACGAGGGCGAGACGGCCACCGGATTTGTCGGTGTCCAGGTTCAGGCGCACTCGGCCGACCTCGGCGCAGACCTCGCCGCTTCGGTGAACTGGATCAAGGACGCGGCCCCCGGCGACGCGCTTTCTGCCGCGAACCCCGATTCCGAGACCCCCGCGGTCACCGCTGTCGTCAATCCGTCGGCGCTGCTCGACATCACCGTGCACCAGAACTTCAACTGGTGGATTCCGGAAGGCGTCGAAACTGATCCCGAGGTTGCCGCCACCGTGCAGCACGCCAACTCGGCGATCATGCCCTCTGCACGCCTCGAAGGCGACGGCCTCGTTGCCGCGTGGTGGGTAGACGCCGGCGAGAAGGCGCACCTGCGTTGGGTTCGTCCCGAGAGCGAAGACGACCTGATGCTCGCGCTGGCGCGCGTGCACGCGACCGGTGGACTGCACCTGGGTGAGGGCTCGCGTTACGCGGGCTCGTTCCGCACCCACGGCCTGTTGGTTCCCGTCTTCGACCTCGACCGCGAAAAGCATGCAAACGAGTGGGTTGCGGCAACCGTCGAGCTCGGTGAGCGTCTTGCCGAGGCTCTGGCCGTCGATGCTCCGCTCACCTCGGCCGAGCTTCGCTCGCGCGACGGACTTCGTGGTCGTCAGGTCACGCTGCGCTGATTTTTTCGCCATAACTATAGGCGTTACGCAAAGTTACGGTTAATGTTGGCGACATGACCTTGTCGCATGACATCTCCGGTAGTGGTCCCACGCTTGTGCTCGTCCACGGCATCGTCCATCGACGGCAGGCGTGGGATTCGCTTTTGGACCAGCTGACGCCGTACCGCCGCGTCGTCACCGTCGACCTGCCGGGTCACGGAGAGTCACTGCTGCCCGAACTCGGTCCTGACGTCATGGGACAGCTGATCGACGATGTCAGTGAGTTCGTCAAGGAAGTAACTCCGGCAGGGGAGCGCGCCCACGTCGCCGGAAACTCGCTCGGCGGCTGGATTGCACTCTCGCTGGCGGCGCGCGGAGACGTCGCGTCGGCAACAGCTCTTTCGCCGGCCGGGTTCTTTGTCAATCACCTCGATCAGGTGCGAGCGATCAACACGTTCCGTGCACTGCGCGGCACGGCCAAGCTCATGGGCGACGGATTGCCACGCGCATTGCGGTACAAGCTGATTCGCTATCCGGCGCTCGCCGCGTTCTTCGCTCATCCGAGTCATGTCGGGTATGCGGCGGCGTTGGCCGACTGCCGTTCGCTCGTGTCCAACGAACTCGTCGACCTCGGTCTCGAGATGGACTTCGTGTTGCCGCCCATCGTGGATCCCACTGTGCCGGTGACGGTTGCGTGGGGTCGACGCGATCTCATCCTGCCCGTGTATCAGGCGCAGCGCGTGAAAAAGCCGTTCCCGCAGGCAAAGTTGATGGTTCTGCCCGGTCTGGGGCACGTACCGATGACAGATGCCCCCGAGCTGATCAGTTCGATCCTGCTGGCAGGAAGCGAACCGTTCGGCTCGAGGGCAAAATCTGTGAGTGCTGCAGGCTAGATGGTTCCGCCTGCTGCGTTCGGCGCACCGGTGGTGTCACCGACGGTGCTCATCTCACGGGAAACGAAGTCTTCGAGGTCGAACAGGTTGGCGCCTGCGCGATCCGCGATGGTGAGAAGTGTTGTCATGCTTGCCACTTCCTCGACCTGCTCCTTGAGGAACCACTGCATGAACTGCTCACCGAGGTAGTCGCCTTCTTCGCGGGCAGTGCTAGCGAGCTGGACGATCTGCTCGGTGACCGTCTTCTCCTGCGTCAGCGCGAGGGCGATGGGCTCGCGGGCATCCTTGAAGTCGGCCTTCGCAGCGTCGACGCCGGTGAGTTCGACGTTGATGTCGCGATCGAGGAAATACTGAACGATCATCATGGCGTGGTTACGCTCTTCCACAGCCTGCTTGTAGAAGTGCTTTGCCAGCTGTGGCAGATCCGCATTGTCGAAGTAAACCGCTGTCGCGATGTACTGATGCGAAGCGTTGAACTCGTTGCGAATCTGGTCTCGGAGTAGTGCGTGGAATTTGGTCATGTGAGTCTCCCCAGAAGTCATGAATTCCAAGATAGTGCAGGTCAGAGGCCCTGTCATCCCAGTCTGACCTTATTGTGGTAAGCGTTCCCAAACTAAAGAAGACCTAATTTTTCGCCGAATTCCGTGAGGTTATCGAGCCCGGTGAAATCGAATGTTTCATTTAGGAATGTCCATTTCACCAGGCGAGTTCCGCGCATTTACCGTCACTTCCCTGTAGTTCCACCTGTACGGTGGCGTGTTCGAGTTCGAAGGCCTCGGTAAGCAAGGTTTGGGTGGCCGCGAGCACTGTTGTGGGATCGGCGTCACTTGCCGCTGTGACGTGAACGGAAGCAACTTCCATCCCCGAGGTGAGCGTCCAGACGTGTAGATCGTGCGCGTCGACGACGCCCGGGAGGGTGTTGATCTTCTCGATGATCGACGTGACGTCGATGCGATCGGGAGCCTGCTGGAGCAGGATGCGGACGGCATGGCGACCCAGGTTGAAGGCGCGCGGCAAGACGAAAAGGCCGATGGCTACGCCGATGACGGGGTCGGCGTAACGCCAACCGAACGCGAGCGTGACCAAGCCGCTGACGAGGACGCCGATGGACCCGACCATGTCCGCCATGACTTCGAGGTAGGCGCCGCGGATGTTGATACTTTCCTTCGCGCCACTGCGCAGCATCAGGAAGGCGATGACGTTCATCGCCAATCCGACGACGGCGACTATCGCGACGGGGAGGCCGGGAACCTCGGGCGGATCCGAGAATCGGCTGGCAGCCTCGTAGAGCACCCATCCGGCGACTGCGAAGAGCAGGATCGCATTGGCCAGTGCTGCAAACACTTCCGTGCGATACATGCCGAAAGTGCGGTCGGGGCGCCGGGCGGCACGCTGTGCGACGAGGATCGCGGCGAGCGCCATGAAGATGCCGAAGATGTCGGTGAACACGTGCGCCGAGTCCGAGAGCAGTGCCAGCGACGAGGTGAAGAGTCCGACCGTCACCTGCAGAACGAACGTCACCAACCCGAGGCCGGCGGCGATCCACAGTTTGTTGACATGCTTGCCGCTGTTGCTGGTCGCAGCCTCGGCGGGGGAGATTCCGTGTCCGTGTCCGTGTGACATCGAAGATCCTTTCGTCGACGTCAGCCTAGACACATATGCATATATGCGCAATAGTGCATGTCTTAAAAACTATGCAACATAGTTGTATGGTGGCGGCGTAGACCTTCATTTGTCATCGACGCGAGGACCGAGAAGTGGGACGACATCGAAAAGCCGAGCCGATCAGACCCGGCGGGCGCATAGCCGCGGTTTCCGTGGCGACGGGCGCAATCCTGGCGTCCGGCACTTCCATCGGGCACGCATCGCCGCCGCCGGTTGCAGTCGAGGATGTGGCGGCGGTGTCGGTGCCGGAGATCCTCGACCTTGTTCGAACGACGGATCTTGCCGGAATAGCCGAACAACTCGGCAAGACGCGACAACTCGAATCCGAGCGAGCGGCGCTGACGTACGAGGCAGAGAAGCCGCAGGTGATGGCCCCCGTCAGCGGGACGATGACGTCCAACTTCGGTCCACGGTGGGGAACCACCCACTATGGTCTCGACATCGCGAACGCGATCGGAACACCCATCGTGTCGGCGACCGACGGTGTTGTGCTCGAATCCGGCCCCGCGGCGGGATTCGGGCTCTGGGTCCGCATCCAGCAGGATGACGGGACCGTCGGCGTCTACGGACACATCAACGAGGCGCTCGTGGTCGCCGGTCAGAAGGTGCGGGCGGGTGAACTGATCGCGACCGTCGGCAATCGTGGACAATCGACAGGACCACACCTGCACTACGAGGTGTGGCAATCTGACGGACAGAAGACCGATCCGCTCGCGTATCTGAATTCCCGGGGCGTGTCGTTCGGGGAGAAGACCACGGGCGACTGAAGTTCTGTCACGACGCGATGGAGGAGCAATGCAGGGGCTGGGCGGACTCGAAGTCGAGGTCATGGATGTGCTCTGGCAGTCCGACGACGCACTCTCGGTCAAGGATCTGGTCGAGATCTTGGGCGAGCGTCGACAGCTCGCGTACACCACCATCCTGACCGTCGTGACGCATCTCTACGACAAGGGGTGGGTGAGTCGCGAGAAGAAGAGTCGCGCCTACTTCTATCGGCCGAGCCGCACCCGTGAAGAAGCCACCTCCAGGGCCCTACGCGAATTGTTGGACAGCAGTTCCGATTCCGCTGCCGTGCTGTTGCACTTCGCCAAGACCATGACGGACGCCGAGAACGAGGCCCTGCGCCGAGGTCTTTCCGGGGAAGGTGCGCAATGACATTGGCGTTGCCGATGCTTCTCGGTGCGGTACTCGTGGGATTCTTGGTTCCGAGAGCGTTGCGAGCTGTTTCCTCGGCGTTGTCACCGGCGGTGCTGCTTGCGGCGTGGCTCGGCAGTATGGCGTCGGCTCTGTATCTCGCTCTCTCCGCGGTCTTGGTTCTGGTGTGGCCGAGCCACGCACCGGTCGAGGGGCTGGTCGACGGTATCGCTCGGTGTTTCAGCGCCTTCGCGCACGGCACTAGTTCGTGGGTGGGTGAACTGATCACCGGTACAGCCGTTGCTGTGGTGGGTTTGATCGCCGTTCGGATCGTGTTGGCCGGCCGCAAACAAGCGCGTGAGCATGCGAGAGTCCGAGATTTCCATCGTGATGTTCTCTCGATCGTCGCGCGCCGCGACAACTCGGAGTCCGACGTGTTGTGGTTGGATCATCCGCTGCCGATGGCGTACAGCGTCGCCGGAAAGCCTGGATTTGTTGTTGCGACGCAAGGCTTGTCATCCGCTCTTACCGGAGGCGAGCGTGACGCGGTTCTCGCGCACGAGCGTGCGCACCTGAGCGGCGGTCATCACCGAATCGTCGGTGCGTGCGAAGTCTTGGCCGCTGTTCTGCCGCGAGTGCCGTTGTTCGCGGCGGCACCTGCTGCCGTCGGCGCGATCGTGGAACTGTCAGCGGACCGGCACGCCGCTCGCGTCACCAGCCCGGCTGCGGTGCGTTCCGCTCTTGCCGTGGTGTCGAAATCGCCGCTTCCTCAGCCGGACTGGAGCTTGGGCGATCGCGGCGGCGCGACCGCAGTGCGATTGCGTTCCCTGGTGGACGGCGACGTGGCGTCGCCTCGGCGACTGACCTGCGCGGTGGCGGCCTGTGTGCCGGCGGCTGTCACGACGGCCGTTGCCGCAGCCGTGACGGTAGCCGTCTCCGCGGGTATCTGCGCTGCTGTGACCTGAATCCCGTACTCAGGCGAGTGTCCGCCAGTACCACCAGAAGGCCTCGGTGATTGCAAGCACCACAAGGAGCATCCATACCGTGGGCACTACCGAGTGGTATCTGGCGGCGGTGGCGGTCGTGGCGCTGTTGGTTCGCGAAACCGCAAGGTGCAGGGCGCAATACCAGAGTGAACACACCACCGAGATCCAGACGATCATGCAGTAGGGGCACAGCGCCTGGATCGAATAGAGACTCGCGAAGATCAACCAGTGAACAAATGTCGCGGCCAGGGCCAGCCCGGCGAGTGTGGCGAACCAGCACCACCGCGGGAGAGATACTCCGTTAGCAGCGAGGACCCCGACAGTGGTGAGCGCGGTGAAGCCGATCAGACCCGATATCGGATTGGGGAATCCGAACACCTCGGCCTGCGGTGAACTCATGATGGTGCCGCAGCTGATGATCGGGTTGATGCTGCACGACGGTACGTACGCCGGGTCGCTCAGCGTTGCCAGCTTCTCGAGCGTCAGGACGAATGACGCGATCAGGCCGGCAAGGCCGGCGACAGCCAGAATGCGACCGGTAAGGACGGAGTTCATTGTCCCAGTACGGTGTCGATCTGGGCTTTCAGATCTTCGTAGGTCGGCATCGGGGCCAGTTTCACATCGTTCAGAAAGAGGGTCGGCGTGCCCTGGACGCCGAGGCGTCGACCTTCTTCGAAGTCGCGCTCGACCCGCTCGCGGACGCCGCGGCTGCCGAGGTCGGATTCGAATCGGTTCATGTCCAGGCCGAGATCTTGTGCGTAGGAGCGGAACAACGCCTCCTGCGATTCGGCAGATTCACCCCACTGCGACTGCGTCTCGTACATCCGTTGATACATCTCGACGAACTTGCCCTGGCGAGATGCGGATTCGACGACCTGCGCCGCGAGAGTGCTGTTGGTGTGACTCGGAATCGGAAAGTATCTGATGCCGAACGTGATTCGATCCTCGTACTCGGCTCTGATTCGCTCCATCGTCGGGTACAGCGCGCGGCAGGCCTCGCATTCGAAGTCGAGGAACTCGACCAGGTTCACCTTGCCGTCGGCGGCCGAGGTCAATCGGTACGCGTCGTCGGTGAGGACGGCGGTGGATTGTGCTGCCCGATCGGCGCTCTCGTTGTCCGCCCGGATCGGATCGACGGTGATGAACGTGATCAGTGCTACCGCGAACACCGCGATCAGGGCGGCGGATATCTTCATGCTTCTGGACACTGCTGTGCACCTGGACCTTCCGTCGAATTCCTAAATACTATCCAACATAGTAGTTAGGTGTAGAGTCGACGGTACCCGCATGGAGACGAAGGAGGACCCGCCGGTGAAGCGTTCGTGAACGACACGCCGCCGCCGTCGATCGGGCAGATGCTGGAGTGGGATACTTCGTCCCTCCCGCTTCTTCCTGCGCTGGGAGTTGTTCTTGCACTCTGGTATTGGACTGGCGCTCAGCGAGTTCGCGCGAGTGGGAGACCGTGGCCGTGGCATCGGACAGCGTGTTTCCTGGGTGGGTGCCTGCTGCTGATCGCGGTAACCGGACTGAAGGTCGAGAGCTACGGCTACGAACTCTTCAGTGTCTGGATGTTCCAACACCTGACGCTCTCGATGGCGATCCCGCCGCTCTGGGTACTGGGCTCGCCGGGACTGCTGCTACTGCGTTCGACGCCGCACCGAGGGATGGGGAGAGGCATTCTCGCGCTTGCCCTCTCGGCATTGCGTAGCCCGCCGGCGCGATGGGTGTTGCACCCCGGTTTCACGATCCCGGTATTTCTGTTCAGTTACTACGGGATCTATCTGTCGCCGATCTTCGACACCGTCTCGGCGTTACCGGCCGGACACGTCTCGCTCGAGATCTTCTTTCTCGCCAGCGGTCTGCTCTTCATCATGCCGGTGCTCGCGACCGGCCCACTCCCGGTGCGGCAGAGCTACCTCGGGCGGTGTTTCGACCTGTTCGTGGAGATGCCGCTGCACGTGTTCATCGGCGTCGTACTCATGATGGCCACAAAGCCGCTGCTGACCACGTTCGTGGATCCGCCTCCGGAGTGGGGCGTGGATGTCATGCAGGATCAGCAGCTGGCGGGCGCCCTCGCGTGGTCGTACGGAGAGCCCGTCGCGCTGGTGGTGGTCGTGATTTTCGCGATGCGCTGGAACCGGGACGACAAACGGATGAATGCCGCCCTGGACCGCCGCGCCGAGATCGACGGCGACAGTGATCTTGAGGCGTACAACAATTTCCTCAGAGCACTGAACGCCGCCGAGCGGCCTGAGACTCGGTAGGCCGGTGGCCCTCAGACGCCGCCGCCGGCGGGCGTCGGCGCCATTGCGTCGGCAGCGGCCGGGGTGTTCATCTCGCGTGCGACAAACGTTTCGAGGTGGAACAGGTTGTCGCCTGCGCGGTCGACGATGGTGAGAAGTGTTGTCATACTTGCCACTTCCTCGACCTGTTCCTTGAGGAACCACTGCATGAACTGCTCGCCCAGGTAGTCGCCGGTATCGCGAGCTGTACGTGCCAGCTGCGTCACCTGCTCGGTGACCGTCTTCTCCTGCTCGAGTGCCAATTCGACCGGAGCCCGGACACTGTCGAATTTCGTCACGACGTCGTCGATACCGGGTACGTCCACGTCGAGGTCGTTGTCGAGCAGGTACTGGATCATCATCATCGCGTGACCGCGTTCCTCGGTGGCCTGGCTGTAGAAGCGCGCGGCCATCTGCGGAAGATCGTGAGCATCGAAGTACACCGCTACCGCGATGTACTGCTGCGATGCAGTGAACTCGTTACGGATCTGCTGACGCAGCAGAGTGGTGAATTCGCTCGAGTTCTTCGCCTGTGTCATCCCAACAGGTTACTGGGTCGTCGCCGCTGAGAGGGAGCTACTTCTTGTCGAGCTGATCGATGATGAAGCCGAGAGATTCCGGTCGGTACCCGTAGACGAACGAGTCCTTTTCGCCGACGTACCAATCGCCGCACTGAAAAGAACTGCCCTTCTCGACCCCCGTCGGCCACCACTGTGCGGACAACGATGCGGGACGAGTTTCGACGGTGGGTCGTGCGATGCAGCTGTTGTGATCTATCTCCGCGATGTTCGCAGTCATTCGCAGGATGCGTTCGTTGCCGGTGGTGCGGATGACCTCGTCGATACCCGTTGCGCCGGCGGGAACCCAACTCGGCAGTGTGTCGATTCCGTTGGATGCTTGTGCAAAAGAGAAGGTTTCGGTTTTCTTGTACGCCTTGGAGTCGTCGAACTTCTCGAAGGTTCCGGA
Organism: Rhodococcus sp. NPDC060176; assembly: GCF_042728675.1. NCBI lineage: Bacteria > Bacillati > Actinomycetota > Actinomycetes > Mycobacteriales > Nocardiaceae > Rhodococcus > Rhodococcus sp. NPDC060176. Next base: position 200,407 of record NZ_JBHWYS010000004.1, read on the forward strand.
GCAGGACGTCACGAGTGCAGCAGCTCCGACGGCGGCGGCAACGACGGCGAGAGTGCGGAATCGGCGGTGTGTTGTGTTCATACCTTCACGGTATTTTTCGGCCGCCGATTCCGCGTCCTGCCGGAAAGCGATTTGTTCGCCGGGCTTGTCCTCCCGCGGTACTACCGGAACTCAGGGCGATTACCCCGTGGTGATCAGATCCTGTGGAATCTGCTGATCGTTGGCCAGGGCGTCGAAGAACTGCGAAGCGCGCGCCTTGTCCCACAACAACACGTTGCCCGAACCGTCCACGTCCTCGAAACCGGCGACCGGAACCGTCGTGGTGGTCATCCCTCCCCGAAGCGCCCAGGCGAGTGAGGCCAGATTCCAGATGTGATCGCCTTCGTCGACCTGTAGAGATTTGGCGGTATCGGAGACGAGTGGCCACAACCGGAACGGATTGAGGAACGTGGTCGGACTCGTCGCCTTCGACAGCAACGCCGACATGAACTGGCGCTGGTTGTTCATGCGGTCGAGGTCGGCGAGCGCCGTCGCGCGAGTTCGCACGAACCCGAGTGCATCCGAACCCTTCAAGTCCTGGCACCCGGCGGGGAGGTTGATCCCGGCCAGCGGGTCGTCGATCGGCTGAGCCAGGCACACGTTGACGCCGCCGACGGCGTCGACGATGCCCGCGAACCCGCTGAATCCGATCTCGGCGTAGTGGTCGATGCGAAGCCCCGTTGCCTCCTCGACGGTCTGCACCAACAAGGGAGCGCCACCGAAGGCGAAGGCGGCGTTGATCTTGTCCGAGCCGTAGCCGGGGATCGGAACGTACGAGTCGCGCGGGATGCTGACCATCGTCGTCTTCCCGCTCTTGGGGACGTGGACCAAGATCACCGTGTCAGTGCGCTTGGGTCCGGTGTCGCCGCCCGTCGCAAGGGCTTGCTCCTGCTCGGGGGTGAGCCCCTCACGAGAGTCGGAGCCGACGATCAGCCAGTTCGTTCCCGGAGTATCGGCGACGCGTCCTGCGTAGTCAGGCAGCGCGTCGATTCGATTGAGCGAACTGTCGACGTAATAGAGCGCACCGGCCAATGCGAGCAGCAACACCAACAACGTGATGCCGATACGTTTACCCCAGCTACGACGCTTACGTGGGCGTCGCTGCTTCGGTGGTTCAGGAGGGCGCGGCGGGGCGTTCGGCGGGGTTCGGCGCGGCGGAGCGGGCGCGTACTTGGCCTGACGCTGCGGATCCTGACGCTGCCCACCCTGACGACGGGGATCGTCCTGGAACGGCTGCGGGCGCTGGGTCGGTGCCCAGTCCTCGCGTCTGGGTTGCTGCGGCGCTTGTTGTGGGGCCTGTGACCAGGCCTGATTGGCCGGATTCTGCTGCGGCGGGCGTCCGTCGCGGCGTATGACCGTCGGGCCTTCCGGCGGCATCGGTGGACGCCGCTGCGGGGGTGGGCCCTGACGGGGTGGATTCGGGCGTGGAGGGTTCTGCCTCGGAGGCATCGGTCCACGCGGAGGTGGCCCTGGCGGCTGGCGCCGCGGAGGGCGCTGAGGATATTCGGAGTCGCCGGTCACCAGTTCACGGTACCGGTCACGGCAGCCAGGAGACGTGATCGCGCAGGAGGGCGTAACCGATGAACGCCACCATGTCGATGAGAGCGTGGGCGATGACCAGTGGCCAGAGTTTCCCGGTGCGCTGCCAGTACCGGCCGAACACGAGCCCCATGATCACGTTTCCGACGCCGCCGCCGAACCCCTGATAGAGGTGGTAACTGCCGCGCAGGAGTGACGATGCGAGCAGCGATTTGTTCTCGCTCCAACCCAGCGTTCGGAGGCGAGTGATCAGGTAGGCGACGACCAGCACCTCTTCGGCGCCGGAGTTCGCGATTGCGGACAGTACGAGGATCGGCACCCGCCACCAGTGGTCGTCGAGCGCGCTGGCCTGGACGGTGAGGTTGACGCTGAGCGCCTGAGCCACGAGATAGAACACCAGGCCGGGGAGACCGATCACGGCGGCCAAGCCGAAACCCGGGGCTATGTCGCGTCCGAATCGAGGTTTGGGAGTCAGCCCCGCAGCACGCGGACCGATCCCCGAGCGCCACAGTAGATAGAGTCCTAGCGCTGCCCATGCGAGAAGCTTTGCGACGCCCAGTAATTGGCGCGCCAGGTCGATCCAGTCGATGGCGGCCCGCGAGGGATTGAGCGCAACCGTCTGATCCGAGAGCGCAACCGGCGTCGCCAAGGATTCGGCGAGCGACAGGATCCCGGACAATCCGCTGAGTCCGAAGGTGACCAGCAGGACGATCGTGATCTCGATCCAGACTCCGCGTCTGGCGGCCGGATCGAGCGCCGGGCCGGCCGGGACGGGAGTCGGCGGCCGTAACCACGTGCGGACGGTTTCGCGGGCATTCACCCGCGCAACGCTAGCCGTTCGATGCGCCGCCCGATCGGAGGCCGTTGAGGAAAGGGCACCCGACCAGCATGCGGATGGCGCGGCTCAGCGCGGGAGCGTCGTCGACGGGGTTGGCGAACGGCATCCACACGTCGCGGTCACCGGTGTGATCCTCGACCCGCAGGCGCAGGCCGTAGCGGTCGATGCCGAGTGGCCGAACGCGTCCGGTGCGCATGTACGGGGGAAGCTTGCGCACGAGCAGGTCCACGAGGTCGCGGTGGTCTTCGTCCAGATGCTGCAGCCACGCCGTTTCCATTTCCCAGAAGGGATCAGGGCTGGCGTTCAGCAGTTCGTCCACGGCGACGGGTTCTGCTCCCGTCGAATCAGCGACTACAGCCGAGGCCAGGCTCAAACGAAGAAGGACCGAGGTGTGGCCGATGTCGAGAAGTCCCGGGTGGGGATGTTCGGATGCGACGTCGTCGGCGAGAACGCGTGCCTCGTAATCGGGCACCGCGTGCAACGTGCCGCGAAGCCACACGAGGGAGCGCACGGGCTCGCGCAGTCGCAGTGGTGCGTGATCGGTGATCTCGAGGACGGCAGGCAAGCCGCCGCCGCCGGAGTTCCAGGCCAGAGCCGCGGCTGCGGAGGCATGTGGGACTGCAACGACGACGTCACCGTTCGAACGCAGGTGATGCACCGACGTGACGGTGGGGTCGCTGCCTTCGATGGCGAGAACTGCGTCCTGTGCGCGCACGCAGGCGCTGCGGACGCGTTCGGCGGTGGACGGGCCGGTGCTGGTCTTCGTTGCCATGCTGCCCCCTTGGCGGGTGTTCTTTCGAACTCCATCGGATGATGAGGTAACCCTAACCTAAGGCGCTCCGGTGTGAATCGCAAGACTTTTACGCAACTCGCGTGGAATCCGTCGACTTCGCCGGGGTTACGGTTTGTCCGTGGCCATTCCTCTCTCACTCGGGCTGCCCGCCCCGAGAAACTCGCGCGGACTCCTCGAAGCACTCTTTCTCCCCGTCGTTCCGGCGTCCACCCTGATCGGCGCCGAAGCCGCGGGCCGGGTGGTCGTCCGCCTCGACATCGATCCCGAGAAACTACGTGCGGACACCGGTGCGTCGTACGAGGCCGTGCGTTTCGACCTCGACGTCACCACCGACCAGATCGACGACGCGATCGCACTGCGCCTGCCCGCTCCGCTCGCGGTGTACGTCGACGGCGGTGAAGAGGATCTGACGCCTGCCGAAGCGGCACTGCGACTGTGCGAAGGTGGCCGGATTCCCGGACTCGCCGCCGGTCGTACGCCCACCGAAGTGGCCGATTTCCTGGCGGTACTCGCGCACGAGTCCGTCGGTTTCGTAGCCCGCGCAGCCGACGCCGACGAGGTGATCGCCTTGCTGTGTGGCACCGTCGCCGCACTGCGTGGTGATGACGTTCGCGCCGCGATAGTCGATCCGAAGCCGGAAAAACTCACTGCTCTGATCCCGGAAGCCGCGTCCGCGATGCGCGAGGTGCTGCTCACGATCGAGGTTGCGGATCCGCAGGCGGTGGAAACCGCTCTGCGTGCCGCGGGTTTGCAGTGACCGGCGCGGGTCGGTGCGTAATCTCGTAGGCGTGCCAAGAATCGCGTATTTCGGTCCGTCGGGAACCTTCACGGAGATAGCTCTCGCCCAGTTGGAGGCTGAGGGCGCGTTCGGCGAAACCGTCGAGCGAGTACCGGCAGGAAGTCCGCCGGCGACGCTCGACATGGTTCGCGAGGGTTCGGTCGACGGGGCCGTGGTTCCCTTCGAGAACTCGGTGGAAGGCGGCGTAGCGCCGACGCTCGATTCGCTGGCCCTCGGTTCGCCGCTGCAGATCGTGGCCGAAACCGATCTGGACGTGAGCTTCTCCATCCTGGTTCGAGCCGGGGCTACCGCCGATCAGGTCCGCACGATCGGGGCCTACCCACATGCGGGCGCACAGGTCCGCGGATGGATCGCCGAGAACCTTCCACAAGCCGAGGTAGTGCTGGCCTCGTCCAATGCCGGTGCGGCCCTGGATGTGCAGGCCGGAACCGTCGACGCCGGTGTGTCCACGGCGCTGGCCGGTCAGATGCTCGAACTCGACAGCCTCGCGGACAACGTCGCCGATGTGGGCGGTGCCCGCACGCGCTTCGTGCTGGTCACCAAGCCGGCCCCGGTTCCGCCGCGGACCGGGGCCGATCGCACCGCGCTGGTGCTTCACCTCGACAACGCTCCGGGCTCTCTGGTGCGTGCACTCTCCGAATTCGCAGCTCGCGGTATCGACCTGACTCGGATCGAATCGCGGCCGATGCGAACGGAATTGGGTACTTATCGCTTCTTCGTGGACTGCGTCGGGCACATCGAGGACTCGTTGGTGGCCGAGGCGATGCGTGCACTGCATCGCAAATCCGGAGTCCGCTTCCTCGGATCGTGGGCAACAGCGAATTCGACCGGGCCGCAACCACCTTCGGACGAAGAAGCAATCAACTGGATCGACGAGCTCAAGCGGGGAGAGGGAGAACGATGACCGGAAGGCTCATCCTCGTTCGGCACGGTCAGACGGAGGCGAATGTCGCCAAGCGTCTCGACACCGCCTTGCCTGGAGCAAAACTCACGCCGGCAGGGTTGGCGCAGGCCGAAACGTTGGGCATCGGCCTCGCTTCGGCCCCGCCCCTCGCACTTGTGTCGTCGTTGGCGTTGCGTGCACGGCAGACAGCAGGTTTCGTGGAGCAGGCGGCGGGCGTCTCCCTGGATGTGCGGGACGGACTGCACGAGGTGCAGGCCGGGGATCTCGAGGATCGCACCGACGAAGCCGCGCACCGACTGTTCATGGAGACGTTCCATCACTGGCACACCGGGAACCTCGGCGCCCGCATTCCCGGCGGCGAAACGGGATACGACGTCCTGGAACGGTACGTCCCCGTCGTCAACGCGTTGCGGGAAGAATTTCTCGAAGGCTCACGCGACGGCGGAGACATCGTCGTGGTCAGTCATGGTGCGGCGATCCGTCTTGTCGCCGCCCAACTTGCCGGTGTCCCCGGTCTGTTCGCCGCCAACAACCACCTGGCCAACACAGAGACCGTCGAACTGTTGCCCTCGGCCGACGGCGGCTGGGAGTGCCTGCGCTGGGGAGCTGTGAATCCGCCGTTCGAGCATCGGCTCATCCCCGGTGCCGACGACGTGATGGGCTGACCGCCTGCTTCACCACCAGCCGGTCTGGACGCTCAGTTGGCGCCCGAGTTCGGCGGACAGGGTGCTCACGTAACTGGCGGTCAGGTGGTGGGAATCGTGATACACCAACACATTTCCCTCCACGACGCGGCACAACTCCGGTCCGCACACGCCGTCGCTGAGGTCGAGTAGCCGGACGTTGGTCAGATCGGCGATTGCCGACGGCGCCGGATTGACGTCGCTGAGCATCTCCGACCGTGGCATCGCGCAGTGATCGGGTGACGTGGTGGTCGCCAGACAGTCGATCGCGCGGTAGGCGACGCCGTCGTGATGCAACCACGGGGTGTCGCGAATGGCGAGCACGTCGATACCGTCGCGCCCCAGTTCCTCCCACACGTGCACGTACGACTCCGGCGTCACGTCGCCGGGACCGTCGGAACTCGGCCTGGTTGCTGTCGTGAACACGAAATCGGGTGAGGCGTCGGCCAACTCGGTCAGCACTCCACGCGACCAGTCGACGCAATCCGGATAATCGTTGTCCGACAACGTCTGCATGGAGTCGATCGTGAGTGGGCAGCCCATCTTCAGATACGTGTCGACGCGGAACCCGTGGCTCTTGCCGAGTTCGTCGAGCGCAGTGAGCCAGTGTTCGGAGTGCGAACCGCCCGCGAGAGCGATGGTTCTGTCGGCCTCGGCGTCGCCGTAGGTGCAGTGGACGACGTCCCGCTCGAGAAAATCGGCGATACAACCGTCGAGCGTGCTGGCCGGAAGGTCCAGCGGCGCATCGAAGATCGAGGGAACCATCGACGCCTTGGGTACATCGGCACCGTCCGTGAGCGCGAGTGCGCCGGGATGGGTAGGGAGGTCGAGGGTGTCGACCGCCCGTTGGCCCGTCGTCTGGCTGCTCGCGTACGACTGCCAAGCGACCGAAGCGGCGAGGACCACGGCAGCGGTGATGACACAAGCCAGAACGGTGAATCGGCGCGAGCGGCCTCCGCGCTCCACCGGAACCTCGACCAGGCGCCGGAGTGCGAGCGCCCCGGCGACGGAGAGGGCGATGATCAGTGCCCCGCTGAGCGGGCCGGCTTCGGGGCGTCCGGTGATCACGAGTGCAAACACCAGGATGGGCCAGTGAATCAGGTACAGCGCGAACGCGAACGAGCCGAGCCACGTCAGAGCCGGATGGGCGAGCGTCTGCGACGTCCAGGGTGCGTCGTCGCCGACTCCGGACAGGATCAGCGCAAGAGTTGCCAGCACCGGTACCAGCGCCCACGGGCCGGGGAACTGCGCCGCGCCGTCGAGAACGACTCCGCACAACAGGATCGACGAAAGACCCGCCCAACCGATCGTTGCCCGGATCGAGAACGGCAACGACGCGATCTGCCGACTGCGCGTGCTGGTCATCAGAACCGCGAGCAGACCTCCGAGAGCCAATTCCCACAACCTGGCACCGGAGTCGTAGTACGCCCAAGCTTGATGGCGTGACGATTTGGCGAGCGCGTAGAGGAAAGATCCGGCGGCCAGAACGAAGAGGGTGACCGCGAGCGAGGGTCGAAAGTAGTTCGGATTCACGCGCGAAGCCAGGTAGGCGATCACCGAGACGAGTGCAATGGCCAGGAGATAGAACTGACCTTGCACGGCCATCGACCAGAGATGCTGCAGGGGAGTGACCGAACCATCGGCGGCCAGGTAATCGCTTGCGGTGCTGGCGAGCTGCCAGTTCTGGAAGAAGCCGAGCACCGCGATCAGTTGATCACCCAGATCTGCCCAGCGCGTCCGCGGCAACAGCAGCGCGGTCCCGATCGCAGTCAAGACGCTGACCACCGCGATCAGAGGAAACAGCCGCAGAAACACCCGCCGCAGCGCTGGGAGCGGGTTCGACGAGCCCCCGGCTTCGGCGCGTCGAACCAGTGAGCCGACGAAGAAGTACCCGGACAGAACCAGGAAGACATCCACCCCGCCCGATACCCGTCCGAACCACACGTGGAACACGACCACCAAACCGATGGCAAGGCCACGCAGTCCGTTCAGATCTTGTCGGTGAGGTGTTGTTGCCCGTTCTTCGGTCGGCCGATCGATCGTGCCGACCGAGTCTTGTTCGCCCGGTGACGACGGTTGACGCGAGAACTGCATGCTGAAGTAAGGCTCCGGGCGTTGAAGGGACGCCCCGAGGTTACCCGGAAGTGTCCGGCGTCGATTCCTCGAGTTCGGTTACCAGCGCGTTCACGGCTTGCCGAAGGCGGTGGGGTGTTCCGGAACTGATGGATGTCCATTCGGTGCCGTCGGCAGCCCGAGTGGTCGAACCCACGAGCCGGCCGGCCAAGGTGTCGTACACCGTCACTGCGCCGGTCATGAGCGTCGTCGCTCCCAAACTGTGTGGTATTCCGACCAATTCGGCGAAAGCGGTACAGGTGACGATTGCGCTACCCAGTTGGTGCGCTTCGTCTTCGGGTATCCCGGCGTTGATCAAGGCAGAAGTCACGCTGTCGGCATCCGGGCCGGCGCCGAATGCCAGGCTCAGCATTTCGGTCGGTGCGTTGATCACGGCGATCGGCATTGCTTCGGCGCTGCCGAGCGCGGTGACCACGGGCACGGCCGGTTCGGACGTGACACTGCGTAGTGCAAACGAAGACTCGGTTGATGTTGCTTCGACACAAAGGAATTCGCCCTGCGCGATGCAGAGGCGTGAAATGCTTCCGCCGGCATGCCGACGCAGCGCCAACTCCCACTTGGGGTGAGTCAGGACGCGCAGGCGGGCACTGAGTTCGTGATGGATCTCCCCACCGGGGAGGAGATCGCGCTCGGAGAGTGAATCTGCCGCGGACTGCATCGCCGTATGGTGAGCGCTCGCACTGCCGTGGACCGACGCGCCACCGAGAACCACGGGAAGCGCGTCGAGTCCGAGTCGCTCACGTACATAGTCGATTTCGTCCTGTGACACCGTGACGACCGGCAAATTCCAGCCGTCAGGTGTGGTGCCGAGATCCACCGTCAACGCTCTGCAGTTTCGAGTGCGCCACCGATCACCGAAGGGATGACCGTCCGGCCGTCGGCGAAGTGCTCGAAGTGCTTGAGATAATCGGGTGTCTCGTGCTCGGTCTCGTCTTCCGATTGGGCGGCATGACGGCCGCCGGCGATCGGCGCAGATCCGCTTGCGGTTCGGGCGGGATCCACTCTGACGGTATCCGCGGTGCCCTGAACCGGCGAGGTCACGGGGTTCTGGCGTGCGGCGCTCTGGCCGGTGGAGGGATCGGGAAGAGCGTGCCGGCCGATGCTGACGCTCGACGACGAGTCTGCACTTGTTCCGACTCCGGTAGTCGCAGATGCTGCGCTGACCTGTGCCGGTGCCCGGCTTGCCGACGGGGTGCCGAACAGTGATGGTGTGGAAGCACCGAGCCTTGCGCCGCCGAGTCGTGCTCCTGCCGTCGCGAGAGCTGATGCGGCACTGGTGGCGCCCGTGACTGCGGTTGTCGTGGCCCCGGCGGCGGCCGCCGCTCCACCGGCGATGGCACCGGCCTGCGAGGCAGCGGCGGCAAATACCGGGCTGGAAACTACAGATGCGACAGCAGCGGATGCGGCGCGCACAGGATCCGCGATTACGTCAGCGAGCGTGGATGCCGCGTGCACGACGGACTGTCGAGCGGCGCTGCCTGGGCTTTCGGCCGAAGCGGAAGCCCCAGCTGTGGGTTCCGCGATGGACGGTGGTGAGTCGAAGTTCTGCTGCACGGCCAGATGGGCCGTTGCGGCGTCGTACGTTTCCATCGTCACCGCCGCTCGAATCTTGAGAGCTTCTTCAGCAGCCTCGGCTGCAGCGGCCCCGCCTACCAACGCCCCGCCGATGGAGTACGCGGCGACCTTGGCCGCTTGAACCGCTGCAATCTCGGGCAGGGACGGCATGGCGAGCGTGGCAACCGTGTACGAGCCGGACTGCACCTGGGCCTTACCTGCAGTTTCTCCCGCGAGCAGCGCGGCCGCACCAGCCCATTCCTGGAACGGTGCGAACTTGCTCAACGCGGCATCGGCTGCTTCTCCTGACCACCCGGTGCGAAGGTCCGCCATCACGCGAGAGATGGACGCAGCGGTGTCGGTAAGTCCGGACGAAACGGTGGACCAAGCACCGGCCGCCACACCGAGAGGGACCGGCCCGGCCCCGGCGACCAGTGCTGCAGAGTTGGGTGCTGCGCCCCGCGGATACCAGATGACGCCCGTGATGCCGACCATTGTTCTTCCCCCCAGGAAGTGTGACTGTGTTGCCGAGTTCGAAGTTGTCGAGTTCGAAGTTGCCGAGTTCGATCGCTGTCGATCAGATCGGTGCGGCCGCCAGGCTGGTCTTGGTGAGCTGGTCTTCGAGCTCGTAGGCAGCTGCATTCTTGCGCAGAGCCGCCGCGGCCGCGGTGAGCTCCTCGATTGCCCGATCGGTGGACGAGGCAAGGCTGCCCGAGATGGTGTTGAAGTAATGTGCCGCGCTACCGGAGACTTCTTCGGACCCGGCCGGAAGGACACGCAGCGTCGGCTGCGCAGTGGAGACGATTCCGCGCAAGCGCGTCGCCGCAGACTCGAGTTCTATTGCGGCGGCAACTAGGGCTTGAGGATCGACGTACATAGTGCCGAACTCCTTCCTGACCAGGGCGGATAAGTGGTCGGGAGGTCGTGCACACAGCCGTCGAAATCCCCCCGCACCTAGTTTGATGCATGCCGGTCGCTTTTGGTTCCCCCCAAAATCGGACGACTTTGCCCCTATCCCCAGCCGAGTTCGTGCAACCTGTCCTCTTCGATGCCGAAGTAATGCGCGATCTCGTGGATGACGGTCACTGCAACCTCGTGAACTACCTCGTCCTCGGATGCACAGATATCGAGGATCGAATCGCGGAAAATGGTGACCGTGTCCGGCAGGTACCCGCCGTAATGAGAATCCCGCTCGGTCAGAGCGACGCCCTGATACAAACCGAGCAGCCCCGGTTCTTCCTCGTCACGTGCTTCGACCAGCACCACGACATTGTCGATGGCCTTCGCAAGTTCCGGCGGAATCAGATCCAGTGCCTCGCCGACCAGTTCCTCGAACCGGTCGGGCGTCATAGTCACTGTCATGGCTTACGACGGCGGAGCTGCGCCGGGCAACGGCGTCGGCAACGACCGACCTTCCGGTGCAGCGGGTGGCGGAACCGGAGCGGCACCGTTGATCAGGATCTCGCCCTTGGCGCTTCCGGTGATCGCGGCAAACCCGCCGGTTTCGACCTCTTTGCCGATCGAACAATTGACTCGGCGGCTACCGGCCAACCAGCTTTCCAGTGAAATGTTGTCCCAGAACAGCGTCAGCGTCTTGTCGCGAAGTGCGTCTGCGGAACCCAGGTACTCGTTGGATGCCTGAGTACAGACGCCTTCGAGATAGCGGTCCTGATCTTCCACCGACGGCATCGCGCCGGGGAACTGAGTGCCGAGGTCGATCACCGAAATAACTTCGTATGCATGCGGTTTCGCACAGTCGACCGGATCGGTCGGGAGGTTCTGGTTGATGCCGATGCACGTGCCGACGTCCCACACGTTCGACTGGTCCTGATCCGCCACGCGGCCCGCGAACGGTTGAAGTTCGCCGGTCGTCGTCGAGAACTGCAAGCCGCAACGCAGTGCGCGCTCGCCCGAGGCCCAACCGGATTCGCTCGGGAACATCAGGCCGACGCTGAACTTGCCCTTGGGATCGAATTTCGAACCGAGGTAGGACATGACGATGGGTGTGCAGTGCTCGTCGCGGAGTTCGGCGAATCGAAGGGCGCCCGGGTACCGGGAACCGGGGCCGAATTCGGCGCCGGGGAATACCGACAGGTCGAGTGGACCGGCGACCTCGAAGCGATGCTCACTTCCGCACTGGACCTTCGACATGTCCGTGCGGTCCCCGCCCGACTCGGTTGCAGGCGTCCAGTTGAGGCAGTCGCCGGCCGCAGCCGCGGTGAAAGCGTCGTCGCGAGCGGAGCCCGTCGCTGCTGGACCGCCGCCACTGACACTGACCGAGGACGAGTCGTCCTTGTTCAATCCTCCGGAAATCGCGATCGTTGCGATCGCGGCGACCACCGCACCCACCGCGACGGCAGCCAGGACCCGACGGGTGCGACTCGCGGAGACAGTTTTCTTCGCCGGCGCCCCCTGGGGATCTGCCGGATCTGGCGACTTCTCGATCTTGTCTTCGGACATCGATTCCATCATGCCTGTTGCCGTGGCGATATCGAACCTTCACTACAAAACTCACAATCGCGTCTGTGAGTATTTTGTAGTCATGAGCGAAAACACCCCACTCGATCCCGAGGCTGTCGAGCTGGCGGGCCGGCTCTTCGACATGGCACGAACCGGCGACGCGGCCGGGCTGGCGTCGTACGTCGATGCCGGAGTTCCCGTCAATCTGACCAACGAGAGCGGCGACACGCTCGTCATGTTGGCCGCGTATCACGGTCACGCTGACGCCGTCGTTGCCTTGATCGATCGCGGCGCCGACGTCAACCGGCCCAACGACAAGAATCAGACACCACTCGCCGGAGCCGTCTTCAAGGGCGAGGATGCGGTGGTGAAAGCGCTGGTGAACGGTGGAGCCGACCCGAAAGGCGGACACCCGACTGCCGTCGACGCGGCTCGGATGTTCGGACGCGAGGATTACCTGAGTCTGCTCGAATCGTGATCTCCCCCTCTTCGACGTGGACGTGAGCGTCGGCGAGCTGCGGTGAGTGGGTAAAGTTCGAAGTCGTGATTGACCTCAAGTTTCTCCGTGAGAACCCCGAAATCGTCCGCGAGTCGCAGCGCACCCGTGGAGAAGATCCAGGACTGGTCGATGCTCTGCTCGAAGCTGACGCGTCCCGACGCGCTGCCGTCCTGACCGGAGACAACCTCCGCGCAGAGCAGAAGGCCTTCGGCAAGAAGGTCGGACAGGCATCTCCGGAGGAGCGGCCGGCCCTGCTCGAGGGTTCCAAGGAACTGGCGGCAAAGGTCAAGGAAGCCGAGGCCGCGCAGCACGAGGCGCAGGCCGCACTCGACGCCGCACACCGCGCGATTTCCAACGTCGTACAAGAAGGTGCGCCGGCCGGTGGCGAGGACGATTACATCGTGCTCGAACACGTCGGTGAGATTCCGAAGTTCGACTTCGAGCCGAAGGATCACCTCGAACTGGGTGAGTCGCTCGGCCTGATCGACATGGAACGCGGCGCCAAGGTTTCGGGCTCGCGCTTCTACTTCATGACCGGCTACGGAGCGATGCTCCAGCTCGGACTGCTGCAGTTGGCCGCGCAGAAGGCGATCGCCAACGGCTTCACGATGATGATTCCGCCTGTGCTCGTGCGCCCGGAAATCATGGCCGGTACCGGCTTCCTCGGCGCTCATTCGGACGAGATCTACCACCTGCAGGATGACGACCTGTACCTCGTCGGAACTTCCGAGGTGCCGATGGCCGGCTACCACTCGGGCGAGATCCTCGAACTGAACGAAGGCCCGAAGCGCTACGCCGGTTGGTCCTCGTGCTTCCGCCGCGAGGCCGGCAGCTACGGCAAGGACACCCGCGGCATCATCCGTGTCCATCAGTTCGACAAGGTCGAGATGTTCACGTACTGCCGTCCCGAGGATGCCGACGCCGAACACCAGCGTCTTCTCGGCTGGGAGCGAGACATGTTGGCCGCCATCGACGTTCCGTACCGCGTGATCGACGTCGCCGGCGGAGATCTCGGTTCTTCGGCTGCGCGCAAGTTCGACTGCGAAGCGTGGGTTCCGACGCAGGGCACCTACCGCGAGCTGACATCGACGTCCAACTGCACGACCTTCCAGGCCCGTCGCCTCGGAGTTCGGTACCGCGACGAGAACGGCAAGCCGCAGACGGCTGCCACCCTCAACGGCACCTTGGCTACGACGCGCTGGATCGTGTCGATTCTCGAGAACCATCAGCAGGCCGACGGCTCGGTGCGAGTGCCCGAGGCATTGGTGCCGTTTGTCGGCACGGATGTGCTTCGCTGACACGCTGAACCAACACAATCAGGGCCGCGACGGACTCCGTCGCGGCCCTTTTCGTACTTTCGTACTGGTAGGTTTGGAACTTTTTCCGAACTGACGAAATATTAACTTTTTCCCGCCGAATGGCGCGGTGACCACCAAAAGCGTTGTCGATGGGCCGCTTTGGCGATAGTTTTGCGTTCAATCGAGTTTCCATACCCTGCTTTTCCATCCCGCGTCTGGTGATACGAGGGTGAGTCCGGGGTGAATTGGACAAGTGTCTTGCCAAAAGTAGTACACGTACTAGTTTTTTCGTTATGTTGTGACGGCGCGCACACGTTTTGTCCGAATCCACTGCTCATGTTTGCCCTTCCGAAGGAAGTGCCCATGCCCCAAATCTCTCAGTTGCGGCGATTCGCCGTGCCCATAACCGGAACCGCCATGGTCGCCGGAATGCTGCTGGTCGGCACGCCCGCATCCGCCGCGATCTCGACCACCGGTTTCAAAACAGCGTGTGTCGCAGACTCCATCATTGGAGACGTCCACAAGGTCACCGACAACCTCATCACGGTCGACGCACCCGCTTCTGTCCAACCCGGCGAGACTTTCACCTACCGAATTCAGCCGAGCGGAACGTCGTATCCGGACAAGGATTCCGGCGCGACGACTACGAACCTGTCACGTCTCAAGGTCGACTACGCAATCCCGGCCAACGCGACGTTCGTTTCCGCGGCCGTCGTCGCGGGCACCTCGGTCGGACTCGACAGCGTCGCACCGAACGTTCTCAGGGTCAACGACTCTGGCAACGTCGACGGTAGCGGCGGGATCCTGCGGCTGTCCGGAAACAACCAGGTGATCGGCAACAGTCCGACGACGAGTACCAACTCGGAGGGAGGTATTCGAGTACCGAAGTCCAAGAAGAACCTCGATGGCTCGACAAACGGCAACGGAGACACCTGGTTCCGGCTTCCCGCAGTCGACGTGACAATGGTCGCTGGTGCGACGGGAGTGATCCAACCGAAGGTGAGGACCGCGGGTACGGCCGGCAACCTCGGTGCCAGCGAAAACTTCAGCACTCAGCTCGCAAAGGCGAGTTTCCTTGGTACACAGTGGGCGCCGACCCGTTGCTCGCCCCGCGAGAACAAGGACACCACACCGCTCAATGCCGGCGCGGGTCCGCTCGCGACAATCAGCATTGCTTCGGCTCCGGTGGATGTGGAGACGACGACGTCGTTGTCGGTTCCGGCTACGGCGATCACGGGTACTGCTGTTGATCTGACGGCCACGGTTGCTCCGAACAATGCTGTCGGTTCGGTGCAGTTCAAGTCCAACGGTGCGGCGATCGGTTCGCCGGTTGCAGTTGCTTCGGGTGTTGCGACCCTGTCGCATGCGTTCGATGTTGCTGGTGCGCAGAGTGTTACGGCTGATTTCACTGCTGGCGCTGGGTTTGTGAGTTCGTCGGCGTCGGCTCAGACGGTGACGGTGTCGGATCCGGCTCCGGTGGATGTCGAGACGACGACGTCACTCTCGGTTCCGGCTACGGCGATTACGGGTGCGGCGGTTGATCTGACGGCGACGGTTGCTCCTTCCACTGCTGTGGGTTCGGTGCAGTTCAAGTCGAATGGTGTTGCGATCGGTTCTCCGGTGACAGTGACTGGCGGTGTTGCGACGCTGTCGCATGCGTTTGATGTTGCTGGTGCGCAGAGTGTTACGGCTGATTTCACTGCTGGCGCTGGGTTTGTGAGTTCGTCGGCGTCGGCTCAGACGGTGACGGTGTCGGATCCGGCTCCGGTCGATGTCGAGACGACGACGTCACTCTCGGTTCCGGCTGCGGCGGTTACGGGTGCGGCGGTTGATCTGACGGCCACGGTTGCTCCGAACACTGCTGTGGGCACTGTGCAGTTCAAGTCGAATGGTGTTGCGATCGGTTCTCCGGTGACAGTGACTGGCGGTGTTGCGACGCTGTCGCATGCGTTTGATGTTGCTGGTGCGCAGAGTGTTACGGCTGATTTCACTGCTGGCGCTGGGTTTGTGAGTTCGTCGGCGTCGGCTCAGACGGTGACGGTGTCGGATCCGGCTCCGGTCGATGTCGAGACGACGACGTCACTCTCGGTTCCGGCTGCGGCGGTTACGGGTGCGGCGGTTGATCTGACGGCCACGGTTGCTCCGAACACTGCTGTGGGCACTGTGCAGTTCAAGTCGAATGGTGTTGCGATCGGTTCTCCGGTGACAGTGACTGGCGGTGTTGCGACGCTGTCGCATGCGTTTGATGTTGCTGGTGCGCAGAGTGTTACGGCTGATTTCACTGCCGGTGCTGGGTTTGTGAGTTCGTCGGCGTCTGCTCAGACGGTGACGGTCTCTGATCCGGCTCCGGTCGATGTCGAGACCACGACGTCACTCTCGGTTCCGGCTACGGCAATCACGGGTACGGCGGTTGATCTGACGGCGACCGTGGCTCCCTCGAACGCTGTCGGTACGGTGCAGTTCAAGTCGAACGGTGCGGCGATCGGTTCGCCGGTTGCAGTTGCTTCGGGTGTTGCGACGCTGTCGCATGCGTTCGATGCTGCGGGTGCGCAGAGTGTTACGGCTGACTTCACTGCCGGTGCTGGGTTTGTGAGTTCTTCGGCGTCGGCGCAGACGGTGACGGTCTCTGATCCGGCTCCGGTGGATGTCGAGACCACGACGTCACTCTCGGTCCCGGCTACGGCGATCACGGGCACGGCGGTTGATCTGACTGCGACGGTTGCTCCGAACACTGCTGTTGGTTCGGTGCAGTTCAAGTCGAACGGTGTTGCGATCGGTTCCCCGGTGACGGTTGCTTCGGGTGTTGCGACGCTGTCGCATTCGTTCGATGCTGCTGGCGCTTTAAGTGTTACGGCTGACTTCACCGCCGGTGCTGGGTTTGTGAGTTCTTCGGCGTCCGCTCAGACGGTGACGGTCTCGGATCCGGCTCCGGTGGATGTCGAGACCACGACGTCACTGTCGGTTCCGGTTACGGCGATCACGGGTACGGCGGTTGATCTGACCGCGACCGTGGCTCCCTCGAACGCTGTCGGCACTGTGCAGTTCAAGTCGAACGGCACGGCGATCGGTTCCCCGGTTGCAGTCTCCTCGGGTGTTGCGACGCTGTCGCACACGTTTGATGTTGCTGGCGCTCAGAGTGTTACGGCTGACTTCACCGCTGGCGCAGGGTTTGTCAGTTCCTCGGCATCTGCCCAGACCGTCACTGTCTCCGATCCGGCTCCGGTCGACAAGGCGACGAAGACGGTTCTGAGCGTTCAGGGTGAAGCCAAGGTCGGACTCCCTGTCGATCTCTTCGCGACAGTGTCCGAAGATCCCTCGGACGCCCTGGTTCCGTCCGGCGGAACTGTCCAGTTCAAGATCGGGGGAGTCGATCAAGGCGCCCCGGTCGCGGTTGTGGACGGAGTTGCCAAGCTGCCGCACGTATTCGGAGCAGAAGGCACCTTTGCAGTCTCGGCCACATTCAGTGGATCCGGTGTGTTCACTGCCTCCACAGCGGAATCCGTCGACGTCAATGTCACCGTTCCGACCCCGTCGGATGTCGAGAGCTCTACGTCGTTGACGGCTCCGTCTTCGGCAAAGGTCGGCACCTCGGTGCAGCTGAAGGCTGTGGTCAGTTCTTCCGGCGCGACGTCGGGAACAGTTCAGTTCTTCGACGGAACGACTCCGATCGGGACGGCTGTTGATGTTGTAGGTGGGCAGGCTGTGTTGAGCCACACCTTCACCACCACCGGAAATCATTCGATCACCGCGGTTTACAGCGGAGCCCAGGGAGTTACGGGTTCCACGTCGACTGCATCGGTTGTGAACGTCGGTAACGGGGGTGGAGGCTCCGGTTCGCTCGGATCGCTGTCGCTGCCGTTCGGTTCCTGATTCTCCGATGATGTGATGCCCCTTGCGCCCATGGGTGCAAGGGGCATTGCATTGCCGAAAGACTCAGCGATTGGTCGTTAGCGTAGGTATCGGCAATTTGTGAATGTTTGTCCGAAAAAACTGATACACGTGCTACTTTTGGCGGGTACTGTACGGGCGTCCAGCTTCAATCCTGATTTTCGCTCTGTTTGAGTATTCCGAGAGAAGAACCAATGCACATCTCGACGCTCCGGCACTGCGCCGCGCCTCTGACCGGCGCTGCCCTGGTGGCCGGGATGCTGCTTATAGGTGGTGGGCAGGCTGCTGCGCAGACCACCACGACCTCATTCAAAAGTACGTGTCGCGCATCGGCGGCCATCAACGTCGACAAGACCAAAGAGGATTCAGTCATCGTCAATGCGCCGACCACAGTGGTATCCGGAGAGACATTTACGTTCACGATCCAGCCTGGCCCGGCTTCATACCCGGACAGTGATTCCGGCGCGACGACCAGCAATCTGTCGAGGTTGAAGTTCGATTTCGAGATTCCGAATAACACGACATTCGTTCAGGCCGCTGTGCTGCCGAACACGGGTAAGAACCTCGATGGGGTTCCGGCAGTCGTGCTGAGGATCAACACGTCGGGTTCAGTCGATTCGGCAGGACCTCTGCTTCGGCTGTCGGGCAACAACGAAGTAATTGCCAACGGCACTTCGAACAGCACCAACAGCGAAGGGGGCATCCGTGCTCCCAAACTCAAGAAGAATCTGGACGGATCGTCCAACGGCAACGGGGACAGTTGGTTCCAGATGCCGGCCGTCGAGGTAACCGTCGTCGCGGGCACTGCCGGGACGGCAATCACTCCGAAGGTGCGGACGTCCGGCAGCGCCGGAAGTTACAACGCAAGCGAGAATTTCAGCACCCAACTCGCCAAAGCCACCTTCCTCGGTGGAACCCAGTGGGCGCCGACCAAGTGCTCTCCGCGGGACGGAACGGGATCGGGGCTCAACAGCGGGGCAGGCGCGCTGGCGACCATCGCAGTATCGAGCGCTGATGCACCCTCGACCACACAGCTCAACCTACCGGCCTCGACTTACGTAGGCACCGAGATAACCCTGTCTGCGGGCGTTTCCGGTGGAACATCTGGTGGCACGGTTCAGTTCAAGGACGGAGGCAACCCGATCGGTGGACCGGTCGCGGTCGTCAACGGAACCGCCGCACTTCCGTACACCTTCACGACGGCCGGCGACCACAGCGTCACTGCTGAATTCAGCGGCGTACCCGGAGTCTCCGGATCGACATCGGCGGCCAAGGTAATCAAGGTCCAGTCCGCACGCACTGCGACATCGGTAGCAGTGACCGCGCCCGAGAATTCGGCGCTCAACGCGCCAGTGGATTTGAGTGCAACAATCTCACCGACGCCGACGGGTGGCACGGTTCAGTTCAAGGACGGATCGAACAATCTCGGTGCGCCGCAGCAGGTTACCTCCGGGCAGGTCAAGCTGACCACCTCCTTCGCAACCTCCGGGCAGCACTCGATAACAGCGATCTACAGCGGAACATCCGAATTTGCGGGCTCGACGTCAACTCCTCAGATCGTGGGAGTCGCAGCGGCAGATTCGGTGACGACAACATTCGTCAACCTTTCCGGGTCAGCCGCGACCGGCGACGAAGTAGCGCTGTCCGCGTCAGTCTTCCCAACACCTACTGGCGGAACGATCCAGTTCAAGGACGGTGGAGTCGATATCGGCGCCCCGGTCGAACTCGTCGGAGGGACCGCAAACCTTACTCACAGTTTCGATTCGGCGGGCAGTCATTCGATCACTGCGATCTACTCGGGAACGGTGGGCTTCACAGCCTCGAGATCGCTGCCGACGACGATCACGATCGATGACGGAATCTCCGGGACCACGACGGTAGTCACCGTGCCGTCATCGGCAACGACCCGGAACCCGGTTGAGTTGCGCGCGGTGATCAGTCCCGCACCAGCGGGTGGCACCGTTCAGTTCGCCGACGCGGGTGTACCGGTCGGTGACCCTGTCGCCGTCGACAACGGCGTAGCGGTCATCACCCATTCCTTTACGACGGCTGGAACGCACGCGATCACCGCGCTCTATTCCGGTGATCCGACGTCCGCCGGATCGGTTTCGGCGGCGCAGAGCATCGAGGTGACGTCCTCCGATGTCGCCACGTCGACAACGGTGACCGTCCCGGCGGCTGCCAGGACCGGTGGCGCAGTAGATCTGAAGGCGTCGGTTGAACCGAAGCCTTCGGGTGGCACCGTTCAGTTCACGGACGCGGGCGCTCCTATCGGATATCCGATCAACTTGGTCGATGGTGTCGCGACGCTCAGCCACGTCTTCACGAATTCCGGGTCTCACGATATTGCCGCTGCGTTCAGCGGCGCTGTCGGATTCGACGGTTCCACGTCCGCCCCGGGCACCGTGGACGTCAGTCTCGCGGATCTCGGCACCGCCACTCTGCTCAGTGTTCCCGGCGAAGCCAAGACCGGCACCGCCACCGATCTTTGGGCTTCGGTGTTCGAATTGCCGAGTGGGCAGCCTGTTTCGACCGGCGGAACCGTTCAGTTCTCCGATGGAGGGGTCAGCCTGGGTGCGCCCGTATTCGTATTCGACGGAGTAGCCAAGCTGACACATTCTTTCTCCACTACGGGTGCACACGAGATCATCGCGACCTACAGCGGATCAGAAGGTCGTAACGGCTCGACAGCGCAAGCCCGTTCGATCAACGTATCGGAGGCGACCGCGTCGGACATCTCGACCGCCACCGTCATCTCCGTACCCGGCACAGTCACGGTGGGTTCACAAATATCGTTGAGCGCCAACGTCATCGCCTCGGAGACTGCCGGTGGAACCGTGCAGTTCATGGATGGCGACACACCGATCGGTCAGGCGGTCGTCCTGGTCAACGGCGTTGCCACCCTGGGGCACACCTTCGACAAGGTGGGTGCTCACCCGATTACCGCTGTCTACAGCGGTGCTGCCGGATTCTCTGCCTCGACGTCGGCGGCTACCTCCGTCCTCGTCGAGAAGGCCTCGACCGGCAACGGTGGCGGCGGATCCAGTGATTTTCTTCCGTTCGGTTCCTGACCTTCGTGCGTTGCTAGCTGAGGAGTATTCGTGTCTGTGAGAAGAAGTTCCGCGGTTGTGGTGGCGGCGTTGGTCGGCGGTGTATTGGTCGCGGGTGGTGTTGCTTCGGCAGCTCCGTCGTCGTCGCCGCCCGTGGAGAAGAGTGTTGACTTCAAGTTGGGGTGTGACGGCTACGAGCATTTGGCCGTTGACATCTCGGATGTGTTTCATTCGACGGGTGTGACGGTGTCGGCGCCGGAGAAGGTAGTGGCAGGGTCGACGTTCACGTACCGGGTGCAACCGAATGCAATGTCGGTGCCGACAGGTGGTCATGCTGGTCGCAGTGTCGGTAAGTGGACGCGACTCAAGTACGACTTCGACATTCCTTCGGGGGTGTCCTTCGTGGATGCGCGAGTGGTGGCAGGTTCATCATCGAATCTGTCAGGTGTGGCTCCGTCGGTGATTCGGATCAACGACGGCGGTTCGCCGGACGGCGCAGGATCGCATCTACGTATTTCGGGGAACAACCAGACTGCCGACTCGAACAACAAGGGCAGCAACGGCCCGAGCACGAGTAAGAACAGCGACGGCGGAATCGAGGTCGCAGCGGGGAATACCTTCCGGTTGCCGGCGATCGATGTGACGGTGCTTGCCGGTGCTGCCGGCAGCACGGTGCAGCCGAAGGTTCGTGCGACCGATGGTGATTCGGGCTCGTTCAACTCCCCGAAAAACGCATTCACCTTCCTGCAGTACGAGACATTGTGGCCGGGGTACTGGGAGCGGTACAACTGCTCGCCGCGTGATTCGAACAATGGCGGATTGAATGCAGGCGGTCAGGCGCTGGCCACCGTCAACGTCGTCACACAGGTGGCGACGACAACAGCCCTGACATCCGGCACGACGGCCACCGTCGGCCAGTCGACGGATCTGGTCGCGCAGGTCTCGCCGGCGCCGACCAGCGGCACCGTTCAGTTCAAGGACGGGGGGACCGACATCGGTGCTCCAGTCACCGTCGTCAATGGTGTTGCCACACTGCCGCATACATTCACGACATCGGGGGGTCATTCCATAACCGCCGCATACGAGGGAGTTCTCGAGTTTCTCGGATCCACGTCGTCAGCACAGACAGTGAACGTGGCGGCACCCAATGAACATACGAGCACGTCGGTAACCGTGCCGGCGAGCGCTGTCGAGCAGACCTCCGTCGACCTGAACGCATACATCTCACCGGCAACCGACGGTGGAACGGTGCAGTTCAAGGACGGTGGGATCGACATCGGAGGCGCGATTCCGGTGACGGCCGGAGCAGCGACGCTTGCCCACACTTTCACCACCACCGGCGCGCATTCGATCACCGCAGTCTATTCCGGCACTGCAGGTTTCGACGGTTCGACCGCAGAGGCGCAGACGATCGACATCTCGAGCTCCACGCAAGACACGACCACGACACTTCAGGTGCCTTCCACCGCGAACAAGGACGCTGCCGTCACCCTGACGGCAACTGTGAACCCGCAACCCAACGGTGGAACCGTCCAGTTCAAGGACGGTGGAGTTGCGATCGATGGCCCGGTTGCCGTGAGTGGCGGAATCGCTTCTCTTGCGCACACGTTCACCGCTACCGGCGCACACAGCATCACTGCCGAGTACTCGGGTGCCGCCGGCTTCGGTGTCTCGGCTTCCCAACCCTCGACCGTCACAGTGGCTCTCGCTCAACAGAACACGACGACAGCGCTCAACGCGCCGAATGTTGCCTCAACCAGCGCAGCCGTGGATTTGACTGCGGTGGTCTCGCCGACGCCAAGCTCAGGAACCATCCAGTTCAAAGATGGTGCGGCGAACATCGGAAGTGCGGTAGCAGTGGTCAACGGATCGGCGACACTCTCGCATCAGTTCACTACCAACGGTGCGCACAGCATCTCGGCCGTCTATTCCGGCGGTGCAGAATTCGGCGGCTCGATCTCGGCCCCTAAGACCGTGACCGTGTCGACTGCAGCAGCTGATTCTGCGACTACCGTGACTGTTCCGCTCAGTGCTGACACCGGCAGTGCCGTTGACCTCAAAGCCACTGTGTCTCCTGCGGGCAACGGCGGAACGGTGCAGTTCAAGGATGGCGGTACGAATATCGGCGGCGCCATCGCGGTGACAAGCGGTTCAGCGACGCTCAACCACACCTTCACCACGGCCGGTTCGCACGACATCACGGCGGTGTTCTCGGGTACTAACGGAGTGAACGGATCAACGTCCAGTGTTCAGTCCGTTCAGGTGAGTGTCGCCGATCAGGGCTCCGTGACATTGCTCAGTGTGCCCGGTGAAGCGAAAACCGGTGTGGAAACAGACTTGTGGGCGAGCGTTCGGACATCGACTGACGGAATCGTCGGAGAAGGCACCGTGCAGTTCTTCGACGGCGGCGTCGCGATCGGTGGTCCGGAAGCCGTGACGGCTGGCGCTGCCGGCCTGTCGCATACGTTCACGAACACGGGAACTCACAGCATCACCGCGGTGTATTCAGGCGGCTCCGGAATCCTCGGATCAACGGCGCTGGCGCGCACGGTGAACGTCACCGCTCCGGCTCCGTCCGACATCGCAACAGCCACTGGAATAACCGTTCCCGGCAGTTCGACCGTCAACAAGTCGGTAACTCTCTCCGCCACTGTCACTTCGGTGCAGAACGGTGGAACCGTACAGTTCATGGACGGTGACACACCGATCGGTGAGGCTGTTGCGGTAATCAACGGGATCGCCGCCCTCAACCACACATTCACGACGACCGGTGTGCACTCGATCAAGGCGATTTACAGTGGCGCAGCCGGATTCACGGGATCCACGTCCGATGTCCGCACCGTCCAGGTCAACGAGGTGCCCGGTGACGGAGGTACCGGTTCGCTCGAAACCGGATCGTTGGGGTCCCTTCCGTTCGGTTCCTGATCTGGTCACAGCATCTGCAGTATTCGAATACCGTCGACGGGAGTAGCTATGTCACACCAAGAGTTCTGCGATTCAGGTCGGAGAAGTTTTCATGTCGCGTAACCTGATTCGTCGTGGCATAGCGCTCGTCGGCGTCGCCTCGGTGGCGTTGCTCACGGTCGGTTCCATCTCGGCTACCGTCTCCTCTGCTGCGACGGCAACCGTCTCCGAGGGCAAGTACCGGTTCACACGCAGTTCCAACGTCGACACCGTGTATCTCGGTGACAAGATCACGTACACAACTGCCCTCACCAAGTCCGGTATAGACGGGTACATCAACACCTTCGTCGATGTGCACCCCGCCTGCCTGACGTACGAAACGGGGTCTGCGAAACTGACGCGAGGATCCACGTCGGCGATCACTCCGTCGTCCGTCTCGGGAACGTCAGTCACTGTGACCAATGCCGGCTGGCTGGTCAACGGGAACAATCCTTGGACACTCAGCGTGACGTACCTCGTCACGGATTCCTGCGCGTTCGGTGCACTCGGTGGTGGCGTCACCGCCAGGGGCACCGTGATGGGAAGCAGTGGTTTCGGAGTCTCCGAAGATCATTCCACCATGGGGCCATCGGTGACGGTTGCCAAGCGCGACACCACAACTGCGCTGTCGGTGCCGGCCACCGCGACGGTGGGTTCGTCGGTAGACCTGACGGCGACAGTCGGGCCCAACAACGTGCCAGGAACTGTCCAGTTCAAGGACAACGGCAGCAATATCGGGTCCCCTGTCACCGTCAGCGGTGGTGTGGCCACATTGGCTCACTCTTTTGGATCCGCTGGCTCACGTTCTGTCACGGCGGTATTTACGTCGAGTGCGGTGGCGTACGCGGGTTCGACATCCGTCGCCGCGAACGTGGCAGTCTCGAACCCAGTTCCGGTGGATGTGGTGACGACGACGTCGTTGTCGGTGCCGGCTACGGCGGTTACGGGTGCGGCTGTTGATCTGACGGCGACGGTTGCTCCGAACAACGCTGTGGGCACTGTGCAGTTCAAGTCGAATGGCACGGCGATCGGTTCCCCGGTGACTGTTGCCGGTGGGTCTGCAGTTCTGTCGCATGCGTTCGATGTTGCTGGTGCGCAGAGTGTTACCGCTGACTTCACCGCCGGCGCTGGGTTTGTGAGTTCGTCGGCGTCGGCTCAGACGGTGACGGTCTCGGATCCGGCTCCGGTGGATGT
>NZ_JBHWYS010000004.1:225119-600925 GCF_042728675.1 Rhodococcus sp. NPDC060176
TGCGACGGTTGCTCCCTCGAACGCTGTCGGTACGGTGCAGTTCAAGTCGAACGGCACGGCGATCGGTTCTCCGGTTGCAGTTGCTTCGGGTGTTGCGACTCTGTCGCATGCGTTCGATGCTGCTGGCGCTCAGAGTGTTACCGCTGACTTCACTGCCGGTGCGGGCTTTGTGAGTTCGTCGGCGTCGGCTCAGACGGTGACGGTCTCGGATCCGGCTCCGGTGGATGTCGAGACGACGACGTCGCTGTCGGTTCCGGCTACGGCGGTCACGGGCACTGCGGTTGATCTGACGGCGACGGTTGCTCCCTCGAACGCTGTCGGTACGGTGCAGTTCAAGTCGAACGGCACGGCGATCGGTTCTCCGGTTGCAGTTGCTTCGGGTGTTGCGACTCTGTCGCATGCGTTCGATGCTGCTGGCGCTCAGAGTGTTACCGCTGACTTCACCGCCGGTGCGGGCTTTGTGAGTTCGTCGGCGCCGGCTCAGACGGTGACGGTCTCGGATCCGGCTCCGGTGGATGTCGAGACGACGACGTCGCTGTCGGTTCCGGCTACGGCGGTCACGGGCACTGCGGTTGATCTGACGGCGACGGTGGCTCCGAGCACTGCTGTGGGTTCGGTGCAGTTCAAGTCGAACGGCACGGCGATCGGTTCTCCGGTGACGGTTTCCGGTGGGTCCGCAATTCTGTCGCATGCGTTCGATGCTGCTGGCGCGCAGAGTGTTACCGCTGACTTCACCGCTGGCGCTGGCTTCGTCAGTTCTTCGGCGTCGGCTCAGACGGTGACCGTGTCGGATCCGACTCCGGTCGATGTCGAGACCACGACGTCACTCTCGGTCCCGGCTACGGCGATCACGGGCACGGCGGTTGACCTGACGGCCACTGTTGCTCCTTCCACTGCTGTCGGTTCGGTGCAGTTCAAGTCCAACGGTGCGGCGATCGGTTCCCCGGTGACTGTTACCGGTGGGACCGCAATTCTGTCGCATGCGTTCAATGTTGCTGGCGCGCAGAGTGTTACCGCTGACTTCACCGCTGGCGCTGGCTTCGTGAGCTCGTCGGCGTCGACTCAGACGGTGACGGTCTCTGATCCGGCTCCGGTGGATGTCGAGACCACGACGTCACTCTCGGTTCCGGCGACTGCGATCACAGGTACGGCTGTTGATCTGACGGCGACGGTTGCTCCGAACACTGCTGTCGGTTCGGTGCAGTTCAAGTCCAACGGTGCGGCGATCGGTTCCCCGGTGACTGTTACCGGTGGGACCGCGACTCTGTCGCATGCGTTCGATGCTGCTGGCGCGCAGAGCGTTACCGCTGACTTCACTGCCGGTGCGGGCTTTGTGAGTTCGTCGGCGTCGACTCAGACGGTGACGGTCTCTGATCCGGCTCCGGTTGATGTGGAGACGACGACGTCACTCTCGGTTCCGGCTACGGCGATCACGGGTACGGCGGTTGATCTGACGGCCACGGTGGCTCCCTCGAACGCTGTCGGTACGGTGCAGTTCAAGTCGAACGGCACGGCAATCGGAAGCCCGGTGACTGTTGCCGGTGGGACCGCGACTCTGTCGCATGCGTTCGATGTTGCTGGCGTGCAGAGTGTTACCGCTGATTTCACTGCGGGCGCCGGATTCAAGAACTCGGTTGCGAGTGCGAAGTCTGTTCAGGTCAGCGTTGCCGACCAGGAATCTGTAGTTGAACTGAACGTCCCCACCGACGCCAAAACTGGTGTGGCGAAAGACTTGTGGGCATCTGTCCGGACGTCGTCGGATGACGCTGTCGGTGTCGGTACCGTGCAGTTTTACGACGGTGGCGTTGCAATCGGCGGTCCTTCAGCGGTGACGGCCGGAGTTGCTGGTCTATCGCATACATTTAATTCTGCTGGTGCACACAGCATCACGGCGGTGTACTCGGGCGGAGCCGGTGTAATCGGGTCTTCGGCGCAGGCTCGAACGGTGAATGTGACGGCTCCTGCGCCTTCGGATGTCACCACGGAAACTGTGGTGACGGTGCCTGCCGATGCCGTCGTGAACAAGTCGGTGACCCTGTCGGCGGCTGTCAGTTCGGTGCAGAACGGTGGAACCGTGCAGTTCATGGATGGGGACACCCCGATCGGTGACGCTGTTGCGGTGGTCAACGGGATCGCGGCGCTCAACCACACCTTCACGACAACTGGCACGCACTCGATCACGGCAATTTACAGCGGCGCAGCCGGATTCACGGGCTCGACCTCGACTGCCCACGCAATTCAGATCAAGGCTGCAACCGGCGGTGGCTCAGGCAGTCTCGGTTCCGGCAGTGCTGGTTCGAGCGATTTCCATCCGTTCGGTTCCTGACCGAAGCAGCTCAGGTCGCGGCCCCGAGGCAATATCCCTCGGGGCCGATCGACAGGGTGAACTGCATCGAGCGTGAGTTACCGGTTCTGTCAGTGACGGGCAGGGTGACACGGACGTAGTCGCCGCGAACCGGAGTGACTGTTGCAGCGTCGGCATCAAAAGACTTGATACCGGCCAGCTGATTCGGGTCGAGCTTGAGCGGCGGTTGTCCGGTGGCCCCGGTGCCGTCCGGATCCCACGGACCGTTGCCGGGGCAGATCAGCGGATAGAACGTCTCGACGTCACGGGTGTTGACCGGCCGTCCGGTTGCGCGCGAGAGAAACCTGACGACGGCATGGGAAGCGTCGGCCGCGGTGTAGAAATTGGATTGCCCCGCAGGGAAGACGAACGGGCACGCGTAGCCGGACGCGATCTCCGAGCGCTTGGCGGCGACGGACAGTCCGCCGCCACTCCACGTGACCGCGTACTGGCCGTCGATACCTGGTGCTGAGATGGCCGTCAGGATGGCGGGTATGTCCGAGTATCGGTCGGCGACCGTGGTGGGCGGCATCGTCCAGCACGCGTTCGTGAGTCCGTCCACGTCCAAAGACACCAGGTCCGTCGCCCAGGCCGCCAAGGCCGGCGCAGCGGCCGGATTGCCGGGCACGTCACCAACCGGCGGTGGCGCGACCGGCGCGGCGGGCGCAATAGTCGTCGTGGGTGCGAGAGTGGTTGTCGTCGTGGTTTCAGTCGTGGGCGGAGACGGTTCGTCGGTCAGGATTCCCGTCCGTCCGTCGTCCTCACATGCGGTTATCGCCAACGTCATGGCGAGTGCGACTGCCCCCACTGCCGCTCGTCCTGCCGACTTCATTCGTTCGTACGCCCCTTTTGCGACATTCTGACCAACATCCACCCCAGAACTGCTGCGGGTCAGATCACGGATTCCCGTCTACGCTAGCGAACTGTGGATCCCGTTTACAGAACAGTCATCGGCATCGCCCGTACCGTCTTCGCTTTCGAGGGCCTGAAGTTCTCCGTCAAGGGAGAGCAGAACATCCCGGCGTCCGGTGGCGCCGTGATCGCGATCAACCACACCGGGTACATGGACTTCACGTATGCGGGACTGCCGGCGCGGACCCCGAAGCGCTACATCCGGTTCATGGCCAAGAAGGAAGTCTTCGACAACAAGATCTCCGGACCGATCATGCGGGCCCTCAAGCACATCCCGGTCGACCGCGGCGCGGGCGCCGACTCCTACAAGGCAGCCGTCGATTTCCTCAAGCGCGGCGAATTGGTGGGTGTGTACCCCGAAGCCACGATCAGTCGGAGCTTCGAAATCAAGGAATTCAAGTCCGGCGCCGCCCGGATGGCGATCGAGGCCGGCGTCCCGATCGTTCCCGTCGTCATCTGGGGCGCTCAGCGCGTCTGGACGAAGGGTTATCCGAAGCGTTTGGGCCGCACCAACACTCCTATCTCCATTGCCGTCGGCGAGCCGATCGCGCCCTTCGAGCCGGCGAGTGAGCTGACGGCGAAGCTGCACTCGACAATGCAGGAGTTGCTGCTCGATCTGCAGAAGAACTACGACCATCCGGCAGGTGAGTACTGGGTGCCGGCCCGCCTCGGTGGCAGCGCGCCGACGCTCGAGCAGGCGGACAAGATGGACGCCGACGAAGCCGCGGCAAAAGCCAAAGCCCGCGAGGCGCGGAAGTCCGAAGGCTGACCCATGCCCTTCGAACCCGTTTACACCGCCGTCGAGGTAGTCGCGCGTGGTCTGAGCGGTTTCCAGGGTGTGAAGGTCACCCGCACCGGGACTGAGAACGTCCCGGTGTCCGGTGGCGCCGTCATCGCGATCAACCACACGAGCTACCTCGATTTCATCCCGGCCGCTCTGGCGGTCGGCACCGCAAAACGCAAGCTCAGGGTGATGGCCAAGGCCGAGTTGGCGGACAACAAGGTACTCGGCTTCCTCATGCGTGGATGCGGAGTCATCGAAGTCGATCGCTCTGCCGGAGCGCAGGCGTATCGAGCCGGAGTCGACGCCCTGAAGCGGGGCGAATTGTTGGGCGTCTACCCGGAGGCGACGATCAGCCGGAGCTTCGAGATAAAGGAAATGAAATCCGGGGCAGCTCGGATGGCCATCGACGCCGGTGTTCCGATCATTCCGCTGATCGTCTGGGGAGCCCAGCGGATCGTCACCAAGGGCGGACCGAAGAATCTGGGCCGCAATCACTTCCCGATCTCGGTGGAAGTGGGCGCACCGATCGATCCGGTCGAGCCCGCCGAAGCATTGAGCGAGATCCTACGCATCGAGATGGATGCGATCCTGTGCCACGTGCAGGACGGGTTCGTGCACGAGCCCGGGGCGTACTGGGTGCCGCGCCGACTCGGCGGTGGCGCACCGACGCCGGAGGAAGCCGCCGCAATGGACGCACAGGAACGAGCGAAGCGGGCGCGTTGAGAGAAGGGCGCTGTGCGCTGATGCGTCAGTACACGGCGTCAGCTCCGTACTCGGCCTGCGCACTCGTGAAGCCCTCGTATTCGAGCTGCTCGATCAGTCCGGACCTGGAGAACGACGTCATCTCGAGGTATTGCTCGGCGCTCAGTGCAGCCTGCTTGTTCCAGTCCGCGTTCAAATTATCCACCGCGTACGTCGCATCCTCGGTGGAGAACCCTTCGTACTCGAGCTGTTCGATCAGTCCGCTGCGGGAGAAGGCAGTCATGTCGATGTACTGCTGGGCAGATCGGACGGCGTTTCGCTGACCGGAACTGACCTGCGGCCTGGCCGGGGCAGGCGCAACTGTCGGAGTGACCACAGGTGCAGGCGCCTGGTAAGTGGTCGTCGTGGGCGCCGCCACCTTGCTGGACGGCGGGGCGGGAGCAGCGGGCGGCGCACTGACGATCGGTGCGACAGCTGCAGGCGTCGTAGAAGCAGTGGTAGTCGGTGCAGCGGTGGTGGTCGGTGCAGCGGTGGTGGTCGGTGCAGCGGTGGACTTCGAGTCGTCCTTGTCGCGTCCACCGAGGAGGCCTGCGACGACGAGCAACACGACGACCGCACCGGCAATCCACGGCCACTTCCTCGACTTCTTCTCAGGTTGCGGTTGCGGCGGAGGCACCTGGAATTGAGGCTGCGAGTTCCCGTAAGGCTGGGGGTTCCCGTAGGGCGGCGGGGGCAGATCGGGCGGCACGGACATGGGCGTTTCTCCCTTTGTGAAAGTCGTGTTCTCCCGCAATAGATACCAGACCGGTCGGACTGAAATGCGATTTGTGCGAATCTCTCGAGGTTTCGCGATGTCCGGTGCGGTGCGGACGCGCGAAGCGGGCGCGCTGAACGAGACCGTCGTACCGGACGGGCACAATGGCGGTGTGAGCCCAGACCGTCGTATCAGCCCTGACCGCCCGACCTTGGTCGCCTCCGATGTCGACGGCACCCTGATCGATCACGACGAGTTGGTCAGCGCCCGCACCCGCGCCGCCGTGCATGCCGTCGTCGAATCCGGCACGCCGTTCCTACTGGCAACCGGGCGTCCTCCGCGTTGGATTTCGCCCGTCGTCGAAGGCTTGGGATACGCGCCACTCGCCGTCTGCGCCAACGGAGCCGTTGTGTACGACAGCTACGCCGACCGCGTCCTCAGTGCCGCGACCTTGTCGGTCGACGCACTCACCGAACTCTCCGAACTGGCTTTGGTCGCACTCCCCGGGTCGGGTTTGGCCGCGGAACGGGTGGGGGAGAGCGCACATGACGCCGCCACTCCGCAGTTCGTCAGCTCACCGGATTACGAACACGCCTGGCTCAATCCGGACAACACCGAGATGTCCGAGGACGAAGTGCTTGCGGCGCCTGCCGTCAAACTCCTGATTCGTCGTCCGGGCATGACCAGCACGGCGATGTTCGACACGCTCGCCCCACACGTCGGTGCGCTCGCCGACATGACGTACTCCACCGAGAACGGACTGATCGAACTTTCGGCGCCGGGAATCACGAAGGCATCGGGACTGGTTGCCGCCGCGGAGCGGTTCGGTTTCGACCTGTCGGGTCTGGTTGCCTTCGGGGACATGCCCAACGACATCCCGATGCTGGGGATGGCACGCCTCGGCGTGGCCATGGGGAACGCTCACCCCGAAGCCAAAGCCGCAGCCGACGAGGTCACGGACACCAATTCGGAGAACGGGGTCGCAAAAGTCCTCGAGCGCTGGTGGTCGTAGAACCCACCAGCGCCCGAGGACGTGTACTGCTCGACTGTCAGCCGACAGGCGCGCTGTTGGCCATTTCCTGGGCAAAGGTTTCGTTGTAGGTCTTGAGGACCTTGGTGACCATGCCGGTGATCTGGTTGAAGATCAGCGAACCGTTCTCGAAGTCGCTGCGCAGGCCGTCCGGGATCGAGTACTCGTCCGAGATCGGCAATCCGAGTTCACCCGCGTCGGAACCGAAGCTCTGCCACGACTTGAAGATCTCGCCGAGCACGGTGAACACTCCGCCGTTGGGTGAGGTGTAAACAGCGCCGTTCTGGAACAACGCACCCTGGTTGCCGAGTTTCGCCTGCAGAATTCCGGACAGCGCCTGGCCGAGACGTCCGAGGTCTCCGCCCTCGGCGATCCACTTCTGCGCAAGGGGTGAATTGTCGGTGATCTTCAGAATCTGGGTGACCAGATCCGGGATCGACGATCCGGTGCCACCGGTGACCGTGTCGACCGGAGTGGTCGGCTTGGGCGCAGGCGTCGACGGATTGGAGGGGTTCGACGGGTTCAACGATCCCCCGATGTTCGCGGCCGCGATGTTCCGGATGTCGTTCATGTGTGCGTATGCGGCATCGCCAGGGCAAGCCGTGTTTCCGACGTCGCGGTGCGCGAAGATGATCGGCAGATCGACTGCTGCGCCTTGCGGGTACGGCGTGAACTCGGTGCCCTCGGAGTACATCGTCGTTCGGCCCTTGGGATCGAGTCCAGCCATGCCGAGCTTCCAACCGAGGAACTTGCCGACGGCGTTGAGCGTCGCCTGCGAAGGCTCGACGGTGGAGTAGTCACCCATCATTGCGATACCGGTGGTGTTCTCGTTGAAGCCGCCGGCGTGTGCGCCCTGCACTGCCTTGTCGAGTCCGCCTGCGCGGCCTTCGAAGGTCTGACCGTACTTGTCGACGAGGACGTTGTATCCGACGTCGCACCAGCCGAGAGTCCGTGCGTGGTAGGCGTAGATCGAGCGGACGATGCCGGCCGATTCTTCCTTGGTGTAGTTGTTGCTACCCGCGGTGTGGTGAACGGTCGCGCCGCCGATGAAGTCGTCGTACGTGGGGGAGTCGCACCGAAGTGACTCGTCTGCGCCCCATTGTGCGCGGGTGATGACGGACGGTCCGCTGCCGCCGAGCGGCGCTGCGACGGCCTGCAGATTGCTGTCTGCCTCGCTGGCACCCGGGTCGATCAACACGGCGGTGACGGCATCTGCTGCCGTCGTCACCTGGCGAAGCGGCTTGGACACCGAAGCTGGGGTGTACCCGAGTTCGCCGGTGGCCGCGGGTGCTTCAGCAGGCGCAGGCGCCTCAGCGGGTGCTGCTTCCGGCACGGGTGCTGCTTCCGGAGCCGGAGCCGGTGCCGGAACCGGCACAGCCTCGGCTGCGGGGGCAGCGGCACCCTGCGGGGTGAGGATCTGGATGGACTTGGTGGCGCCGACGAAGACCGGTTCGGTGGCGGTACCGGAGTTGGTGGCCTGATCCGAGCTGGCGGAGTCGATGGCATCAGGGGTGAACCACGGGCCCCAGGTGCCGTCTTCGGCGAGGGCGCGGACCTTGGACTGCGCCGAGGCGATCGTGTCCGAGGTCAACGCGACCATGCTGAACGGAGAATCGCGGGTGACTTCCTTGACCACAGCGCCTGGCTCTTCCAGGGAAGGAACCGGAGCGGTCTCGGTCGGGCCGCCGGGAGCAGCGGGTGCCGGGAACAGCTCGGTCGGCAGCGTGATCCCGGGAGGTAGCGGGATTTCGGTCGGGAGCTTGAGGTTTCTCAGATCACCGAGGTTGATGTCGGGGAGATCGAGACCGGTCAGCTCCTTGACCGGAATGATGATGTCGGGCACCGACGCGAGGAGCACCTCTGCGATCTGGGTCGGCACTGCTACTGACGTCGTTTCGTTCGCGGAACGTACATCGGACGTAGTGCTCGTGAAGCCGTAGACCGCAAAAGGACTTGCGACAGCCACTGCGGCTACAGCCCCGAGTACGAGCGAGGGCTTCGGTCGACGGTGTGGCAAGGGATTACTCCTCGGTTGTAGTTACTTGCGAGCGAACTTCAGGGCCGATGACGGCCGTGAACGGAATCCTTCAAAACCGGATCCGAGCAGGTCGGATGCCATGTTCTGGGGTTGAACTCCAGTTTTCGGACGCGTACGTCTGCAACTCGTGATGCTGGTGTGACTCGTGTGACTGGTGTTGCTAACTCCAAACACTCTTGCCACACTAGTCACAAAAGTCCATAACGCTCAACCTTAGGGTGAGACTTTAGTTAAATCGTTGTGGACTGGCCTGCGCGCGGAGTACCGACTTCGCGGACTCGTGAGGCCGGTAGCGATGAGGAGAGCATTGATGGCGAGAAGCGGAAGAAGCGGAACTGCAGGTAAGAAGCCTGTGTCCGGTCGCGCAGGTCGCTTTCTGGTGGGCGGACCCGGGAGGCGAACCTCACTGATGCGGGTCTCGGTCCTCGGACTCGTTCCAGCTCTCGCACTCGGCGTCGCGATCGGAGGTTTCACGCAAATCCGCGCTGACGAGCCGTCGATTTTGCACGCCGTCGCCGCCGATACACAATTCACGCTCTCCGGTCACGGCAACGGACACGGCCGGGGAATGGGTCAGTGGGGCGCTTACGGCTACGCCAAGAATGACGGGTGGTCCGGCGAGCGAATCCTCAGTCACTACTACGGCGGAACTGTCCTGGACTCCATTCCGCCCGCGCAGATGAGTGTGCGGCTCACGGCCCAGGACAACTCGACGCTCGACGTCTACTCCGACGCCGGCCTGGTGGTCAACGGCCAGCGCACCGCGCCCGGCGAGGCTGCCCACCTCACTGCACTGCCCGGTGGCGGTGCACAGGTGGTCGTCACCAGTGGATGTGGTGGTGGGGTCGTCTGGGAAGCGGTCACCGATCATCCGTGGGTGGACCCGGTGGATCTCGGTCCTGATCGACCCGCCGACCAGTTCCTGAAGCTGTGCGACAACGACGCGCCCTATCGTGGTGCCCTCGGCGTAGTGCTCGACAACGGCTCGGCGCGGACGGTGAATCTTCTCGACATGGAGGATTACCTGCTCGGCGTAGTGCCGGTGGAGGCAAAGGCGGAATGGGCCGATTCCGGTGGGGCCGAAGCACTCCGGGCTCAAGCCGTGGCAGCGCGCTCGTATGCTGCAACCGAACATCGGTCCTCGTACGCCGACACCTGCGACACGCAGGACTGCCAGGTGTACGGCGGGGCGGGCAAGGAAGATCCCCGCACCACCGAAGCGGTTCGCTCCACCGCCGGCGCCGTTCTGTCACGTGACGGCAAGATCGTGGCCACTGAATTCTCTTCGTCCACAGGAGGTTACAGCTCCGGCGGTGAGTTCCCAGCCGTCGAAGATCTTGGCGACGCGCTGTCTCCCAATCACGATTGGACCGTGAATCTGACCGCAGGGCAGATTGCGGACGCCTTCGGCGTCGGCGAGCTGCAATCACTCAAGATTCTCTCGCGCAACGGGTTCGGCACCGACGGTGGACGAGTGACGGCAGTCGAGGTGGTCGGTACAGGCGGCACGGTCGGTGCCACCGGAATGCAATTCCGTCAGAAACTCGGCCTGAAATCGGACTGGTTCACCATCGGTGACGGTGCCGGTGTGGTAGTGGCACCGGATTCGGAATCGACAGTGCCGGAATCCAATTCGCAATCCCTGGATCCATCGGGTACGGTTACGGAGACGCAGATCGAGAAGAAGTATCGGGAGCTCGGCGGTGAAACCGGCTCTCTCGGTGCTCCTGTCGGCCCGGAGATGCAGTTGCCCTCCGAAGCAGGCACTTTCCGTGTCTACGAAAACGGAACCATCATCTGGACAAAGGTTTTGGGTGCGCAGGTAGTTGATGCCAACGTGCTCCGCGAGTGGATACCGACGGGCGGAAGCTAGGGGAAGGTCGGTCGGTAGCGACTCGCACGTATCGACTCTGAAGGGTCTCCGCCGCAATCCGGTGGGGGCCCTTCAGGTCGCTTCAGGGGATATCGGTCGACTTGTCAGATGGTCGGAGCGTCGCCGAGCAGACGGTACTCGAGCCACAACTCCGCGCGTTCCGTGGGGGAGCCGAGATCGAGCTGAAGAAGGCTCTCGATCCGAGCGAGTCTGCTGCGCAACGTATGTCGATGAATATTCAGCGCTGTTGCTGCGGCGTCGCCCACCCCGTTGTGTGCCAGCCACATGGCCAAGGTCCGGTAGAGATCGCTACCGCCCTTCGCTTCCAGAAGCGGGCGCAAGTGTGCCGCCGCGAATGCCGTCGAGCGATCCTGATCGAGAAACGCGGACAATCCACTCTCCGAGAGTTCGGCGAACCGCATCGAGGGCAGGTTGCGGGCGCCGGCCTCGGCTGCTGCTTGCGCTGCTTGGCGTCTGGCGCGCGAAAGATCGTCCCACCACAACATGTCCGACACGCCGACGGTTACGTCGATCTCATTGACACGAGCGAGAATTCGTCCACTGTCCGTGGCCGAGACTACGGCGATCAGTGCGCCGTCGGTGATGCCGAAGGCCAGATCGCGGCTGAGGCCGTCGAGCAGTGAGACGGACACGCTCTCGAGCAGGCCGCTGGGACCCGCTACGTGGAAGACCTGGAAAGGTTCGACCGGAAATCCTCCCCACAGTTCACCGGAGATGTTGCGGGCGAGCGCATTCTGGCCTTCGAACAGTTGATGCATCGCAACGGTGCGCAAGTGGTTCATCGTCAACTGCGCATCTCGGGTCCGAGCCGTCATCAAGGTGAGCAGAGATGCGGCTGCGATGACGATGCCCTGATTCAGCGAACCGACGGCGCCAGGGCAACCGGCGACGAGGTATCCCATCAGCTTTCCCCTCGACGTCAGCAGGGGATGGGAGATGACGTCCTCGTTCTCACTCGTGAGGAAGCTGACCTCCATCGGGCGAGCATCGCGCTCAGGGGCCGTTCGCTCGATTCCGGCGGCCGCGGCGGTGTGTGAGATCTCGACGGTATGTCCGGCCGAGTCCAGCAGAGCCGCCCATCCGCCGATCAATTCCGCCACCCGTCGTACGACCGCCCGGGTGCCGTTGACCGTCACCGCAGCTTGAAGTAGTCGCCGCAGGCTCTGGTAGTTGCTGCGCAGCGCTTTCATGTCGTCGTCGGATTGCGCCTTCGACACCGCTTTGGTCAGGGCGATGAAAGGAGTTCGCAACGGGACGTCGAGTAGGGGCACACTGAAACGGGTGGCCGCATCCACCAGAGTCTGCGGCGCCTGCTCGTATCCGAGGCCGGTTCCGAAACCGATTCCGGCAATTCCGGCCGCAACCAGGGTCCGTACGAATCGGGTCGTTTCCGCGGCCGTCGTCGGTAGTGACACCCCGGTGATGAGCAGTAGTTCACCGCCGTCGAGGAAAGGCGTCGGATCGGGAAGTTCGGAGACATGTGCCCAGGTCAGGGTGCGATCGAGCTGGTCGTGCCCAGCCAGGACGCGAAGGCCGAACTGTTCGGTCGCACAGAGTTGACGGAGCGTGATGGGCATGGGTCCAGTCTGGCACCCCGAACCCGCCACTTTGTAGTGCCTGCGGTCACGTTTGTACAAAGTGGAGCCTGACGCGAGCTTGCCGAAGGTCCGACACTGGCGCTATCGAAATTGCGCTCCAGCAGAGCGTCACCGAGATCCACGTCCCGAACAGCCAACGAGGAGTACTGATGTCCAGTACAGAACCGCCCGCACTTCAGCACACGCTGAAGAAGCGGCATCTGTCGATGATTGCGATCGCGGGCGTCATCGGCGCCGGACTGTTCGTCGGCTCCGGTGTGGCGATCCAGGAGACGGGCCCAGGCGTCCTGATTTCCTACGCACTCGCCGGCGTCGTCGTCATCCTCGTGATGCGCATGCTCGGTGAGATGTCGGCAGCGTCGCCGGAAACCGGCTCGTTCTCCTCGTACGCCGACAAGGCCATCGGCCGCTGGGCTGGCTTCTCGATCGGCTGGCTGTACGCGTGGTTCTGGATCATCGTGCTCGGTATCGAGGCCACCGCCGGTGCCCTCATCATGAATCGCTGGGTTCCCGGGGTTCCCCAGTGGACCTGGGCGTTGATTCTGATGATCGTGCTGACGCTGACCAACATCATCTCGGTCAAGTCGTTCGGCGAGTTCGAGTTCTGGTTCGCGTCCATCAAGGTCGTCGCCATCATCGCGTTCCTCGGTATGGGCATCGTGGCGATCTGCGGATGGATGCCCGGCGTCGAAGCGCCCGGCATGACCAACCTGACCGGTCACGGCGGTTTCCTGCCGAACGGAACAGGAGCCATGCTCGCCGCAGTCCTTGTGGTCGTGTTCTCGTTCTTCGGCGCCGAAATCGCGACCATCGCCGCCGGTGAATCGGCCAACCCGCTCGAAGCCGTTCGCGCAGCCGTCAAATCCGTCGTCTGGCGAATCCTCATCTTCTACATCGGCTCGATCGCCGTTGTCGTCACGCTGCTTCCCTGGGACAGCGCGTCCGTCGCGCTCAGCCCGTACGTCGCCGTCATGGACTCGTACGGCATTCCGGCCGCAGGCAACATCATGGACGTCGTCGTCCTCACGTCGGTTCTGTCCTGCCTCAACTCCGGTCTCTACACCGCGAGCCGCATGATCTTCTCCCTCGCCGGTCGCGGCGACGCCCCCAAGTCGCTCTCACGTATCGAGAAGACCGGCGTACCCATGCGCGCGGTTCTGGTCTCGACGATCGTCGGCTTCCTGACCGTCGGCATGAACTACCTCTCCCCGGACAAGGTCTTCCTGTTCCTGGTCAACTCCTCCGGTGCGATCGCGCTGTTCGTCTGGCTCGTCATCTCGGTGTCCCAGCTGCGCACTCGCCGCAAGCTCGAAGCGTCGGGCCAGGAGCTGGAGCTGAAGATGTGGTTCTTCCCGTACCTGACCTACGCCACGATCGCAGCCATCATCGCGCTCTGCATCGGCATGCTCACTCTGGACTCGACTCGCAGTCAGATGTTCGTGTCTCTGGGACTCGCAGCGATCCTCGTGGGTATCGGGCTCTACCGCTACCGGAACCACAAGGACACCGACACCGACGCCGAGGTCGTGCCCGTCGCCGAGAGCGCTCCCACACCCTGACACCAACGTCCCCATCTGCGAGATACTTCGATGTCCTAGTATCGGCCACGGACGAAGAAATCGACGTGAGCACAGCAGATGGGGACAATCATGACCACACCCGAACCGATCGTCATCGTCGACGGGGCCAGGACCCCCGTCGGTAGCTTCGGCGGCGTCTTCAAGGACGTCCCCGCACACGAGCTGGGCGCCGCAGCAGCCAAGGCCGCGCTGAGCCGCGCCGGCGTTGCACCCGAAGACATCGACGAGGTCGTCATGGGCTGCATCGGCCAGGTCGGCCCCGACGCCTACAACGCACGACGCGTGGGCATCGCCGCCGGGCTGCCCGAGAACGTCCCCGCCTACACCGTCAACCGCCTCTGTGGCAGCGGCCTGCAGGCCGTGTGGTCTGCGGCGATGCAGATGCGCTGGGGCGCAGCTGCCATCACCCTCGCCGGCGGCGACGAGAGCATGTCCCGCATGCCGTTCTACGACTTCGCTGCCCGATCCGGCTACAAGCTCGGCGATCGCAGCCTCGTCGACGGCACCGTCGCCATGCTCACCGACCCGTTCAGCAAAGCCCACATGGGCCGCACCGCCGAAGCCGTCGCCCGCAAGTACGGCGTCAGCCGCGAGCAGCAGGACGAGTTCGCCGTCGAATCGCAGCGCCGCGCCGCTACCGACGCAGCGAAGGCAGCATTCGCCGAGGAAATCACTCCTGTCGAGACCGGTGGTCGGCGCTCCGTCACAGTCACCGAGGACGAGCATCCCAAGCCCGGAACCACCGTCGAAACCCTCGCCAAGTTGCGCCCCGCATTCGAAGAGGGCGGATCCGTCACTGCCGGTAACGCGTCGGGCATCAACGACGGCGCCGGCGCACTCGTCCTCGCGACGGGCACCGAGGCAGCCAAGCGCGGCCTCACCGGACTTGTCACGCTCGAAACAGTCACGACAGCAGCCATGGAGCCCGGCCTGATGGGCTACGCTCCCGTGCTCGCCCTCGAAAAGCTCTTTGCGCAAACAGGATTGAAGCCCTCCGACATCGGCACCGCCGAGGTCAACGAGGCGTTCGCTTCGCAGGCCATCGCCGTCATCCGTGACAGTGGCCTGGATCCGGAGAAGACCAACCCGTACGGCGGAGCAATCGCCCTCGGACACCCGGTCGGCGCCACCGGAGCCATCCTGACCCTGCGCGCGGCCCGCGACATGGTCCGCCGCGACCTCGAATTCGGCATCGTCACCATGTGCATCGGCGGCGGTCAGGCACTCGCTGCCCTGCTGAAGCGGGTCTGATCATGGCGACCAAGCGCAAGCCGTCGTGGCACGACGACGAGATCACCGCAGTAGCCGAACTGGCCCGTGGTTTCTTCGATCGTGAACTCATCGCCAAGCGTGAGCAGTGGGACGCTCAGCATCGCGTCGACCGATCCGTGTGGCTCGAAGCCGGCAAGCTCGGCCTGCTGTGCTGCTCGATTCCCGAGGAATACGGCGGGGGCGGTGGAACTTTCGCGCACGATCTCGCTGTCTTCGAGGCGCAGGGCTATTGCGGTGACTACGCACTCGGCAACTCGGTGCACAGTGGCATCGTCGCCCACTACGTCCTCGAGTACGGCAATGAAGAGCAGAAGAAGGCCTGGCTGCCTGGCATGGCCACGGGTGAAATCCTCGGCGCCATCGGAATGACCGAGCCCGGAACAGGTTCCGACCTCAAGGCCATCACCACCTCCGCGATCCGCGACGGTGACCACTACGTAGTGAACGGGTCGAAGACCTTCATCACCAACGGTGGCAGCGCCGACAT
The DNA here is from genome assembly GCF_042728675.1 of Rhodococcus sp. NPDC060176. Lineage (NCBI taxonomy): Bacteria > Bacillati > Actinomycetota > Actinomycetes > Mycobacteriales > Nocardiaceae > Rhodococcus > Rhodococcus sp. NPDC060176. Next base: position 240,515 of record NZ_JBHWYS010000004.1, read on the forward strand.
GATCGTGCTCGCCGTCAAGACCGATCCCAAGGCCGGGGCCAAGGGAGTCTCGCTCTTGATCGTGGATCTTCGTGACTGCGAAGGCTTTGCCGTCGGCCGCGTGCTCGACAAAGTCGGTCAGCACGGCGCCGATACGTCCGAGCTGTCCTTCACCGACGTTCGCGTTCCGGTCTCGAATCTCCTCGGCGAGTCCGAGGGTCTCGGTTTCGGTCAACTGATGGCGCAGTTGGTGCAGGAACGCCTCATCATCGGCGCGCAGGCCATCGGCACCATCGAGCGTGCGGTCGAGGAGACCGTCGCATACACCAAGGCGCGTCAAGCGTTCGGGCACAGTCTCTTCGAGTTCCAGAACACCGCCTTCGAGCTGGCCGAGTGCCAGACGATCGCACGCACCTGCCGCGTGTTCCTCGACAATTGCATCGAGGATCATCTCAACGGCGAGCTGGACGGCGCCGACGCCGCAATGGTCAAGTACTGGCTCACCGAACAGCAATGCGCCGTCGTCGACCGGTGCGTGCAGCTTTACGGCGGCTACGGCTACATGCGTGAGTACCCGATCGCGCGCATGTACGAGGACTCCCGCGTGCAGAAGATCTACGCCGGTGCCAACGAAGTGATGAAGGGCATCATCGCAAAGAGTCTTTGATCACCGGCGTCGAAAACCATTGACACCGACCGGGCACCCACCGAGCATTTCGGTGGGTGCCCTTTGTGTGCCTACAAGCGGTATCGAGCTGTTCGGAAGGCAAACACTGATGAGCTTCACCATCGACGTCGGATCGGCGCGCATCACCCAACTGACCGAACTGGCGCACTGGCCGTTCCCGCCGCGAGAGCTCTTTCCCCAGGCGAGTGAGGCCGAGATCAGTGAAGCGTCGGCGCGGCTGACACCGGAGTTCTTCGACGAGGGTAGTGGTGACCTCGTGCTTGCCATCCACACCTACCTGGTGGAGATCGGCGGCAAGGCCATCGTCGTCGACACCGGCAACGGCAACAGCAAGCACCGGCCGAACCTCTTGCCGCACCACATGTTCGGCACCGACTACCTCTCGCGATTCGCAGCCACCGGCGTCGCCGTGGACGATGTCGATCTGGTGGTCAGCACACATCTGCACCCCGACCACTGTGGTTGGAACACCAACCTCGACGCCGAAACCTGGCGGCCCACCTTTCCCCGCGCGACCTACATTTTCGACCGCGCCGAACTGACCGCGCTCGAACAACTCGCCGCCGACGGTCCACACGAAGGAGTGGTCTCGGATCTCGCGCAGACTTTCGAGGACAGCGTCCGTCCCGTTCTGGACGGGGCGAAGTGGGCGGCAGTCGACGACGGCCATGTCCTGGCCGAGTCCGAAGGCGCAAGCGTCGTCGTGCGCAGCGCGCCCGGCCACACGCCCGGTCACATCGTGATCGAGATTCGCACCGCCGACGGTGGCGCCGTCATCTCCGGCGACGTGATCCACCATCCGATTCAGTTTCTGTACCCGGACCTCAGCCAGGGCGGTGACGCTGACCCCGACATCGCCAGGGTCACCCGCCGCGCACTTCTCGAACGCTGCGCGTCAGAGGGACTCCTTCTTCTTCCCGCGCACTTTCCGGTCGACGAACCGATCACCATCGGTTTCGATGCGACGGGTGTGCCGAGTGCCGTCGGTCTGGTCGGTCTCGCAGCGTCCTGACTTGCCGCATCGGCCCTGGTGACGCATCCAACCCTCGGCTTCCGAACAGGTCCGATACCCTGGTTCATCGTGACCGCTGCAAATTCAGAGACCGCCCGTGCCCAGTACGACCTGATCGTCGTCGGTTCGGGATTCTTCGGGCTGACCATCGCCGAGCGTGCCGCTACCCAACTGGGTAAGCGCGTGCTGGTGCTGGATCGCCGTCACCACCTGGGGGGAAACGCATACTCGGAGGCAGAGCCGGAGACCGGCATCGAGGTCCACAAGTACGGTGCCCACCTGTTCCACACCTCCAACAAGAAGGTCTGGGACTACGTCACCCAGTTCACGGAGTTCACGAACTACCAGCACCGCGTCTTCGCGCTGCACAAGGGACAGGCGTACCAGTTCCCGATGGGACTCGGCCTCGTGTCGCAGTTCTTCGGTCGGTACTTCACGCCCGAAGAAGCACGCGCCCTCATCGCCGAGCAGTCCAGCGAGATCGACTCGAAGGATGCCTCCAACCTCGAAGAGAAGGCGATCTCCCTGATCGGACGCCCGCTCTACGAAGCATTCGTGCGTGACTACACCGCAAAGCAGTGGCAGACCGACCCCACCGAGCTGCCCGCGGCGAACATCAGCCGCCTGCCGGTCCGCTACAACTTCGACAACCGCTACTTCAACGACACGTACGAGGGTCTGCCCGTCGACGGCTACACGGCGTGGCTCGAGAACATGGCAAAGGATCCGAAGATCGAGGTCCGCCTCGACACCGATTACTTCGACGTCCGCGACGAACTTCGCACCGCCAGCCCCGACGCACCTGTCATCTACACGGGCCCGCTCGACCGCTACTTCGACTACTCCGAAGGTTCGCTCGGATGGCGCACCCTCGACTTCGAGACCGAGGTTCTGCCCACCGGAGACTTCCAGGGCACCCCCGTCATGAACTACAACGACGCGGACGTCCCGTTCACCCGCATCCACGAGTTCCGTCACTTCCACCCGGAGCGCGAGTACCCGGCCGACAAGACCGTCATCATGCGTGAGTTCTCACGTGCCGCGGAGGCGAAGGACGAGCCGTACTACCCGATCAACACGCCCGAGGATCGCGAGAAGCTCTCCGCGTACCGCTCACGCGCCAAGAAGGAGACCGCGGAGAACAAGGTCCTCTTCGGTGGACGTCTCGGCACCTACCAGTACCTGGACATGCACATGGCAATCGCCAGCGCGCTGACCATGTTCGAGAACACCCTGCGCCCGCATCTCGAAACGGGTGCGGAATTGGCAGGGGAGAACGAATGAACGCACGTCATCTACTCGAAGGCGAAGACGCCGTCACCGGCGACGAGGTGACCTACCTCGGCAAGTCCCTGCTCTCTCGGATCATCCTTCCCCGCGCCGGCGAACCACTCGACGTTCGCACGCTGTACCTGGAGGAAGCCTCGACCAACAGTCGTCGGGCGCACTCCACCTCGCGTACGTCCGTCGCGCTCGGAGCCGAGACAGAGGTCTCCTTCGCCACGTACTTCAACGCGTTCCCCGCCAGCTACTGGCGTCGCTGGTCCATCCTGAAATCGGTGGTCCTTCGGCTCGAACTGTCCGGACACGGCCGCGTCGATGTCTACCGTTCCAAGGCGGACTCCTCGCGAATTCACGTGGAAGGCAAGGAATTTGCCGACGGCGATGCCGCGGTCGAACTCGAGGTGGAACTGGCACCGTTCGAGGACGGCGGCTGGATCTGGTTCGACATCACCACTGATACAGCCGTAGTCGTAGAAAGTGGTGGCTGGTACGCGCCCGTCGAGGCTCCCGGCGAAGCGACGGTCGCCGTTGGTATTCCGACGTTCAATCGCCCGACCGACGCAGTCAAGGCTCTGGCTGCGCTGTCTTCGGATCCGCTGGTGTCGGACGTGATCAAGGCCGTCATCATGCCGGACCAGGGCACCCGCAAGGTGCGCGACGAACCCGGGTTCGCCGAAGCTGCTGCAGCACTTGGTGATCGGCTCGCCATTCACGATCAGGGCAACCTCGGCGGCTCCGGCGGATACAGCCGAATCATGTACGAGGCACTCAAGACCACGCAGTGCCAGCACATCCTGTTCATGGACGACGACATCGAGATCGAACCCGACTCGATCCTTCGCGCGCTCGCTTTCTCGCGCTTCGCGAAGTCGCCGATGCTGGTGGGTGGGCAAATGCTCAACCTGCAGGAACGCAGCCACCTCCACGTGATGGGTGAAGTGGTCAACCGCGGGATCTTCATGTGGTCTGCCGCGCCGAACGTCGAATACGACCACGATTTCTCCAAGAATTCGCTGCGAGATTCGAAACTGCTGCACCGCCGCATCGACGTCGACTTCAACGGCTGGTGGATGTGCATGATCCCGCGCCAGGTCGCGGAAGAACTCAAGCAGCCGCTGCCTCTGTTCATCAAGTGGGACGACTGCGAATACGGTTTGCGCGCAAAGGAAGCCGGATACCCGACCGTCACGTTGCCCGGTGCCGCGATCTGGCACATGGCCTGGAGCGACAAGGACGACGCCATCGACTGGCAGGCGTACTTCCACCTCCGTAACCGTCTGGTGGTGGCCGCGCTCCACATGCCGGGCAACGGCCGCGGCCTTGTCGTCAACACGGTGAAGGCGACTCTCAAGCACCTGCTGTGCCTCGAATACTCCACCGTCGCGATCCAGAACAAGGCAATCGCGGACTTCCTCGCCGGACCGGAACACGTCGCGAACATGCTGCCGACGGCACTCGGTGAGGTCCACGCGCAGCGCAAGGAGTACCCCGACGCCGTCGTGGTGCCCTCCGCGACCGCGCTACCGCTGCCCTCCGGCGCCGAAGTCGGGGACGTCAGCGCGCCGACCAACCCGGTCGCGAAGATCGTCCGCGTCGGCAAGGCCGTGGTACACAACCTCAAGCCTGCGCACCCGGAGCATCACGAGCGTCCTCAGCTCAACGTGCCGACCATCGACGCCAGGTGGTACCTGCTCTCACAGGTCGACGGCGTCACCGTCACCACCGCCGACGGCCGCGGCGTCGTCTACCGCAAGCGCAACCCCAAGCAGGCCCTCGAACTGCTCAAGGAAGCCATGCGTTTGCGGCGCGAGCTCGCCGCACGTTTCCCTGAGCTCAAGAAGCAGTATCAGGACGCCGTTCCTTCACTGACCAGCACGGAAAGGTGGGAACGTGTCTTCGGTATCTCCTGAAGTACAGATTCTGGCCGGAATTCAATCGACCGTCGGGCAACTGCCCGGAGCGGTCAAGGTCGCCCGCGGTATGTCTCACTTCGGTGAGCACTCCCTCGGGTGGATCGCGATCGCTGCCGTCGGAGCTGCCGTGGACAAGCCGCGCCGACGCGAATGGGCCGGAGCAGCTGTCGGAGCATTCGGTGCACACGCCGCCTCCGTGGTGATCAAACGAGTCGTCCGGCGCAAGCGGCCTTCAGATCCGTCGGTGCAGGTCAACGTCTCGACGCCGAGCAAGCTCAGCTTCCCGTCTTCACACGCGACGTCGACGACGGCAGCGGCTGTGCTGATCGGTCGACTCACCGGGCTACCCTTACCGGCGTTGCTGGTGCCCCCGATGATGCTCTCGCGTCTGGTCCTGGGAGTTCACTACCCGACCGACGTACTCGCCGGAGCGGCACTGGGAGCCGCATCCGCGGCGGTAGTTTCGCCGGGTCGAAGAAGCCAGAGCCGAACAGAAATGTGGAGATAAATGAGCGAGGAACCGGCTACGGTCAGCGGACCCCCGAAGTCGCTGCCCGCCGGCATCGTCAAGGCGCTTCGCCCACGTCAGTGGGTCAAGAACGTCCTTGTGCTGGCAGCGCCCATCGCGGCCGGAACCGCCACCGAAGCCGACGTGCTCCTGCCCGTCGCGCTGGCGTTCGTCGTGTTCTGTATGGCGGCATCGGGCATCTACCTCGTCAACGACGCGATGGACGTCGAAGCCGACCGAGCACACCCCACGAAGAGGTTCCGTCCCATTGCGGCCGGAGTTCTGCCCGTCAATATCGCCTACGGCATGGCAGTCGTACTGCTGGCCGGCGCGATCGGACTGTCCTTCCTGGCCAACTGGCAACTCGCCGTGGTCATGGGCGTGTACATCGTCATTCAGCTCGCGTACTGCTTCGGTCTGAAGCATCAAGCCGTCATCGACATCTGCATCGTCTCGTCCGGCTTCCTGCTCCGAGCGATCGCCGGTGGCGTTGCCGCCGAGATCGATCTCTCGCAGTGGTTCCTGCTGATGATGGCGTTCGGTTCGCTCTTCATGGCCGCAGGCAAGCGCTACGCCGAGCTGCAGTTGGCCGAGAAGACCGGCGCGAAGATCCGTAAGTCCCTCGAGAGCTACACGATGACGTACCTGCGTTTCGTGTGGACAATGGCAGCGACGACGCTGGTCCTCTGCTACGGACTGTGGGCGTTCCAACAGGACGCCATCAAGGGCACCAACTGGTACGCCATCTCGATGGTGCCGTTCACCATCGCGGTGCTGCGATACGCGGTGGACGTCGACGGCGGCGAAGCCGGAGAGCCTGAGGAGATCGCGCTCGGTGACCGGGTGCTGCAACTCCTCGCGATTGCGTGGATCGGAGTAGTGGGTGTCGCTGTCTACCTCGTCTGAGCCACGCACCGAGGCCGACCCGCACGTCGACACTGCGGCGAATCGCACCACCCTCAGTCGAGGAGTTTTTCTCGGCGGGGTGGTGCTTGCTGCTGCCCTCATGTTCTGGGGTGCGTGGGAGCGTCGCTGGATCGCTGACGACGGACTGATCGTCTTACGAACCGTCCGCAATCTGCTGGCGGGAAACGGCCCGGTCTTCAATGCGGGTGAGCGTGTCGAGGCGAACACGAGTACCGCGTGGACGTACATCGTCTACGCGTTCAGTTGGCTCACACAGATCCGCCTCGAATACGTCGTCCTGACGATCGCGCTCGTGCTCTCGACGGCCGCCGTCGTGCTGGCGATGCTCGGCACCGGTCGTCTGTACCGCGGCGTTCGGCCGTCGGCGGGAGGAACGATCCTGCTGGTCCCGGCAGGTGTTCTCGTCTACATCGCGGTCCCGCCTGCGAGAGATTTCGCCACGTCCGGGCTCGAAACGTGCCTGGTGATCTTCTGGATTGCGCTCTTGTGGCTACTGCTCGTTCGGTGGGCGCAGGCGTCAGTGCCGTCCACGGCGTCGATTCTGGTCCTTTCCTTTGTTGCCGGACTCGGGCCACTCGTGCGCCCGGAGATGGCGATTCCCGGTGCTGCCGCGTTGATGATGATCGTTCTCTCCGCGGGCCTGACCTGGAAGATTCGCGCACTGATCGTGGTCGTCGCCGGACTTGTCCCGGTGGCCTATCAGATCTGGCGAATGGGCTACTACGCCTTGCCGTACCCGAACACCGCGGTGTCGAAGGACGCCGGTGGCGCGAAGTGGGCGCAGGGCTTTGCGTACCTGTGGAACCTCGTCGGGCCGTACCTGCTCTGGCTGCCGTTGCTGTTCCTGCTCATCGGTGCGCTGCTGCTCGTGTGGCGAAGCCGAGCGGATGCACCAGCCACCGCCATCGATCAACCAGCACGCCCACTGTGGCAGCTCTTTCAACAGTTCCTGCGTACCCCGCGGGCGATTGTCACCTTCATTCTCGGCAGTGGGCTGATCCTCGGGATCTACTCGCTGCGCGTCGGCGGCGACTTCATGCACGGCCGCGTCCTGTTGCCGGTGCTGTTCTGTCTGCTCATCCCGGTCGCGGTCATTCCGTTGCGGGTGCCCGCCCGGTCAGCGTTCGGCAGTAACCGAGACACCGCAATCTTCGGTGTCTCGGCGGTGCTGTGGATCGGCACGATCATCTGGGCTTTCTTCGCCGCCAACACGACGGGGATGCCGGAAGGCTCCGTGGTGGGTCGCTCGGGAATCGTCGACGAGCGCGCGTTCTACGCACTCAACACCGGTCACAAGCACCCGATCCTCGCCGAGGACTACCTCGACTATCCGCGGATGCGTGCCATGGTCGAGACCATCGCGCGCACCCCGGAGGGTGGGCTGCTGCTGCCGTCGGCGAGCTACGACTCCTGGTTCGTCGTCCCACCGCCCGGACCGCTCGAAGAGCCGGCCGAGCACGTCGTCTTCTTCCTCAACCTCGGAATGACGAGCATGAACGTCGGCCTCGACGTCCGCGTGCTCGATCAGATGGGGCTGGCGTACCCGCTGGCAGCTCACACCGAGCGACTCGAGGACGGCCGGATCGGGCACGACAAGAATCTCTATCCGGACTGGGTAGTCGCGGACACGGGAATGATCGACGTTCGCCCGTGGCTGCCGTTCTTCCTCGACGAGGACTGGGTTGCGGACGCGAAGCTGGCCATCACCTGCCCGGAAACGCAGGAGCTGCTGACGTCGTACCGCTCCGAGCTGACCTGGGCCAGATTCAAACAGAACTTTCAGCAGGCATTCGACTTCGCGAAGTACCGATTCGACCGGGTTCCGGCCTACGAATTGGAACGCTGCGGGCTAGTGCCACCGGAGTCACCCAGGTGATGTGATCAGCATCACCGACAGTTGAAGGTTTGAATATTTCGATTCAGTAACACCGAATCGATTGGCCACGATGTACTCGAAGACGATTCACCTAACCTGAATCGCCCCCCAGGGGTGACGACGGTGTCGCTCGCGGACTGGGACGTAACGGTCTGTCTATTTGTCACAGCTGAACCTGTGACATAAAGTCCAGCGAGCGCAGTGTGACTTGGAAGAGGTCCGCTGCCGACCTGAACTCGTTCAGGCTGGCAGAAAAGCCTGTTCCCCGACGGAATCCGCCGGAACCACTCACCGAGTGGGTGCCGCAGACGAAGAGAGAGAGCAGTATCCATGCGTTTTGCCAGAAAGAGGCTGACCCAGCGCCTCAAGCACCGAGCGTTGGCCATCGGTGCCGCAGCACTTGTGCTTCCCCTTGCTGCAGGTGTTGCCGGTAGTGCTGTCGCCTCTGCTGCGCCCGCGCACACTGCTCCCAGCCGCACCGTCCAGTCGGGCGGATACGACGAGCTGTGGGTGCCCTCCTCGATGGGCAACATCAAGGTCCAGGTCCAGTGGGCCGCTCGCGGCGGAAACGCTGCTCTTTACCTCCTCGACGGCCTGCGTGCGCGTAACGACGCCAACGCGTGGAGCTTCGAGACCAATGCGATGGACCAGTACCGCAACGACAACATCACCCTCGTGATGCCCGTCGGTGGCGAGTCCAGCTTCTACAGCGACTGGTATGCACCGTCGAACTTCAACGGCCAGCAGATCACGTACAAGTGGGAAACGTTCCTCACGCAGGAACTCCCCAACTTCCTCGCGAACTACGGCGTTTCGCCCACCAACAACGCGGTTCTCGGTCTCTCGATGGGTGGCAGCGCCGCTCTGACGCTGGCTGCTTACCACCGTGACCAGTTCAAGTTCGCCGGCTCGCTGTCGGGCTACCTGAACATCTCGGCTCCCGGCATGCGCGAGGCAATCCGCGTCGCAATGCTCGATGCCGGTCGCTTCAACGTCGACTCCATGTGGGGACCGCCGTGGAGCCCGTCCTGGCTGCGCAACGACCCGTTCGTCTTCGCGCCGCGTCTGCAGGGCCTGTCGATGTACATCTCGTCGGCAAGCGGCCTGCCGGGTGAATACGACCACCCGCGCGCACCGATCGACTACTACAACACGGCTAACGGCATGGGCCTCGAAGCTCTCGCCCTGGTCAACACGCGTGCATTCCAGATCCGCATGAACTCGCTGGGTATCCCGGCCACCTACAGCTTCCCGTCCAACGGAACGCACTCGTGGCCGTACTGGTCGGCAGAGCTGTGGAAGGCTCGCGGCCAGATCCTCGACACCATGAACGCTTGGTGATCGTGCGCGATCCCGTGACCTAGTCACTTCACCAGTGCCGTTCCGGACTCCTCGAAGGAGAACCGGGACGGCACTTGTGTATTCAGGTGCTGCACGAGCGCCGGATGTCAGTAACAATTGCACCACCAGTAACAGCGCGGCTACCCCAAGCGGGGATCGTTTGCGTGTAGAAATAGTTTCAACGGGGGTCTGGCTGCTCAGGCGGCTCCACGATCGACGCGCGGACCGAACGTAAGGAAAGAGAGTGAGCTCATGCGAGTAGGCCTTGCCACGGAGGACCGTCGCCGGTCCCGGGCAACCTTCCGGACAAAGGTCGTCGGCGCAGTGGCAGCGATGCTGGTTCTGCCGATCGCCGCGGGCTTGACCACGGCCGGAACCGCGGCAGCCGCGCCGGCACCTGCTCAGGCCGCACCGGCCGCTACCCAGAACCCCACCGGCGCAGCGGTCACGAAGGTCGACTGGCTCAGTGAGCGTCGCGTCGCGCTGTGGGTGAACTCTCCCGCGATGGGCATCCCGATTCAGGTGCAGATCCTCTTGGCCCGCGATTGGAACGTCAATCCGTCGGCCAGCTTCCCCTCGGTCTGGATGCTCGACGGTCTTCGCGCGACCGACAACGAGAACGCCTGGACTTACGAAACCGACGCAGAGTCCTTCTACGCCGACAAGAACGTCAACGTCATTCTTCCCGTCGGCGGTCAATCCAGCTTCTACTCCGACTGGCTCCAGCCCGACAACGGCAAGAACTACCAGTGGGAGACGTTCCTGACCAAGGAACTGCCCTCCATCCTCGAAAAGGACTGGCGCACCACGCAGACGCGCGGAGTCGTCGGACTGTCGATGGGCGGAACGTCCGCGATGTTCCTCACGGCGCGCAACCCCGGCTTCTTCAAGTTCGCGGCTTCGCTGTCCGGCATCCTCACCACCACCTCGCTCGGCATGCCTCAGGCAATCCAGTTCGCGATGACCGACGCCGGTGGATACAACTCCGCCGCGATGTGGGGACCGCCGTCAAACGCGCAGTGGGCTGCACACGATCCGTACGCGCTTGCCGAGAAGCTCAAGGGCGTCAGCCTGTACGTCTCCAGCGGTAGCGGTACGACCGGCCCGTACGACCAGCCGTCGGGAATTCCCGGTGTGAGCACCAACTACGCAGGCATGGGCCTCGAGATCCTCGCTCGCCTGACCTCGCAGACCTTCGCGACCAAGCTGAACCAGCTGGGAATCCCCGCGCAGGTCAACTACCGCCCGTCCGGTACCCACTCGTGGCCGTACTGGCAGTTCGAGCTTCATCAGCTGTGGCCGCAGTTGGCCAACGCCATCGGCGTCGAGGTCGAGAAGCCGGCGTGCGGCACGTCGGGTGAAATCGGTGCGACGGCTGCAGCCAACGGTTGGATCGGCGACTGCATCACGCCCGAGTACAGCGTCGCGGGTGGCCTGGCACAGGACTTCCGCAACGGTCGCATCTACTTCACCAGTGGAACGGGCGCTCAGCCTGTCGCCGGTCGTATCGCCGGCGCGTACATGAACGCCGGAGCAGCAGCGGGACCGCTCGGCTTCCCGCGTACACCCGAACTCGGTACGCCCGACGGACGCGGACGCTTCAACCACTTCCAGAACGGCTCCATCTACTGGACCCCGCAGACCGGCGCTCACCCCGTCAGCGGCGACATCCTCGCCGAGTGGTCCGCACAGGGATGGGAAGGTGGCCCGCTCGGCTACCCGACCGCCGACGAGATCGCGACTCCCGGCAAGCCCGGCAAGGTCCAGGGATTCGAGATCGGCGCAATGTACAGCAGCGCCAACGGAACTCACGCGGTTCTCGGAATGATCATGGGCAAGTACGGCGAACTCGGCTGGGAGAACGGCTGGCTCGGATTCCCGAAGTCGAACGAGGTTCCGATCAAGGACAACGGACGCTTCACCGAGTTCGAGGGCGGCAACATCTACTGGAGCCCCGGCACCGGTGCTTGGTCCGTCGAGAACGGCCCGCTCTTCGACGGTTGGAAGAGCGTCGGATACGAAGGTGGACGACTCGGATTCCCGATCAGTGACAAGTTCGACATTCCCGGTGGTGTCCAGCAGAACTTCCAGTTCGGCTACATCACGGTGATCGGTGACAAGACAGAAGTTCACTAACTCACAGTGGTGCACGACGGGCGGGCCCGATCACGGATCGGTGCCCGCCCGCGTGCGTTGCGTAACCTGTTGATGGACTTTCGACTGAAGGCAAGGACGGACATTGATGTCGCTTTTCTCGGGTAACCGAAACACTTGTGCACGCGCGATCGCGGTCGGCGCCCTGGCGCTCGCCACGGGTGGCGCACTTGTCGCGTGCGGTAGTGACGACTCCACTGCAACCTCCAATCCGGTCACCACGACGTCCGCTGCGGCTTCGTCCTCGAGCGGTTCGGCGTCTGCGTCCGCCGCGGCGACCACGACGGCATCGGCCGCGCCCACCAGTCCGGGAGCCGCGGCCACCGCGCCGCCGGAACAGCCGCAGAGCATCGAGGGCTTCCCGGGTCCCACAGTCGTCGAGGTCAGCCCCGAGGCACAGAAATTCCTCGACGGACTGAAGGCGAAGGGCATCACCCCGGCCGGTGACGGCAGCATCGCCGTCAACACGGCCAATTACATCTGCGCTGCCGGTCCTCAGACCGACGACGAGGTCCTGACCTTCGTGACCGCCTTCGTCGGCCAGGAAGCGTCGGCGGAAGGCAAGCAGATCACTCCCGATCAGGCAGGTGCGAACGCTCAGATCTACATCGACGTCGCCAACGCCACCTACTGCAAGTAGGAGCGGGAAATGGCGAGGTCTGGAAAGCGTCGTGGGTGCCTGATCCCGCTGCTGATCATTCTTGTGGTCGCAGCGGTCGTGATCGGCGGTTGGTACATTCTGGCCGGGCGGGTGCCTTCGCCGACTCCGATCCCGCCGAGCCCGGAGCCTCCGGTGTCTCAGCCGGCCAGTTGCCCCGATGTCCAGGTGGTAGCCATACCCGGTACGTGGGAGTCGAGCGCTACCGACGACCCGTACAACCCGACGGCCAATCCGGCGTCGTTGATGCTGAACGTGACCCGTCCTCTGCAGGAGAAGTTCGATACTTCACGGGCCGACGTCTACACCGTTCCGTATGTCGCACAGTTTTCGAATCCGGTTGCGATCCCGCCGGACGGACAGCAGTCCTACAACAACAGTCGGGCCGCGGGAACTGCTGCGACTAACGACTTTCTGATCAAGCGGCACGCCGAGTGCCCGCTCACGAGCTACGTCCTGACCGGATTCTCCCAGGGCGCGGTGATCGCGGGTGACGTCGCAGCGAGTATCGGCGACGGCAGCGGCGCGGTGCCTGCCGATCTGGTTCTGGGCGTCGGCTTGATTGCCGACGGTCGGCGCGATCCGGCGTTCGGAAACACCGTTGGCCCAAGCGTTGCCGGTGTCGGCGCCGAGTTGTCGCTGAACGGGCTGAAGCTTCCCGGTCTCACGATGACCGGCCCGAGGCCTGGCGGTTTCGGTGACCTCAACGACCGGACCTATCAGATCTGTGCGCCCAGTGACGGTATCTGCGACGCTCCGGCCGCTGCTCTCAATCCGACGAACTGGTTGAGTTCGGCACCGCGACTGCTCGAGTACTACAACAATCCTGTGCACGCGATGTACAACTCCTTCCAAGTTGATCCGAACGGCACGACGGCCACCCAGTGGATGGCACAGTGGGCTGCGGAGAAGATCGACGCCGCGCCGACCCCGCCTCACAGTTGACCCGCCCCACAGTTGAGTCACCGCCGCACTGTTGATTCGTCACAATCGGGCGTCTCGGGAGTTCGCTCGCGGGTAATCTGCTCGTTTGGTCCCGGTAGAGTGCTGCACGGTCCGGGGGCTTCCTCTACAGTGCTGTCACGTAAGTGACTGGCGAGTAGGTTCGGTTTGTCCGAGTTTTTAGTTCGAGTACGACGTACGTGTCCATCACAGGAGATCGATATATGAGTTCCACCCACGGCAGCGATGCCCGACGCAAATTCCGGTTTGCGGCCGGTGGCGAGGGCAACGCCGAAGAGGGTGGTGCGCGACGTTTCGTCAAGCTTGCGCAGAAGGCCGAGGAACTCGGCTACGACTCGTTCATGATTCCGGATCACCTGGGTAATCAGGTCGGCCCGATCGCCGCTCTCGGAGCGCTCGCGGTGGCCACGGACAAGATTCGTCTCGGCACCGCCGTGTTGGCCAACGGCTTCCGTCATCCCGCTGTGCTGGCGAAGGACGCGGCGACCATCGACGTACTGTCCGGCGGTCGACTCGAACTCGGAATCGGCGCAGGCTGGATGAAGGAAGAGTTCGACAAGGGCGGCATCGCCTACGAGAGCCCGGGCGTTCGTATCGAGAAGCTCGAGGAGTCTCTGCAGATTCTCGACGTTCTGCTGCGCGGGCAGGAATGCACTTTCGAAGGCACGCACTATCAGGTGCGCGGCCTCAAAGGCAGCCCCCGACCGCGGCAGGGCCCGCGGCCACCGATCATCGTGGGCGGCGGCGGCCCGAAGATGCTAGCTCTCGCGGCGAAGTACGCGGACATCATCTCGGTCGCCACACCGACCAACCGTGACGGGCGCCTTCTGCTCTCCGGAATCACGATGGAAAAGACCATCGAACGTGTCGAGCGGATCCGCGAAGCCGCCGGCGAGCGTTTCGATGAGATCGAACTCAACTGGACCATCACCATGATCATGATCACCGACGATCGAGAGCAGGCTGCCGAGATGGCAATCGCCGCTCTGGACCAAGGTTTTCCGCCGAACATCGAAGTGGATCGTAAGCTGAGCGTGGAGGAGTTGCTGAACTCTCCCTACCTGGCTGTGGGCACTTTCGAGGAAATCGCAGACCAGATTCGACTGGTCCGCGAAAAGACGTCGATGTCGTACGTCGGGGTCTTCCCGACGCAGATGGAAGCGTTCGCCCCGATCATCCCGTTACTGGCGGGCGAGTAGGCCGGAGAATACGGACGATGCGAATCTGTAACATATCGATGGTTTGGGATCGATGAAGTGATTCAGGTGAGTTGCGCACAAAGTGCGATTCGATTGATCGAAGATGGACCCGAGAGAGCGAAGGAAGTCTGGGGCGCAGGCATGAAGGACAGTGCTTGTGTGATCGCTTCGGAGGAGATGGAATGAACGCGCTGTTCGATGGCTTTCTCGACGAGAAGGGCCAGATCCGCCTGCAACCAGGCTTCACGCTGGTCGACTACGTCGAGCAACACTCGCGTGTCAACGCGGACGAGCTCGCGTATCGGTACATCGATTACTCACGCGAGCGTGACGGTGAAGCCCTGGAGCTGACCTGGGAGCAGTTCGGTGTGCGTCTGCGGGCTGTTGCAGCCCGTCTGCAGCAGGTCACCAAGCGCGGGGACCGTGTTGCGATTCTTGCGCCGCAGGGGCTCGACTACGTCATTTCGTTCTTCGCGGCCATTCAGGCCGGTTCCATCGCGGTGCCGCTCTTCGATCCGGACGAGCCCGGTCACAGCGACCGTCTCCACGCTGTTCTCGGTGACTGCAAGCCGACCGCGATTCTGACTGCCGCTTCGTCGGCAGCCGGTGTTCGTCAGTTGTTCCGCTCGCTTCCCGCTGCCGAGCGACCGCGCATCATCGCCGTCGACGCGATTCCCGACACCGTCGGTGAAACGTGGGTTCGCCCCGACATCGAGCTCGACGACATCGCGTACCTGCAGTACACCTCCGGTTCGACCCGAGTTCCCGCCGGAGTGGAGATCACCCACCGCGCTGTGGGAACGAACGCGCTCCAGATGGTCGATTCCATCGAGCTCAACGAGGACTCACGCGGCGTCACGTGGCTGCCGCTGTTCCACGACATGGGCCTGCTGACGGTCATCCTGCCTGCTCTGGGCGGCAAGTACATCACCATCATGAGCCCGCGCGCTTTCGTGCAGCGGCCGTACCGGTGGATCAAGGAACTTGCTGCGGTGTCCGACGGCGCCGGCACCTTTGCTGCTGCTCCCAACTTCGCGTTCGAGCATGCCGCCGCGCGCGGTCTGCCGAAGGACGGCGAGACCCTCGACCTGAGCAACGTCATCGGACTGATCAACGGCAGTGAGCCGGTCACGACGTCGTCGATGCGCAAGTTCAACGAGGCTTTTGCTCAGTACGGTCTGCCCAAGACTGCGATCAAGCCGTCGTACGGCATGGCCGAAGCGACGCTCTTCGTCTCCTCGACCAAGCATTCCGACGAGGCCAAGGTCATCTACGTCGACCGCACGGAGCTCAACAAGGGCCGCATGGTCATCGTCGACCAGTACTCCGAGAACGCGATCGCGCAGGTCTCCTGTGGATACGTCTCGCGCAGTCAGTGGGCGGCGATCGTCGATCCCGAGACGCTGACCGAGGTCCCCGACAATCACGTCGGCGAGATCTGGTTGCACGGCGAGAACATCGGTATCGGCTACTGGGGACGCCCCGACGAGACGGCCGAGACCTTCCACAACAAGCTGGACAATCGGTTGAGCGAAGACAGCCACACCGAGGGCACACCGGCGGATGCCAACTGGATGCGTACCGGCGACTTCGGCGTCTACGTCGACGGCGAGCTGTACATCACCGGGCGCGTCAAGGACCTCGTGATCGTCGACGGCCGCAATCACTACCCGCAGGACCTCGAGTCTTCGGCTCAGGAAGCCAGCCCGGCTCTGCGTCCCGGATTCATCGCTGCGTTTGCCGTACCGGCCAACCAGTTGCCTTCTGTCGTGTTCTCCAACACGCATTCGGGTCTGAAGTTCGACGACGACGATTCCTCGGAGCAGCTGGTCATCGTGGCCGAGCGCGCTCCTGGTGCAGGCAAGGCGGATCCGCAGCCGATCGCGGACACCGTGCGTGCGGCGATTTCTTCCCGTCACGGCGTCACGGCCCGAGACATCCTGCTCGTTCCTGCCGGTTCGATTCCGCGTACG
Source organism: Rhodococcus sp. NPDC060176 (assembly GCF_042728675.1). Taxonomy (NCBI): domain Bacteria; kingdom Bacillati; phylum Actinomycetota; class Actinomycetes; order Mycobacteriales; family Nocardiaceae; genus Rhodococcus; species Rhodococcus sp. NPDC060176. Next base: position 256,990 of record NZ_JBHWYS010000004.1, read on the forward strand.
TCCAGCGGCAAGATCGCTCGCCGCGCGTGTAAAGCGAGCTATATCGAGGGAACGTTGCGAGGCGGCTATCAGCAGACCGCGTTCCCCGATAGCGTTTGAGGAGCAGTCCCTTCATGATCGGTGGCTTGGTGAGTTGATGGTTGAACAAGATGGTGCGCAGAGCAAAGACGTTGTGAGCGAGATGAGTGTCGCGCAGTTGCGTGAGTGGCTTCGCAACTGGATCGCCAACGCGACCGGTCAGCCGGTGTCGACGATCACGGACGACCGCCCGATGGAAGAGTTCGGGCTCGCTTCACGCGACGCAGTTGCGCTGAGCGGTGACATCGAGGATCTGCTCGGCGTCACGCTGACCGCCACGGTTGCCTACCAACATCCCACCATCGCTTCGCTGGCGACTCGGATCATCGAAGGTGAGCCCGAGGCGCCGGAGGAGACCATCGACGCGTCGTACTACGTCTCAGGCGCCGCGACGGACGCTCACGACATCGCCATCGTCGGACTCTCCACACGATTCCCCGGTGCCGGGCACACGCCTTCGGACATGTGGGAAATGCTGGCGGCCGGACGCGACGGCATCAGCGACCTCCCCGAGGACCGCTGGGCCGAGTTCATGTCCGATCCCGCCATCAAGGCCGCGGTCGAGAACGCGAACACCAAGGGCGGGTACCTCGACGACGTCAAGGGTTTCGACGCCGAGTTCTTCGCGATGTCTCCGCTCGAGGTCGTCAACGTCGATCCGCAGCAACGCCTCGCTCTCGAACTCGCGTGGGAAGCACTCGAGCACGCTCGCATTCCGGCAAGTGGGCTCAAGGGCAAGCAGGTCGGTGTTTTCATCGGCAGTTCCGCCAACGACTACCAGCTGCTCGCGGTCAGTGATCCGACGACGGCGCACCCGTATGCGCTGACCGGAACGTCGACGGCCATCGTCGCGAACCGGGTCTCGTACTTCTTCGACTTCCGTGGACCGTCCATCGCTCTGGACACCGCGTGCTCGTCTTCGCTGGTTGCCGTTCACGAGGCTGTGCGCTCGCTGCGCAGCGGCGATTCCAACATCGCGCTGGCCGGTGGCGTCAACATGCTGCTGGCCCCTCCCGGAACCCTCGGTTTCGATCAGACCGGGATGCTCGCTCCCGACGGCAAACTGCGTGCCTTCTCCGCTCAGGCTCAGGGAATCGTTCGCAGCGAGGGTGGTGGACTCGTTGTGCTCAAGCGCCTCGAAGACGCCGAGCGTGACGGCGATTCCATCCTGGCGGTGATCGCCGGATCCGCGATCAACCAGGACGGCCGTTCCAACGGTCTGCTCGCGCCCAACCCTGACGCCCAGGCCGACGTGTTGCGTTTTGCGTACCGCGACGCCGGCATCGTGCCGACCACCGTCGACTACATCGAGGCCCACGGAACGGGCACCGATCTCGGTGATCCCATCGAGGCCGACGCTCTCAGCCGGGTCGTCGGTCGTGGCCGTGACGACGACAAGCCGGCACTGCTCGGCAGCGCGAAGACCAACTTCGGGCACCTGGAAGCAGCTGCAGGCGCCGCCGGCCTGATCAAGGTCGTTCTGGCGATGCAGGAAAACAAGATTCCCGCGACGATCAACTACCTGGGCCCCAACCCGCACATCGACTTCGAGAAGGCGCACCTGCAGGTGACGCCCGAGGCCACCGACTGGCCGCGTTACACCGGTAAGGCCGTCGCCGGTGTTTCCGGCTTCGGTTTCGGCGGAACCAACGCCCACGTCGTGGTTAAGGAATACGTGCCTGCCGACGCCGTCGTCGAAGAACCGGTTGTGGATGCCCCGGTCGTGGACGAACCGGCAGCAGAGGACGAGATCACGGTTGTGCTGGCCGTGTCCGGCGCGCTGCCTTCGCGTCGTCGCCGCGCAGCTGCCGATCTGGCCGACTGGCTCGAGACCGAAGAGGGAAGCAAGACGCCCCTCGCCGACGTCGCCCGCACACTTTCGCGTCGCAACCACGGACGCTCGCGCGCCGCTGTTGTGGCGAAGACGCGGTCCGAGGCCATCAGCTCGCTGCGCGCTGTCGCCGCGGGCAAGCCGGCCCAGGGCGTCTTCTCGGCCGACTCGCCGTCGCCCAAGGGTGCGGTGTGGGTGTTCTCGGGCTTCGGCTCGCAGCACCGCAAGATGGCCAAGCAGTTGTACACGGAGAACGCGGCCTTCAAGGCAGCCGTCGACGAGGTCGACGCGCTGATCCAGGACGAGGCCGGTTACTCGATGGTCGAGATGTTCCTCGACGATTCGATCGAGTACAACGTCGAGACCGCACAGGTGGGAATCTTCACCATCCAGGTCGGTCTGGCTGCGTTGCTGCGCCACCACGGAGCCGAGGCCGAAGCCGTGGTTCCGCACTCGATGGGTGAGGCCGCTGCCGCGTACGTTTCCGGCGGTCTGAACCTGGAAGACGCTGTCCGCGTGATCTGTTCACGTTCACGGCTGATGGGTGAGGCCGAGGGCGCACTTGTCGGTGACGACATCCGTCTGATGGCACTGCTCGAGTACAGCGCATCCGAGATCGAGGCGCTGCTGCCCACGTACCCCAAGCTCGAGGTCTGCGTTTACGCAGCTCCGACGCACACGGTGATCGGTGGACCGCAGCCGGACATCGAGGCGATCGTCGCTGCCGCCGAGGCCGACGGCAAGATGGCGCGTGTCCTGCAGACCAAGGGCGCCAGCCATACGTCGCAGGTAGATCCGTTGCTCGGCGAACTCGCCGCGGAGTTGGCCGGTATCGAGCCGACCACGTTGAAGCTCGGCGTCTACTCGTCCGTCGACAAGGACACCTTCTACCGTCCCGGTCACGAGCCGATCCATCAAGAGGCGTACTGGGTCAAGGGTCTTCGCCACAGCGTGTACTTCACCAATGCGGTGCGCGGTGCAGTTGCCCACGGCCACACCACTTTTGTCGAGCTTGCACCCAACCCGGTGACGCTGATGTCGGTGGCGGCCACTGCTTTCGATTCGGGCCTGCACGACATGGAGCTCATCCAGACGCTCAAGCGTAAGGAAGACGAGTCCGCAGGTGTGCTTGCTGCTCTCGCGCAGCTGTACGTGCACGGCCATGCCGTGAATCTCGAATCTCTGCTTCCCGCAGGCGATTTCGCATCAGTTCCGCGTACCGCGTTCGTGCGCAAGCCGTACTGGCTCGACATTCGCGTCAGTGCCGGTGGTTCGGCTCGCGTTCCCGGTTCGCACGTCGCTCTGCCCGACGGCCGCCACGTGTGGGAGGTCGACGCGTCCGCCGTCACCGACCTGGCGGTGCTGGTGAGCGCTGCTGCCGGACAGGTGCTCTCGGATGTCTCTCTGACCGCCACTGTTCCGCACGGTGAGCTGGCCGGTGCCGCGACCCTGACGACGACACTCAACCCGCACCCGGGTGGAGCGTCGGTGCAGGTGCACGCTCGTGAGGGCGCTACGTTCCGTCTGCTGTTCGACGCCGTCGTCACGTCCGGTGAGCCGCTGCCCGAGCTGGTCGTCAGCGCGCCGGTCAAGACCAGCGCAACGATGGAAACCCTGGCCGAGGTCGTCGAAGACGCCGGAGACAAGTGGGATCCGAACGGTTCGCAGAGCCTCGACGACCGCCTCAAGATCGTTGTCGCCGAGTCGATGGGGTACTCGCCGGAGGATCTTCCGGCCGAGGTTCCGCTCATCGAACTGGGTCTCGACTCGCTCATGGCGATGCGTATCAAGAACCGCGTCGAGTACGAGTTCGACATTCCTCAGCTCCAGCTCCAAGCAGTCAAGGACGCGAGCCTCAACGAGGTCAACAAGTACCTGCGTTACGCGATCGACAATCGCGAAGAGGTTCAGGCGATGGCCGACAAGCAGGCCGCGGAGAAGTTGGCGGCCGATGCTGCTGACGACGAGGACGCTGCTCCCGCCGAGGTGGCGACGGAATTACCTGCCACTGCTCCCGTTGCGGCGGCTGTACCGGCTGCCGCGCCCGCCGATCCTTCGCGTGCCGGAACTGCCGACGATGCCGGCTCCGACGTTCCGCCGCGAGATGCGGCCGAGCGCTTGACGTTTGCGACGTGGGCCGTCGTCACCGGGAAGTCGGCCAAGGGCATCTTCAACGATCTGCCGATCGTCGGTGACGAGGTCGCCGAGAAGCTTGCTGCTCGGCTTTCCGAGCGTGCGGGCGGCGAGATCACTCTCGACGACGTTCTCGACTCCACCACCATCGAAGAGCTTGCGGACGTCGTTCGCCAGTACCTCGAGGACGACGGAAAGATCGACGGACTCGTTCGTACTCTGCGTGCCCGTCCTGAAGGTTCCACGGCCGTACCGGTATTCGTCTTCCATGCTGCCGGTGGTTCGACGGTGACGTACGAGCCTTTGCTCAAGCGCCTGCCTGCCGGCACGCCGATGTACGGGTTCGAGCGGGTCGAGGGCTCGATCGAAACCCGCGCTGCTGCCTACGTTCCGCTGCTTCGCGAGATCCAGGGTGACGGGCCGTACGTGCTGTGCGGCTGGTCGTTCGGCGGCGTGATGTCGTATGCGGTCGCGAAGTTGTTGCGTGAGCAGGGCGCCGACGTGCGTGTGGTCGGACTTCTCGACACCGTGATGGCCGGCGAGGTCGTGCCGGACACCGAGGAGGAACGTCGCAAGCGTTGGGAGCGCTACGGCAAGTTCGCCAAGCGCACCTACAACCTGGATGTTCCGCTGCCGCTTGACGTTCTGGCCTCCACCGAAGCCGACGAGGATCAGATCCAGATCTTGATGGACATGATCAAGATGAGCGGCGCCAAGATTCCCGGCGGCATCATCGAGCATCAGCGGACGTCCTGGTTGGACAACCGCGCCATCCAGACTGCCGCGTTCAGCAGCTACGACGGAGACGTCGTGCTCTACATGGCCGACAAGTACCACGACGAGCTGATGACGCTGGAGCCTGCATTCAAGACCCGCAAGGCAGACGGTGGTTGGGGTGACTACGTGAAGAACCTCGAGGTCGTCTACATCGGTGGGGATCACCTGCAGATCGTCGACGAGCCGTACATCGCGAAGGTCGCGGCAGACCTCACCACAAAGCTGGCCCAGATCGAGACAGCCCAGACCAAAGCATCGGAAACCGGAGTTCAGAAGTGACGACAACCACCGCGGAGAAGCTCGCTGAACTCCGCGAAAAGTTGGAGAAGGCAAAGGAACCCGGCTCGGCTCGGGCCATTGCCAAGCGCGATGCAGCAGGGCACAGTACGCCGCGCCAGCGCATCGACATGTTGCTCGATCCCGGTAGCTTCGTCGAGGTCGGCGCCCTGGTGAAGATGGCGGGCGAGGACAATCCGTACAGCGACGGCGTCATGACCGGTCACGGAACCGTCGAGGGGCGGCCGGTTGCCGTGTTCGCGCACGATCAGACTGTGTTCGGCGGTGCCGCCGGAGAGATGTTCGGCCGTAAGGTCGCAGCTGTCAACGATTTTGCGCTGAAGGTTGGTTGCCCGGTCGTCGGTATCAACGATTCCGGTGGAGCTCGAATCCAGGATGCCGTTTCCTCATTGGCCTGGTACGCCAACATGGGTTCACGTCAGGAGCCTTTGTCCGGCGTCTGCCCGCAGATCTCGGTCATCCTCGGTAAGTGCGCCGGCGGTGCCGTGTACGCACCGATCAACACCGACGTCGTGGTCGCGACCGAAGAGTCGTACATGTTCGTCACCGGACCCGACGTCATCAAGTCGGTCACCGGCGAAGAGGTCAGCCTCGAGGATCTGGGCGGAGCACGCAAGCAGGCGGAGTACGGAAACATCCATCACGTCGCTCCCGACGAGAAGGCTGCATTCGACTGGGTCCGCGAGTACCTGAGCTTCATGCCGTCCTCGTGCACGGAGAAGGCGCCGCTGATCAACCCGGGCCTCGAACCCGAGATCACCGAGTCGGATCTCGAACTCAACGCCTTCATGCCGGATGCCGACAACGCCGGCTACGACATGCACGACATCATTCTGCGGATCTTCGACGACGGAACCTTCCACGAAATCGGAGCCCAGGTCGCGCACAACGTGATCACCGGGTTCTCCCGCGTCGACGGCCTGCCCGTCGGTGTCGTGGCCAACCAGCCCACGTACCTCAGTGGTGCCCTCGATGCAGACAGCTCCGACAAGGCTGCCCATTTTGTGCGCCTGTGCGACGCTTTCAGCATCCCGCTCGTTTTTGTCGTCGACACACCGGGCTTCCTTCCCGGCGTCGATCAGGAAAAGGTCGGCGTCATCAAGCGTGGCGGGCGTTTCCTGTTCGCGTACATCGAAGCCACTGTGCCGAAGGTGACGGTGGTGGTTCGCAAGGCGTACGGCGGCGGTTATGCCGTCATGGGTTGCAAGCAGCTCGGTGCCGACATCAACCTCGCGTGGCCGACGGCACGTATCGCCGTGATGGGTGCCGAGGGTGCCGTCAACATCATGGGACGTCGTCAGCTCGCCGAGGCGGGCGAGAACGCACCCGCGGTGCGTGCTCAGCTGATCAACTTCTACAACGAGTTCGTCGCGACGCCGTACATCGCGGCTGAGCGCGGATACATCGACGCGGTGATCGAGCCTTCGCAGACGCGTCTCGAAATCCGCAAGGCTCTGAAGTTGCTCAAGGACAAGACGATCTTCAAGAACCCGCGCAAGCACAACTTGATGCCGCTCTAATTCTTCTTGTCACCGAGGGCGTCGAACTGGCGGCGTAGCGCTTCTATCGCCGCCAGGACGGCCGGCCTTTCGCTGTCTGTCCGCCAGGCCAGGTAGATGTCTCGGCCGAGCGGCGGAACAGTGTCGAGCATTCGAACACCTTCCGGTGGTACAACTCTCGCCAGTCGCGGGATCAAAGCGACAGCGAGGCCCTGAGCGACGAATTCGACCTGGGTGGGAAACTCGGCGACCTCGTACTCGATTCGAGGGTCGAACCCCTGCGCGCGCAGAGTCCTGACGGTGAACGTGTGAAAGTCCGTTCCCCGCGTCCACGTCGCCCAGGCGTGCTCGGACAGCTCGCTGAGCGCGACAACCTTGTTCTCCGCCAGCGGATGCGACGCGGGGAGAGCGAGCAGAGCCACGTCGTCGTACACGGGAGTGAAGGAGAGTCCGTCGGGAAGTTCGACGGGCAGAGTGCTCCAACTGTCGACCACCACGACGTCGAGGTCGCGGCGAATCAGTGCGGGGAGCAGTTCTTCGGATTCGCCTTCGTTGAAGGTGATTTCGAGCTGGGGGTGCGCATGCCTGATCTCGGCGATGGCTCGCGGCAGCACCGTCCTGCTGGGGGAGACCAGGGCGCCGATACGCACGCGGCCCGTCACCTCGCTCTGCAGCGACGCGATTTCCGCCTCGGCCTGGGCGAGCGTCGAGAGAACCTCTGCGGTTCGGCGCGCGAGGATCCGGCCGGCTTCGGTGAGCCGCACACCGCGGCCCTGTGGTTCGAGGAGCGGAACACCGACTTCGCGCTCGAGTTTGTTCAACTGCTGCGAAATTCCGGATGGTGTGACATGCAAGGTGCGGGCGGCTGCCGCCACTGATCCGTTCTCGGCGACAGCGTGCAGGGCGCGAAGTCTTTCGAGATTCAACACGGTAGTAATACTACCGAATATACGGTCTGAACATTTGCTTGTGCTGAATAGTTAGCGGCAGGAACATTGCCGAGTGACCACTCTGACCTCCGCGACTGCGCAGACACCGACACCCACCCGAACTCCTCGGGGGCGCATCGACCCTCGATTGCTGGTGGTCGGAGGCGCGGCCGCGATCTCGATCAGTTCGCTCCTCATCAAGCTGGCCGATGTCGGGCCCTCGACCGCCGTTTTCTTCCGTTGTTTCCTGGCCCTGCCGCCACTGGCGTGGTTGGCGTGGCGGGAATACCGCCGGGTGGGCAAGCCGAGCCGGCGGGCAGTCGTTCTGCAGGTGCTTGGCGGTCTGCTGCTCGGGCTGGATTTTGCGTTGTGGTCGCAGTCGATTCTGATGATCGGCGCGGGGATGGCGAGCGTCGTCGTGAACGTGCAGGTGATCGTGGTGCCCACACTGTCCTGGTTGGTGTTCGGTAATCGGGTTCCGATGCGCTTCGTTTTTGCCCTACCGTTCATGTTCACGGGAATTGCCCTGGCGGGCGGCGTGTTCGGGGGTGGGGAAACCGGCGACGACTTGCTGTGGGGAACGGCGCTCTCGCTCGTCTCCGGAATCGCCTACGGCGGCTACATCTTCGTGGTCGGCCGTACGGGCGAGGCGGATCGGGCAGCGAGCCAGGTGTTGATCTCGACGACGTCCGCGGGCATCGCCGGCTCCGTCATCGGATCACTGTGGGGCCGGATCGATTTCGTCCCGGGTTGGGAAGCGTTCGGCTGGCTCGCGGCACTGGCGCTGGTCGGCCAGGTGTTCGGCTGGATGCTGATGGGGCACTCGCTCCCTCGGCTTCCCGCCGAGGTGGGCGCGACGCTTTTGCTCATGCAACCTGTACTCGCCGTACTACTGGCGGTTGTGCTGCTCGGCGAAAGGCCCGGTGTCGGGCAGCTGCTCGGGTGCGTCATCGTTGTCGGAGCGGTCTCGGCCGTCTCCGTACGTCGCACCCGAGCAGTCCCCCGAGTAGGTAGTGCCGGCTAGTGCACCCGCATCTCGCCGGGCATCCACATGCCCGAGCGGGTTGCGGTCCCCGTCTCCACCTCTGCCGGAACAGCATTCGGGAAGTACCGGTCGTAGCGCTCGAGTGATCCCCAGTCCCGCGCCCAGTCGTCCTTCAGGTACGTCGGAACCGTCGTCGCACCGGCAATGACCTCGGTGAACCCGAGCGGGCCGCCGTTGTCCGCGGACTGCCAGGTGTCGGTGGAACTGACGGCCAGGGGGCGATCCGGGAGGATACGGAAGTTCGGCATCTCGGCCACGCCGTTCTGATGTGTGAACGGACGTTGACACGGGAACTGAAGGCCGACAGCCCAGTCCAGGAGAACCGGCTGCTCGTTGCCGATGTACGAGTTCAGGGACTCGAGCTTGGGCACGCGCGGTGGGGTGAATGCCATCCACTGATCGCCCGTGAGGTTGGGATCGAACGCAACCACCCGTACGGCGTCGGCGTCCGGCGCGAGTTCGTCGATCGGGATACGGACGTTGCGCCACGACGGTGCGGGTCCGATGTCTCGCGGCATGTACGAACCCTGAACCTGCACGGTTCCGTCGGGCTGAGTCTTGCCGTACTCGACCAGCAGTGACTGGCCGTACGTGATGGCTCCGGTGTTGTCGACGGACCACACGCGCCCGGCGACGGACATGACCACCAACGGTGATTCCTCACTGCGAGTGGGTAATCCGTACCAACTCGAGATGAGGGAAGCGGGTTCCTGCACGCCGGGCTGGTAGCTGCCCATGACCGGCGTCTTCGAAGGATCGAGACCGAAGGGGAGCTTGGCCGTGCTGCCGTTGACGCCGACGTTGCCGGTGCCGCCGCTGGTTCCGGCGCCGGAGCCGGTGGCGAAGCTGGGGCCGACACTCTGGTTGTCGGTATTGCCCATGCCCTGCTTGACCTCGATGTAATCCGCAGTCAGATCGCTGGGAACTCCATTGGGGGAGAAGCCCTTCGAATCAACTCCGGACAGCGGATCCTCGGCGTTGAATCCGGGAGCGGTCAGTGGCCGCAGATTCCCGGAATTGACGTCGGTCTCGACCAGTACGTCCTCGGCCATGCCGCAGGTCTTGCCCGCGAGTGCCTCGATGTTGCTTCGGCCCAGCGAGTACGCCGGGTACTGCGACACTGCACCCTTGAGTAGCGAGAGCACCTCGAACAGGACCATCAGACCGGCAATCACGGTGAGGGGAGCGGCCGCGAACTTGCGAATTCGTCTGCCCTTGGCCGTGTTCGGCTTCTCGGGCGGGGCCGCGAATCCCTCACGCAGGTACTGCCACGCGGCAAAAGCCAAGGCGAGGGCAAAGAGCGCGAGGAAGAGTGTGTTGGATTCACGGCCGTCGTAGGAGATGGTCTTGTCGAACCACGGCACGCCGTAACTCGAGACGTACCAGTAGCCGTTGATGCCGGCGAACGTCAACGCCAGCATCAGGAGCAGTCCGGCCACGAACACCGATCGGTTACGACGCGAGCGCAGGGCCGACGCGGACACGGCGACGGCCGTCAGCGCGGCGAGAGAACCGGCGATGCCCGCGTACGCACCGAAGTGGTGAGTCCACTTGGTGGGGTTGAACATCATCAGGAACATCGTGCCGAAGACGACGCCGACAAGGCGCCACGACGGACCTGTCGCGGCGCCGGGGACGCGGCCGCGGCGCAGCAACACGAAGAGCGTCGTGAAGAGGCACAGGATCATCGTCAAGAACGCGAAGCGTCGGGCAACCGAGCCGTCGACCGTCTGGACGAAGAGGTAGTAGTAGCGCAGGAAGTCCTGATACCACTCGAGATTGGGGCCGATGATCGTTCGGACGCGGGTGGCTTCCATGACGCCGGCGAAGGTCTGATCGGCGAAGATGACCACCAGCACGATGGTTCCGGCGGCGGCGATCGGAGCGAGAAGCGGCAGTGTGCCGACCAGCCGGTGACGCTTGACGACGATGCGCACCAATGGGCGCACACCGGCGAGAAGGGCTGCGATACACATCAATCCGGTGGGCGCCGCGGCAAGAGTGAAGGCGCCGATCAAGATCGCGGTCGCCGCAGGGAAAAGGCGTCCGGTGGCGATGGCGCGCTCGATGGAGCACCAGGTGAGCAGTGCGCCGAGAGCCACGATGGGCTCGGGGCGAAGACCGTTGTTGTACGCCAACCAGAAGGACAGGAACACCAGCCCGCCGGTCCAGAGGGCGACGTTGCTCCGCCGAACCGCCCGGCCGAGACGCGGGACGACCTCGCGGCTGATGACCATCCAGCACAGGATTCCCGCGAGCAGAGCGGGCAGACGCATGAACGGGCTCGCGGTCGAGATCTTCGCCATCACGGCCAGCACTTCGTAGTACCAACCGAACGGGGCCTCGGGAACACCGAACCAACGGAAGTAGTTGGCCATGTATCCCGCGTCCGGCGAGACTCGGGCCATGGTGAGGAGGTAACCGTCGTCGGCGGTGTTCGCGCCGATGAAGTGCCAGACGACCAGCGTTCCGACCACAACCCCGTCGATGCCGGAGAACTTCCACCAGCGTGCGGGCAGGAAGCGGCGGTGCTTGCGTCCGTCGGTGCCGTCGAGGCGGGCCAGGGCGACCAGAGCGACGATGGTCGAGAGGACGGCCACGATCATCGCGACCAGCTTCAAGGCACTGGGGCTCGACGAGAAACGTGAGTCGATTGTCATCGAGAAGCCGAGGCCCTCGGGGGCAGCGCCGTCGGGCAGGTCGCTGAAGACACCGACCACCTGCGGGCGGAAGTCACCGTCGAGCTGACCACGAACCGGGTTGCCGTCGGGATAGTTCAGTCCGACGAACTCTGCGGTGGTCCGGTTGACGTCCGAGCTGAACGCGATGGCGCCGCAGCGACTCGACTCGACGTCCTCGCGCGCCGCCGAAGCGACGACGACGTTGCGATCGAGCACGTCGACGCTGGTCGCGGACACCCGGACGAACATCGACGAGAGTGCCGCGCCGTCGCCCTGTGCAGGTGCCGTCGACAGCAAGATGCCGCCGCCCTCGGGCAGTGCGCTGACCGCGGTGCAGGGGATCGACGCGTTGACGTCGATGGGAACCTGCGCCATCAGAGGTGCCTCGACGTCGCCGATCACGCCGTTCTGCGGCCAGTTGACCGACGCCGTCGTCTGTACGACGGGAAGCAGCGGAGTTGCCAGTGCGAGCACGAAGCCGAGCAAGCCGGCGATGATCGCAACCCATCGAGTGCGATGGAAACGCTCGCGGGCATCCTGACCAGCAGGAGGCGGCGAACTCGAAGTCTGAGGTGAAGCTGTCACTGCGTCGGGCACGGCTACCGATGGTATGTCAGGGCTGAGCGTGGACCTACCGTGCCCAGGTGGTTGGTAGGTCCACGCGTAACAGTTACGACTGGTAACGAATCGGGCCCGGCGTCCAGGTGCCAGAACGCGTCTCGGTGGTGACGTTCATTTGCGCGGGAACTGCGTCCGAATCGAGCGGTGTGTACTGCTCGAGCGAACCCCAGTCACGATCCCAGTCGTTGTCCAGATAGGTCGGCAATGCCCTGGCCGAGAGCAGTTCGGTAGTCCAGCCGAGCGGCCCGCCGCCGTAGTGGTCCTGCCAGGCGTTGGTGGACTCCGCGCCGATGCGGTCGGGCAGGATGCGCCAGTCGGGGATCTCGGCGACGCCGTACAGGTGATCCACCGGACGTTGGCACGGGAAGGCCAGACCGACAGCCCAGTCCATCAGCACGGGATCGGTGGATCCGACGACGTCCTGCAGGGTGCGCATGGTCGGCACTCGTGGCGGTGTGACCGCCAGCCACTGGTCGGCACTGATGTCGGTGTCACTGGCCACCAGACGCACGGTGTCGGCGTCGGCGGGCAGCTGATCCATCGGAACGCGCAGGTTGCGCCACGACGGCGACGGGCCGATGTCGATCGGATCGACACGTCCCAGTGCGTCGACGCTCCCATCTGCCTGCTTCTTGCCGTACTCGACCTGCAGGACCGCACCGGGGGTGACGATGCCGTCGGAGTTGACGTAGCGGATGCGTCCGGCGGCCGCGACGGTCAGGAGCGGTGCGGCGTCGTTGCGCTCGGGCAGTGAGTACCAACCGGTGGTCAGCGCAGCAGCCTGCGCAGCCCCGTAACTACCGAGCACCGGGGTTTTTGCGGGGTCGAGCCCGAACGGGAGCGCGACATTGCTGCCGTTGACGCCCGCCGTCGACTGCGAGCCACCGGCGGTGCCGGATCCGGTTCCCGGCGTGGTGGTGCCGGACTGCGAGGTCGAGGTGTCGAGGCTGTTTGCACTGCCTGCCGTCGAATCTTCGGCGTCGGCCGTGAGGTCGCCGGCGACTCCGTCCGGCGAGAATCCGGTCGACTCACTCGCGCCGAACGCACCCGCGCCGGCGAGATCGGTGGGCCGATCCGTCAATTGCAGAACGCCGGCGTTCGGATCGGACTCCACGAGTACCTCGCCCGCGAGACCGCAGCTTCCGCCGAAGACCGATTCGATGTTGGACTTGCCGATCGAATACGCGGGGTACTGAGCAACCGCGCCCTTGAGTAGGGACAGCACCTCGAACAGCACTACGGCTCCGGCGGCGATGGTCAACGGTGACGGGGCGAGAAGGCGGAGTCGCCTTGTCTTCTTGACGCTGTCCTCCGCTCCGTTTCGCTCGCGCGGCTCCATGACGTGGTACCACGCGGCTAACAGGAGCGCGAGGATCGTCAGACCGAGGAAGGCCGTCGAGAATCCCTTGCCGGCGATTGACGGCGGCTTGTCCCACCACGGGACGCCGTAACTCGAGACGTACCACCAGCCGTTGGAGCTGGTGAACGCCACAGCGAGGATGAACAGGATGCCCGCGGCGAACAGCGCGCGGTTTCGTTTCGAACGCATGCTCGACGCACTCACGCCGACGGCGGCGAGCACGGCAACCGTGGCGGCCAGACCGGCGTACACACCGAAGTGGTGAGTCCACTTGGTGGGGGTGAACTGCATCAGGAGCAGTGACGCGAACACGATGCCGAGGATCCGGCGCGACGGCCCGATCGCGGTGCCCGGGATCCGGCCCTTGCGCAGGATCATCATGACGCAGAAGACGAGCCCGACAATCATGACGAACATGCCGAAGCGGCGCGCCAACGAACCGTCGGGGGAGATGGTCATCAATGCGTCCCAACGCAACCGTTCCTCGAACCACGGAACGTTCGGCCCGACGGCCGTTCGCACCCTCGTCGACTCGAGAACTGTCGCGAGGGTTTGATCTGCGAAGACCGCGACGAGAACCACGGTTCCGGCCGCGAGGATCGGCATGATCTGAGACAGGAAGCCGACGCGTTTGCCACGGGCGATCAGGATCTGCAGGATCGGCCGGGCGCCGGCGATCAACGCGCCGATCGCGATCAGCCCGGAAGGGCCGGCGGCCAATGAGAATGCGGCGATCAGCACTGCCATCGCGGCGGGCAACAGTCGTCCGGTGGCGATCGCGCGTTCGATGGAGCACCAGGTGAGCAGAGCGCCGAGGGCGATGATGGGCTCGGGACGCAGGCCGTTGTTGTACGGCAACCAGAAGGCCAGGAACACGAGCCCGCCAGTCCAGATGGCAACCTTGTTGCGGCGCACCGCAACCCCGAGTCGCGGGATCACCTCGCGGCTGATGACCATCCAGCACAGAATGCCGGCGATCAACGCGGGCAGGCGCATCCACATGCTCGCGGTGCTGACCTTCGCGAACAGTGCCAGCACGTCGTAGTACCAACCGAACGGCGCTTCGGGGACTCCGAACCAGCGGAAGTAGTTGGCCATGTACCCGGAGTGCTCCGAGACTCGGGCCATGCCGAGCAGGTAACCGTCGTCGGAAGTGTTGGCGCCGAACACATGCCACAGAGCCAGCGTGCCGATCACCAGGGCGTCGATGCCGGTGAACTTCCACCATCGCGCCGGCAGGAACCGCCGCGCACGACGGCCGTCGACGCCGTCGATCCGGTGCAGTGCGTACAGCGAGACGATGGTCGAGAGTGCCGCGACGATCATCGCGAACAGTTTGAGAAATGTGGGGCTGGACGAGAACCGGGAGTCGACGTCCATGTGGGCGGACAGTCCGGCGGGCGCTGCGCCCTGCAAGTCGGTGAAGATGCCGACAACCTGTGGGCGGTAGTCGCCGGTCAGGGTGGTGCCGACGCCGTCGACACCGGTGACGGCCGCGACGGTCTGCTCGGAGTTGGTCGTGATGGTGAGCGCGGTGCATCCGCCGAGTTGATCGAGCGGAGCTGAGATCAGAACCGAATCGCGAGTGAGTGCTTCGAGGCGGTCGGCAGTGGTGCGGACGGTGAGGCCGCGTGCGTTTCGGTCCGGCGCCCCGTTCGGCATGGTCGAGAGCAGTGTGCCGCCGCTGCCGCCCAACTGGCCGAGGGTGGAACAGGGGATGCTGATGTCGAGCGATGTGGGCGAGTAGGAGATCAGCGGCGACGAAACGCTGTTGACGGTCCCACCCTGCGGCCAGTCGATGCTTGCGGCTTCCTGCTTGACAGGCAGGAACGGCGTCGCAAGTGCAAGAAGCAGGCCCAGAAGGCCGGTGACTATCGCGATGAGTCGTGCCGTCCGGACTCTCTGGGAATCCGATTCTCGGGGAGCTTCGGGGCCAGTGGGCACGGGTTTCGGGGGCACTACTACTTCAGACGGCACAAGGAACGATGTTAGGCGAGTGTGGGCCCGCACATCCTGAGAGAACTACTCAGGATGCAACTTCCTGTTGGGATTGTGGTGTTTCAAGTGTTCGGGCGATGGTGTCGAGTGAAATACCCAACACTTCCGCGACCGCGCTGATGGTGAAGAAGGCGGGTGTCGCGATGCGGCCGGTTTCGATCTTGCGCAGCGTTTCGACCGAGATGCCGGCGTCGAGCGCTACCTGAACCATGCTTCGGTCTCCCCGTGCCGATCGCAGGAGTTCACCCAGTCGTAGTCCTCGTTCGAGTTCTTCCGCCGTCAGCGGTACGCGCACCATGTGCTTATAGTAATACCGGTATAGTTATTCGACAAGGAAGGTGTTCGAGATGGTCGAAATCAAGACCGCAGGCGAAATCGACGCGATGGCGGCGGCGGGAAGAATCACGGCGCAGGCTCTGGCTGCAGCGCGTGAGGCGGCGAGCGTCGGGGTGACGTTGCTCGAATTGGACGCCGTTGCCGCGGAGGTTATTTCGGCGGCCGGTGCCTCGGCACTGTTCTTGAACTATCGGCCGGCAACGGCGCCGACACCGTTCCCCGGTGCCATCTGTGCGAGCGTGAACGATGCTGTGGTGCACGGTATCCCGAATGGGTACCGACTCCGTGACGGTGACCTGGTCAGCATCGACTGCGGTGCGAGACTCGACGGATGGTGCGGCGACTCCGCCATCAGCTTCACTGTCGGGCAGGGGAGCAGTGAGGATCAGGCACTGATCGACGCGACCGATCAGGCACTGGCCCGCGGGATCGCCGCCGCCCAGCCCGGAAACCGATTGGGCGACATCGGTGCCGCGATCGGACAGTACGCGCGCGGCCTCGGATACGGCATGCTCGCCGATCACGGTGGTCACGGCATCGGCCGTGAGATGCACGAAGGACCGGACGTGCCCAACGAAGGTCGAGCAGGCAAAGGCTTCCGGCTGCGTCCCGGCCTGGTCATCGCCATCGAACCGATGCTCATCGCCGACGGAACCGACGACTACCGGCACGACGCCGACGGGTGGACCCTTCGTACCGTTTCGGGCGCCAGGGCTGCGCACAGTGAGCACACTGTCGCGATCACCGAAGACGGTCCGGTGATCATGACTCGCTGATCAACCCCGCCGTTGACTAGCTCTGGTTCGAGGTCTTGCCGCTCACGAGGTCTCGTACGTCCCACACCCACACGTCGTCGACGCGCTTGGCCTCGAAGCCGACCAGTTCGTCGACAGTGTGGCGCAGGGCGTCGTCGCCTTTGAATCGCGGAAGTACCAGAACGTCGGCGTGCCAGTACCGCAGGTCAGTCAGTGCGTTCGCCCTGGTGCCCACGTCGATCAACGGGACCTTGCCGGTTTGTTTGGTATTGACCAGCAGGGTCGAGGTGGGCCGGGACTCGGCGCCGTAGATTCCGGCGCGGGTCTTCGAATCCGGGCCGACGAAGTATCCGCCGGCAATCGGGAACCCGAAGTCGGCGTCGACCTGCCAACTCAGTGCGCGGGCGTCTTCCGCGCTCGCGACGGGGACCGTCACCAGGGTGCCGTCGCTGACGTAGTTCTCCCACGAGCCGCTGGTGATGAATTCGGGCGTCGCAGATCGTTGATCGGCGTCGATGGGCGTCGGAATGAGAGGAATCATCGCGACGGCGAGAGCCACCAGCCAGACACCGGCAGCAGTGCGGCGCGGTCCACGAAGTTCGACAAAGGCGCGGTAGGTGCCGAGGGTGAGCAGCAGTCCGATCGCCGGAATCGCGCCCATGGCGAAACGGGATTCGAGCACCGATTCGAACAGCGGCAGGTCGGCGAGGAGTTTCCACGGCAGGGTGATGCCGGTCTTGTCACCGTCGATGATCAGTTCGGAACCGAGCGAGAGCACACCCATGACCACGATCACGGCGGCGGCAGCGCGGGTCAGACGGATGCGCCACAACCACACCGTGGCACCGAGGAGCAGGATCACCAGCGGCCACCCGAAGTACGCGTTCTCCTCGGTCGGGTTCATCCGGAACTCGGCGCCCTCGGGATCTCCCGCAACCGATTCGGTCGGGAACGTGGTGAGGGCAGCGGTGTCGTTGCCGGCCTGGCCGTGTGAGACGCCGTCGTAGCTCGCTGGGCCGAAGAACTGCGACCACAGCGGCACTGCGGTGATCAGCAGTGTGACTGCACCGCCGATCACGAGGCCGGGCATCGCACGCTTGATCGCCTGGCGCGACTTGGCCAGGCCGGGCAGGGCATACGCGGCGCCGAACACCATCGCCGACATCGTGAAGATGAGGAGCGGCTCTTCGCCGAGGAAGATCTGCCACGCGACGAGCAGGCCGAGAACGATTCCGTCGCGAACCGGGCGCTTGCCGTTCGAGATGCGCACTACCTGCAAGAAGATGAACGGAAGCACGAAGAACGCGACGAAGTTCGGATGGCCGTTGGCATGCGAGATCATGGCCGGTGCAAATCCGCAGAACCCCGCGCCGACGGCGGCGGCGACCTTGGAGCGGACCGAGACGCCGGTCAGTACGTGCCGCGAGAATGCCCAGTACCAGGCGATAGCGGTGCCGCCGAGGCCGGCAGTCAGCCCGATCGCATACGTGGCCGTGGGTCCGAAGATCAGCGTGATCGGGGCCAGCGGGATGCTGATCCCGAACATGGCGGTATTGGCCATCAGGTTCACGCCGAGTGGGTAGTTCTGCAGGTCACTGAACAGCGGGCTGCGGAACTGGGCGAGCGCGTGGGCGGTGTCGGCGAAGAACCATTCCCACATCGCCTGGTCGCGGCCCGCGTTGAACAGGTAGCCGGACTGCAGATCGCTCCACAGGTTCGACATCACGTAGATCGCCGCGACGGTGAACGTCACCATGATCGCGAGATCGACCAGACGGCCGCGCTGGACGACCGAGCGTCTGATTGCTGAACGGACTCGCCCTGGACGTGCTTCTTCGAGCAGTTGGACGTCGGGCAGGGTCTCGGTCATGCAGTCGGTGCCTTTCGGTTCTGGCGCCCATCCCTGAAGTGGCGTTCTCAGAAGTTCGGGGTGGCCTACTTAGGTCTCGATTCGATAACTTCCACTGTCAGAGTAACGAACAAAACGGTTCGCGTCCGCGAGCGGGCGCAGTCAGCGAGACAAACCGGTCCGCCCGACTTGTCCGGAAAGTAATGTTTTCGTGCATCGTTTGACGGGTTCGTGACCGGGGTATCGCAACAAGGATCTTGCTCGCGTTTGTTCAGGCAGCCCCGACGAATCCCATCCTCGACGAAGAGTTGGAACCTACGTCCGGGGCCTATACCGGATGGGATGGTGCTTGTGCATGTCGAAGACAGCAGTTCGTAGTAGCGCAGTGGGAGCAGTGGCCCTGTTGGCCGTTGTCCTGGGGGGTGGGACGGCGTCGGCAGGCGTCGACAACACCAGTTCGATCACCGACGTCAAAGGAAATCGGATAGAGGTCTACCAAGCAGATACCGCTATCCACGTCTTTCCGCCACTCGACAGCTCGCCGCTGAGCGTCGAGTTCTTCCACGACGGGGTTGCCGGCGTGAAGATCGACGGGCCGGATGCAGCAAGTTTCACCGGAACCAAGCTGACGATCGGCTATCAGATCGGTTACCCGATCGCGTTGACCGGCGCGACGGTCGTTCTCAACAGTCCCGGTCTGGACTGGGCGATAGACAGTGGCACCGACATCGGCATCGGACTCATACCAGACCCGGCGCTGGGCGTGGACTTCACCAATCACTTCATTCTCGGCGGTGACATCATTCCGTCGCAGGAACTCGATGTCGATCTGGCGCCGGGCGGTATCACCGACGTCGCGCTACTCGAGGATCAGACATTCGACGGTCCCGAGGCCGCTGTCCGCCTGTCCGGTATTCACGGATACGTACAGGGAGCAATCGGGCCGGTGACTATCAGACCGTACGCGAAGGCAGTCACGTCGAATGGCGATACCGTCGTCACTTACGGTGTACCGCAGAGGCTTTAGCGGAAGCGGGTGCTCCCGCCGTCACGCTGCAACAGCGTGATGGTGGGGGCTCTCCGCCTTGCGTATGGTCGAATCGGTGCCGCGTATAGGCGAAGCGTCTGCCCAATGGGCACTGCGGGAAACACTGACGAGTTTCGCGACCAACCGTGCCGCGATCCACACGAGGTACACGGCGGTGATCAGAAGCAGGAGTGCCCAGTCGTGCGCGAAGAATCCGACTATCCCGCCGACCGTGAACGCGAGGGCGACAAAGACGACACGTCCGCCCACATCGGTCTCGACCAGGTACTCGGGCTCGACCGGATCGTCGGGTTCGCTCGATTCATCGATGTCCCCGGCCGATTCAGCCTTGGACCTCTCGTGGTGTTCGGTCGGGATCTCGAGTAGCTCACCCCATTCGAGCACCGCAACGGTGTGCGCGGTGTCGGTCGGGATCGTGCGGTAATCGCGAGACTCGGAAACGTCGATGAGAGCCCTTGCCAGAGTGAGGACTTCGATGCGGTTGCGAATCGCGACGCTCAACACTTCGTGAAAGGCCTGCTCGCGCCCGAACGGTTTGCCGCGTGCAATGACCAGAACATGCTCTGCGGAATCGAGAACTGCACGATGCGGTACTAGCTCGCGGCTTTGCGCAACGAGTTCGCTCACTGTCATCACCTACCCCGCCGGTGGTTGATGCGGCCGTTTGCTCGACTGCGCTTGGAGGGGCTGAGTACCCCGGCAGTTTCGGAAACAAACTCGCCGGGTGGCGTGTCAGATTTGCGCAGCCGGGGCCGAGAGTGCTCCGAGGCAACTTTCGATCAGGTCAGCAGCGATCACGTGAGCCCGATCGCGGCTGTCGACGCGACCCTCCCACGTGGCAAACGTGACGACGGTGAGCACGGTCAGAGTTCCCGCCCGAAGTTCGGCAATGTCTGTCGGCAACGACGAAGCAGCGATGATCCGCCGCTGAACTTCGCGGAAGCTCTCGGCCTGCATGTGATCGCGGATGGTCGACGACATGGCCGGGTCGAAGATCGACTGCACCAGGAACCGCGCGTACAAAGTGCCCTCGCGGTAGATGGTCTGTTCTGCCAACGGCAGGACGAGAGCCTCGACGAGGGCACGCATGGTCGGCGGATTCGGGTCGAGATCGATCATGTCGAGAAACTCACGCCGACGGTCAGCGGCAGGTCGCATTCTGGACTCGACGACTGCCGCCAGCAAACCTTCACGTGAACCGAAGTGATACTGCGCGGCCGACTTGTTGGCCTGACCGGCTTCGGTCTGAACGTCACGAAGCGTCAGAGCGGCCAGGCCTCGTTCGGCAACCAGACGCTCGGCTGCATCGATCATTGCCGCTCGGGCATCGGTTCGGGTCACGGTATGAAGTTAGGGGTGCGTCGGGGTCGCGTCAACGACCCCGACGGTAAGCCTTTTGTGACGTATCTCCTGGTTAGTTCGCGTCAGAGCGGGTAGCGACCACAAACGGACCCTGCTCTGTGACGGTGAAACGAGGATCGTCGAACAGTTCCTTGGGGAACGTGACCGTGTAGCGGCGGACGTTCGGGTCGTTGGGATAGACGTCCTCGGCCAACCGCAGTGTGTACCCGTCGGCGCCCTGGCGGAAGACGAAGGCGTCGGGGCTGCGCCACGGCGCCGAGTCCAGCGCAGCTATCAGTTCGTCAGGGGTCTTCAGTTCCGACCACTGCTCGATCAGCGCGGCGCGCGCACGGAAATCGGCGAGGGGGTTTGCGTAGTGCGACGTCAGCCCTTGGAAACCGAAGTACGGGTAGAAACTCAGGAAGCCGATGTCGGCGGTGAGCACCACCGTGTCACGGGGTTCGCGTCCCAACTGCTCGCGGATGATCCGGTCGATGTCGGCGTAATTGGCCTCGGCGCCCGGTGGTCGCTTGTCGCCGCGCTCGCCGTTGCCGTCGGTATCGCTGTATGCCACAGCGATATCCGGCGCCAGCACCTGCGGGATGTTCTGCGCGAAAGCGATGGCTCCGATGACACCGAGTGCAACGAGTACCGCTTTGACTCGGGGATTCTCGCTGGTGGCCAGCACGATCCAGCCCGCGAACTCGAAGAAACCGAACACGCCGGCGGCCGCGAGAAGTCCGATCAGTACCGGCTCGAGCCGGAATCCGAGGAGCGTGCTGCCGGCAACGGTGAACGTCATGGACAGCAGCGCCCACAGGTACACGGCGATGACGCCGATACCGAGTGCTCGGGCGCGGCGGGAGAACAGGAAACGCGAAATCAGCCAGACCGTGCCGAGCAGGCACAGGCCGCCGACGAGCGAGAAACTCAGCATCGGGAAGGGCAGCACCGCACCGGAATCTGGGAGGTAGTGCATTGCGGTGCCGGACTCTGCAGTGGCACCGGAGAGTGCCTTCAGCAGGTATGGCGCCCAAACGGTCAGAGCAACCAGACCCGAGATGATTGCAATTGCTGCAAGTCGAATGAGGGGTCCCAGTGCGGCTTTCCACGTGTTCTGGGCGCGGGCGGCAAGTACTGCGGCAACGACGGCCATCAGAGTCACTGCGAACGCGGCGAATCCGAGATACAGCGTGTAGACGGTTGCGGCAAAACCGAGGAACAGGCCCGTCCCGAGAATTGCGCCGGCTCCGGCAAATCGAGAAGCACCCGGGCGATCGAGCGCACCCCACGCCAGGATCAGCACCGGCGGGATCAGGAGGTTGATGACGGCGCCGTATGCCTCGGGGGAGTTGTACGCCAACACGACGGCAGTGACGGCCAATGCTGCGACGACGGCCCAATCGCGTCGAATCAGCTTGGTCCACAACACGAGTGCTACGACGGCGACGACCGCCAGGGAGCCGATCGCGTACGGCTTGAACGCTTCCCAACCGTCCATACCCAGCAGGTTCGCGACGCGTCCACCGACCCAGAACCAGCCGGCCGGGTAGAACGGCGGCAGATCCACGTACGTCATGTCCTGCAGCGCAGCCGAATCCGTCAGCCGGGTCAGGTACTCGGTGCGGAACTGCTGATCGACCGAGACGCCGTGCAGATACAGACTCGTCGCGGCGAGGGGAAGTCCGAGCGTCGTGGTGACGAAGCCGGAGAGCCCGGCCCACGAGAGGAGTTTTGCGACCCGCTCGGCCTTGCGGGCACGGAACATCAGAACCGCAACACCGACCACTGCGATGCAGAGCACCTGCAGCACCGTCGTGACTGCCTGCGTGACGTTGGAAGAGGTGAACGCCGGCCACTGCACTCGGCCGAAAGCAAAGAGCCCGACAGCAGCTACAACAGCGGCGACCAGCGCTCCGAGGGCCATTTCCACCACCGTCGCCGCGGCATTACGCCACGGCGACGGGGTCGAAAGGTCTGTACTCGGAGCAGTTGTTGTTTCTGGCACGGGAGGAGCTTAAACCGGCAACTTCCGGAAGATCGGGCGCGGCACGTGGCGCAGGCCCATCATGACGAAGCGCCAGGGGCCGGGAGTCCAGACGATTTCCTTGCCCTTGTCCGAGGCGGCAACAGCGAGCTTCGCGACGATGTCCTTGTTGACCGTCAGCGGAGCTTCCTTGACGTGGGCACTGAACTGCGTGCGCACCATGCCGGGACGAACGACGGTCACCTGCGGTCCGAATTCCGCGAGAGCCTCGCCGAGCCCGAGGTAGAAACCGTCGAGGCCTGCCTTGGTGGAGCCGTAGACGAAGTTGGCACGCTTGACGCGCTCGCCGGCAACCGACGACATCGCGATGATCTTGCCGAAGCCCTGAGCCTTCATCTTCTCGCCGAGAAGAACACCGACCGAGACGGAAGCGGTGTAGTTGACGTTTGCCACCAGAACGGCCTTGCGCTGGTTCTGCCACAGCTCTTCGGAGTCACCGTCCAGTGCGAAGGCGACGATGGCGACATCGACGTCACCGTTCGAGAACGCCTGGTCGATCACCTTCGGGTGCGACTCGAAATCAACGGCGTCGAAGTCGATGAGCTCCACCGAGGTGGCGCCCTTGGCTTCGAGCTGCTTGACCGCAGCTTCGCGTCCCGGATCGCCGGGGAGCGCCGCCAGAACGACGCGCAACGGCGCCTTCTTCAGGTACTCCTCACAGATGGCGAGGCCGATCTCGGAGGTTCCACCGAGAAGCAAAACGGTTTGCGGGTTACCTACAGCGTTGATCACAGTTCCAGCCTTCTGGACATATCGGAGGCGAAAACGCCTGTGGGGTCGTACTTGCGGCGCGTCGCGATCCACTCGTCGATGCGCGGGTACATGGCGTGGAAGGTTTCCGCGGACGTCCGCGAGTCCTTGGCCGTGTACAGGCGTCCGCCGAATTCGAGGACACGCTTGTCGAGTTCGGTGACGAACTCGTTCAGGCCCGGCTTGATGCGGAAGTCGACGCAGATGTTCCAGCCCGGGATCGGGAAGCTCAGCGGCGCCTGATTGCCTTCGCCGAAGAGCTTGAACACGTTGAGGAACGAGTAGTGCCCGCTGCGCTGGATGTCGACGATGATCTTCTTGAACTCGTCGACGGCCTCCGGCGGAACCACGAACTGGTACTGCAGGAATCCGTTGGATCCGTACGCCCGGTTCCACTCACCGAACATGTCGAGCGGGTGGTAGAACTGCGTCAGATTCTGGACCTTGCCGCGGTACTTGCCGGACTTGCGGAACCAGACCTCACCGATCGCGGTGAAGTTGAACTTGTTGGCCAGCCCGTTGGGGAAGACGTCGGGGAACGTCAACAACTGCGGTGCGTCGAACGCGAGCGGGTTCTTCTGCAGCTTGGCCGGAAGCTGGTCGAGCTTCGCCAACGATCCGCGCGAGACTGCCGCACGACCGAGCTTCGGGGGCGCGGAAATCGCGTCGAACCAGGCGCTCGAGTACTCGTAGTTGGCCTCGCTGCCGTCGCTGTGCAGCGCGATGGTCTCGTCGAGGCTGTTGGTGACGTCGCCGTCGGCGATGAAGTACGCCGTCTCGGTCGGTGTCATCTTGATGGTCGCCCGCAAGATGATGCCCGTCAGGCCCATGCCGCCGATCGTGGCCCAGAACAATGCGGCTTTGGGGTCGTTGCGTCCGCCCTTGGGGGTGAGCGTGCGCACCTTGCCGTCGGCCGTCAGCAGATCCAACGACACGACGTGGTTGCCGAAGCTGCCCGCGCTGTGGTGGTTCTTGCCGTGGATATCCGAGCCGATGGCGCCGCCGATCGTGACCTGGCGAGTACCCGGCAGGACCGGAACCCACAGGCCGAACGGCAGAGCAGCCTTCATCAGCTGATCAAGATTCACGCCGGCGTCGACGTCCACCAGAGCGGTGTCGCGATCGATGCGGTGGATGCGGTCGAGTGCATTCATGTCGATGACCAGGCCGCCGGCGTTCTGCGCTGGGTCACCATACGAGCGGCCGAGGCCGCGCGCGATGACGCCCCGTCGCAGATGCGAGGGCTTGGAATCGTTCTGTTCCGCAACCTGGGCGACCGCGTTCGCGATCACTTCCACGTCGGGGGTGGACAGCACCTGTGCAGTGGTGGCGGCGGTGCGTCCCCAACCGGTGAGGGTGCGGGCTTGGGTGTGGAGAGCCGGCTTCGGCGTCTCTTCTGCTGTCGTGGACATCAAGGTAGAGGTTACCTGGGAGTAGTGCCGACGGCTCCGACTCGAGTGGTTACTCTCGTCGTCGTGCCCGAAACACCTGCAAGTCACCAGCACGAACCCCACGTCCCGCTGCCCGTCGAGATTCCTGTCACGACGGACATCGCCGACGACGCGTTGGACCTGAAAACGCAGATCGTCCGGTTCGTCGCGACGGGTGGGTTGTCGGCGGTCGTGGACTACGGGCTGTATGCGCTGCTCCACGCGTTGGGGCTGTCGTACACCGCAGCAAAAGCTCTGAGCTTCGTTGCCGGTACCACCACGGCGTATCTGATCAATCGCCGGTGGACGTTCAAGGCCGAGCCTTCGCGCGCCCGGTTTATCGCTGTTGTCGTGCTGTACGCGGTGACCTTTGCCGTTCAGGTCGGGCTCAACGCAGTGATGTTGCATGTGCTCGCCGACGAGTGGTGGCGCATGCCGCTGGCCTTCGTCATCGCGCAGGGCACCGCGACGGTCATCAACTTCATCGTTCAGCGGGCAGTGATCTTCAAGATCAAGTAACGGTTCGGGGTGGATTAGCGCATTCGTCCGGTTTCTCGAGAGAGAATCGAGCCCATGATCATCGTTCTCGATTCTTCGGCCCTGACCAGGGGTGCACGGTTCGACACCGCAATCGCCGACGCGCGCGCACTAGGACACCGCGTCGTCGTGCCGCGATTGGTCGTACTCGAGGTTGCGAGCCGCTACCGCGAGGAATCGGCGGAGATGATCGCGGCCCTGAGCGTCCAGGCGCGCATGTACGACCGACTGGGATTGCGGCGCGACCTCACGAGGTTTGTCGACGCGGCTCACGACAAGGCCGACGGCTACGTCGACGACGTGATCGAAGACCTCGTGGCGATCGGCGTCGAAGTGGTCGATCCAGTCGACGTTTCGCATCTCGAGGTGGCCGAGAGGGCGATCTCGCTGCGTCGGCCCTATACCGACAAGAAGAAGCGAGACGGTTACCCGGCGACCCTGAACTGGCTGACCGTGCTCGATCTCGCCGACCGGAACCCGGGCGTCGACGTGATCTGGGTCAGCTCCGACGCACGGGCATACGGCGACGGCGAAGACGGGGTCTGGCATGGCGATCTCACGCGTGAACTTGCGGCGCGTGGCCTCGAGTATCGGGTCCGGTGGGCGTCGGACATCCCGGTGATCGACGGACCGGTTCAGGTGGAGGAAGTCGCTGAGCCGACCCCCGAGGCCCAGGTTGTTCAGGGTTTTGTGGAGCCGGAAGCGGTGGTTCCCGCAGAGATTCCCGAACCCGTGGCTCCCGCAGAGGTTGCCGAATCCGCGGCACCGGCAGTAGCTCCCGCACCCAAGCCCGTTCAGCGCGCAGCGCGAACGAGAGTTGCGCCTCAGCGCATAGAACCCGCCCCGAAAGCTCAGTCCGGCGGACTGCGCGGTCTGGGCAAGGTCATCGGCGGGCGGAAACGAAAGGTCACGATCGTCGACGATCTCGACGAAGTCGACCTCTTCGGTGCCTGATCGCTTCTAATCTGGACAGATGTCTCTGTTGCCGACTGTCAGTCGCAGGACCGGAACTCGATACGGCAGGCCGAGTATCGAATCGCAGGTCCTCTACAACGCGTGCCGATGGATGCTTCGGCCCGTGGTCGGGATCGCCCCGCTGACGCCTGGCGCGATGCGCCGCGCCGCAGTTCTGGACTCGGCCGCGGGTGTGCGCATTCCGTCCGGGATCGATCGGGAGGCGATTCGTTTTCCGGGTTTCGACGGTGAACTCGTCCGGACGGCAGGCTCGACGGCTGATCTGCGCGACGGTGTTGTCCTCTACCTGCACGGCGGCGGGTTCATGTGCTGCGGGCTCAACACGCATCGGCCGGTTGTTGCCGGCATCGCCAAGCGAACCGGCCTTCCGGTCCTGCACATCGCGTATCGGCAGTTGCCGAAGACGAGTATCAACGGGTCCGTCGACGACTGCCTGGATGCGTACCGATGGCTCCTCGAACAGGGAGCCTTGCCGGAAAAGGTTGTCTTCGTGGGCGATTCGGCCGGAGGTTTCCTGGTCTTCGCGACGGCGCTTGCAGCAGTTTCCGCGGGGCTCGAGGTTCCGGCCGGTCTTGTCGGGCTCTCGCCGCTTCTCGATCTCGACTGCACTACCAAGTCGGTCCATGCCAACGCTCGACGCGACGTGATCGCTCCGGTGTCGGCATTGGTGGCGATCGGAAAGCCTGGCGGACAGACGAACTCGCCCGTCGACGGCGATCTGGCCGCGTTGCCGCCGTCGTTGCTGATCGCCGCCGAATCCGAGGTGCTCAGAGTCGATTCGGAGGTGATGGCGCAGCGGCTCGCCGCCGCGGGGGTGCCGTGCTCGCTGCAGATCTGGAACGGTCAGGTTCACGCGTTTCCCGCCGTCTGGCCTGGCTTGCCGGAGAGCCGGGCGGCGCTACGTGACGTTGCCAGGTTCATTCGCACCAGGCTGGATGCTGTCCCGCCCCAGGAGTCACGGGCGCAGTGACGCGACAACTGCTCGTGCGAGGGCGTCGGCAGATCCGGGGGCGAAGGGCAGAAAGAGTTCGGGCTCGATCAATTCCACTTCCATGAGCAGTGGTTGATCCACCGGACCCACGACGTCCACACGCGCATAAAGCAATTCGCCGGGGCCGCATGGGGTCGCGGCCAGTGCCGCGTCCGCCAACGCGAGTTCGGCGGCGGACGGTTCGTGGAGGTGGTTGGTTCCGCCGTGGTATTCCTGCACACGGAAGTCGTTGTCGGCCGGGATCTTCCGGACCGCATGGGAGTAGCGTCCGCCGAGGTGGATGATCGAGCGCTCGCCGTCGACGACGTCCGAGATGAAGGGCTGGACCAATGCGTCGTTGCCGCTCTCGAGGATGGAGGTGAGGTGAGCGTGGGCCTGCGCGGACCCGGCGGCAAATTTTCCCACTCCGACAGCGCCGGCGGACACCGCAGGCTTGACGATGACGTCGGCACTCTCGAACGAAGGGAGGGTGAGTAATTCGCTCTTTCCGGCGGTGATTCCGGCGGTGATCACAGCGGTGGGGACGATGGGTACGCCGGCCGCGGCAAGTTCGGTGAGGTATCCCTTGTGGGCGTTCCACTTCACGATCGAGAGCGGATTGGCGATCGGAGCAGTCAGCTGATCGAGAACGGCGAGAAACTCCTCGAGGCGCTGCGTGTAGTCCCATGTCGACCGGATCAGAACCAGGTCGGCGTCGATATCGAGGAGGGACGGGCTCGACCACGGCGCCATCGTCGACGCAATGCCGTAGGTGGTGAGAGCTTCCATGACGAGTTTGCTTTCGACATCCGCCTCGCGGGCGGCGCCGTCACAGGTGAGCAGGAGAACCGTGGTCATGCCACGATGCTTTCACGGCTAGCGCCTTTGGAGGCTAGCGAGGTGGCCCCTCGTCGAGGACCAGGGAACCGGTTCCGGGCTGCCCCGTTGCGTCCACCCACGTCAGCGCGACGGTGTCGCCGGGGCGGCGCGAGCTCATCGCCGCGTTGAGGTCCGCGGACGACGCGATCCGGCTGCCCCCGAACTCCGTGATGACCGCACCTTTGGTGAGCCCCACTCGTTCGGCCGGCGAATCGAAGCTCACGGCAACAACTTCCGCTCCGGGCGGCATTTCAGCGTGGTCCTTCACCGCGACGCCCAGTACGGGTGTCGGTCCCACGCGCACGGTCTCGGACGATCGGCCACCGAGTACCTGCTCGACGATCGGTAGTGCGGTGTCGATCGGTATCGCGTAGGACTGAGGCGCCGGCGAGGTTTCGGTGCGGTCGGTGACGGCGTTTCCCGCGCTGCTGACACCGATCAGCTCGCCGACAGCGTTGACCAGCGGGCCACCGGAATCGCCGGGCCGGATGTCCGCGTCCACCTCGATGAGGCCCTTCAACTGGTTTCGCGATCCGTCGGACACGTTGCGGGTGTTGACGGTGACACCGAGGTTGGTGACGACGCCGGGAGCCGGGACGGGTACTCCGCCACCTTCGGCATTTCCGATAGCGGTGACGGCATCCCCACGAGCGGCTTCCGCGGACTTGCCGACCACTGCCACCGGCAGATCGGTGGCGCCCGCGAGGCGCAGGACGGCAAGGTCGCTGACGCTGTCGTAACCGAGGATCTCGGCGTCGTAGATCAGTCCGTTGGACATGCTGACGGCGGTGACGTCCGAGGCTCCGCTGATGACGTGGTGATTCGTGAGCACCACTCCGTCAGGGGAGAGCACGATCCCGGTTCCTGCGGTGGTGGTGAATCCGGCCGGCGCGGTGATGGTGACGATGGTGGGGACCACCCGGGCCGCGAGCTCCTCCGGGGAGAGCGGAACAACCGGCGCGGGTGGGGTGGTCGTGATGACCGTGACGGGGGCGGACTCGATCGTGCCTGGAGTCAGGGGTGGGGCGACCAGTGCGAGACCGCCGAGTCCGGCTGCGAGAACGACGGCCGTCCACAGGCCGCGTCTGCTCGCACGTTTGGTCATCCAGCCGTCCGTCCCGCCGGTCGTCATCCCATCGAGTGTGAAAGCTGAAGATTACCCAACCGGCAACGATCAAGACATGCGATGGCGCAACAACATGTAGACACCGCGACGCATGAACGAGGTGGCGAGTGCGCGAGCATCGCCGATTCGGACGTCCATCGCCGAGATCAGGGTCGGATCCGATTCCCGGAGATCTTTGTGGAATGCCGCTGCCTGGCGTGCCTGATCTTTGGCCAGACGAACACTCCACTGTCCGGCGTTGACCCGGAAGGATGCGAGCGGCTTGGCGATCGCATAAACGTCGCCCTGCAGTGCGACTGCGGTGTAGGTGGCTTCGTCGATGACGTACGGGTTGGTGTCGTCCCACCAACCGATTGCCTTGAGAGCGGACCGCTTCATGAGCACACATCCGGGCTCGCCGAAGATGTTCGCTCCTGCCGTCACCGTCTTGCGGGCTGCGTCACGCCCGGTGACCAGTCCCTTCAACCCGGCCAGTCCGCGCGCGGAAAGGATGGTCTTTCCGTTTGCATCGACCAGTTTGCGTTGCGAGGCCACGAGTACAACCGATGGGTGCTCGTCGAATGCCGCGACCTGTTCCGCCAGGCACTCGGGGTAGA
This sequence comes from Rhodococcus sp. NPDC060176, assembly GCF_042728675.1. Lineage (NCBI taxonomy): Bacteria > Bacillati > Actinomycetota > Actinomycetes > Mycobacteriales > Nocardiaceae > Rhodococcus > Rhodococcus sp. NPDC060176. Next base: position 286,878 of record NZ_JBHWYS010000004.1, read on the forward strand.
TGGTGTCGTCACCGCACACGAGTTTCAGGAGTTCGCCGTTCGCGGCTTCGCTGACCCGGTCCCAGTTTCGCTTCGCTCCGCCGCCGGCTTCGGTAGTCAGGATTTCGATTCGCGGATCGTCGGCGTACCGGGCGAGGACCTTGACGGTGTCGTCGGTCGACGAATGATCCGAGATGATCAGTTCGAAGTCCTGATAGGTCTGATTCAGGATCGAGTCGATCGTCTCGGCAATGTAGTCGGCATTGTTGTAGGCCGGGACGACGACGGAAACACGCGGAGTCATGAGGTGCCTGTTCTCTTGTTTCGACTGAACGAGAAATCGCGGTAACCGAAGAAACTTGCCGTTGCGGTTACTGCTGTTATGACGAGTTGTGACGGGATGGGCGGAAAGTGCAAGACCGAGACGGCGACGGTCATCAGCGCAAGGTTGATCACGAAGGCGCCGAAGTTGACGACGACGAATCGCCAGAAGTCGCGCAGGAAGTGACCGCGAACTTCGAAGACCAGGTAGCGGTACATCGCAAAAGCACACAGCAGGTTGCAGACGTATCCGGCAACGATCGCGAAGTGGTAGCCGAACTGATCGCCGAGCGCGATCTGCCAGGCAATGAACCAGGCAGTTCCGAGAACTGTGTTGACTCCACCGACGAGCAGAAACGCAAGGGCCTGATTCTTGACGACGCGCATCAACGGACCCGGCCTGCCGTCCATTCCGGCGGGGGGTGTTGCAGTCGAATCCGGTGAAGCCATCAGCCTTCGCCGAACATGGGCAGCAGCCCGGCTGACACGGCATCTTGAAGCGACGGTGCTGCTGTGTCCTTTGCCGACAGCGTGATGTTCAAGGGCTCACCGCCACGACCCACTGTGGGCCAGTCGATCGCGATGTCGGGATCGAGGGGATGAACCTCGTGCTCGCGTTCGGGGGCGTATCCCGTCGAGCACAGGTAGACCACCGTCGAGTTGTCCTCGAGGGAAATGAAGGCATGCCCCAGCCCCTCGGAGAGAAAGATCGCTCTGCGGTCGACATCGTCGAGAAGGACCGAATCCCACTGGCCGAAGGTCGGCGATCCGACGCGTAGGTCGACGGCGATGTCGAGGATCGCGCCTTTGGCACACGTGACGTATTTGGCCTGGCCGGGAGGGACGTCGGCAAAATGGATGCCGCGTAGGACACCGGCAGCGGAGACCGAACAATTGGCCTGCTGAAGGTCGAGCGTGCGGCCGGTGATTTCGGAGAATCCGGGTTCGCGGAACCATTCGAGGAAGACTCCGCGGTCGTCGCCGAACTGCTTGGGCGTGAATTCCCAGGCGCCGGGAACCTTCAATTCGCGATACTGGCTCATCACGTGAGTATCTGCCATGTCACCAGTCCTTGCCGCGGTCGAGAAGTTCGAGAAGGTATTTTCCGTATCCGGATTTCAGGAGCTTTTCAGCCCGAATGCGTAGCTCGTCGTCGGTGATGAATCCGTGTCGCCAGGCAACTTCTTCGGGCGCGCCGATTTTGAGTCCCTGACGCTCCTCGATCGTGCGCACGTAGTTCGACGCGTCGAGAAGCGAATCGAAAGTTCCGGTGTCGAGCCATGCGGTGCCGCGAGGAAGTACTTCGACCTGGAGGCGACCAGCGTCGAGATATACACGGTTGACGTCCGTGATCTCGTATTCGCCGCGTGCCGATGGTTCGAGGTCTTTGGCGATGGCGACGACGTCGTTGTCGTAAAAATACAATCCGGGCACCGAGTAATTCGAGCGCGGGTTTGTCGGCTTCTCCTCCAGCGAGACGGCTTTGCCCTCGCGGTCGAACTCGATGACTCCGTAGGCCGTGGGGTCGGAAACCCAGTACGCGAAGACGGCGCCGCCGTCGATGTTCTCGAAGCGCGTGAGCTTACTGCCCAGACCCGGGCCGTAGAAGATGTTGTCACCGAGGACCAGCGCCGCGGATTCGGAGCCGATATGGCCGGCGCCGAGTACAAATGCTTGTGCGAGACCGTTCGGCTCGTGCTGGATCTGGTAGGTCAGGTCGACGCCGAACTGGGAGCCGTCGCCGAGCAACCGCTGGAACTGCGGTGCGTCGTCTTCCGTGGTGATGATCAAGATGTCGCGGATCCCGGCCAGCATCAGGGTGCTGAGCGGGTAGTAGATCATCGGTTTGTCGTAGACGGGGACCAGCTGTTTGCTCACGCCGAGCGTGATGGGGTGCAACCTCGACCCCGTGCCGCCCGCCAGAATGATTCCGCGCATGCCTCGAAGTGTTCCAGTGTTCGCTGGAGAAACAAATCTCGGGCGCACGGTATCGTGCGTGGCCGGTAGGTTGATCGGTTCGATTCGGTGATCGTGGAGGCGCAAACGTGAGAGTTCTCGTGACTGGCGGGGCAGGCTTCATCGGCGCCAATTTCGTCCATCAGACGGTTGCGGAGCGTCCTGACGCCGAGGTCACGGTGCTCGACGCGCTGACCTATGCAGGCAACAAGTCTTCGCTCGATTCGATAGCCGACCGCATCACGTTTGTTCACGGCGACATCACCGACGCATCTCTCGTCGATGAACTGGTGGGCGCCGCGGACGTCGTCGTTCATTTTGCCGCCGAGTCGCACAACGACAATTCGCTCGCTGATCCGTGGCCGTTCGTGCAGACCAACATCGTGGGAACGTTCACGCTGCTGCAGGCTGTGCGCAAGCACGATGTCAGGTATCACCACATTTCCACCGACGAAGTGTACGGAGATCTCGAACTGGGCGATCCGGACCGTTTCACGGAGTCCACGGCGTACAACCCGTCGAGCCCCTACTCGTCGACCAAGGCATCGAGCGACATGTTGGTGCGCGCGTGGACGCGTTCGTTCGGCGTCCGGGCGACCCTGTCGAACTGTTCGAACAATTACGGCCCGTATCAACATGTCGAGAAGTTCATCCCGCGTCAGATCACCAATGTTCTCGCCGGATTGCGTCCCAAGTTGTACGGCGACGGTTTGAACGTCCGTGACTGGATTCATGTCGACGACCACAACAGCGCGGTCTGGGCGATCATCGACGGTGGCCGGATCGGTCAGACCTACCTGATCGGCGCCGACGGTGAGGTGAACAACCGAACCGTCATGGAGACGATTCTGCAGATATTGGGTCGCGGCGCCGACGAGTTCGATTTCGTCACCGATCGCCCGGGTCACGACGTGAGGTACGCGATCGATTCGAGTCTGCTCCGGGAAGAACTGGGCTGGTCACCTCGCTACGAGGACTTCCGCAGTGGTCTGGAAGCAACAATCGACTGGTACCGCGACAACGAAGCGTGGTGGCGTCCGCAGAAGGACGCAACCGAGCAGGCATACGTGGCCGCGGGGGAGAAGACCACCTCCTAGCGTGCAGCCAGATTACGACGGATGGAGTCGAGGGTCGACGCTATTCCGGCAGGCAACGGGCGATGTGTGCGCTGGTCCAGATCAGTCCACACGGTCGATCGCAGCCTCAGGTCGCGGGCTTGCGCCGAGGCGAGTGGAGAACTGGCGAGCACCACGTTCGGGCGTTTTCTGAATACCGTGTGGCAGGCGCCGAGGATCGCTCCGATGGTGACGCTGCGTCCGGACGCGTAGATCTTGGTGATCGTTGATTCCGGCGATATTTCCGCTCGAGTAAAGCTGTCGACCACCATTTCGGCGGCATCGGAGACGTAGATGTAGTCCCGAAGCGTGTCCATGGGGACATAGATCGAAATGGGCATCGACAATAGATAGCCCCGGCACAGATGCGAAATCAGGCCTTGGGGTTTCGCGAGATTCTGGCCCGGACCATATAGATTCGCGAATCTTCCTATGACAGTACGGTTTCCGCTTCTGGAGCCGAATTCGTGAACAATCGATTCGGCATCGAGCTTTGCTCGCCCGTAGTCGGCCAGTGGTCTGGTGGCGCTTGTTTCGGTGTGCGGTGCGCCAGGAGCCCCGGCGTAGACGCCGCCGGCGGAAGATGCGTGGAAGACGGTCCCGACGCCGGCACCTGCGGTCCTCAACTCGTCCAGGACGTCCTTCATGAGTTGGTTCTCGCGAGCGAACTCGTCACTGCTCGTACCGTTCACACCTGCGCCGGCGCACCACGCCATTCGCCACGGGCCACCGGCTGCGTCCGTAACCAGTTTTCTGGCATCGGCGAACAGGATTTCCCTGGCCAGAGCGGGTTCGCCCCATGGGACGCGGCTGGTGCGAATATCGGTCCCACGGCGATCGAGTTCGCGGGCCACAGAGCTGCCGAGGAGGCCGCCGCTGCCGACTACCCACGTGGGGACATCCATTGCTACGCGGGTGGCTCGGTGGCGTTCCGGCGCCCCAATGGGCCTGCCGCGGGGTCGCTGACGATGAGATACGGCGGCTTTCCCATTGCTGTCTTGACCGCGACACCGATGTATTCGGCGATCACACCCAACGAGAAGAGCACTGCCCCGAAACCGAACAGCATCACGATCATCGTCGACGCCCATCCACGTACCTCGACGCCGGCGTCGAAGAACACGTACGACGCCAACACGTAGAGGACGATGACGAGGCCACCGACGGCAAACAGGAAACCGATCAGGCTGACCATGCGAAGGCCTTTGGTGCCGCTGGAGAGCACCATTCGCCAGAAATGCGACAGCAGGCTTCTGAGGTGGTATCCGGATGCGCGTCCGCGTTCCTCGCGCAGTTGAACCGGACTGGTGGTGACCTCGCCGGCGATCCAGCCGAGCGCCACGTCGAGATATGCCTCGGATCCGGCGTATGCGGCGACCGACCGTCCGACCTCGCCGAGGACGAGGCGGAAGCTTTGATACTTCACGGAGTTCTCGGACGAGAGAATCTTGGTGGTCAGCCATTTCGACGACTTCGACGCCGCGTTCCGTAGCGCTCCGTGGGGTGCCGCGTTCACTGGTTGCGCGTAGACGAGGGTGGCTTGTTGGTCCAGTGCAGTGTCGAGGAGTCCACCGATGTCCGCCGGGTTGTGCTGGCCGTCCTCGTCCATGGTGACGACCCATTCGCCCCCACTCGATGCCATTCCCGCCAGTGTTGCCGGGTGTTGGCCGAAGTTGCGTGAGAGCCAGATGGGTCGGATGAAGTCGTGTCGTCTCGCCAGTTCACGGATGACGGCAGCTGATCCGTCCGGACCGTGGTCGAAGACGAGAAGGACTTCTTCGACGACCAGCGGTCGCCCGCCGGGAGTGGTCTGCGTTTTCGTCAGGGGGAGTATCTCGTCGATGAGAGCATTGAGAGTGCGTTCGCCCTGGTAAACCGGCACGACGACGGAAATTCGGTGCGGTTGCACCGACTCGGGTGTGCCATCGGTCTTCACAGGCGGGGAGTGTATACGTCGCCAGGGGTCGGCTTCTCGGCGTGGGGGCGTACGTGTCGGCGAATCGTGTAGTTATGATCCGGATCACTCGACGAAAGTGAGTCCCGGTGGCCGAGTTCGAAGATCACACCAACGATCGACGCAAGAACAATCGCGAGAACACCGGCGTTCCTGGGAGAGCCGACATGGCTGACGGCGGTGACACCACCGACACCGAGTACACCGCGAGGTTGCGGGAGCTACAAGGCGCCAGATGGAAGCGCGTCCTGAATGTCCAAGCGCCCTATCAGTGGAATATCAGACGATTCCTCGGTGGCCGGAGAGTCCTCGATGTCGGCTGCGGAATCGGCCGGAATCTGCGTAATCTTCCCCCTGGCAGCGTCGGGGTGGACCACAACGAACATTCGGTGGAGTTCTGCCGATCGCTCGGTTTCGAGGCGTACTCGTCGGCGGAATTTCACGCCGATAGCGATCCGCGAACCTTCGACGGAATGCTGATGGCGCATCTCCTCGAGCACCTTCCGGCGGGCGAAGCCTCCGGCATCGTCGCCGAGTACCTTCCTTTCCTCGAACCGGGCGCGACAGTCATGCTGATCTGCCCTCAGGAGCGTGGCTTCGCCAGCGATCCCACGCACACCGTCTTCCTCGACGGCGTCGACCTCGAAAAGATCTGTGCGGACAACGGTCTTGTCGTCAGGCGCTCGCTGTCGTTCCCCTTTCCTCGGTGGATGGGAAAGCCGTTCATCTACAACGAGTCCGTGGTGATCGCGGAGGTTCCGTCCAGGCTCTGACGCCTGTCGCGGTAGTAGATCACGGAGAGACCGGCGAGGAGAACGAGTCCGAAGCCCATTCCGACGAAACCGATCCGCTGTCCTGGAGACCGGAAGTTGATCACGAGTTCGGCGTTGTCCGTGCCTGGAGGCAGATCGACGTAGAGGTACGTTCCGCCGAGACCTTTGGTGGGGATGGGTTCGCCGTCGAGGGTCGCGGTGTAGCCCGGCCATGCCAACCGTGCGAAGACGACGCTGCCACCGCCCGGTGAGCTGACTCGTACACGCTCGCTCTTGACGCTCATGTACTCGGACCGTGCGTCGGCATTGACCGTTGCGGACACTCGGCCCGGTTGACCGGAGATCGGGCCGGCGTCGCGTTCGAGGATGTAGATCTGTTCTTGGGCGACCTCGGGCACGTCTGCCCAGTGCCATCCGGGCGGGGCGGGCTCGTTGTCGGCGCCCGGGTACTGCTTGCGCTGAAGGACGACGCGGTCGAGCAGCATCAGGTCTGCGCTGGTTCTGCCGGTGTATTCGTCCGGCCTGAACACATTTCGATAAGCGTCGTCGCAGGTCGAACCGTCGAATCCCATGCACAACAGTGATGCGAAGTCGGCGTGGCCGACGGGGGTGTACGCGTTCACGTAGTCGAGATCGAGGACTTTCGCGTAGTTTCCGTACACCTGCGAAGTCCACGGTAGTTCGGTCGTTTCGGCATCGATTCGGATCAGCGCGCGATTGCCGAGCTGAAGGGTCGTGCCCGGGAAATCCGGAAAGTTCGCCTTGGCTTCGGATTGGCTGGTCGGTAGGTACCACTTGTTCAGTGCCTGCGGATACGCGATCACTTGATAAAGGGTCACCGGAGCGATGGTGAGAATCAGTAGACCAGCGATCGCCGGGGCTCCGTACCTACGGCCGAGGTAGATGGCGAGTGCTCCGACGGCGATGATCACGACAGCCCAGGTGAGATGTCGGATGAAGTACTGCGGACCCGAGGAACTGGCGCGAATCATCAAGACGAACACGATCAACGCTGCAGCGGTGACGCGGGATCGCAGCTTGTCCAAAGTCCCGAATCGACTGAGCAGCACACCGAGCAACACCAGGGAGAACACCGCGACGAAGGGAAGCAGCCGTGCCGGCCACCGAATCTGACCGATGTCGCTGGGACCCGCGGTGAACAGCAGAATAAACGCCAGCAGCAGCAGCGGGGTTACCAAATCGCGCAGCGACCCCTGTGCTTTCCGCCAGCCGATGAAGGCCAGCGCCGGTATCGCGAACCACGCGATGTACGTGATCGGTGCGTAGGTTGTCTCACCTGTCCAGGACTCGATGCTCGAGACCGACGACGGAATGCTCGCTGTGAGCGTTTCCGACCACGGAGCGGTCAGGAAGTTGTCGTTGAACGTGCCTTCTTCGCCGGTGCGCCAGGTGACCGCAGAGGAGAGCAGGCCGGGCAGAAATGTGATGGCTCCGCAGGCGGCGGCCGCGATGCCGACAAGACCGAGCTTCACCGTTGTCCGCCATTGCGGACTGCGGATGTATTCGCCCAGCATCAGTGCCCCGACGGTCACTCCGGCCATCAATGCCGCGTGGACGTAGCCGACGCTGATCGCGAGGTAGAGGAAGACGAACACCGGTATCGGCCCCGACCGGCCGCGGGCATAGCGAATGCCGCTTGCCCATGCCTGCACCACCCACGCCATTCCGATCACCGACGTAACCCACGACGGGTACTCGAAATACAGAGTGAAACCGGCAAAGGGAACTGCGCTTCCGGCGACGGCCGCCCAATAAGGGCGAGCTCCGTATTCGAGACAGACTCGATAGACGCCCCACCCGAGGATGATCGCGAATGCCAGCTTGACCAGCGTGGCCAGTAGAGCGAGATTGTCGACGGACGGTGCGATGTAGTTGATGAAGATCTGTACCGGGTTCCACAGCCCACCCTGGCCTTCGACCGGATAGTTTCCCGCCATCCATTGATCCAGGACCAGGGACGGGAATTGACCCTCTCTCATCAGATGGCCCAGCTGAACCCAGTTGCCGACAGCACCGGATTCGGTGTCGTCGACGTAGAAGTAGCGAGGGTCCACCGTGACGATCGCCAAGAATGCGAGGCACACGACTGCTGGGATCACAGCGCCCCAGCTCCAGCGTTCCCGACGGGTGGGAGCGGGTTGTTCGAGTGTCAAGGGATCTCCAGGTCGCACGGGTGGATGCACCAGAGACAGTAGCCGAGGCCGTGTTTTCGAGTTTCGGGGGCAATTCCACCTCGGATACCCTGCGAGTGACAGGTACAGCTTTTTCAAGATTCACGGTAGGAGTCATATGCCCGAGCAGGTAAAGGCGGGGGTGCCGGAGAACGGGCAGGTCAAGGCTCACCGTTTGGTGGTCCAGCGCGGCGTGTTCGTCGGGATGTCGCCGATAGTCAACGACGACCTGTACGTCGAGTTCCGGAAAGGCTCCGGTGAGCGGACCCGGCACCGAGTTGCTCTCGACAAGGGCGCGCGGATCAGCACCAACACCTACTTCGGGCGTTTCGCCGCCAGCTACTGGCAGCGGTGGACGACTGTCACCGAGGTCGAGGCATCGCTGCGAATCGAGAGCGAGGGCCGGTTCCGCGTCCGGATGGTCGCTTCGGATATCGCCGGGCATCGCCGCATCCTCGAAACACGCGACGGATCGGGGTCTTCGGAGGTCGCATTGACCTCACCGTTGGACAAGTTCGTCGACGGCGGCGCCCTGTGGCTCGAGGTGGATTCCCTCGACGCTCCGATGGTGATCGAGAACTTGGAATGGACCGTGGCAGCTCCGGAGACGGTTCGCCCGGTCTCGGTGGCGATCTGCACCTTCAATCGGGCCGACGATTGCGCCGAGACGGTTGCTGCGCTGGCCTCCGACGCTACCGTGCGTGCCCTCATCAGTTCGGTGTATGTCGTCGATCAGGGTAACGACTTGGTGAAAGATCGGGCGCGCTTCGTCGAGGCGGCAGACAAGCTCGGCGACAAGTTGCAGTATCTTCAGCAGCCGAATCTCGGTGGAGCAGGCGGCTTTTCACGCGGATTGTTCGAGGCGACGTCCACGGGGGTGGATGTCGCCGACGTCATCCTGATGGATGACGACATTCTGTGTGAGCCGGAAACAGTGTTGCGCCTCAATGCCTTTGCCAATATGACGGTGGAACCGACTTTGGTGGGTGCGCAGATGATGTATCTGCTCAATCCCGATTTTCTCAATGTCGGCGCAGAAGACGTGGATCTGAAGACCCTGCACCACGGGCAGCGAGTGCCCAAGGCTCTCATCAACACGAGCATGCTCAAGAAGCGCCAAGAGCGTCGAGTCGACGCGGGATACAACGCCTGGTGGACATGCCTGATTCCCGCCGAAGTTGTCGAAGCCATCGGATTGCCCGTTCCGATCTTCTTCCAGTGGGATGACGTGGAGTACGGAATCCGTGCTCGGAAAGCGGGATTCGTCACCGTCACGTTGCCCAACGCTGCCGTGTGGCATGCCGACTTCTACTGGAAGGACTTCGACGACTGGGCGCGCTACTTCAGTACGCGCAACTCGCTCGTCGTCGGGTCACTGCACAGCGACCTTGACACCAAGGGACTCTCACGTCAGTTCTTCCGTCAGATCTCCGAATTCCTCGTCGGAATGCAATACGGCCTGGCATTCACGACGCTGAAGGGCATCGAGGACTACCTCGACGGTCCGGAGGCGTTGCGGGACGGCGGCATCGAGGCGATGGCAAGTATCCGCGCCGGCCGAGCGCAATATGCGGAGACGATCAAACACGACGCTGCCACGGCTCCGGTTCCCTCGAACGAACTCCACACCGAGCGCGCCGGCGGCGAACCGAGCCTGATGCGAGTGATCCTGGCCAAGCGTGCGGTGGACCAGTGGTTGGGTCGCACCCGCGGCGGACTGATCAATATCCCGCGCGAAGACGCGCATTGGTGGCACATCTCGCGGTTCGACCATGTTGTCGTCACCGATGCTTCGCAATCGGGGGTACGCATCCGGCAGAGAGACAAGGCTACGGCGCGCGCTCTCCTTGTCCGAACGGTCAAGCTACTGCGTCGGTTCCAGAAGGAAGCCCCTGCCGTGTCGGCGAAGTACCGTGCTGCGATGCCGGAACTCACGAGTCGAGAGAACTGGGCACGTCTTTACGAGAAGTGATTCTCAGCTGGTGATCTCGACGATGACCTGCTCGTTGTCGACGGTGTACCCGAGATATTCGAACGAGATGCCGGTGCGTGTGACGAACTCCGTCCACGCCCGGTACTCGTGCTGCTTCCATCCGGGATAGTTGAAGAACTCGTCGAAGACGACAATCGACCCGGGTACCAGTCGGTCGCCGAGGAGATCGAGCACCGTCTTGGTGGACGAGTAGAGGTCGGCGTCGAGGTGCAGGAACGCAACGGGGCCGGGTTCGTCGTTCAGGAACGAGGGCAAGGTGTCCTCGAAGAGGCCCGGAACAAGTTGCGCCCCTGGGACTTCGGGTATGGATTCCTGAGCGAACTCGCCGGCCGGGAACCCGGTCCGCCAAGTCTCCGGAAGGCCGGAGAACACGTCGAAACCCGCGACGGTTCCCTCGCGTTCGGTGAATGCCTCCGAGACGATCCTGAGTGTGGTTCCGCTGGCAACGCCGAATTCGAGTGCCATACCGGGTATTTCGATCAAACTCAGGGCATGGCGAAGCGTGTCGTGCGGGTGGCCGAATGTCTCCGCGACGCGAAGGTGCTCGAGGATGAACTTCGCAGTCGACGCCGTCGCTTCCAGGTCCACGGCGTAGGCCAGATCCCGTCGCTGACGAAATTCCAGCTCGTCGATCCTGAACCGGAGGCCCGCGATGTCACCGCGGGCCCCGGCCAGTTCCTCACGTGAGAGCGTCAGCGCATCGAGGATCTGTTGCGTGCGATCTGCGTTGCGCCGGTCGGCGGCCTCGACCACCTCGGATACCGCACGCTGAAGCTTGGTCCTGGCGCTTGAACGGAACCGCTCGAACATGGCAACCTCTCGTCGGTATCACCCCCATGCTGCCAGGATTCGTTCGCTACCGTTCGCGACCGCGGTAGTGACTCTTGAGTTGTCGGGAGATCACTTTGATCTCCCGCGTCCTCTCTGCCTGCAGACGAGCATCGCTTCGCGCAGCATTCCACGCGTTCTCTCGCTGTAGTTTCCGGTAGCTCGCGAGTCTTCGCTCATCGATATCGCCGCGCCCGAGTGCGCCCAGGACTGCGCATCCCGGCTCGGAGTTGTGTGCGCAATCGGAGAACCGGCACTCTGCAATCAGCTCCTCGATCTCGGGGAACGCCTTGTCGATCCCCTCTGCCGCGTTCCACATCCCAACCCCTCGCAGGCCGGGTGTGTCGATCAGCGTCCGACCGCCGGAGAAGGGGATCAACTCTCTGGTGACGGTGGTGTGGCGTCCCTTTCCGTCGCCGGCCCGAACGCGACCGGTCTCGAGTCGGTTGTTTCCGGTGGTTTCTGTGGGGAGCGCTGTGTCGGCGAGGAGGGCGTTCGCGAGCGTCGACTTACCGGCGCCGGATGGACCGAGTATCGCCACGGTGCCGTCCAGAACTGCATCGAGTACATCCATTCCTTCGTTGGTCTCGGCACTGACGGCCAGCACTGTTGCGCCGGGCGCAACAGCAGAGACCTCGGCGAGAGTGTCGGAGATATAGTGAGCTGCATCGGATTTGGTAAGTGCGACGACAGGTGTCGCGCCGCTCTCCCAAGTGAGTGCGAGTAGCCGTTCGATGCGCCCGAGATCGACGTCGCCGTCCGAAGCCGTGGCGATGACGACGGTGTCGACATTGGCCGCCAGAATCTGGCCTTCCGATTTTCCGGATGCCGAGGATCGGACGATACTGCTCGATCGGGGGAGTATCGAAGTGACCGTGTGCATTTCGGGCTCGCGTGAGTCCGGCACCTCGACCACGGACACCCAGTCGCCCGTGCAGAGCGGATCGCTGCCGCTGAGTGCGCGGACGGTGCCTTCGGCGGTGGCCACGTCACACCGTCCGCGGTCGACGCGAAGAACGCGCCCGGGTGCGGAGTCCGGTGAGGCAAGGGTAGTGAATTTAGTCGAGAGTGTTGGGTTCCAACCGTATTCGGTCAGGGGCGTGCGGTTTTCCGACATGGTGAGTGTGTCCTCGAGTATGAAGAAGTGTGAATGTTGACGGTGCTGAAACTGCGGAACACGACAGTCATCAATACTCACTCCTCGTAAACCTCGGGACGCACCATGCGTCGGATCAGAATGCTCTCAGCCGCAGACGCGACTGTGCAACTGATTTAAGAGAGATGGGGGTAACTGATTCAACTCAGGACGGCTGACTCAACTCGGGCGTTCGAACTTTTCTTCCCGGCCGAGCTTGCGCAGTCGCATCCACTCGCGCAGTCCTGCCGGATCGCGGCGTGTGATCAGGAAGTACCAGCCGAACCGAACCCATTCCTGCGGAAGCAGTTTCCGCATTCCCGGTTGGGCGAGGATGTATCCACGGTTGCGGTACGTGAAGTAGCGCTTCGTGTCGTTGTCGGGGTACTGCGTGTGCATGCGTCCGCCGAGGATCGGCTTGAACTCGTCCGCGCCGTTGGGGTGGACGTAGGCAGTTTGCAGGCAGGTACCGAACTTCAGGCCGGAGCGCACAAGACGACGGTGTACCTCGACCTCGTCACCGCGAACGAACAGGCGTAGATCCGGAACTCCGACGGCATCGATCGCGTCGGCGGTGAACAGTGCGCCGTTGAAGAGAGACGCGATGCCGGGCAGGAGATCCTCGTCGCCGAGTTCGGAACGCAACCGGCGCCACGACGTACCGCGGCGAAGTGGGAAAGCGAGGCGGTCGGGGTTGTCGATGTCGCAGACGACGGGGGAGACCTCGGCCAGGTCGTTTCGAATTGCACAGTCGAGCAGTGTTTCCAGGACTTCGGGACCCTCCGGGCGCCCGTCGTCGTCGGCGAGCCAGACGCGGTCGGCGCCGAGCGAAAGTGCGTAGAGAATGCCCAGAGCAAATCCTCCGGCACCGCCGAGGTTGTGCTGAGAACCGATGTAACTGGTCGGCAGTGGAGCGTTGTCGACGAGCTCTTTCACATCGGCTTCGTCGGCATTGTCGACGACAACAAGATGGTCGAGCGGCCGCGACTGGGTGCTGAGGACCTTCAGGGATTCGGCCAGCAGTTCACGCCGCTTGTGCGTGACGACGACCCCGATGATTTTCTCGGGTGCGCTCACGGGGTGCTCTCCCGTTCCATTTCCTTGATGACGTGGCGCACATGCTCTGCGGCGTCGTCACCTTCGTAGGCGCGCACGACGTCTTCGATGTCGCCTTGCATGCGGATCTGGCCGTGGTCGATCCACATGGCGCTGTTGCACAGCTGGGCGAGGAATTCGTTGGAATGGCTGGCGAATACCAGGATGCCGGAGCGTTCCACCAGCTTCTGAAGCCGGATGCGAGCTTTCTTCATGAATTCGGCGTCGACAGCCCCGATGCCTTCGTCGAGTAGCAGGATCTCGGGATCGATACTGGTGACGACGCCCATGGCAACGCGCACGCGCATGCCGGTGGAGTACGTGCGCAACGGCATCGAGAGGTAATCACCAAGTTCGGTGAATTCGGCGATGTCGTCCATTTTCGCGAGCATCTGCTTGCGGGTCTGACCGAGGAACAGGCCGCGGATGATGATGTTCTCGTAGCCGGAGATCTCGGGGTCCATGCCGACGCCGAGATCGAAAACAGGTGCGACGCGTCCGCGAATACTGGCGGATCCTCGAGTGGGTTCGTAGATTCCGGAGAGCAAGCGCAGCAGGGTGGACTTTCCGGCGCCGTTGTGGCCGACCAGCCCTACACGATCGCCCTCTTTGAGGTTCATCGTGATGTCTTTCAGGGCTTCTACGACCACGACATCGGAACTGTTGCGGCCGATGGCGCCACCTGCTTTGCCGAGGAATGCCTTCTTCATCGACCGGGACTTCGCGTCGAAGATCGGGAAGTCGACGCAGGCGTTGTGCGTTGAGATGTTCACATGTTCGGTCATTGCGATGTCCCTAAACCCAGTAGGGCACGCGGGCCCGGTATTTGCGAAGCGCCAGCAAGGCGACGGCCCACCCGACCACGGTGATCGTGATGACGATGTACCAGTGGTAAAGCTCTTGGGGCTGCCCGATCATCGGCGCGCGGACGATGTCCAGGTAATGGAACAGCGGATTGAGTTCGGCGATCTTTGCGCGATCTCGGACGGCGCCGCCCTGAGCCTCGAGGCTTTGCGTTGTCCACATGATCGGTGTCAGCACGAAAAGGAGCAACGTCAGCGAAGACAGAATCGGTGCGATGTCGCGGTATCGAGTGGCGAAGATGCCGAACACGATCGAGACCCACAGTGCATTGAGCACGATAAGTCCCAACGCCGGGATCGCGGCTAGCGACGCCCAGCTCAGATTCCGCCAGACTCCGAACGCGACCACCATGATCACGTAGATCAGGAGGTTGTGTGCGAAGAACAGAATTTGCCGCCACACCAGACGGTAGATGTGCACGCTCAAGGCCGATGGCAGCTGTTTGATCAGGCCTTCGTTGGCGACAAAAACTTCGGAACCCTCGATGATCGAGGCATTGATGAGGTTCCAGACGATCAGGCCCACCGTCACGTACGGCAGGAACTCCTGGAGTGGCATGTCCAACAGGGCCGCGTACAGGATGCCGATGGCGGTGGCCTGCACGCCGGTGGCGATCGTGATCCAGAACGGTCCGATCACCGACCGGCGGTAGCGCTGTTTGATGTCCTGCCAGCCGAGGCTGAGCCACAACTCACGCTGATTCAGACCGTCGCGAAGGTCTTTGAACGCACGACGGAACGTCTGGGAGTCGGACACGGGCGCGGGTGCGCCCGGCGTCTCGGATTCGATTGCGGATGCTGACACGGAGGTCGAGCCTACCGGCCTGGCGTCGGAGCCGGTTTTCCCGCGGACTTCGTGGTGGTCCGGGTTACAGATACTGGCCGGTTCCTGGGCTCTGTTGGTCTGGATGTGCCGGTGAATGCGGAGCCCCGATGCTCATCCCGGGAGGCAGTGCGCCCTGACGCATTTGTTCGAGCTGAGCGCGCGCTGCCATCTGCTGGGCGAACAGTGCGGTCTGAATTCCGTGGAACAGTCCTTCGAGCCAGCCGACGAGTTGGGCCTGTGCGATGCGAAGTTCGGCGTCCGAGGGAATGGAGTCGTCGGTGAACGGGAGGCTCAGTCGCTCGAGTTCCTCACGGAGTTCGGGTGCCAGGCCCTGTTCCAGTTCTCGGATGGACGACGTGTGGATGTCCTTGAGGCGCTTGCGGCTGGCGTCGTCGAGCGGCGCGGCGCGCACTTCCTCCAAGAGTTGTTTGATCATCGTGCCGATTCGCATGACCTTGGCCGGCTGCTCGACCATCTCGGCGACGGACTCGGCTTCGGATTCCGCGCCTTCGGTGGTGCCGGAGGCGGCGGCTTCTGCCTCGGCCGCCGGCATCGCGACGGGTCGACCGTCGGGTCCGATAACGAGTACCTGCTCTTTGTCGGGGTTCGTCATGCTTCCATCTTGTCGTGTGTGGGCGACAAACGCCGCGTAACCCCCAAAAAGTTAGCTATCGAATAACTGTACTGACGGGTAATTGGGTGACTGCCTTCGACTAAGCGGGCGTCTGCACCTAGAGTGTCGAGCATGGCTTACGACGTTGCCCGCGTACGGGGGTTGATTCCCTCACTCGGTGACGGCTGGATCCACCTCGATCCGCAGGCCGGAATGCAGATCCCGGACGCCGTCTCGCGGACGGTCTCCACCGCGTTCCGTGCCTCTGCATCTTCTTCCTCCGGTCGCCACGTCTCGAACCGTCGTAGTGCTGCCATTCTCGACAGTGCGCGCACCGCGGTCGCCGACCTGGTCGGCGGAGATCCTGCGGGAGTCGTTCTCGGATCAGACCGAGCGGTGTTGTTGGCTTGGCTCGCCGAGTCGCTCAGTTCGCGTCTGGGCCTCGGAACCGGTCTCGTACTCTCGCGCCTCGACGAAGAGGCGAACGTCGCGCCTTGGCTTCGCGTGGCCAGTCGCTACGGCGCTCAGGTGCGATGGGCAGAGGTCGAAATCGAAACGTGCGAACTCCCGAGTTGGCAGTTCAACGATCTCATCACCTCGACCACACGGTTGGTGGCCTTGACGGCCGCGTCGCCGATCGTCGGTTCGGCTCCGAACGTCCGTGCCGCAGCTGATCGTCTGCACGAATTCGGCGGACTGATGGTGGTCGACGCCGTCGGTGCAGCGCCATATGCGCATGTGGACATGGCTGATCTCGGGGCGGACATCGTCGCCGTCAGTGCGCCGTCGTGGGGTGGTCCGCAGGTCGGTGCGCTCGTTTTCCGAGATCCCGGATTGCTCGACCGAATTCCTGCCGTGTCTCTCAATCCGTATGCCCGTGGCGCCGAGCGGCTCGAGGTGGGCGGTCATCAGTTCGCGCTGCTGTCCGGGCTCACGTCGTCGATCGATTTCCTGGCCGGGTTGGACGAATCGGCAACCGGAACTCGGCGCGAGCGACTGGAAACCTCGATCAGCTCGCTGCAGGACTACCAGGACGGTCTGTTCGATCACCTCATGCGTTCGCTCGCAGCCCTGCCCAACGTGATGGTGATCGGCGGCGCACCCACGCGGGTGCCGACGCTCAGCTTCACGCTCGAGGGCATGGCGGCAGACAAGGTCGCGGCGCATCTGGCCGACAAGCGCATCGCGACGGTCAGCGGTACGCACGGCGGTTCCAGGCTGCTCGACGCCCTCGGTGTCAATGACGAAGGTGGCGCGGTCACCGTCGGCCTTGCGCCGTACACGACGCGGTACGAGATCAATCAGCTGGTCGCCGAACTCGGCGCCCTGGGCTGATCGACCCCGCTCGGCTCACTTCACGGTGAGGATGACCTTGCCTACGGTTTCCGGCGAATCCAGCAATTGATGGGCTAATGGCGCCTCGGTGATCGGAAGTTCGGTCGACACGATCGGTTGAACCGATCCGTCTGCGATCAGCGGCCACAGCTTCGCGCGGACGTCGGCGACGATGTCCGCTTTACCGCCGGGGCCGGTGAGCGGACGCCCACGCAGGCCCGTCGACGTGATGTTTCCGCGCTTGCCCATCAGCTTGGCGATGTCGACCTCGCCCTTGCGGCCACCCTGCATTCCGATGATCACGACGTGGCCGTCCATGGCGAGTGCGTCGACGTTGCGTCCGAGATACGACGCTCCCATGTTGTCCAGAACCACGTCGGCGCCGTGGTTGTCAGTGGCTTCGGCGAGTGATGCTACGAAGTCGCTGTCGCGGTAGTTGATCAGAATGTCCGCGCCCAATTCGCGGCAGCGGTTCAATTTTTCCTCCGAACCCGCGGTAACTGCGACGCGGGCGCCGAGGGCTTTGCCGACCTGGATGGCGTGGGTGCCGATTCCGCCGCCACCGCCATGGACGAGGAGGACCTGTCCGCGTCG
Organism: Rhodococcus sp. NPDC060176; assembly: GCF_042728675.1. Taxonomy (NCBI): domain Bacteria; kingdom Bacillati; phylum Actinomycetota; class Actinomycetes; order Mycobacteriales; family Nocardiaceae; genus Rhodococcus; species Rhodococcus sp. NPDC060176. The sequence continues at coordinate 304,450 of NZ_JBHWYS010000004.1, forward strand.
TAGACCTCCGCGCATCACGACGTTGGACCACACCGTGCACGCAACTTCCGGCAGGGACGCGGCGACACGGAGATCGACGCCCGCGGGAACCGGGAGAAGTTGTGTTGCCGGGACCGCAACCTTCTCGGCGTAGCCGCCGCCGGCCAGCAATGCGCAGACTTCGTCGCCGACGGACCAACCGGTGACGTCTTCGCCGAGTTCGGTGATCACACCCGAGCATTCGAGGCCGAGGATGTCACTCGCGCCGGGCGGCGGCGGGTAGAAGCCTTGACGTTGGAGCAGGTCGGCGCGGTTGACCGCGGTCGCGGCGACCTCGACGAGTACGTGCCCGCGAGGTAGTTCAGGATCGGGCTGTTGCGCCCATTTCATGACCTCGGGACCGCCGGGCTGATCGATCGTTATGGCGTACATGGATACGACGCTAGCGAATCTCCCCGCTGACGGGTGTTTTGCCGCTACCGTCGCGGACGTGACTTACTTCGGGAACATGCAGAACGAGATCTATCTGACGGGACTGAGCGGCGCGAAGCCGGCTTTGCCGATGACTGCGGCGGGCTTGGAAGATGCCGCGCGCGAGCAACTCTCACCGGAGGCTTTCGGATACATCGCCGGTAGCGCGTCGACCGAACGGACCGCGGTGTCGAATCTGCGGGCGTTCGACAAGCATGCGATTGTGCCGCGGATGTTGCGGGGGACTGCGGCGCCCGACGCACGCGACCTGGGCGTCGAGGTGTTGGGGACGCGGTTGGCCGCACCGATCCTCACCGCTCCGGTGGGCGTGCTCGGCTTGGTCCACGACGACGCCGAGGTTGCTGTCGGTTCGGTCACTGCCGAGTTGGGGATCGGATCAATTCTTTCGACGGCGGCATCCTCGACCATCGAAGACGTCGCGGCGGCCTCCGGCGAGAACTGGTGGTACCAGCTCTACTGGCCGGCCGACGACGAGCTTGCCGAGTCGTTTGTCCGCCGAGCGGAGACGGCGGGCGCAAAGGCTATCGTCCTGACTGCCGACACTCCCGGTATGGGTTGGCGTCCAAGGGATCTCGAGCTCGGTCACCTTCCGTTCCTGCAGGCGAAGGGTATTGCAAACTACCTGTCGGATCCGGTGTTCCGCGCCAAACTGGCGACGCCTCCCGAGGAGAGTGCAGAAGCCTTGCAGATCGCGGTTCTGACGTGGGTGTCGTTGTTCGGCAATCACGCGGTGCGGATCGCGGATATCGCGAAACTTCGCCAGTGGACGACACTTCCGATCGCGGTGAAGGGAATTGTCCACCCCGACGACGCACGTGAGGCCGTCGCGGCCGGCGCCAACGGCATCGTCGTGAGCAACCATGGTGGGCGTCAGGTCGACGGGTCGATTTCGGCACTCGATGCTCTCGGTCCCGTCGCTGATGCGGTGGGGGATGAGGTGGACATCCTGATGGACTCCGGAATTCGTTGTGGTGCAGACGTAATCAAGGCTCTGGCCTTGGGTGCCGATGCAGTGCTGTACGGGCGGCCGTGGGTGTACGGATTGGGATTGGCCGGAGCGGACGGAGTGCGTCATGCGCTCCGGAGTCTCCTGGCCGACCTGGATCTCACGATGGGGCTGGCGGGGCTGGCATCGGTCGCCGAAATCGACCGTTCGATCCTGATGTCCAATTCGTGACTTTAGGGTGAGTCTTACTGTGACGGGCGGACACAGGTCTAAACTTGGAACCTGTGACAGCTGAAGCGACAACCGAGGAGACATCGCAGGCGGCGCACGGTGAGACACCGTGGCTGACGCCATGCGAGATGCGTGCATGGCGCGGCTACATGGACGGTAATCAGCGCCTCATGGAGGTTCTCAACCGCGAACTGCAGGATTCACACGACCTGTCGTTGGCCGATTACCGCATTTTGGTCATGCTCTCGGAGTCAGCTGACGGGTCGTTGCGGATGAGTGACTTGGCAGACGGCGTGCTGTCTTCGCGGAGCCGCCTCACGCACCAGATCAGGCGGATGGAATCTCAGGGCATCGTCGTGCGCGACACTTGCGTCGAAGATGGTCGCGGCGTGCTCGCGCGGATCACGGAAGAGGGTAGGCGTCGCCTCGCCGAGGCGGCACCTACTCACGTGGCCGGGGTTCGGAACAATCTGGTCGATCTGCTGACTCCCCAGGAACTGGACGTGCTGGCAGACGTCTTCGAGAAGGTCGACAAAGCCATCGGCGAGCGCTGACTTCTGGAGCCGTTTTCGCGGTCCGTGGGAACACCCGATAGGATCGCCCAGGGAAGCGTGGCAGAGCGGCCGAATGCACTCGCCTTGAAAGCGAGCGTGGCGTTAAACCCACCGGGGGTTCAAATCCCTCCGCTTCCGCAGATGCCCCTCACTTGTTCATGCAGGTGAGGGGCTTTTCCGTGCCCGATTAGTCGGGAATCAGTCCGCTCGTGCCCACACTTTGCCCACACTTGCGTCAGAACGTGCCTGATCGAGGGCGCTTCCGATGGCATCGAGATCGTCGTCGAACAGGTCCGCGTAGGTGTCCAGCGTCATCGCCGCCGACGCGTGTCCGAGCATCCGCTGTAGCGCTTTGACGTTGACGCCGGCCGATACCGCCAGGCTTGCCGCGGTGTGCCGCAGATCGTGCGGAGTGACGCGGGGGACACCGGATTTGTCGACGGCCTTGGTGAACCAGCCGGTGAAGCTGACGGACCGGCGCAAGTATTCACCATCACGGCCGGGGAACACGAGGTCACTTCGTTGTTTGCCCTCACATTGCTTCGCCAACTCGAGCACGAGGAAATCGGGTATCGGCACGCTTCTATGCGTGTCGCTCTTCGGTGTGCCGACGTGCATGGTCATTTTTACCTGCACCGCGTTGTCGACCACCAGCAGGCGTTTACGGAGCAGGTCCAGGTGCTCGACGCGCAATCCGATCGCTTCGCCCCAGCGCAGTCCTGTGTAGGCCAGCGTGAGTACGAGAGTTTTGTGCTGGCCGGATACTGCAGCGAGTCTGCCAACCTCGTCGTGGGTGAGGTACACGCGTGGCTTCTTCTGTTTCTGTGGCAGGTTCTCGACGCCGCGCGCTGGATTCTTCGCCAAGCGCTTCGACTTCACCGCGCTGTCGAGAATGCCGGCGAGCACGCCGTAGGCGCGGATCACGACCGTTGCGCCGCTACCCTTCTTCAGGATCTTGTCTTTGTCCTTCGGATCTTTGATGGTCCGGCCCATATCCGCGATCCACCGTTCGACGGCATCGAGGTCGATGTCTGAGAGTCGTTTGCTGCCCCAGCGCGGTTCAACGTGGATGCGCCACGCCGTTTCGAGCGACTTGTACGCCGACGGTTTGAGGTCGGATTCTTTGCGCTCAAGCCACTGAGGAGCAATCTCACCGACTGTGATCCGGCCAAGCTTCGGTGGCACGTATTGCCCGGTCATCTTCTCGACCTCGACAGTGGAGGCGAAGTCCTGAGCCTGCCGCTTAGTCGCGAATCCGCGCTTATCGGTCTGTCGACGATCGGGTGTTCGGTAGCGGACGCGCCAGCGCTTGCCGGCCGCCGTCGTGTAGCTCTCGATGGTTGCCATTAGTCGTCTTCGTCCTCGGCGAAAATGCTGCTGTACCCAAAGCCTGTCTGCATGCTCACCTCCGTACCGTCGGTCTCCATCTCTCGACTGACCAACAGGTCTGATGGATTCTTCGTTGATCGCCAATTCTGGCCCTGCACAAGCCTCGAAAAGGGAGGAAGTGACCGGATCGGAAAATCGAGACCCTCCGTCCTCGATGATCGCATGCCCTCCAGGAAGTACCACAGATTCTTTGCCGAAATCGACCGAATTCCAGTTGCTTTCACCTCCCGGTCGGTATCGAAGCCCGGTGGCATGAGAAGGGTGGCGGTATGAATCAGGAGCAGGCCGATCGTGAAGCGGGCATCATCGCCGCTGCGATCCTGCCCAGCCTGCCTGTCGAGGCTCGTACCTACATCGAGAGCGTCCTCGATATTGGTGACCCTGCCTTTGCTGTCGATCTCGTGTTGCAAGATGCTATCGAGTTCGACCTCGTCATCCCTGCCGGCATCCGCGACCACATCGATGCGTTCCTCGAAGTTCTGCCGGACACTGCGCCCGATGGCGACTGCGTTCGCAGATGGACTGAACAGCTCAAGTTTCAAGTAGCTGTATAGCAATACTGGTATCGAAAACGCGATGGTGGCGGACGTGCGGCCGCGACGCGGCTGCACGTCTCATCGACATGATTTGAAATGCTGGAGTGCGTTACGGACGTGGCGAAAGCGACCCATTAGTCGGATGCCTGTTTCGCAGCCACTATGTTCAGCCAGGTGAGTCAAACTCGAACCGTCACCTTTGGCCGGATAAATCGACGCGCCGACAGGCAAATCGCCCTTGGCGCGAATTCGTTCTGCGATGACTTGAAAACGCTGGCCGAAAGTCGAATGACGCGAGCCGTGGTCAAGGTCAAAGGTGGTCAGGACCGCGAATGGATAGCCGCTGACTTGTCGGTCGATCCGCACGGTGTGTATATGACCGGCGTGCTCGGCTACACCGTGATTGACCCGCGAACGGTATTCGACAACGATTCGTGGAGCTGGGTCAAGGGCGAGGTAACGCCGTCTGCCGGCGCGTCGCCAAGCACCATGGTCCCATTTGCAGTCAATCTTGAAGCAGGGGGCCGCTGGGTAGCTTTCGCCACATCTCGAAGAATCCAGTATCGAGTCTTCCAAGATGGATTCTCAGCAGTGCTGAATCACGCGGTGCGGGAGTTGAACCTCTGGCCGACAGATTGGGAATTCGACCTAGTTACCTCTCGTAAGACTGTTCAAGACTGGATTCAAACTAACCCTAGGGTTGTGAAACTGGTGCGAAGGCTTCAATTCTCGAACCCAGGACTGGACCTCGATAGCGCCCGTGAACACATGAGGGCCATGAACGCCACGGCGATGAGGGAAGAGTTCCAGGCCGGGCGAAATGGAGTGCTTAGTACCGATACCGCAGATTTCGCAGCCAAACTCGAAGGTGTTGAGACCGGTGACGCTTCGATCGAGCTCGAGGCTAGACCCACGGATGGCGGACCAATCGTGCGGTTCAGGAGCTCGATGACATCAGATACGGTCTTAATTGACGAATTTGGGTCCGATCTTCATCGCGGTATGGAATTGGTACAACGAGCATTGTCCGACTATGTCGATGCCAAGAACGCTGGCGGTCTACCCTGATGTGTCGGACCGGGATCGTACGGTCAGGCATCGGGAGGTGGATGTAGTGGCAAAATTGTTCGCCGCGGACCTACGCGGAGCACTCGACTTCAAGCTCAGTGAGGTGCTGCGGTTCGATCTGCTCCTTGGTGTCATCGGCGGGACCGCGGCAGGGTTTCTCGCGTGGAAGCAGCCCGCAGTGGTCATTGCAGTTAGTCCGTGGATGGCAGCTTCTGTTGGCGTAGTCATCGGAGCGGTTGTGGCCGGGCTATCCGTCTTGGTCGCATTTCTCGATCAACCGTTCCTTCGGAAGCTTCGCGCGATTAACCAGAGTCCTGTTAGGTACCTTGCACCATTTCTGTTCACTGCAGTTCTGGGGATCTTCTCGGTGGCCCTACTGACGGCCGTTGCATGCTTCACTCCGACTGCACCCGCGGCGCCATTTATCGCGGTGGTTGGGATAGCGGCATTCGCGGGCTTCTGGACTCTATTCAGTCTGATTCCTGGACTCGATACTCTCGTGCAGTTCGTAGAGTTGAAACTTGAGGCACTGGACGTGCCGGACGATATCGTGCAGCTTGGTTCAACCACTCGCGTCACGCCAGTAGCTGGCCGCCAAATACACTCCTGACGCATGTGATTGGACCCGATCGGTGTTGAAACCTATCATCGGCGGACGGACGCACCTTTTTTTGTAGGACCCGTGGTAAGTGTCGTCTATCCGTGCTTCGGGGCGCGCAGTCAGAAACTGAACTGCACGGATGGGCTACATGCCAAGTGACTGTGGAAGTTGGATCACGACTCCAAGTGCCGACAAAGAGAGTCCCAGAACAGCCGTCCGTAGCTCGATCACCGCGTAGCCGCTCTGCGTCCGGGTTTCTTCCGCCAAGGCGGAAAGCAGGGTTCGCTCGATCCGCCTATCCTCGGCCTCGAACTTGTGCGCCTGCTGGCGTAGCTCAGATGTGAGCTCGAAAATGTCTCTTCGCGCGGCATTCAGATTCGCTTCGAGCGCGGCCACTCTGGGCGCCAATGGCTGATTGGGATCTACCCCGACTTCCACAAGTGCCGCCGCTGAGCCAATCGAGAGGGTGGTAGCGGTAGCGAAGACGGTGGCGTTTCGTCGACGGGGGAACGTATTCAAGTCGCGGACCCATTCAGGAAAGAAGAGGGCGCCATCGGCGGAGTGTCGCCATGCGAGGAATAGTCCTCTCGCCGCTAACGCCAGACCCCCAACTTCCAAAGCCTTGCCTATGGCCACTATCCACATTTCACGCCCAGCCCTTCACGTCAGCAGTACGCCGGAAGGCGTCACGGAGAAATTACGCCCTCGCCGATCTTCCGCACCGTCACCGGCCCACACTTCGACGTCCACTCTTCGTTCTCGCGCTTGCGTCTGGCGATCGGCGTCTCGCGCGGCACATCCTGTAGTCGAGACTTCGGTGGCATGCGCTGCCGCCAGTCGGTATTGAGGTCCATGCGGTCGATTGTGCCAGCGTTCTCGTGCCCACATTTTGCCCACACTTACCCACGATTCGGGCCGATCTGGGAGTATTGAGCGAGACGTGTATCCGCTGGTAGTGGTCATTTTGGCCCGTCCACGGGGGGCGCCATAAGAGTTCAAATCCCTCCGCTTCCGCCCCGACTACCCCGCAGCCCGCTGGATCGACCGCACCCACAGCGGTCCCCGATCGTGGTCCCGGACCTGTTCCCTCTGGAACGCCGAATAGTGCTCCCGGGCAATCGGAATCAAATCCCACGGTCACCCCCTCGGGGCTCGACAAAGGCGACGGCCGTGACCGGTACCTCGAACTCGTGTTGGTCGGTGCCGCCGCATTCACAGCCGGCGGGATCGGAGTACGTGGGCGTCGTTCACCGTTCGGCCCACGCATACCGTTGGGTGGGCGTACGCCGGAATCGATCCTCTCCCAGACAGTCGGTACCCTCGCCTCACCGCTGATGCAGTACGTCAAGGGTGGCCAGTCGAAGATCACGGTCACCGAACCCGGCGGAGGACGTCGTACGTTCTTCCTCATCCACGACGCGACGTCCTCACGCGAAGCGGAAATCCCCGTCGACGTCCCGCCCGGCGGGCATATGAGCGTTAATCCGGACGGCTCAGTCACCGTCTTCGACGCGGACGGAAACCCGATCTCGGTCGTCGCAGCTCCGTGGGCGTACGACGCCAACGGCAATCGTGTTCCGACCGGCTACGAAGTTCGCGGCGGCTGTCTCATCCAGAAGGTGTACGCCGACGAAGCGACCGCGTACCCGATTTTGGCTGATCCGCCGGAAAAGAAGGCGAAAGCACCCACCTCTGTCGCTTCGAAACAAGTCCAGAAAAATACGAACACCGCCGCACCCAAGCCGAATTCGATGACCTCGCGCACAAGTCCGCAGAAACCGCAGAACAGTGGAAACACGAACTCGGGCAACACTTCCGGAGCCACGAACAGCGGCACCACCGCTGGTAAGTACGCCGGGACCACCACCCAAGGCTCCGCTCCGGTCACGAAACCTGCATCTCCCAATCAGTCACCGCGCACCACCACCAAACCTGGACCGAAGCCCGCGCCGACCTCTCAGGAACAAGCAACGAACCAACTCGCCCAAGCACACGGCGAAGTCTCTCCGGTTGCACCTTCGAAACCCGCGCAACCAAATCAGTCGCCACGCACCACAACCAGCCCGGGCCCCAAACCCACTGTCAGTCCACGTCAACAAGCTGCGAATCAGCTTGCCGAAGCTCACGGGGACGTGCCTGCCGGGTTCACCGGCAATGTGCCGATCCCGCCAGATCCGAACGCGCCCGACGATCGATCGTTCCCGCAAAAAGTGTGGGACAGCGCGTGGGGTGTCGGGGAAAGCGCGGTCGACACAACAGTCGATAGTGTCGGAACGCTCGGGGATGCGTGGCGAAATTTCCTCGTAGTCCCCGTGCACGATGCCGCCGTCGATCCGTTCGGGTTCAATCGCGGTCAACGAGCACACCCTTCACCCGAGCATTCCCCGGCTGAGATCGCTGCCGCAGCAGCAAATATCGTCTCCCTCATTCCGATCGTAGGCACAGGAGGCAGAGTCGGCGGAGCTGCCGTGCAAGAAGCGGTGGAGGCTGTTCTGCGGCGCGGCGGAACCGCCGCAGACGCCGAAGCCGCAGGTCGCAGGGCAGCCGCCACCGCCGGTGAGGCCGGGAATAGAGCCCCTAGCGATCCGACTATTCCCGTCGGAGACAGACCGGCCTCGACACCTGTGGGTGGGCGCGGAGATCGCGAAATAAATGTAAAGCCCGGAACCAATCGTCCTGGAATAGTCAACGGTCGTGAATATACGGGGCATGCGTTCGACCGAATGCAAGAGCGCGACATACTCCCATCCCTGGTTGAACAGGCCATTCGTGAAGGGGTGGCGACCCCGAGCAGAGGAAACACGACCGTGATCTATGATTCGATAAACAACCTATCAGTTATCATCAATGAAACGGGCAGAGTTGTGACCACCTCATTTGGCAATTTATCGGGAAAGTGAAAAACATGACGGATCAATCAATTTACCGCCTGGAAGCTGAGCAGGTTAATCGCGATTATTGTGACGGAAAAATATCCTTGCATGCGCTAGTTGAAATATTCGAGAGGTACGTGAGAGAACGCGAATCGGAGCGTGCATCAGATTCCGAAACCCTGAGGGGGGCCTGGGGTCAAATTGAAATAATGAATGCAATTAACCAGGATGATCCTTCGAATTCGAGCAAAAATGAGTCGGAGGTGCGAGAAGTTATTCAAGAATTCTTGGACTTGCTTCCGTAGTCTCTTTTCTCGGTCCAGGGGCGACTAATCAAGGCAGGCTTTGACTCACTTGCGCGACCAGTGTCATGTCAAGTGACACTGGCCAGCAGTTGCTTATTGTGATGTGGGAGCAGACTAGGATTCGCAGGCTGACGGTTCAGACGTCTTCGCCTTCGAGGGCGGCCATCCATTTGCCCTGATCACCGATCACGACTACCTCGCCTACCGCATCCCAGTGGAACACGACCACATCCTGATGATTCCAGGTAAAATCGACTACCTGTACAGCAGCGTCCAGCAGAAGAGTCCTGTGCACCGACAACACACCGTTCCTCAAGCGGAATCGGCACCATGACCACCTTTTATGCAATTTGTGCGATCACCACAGGGGCTGTGGCGTTGATCGCATCCACGCCCTACGTGATGTACCGCAGTCATGCGAGAACGATCTACTGGAGTTCGTCGATCCTGACCATCGTTTTCGCTTGGCTCACCGCTCCTCAGCGGTCGATTCTCGGACCTGTCCTTTTGTGCGGTTTCGCTGCTGTGTTCGTGGCGTGGTGGTGGACCCCCTTCCTCACGCGAAGGCATCCCACCGGATTCAACGATGTTTTCGGTGCTTGGCTGACACGGGCGCTCTACCGCGAGCAGAAGGATGCACCTCCGGTAAACAGGTACGACAAACTGCACTACAAAGACACTGACCGCCAAGCACGAGATACCGATTCTGACGGAAATCAGGTCAACACCTGAGCCGGCGCGTAGAGCGCTTTGACGTGATGTCCTCAATACCACCCTCGCGCGTACCCGAACAGCTTGTAGTGAGATGCCATGGGAAACAGTACTTTCCACATGGCGGCGTACACGCGCCCGGTTTGCGCAAGCTGTACAGCAACCAGGATGATCGATGGCTCGAAACTGCTCTTCGCGCAGCCCAATTCAGTAGCTGTCAACGCCATCGCGAGCGGTAGTCCTCTTCCCCTAGTCTCTGCAGCTCATCCCATTTTTTCGAGCATCCGCCGCGAATTGGACGTAAAGCCAGGAACCAATCCTCCGGAAGTGGTCAACGGTCGCGAATACACTGGGCATGCGTTTGATCGAATGCAGAGGCGCGGCAGCCTCCCCTCCCTTGTCGAACAGGCAATTCGAAATGGGGTGGCCACCCTAGCAGCGACGCAACGATCGTATTCTATGATTCGGCAAATAACCTATCAGTCGTCGTAAACGAGGTCGGTACAGTTGTGACGACCTCATTTGGACGGCTAAGAGGAAAGTGAAGTTGATATGACGGGAAACGGAAAATATCGCACTGAAGGCGAGCAAGTTAGTCGTGATTACAGGGAAGGTAAAATATCCTTACAAACGCTCGTCGATATATTTGAGAGTTATGTGGACGCACGTGAATCCGAAAATGCGCCCGATTTCGAGGAATTGAGGGGTGCGTGGTTTCAGATTGAAATAGTAAATGCGGTGCGGTGGGACGATCCCGCGAAGGCATCCAAAAATGAGACGGCAGTTCGAGAATTTATCCAAGAATTCTTGGAATTGCTTCCGTAGTCCTTTTTGTTCGGTCCGGGGACGATTAATCAAAGACGGTCTTGACCACCTCAGCGATGGTCCCGCGCTGCTGTTTTGCTTGCCATTCACCATGCACACGCTGAACCCTGTGGGACCGGATCCTGCTGGGAACAGCGTCACACCATTTCGCACCATGACGGCAGCACCCGTTTCACCGCGGTGGCGGTCACGATGATCGCTATCTCTTTGCGAGTCCACCTCATTCGTTCGCCTCAGGGGTCGGTTGTGGATGCGTTATTACGCAGCGGCACAGGGAATTCCCGCACGCATCGGTGCCCGTTTGCAGTCCTCGCAAAAGTCGTCCGGGATAACGTCGCCTGTTCAACACTCGGCGACGAACGTGGCCACGGGAAACGAAAAATGCTCCGCCCCGCCACAGGAAGAGCGAAGCATCAATTCGACGGCGAAGGGTACTACCAGTTCTGAATGAAGAAGAACTGCTGTGAACCCCTCGCCGGGTTGAGTACGCCGAGAGAAATTTCTCCACCACGGGAGGCTGCTTCGTTGGCGAACTGGTCGAGACGTCCCCAGACGACGTTTGGGCCGCTCTCGAAGCGCGATCCTGGTGCGAGGCGCACGCCGATCTGGGTGGAGTTAGTGATGCTTTCGATCGCAGCGCCGGCATTGAGCTGGCCGAACAATGCCGTCTCGCCCTGGTTCATCTGCACGCCGATGCGCCCGTTGTCGGCGATCGGAGTAACAGCTGATGCTGCGCCCGCGCCGCTGAGTGCGATGGCTGCGATACCGGCAGGTATCAATGCGGCCGCGGTAATCATCTTGCGTAGGTGCGTCATTCGGCTTCTCCCTCGTCGGTGGCCCACTCGAGTTGGCGCCTCCACGGGCCACTTTGTCTGATTCTTCCGGTAACAGTCAACGACATGTCGCAAACAATGAGCAATCCATTGTGTTGGTTTGAGATGCAGCTCACTACTGGAAATCCGTTGAAGAATAAACTGTTTCAGTGAATCTGCTGGTCAAGATCGTGAATGCCAGAGAAGCGCGCGGACTGTCGTTACGGTTCCGTTACTGGTAAGTCTGGCTGCGAGAAGGACACGCACTCGGTCACCCAGAAACGCTGCGGCACAGGAATTGTCAGAGCAAGAACCCGCGCAGAGGGTCCTCCGCAGTTGAGCGCCACTGTCAAGCGGTCTTTCATTCTTCGAGGGCGCGCTGCTTCGGCAGTGGGCTCTCGACTGTCAGAACCGCACGGTGAACACCACGTGGTGATTCTCTCGGGCCGCGCGCTGGAAAAAGTCCGCCACTTCCCGAAGCCAGCCCCAGGCGTACCCGCGCTCGTCGGAGCCGTACTCCGGGTTGCGGTCGTCGAGTGGCATCGCGTCGTAGCGCACGCCGAACTCGGATTCGGTGATTTCCGCCAGGTACGAGGAGACTTCGGCGACCCGATCGGGTGCCAGGTAGGTGACGAGTTGGTCGTCGGTGTCGGTGTTGAGGTCTTCGTCCCCCAAGATCACGCCGTAGGCCGGCCAGTTCTCGGACACGCGCTCGTACCCCGTGCTGGAGAGGGCGCACAGGATCGGATCCCACGCCTTGTCCGTGTCGCACGAGAACTCGGATCGGCCCGTCTCCTCGATGTCCTCGACCACAGCGCCGAGTTTGTCGTCGTCGCCGCGCGCGTCCAGAAGTTCCGCTGCCACGCTGTCTGACAGCGCGAAATGCACCCCAAGTTCCATGGCGTGATGCTAACGGCCGACCTTGCCGGCGTCCCGCCGTCACTACAAGACGAATCGCCTTAGGTAACGATCCTGCTCTGCCTCCGGCCGAAGTTACCCATGGTGGGCCTGCTGTCATACATACTTCATCGGTGATTCCGACAAAACGGACCGGCCTTTCTGTTGTATCGCTGGTGATCCTCGTCGTCGCGGGGTTGCTGGTCGCAGCCCCTGCCAGCAGCGCCGCGCCGCCGCCTGACTGGAAATACACAATGGTGGCGTTCAGCATTGCCAGCGACCGTGACATGGATGTCTACGAGTCGGCCGACGGCACCGGCTTTCAGCTCGTCCAGCAGTCGGCGTACAGGCCGCCGTCTGGGCTCGTGCGTGATCCGAGCATCTTCCGGAACACGGACGGGTTGTACTACCTCACCTACACGACGGGTGGTGGGGCGAACATCGGGTTCGCACGTAGCAGCGACCGCATCAACTGGACGCCGCTGGGGAACTATCCGGTTCCGTTTTGCTGCGCCTTGATGCCTGGTACGGGAGATGGCACCGGTTCTGCGAGCCCGCCGGGCTTCTCGGGTTCGGCCGGTTTCAGCGACGGACCGTCGCTGTCACCATTCGTCACCAAGGCCTGGGCGCCTGAATGGTTTGTGGACGGCGATCGCGTCAACGTCATCCTGTCGATGTCGACCGGTGGAGGATTTGTGCCGTATCTGATGACGGCGTTGGAACCGTCGCTCCGGTTGTGGAGCCCGCCTGTTCCGCTCGCCGGGATCGGTGCGGACCACATCGACACCACCGTGGTCAAAGTCGGATCGACCTATCATGCGTTCACCAAGAACGAGACGAGGAAGGTCGTCGAGCATGCGGTCGCTCCTTCGGCGACGGGACCTTATTCGTTTGTCCCGCCCGGGAATTGGGGCTCCCTTGTCGAAGGTCCGGCCGTGGTTCAGTTGCCGAGCGGCGACTGGCGGATCTATCTCGACGCCTATACCGAAGGTAAGTATCTCTACTCCGACAGCGCGGACGGGCTGAACACCTGGTCGCCTGTGCAAGAGGTTCCTGGGGTGTCCGGGACTGCACGGCATCTCGGCATCATGAGAGAACCGGCATAGCTTTCGACCCCGAGTTGTTAGGGCTCTGATCAAGGACTCCGGTCTTGGTCAGAGCCTTTTCTCGTACTGGCGTACTACTTGTGTGCGTCGTCTGCATGAATCAGTGATTGACGAGCTAACGATGCGATGCCAGTGGGTCCGACGAGTTCGCGCCGACCACGAAGTGAGTATCTCCGCGTGAACCGTGCAGAGTTGCGCTCCCAGGCCCCGCTCGGGCGCCTTGATTTGCGATCGATTGCCAAGTAATGCCTGTTAGTTTCATATTCAAGTACGCGCACTGGCTTGATGCCCGCAAGTTCGGCCTTCAACTGCTCTGAGGCCCGTGAAATGCGGGTTCGATTCGATTTGCCGCACTGTTTCTGAGGGATCTTCTTACCTTTAAACCGTGACCTTGCTCATAGTGGGACCTAGGTCCTTTTCGCTGCTGATAAGCCTGTCGATATATATCTGTTACCGAAAGTTCACCCTAAATCCAAGATGGGGGAGATGGCGCGCTGGCGGGCAAACAGGACGATTGGTACCGTCCGGTAACTAATTCAGTTAGTTGCCGGCTACCGCTCTGGTTGCTGTGTCACGTGGAGGAGCAGTTCATGTCGATCGAATCGCAAAACGGCGTATCCCATCGTCGATCGAGGGCCGCGGTAGGGCTCGCGGCGTGTGCGGTTGCCGCGCTGTCATCGGGTGTTGTCTTCGCAGGGAGCGCATCGGCAACGCCAACGGCGTTGGCGGACAAATTCGCGAGCACGGTCACCGATGACGGCTGGTCGTTGGATCTTGCCGCCACGAAACTGTCGGCGAACCCGGTGCCGAATCTGGCGACGACGGCGTTCACCCGTGAGGGGTTCGTGTCGGCGAAGGTGACCGGCACGATCGGCGGTCAGGGTGATTCGGCAGTGAAAACCGGTTATGTCGAGCAGGGGTTGCAGATCGGCTGCCAGATCGATGTCTCCTCCGGACTTGGCTTGGGGCTTGGCTTTTCGCTCGGTCCGTCTGTCGGTGTGAGTATTTCGGGTGTCCCGTCGGCGAACGTGGGTGTGAATGCGTCGGTGAATCCGAGCATCCAGTCGACGATTGCGCCGGGGACCATCACGACGATTCCGTTGGGGAAGAAGGATCTCGAGTCGTCGAAGGCGTCGATCACGGCAGAGAACGTGCACGTGAAGGTTGATGCGTGCATGGGGCCGGTGACGATCCGCTCGTACGCACAACTCTCGGTGTCGACGGCGACGTCCGACAACACGTTGTTCGTGTACTCCGATCCCACCTGGCTCTGACCCTTGCACACTTCGCCGGCGCTGCTGGCGAGTAATTCCTGATCCGTCCCGTCCCGGGGTGGTTACTCATCACGCTCACAAAGGAGAAATCATGAAGATTCGTACCTTGGCCACTGCCGGAACCCTCACCGCAGGTATCGCCCTGATCGGTGTTCTCGGCGCCGGCGCGGCATCTGCTGCAACTCCGATCGTGCAACCGGAACATGGCCGGATCGGACTTTCACTTTCGAATGCCGAAACGGCGGCGCTGGCGGCGAGCCCGATTCCTGATGCGATTGCGAACATCGTTCCCGGTTCGCTGAGGGGGGTCTGGTTGGCGCCTGGTTCCGCGATAACTGTTACCGATGGCAAGGTCGACGCCCTCGAAGGAGCTGTGCTCGGTGAAGCAGCAGCGCGTGGTGGGCATGCCAATGTCTTTGTCTCCGACCCGAATCACCCCGCCAGTGAGGGGCACATAGTGCTGACGGAGCAGTACTGGAACTGATACCAGGCCGAACGCCGGCGACCCGTTGTCCTTGCTCTCCCTTCCTATTTGGAGTTTCAGCCATGACCGTCAACAACGCCGAACGCCGCAGTGTCCAGTCGGAATCCACTGCCGTCGATAGTAAAGACGTTGCAGACGTTGATGACTGGGATCCGGACAGTGAACTCAGTCCACTCTCCAAGGCTGTGATCGCTACGGCAGTTGGACTGGGGTTGCTGATCGCGGCATTCGCGGTGATCGGGAAGCTCGCCGGCTGGGCGAACGACTACGGGACGATCCTGGTTTACCTGGCGTTCTTCTTGTGGATGTCGATCTCCGGACGGTTGTTCTGGTGGGGCGCAGACAAACTCATCGCGCTACTCCGAACGAAGAAGAGTGACAATCGTGGTGCGCACCGGTGAAGTCCGGTAGACGCCTTCGCCGGACTCTCGCGGGAGTGCTTGCCGCCGGAGCGGCCGGAGCGATCGGTGCGGGAATCGCACTCTCCGCCGCTCCGGCGAATGCGACGCCGGAAGAAGACTGCGCGGCGGTGCGGGCACGTGATCATCAGATCTACCTGAATCTCATTGCGTCGCTGCCACCTGGTGCGCCCATCCCGCCAGAGATCATCAACCCGTGCCTGAGCGCGCCGTCCACGACGGCGACAGCTGCGCCGACGACCACTGTCGGGCTCCCCGGTGTGCAGGCTCCAGGCGGTGGCCCGAATGTCGGGGCCAATGCTCCGACGAACTTTCCCACCTACAACGGCACCCCCATCGTCCCGGTTCCGACGATCGAGGTTCCGCCCATTGCTTCCGAGTCCCCGGCCTCGGAAACTGGTGTCGGTGCATTCCCCAATGCATCGGCATCAGCGGTTCCCTCACCCACACCCACCCCGGGTGAGGGAACCACCACCGATCGTGGTCCCGGACCGATCCCCGCGGATTCGGATTCGAATATCGCACCGGTCCAGCCGGTTCCGGACCCGGCAGCAGATGTCGCTACATCCGGGGAGGGCGAAAGTCGTGACCGGTATCTCGAACTCGCCCTGATCGGCGCTGCGGCGTTCACCGCTGCGGGTATTGGAGTGCGCGGGCGGCCGGGACCTTTCAGCCCCCGCACGCCCGAATCAGTACTCTCCCAGGCGGTCGGGACTGCCGCGTCGCCGTCGACTGCGTACGCACCTGGCGGACAGTCCTCGTTGCGGGTGTTCGATCCGATCACCGGCGGAAGCCGGTTCTTCTTCCTGATCCACGACGAAACGTCGTCGCACGAATCCGTGATTCCGGTGACGGTGCCGCCCGGCGGTCACATGAGCGTCAACCACGACGGCACGGTCACTGTCTTCGACGCCGACGGAAACCCGGTCTCGACGATCGATGCCCCGTGGGCCTACGACGCCAACGGCACACCCATCCCGACGCACTACGAGATCCGGGACGGGCAACTCGTCCAGGTCGTCGACACCACGGGTATCGAGAATGTGCTGTATCCGATTTTGGCGGACCCGCAGGATCGCACACAGAGCGGCAAGAAATCCTCTGCTCCGGCGCGCCCGACCAAGATCTCCGGTGAGGACGACGGCACCCGCTCAGATGACGGTCCACATTGGAACGAGACACCGCAGGTCGAAGGCCACAAGGCCCCCAATCCACCAGTCCAGAAACCGAAACCCACTCAACCACCAGTCCCACCCGCGGTCGAGCCCGAACCACAAGTCCCTGAGCAGGCTCCGGCGCAAGTGCCGGAGCAGATCCCGCAACAGTCGCCGGCCGAGGACATCAGCGGAGACATCGGCGGGGACGGACCAGGTGCCGGGACATCCCCATCCATCGACCCAGCGCCCGCTACACCGAACGAAACCGACACACCCCAAGCAGAATTGGCAGGAATTCCGATCATCGGCGGCATCTTCAGTGCAGCCGAAGCCGGGCTCATGCTCACCGCTGGAATCGCAGCTTTGTTCGCGCAAATCCTTGCAGGTGTGGGTCTGGGGGATTCGGAACTGTTCGGCCGCATGGAAAGCCTCGAGGAATGGGCGCTCGAGGCCGGAGTAGATCTCGCCGAAGTGCTTGTGAAGGCTATAGCCCTGCTTTCTCCGCAGGATCAGGCACTTCTTCGCACTGTCCTTTCTCCGTTCGTGAAACTGCCACCAGCGCATGAGCAGGACACTCCCGGCCACACCCAGCCCGGGCCGGCCGGACCTGCCGCGAAGCCGCCGCCTCGGAGGCCCACGCCGCGGCCTGTACCGCGTCTGCCTGGTGATCACGATCCGACCCAGCCGCAAGATCCCTCCAGCGAGCCGGATTCAGGCGATCCGGCAACACCGTCGGATCCGGGTTTCGAACCACCAGTAGACCCCGGCACCACCACACCTGGATTCGTTGACCCCGAACAACCTTCGGCTCCCGAACCTGGCGAGCAACCGGCCGTCGATCCGGTCAACCCAGGCCACATTCCGGTCGATCCCGAGACTCCCGGTGCGCCGACCCAGCCCGGACCCCCGGAGTTCGACCCCTTTGATCCCGATCCGAGCACGATCGCCGATCCGACGGTCCGCCCAGATCCCACCGAACGTTCATCCGTCGAGCGGGTACTAGCGTCGAACTTCATTCACGCGGTGCAAGAAGTCGTAGATTCACTCACCGATGGTGCCGAGACAAGTCCAGAATCACCTCCGCAGCAGTCATCTGATTCGGGTGAGGCTGCACCCGAGGATCCTCGCTTGGATTCCGAAGGCAACCCGCTGACGGCCGCTGACTTAGCTCAATTGTATGCGTCGCTGCGTCGAAAAACGCCGACAAATGTGATCCGCGACATAGTTAACCTTGATCACGAAGGTGGCGGACCGGACCCGGTTCTTCCCGGGCTCACATTGCCCGACGTCCTCGAGGCGGATCACACCGTACCGATGAGGGTCATATTCGACATGCCTGGTTTTACGCAGTTGACCTTCGAGCAGCAAATTCAAGTATTGAACTACGTCGATAACTTCCTGGGTTTGAGCCCGACTGCGAATACGTCAAAGGGCGCCAAGAGTTGGGCAGACTGGTGGGGCTATGTGAAGGGCGGAATCCCGGTTTCCCCTGAATTCCGGGATGCTATGATCGAAATCGAAACTCATCTTACTGAGGAAATTCGTCAAATGATATCTAGTATATTGAATGGAGTTCAGTAGTGGATCTGGTCAAGATTTCGCGGTATATCGACTCGCCCGTGCTTGTGGAGATTGACGACTTGACACCACTTGAACGTACGGCGCTTCCGATTTATTGGTTGGATGCACTAAATGGTGACCTTGCAGCTCGAATTTCGGGGATATTGGACCAATGGGATGTATTTGGGCGACCGATATTGGGCGACACTTACAGAAACATTAAAGAGAATCTATCCGATGTTCGGTTGCTCAGGTCTGAAAATAGGTTCTTTCTTCTATATAAAATTAAAATGGCAGACGGGACCGATCTCTACTATTTGGGTACGCCACCGGTAGTGGATGGTGATGAACTTCCAGGGTATTGGAATAAATTCCCCCCCAGTCTAAAGAATTTCTATTCAAATTTGCACAACGGTTGGTACTATATTGCCGGTAAGACTGTCGGGCCACTGCCTCTTGAAGATATGTTTCGAATTGACAGCTTTGAATGGTCTATTCTGGACGGGCTGTCCCCTGAAGAGTACCCAGATCCGGCTCGTTGCATCGCGACATTCAGATCGGGCGGCGGCGGTTATCTTTGCTTGTACTTTGGTGAGGAATCGACAAGGGGTGTTGTGTGGTCATCGACGGAACCCCCTGAACTGGTCGATTACTCCACTTACCTTGATATCTGGACCAACGTCGGACTCGGTGCCTAGAGCCTGCGCCTTGGATATCCAGACTGGAGACAGTCTAAGCAATTTGTGTGCGGTCTTGCCCCACGTGGCACGTGCCTGGGATCCAGTCTCCAAAGAGCAGATGATCAATTTGTCTGACCACAAGGGATCTCAAGGTCATGATCGGTTTCGGGGGGTACCTCACGCATCGACTCGTTTTCCTGCACCATTGCCGACGAATCGCTGATTGCGCTGGCGTTAAGGGTCGTACAGGGGCTGGCCGATATCTGGGACTCTCGCGTCACCGTGCTCTACCACCGGACCGAATCATCGCCTCAGCGCAAGGTACCCGGCGACGCGATCGTGGGCAGTTGCACCTACTTCGGCCTTGAGTTGCTGATCGACGAAACACAACTCCCGCCCCAGGGTGGAGGCTTTTCCGTACAGGAACAGAACGATCGTCATCCAGCGTGATCCAAGCGCCCAGTGGGCCGCCGACGATATCCGAAGCATCCGCGTTGCAGCAGGATTGCCGACCGGAACGACCGGAGGTGCGTCTACCCAAGGTTCACGAGGGCTCTGGCACCCTAGACTTGACACCAGGCGTTCCCGCCCAGCTCACGAATGTGATGGCGTCTCCATCTTCCTCTGACGTGGTGACGACCGCCGAGCGTGGGCTCCTAAGTTCAATGGTTGGAAAGGGCGGGGCGATGAGCATGTTCGGGCGGCGGCCGACTTTAGCCGGATATTGGGGGACACGGGTGCAGTCGAGTCAGGAAGTGGCGCAGACGATGCGGGCCTTCCTCGACGATCTGGAAGCGATCGACCCGGGGTTGGCGTTGCCGTGGGTCTCGACTGCCGAGTTCGACAAGGTGCCAGCAGATCTCAGCGTGGACGGGTTGGTGCGAATCTTCGAGCATTCCCGCTCGAAGGAGATGGGGTATTCGGACACTCCGGGACCGGGCTACGACGTCGACTTGTCGCCCGAAGACGGGACCGCGCGGCGGATCATCGCCAGGGTCGGCGGGCTGGAAACCAGTGCCCCCAACAGTGTCCGGGTGTCGTTGCCGACGGAGAAGGATGTTCCCCCCGAATTGCGACGGTTGCTCGAACCGGATGTCGGGGACGCGATCATGAAAGTGATCGTCAAGCATTGGGAACCGGATCGGGCTCGGTGGAGCATCGGCGACTACCTCGATCTGCAACCGCGAGTTAGAGGTCAGATCCAGGTGGGATGGGAAACGTACTTCCATTCCGGAGTTACGTTCGATCGCAGCGCGCTGCCCCAATCTGCGGTGGTAGAGGAACTGCCCACTGGCACGTTGATTCGGTTGGGGGACAAGCCAATGGAGGTCGCTGCCGCCGACATAGTGGCGGTGCGGGCGGCGTTGGGTTACCCGGTGTAGGCCCGCAACGGGTCCGGAGTTCACCATTGCATCAGACGTCGAGAAATGCGTTAACCGGATGGCCTGCTTCGCCTTTCGATAGTATTGCCAGATGGCATCCCGAACCGACTTGCTCGCGTGGCTCCTTGATTCGGATCCGGCGATTCGGTGGCAGGTGGAGCGCGACCTGCTGAACGAAGCGCCCACTGTGTGGGCGGCGACGCGCGCGGCGATCGCTACCAAAGGATTTGGTGCACGCCTGCTTTCATTGCAGGACCGAGACGGCCAATGGGCGGGTGGGGCGTTCTTCCCGTCAGAATTCGGCTTTGCGGGACCCGAAGCAGCAGAACAAAGTTCGCAACCCTGGACGGCAACAACCTGGACGCTCAACTCATTGCGTGAGTGGGGCCTCGACGCCAGTGTTCTGCGGGAGCGTCGTACCGCAGAACTGCTCGCGGAGAACTGTCGCTGGGAGTACGAGGGCCGGCCGTACTGGGGCGGCGAGGTCGATTGCTGCATCAACGCCTGGACGGTGGCAAACGGTGTGTGGCTCGACATGCGTGTTGATGAACTGGCTGATTGGTTTGTGCAGCATCAACTTCCGGATGGTGGGTGGAACTGCGAGTGGATCGAAGGTTCTACGCGATCGTCGTTTCATTCGACCCTCAATTCACTCAAAGGGCTTCTCGCGTACGAGATCGCGACCGGGGGTACAAATGAGACTTGCGCGGCTCGACGATCCGGTGAGGAATTCTTGATGCGGCGCGGTCTGTTCCGGAGACTCTCGACCGGCGAACCGGTGGGGCCCTGGGTCGGCCGGTTCGCGTACCCGTTCCGGTGGCGATACAACGTGCTCAACGCGGCCGAGTATTTCCGTGAAGCGTCGTTGTTTGACGGTATTGACCCGGATCCGCGAATGGCGGACGCAATCGAGATGATCCGGGCCGCTCGCGCCTCGGATGGGACGTGGCTCCAGGCCGGTCGCCAACCGGGGCGGGTGTGGTTCGAGGTCGACGCAGAGGTGGGGGAGCCGTCGAAGTGGCTGACTTTGTCCGGTATGCGTGTGCTCGACTGGTGGGATCAATCCTCCCTTCGGGATACTGCATAACAAAAGCGTTACAGCAAAAGTCATTCATCGCTAAAGGTTATCGAAAGGTGATCTTCGATATTTCAGTCGAATATCCAGTCTGGGATGAAAGCTGTATTAACGACAGGATTGCCCTCAGTGGTGTAATGGTTAATCATCTGAACAAGTGAGAAGATGTTTGGCGAAATTACCTACCCGATTGGATAGGTGGGGCACCGACGTTGGTCATCAAGAAAGGCTCTCGCGGCTGTCTCGGTTAGGGAGCTAAGTCCCGAGATGGAAGCGGCATTTGTCCAACGAAAGCCGCGCTCACCTGTGGCGACTTTCCCAATTTCGTGAAACTCAAACCACTTTCGACGAGATTTAATCCCTCAATTGTAAGTTGTGGAGCGTCCGCAATGTTCAGGCAAAGTCACATCTTTTCCCAGAAGAATGATCTGCTAAACGTGAAAACCGGATGTTCCCCCGATTGTGCTCAGAAGGTGCAACTATGGGGCGTAGCGTAACTGTCGCAGCGAACCGGAACGTCGCGAATTGCTGCTCTAACCAATGACTTTGTTCAGGTCCGAATAATGCTCGGAGGTCGTCGATGTCGATGGAAATGGTGTTAGCAGAAGCAGTGATAGACAGTGGGGACACGGCGTGGGTGCTGATCTCCGCGGGCCTGGTTCTGTTCATGGTTCCCGGACTCGCGTTCTTCTACGCCGGTCTGGTGCGCGGTAGCAGTGCGCTCGTCATGCTGCAGCAGAACCTCGTCCCACTCGGACTCGTCTCGATTACCTGGGTCGTGTTCGGATACAGCTTCGCGTTCAGTGGAGACTGGGGTTCCGGCTTCCTCGGTGACCTGAAATTGTTCGGCTTGCAGGACATACACACTGCCGCCGCCCCGGGCTTCCACCTGATCGAAGGTGCAGTCGCGGTACCGACTCTGGCGTTCGTGGTCTATCAGATGATGTTTGCGATCATCACGCCCGCGCTGATCACCGGTGCGACCGCAAACCGGCTCAAGCCCTTGGGCTGGGCCGTTCTGCTCGTGCTGTGGTCGATCATCGTCTACCCCCCGATTGCGCACTGGCTCTTCAACCCCGAAGGCTGGTTGGCGCTCCGCGGAGCTCAGGACTGGGCCGGCGGAATTGTCGTCCACGCATCCGCCGGCGCCGCCGCCCTGGCAATCTTGCTGGTGGTTGGTAAACGTCCGGGATGGCCCAACGCCGAGGCAGTCCCTCACTCGGTACCTCTGGCGTTGATCGGCGCAGGCATCCTGTGGTTCGGCTGGTTCGGATTCAACGCAGGCGACGGATTGGCCGCCGATGGTGTTGCGGCACAAGCCTTGATGAACACTCACATCGCCGCAGCGGGCGGCATGGTCGTCTGGCTCGTCATCGAAAGGTATACCGAGGGCAAGGCCACGGCGATCGGTGGAATCACCGGCGCGGTAGCCGGTCTCGCGACCGTCACCCCCTGCGCGGGCTTCGTCAGCACCTTCTCCGCGTTGGCGATCGGCGCGCTTGCCGGACTGGTCTGCCACTTCGCGCTCGCGCTCAAGTCGATCTTCAAGTTCGACGACGCGCTTGACGTCATCGCGGTCCACTTCATCGGCGGCATCCTCGGTTCACTCCTTCTCGGTTTGTTCGGCGAAAAGGCGATCAATTCGATCGGCCGCGACGGACTCTTCTTCGGTGGCGGCGTAGGACTACTCGGCGAGCAGGCGCTGGCGTTGATCGTCGTCATCGCATTCTCGTTCGTGGTGACCTGGCTGATCGCCACGGGCATCGAGAAGACCATCGGTCTCAAGCTGGCTCCGAAAGACCAGGTGGACATCGACCGTCGTCAGCAAGGCATGGACGCGTACCGCTACAACGCCGCATTCGTCGACGCAGGTGGTGCGCCGCAGACCAGCGGGTTCGACTCGGGCGTCCTGGTCGACGGGGCAAAACTTGTTCCGAACCTCGGCGCCCCGAAGCACGAACTCATCACCGCGGTGTTGCAGACCATCGAGTCCGAGAAGCTACGGGAGGCGCTGCTGGCGGCTGGAGCGGAGTCGATAGTCGTATCGGAAGCGCATGTCTCCGCGAGTGACTCGGCCTCACTCAAGTTCCGCGGGCAACGCAACGACGTCGTGTTCACAGAGCGGTTGCGTGTCGAGGTGTTGGTCGCCTCGGAACATGCCCAGGCGGTTCTGGACGCGATCAACGAGTACTCGGGCGGCAGGAGGAGCGGTTTCGTCCAGCAAGCGGCCGAACCTCTCACCGAAGCGACGGAACAGGGGAGCTGACATGTATTCGACGACAGGGAGTTACCGCATGATCGACAAGGAGCGTTCGGAATGCATCTGACACCGCGAGAACTCGACAAGCTGACAATTCTCATGTTGGCGGATGTCGCACTGAGGCGAAAGGCAAAGGGGCTCAAACTCAATCATCCGGAGTCCGTCGCAGTCATCACTGCAGCCGCTCTGGAGGGAGCTCGGGAGGGCAAGACTCTCGAGGAGGTCATGGCCGACGCATCGCACGCCTTGACGGTCGACGACGTGATGGAAGGCGTCGCAGAGATGATCCCGCGTGTGCAGGTCGAGGCGGTGTTCCTCGACGGTAGCCGGCTCGTCACCGTGCACTCCCCGATCCAGTAGCCCGACCGAGATGTCAGGAGCACTCCAAGATGGCAAGCAAATCGACGAAGAAGGATTCCAGCGGCGAGAAGAAAGTGCCGGTCGGCGGATACGTGTTGCGGGACGAGCCGATCGAACTCAACGAGGGTCGTCCACGTTTGAAGTTGCGAGTTCGAAACACCGGTGACCGTCCCATCCAAGTGGGTTCGCACTACCACTTCATGGAAGTCAATCGCGCGTTGTCCTTCGATCGTGAACAGTCCTTCGGCTGGCGCCTCGACATTCCAGCGGGCACGGCGGTCCGGTTCGAGCCGGGCGACGAGAAGGAAGTGACGTTGGTGCCGTTCGGCGGCAAGCAACGGGTTCAAGGCTTCAACGGACTTGTCGACGGTTGGGCGCCGACCCACGCCGCCTACCGGCCGAGGCTCCCCGGAGCCGTCCAGCGTGCCGAAGAACTCGGCTTCCTGTCCGAACCTCAAACCGACTGATTCTCGTTCAAGGCGGACGAAGGAGAGCAACACCCATGACAAGCATTTCGAGACAAGAGTATTCGGGTCTGTTCGGGGTCACCACGGGTGACCAGATCAGACTGGGTAATACCGACCTGTACATCGAGGTCGAGGAAGATCTTCGAACCATCGGAGACGAGTCGATCTACGGCGGCGGCAAGACGCTGCGCGACGGCATGGGCCAGGATCCGGAGTCGTGCAGCATCGACGGTGCCCTCGACCTCGTGATCACCAACGTGGTCATCGTCGATGCAACCATCGGTGTCGTCAAGGCAGACGTGGGAATCAAGGACGGCAAGATCGTCGGCTGGGGCAAGGCGGGAAACTCCAGCACGATGGAAGGCGTCACCCCGGGGCTGACCACCGGCCCGGCGACCGACGCGATTTCCGGTGAGCAGATGATCCTCACTGCCGCCGGCATCGATCCACACGTGCACCTCGTGTCACCACAGCAGGCGTACCACGCCCTCAGTGGGGGAGTGACGACGCTGATCGGTGGCGGCATCGGCCCGACCGACGGAACCAACGGCACCACCATCACTTCCGGTATCTGGAACATGGAGATGATGCTCAAGGCCAACGAGGGTTTGCCGGTCAACGTCTGCATGTTGGGCAAGGGCAACTCGTCCGGGCATCAGTCGCTGGTCGAACAGATCAAGGCCGGTGCGGCCGGTCTGAAGGTCCACGAGGACTGGGGTGCGACACCGGCTACGATTCGTGAGTCTCTGCGGGTGGCAGACGAAATGGACGTTCAGGTCGCCATTCACACGGATACTCTCAATGAGGCCGGATACGTCGAGGACACCATCGCGGCCTTCGAAGGCCGTACGATTCACACCTATCACAGCGAGGGTGCGGGCGGCGGGCACGCACCCGACATCCTGCGAGTGACGGGCGAGGACAACGTACTTCCGGCGTCGACCAATCCGACGTTGCCGTACGGCATCAACACTCAGGCCGAGCTCTTCGACATGATCATGGTCTGTCACAACCTCAATCCCAAAGTGCCCTCGGATGTTTCGTTTGCCGAGTCTCGCGTTCGCGCCGAGACGATCGGTGCCGAGAACGTACTGCAGGACATGGGCGTCATCTCGATGTTCTCGAGTGACTCACAGGCGATGGGCCGGGTTGGAGAAAACTGGCTTCGCGCGATCCAAACAGCGGACTGCATGAAGCGGTCCCGCGGCAAGCTGCCCGAGGATTCGCCGACACACGACAACTTCCGCGTGTTGCGCTACGTCGCGAAGGTCACGATCAATCCAGCGTTGACGTTCGGTCTTTCGCATGTGGTCGGGTCGATCGGTGTCGGGAAGATGGCGGATCTTGTTCTCTGGGAGCCCGCATTCTTCGGCGCGAAGCCGAAGACGATCATCAAGAACGGTCTGATCAGCTGGCACGCCATGGGAGATCCGAATGCGTCGCTCCCGACACCACAACCGGTGATCTACCGGCCGATGTTCGGTGGATTCGGCAAGGCGTTGCCGCAGAGTTCGGTCTCGTTCGTCTCGCGAGCGGCGCTCGACGACGGCATCAAGGATCGACTCGGACTCGAACGTCAGGTTGTCGCCGTCGAGGGCACGAGGACGGTCACCAAGCGTGATCTGGTTCGTAACTCGGCTACTCCGGAAATCAAGGTGGACCCGGAGACCTTCGCGGTGACTGCGGACGGCGTCCATGCGTACGTCGAACCCGCCGAATCCATTCGCTTGAACCAACTTTACTTCTTCAGTTAGGGGTCTCCAGTGTCGGGAACAATCACACACACGCACGGCGCCGATGCGGCGCCACACACGCACGGCGAGATGACAGCGCCGAGCGGCAAGCCGACGCGAGTCGACGCGCTTCTCGGGAAGGAGACCGACGAGGAGTGGGCCGGTCGACTCGAAAAGGCTGTAGTGGACGTCTTGTCGCTCGATCAGTGGGAAGCACAGAAGAGTCGATTGCGACGCACCACGATCGGTGGCCGTGAACTGGCCGTTTCTCTCGATCGGGGTATTCAGTTGCAGGACGGCGACATTCTGCTGTGGGACGAGCCGGCGAACACCGTGGTCGTGGCCAGGATCAACCTCAAGGACGTGTTGGAGATCGACCTGAGCGCACTGGTCGACGTCACGCCCGAGAAGATGATTCAGACGTGCTTGGAGTTGGGACATGCCGTGGGTAACCAGCACTGGCCTGCGGTGGTGAAGGGAATGAAGGTCTATGTTCCGTTGACCGTCGACAAGGCAGTCATGGGCTCGGTGATGCGGACACATGCTTTCGAGGGCATCGAGTACACCTTCATCCCGGGCGCCGAGGTCATTCCCTACATCGCTCCACACGAGGCACGCCGTTTGTTCGGTGCGGCCGCGCGTGAGGGCGAGGGGCATACCCATGACCCTCTCGTCTGAGGGATCTGGGCTCAGCATTAACCGCGCGATGCGGATGATGCAGTTTTCCGATTCCATGTTCCCGGTCGGCTCCTTCTCGTTCTCCAACGGTTTGGAATCGGCCGTGACGCAAGGAATTGTCACGGGTGGTCCGTCGCTGCGGGAGTTTGTGCTCTCGGCCACCCATCAGGGCGCGACGTGCGACGGTATCGCCGTACTCGCGGCGCACCGGGGTGCGGCAGCCGGTGATTTCTCGGCGATCCTCGCGGCCGATCATGCAGTGATCGAACGCAAACTCAACGAAGAAGCACGCACGATGAGTACCCGCATGGGTAAGAAATTGGCCGAACTCGGTGGGCGCTTGGCCGGTGAGACCCTGTTCAACAAGTGGTTGGCCGCGATCGCATCGGGGGAGACGCCGGGTACCTACCCCGTCGGCCTCGGAATTGCGTTCGCGGAGATGGGTTCTCCGGAAGAGGACGCTTTCACGGTCAATCAGTACGGTGTCGCGATGACGTTGCTCGGCGCTGCCCTTCGCATCGTCCGAGTCGATCACCTCGCGACACAGGAGATTCTGTTCGAGGTCAATCAGACTACCGGCCGTGAGTACGCCGCAGTGCGTGACTACGGACTCGACGACATGTCCAATTTCGCCCCGATGATCGACATTCTGGCTGCCGTTCACGTCAAGGCGCACGTCCGAATGTTCATGAACTAGAAGGAGAACGATGAAGAAGACAACGCGCATCGGAATCGGCGGACCCGTGGGTTCGGGTAAGACCGCGCTCATCGAGGCGATCACACCGGAGTTCATCAAGCGGGGCACCAGCGTTCTGATCATCACCAACGACGTGGTCACCACCGAAGATGCCAAGCATGTGCGCAAGGCTCTCAAAGGTGTTCTCGTGGAAGAACGTATCGTCGGTGTCGAGACGGGTGCCTGCCCACACACCGCCGTCCGCGAAGACCCGAGTATGAATCTCGCGGCGGTCGAGGACATGGAGAAGACGTTCCCCGACACCGACGTGGTGTTCATCGAGAGTGGCGGCGACAATCTGACTCTGACATTCAGTCCGGCTCTCGTCGACTTCTTCATCTACGTCATCGATGTGGCCGCAGGCGACAAGATTCCGCGCAAGAACGGTCCGGGAATCTCGCAGTCCGACATCCTGGTCATCAACAAGACCGACCTCGCACCGTACGTCAACGCCGATCTCGGCGTCATGGATCGCGACTCCAAGGGAATGCGCGGCGACAAGCCGTTTGTCTTCACCAATTGCATGACCGGGGAAGGCATCAAGGAAGTGGTGGACCTCATCGTGCACGGAGTCCTCTTCGACGAAGAGGAAGTGGGAGCGAGCGTACCGTGAGTGCACCGCCCGTCCCGGGAGCATCGCGGTCGCTCCCGGGGCCGATCCCGACCATCCCGGAACTCGATCAATACCAGGACCAGCCGAAGCAGGCGCCGGCCGGCAAGGTCGGTAAGACCGGCGTTCTCGAGATGCGATTTGTCGACCGCGGCGACAAGACGATCCTGCGGGACATGTATCGCAAGACACCGTTGCTCGTTCAGCAGGCGCTGTACTGGGACGAGGCGTTGCCGACCATGCCGTGCGTCTACATGATCTCGACGTCCGGCAGTGTGTTGCAAGGCGATCGGCTGTTCCTGACGATCGAGATGGAGCCGGGTTCCCTCGCGCACGTAACCACTCAGTCAGCCACGAAAGTCCACCGGATGGATGCCAATCACGCGTCACAACTCCAGAAAGTGGTGCTCGCGGAGAATTCGTATCTCGAACTGATGCCGGGAGTGACGATCCCACACCGTAACGCGAGGTATTACGCGCGCACCGACATCACGGTGGATCCGACTGCAACGCTGTTGTTCTCGGAGATCGTGATGCCGGGTCGCAAGTATCACGACGGCGGAGAGATATTCGTCTACGACCTGTACTCCACATTGATCAAGGCGAAGCGTCCGGACGGGAAGAATCTCTTCACCGAGAAGTTGGTGATCGAACCGGCACGCTTCCCCGTGCGATACGGCGGAATCATGGGTGACCACGACGTGTTCGGCAATGTCATCCTGCTGACACCGAAGGAGCACGCCGACGCCATTCTCGAGGAGATAGTTCCGGGCCGTGACGGCAAGGTCGTTTCCGGAGCTAGTCGGCTACCGAACGACGCCGGTCTCATCTTCAAAGTCCTCGGTCCCGAGAGCGAACCCGTCAAGGCGAAGGTTCGTGATTTCTGGGCTCTGGTACGAAAGGCAGTTCTGGACACCACCATTCCGCCCGTCCCACTCTGGGGATGACGCGGATCGCCGGATATGGATCGAGGGACGTGCGATGACCACCATCACCAAACCCTGGGACGACGTCGCGGACAAGAACGTCGTGCTCAGATTCATCGACACGAATCTCAAAGGCTCCGGACAGGTGATGTTCCAGGGCAATGCGCTGACCGGCCTGCTGTTTCTGGTCGGCATCTTCTGGGGCGCGATAGCCGCGGACACGATCACCGTCGCAATCGGTGCCGTGGTGGGTCTGGTGGTGTCCACCGTCACCGGCATGATGCTGCACTCCGACGACGATTCGATGCGTATCGGCCTGTATGGCTACAACGGAATTCTTGTGGGAGCTGCCTTTCCGACGTTCCTTGCCGGTGGCGTGATGCTGTGGATCTACCTCGTGGTGGGAGCTGCTGCGTCGACCATCGCGTTCCTGGCTGTCGCCAATGTCTTCAAGACCTGGGGCGTACCGGCGCTGACCTTTCCGTTCAACCTCGTCAACTGGTTCTTTCTCCTGGCAGCATTCCAATTTCTTCGGATCGAAACGTCGGACCTCAGCGCGGGCCAGTTTCCTCAGCACATCGGGGACGCGTCGGCCCATGCCGACATCACCTTCAGCTTTCTGTGGGACACGCTGTTCCGCAACGTCTCCCAGATATTCCTGATCAACAACACCATTACCGGAATCATCTTCGTGATCGCGCTGCTGGTCGCGTCGCGTTGGGCGGCGGTGTTCGCGCTCATGGGTTCGGCGATAGCAATGGGTTCGGTACTCGCGCTGGGCGCCAACACCGTCGACATCGGCAATGGTCTCTACGGGCTCAGTTCGGTGCTGACGGCAATCGCCCTGGGCTCGGTGTTCTACAACCCGTCGTGGCGCGTGTTCGTCTACACGGTCTTCGGAGTGCTGGTGACTGTTGTCATCCACGGCACCCTGGTATCTGCCTTCGCTCCGATCGGTCTGCCGGCGGGCACCGGTCCGTTCGTCTTCGCGACGTGGCTGTTCCTGTTGCCGAAGAAGAAGTTCGTTCCTGTCCAGCACGACACCATCGAGGGTGGAGCGGCCGAGGGCAAGGACTCGATCGCGAAGGCGAACGGATAGGGCTCGAACGCGCAGAAGTTCCTAGATCGTTCCGCTATGGCACCCTCGCGAACCGGTATCACTCGAGTATTGTCTGGCCTTCGGTAGTCGGGCATGGTCGAAGCATGACCGTGCAGGTAGTTGTGATGGGTGTGGCCGGTGCTGGAAAGAGCACCGTGGCAGTGGGTCTCGCCACGTCTCTCGGGGCAGACTTCGTCGACGGTGACGATCTGCATCCCGAGTCCAATGTCGCCAAGATGCGTTCGGGGACACCGTTGACCGACGAAGATCGCGTGCCGTGGCTCGACGCGATCGCGGCCTGGCTTTCCGAGCGTGCCGATGCGGGACGAACAGGCGTCGTTGCCTGTTCGGCTCTGCGAAAGGACTATCGGGGCCGGTTGCGCCCGGACGGTCTCGACGTGCAGTTCGTCCACCTGGCCGGTGATTTCGAGACTATCTCCGCACGTATGCGTTCCCGCGCCGGGCACTTCATGCCGGAGAGTCTGCTCATCTCCCAGTTCGAGGCTCTCGAACCGCTTACAGACGACGAGCGCGGCATCACGCTGAATGTCGTCTCCGAACCGAGCACACTGGTGGGCGAGGCAGTCGACTACATCCATACATCTCAGAGGAGCGTCACAGCGTGAGTAGCACCGCAAGCCCCGGCCCGTTCGACATATCCGGGAAGGTCGCGCTGGTGACGGGTTCGAGCCGAGGCATCGGCTCGGCCCTCGCGACTGGTCTCGCCGAGGCGGGTGCGGTGGTGGTGCTCAACAGCCGAAATTCCGACGTGCTCGAAGCCGAGCGTCGACGCATCGCCGACGCGACCGGCGCAACGGTGCACGCATACGCGTTCGACGTCACCGATTCGGCCGCCGTCCGGGATGCGGCGACACGCATCGAGGCGGAGGTCGGCCCGGTCGAGATCGTTGTCAACAACACCGGCGTGCAGCACCGCGCCCCGCTTCTCGAGTTCGGCGACGACGACTTCCGGCGTGTCATGGACACCAACCTGACCAGTGCGTTCTACGTCGGACGTGAATTCGCCCGCGGCATGGTCGAGCGCGGACACGGGAAGATCGTCAACATCTGCTCGGTGCAGAGCGAGCTCGGCCGAGCGGGAATCGCACCGTACGCGGCCAGCAAGGGCGGGCTCAAGATGCTCACCCGCGGAATGTGCGCCGACTGGGCACCCTTCGGTTTGCAGATCAACGCGATCGCACCGGGATACTTCGACACCGAACTGACCTCTGCGCTGGTCAACGATCCGGAGTTCACCGCGTGGCTCGCCAAGCGGACACCCGCCGGACGTTGGGGCCGTACCGAGGAGCTGATCGGGTCGCTACTGTTCTTGGCCTCCCCGGCTTCGGATTTCGTCAACGGTCAGATCCTCTACGTCGACGGCGGAATGACGGCCGTCGTCTGATTGTCCGCTGTTAGATCGTCCGCTACTCGAACAGAAAGCACCCACATGACAGACGCCAGCGCCCCTCGCATCCACCTCGGTCCCGTCGAGGATCCTCACGTCGCCGACGGAATACGCCGAGCCGGTGGAGTTCTCGTTCCACTGGCAGACGCCGAGGGCGTCGTGTGGGTACACGGACCGGAGACGTTCCCGTCGTCGCTACCCGATTCGGTTCGCTGGGTGCAGTTGCCGTTCGCCGGCATCGAGCCCTGGTTCGACGCCGGGGTGATCGACGACAAGCGGGTCTGGACGTCCGCTGCCGGAGCGTACGCGGGCAATGTTGCCGAACATACGATGATGCTTCTCCTCGCTGGAGTTCGTTCTCTCCCCGAACAATTGGCGGCGCAATCGTGGCGCAAGGAAGAGTTCGACCCGCGGGTGGGCACTTTGCAGGGCTCGACAGTGGCGATCATCGGTTGCGGCGGAATCGGCCGTGCGTTGATCCCGTACCTCGCCGCGTCCAAAGTCAAGGTCATCGCGATCACCCGCTCCGGGACCCCTGTCGAGGGTGCTTCCGAAACGCTCTCGGCCGACCGCACCGGCGAAATCTGGTCCAAGGCAGATCACTTCGTGATCGCAGCACCGTCGACATCCGCGACGCGGCATCTGGTCGGCAAGGCCGAACTGGACCAGATGTCGGAGTCGAGCTGGATCGTGAACATCGCGCGTGGCACCCTCGTCGACACGGACGCATTGGTCGACGCACTGGAAGCCGGTTCGATCGGCGGGGCGGCACTGGACGTCACCGATCCCGAGCCGTTGCCGGACGGGCATCGGTTGTGGAAGCTGCCCAACGCGATCATCACTCCACACGTCGCCAACCCGGCTACGACGCTTACCCGCGTCCTGGCAGATCACGTTGCAGCCAACGTCGCCCGGTTCGCCGCAGGTGAGGACCTCGCCGCCGTGATCGATCCGTCGGCGGGCTACTGACCGCTCGCGTTGGTTCCCTTCACGTAATCGGCAACGACGGTGCGCAGAACATCGCGCACCGCCTCGGCCGGTTTGGAGAGAGGCTGATTGGCCGGGGTGCCAAGGGAGACATGCACTTCGATGCCCGGCTCGATGCGTCGTAGCTCGAGCGCTTCGACGTCCATGACCCTGCGGGCCACCGACCACGGCAGAACCGTCGCACCCAATCCGGTGCGTACGGCCTCGGACAGCGTCATCACCGATTCCACTTCGGCCACGACGTTCGGTTGCTGCTCTGCACGGTCGAAAGCCTGCTCCACCACCTTGCGGATGGTGTGCATCCGACCCGGAAGCAATAGTGGCAGTTCGGCGATCTCGGGCAGGGAGATGTCGGATCCCGATTCGCCTGCCAGTCCGGTACCGAACGGCGCAACCACCACCAGCTCCTCGGTGAGCAAGCGTTCGAACGTCACACCCTTGATCGGGCCGGCGTCGTACAACAACGCCAGATCCATGCGACCGGTCATCATCGCTTCGCTGAGCACGCCACCGAAGTTCTCGTTGATGTGCAACAAGATATTCGGGTGCTGCTCGCGCACACGGGCCAAGAGCGGCAAGGCGATTGCCGTCGCGGTGCTGTACGGGGCGAGGCCGACCGAGACGCCACCCGCCAGCGCCCGTCCGACCACGGACACCTCGGCCTGAGCACTCTCCACCTGACGCAGAATCACCTGAGCATGCCGATAGAGTGCGTGCCCCGCATCGGTCGGCTCGACACCCTGTTTGCTGCGGATCAGAAGTTGCTGACCGAACTGCGTTTCCAGCGACGTCATCTGTTGGCTCAGGGCGGGTTGTGCGATGTGCAGGATGTCGGCGGCTCGGGTGATGCTGCCGGCATCGACAATTCGTACGAACGAGTAGAGCCTTCTCGTGTCCATGCTGTGCAAACTACCAGCTCAACGGACATATCGAATTCCGATCACCCCAACGCGAAACGGTATTAACAACCCTTTGGCGTTCCTGAGTAGCGTCCCAGAAACACCGAAGTCGACACACAGAACTTCGACAGTCGGACCAACCACGGGCAACGGCGCCCGTACGAACAAGTAAACGAACCGGAAGGACCGAAATGGCAACCAGCATCGATCTTGTCGCCGATCTCGGCGAAGGTTTCGGCACGTGGACCATGGGCGCCGACGATGCTCTGCTCGACACGCTGACTTCGGCCAACATCGCTTGCGGATTCCATGCAGGCGATCCACGAACCATGGATGCGACCGTGCGGGGGTGCGTATCGCGCGGTATCGGCATCGGCGCGCATCCGAGTTTTCCGGACCTCGCCGGATTCGGACGTCGCGCGATGGATCTCAGTGAGAACGAGGTCCGAACCGACGTGCTGTTCCAACTCGGCGCCCTTCACGCCTTTGCGGTCGCGAACGGAACGTCGTTGTCGCACATCGCTCCCCACGGCAAGCTCGGGAATCTTGTTGCCGTACGCCAGGATTACGCGCGCGCCGTCGTCGATGCGGTCGCGGCCTTCGATCCGTCGTTGATCGTGCTCGCCCAGGACGGGGCGTTGGCCGACGAGGCGACTGCCCGCGGATTGAGCGTCGGCATCGTCGGAATCGCGGATCGCGCATACAACTCCGACGGAACTCTCGTGCCCCGCAGCGAGCCGGGAGCGGTGATTCACGACGTCGACGTTCTGGTCGAGCGGACCGTTCGGATGGTGGTCGAGGAAGTCGTCGAAGCTGTGGACGGCACGTTGATCCCGGTTGTCGCCGATACGGTCCTCGTGCACGGTGACAACCCCGGTGCCGTCGCGAACGCGAAGGCGATTCGCGCCGCGCTCGAGGCCGCCGGTGTCACCATTGCGCCGCTGACCCGGGTCGTGGCGTCACGGCGGGCCCGTGATGTCGGGTGTCCCGCGTGAAGACCTACGTCGCCGACTGCGGTGACGCCGCCGTTCGCGTCAGTGTCAGCGGCGGGACCGCCGAGCAGAACTGGAACACCGTTCGATCGATCGCTGCACGTTTCGATCTCGGTGCCGACGGCATCGTCAGCGTCATCCCGACATACGACGCCCTGCTGGTCGAGTTCGACAACCTCCTCACCGACCACGACGCCGTCCGCGGCCTGGTTCGCGAAGCAACGACTATCCCCCGACCACTGGAAGGTGAACCTAGGACGTTCGAGATCCCCGTCGTCTACGGGGGCGAACACGGCCCGGACCTGGGTGAGACAGCGCGGTTCCTCGGCGTCACCGAAGCCGAAGTGGTGCGCCTTCACTCCGCAGCCCCGTTGGTCATGCGTTGCTACGGCTCACCCGGCGGCGCCCCGATGCTCGACGGCCCGGCGTTCGGCCTTCCCATCCCGCGCCGATCGAGCCCGCGACCGCACGTCGCGGCCGGTTCCGTTGCGGTGGCCGGACGTCAGGCAGTCGTTTCGGCCAGGCCTGCGCCCGGCGGTTGGGCAGTGATCGGCCGGACCCCGCTCATCTTGGTCGATCCGGCGTCGGAGCAGATTTCTGCCTACCGCCCGGGCGATCTGTTCGTCTTCCGTGCGATCGACGCCGATCGCTGGGACGACTTCGACGGACGCTCGCTCCTGCCCTTAGGGGGTGATCCCCATGGCTGAGACCGTCACCGTCCTGACTCCCGGAATCAGCTCCGTCCAGGATTTGGGGCGTGGATCGGCGTCACAGTTCGGTCAGGCGACGGGCGGCGCAGCCGACCAGATCAGCGCGGAGATCGCCAACGCGTTGGTGGGTAGTAGGCGCGAGGCCCCGCTACTGGAGTTGACGGCCCTCGACTTTTCAGCGTCGGCGTCCACGGATCTGCTGATCGCCGTCACGGGTGCACCCGCAACGGTGACCGTGGACGGACATCGGCAACCGCAGTGGGAACCGATCGTCTGGCGAGCCGGTCAGCGGCTTGCCGTAACCGGAATCCACGACGGATTGCGCGTCTACGTCGCCGTCCACGGAGAGCTGACGGCCGACTACCTCCTGGGCAGCTGCGCTCCCGACCAGGTCCTCGGATTCGGCCGTCACTTGACCGCGGGGGAGACGCTGGTCGTCGACACCGACTGCCCGCCGATCGACCACCCGGTCTTCCGGCTACCGCTGTTCCGGTTGTTGCCCGACCGACCATCCTTCGGCAACGTGTGGACGCTCGACGTGACCGACGGCCCCGACATCGACGACTTCGGGGAGAGTGCAGCCGCGCTGTTCGGCACCGAATTCGTGGTGGGCGATCAGAGCAATCACATCGGGCTTCGGCTGGCATCTACCGATGAGCAGCCGCTCCCACAGCGCACCGGCACCGGCGAGGTCCTCTCGCGCGGCGTCCCCATCGGTGCCGTCGAAGTACCCGCTGGCAACGAACTTCTGGTCCTGCATCGAGGTAGAGGCGTCACCGCCGGTTATCCGGTGCTGGCAGTCGTCACCACCGTTTCACTCTCACAGCTGGGACAGGCCCGACCCGGGCACCGCGTCCGATTCCGGAACTGCAGCGTCGCAACGGCGGTTGCAGAGCACCGCGAACAGCAGCACCGCATCGCCTTGCTGAGGCGGCGTGTGGAGAACGTATTCACCACCCTCCGGATACCTCTTCACACCTCGGAAGCCCGAGTACCGAGCCACGTCGGCACCACACGCCCCGCGAGCGCTCCGCGCCGCGCGTCTATTTTGGAGACAGCATGACCAACACCATCGAAGCGGTAGACGGCCAGGTAGCCGACCCGCGCAAGGTCCGGAAAGTCGTCGCAGCGGGCTGCGTCGGCATCTTCGTCGAGCTCTACGACAACGGTGTCTTCGCGTTCATGGCGACGGCACTGGCCATCGTGTTCTTCGACGTATCGAAGTCGAGCGACGCGCTGATGCTGGTGTTCGCCGGCTACGCGGTCTCGTTCTTCGTTCGGCCCCTCGGCGCGGTGGTCTGCGGCATCCTCGGCGACCGGATCGGTCGACAGAAGATGCTGGTGTTCGTCATCATGCTGATCAGCGTGGCGACCGCCGGTATCGGCTTGCTGCCCACCTACGCGGCCATCGGTATCGCGGCACCGGCACTGCTGATCTTTCTGCGGATCGTGCAGGGATTCTCCGTCGGTGGTGAAGCTGCCGGCGCCATGACGTTCCTCGCCGAACACGCACCGGAAGGCAAGCGCGGCTTGATCACGAGCTACGCGCAGATCGCGTCGTTCCTCGCCCTGCTGACCGGAACGATGATCGCGTTTGCCATGTCGCCGTGGCTCAACGCCGACGCGATCAACGGCGGCGGACTCGCATCGTGGGCGTGGCGCATCCCGTTCCTCATGGCCATTCCGATGGGAATCATCGGCTGGTACATCCGCCGCGCGATCTCCGATACCCCGAACTTCGAGCGGCTCAAGGAATCCGGCGGTTTGTCGCGCAATCCGCTCAAGGAAGCATTCTCCACTCCCGAACACCGTCGCGCCATGATCCTCGCCCTGTTCATCCCCTTGATGAATGGTTCGGGCTACTACGTTCTGTTCTCGTACATGCCCACGTTCCTCAAAGGCGATCAGATCGGATTCTCGACCGGGACAGCGCTTCTCGTCACCGCATCCAGCCTGGTCGCGATCTGCTTCGCGATTCCGTTCATGGGTGCTCTCTCCGACCGGATCGGCCGCAAGAAGGTCATCGCCGGTGCAGCTGCGGCAATGGCGATCGGAGCGATCCCCTGCTATGCCATGATCGTGACCGGCAACGTCGGCCTCGCCGTTCTCGGTGCCTGCCTCATGGCAGTGATCTTCGCCGGGCACACAGCCGTCATCCACATCCTGATCGTCGAACTGTTCCCCACGCGGGTTCGCTACTCCGCCTACGGTTTGGGTTACAACATCTCGTCCGCACTCTTCGGTGGTACCGCACCGTTGTTGATGACCTGGTTGATCCCCGAATTCGGTATCTACGTTCCCGCCTTCTACGCGGTCATCACTGCAATCGGCACGCTGATCGCGGTCAGCACCATCACCGATCGCGCCCACGTTCCGCTACGCGACACTCTGTGACTTCTCGCGTGAGTCACTCCTGATCCGGCCCGGTGGCCGCCTGCAGTCCGCGGCGGCCGCCGGGTCATACCAATTTCTTCCTGTAGGAGCACACAATGCCTTTCTCCGATTACCGCACAGCTCTCGTCACCGGCGCCAACACCGGAATGGGTGCCGCCGTCACCGAGATGTTCACCAAGCGCGGACTGACGGTCTACGGCGTCGCCCGCAATGCCGACAAGCTCGGTGAGGTTGCCGATCGCACCGGAATGATCCCTCTGCCCGTGGACATCACCGACACCGCCGCGCTCGCCGAAGCTGTCGGCGGACTGGAGATCGACATCCTCGTCAACAACGCGGGGGTGTCCGCAACCGGAAACATTCTCGACGCCGAAGAAGCATCGGTCGACGCGATGGTGGACGTGAATCTTCGTGCGGTGCTGCACCTGTGCCGCATTCTGCTGCCGGGAATGGTGGAGCGCGATCTAGGTCATGTCGTCAACATCAGCTCCATCGCCGGCCTGTACAACTTCTACGGCCACACTGCCTACCACGCGACCAAGGCTGCGGTGCACCAGATTTCGCGCCAGCTGCGAAACGACTGCATCGGCAAGCGGATTCGAGTGACCGAGATCTGCCCCGGCCGGGTCGAGACCGAGATCTTCGGTCGCAACCTCGGCGGCACGCCCGAAGCCATGAAGGAAGCGTGGGAGACCTTCTACGAAGGCTACGAATCCATCACTACCAAGGACATCGCGGATACCATCGAGTTCGCGATCGACGCCCCTGGTCACGTCAATCTTGGTCTCATCGAGGTGCTCCCCACCTTCCAGGTGCCCGGTGGCCTCGACTTCATCCGTCGCAACGACTGAGAGAGCGCATCATGAGTTTTGTACTACCGGAAACGACGCTCGGAGTGGTGGCCCATGCGGCAGGTGACCTGCGGGTCGAGCATGTTGCGTTGACTGCGCCGACCGCCGAGCAGGCAGTGATCGAGATCGCTTACGGCGGTGTGTGTGGATCAGATCTGCACTACTGGACGCACGGCGCGGCGGGGGAGTCGATTCTGAAGGCACCGATGCTGCTCGGTCACGAGGTGGTCGGCACGGTCGTGACGGCCGCGGCGGACGGAACGGGGCCGGCAGTTGGAACTTCCGTGGCCGTACACCCCGCAACGCCCGGTGGGACCGCGCCTCGGTTCCCGAGCGATCGGCCCAACCTCTCGCCCTGCTGCACATACCTGGGAAGTGCAGCGCAGTACCCACACACCGAGGGCGCCTTCGTGAAATACGCAGTGCTCCCGACGCGCATGCTCCGGGAACTGCCCGAGGGGTTGGACCTGCGGACTGCGTCGGTAGCCGAACCGGCAAGCGTTGCCTGGCACGCTGTTTCGCGAGCGGGAGACGTACGCGCGAAGAAGGCGCTGGTCGTCGGCTGCGGGCCCATCGGCGCACTGGTCGTGGCTGTGCTCAGACGAGCAGGCGCGCAGTCGATCACCGCGGTCGACGTGCACGACGTTCCGCTGCAGATCGCGTCGACGCTCGGTGCGGATCGGGTTCTCGAGGCCACCGACGCCGAGGCAGTCGCCGCATCCGATGCCGACGTGGTCGTCGAGTGCACCGGCAATCATCGCGGGCTCGAATCCGCTATTCGCGGGGCGACGCGCGGTGGACGGGTGGTCATGCTCGGGCTTCTTCCGTCCGGAGCTCAACCGGTACACATTTCGCTGGCGATCACGAGAGAGTTGGAGTTGGTGGGCTCATTCCGCTTCAACGACGAAATCGACGAGGTGCTGCTCGCCCTCGCCGACGGTTCGCTTGCTGTCGATGCTGTTCTCACACACGAATATCCGGTCGAGGAAGCTCTGGAAGCCTTCGCAGTCGCCAAGGATGCTTCGGTGTCGGGGAAGGTGCTGTTGCGGTTCTGAGTCCTTCGACCCTGTGCGCCTTTATTAACCGCGGGCGGTTAATAAAGGCGCACAGCAGGTTATTCGACCACCAGGCCCTTGGCTTCCAGCAGGGCAGTCAGATTGCTCACCTCGAGTGGGGTCTCGCCCCGCTTGTAACGCTCGATGTACCCGGCTTCGGCTTCGTCACGGGCACGCGAGAGTTCGATTGCCTCGGCAACCTCCTCGCGGCGGACCACGACAACGCCGTCGCAGTCACCCTTGACGACGTCACCGGGATAAATGACCTGTTCTCCGAAGACCAGGGGATGGTTGATCGGGCCGAGAGATTCCTTGACGGTTCCCTCGATGTACACGTGCTTGGAGAAGACGGGGAATCCGAGTTCGCGGATCTCCCGGGTATCGCGCACTCCGCCGTCGGTGACCAGTGCGGTAATGCCGCGCGCAACACAGGCATTGGCGAGGACATCGCCGAACTGGCCGGCGGCTTGATCACCTGAAGAGACGATCAGGACGTCACCCGGCTGTGCGTAGCTGATCGCAACCTGCAGCATGAGGTTGTCACGGGGATGGCACTTGACTGTGAAGGCGGAGCCGCAGAACTTCATATCGCGGTCGATCGGTTTGATCGCCGGATGCAGCGACCCCTTACGTCCCTGTGCCTCGTGAATCGTGGCCGCGGAGAACGTCCCCAGTTCGGCAATCAGGTCCTTGTCCGCGCGATCAATTTTCGTCTTGACGTGAATCATCTTGTACTCCAGAAAGTATGAAAGATCAGGAAAGGCGTTCGACTGCCGCGGCGATCTGTGCCGCGGCCTTTTCGAGGACGGCCTCGGAGGTGGCGAAGGAGATACGGAAGTACGGCGATGCGCCGTAAGCCGAACCCTGAATGGTGGCAACCGACGCCTCGTCGAGGAGATAGAGGACGAGATCCTGGTCGGACTCGATCACGGTGCCATCCGGGGTCTGCTTGCCGATCAAGCCGGCACAGTTGACGAACAGGTAGAACGCGCCCTGCGGTACGACGGGCTCGAGCCCGGGGACAACACTGAGGAGGTGAGCCGAGAGGTCGCGTCGTCGTCGGTAACTTCGTACGGATTCGGTGAGGAAACTCTGGTCGCCGGTAAGGGCTTCCACGGCTGCGGCCTGGCTGATCGAGGACGGGCAGGAAGAACTCTGACCCTGCAGTTTGTTGACGGCGCCGATCAATCCGGAATTTCCGAGTCCGTATCCGAGTCGCCACCCGGTCATGGCATGAGACTTGGAGACTCCGTTGGTGACCAGTACCTGATCACGGAGGTGCGGAGCGACCTGCAGCAGACTCGGGATCGGAGCGTCGCCGAAGTTGATCTCGTCGTAGATCTCGTCCACCAACACACTGACATGGGGATTGGCCTCGATCACTTCGGCGAGGGCCTGCAGCTGCTCGCGGGTGTACACAGATCCGGTGGGGTTGCCCGGGGCATTGAGGATGACCCACTTGGTGTTCGAAGTGATTGCAGCGGATAGTGCTTCGGCTGTGAGAAGAAAGTTGTCGGACTCCTCGCACTGAACGATCACCGGAGTTCCGTCGTGAGCGAGGACCATATCCGGGTACGAAACCCAGTAAGGGGCGGGAACGATAACCTCGACGCCGGCTTCGACCGTCGCCATGAGAGCGAGGAAGATGACCTGTTTCGCGCCGCCGCCGACGGTGATCTGGTTGTCCGCGTACTGGATTCCGGTTCGCGAAGCCGCGCGTGCTGCGATTGCCTCGCGTAGAGCCGGGATGCCGTTGACTGCGGTGTACTTGGTCTGACCCGTGTTGATCGCAGTGATCGCCGCAGACTTGATGTTGTCGGGTGTGTCGAAATCGGGCTCCCCGACGGTCAGGTCGAGTATTTCACGGCCCTGGGCCTTCAGCTCGCGCACTCGTTGTGCGGCAGCCACACTCGGCGACTCCCTGATTCTGTCGACGCGCGCAGCCGGAACGAAAGTCGCCATGATGGTCTGCTCCTGGGTCCGGGGTGAGCGTGGATTCCCGTCGTCGACGAGCCACAGTTCTCACTCGGTGATCCGTTCGACCATAGGGTCCTACCAGGGCATCTGACCAAGACCGAACCGTTGTGGCCCGATAAGCAAACGTGATGGAGCGGCGACGGAATCAGACCGACAGAACGCGCAGATCCTCGAGACCGTCCACGACGGGAACGCGCCACGAAGCAAGCTCTTCCGGTCCCTGCTCGTCCCACAGTTCGAACAGTTCCGAATCGGTCGATGCGATGGTGCGCTCCACCATTTCGATCAGCCAGGTGAGCCGTTCACTGGTCAGGGCCGAGGTGAAGGAGTCGAGATCGAGGTCTTGGGCGGCAGGGTCGCGCTTGCGATCGGCGCGCACGATCAGCACCAATTCGAGCAAGGCGACGGCGATTTGGCCGCCGTCGACCTCGAGGTAGTCGTCTTCGAATGCCCACTCCACCGATTCGAAGGTGAAATCACCGTGCCCGATGGACACGATCAAATCCCCTGCACCGTCGTTCTCGAACGGTCCCGATCCCCACGCGCCCACTGTCTGCTCTTTTCCGATTGCGGTCTCAGCGCGCTTCGAGCGCGATCTTCGCTCCGAATCCTAGAAGAACTGTTCCGGTTATGCGCTCCAGTGCCTGTCGCACTCGGGGCTTCTCGAAGGTGCTACGTGCCCGCGAGAGAAGGACGACGTAGCCGCTGAGCCACACGATGGTGATGGCTGCGTGGATGAGCACCAGCAGTGCAAGCGACGGTCCTGTGGGCCATCCGGCCGGAACCAACTGTGGCAACAGTCCGGTGTAGAAGACGGCGATCTTGGGGTTGAGCAGGTTGGTGGTGAAGCCCGTCTTCCACGTTCCGGCTTTCTGCGACCGTGGAGTGCCGACATCGTGTTGCATGCGCGAAGACCGACTCTCCCACAGTGCTCGTACCCCGAGATAGATCAGATAGGCGGCGCCCGCGAGCTTGACGACGGTGTAAGCCTCGGCGGATGCGGCCAGGATCGCCGACAGCCCGAGGACGGTCAGCAGCCCCCACACGAGGAGGCCGGAGACTATGCCGGCCGCTACCCGGAATCCGGCGGATCTTCCGGCGCCGAGCGCAGCCTGCGTCACGACGGCCATGTCCGGCCCCGGGACCAGAGTCAGTAGGGCGAGCACAGCTGTGGCGGCGAGCAGAGCGGTCAGCATGCAACAAGTATGAAGTCGGGGTGGGGCGCGTTGTCGGCCGGTGGTGTCGTGCCTGTGAACAAAGAATGGCGCGGCGGTGTGAACTGCGTGGACACGCCCGGAAACCGGCGTCTCGCGAGCCCCGTTCGACAAAGTTATGCACACTGTGGGGAAACGGATCGTTGCAGGTAGGAGGAATGACTCCGTTGTAATTCATCCTTTTGTCCACAGGTTATGCACAACTGGGAAGTGGATGTGAATGAAGTTATCCACACCTGTGTGTGCATCGGTGGAGAACTGTCCAACTCCATTGGATACCCGCGAGTAATAAATCCCAACCAGTGGGTTGACCCCGGGACGTTCGTCCTGTCCAATCAAGGGTTAGCGATAGTCGTGCGATGCTCAGGGGGCGCTTGACGGATGCGGAGATTTGGGTTTGTCGGGATTGTGTTGGTTGTGCTCGCGCTTGTTGTGGGCGGAGTGGCGTATGCCGAACCTTCGCCTGAAAACCCACCAGGAGATCTGGCCGGTCAGACCGGGGCTCACATCAATCGCATAGAGCGGTTGTCGCCCACTCGCAGTGCCGTGTTCGTCGATTCGCCGGCTATGCGACGCGAGGTGCAAGTGCAGGTTCTGCATCCCGCGTCGAGCGCCGGTTCGCGTCCGTCCTTCTACCTACTCGACGGTGTCAGTGCCGGTTCGGAATCCGGATACTCGGAGAGCACCTGGACCCAGAAGACCGACATCGAAACATTTTTCGCCGACAAGAACGTGAACGTCGCTCTCCCCGTGGGCGGTACCGGCAGTTTCTATACCAACTGGAAGAACGACGATCCGAATCTCGGTGTGAACAAGTGGGAATCGTTTCTCGCCGAGGAGCTTCCGGCATTGATCGATTCGGCGTTCTCCGGAAACGGGACGAACGTGGTCGGTGGGGTGTCCATGGGTGCACTCGGTGCGGCCAACCTCATCACACATCACCCGAAGCTCTACACCGGATTAGCTTCGTACAGTGGCTGTCTCGACAACTCCGAGTCGTCCTCGCAGGATTCCGTGCGGCTCACCGTGGCCAGCAAGGCCGGCGACGCCACCAACATGTGGGGCCCGGTCTCGGATCCCGACTGGCAAAAGCATGACCCGTCCACCAACGCGGAAACGCTGCGTGGGAAGACGATCTACGTTTCCTCGGGCACGGGTGCGCCCGGAGAATACGACAACATCTTCACCCCGAGCGGACTGCAGACAGCCATCGAAGGCGGACCTCTCGAGGCGCTCGCGAACACCTGTACACAACTGTTCGAAGCGAAGTTGGGGGAACTGTCGATTCCCGCAGTGTTCGCGTATCGGAACGACGGCACGCATTCATGGCCGTACTGGCAAGACGCGCTTCACGATTCCTGGCCGACGGTGAAGACGGCCCTGGGAATGTGAACTGGAATGTGAGCTGAGAACTACTCGGCCAGTGCCAGTTCGAGCAATTGGAGGGCACCGTCACGGGTCTGTGCAGCTGCGATGAACCCGGCCTTGTGGCAGAACACCGAACTGTCGACGCCCGTCTCGGCGGCAAGATCCGAACCGTTGAGGCCGCGCCACTGCTCCGGCAACAGCTTTCGTGAACCGAACTTGGAGTCGGCGGGCTTCACTGTCTGAATCGACCAGCCGCCGTTGGTATTCGGGAAGATCGTGAACAG
Organism: Rhodococcus sp. NPDC060176; assembly: GCF_042728675.1. Taxonomy (NCBI): domain Bacteria; kingdom Bacillati; phylum Actinomycetota; class Actinomycetes; order Mycobacteriales; family Nocardiaceae; genus Rhodococcus; species Rhodococcus sp. NPDC060176. The sequence continues at coordinate 348,814 of NZ_JBHWYS010000004.1, forward strand.
CAGTTCCGGTTGGGCCGATGCGGCGCGGCCGTGGGGAACGAAACGTTCCAACACGACGAAGCGCGGATCCGTTGCCTTCTCGTAGGTCTCGGTGAACTCGCGTTCGGCTGCCGCGTCGCCGGCGTACTTGGCGCGCAGGCGAATCAAGACCTGAGTTGCGAGAACTACGGCCAGCTCGAACTGGGTGTCGAACTCCTCGTCGGTGGACGAGATGGGGTTGAACAGGTCCAATACCGACGACAGATCAAAAGGCTTGGTGCCGAAATCGTTGAGGGTGTAGATCTCCTGGCCGTTGTCGACGGCGTCGATGCCCTCGACCAGTCGGCTGTCGATCCGTCGGAAGACGGACGCGTCGCCTCCGCAGAACTTCAGGCCGTAGTCCTGCCAGAGCAGGCCGAAGGCGGAGTACAGAATGCCGTTGCTGCGCTCGCCGGCATCACGCTGGTGGTGGTCGAAGCGGCCTTCGGCCGGGTTGTAGCGACCGCCGACGTCGAGCACGATGTCCGCGCTGTCGAGGACGTCCTCGTCACGGCTGCGAACGACGGTGGCGTCGGGGTACAGCTGCTTGAGCAGCGATACGCCGAAGACGTCGTCTGCGTGGAACTTGCCGTTATGGGTCGCGATGATCACCCGTCGAGACTAGGCAATCGAGCGCGGGGATGCCTATTCAGCCGATGGTGCGGATGCGGTCGGTGGCTGGCGGCGAGACCGGTGACCCGGCTGCGAACAGGGCGGTCAAGGCGTCGAGGTCGTTGCCCGCACCGGTCATCTGGGTGGAGTTCTTCAGTGCGGTGAAGCCGTCTCCGCCCTCGGCGAGGAACTTGTTCACCACGACGCTGTAGACGGCGTCGGGTGCGATGTCCTGCCCGTTCAGGCGCATTTCCGAGATACGCGCACCCGGGGCTGCCCGCCGGTCCAGGGTGTAGGTGAAGCCCGCGGACGGTGAGAGGATGCGCTCGGTACCGGTGCCGTCGACGTCGATCTGGAATTGCTGTTCGAGGGCGTCCTTCAGGACCGCTCCTGTGACGGAGAGCACCTCGAGGCTGTTGCCGAAGGGTTGCGCACTGTAAGCCTGGCGATAGGTGATCTGGCCGGAAGTGCCGAAGTCCAAGTCTTCGCGCATGCCGCCGGGGTTCGTCAACGCGAGTTGAGCGCCTCGTGTCGATCCGGCCGCGAGTTGAGCGTCGGCGACCAGGTTGCCGAGTGTGGATTCGCCGCTGGGTACCCGGTCTCGTGTCAGATCGGCGGTAATGGTCCCCACCGGCCGCTGAGCGCTTTCCGACGCCTCCGACCAGGCCCGGTCGGCGAGAGCCTGAATATCGGGATCCGGCGAAATATCGTGTGTCACTATCTGATTGAACGCGGACGTCTGATCGCGAACGACCTCGCGTGTGTTGCGATCGATGGTGACGTCTGCGACGGACACGATCCGGCCGTGCGAAGCGCCCTGCATCACGACTCTGGGATTGCCTGCGGGATCAGGGAATTCGCAGTTGTACTGCTGGTGGCTGTCGGCGGTGAAGATGACGTCCACCTTGGGTGATGCGCGTAAGGCGATGTCGCGGGCCGGGCCGGACTCGACGTTGCAGTCGTTGGGTCCACCTTCGACGGCTGGTTCGTCCCCACGGTGCAGAAGGACGGTGATGGCTTTGACACCGAAGAAGTCGAGGACGTCGGCCGTGCGGTTGATCGCTTCGACCTCGTCGCCGAACTGCAAATCGGCGATCCCGCCCGGTGTGACGATCTGCGAGGTGTTGGCGGGGGATATCGCGATGACTCCGAGCGGAATGCCGTCGACCATGTTCACGGTGAAGGGCAATGTGGCCGGAGTGCCGTTGGTGTACGTCATGTTCGCGGCCATCAGTGGGAAGTTGGCGCCGTCGAAGGACGGGCTGAACGTGCATGCGTCGACGGCGGAGCAACCACCGGATTGCATGCGGCGGAACTCGGCTAGCCCTTTGTCCAGTTCGTGGTTGCCGATCGCGGAAGCGTCGATCTTCATCCGGTTCAGGAGTTCGACCGTCGGTTCGTCGTTGAACATCGCCGACTCGAGCGCCGACGATCCCCAGTTGTCACCGACCGAATACAGCAGCGAGTTGGTGGCTTGGCTGCGAAGTTGCGTCACGTAAGCAGCGAGATACGCCGCGCCACCTGCGGGAGTGAGCGAGCCGTCGGCCTGCCTGATCTCGCTGCGAACACCTTCCGGCGGGCGGAGGCTGCCGTGCAGATCGTTGAAGGCCAACAAGCGGACCGACACCGTGTCCTGCGACTGGGCAGTGGCGACGCCACTCAGGGAGGTCGCGGTGGTGGCGAGAAGGGTCGTTGCGAGCACGGCACACGTTCGTGTCATGCGTCGCGTCATGCGTCGTGCTCCCTCACTCGGACCGCCCTCGAACCTCCCTGAGTGTGCCCGTCCGCCGAAACGAATTCCAGTCCTCGGCGTAACAGTTATGTATCGAGTGTCACGCGGTGACGCCGATGCCCGCCGCCTGCTTCGCGACGGCAGTGTTCGCGAAAGCGAGGAACGCGTCGTTCTCGTGCGGGTCGCCGATGGTCATCCGGACGCCCTCGACGCCGTACTGACGGATCAGAATGCCCGCTTCGGTACTCGCCTCGGCAAAACCGGGAGAGAGCTCTCCGAGGGGGAGATAGACGAAGTTCGCCGACGACTCGGGGACGGTGTAACCGGCCTCGATCAGAGCGGTCCGAACTCGCGTCCGCTCGGCGATGACGCCCTCCGTGCGGGCAAGCAGTTCGTCTGCGGCAGCCAGGGAGGCGATCGCGGCGGCCTGGGCAACGGCGCTCACGGTGAACGGGGTGTGCACCTTGCCGAGGGCCACGATGATCTCCGGATCCGAGACGGCGTAACCCACACGGATTCCCGCGAGGCCGTACGCCTTCGAGAAGGTGCGCAGAACAACCACGTTGGGGCGACTGCGGAACAGTTCGATGCCGTCGGCGTCCGAGCGTGAGTACTCGAAGTACGCCTCGTCGAGTGCGACGACGACGTGCGTCGGGACAGCGTCGAGGAAGCTCTCGAGCTCTGCCTTCGACAGTGCATTGCCGGTCGGGTTGTTGGGGTTGCACACGAAGATCAACCGCGTGCGGTCGGTGATCGCGGCCAGCATCGCGTCGAGGTCGTGGCCGAAGTCCTCGGTGAGCGGAACCTTGACCGAGACGGCGTGGCCGACCTGGGTGACCACGGGGTACGCCTCGAACGAACGCCACGCGTAGATGACCTCGTCACCCTGATCGCACGTGATCTGCACGAGTTCCTGGCACAACGTCACGGAGCCACAACCAGCGGCGACGTTGGCAGGCTCGACATTCAGGAAGCTGGCCAGCGCCTCGATGAGGGCGACCGCAGCGTTGTCCGGGTAGCGGTTGGCATTGGCGACCGCGTCGGCGACGGCGTCACGCACACCGGGCAACGGCCCTACTGTCGTTTCGTTGCTCGCCAGCTTGATCGCACCCGGAAAATTGCGTCCGGGAACGTAGGCGGGGATGGAGGCGAGGTCAGGGCGAATGTGTGCGGTCACGAGTCGATTATGCGCCCACTGATTTGGTGCGTTGCGGCCGTCTGCGTGTCACAGTTGGAAGATGTCGGAAATCTTCCGGGCCACCGCATATCTGCGCGGAGCCGAAGGGGAGGTCGCCACGGCTGTTCCACTGACGGTGGTGGAGCCGGACGGCCCGACACGAGGCGCAATCGTCGTGCTGCACGAAGCCCGGCAGTTCAGCCCGGCTCTGCTGAATCTGATGTGCGCACTCGCCGGCGAAGGGTGGGTGAGCGTCGCACCGCACCTGTTCCATCGCGAACCCGAGCACATGCAGGGCGAGGTGTTCGGTGACAACCTCTTCGCCGACTTCGACGCGACCCTCGATTGGCTCGTCGCGCGCGAAGTTCTCGCCGACACCATCGGGGTGCTCGGGTTCGACGACGCCGGGACCGCCGCGATGCTCGTAGCCACCAGCCGTCCCGTCGGCGCCGCGGTGAGTGTCGCCGCGCGGGGAATCGTCGAAGCCTTGTCGGTGGACGCTCAGGCCCTTGTCGACGCGGCCACGTTCCTGCAGGCGCCATGGCTGGCTCTGTACGGGGAGGACGATCCCAGCACGCCTCGCGAACACGTGACGCTGCTCCGGGAAGCGACCGCGAAGGCCGACGTCGCGACACTGGTGGTCAGTTACGCAGGACTGGCTCACCGGGCCGACGAGCCGCCACAGCTGTCCGAGGACGCCGACCTCGACGACCCGGATTCGGCGTCGATCATCGAAGCTCAAACCCGGATCTTCGACTGGTTCGACAGCCACCTGCGATAAGTCGACAAAACAGGGCGCTGACCACACGTTTTGCCTTTGGTGGTGAAGGGTGTGTAATCTTTCGATCCGGCGGTCCGAAAGGATCGGAACCCCCAGGGAGGCGTGCCAGAGCGGCCGAATGGGACTCACTGCTAATGAGTTGTCCCTTTTACGAGGGACCGGAGGTTCAAATCCTCTCGCCTCCGCCAAGCCGGTGATTTTGACCGGCGGGTTAGAAATGATAGAAAGTACGACGGCAAGACACGCAAGATCAGCAAGACAATAGAACATGCGCCCGTAGCTCAACGGATAGAGCACTTGACTACGGATCAAGAGGTTAGGGGTTCGAATCCCTTCGGGCGCACAAGAAAGAAGGCCACGGACTCACAGTCCGTGGCCTTCTTTTTGTTTTGGCGCGTTCGTAATCTTGGAATGTGCGTGACGTCACCCCGGCGGATTTCGATCCCCGCGACCTATGCTTTCTCCGGAGCAACCGCGCGAACCGAGGAGAACCGTTGGAGACCGTCGACAGTCGGACGCTCCCCGTCTACTCGGCTGGGGCGGTCGAGGTGCCCTTCGTCATCGCGGGCATGGACGAACTCGTTTCCCGCGAGACCCGGTGGGAAGCGCACTCGCATCCGACCCACGAGTTGTTGTGGAACGAGCGGGGAGCGTCGACCGCCACGGTGGGATCGCGCACGTGGACGATCACCCCGACCGTCGGTCTGTGGATGCCCGCCGGCGTCCTGCACTCGGCGATCGCCCCCGCGGGCACCTGGTATCGGGCCGCTCAGCTCGACATCGCGTCAGTTCCTTCTCTGTCCGACGTGCCGGTGGCGATCGAGGTAACTCCGCTGCTGCGGAATCTCCTCGAGCGACTGGCAGACGATTCACTCGGAGCCTCTTCGCGCTCGCTCACGGAGCAGATGGTGATCGACGTGCTGGCACCGTCGCCGAACGAGTTGCTGGTGCTGGTGCCGGACTCGGCGCTTCTGCAACCCATCGTCGATGCGATCGGTGACGATCCGAGTGACATGCGAACGCTGTCCGACTGGGCCCGAACGCTCGGTGTCAGCCCGCGAACCATTACCCGGGTATTTCGCTCGGAGACCGGGATGAGTTTCGGGCAGTGGGTGTCAGCGGTGCGTGCCCAACGGGCGGTGACCCTTCTTGCGCACGGTTTGGATCTGCAAGAGGTCGCCGAGCGCGTGGGCTACCACTCGACCAGCGCGTTCGGGGCGGCATTCCGACGCACTACAGGGGCTACACCAGGGATGTTCCGGGCCAGCTGATAGGCCGTCGCACCCTGTCTCGATTGCTACACGGGGTGTCCCAAACACGCGATTGCGCCACAATGCCCTCCCGTATACGATTTAGGCAAACCTCACCTAAGTGCCTGATTGAGCCGGGTTGAGGGCCGTACCCCTTCTCGAGAGAGTTCTGTTTTCATGCGTTCAAAACGCTTCTTGGCGGTGGCCGCAGCAGTGGTCGTAGTCGCCCTCGGCATGACAGCTTGCAGTTCCGACTCCTCAGAGACCGCCGACGGAGGCAGCGCTGGAAGCGGATCCAGTTCCTTCCCGGTCACGATCGAGCACGCTTTCGGAACTACGACGATCGACGCCAAGCCGGAGCGAGTTGCCACCGTCGCCTGGGCCAATCATGAAGTGCCCCTTGCTCTTGGTGTGGTTCCTGTCGGTATGGCCGCCGCGACATTCGGGGACGACAACGGCAACGGCATGCTGCCGTGGGTCGAGGAAAAGCTCGACGAACTCGGCGCGAAGCCGCCGGTGCTCTTCGACGAGACCGACGGCATCGACTTCGAAGCCGTCTCCGATACGAACCCTGACGTCATTCTTGCCGCGTACTCCGGGTTGACGCAGGAGGATTACGACACCCTCAGCGAGATTGCTCCGGTCGTGGCATACCCCGAGGGACCCTGGGCAACGTCGTGGCGCGACGTCATCAAGTTCAACAGTATGGGCCTCGGCATGGAATCCGAAGGGAAGGAACTGATCTCCACCATCGAGAAGGAGATCGCCGACGAGGTTGCCTCGCATCCGCAGCTTGCCGGCAAGGCGACCATGTTCCTGACGCACGTCGACACCGCTGATCTGAGCCAGGTCAGCTTCTACACCGCGAACGACACGCGCGCCGCGTTCTTCGAGGACCTTGGACTTTCGACGCCGAAGAGCGTTGCCGACGCCTCGACGGGTGGTGAGTTCTCGAAGAAGGTCAGCGCCGAGCGTGTGGACGTCTTCGACGACGTCGAACTGATCGTCACCTACGGTGACCAGGCGCTTGTCGACGCACTCAAGGCTGACCCGCTCCTCTCGCAGATGCCTGCCGTCGCCAACAACTCGATCGTGTTCCTCAATGGGACCGGGCCGATGGGAACGGCGGCCAACCCGACTCCACTCGCAATTTCGTGGGTACTCGGCGACTACGTCGATCTGCTCGCCGGGGCTGCTGGAAAGTCGGAGTGACTGTAACCTCGCAGGATTCGACGTCGGGCGCTCGCGATACGCGGCGTCCGACGTTCGGCAATTCGCTGTGGCTGATCGCCCTTCTCGTTGTCCTCGCGGTGCTCATGTGCGCTTCGATCGTCATCGGATCTCGTGAGGTCGACTGGTCCGATATCGTTGCCGCGCTCGGCGGTTCAACGGACAACATCGGTCAGGGTGCGATTGCCAAGCGCATTCCGCGGACGGTGCTCGCGATCATCGTGGGTGCTGCGCTCGGTCTTGCCGGCGCAGTGATGCAGGGGATTACCCGAAACCCTTTGGCGGATCCCGGAATCTTGGGCGTCAACATGGGAGCTTCGCTCGCAGTGGTGATCGGAATGGCGTGGTTCGGTCTGTGGACCCAGACCAGCATGATTTGGGTGGCCATACTCGGTGCAGCCGGGGCGGCGTTGTTCGTCTACGTAGTCGGGTCACTCGGCCGAGGTGGAGCCACGCCACTCAAGTTGGCTCTCGCCGGGGCCGCAACATCGGCTGCGTTTGCCTCGTTCATCACCGCGATCATGCTGCCGCGTAATGATATTGCTGGCAACATTCGTTCGTGGCAGATCGGCGGCGTCGGAGGTGCGAGCTTCGAGGTGATCCGACAGGGTCTGCCTTTCCTCATTGTCGGCTTCGTGATCTGTCTGCTGTCAGCGCGTAGTCTCAACTCTCTTGCGCTCGGCGACGAGGTTGCGTCAGGTCTCGGCGAACGCGTCGCGGTGGTTCGTGCAGTGGCAGCGCTCGGTGCAGTGCTGCTCTGCGGTGCAGCCACTGCCATCGCGGGACCGATCGGCTTCGTCGGTTTGGTTGTCCCGCATCTGTGCCGGTTGCTGATCGGTATCGACAACCGTTGGCTACTACCGTTTTCTGCGCTGACAGGTGCCGCCCTTCTGGTCGCCGCCGACATTCTCGGACGAATTGTCGCGCGGCCGAGCGAAATCGACGTCGGCATCATCACGGCGCTCATCGGAGCGCCCTTCTTCATCTACATCGTCCGCCGTCAGAAGATACGTGAGCTGTGACCACTACATTCGTTACTCCCGAAGTCGAGGTCGATGCAGTCGGAGCAAGCCGTATCCGACGAGGTAGGCGACGCCGCATCGTGATTGCCGTGCTAGCGGCCCTCGTCGTCGCCTCGTTCGCGGTCACGTTGATGGTAGGAAAAACCTTCTACCCGCCGTCGGATGTGCTTCGTGTCGTGTTGGGGGAGAACGTACCTGGTGCCTCGTTCACCGTCGGCCGCCTCCGGCTGCCTCGCGCTGTCCTCGCTGTGGTCGCCGGAATCTGTTTCGGCTTGGGCGGCATCACGTTCCAGACGATGCTGCGCAACCCGCTCGCGAGCCCCGACATCATCGGGATCAGCTCGGGCGCAAGCGCTGCAGCGGCTTTCGCGATCATCTCGCTTTCGCTCGGCGGCTCGCAGGTCTCGATCTTCGCCATCGCTGTCGGTCTGGGCGTCGCAGTCTTGATCTACGTTCTGTCCTTCCGGGACGGTGTGGCGGGCACTCGGCTGATTCTGATCGGTATCGGCATCGCCGCGATGCTCGACAGTGTCACTGCCTACCTGCTCAGTACCGCCGCCGCGTGGGATCTGCAGGAGACGATGCGTTGGCTCACCGGCAGTCTCAACGGTGCCAACTGGGGTTCGACGGTTCCCGTGCTCCTGGCGCTGGTTGTCCTCGGGCCGGTGTTGCTGAGCCAATCGCGCAACCTTTCGACCATCCAGCTCGGTGACGACGCAGCGCAAGCACTCGGCGTCAGAGTGGAACGAACGCGCATTCTGTCGATCATTGCGGCCGTCGGACTCATCGCCTTTGCCACTGCCGCTGCGGGCCCCATCGCCTTCGTGGCGTTTCTCTCCGGCCCAATCGCCGCCCGCATCGTCGGTCCGGGAACTTCACTGCTCATACCGTCGGCGCTGGTCGGAGCGCTACTGGTACTTGTCGCCGATTTCTGCGGACAGTATGCCTTCGGCACCCGCTACCCCGTCGGCGTGGTGACCGGCGCGCTGGGAGCGCCGTATCTCGTCTACCTCATCATTCGTTCCAACCGCACGGGAGGTTCGCTGTGACCGAATCCCATACTCTGACTGTCGAAAACCTCGAACTCGGTTACGGAGGACGGACCGTCGTCGAATCGCTCGACCTCGGCGTGCCACCGGGAAAGATCACGACCATCGTCGGGGCAAACGCCTGCGGCAAGTCGACCCTGCTCCGGTCGATGTCGCGTCTGCTCACGCCGCGTAGTGGCCACGTTCTGTTGGATGGCAAGGATGTTCATCGTCTACCCGCGAAGAAGCTCGCCCGCACGCTCGGTCTGCTGCCGCAGTCACCGATCGCCCCGGAAGGCATTGTTGTCGCCGATCTCGTCGGCCGTGGTCGTCATCCACATCAGCGGGTGCTCTCGAGGTGGAGCCGCGAGGACGATGTAGCTGTCGCCGAGGCGCTTGCGGCAACGGACACAACCGAATTGGCCGAACGATCGGTGGACGAGCTTTCCGGTGGTCAGCGCCAACGTGTGTGGATTGCGATGGCGCTCGCCCAACAAACCGATCTGCTTCTTCTCGACGAGCCGACCACCTTCCTGGACGTGAGCCATCAAGTGGAGGTGCTGGACCTGCTGACCGACCTGAACCGGACTCGGGGTACAACGATTGTCATGGTTCTGCACGATCTCAACCTTGCTGCCCGCTATGCCGACTACCTCGTTGCCATGGCTGATCGCCGGGTCTATGTGGCGGGTGATCCAGGCGAGGTGCTCACCAGCGACAACGTCCGTACCGTGTTCGGTCTCGAGAGCCGAATCATCCCCGACCCCATCTCGGGTAAGCCGTTGGTGTTGCCGCTCGGGCGCCACCACGTCCTCGACGACGTGTTGACATGATGGAGCCGAACATTTCGAATGGACGCGTTGAATCCTTGGAGCAACTCAATGCGATTCTCGGACAGCCGCATCCGTCGATCATGGAGAAACACACCGACTACACAACGCCGTTGATTCGTGAATTCATCGAGCAGGCAAGGTTTTTTGTGCTCGCGACGTCCGATGCGGCCGGCAATTGTGATTGCTCGCCGCGTGGGGACTTGATCAGTCAGGTGCTCTTCCCCGACGAGAAGACCCTCGTGCTCCCGGATCGCCCGGGCAATCGGCGTGCCGACTCGTACCGAAACATGATCGAGAATCCTCACGTCGGGATTCTCTTTCTCGCGCCTGGCCACGACGAGATCGTGCGCATCAATGGCGTGGCGACGCTGACGACCGATCCTGATCTGCTGAAGTCGATGGCGATGAACGGCAAGCCGGCGCAGCTTGCGGTGATCGTGCGGATCGACGAGGCATATCTGCACTGCGCGAGAGCGATCCTGCGGGCGAAGTTGTGGGATCCGTCGACGTGGCCCAATTCCGATGACGTACCGAGTCTGCGCGACATGATGGCCGAGCAGCACAGCCTGCGCGTCGATGATCTCGAACCCGCCAGACAAGAGGCGTACCGCAAGCACCTGTACTGAACGCAGATTTGTCACCTATGTCCGATAATGATCCGTGCCTTCAATTGCCTCCTCGCTGTTCTGGATCGCGCTGATCGCGGCCGTCGCACCGATAGTCGCGGGCCTGATCCCGCGTCGGCTGGTTCCCGAAGTTGTGTTGCTGCTGGTCGCGGGCGCAGTAGTCGGACCGTTCGCTCTCAACATCGCCGCTGACAGCGAAGCGATCGGAATCCTCCGCGAACTCGGCCTCGGCATGCTGTTCCTGCTCGCCGGCTACGAGATCGACCGACAGGAACTCAGTGGGCGCGGCGGACGCCGAGCGCTCTACACGTGGCTGTTCTGCCTCGCCCTGGCATTTGCGGTGGTCGCGCTGCTTGGCATGAGGAACGTGATCTCCGCCGAAGCCGCTGTTGCCATCGCAATGACGTCGACGGCTCTGGGCACGCTGCTGCCGATCCTCAAAGACAACAAACTCCTCGACACGCGCTTGGGCAAGACCGTCCTCAACCACGGGGCTGTCGGCGAGCTCGGGCCGGTCGTTGCGATGGCGGTTCTGCTGAGCGCTCGTGGTGCCGTCCTGTCACTGATCGTGCTTGCCGTTTTCGCCTTGATCGCCGTCATCGTGGCGGTGCTGCCTGGCAAGCTGATTCATGAAGGCTCGTGGACACATCGGCTGGTGCGGGCAGGAGCGGACACCACTGCGCAGACGACGGTCCGCCTCACCGTTCTGTTGTTGGTCAGCCTCGGAGTGCTGTCGGCAGTGTTTTCGCTCGACGTCATCCTGGGTGCGTTTGCCGCCGGCTTCATCCTGCGTCGACTCATGCCAGAGGGCGACGAGCGCCTCGAGATCAAGCTCGACGGAATCGCCTTCGGGTTCCTCATCCCGATTTTCTTCATCACCTCCGGCATGGCGATCGACGTCTCGGCAGTCGCCGCGAGTCCCGGCATACTGATTGCGTTTCTGATCCTGATCGTTGTGGTCCGCGGTGTGCCGGTGTTTTTCGTGACGAAATTCGAGAAGGTCGAGCCACCCTTCACCACGCGTGAAAGTGCGCAAGTCGCGCTGTACGGAGCTACCGGTCTACCGATGATCGTGGCTGTCACTGGCGCCGCCGTCGACGCGCATCAGATGTCTTCGGACAACGCGTCGATTCTTGTCGCTGCCGGTGCGATCACCGTTCTACTGCTGCCGATGCTCGCCACTCTGTTGACGAAAAAAGAGAAAGTGTCCTGATTCAGAGATCCAACTGCTCGTCGAGCCAGTCGAACATTCGCTGATCAGTCAGTCGCCTCGCCATGGGCTGACAGTGAAAGTTCGCACCTTCCGCAGCGGTGAAGGGAACCACTGTTGTCGGTCCGCCGGAGAGGGCGGCAAGGCGCTTGGATTGACCCGGCCAGAACTGCTCACCCTCCGGATCAGTGATCAACAGGGGAGTGGAGATCGAGCCGGCGACGTGTTCGAGGTGGTACTTCCGAACTGCGGTGAGAGTGTTGTAATAGCCGTCGGCGAGGTACGGACGCGCTCGGAAACGCCAGATCCGGGCGCTGTCCTTGGAGAATTTCATCCCCAGCCCTATCGCCATGTCGCGGTCGAAGGCCTCCGACTTCTCCTCGTCGAGCAGCTTCTGCATGTTCTTGGGGATGTGGGCGAGCCACGACGCGGCCACGTCCACGACTCCAGGATCGGCGATAGCTGCCGCGATCCGATGCTCGAACGCCAACGACTGCGGCACCCAGTACCCGCCCTGACTGATCCCGTACATCGCCAGCTTCGACGCATCGACGTCCGGCCGGTCCACGAGATAGTCGACGACGGGCGTGATGACGGCTTCCCAGTCGTGACGGAACGGGATGTTGCGCTCGAAGAGCATCGACTGCTGGCCGGGACCGTCGAACATCAACACGTTGTAGCCCCGCTCGAGGGCCCCGGCGCCGCCGCTGCCCCACAACCCGCTGATCGGGCCGTCGCTGCCGTTCACCATGATCAGCGTCGGCCGCCGCACGTCGCCGGGTGGGCGGAAGAAGTACCCGGGCAGGTAGGTGTCCTCGTACGGGATCCGGACGCGTTCGACGGGTTGGGAAGTGGTGTCGACAAAGCGGTCCCACGCTTCGCGGTGACGTTTGAAGGTGGGGACGAGAACGGAGTCGTCACTGAGGCCGTCGACGGCGTTGATCGCCACACCGAAGTACGACGCCGCCCGCAGATACGCGTTGGACGCGCTCCGCGAATGCCCGGCCTCGGCTGACTTATCGGCCTGCCCGAATACCCGTGTTCCGAGGTCGAACCAGGCCTCGTACCAGCCCTCGAGGTCTTTCTCTCCGACATGAGCGATGGCCGAGAGCACCTCGCCGGCATCTGCCGCGCCGTAGGTGGCCAGTCCCAGAACGACTCGTAGCTCGAAGTCGAAGGATTCGTTGCGATAGAAACCAGCCGTGAACGCCTGGTGCGGATGGGCGAAGAACGACGACGCGAGAGACATGGGCACACCTTCGCTAGTTCGGGGCAGCCATTTTCAGTTGTAGTTCCAGGATCGCCCGAATCGCTTGCCGGAAAACCTGTCAGCGCGGCGACGCCGGGAGCCCGGTGGACGGCGGCCTCGACATCGCAAATGCCAGGGTGCACAACCACAACGACATTCCCAGCACCTGCGCACGTTGAGCGATACCCAGTCCGAGATTACCGCCGCCGGAGACCTCAATGCTGTTGGTCGTCAACATCCACACCGTCGCAAGGGAAGTCAGGATCAAAATGGTCAGGCCGGTCGTGCGCAACGACCGGTGTTCGCGATATCTGAACGCTCCCACGGTGAATGCGATCATGGCGGTGAAGATCGCGAACACCGCCACGCTGCTTGTCAATGCGTGAACATGGTGAAGCTGCGGAAGCAGGCCGTCGGGTGCGCTCGACGGGCAGCCCTCGCCCGAGCATTCGAGGGGGAACGACGCGTCGGCGATTGTGGCGATGCCGAACACTGCAAGTGCAATCCAGCCGGTGACGTAGAGCCTGCGCCTGGGCGTGATCAGCAGACCAAGCGCTCCCGAGATCAACATCAAGATCGCGGACAGAACGTCGGCATTGCCGAAGACATCACGGTATTTCTGGTTCTCGGCATCGAGTTCGCTGAGGAACGATGTGACCGGGTCGAGGCCGGTGTCGAGGAAGAATTCGAGAATCCACGACGAGTAGACAATTCCGCCCAGAGCCAGCGCAGCCACCAAACCCCACCGCGCAACGTTGCGTTCCTTCACGAATTCGAGCTTACGGACCGAGCAGGGCTTTCTGGACGCGTTCGGCTGCTACCAGCGGATCTTCGTGCTCCCAGATGCGGATGACGGTCCAACCCTGCTCTGCCAGACGTGCATCGGTGTCGCGGTCTCGAACCACGTTGGCGGCCAACTTGTCCGTCCACCACTGCGCGTTGTTCTTGGGAAACGTCGCATGCTGCGGGCAGCTGTGCCAGAAGCATCCGTCCACGAATACCGCGACTTTTCGGCGTGGAAATACCAGATCAGCGCGTCGGCGAACACCTTTGACCGGCGCCCGGTCCACGAAGTATCGCAGCCCGCGCCGATGAAGCTCGCGTCGAAGTGCGATTTCGGGTTTGGTGTCGCGCCGACGCTGAGCGCTCATCCGAGCGCTGGTGGCAGGATCAGTCGCAGGCACCGTGGTTCTCTCAGCCGTCGGAATCGTCGCTGTCTTCGGGATCGGACCAGGTAGGCGCAAACCTGTTGCGACGCTCCACTTCACCGTGCACGACGGTCACGAAGTCGGTGAACGAAAGCGTCTGAGCGTCGGTGGGGCGGCCGTTGCGTGGCGGCGGTTCGTCGACGTCGAAGAACCGAACCGCACCATCGGGTTCGTAGAGTCCGATGTAGACCTTCTCGAAGAGGTCGTAGCGCGTGTCTTCGGCGCCGAGATCCACCCAGGCCTTTCCCGGAACGCCGACCACCGCGCGCTTGCCCCGGCCCGAGCGCTTCGAGAGCGTCGTGACGTGGTGTGCAAAAGAGGATTTGCCGGTATCGCTGGTCTTGGTCGGGTCCCCGTCGTCGCAGGTGGCGTACGGCTCGAACATGACGGCCACCAACACGCTGTAGGGCTGGCGCTGATGCAGAACCATTGCCTCGCCGCGCAATTCGTGGTCGTTGCGGACGATGTTCTTGGTCCACCGTCCCAGCTTGCCGCTGCGCGGACTGTAGTCCTGGAAGTTGTAGGTCTTGATGGAGACGCAGAGGATCAGACCGAGAGTGGGGTCGAGTGCCTTGACGTCCAAGCGCTTTCGGCCCTTGGCGACATCGACCGTTGCCTCCTGGCCTTCGCCGGACGCCGTCGGAGTGATGTTGGGATACAGCGGACGCAGAGCATCGGCCACAGTCTGTGCCAGTTGATTGGACAGTCGCTGGGCGTAGTTCTTCTTCTCGCCGCGATCGGCATCGGCCGGAGGCTTGTCGCCTGCGAGTTGCAGTGCGCTCCAGAGTGGTTCGTGTTCAGGTTCGGAAAACAGTGTCTCCGGGAACAGGGGCTCCGGTTCAGGAAACAGCGAGTCCGTCATGCCGCGGCCTCGGGATATCCGCCCATCCGCTCGAGATGGCTTTCGACGTCCTCGATGAAACCGGGGATGAACCGAAGATTGCCCATGCGTGCGCGCTTGAGGAAGCCGGCCGTCGCCCGCGCCGACAGCAACCGCGTGTCTTCGAGGAAGCCGCTCAGATCTTCGTAGTCGTACTGCACCGGCCACGTCGACGTGTGTACGCGGAAGGCCTGACGGTTACGGCCCCACGCCGCGCTCGGCCACGCGTCGCCCGGCTCGAGGGGCGTCTCGCCGGCGGCGTCGTATTCGATGGGATCGCTCAACCGGCCGCCGACCCACGACGCCATCCGCACGCTCACGGCATTGCCGACGAGCTTCCATCGGTGGCTGTGGCGAAGGCCGGGGACCTCGACGGACGGCAGCGTCCAGTCGGGATCGAAACCCTGCAAGCGTTCGGCGTCGACGAGACCGGGGGTGACGATCTCGCCGGACGGCAACCGGACTGCCGGTTGGCTGGGGATACCGACGGACGAGCCGCCCTTGAGCGTCGGCACGGCATTGACGGCCCATCCGAGTCCGCGGGTGCCTTCGGTCCAGTAGAAGCCGCACGGGTAGTCCGCGGGATCGCCGCCCAGGCGCTCGCCGGCGTCCTGGCCGAACAGGATTTCGCGAGGATCGTCTGTGCGCGAGGCGAGCATGATGACCCGCTGGCGACGCTGGGGGAGTCCGAAGGCGCGGGCGTCGACCACCCGGTATGCCCAGGTGTATCCGAGGTCTTCGAGGGCGTCGGTGATGTGCCGCATGGCTGCGCCCTTGCCGAGCTGCAGCATGAAGGGGACGTTCTCGATCAACAGCCAGCGCGGGCCTTTCTTGCGCTTGACCAGACGGAACACCTCGTCCACCAGGCCTGAGCGTGCGCCGGTGATGCCTGCGGTCTTGCCGGCCTGAGAGAGGTCCTGGCAGGGGAAACCGGCGGCCACCAATTCGATGTCACTGGGCAGCGCGCGCAGTTTGGTGACGTCACCGTGCAACGGCACGTCTGCGAAACGCGAACGGAGAACTGCCTGGGCGCCGGGATCGATTTCACACAGCAATTCGGTGTTCCACCCATGTTCCGAGAGCCCCAACTCCAGCCCACCGATACCGGCAAACAAACCCACCATGCTCCGCGACGACGTCACAGCACCCTTCCTCACGAACCGACCTAGAAGCACGGTACTCGAGAACTCCGACACCGTTTGCCAACTAATCGGTCCGCGGCGTGCTCCTTACGGAGGATCCGTTGTGAAACGCCTTACATCGAGATCTTCGGGACCGATCGAAGTCCCTAAAAGGTCCCTGATCGAAGCAATAACCCGAACCAGCGGTGCTCCCCGCCCGTTCGTCCATTACCGTGGTCGGGTGAGCATCCAACCTTCCGATGACGCGTCCTGGCCCGCGGTATTGACCTGGCAGGCCCACAACGCTCCTCGTATGGAGTCTGTTCGTGTGCAGCTGAACGGAAATCGCATCAAGGCTTCCGGCCGGATCATCGGTGGAGCCTGCAGCGATCACCCGGCATTCAGCGCGTCATACGACCTGGTTACCGACGAGGCCGGCATCACCCGCAGGCTCTCCGTTCGGACTGCCTTGGCTGCCGGTGAGCGTCAGATGTCGATCAGCCGGGACGAAGAAGGCACCTGGATGGTCGAGAACGGCGCGAGCCATCAGCGCTCGGCGTTCGACGGTGCACTCGACGTCGACGTGATCCTCAGCCCGTTCTTCAACACGCTGCCCATCCGCCGCGTCGGCCTGCAGAACGACATCGAAGACGCCGAGGTTCCGGTCGTCTACGTCAACCTTCTCGACCTGCGCGTCGAGGGCGCGACCATCACGTACAGCAGCGGCACCGACGGAATCAGTGTGTTGTCCCCGGTGTCCAGCTCGACGCTGTCCGTCGACACCGAAGGTTTTGTCCTCGACTACCCGGGTCTGGCAACTCGTATCTAGGTTTCGTAGTTCCAGGTTTCGTATCTCTAGGTTGCGGATCGCCGGATGACGCCACCGCGTCGACCGGCGTCTCGCATCCGGTCGATCCAGTCGGGTTCTCCGACGTGAATATCTTCGATGTCCCAACGCTCGTGCGACTGGTATTCGCCGCGCGCAGCGAACCCTGCGTCCACCAATCGGGCCGTCGAGCCGTTGTCGAGCAGATCGGTACGTGCACCCTGCAGAAGGTCGAGCGCTTCGTCCAGCGCGACCAGCAGGGCGTCGCGGTTGCCCTCGCACATCGCCCGCACCAGGCCGGGTGCGCTTCCCGCCACGCGAGTGCCGTCGCGAAATGATCCGGCAGCCAGCCCGAGTGCCAGTTCGCCGCCGGCCGCTCCCGTGATCGCAAGTGTTTCCGCAAGCAGGTGAGGCAAGTGCGAGATACGCGCGACTGCTCGATCGTGCTCAAGAGATTCGGCAGGCACGACCACCGAGCCGCAGTCGAGTGCGAGATCGGCAACCTGCTTCCACACGTCTGCGTCGACGCCCTCGTCGGTTGCCACTACCCACACGGCGTCGACGAACAGATCGGCATCCCCGACCGCCCAACCTGATGCCGAGGTCCCGGCCATCGGATGTCCGCCCACGAACTTGGCGCTCAAGCCCGCTCGTTCGACAGCGGCTTTCACTTCACCCTTGACGCTGACGACGTCGGTGATCGGATTGTTCGGCGCATGCGCGGCGATTGCCGCCAAGGTGGCGTCGACGGCAGGCATGGGCACGGCGATCACGATGACGGCACCGCTCTCGTTCGCCCTGCGCAGTGTGGAAACCAGGTCGGTGTCGGCGTCGAAACCGTCGGCTCGGGCGGCGTCGGCGGACTCGACGGAACGGTTGTAACCCCATGCTCGACGGCCGGATCGGACGGCGGCTCGAAGCAGCGAACCGCCGATCAATCCGAGGCCGAGAACGCAGACTGGTGGGGCGGAATCGATCGCAGACACGAGTTCAGGTTGGCACATCGATGCTCGGACTTCACTCACTGGCACCAGGCGGGCTACCGTTGCGCCATGGGTGCACAGCGCGCGGGTAACAAGAGCGCCTCTTCGAACCAGTCGGAGGAGCTTGAAGGCTTCGGTGTCGCGGTGGTCCGTGAAGAGGGGCGTTGGACGGTCAAAGCACTGACGCCCGACGCGTTGACCTCGCTCTCGGCCGCCGAAACGCAGCTGCGTGAGTTGCGAAGTTCGGGTGCCGTCTTCGGCCTTCTCGACGTCGACGACGAGTTCTTCATCGTGTTGCGTCCGGCCCCGTCCGGCACGCAGTTGCTGATTTCCGACGCGACCGCCGCCATCGACTACGACATCGCAGCCGACGTCCTCGACGCCTTGCACATCGAGATCCCCGACATCGACCCGGACGACCTCGATGATGTCGAGCCGTGGGAAGAGGGAGATCTGTCCGTCCTGGCCGATCTGGGCCTGCCGGAACCCGTACTCGCCGTCATCGCGGCCGAGACCGATCTGTATCCGGACGAGCAGTTGGGGATGATCGCGCAGCGACTCGGGTTCGCATCCGAGTTCGGCGCAGCGCTCGACAAGCTCCCGCGCTAGATGACTCTCGCTGACGATCAGCGCATGATCCGTGCGGCCATCGTGGCTGCACGCTCCGCTTCCGACGCCGACGTACCGGTCGGCGCCGTGGTGTTCGACGCAGACGGCGCCGAGGTTGCTCGCGCTGCCAATGCCAGGGAAGCGTCGTCCGATCCGACTGCGCACGCCGAGATCGTCGCATTGCGTGCTGCCGCGAAAATCTACGGCGACGGCTGGCGTCTGGAAGGTGCGACGCTGGCGGTCACGCTCGAGCCCTGCACGATGTGCGCCGGCGCTCTGGTCCTCGCCCGGGTCTCCCGAGTCGTTTTCGGGGCGTGGGAGCCGAAAACCGGTGCCGTCGGATCATTATGGGACGTAGTTCGAGATAAAAGATTGACCTATCGACCGCAAGTCCGCGGAGGCGTCCTCGAGGACGAATGCGCTGGGCTTTTGGAAGATTTCTTCCGCGAGCAGCGAGCCTGAAATCGCTATTCCCCATCGAGAGTGATCGCACACTCGGGTAGCCGGAACCGGTAAACGAGGGCATGGTGGAGGCAGATGCCGTCAGGGTATCGGCGGATCGTCGGAAGGCGATTCGTTCGCGTTCACGGAGGAGAACTCATGGGAATCGCAGACAAGGCTCAGAACAAGGCCGAAGACCTCGGGGGCAAGGCCAAGGAAGCTGCTGGCAGCGCTACCGGTGACCGGGACCTCGAAAACGAAGGCAAGGGCGACCAGGTGAAATCGGCCGTCAAGGATGCAGGCGAGAAGGTCAAGGACGCCGCGTCCAGCATCAAGGACAAGCTCACGTAATACCGCTCCACCTGGCGATTTCGGTCAGGGGCACTCCATCCGGTAAAGTCACCAGCGGTGGCGTGTCCGAGCGGCCTAAGGAGCACGCCTCGAAAGCGTGTGACGGGTAACCCCCGTCCGAGGGTTCAAATCCCTCCGCCACCGCCAAAGCTCCCCACCTGTTCACACAGGTGGGGAGCTTTTTTGTGTCAATTCGTGCGAATCTTCAGCCACTTGTGGCCACTTTTCGGCCACACTCACGGGCCAGGAAAGACCAGATCCGTCAACGCCTTGCCGACGCACCGGCGAGACAGCTCGTCGAGGATGAACTGAGGGACGGGCACCGATCGGGTCCGGAGAATCTTGGTCAGGCCCTCCGCGTGATGGACTCCGAGCTGCACGGCATTGTCGTGGACGGTAATCCGGCGGTGCAAGAACTCCACATCTTTTACCCTCAGTGCCACCAGTTCGCCCCAGTGCAGTTCTGTGTAGGCGAGATGAGCACCTGAACCCGATGTTGTCCTGACTCGTGAGCCAGACGTGCAACGTCGTCGGCTGAGAATTTCAGGTGAGTGAGGTTCAGGAGAGCGCCGTCGACCTTGAAGCCGATGGTCGCCGGTACCTCGGTTCGTTTGCCTTCCATCAGTGATCCGAGCGCGACTACCAACCAATGGGTTTGGAAACTGTCTGCGCTCGGGCTCCGCACAGTTTACTAGTTGAATACGGCACAAACGATCTGCCGTAGCGCACCTGGACGCCGAGGACCACAACTCACGCAAGTGTGCAGGTCTTCTCACAATCACAACTGTGAAAAGATCCAGATCCGTCAAAAATCACCTTCAAAAAGAATCAAGTACGTATTCTTCCTCAGTGCCGGACAGTTCTAATCGTAAGTCCCACTGCACGACCAACGGCCGGCACATTGAAAACCCGCACCAACTTACATCTTGTGCCTGCTCGGATCATTGTGGATCAACTCATGCGCTCCGGATCCCGGAGAGCCGGATAAAGCTCGAAGAAATACCCCAGTTTCGAGGACTTTCACATTAGCGTCGTGCAACCTCCCCGAAGATCTTTGAAAACCGGCACCTCTGCCCTGTATGCAGCAACGAATGCTGCCGGGCTCTAAACGAAGAGAGGAGGTGAATTAGAAATGAATAACGTCCTCTTTGCTATCGTCAACGTGATCGTGGCGATGGCGAACGGTTCCACGATCCCCTTCTCATTAGAAGGCGCAGGGCCACTAACCGCCCCCGACTTGTAGAGAAGATCGGCCGACCGCATGTGGATGACAGTTTGAGCTCTGCCTGACGGGGTCCCAAATAGTTGGTCGAGGCCGCCGCGAGCATCTTCGTCATCGGCGACTAACGCCACGAATAGGCCGTAGACCACCGCCATCTACCGCTAAACTCCACAGCCGACGCTCTCTTTCGAAACTGGAGGGTGTCTCTTTTCCTGGAATTGAGACACGGTTGCGGTGAGTTACCGATCTGGATCGCAAATAGCTTCCCGGCTCCGGGAAATGGTCAACCGTGGGCGCGTTTTCGTGGCCACACTTAACCACACTTCACCTTGAAACCGGGTGATTCAGCGTTATCTCGGGGTTCAAATCCCTCCGCCACCGCCAAAGCTCCCCACCTGTTCACTCAGGTGGGGAGCTTTTTGTGGGTCCCGAATGCTGCCGACTGCCGGGGACGGACACGCTCCGGCCGTAGTATCGGGCGACCGGCCAGGTCGAAGCCCGTGTCCCTAAAGCCGGGGCGGATCCGTCGCTCCGAAACGTAATCCTTAGTCAAGGAACAAATATTCGGATTGGGCAGAAATCCGTCGTTGGGACGAGAGCGGCTCCCGACCTCGGGGGAGATCAGGAGCCACTCTCCATCTAATAGGGGAGGCCCGCCCCAGTCGCGGTGTAAAACCCGTTCAACGACAAAGCCGTTCGTTACTTCGAAGGTCGGGCTGTTGTCGTTCCTCTGGGGACCTGTTTCTGCCGGGCGGCCCAACCCCTCTGCCGTGACGGATTGAAAGCTCGTGAGACTGAAAAGCTGTGCCGGACAAGTACTACTGACCGTTGGCAAGTTCCCGCAGTTTTGCGCGAGACACCTTGCCGGCGGCTGACCGCGGAAAGTCCTCCACGAAGATGTATTCGCGCGGTCGTTTGAATCCGGCGATCTGCTCACGTACGTGCAGGTCCAGCGCCGCACGAAGGCCGTCGTCGCCGTTGAATCCGGATGCAAGCTGAACGACCGCCACCACTTTCTGACCCCACTCGGGGTCGGCAACACCGATAACTCCGACATCGTCGACGCCGGGATGTTCGAGCAGTGCGCCCTCGACCTCCGCTGGGTACACGTTCACGCCGCCGGTGAGAATCAGATCCGCACGCCGGTCCAGTACGTACAGGTAGCCGTCGTCGTCGAAGCGTCCGACGTCTCCTGACGTGGCGAAGTCGCCCCAGCGCGCCGCAGCGGTCTTCTCGGGGTCACCCAGGTATTCGAACGGGTGAGACTTGAAGTAGATAGTGCCCTCTTCGCCCGGAGCAGCTTGTTCTCCGTCCAGCCCCCGGAGTACTACGGCACCCGGTGCCGGTCGCCCAACAGTGCCCGGATGTTCGAGCCACTCTTGCGTGGAGCACGTGGCCGCGTGGCCCTCCGTGGAGCCGAGGTACTCCCACAGCACCGGGCCGAACCAATCGATCATCGCGCGCTTGGTCGCCGTGGGGCACGGGGCACCGGCGTGAAGCAGGGACTGGATGCTCGAAACATCGGCACCGACTCGAACGCCGGCCGGCAAATCGAGGAGTCGTTGAAAGTGCGTCGGAACCATGTGGGAGGTAGTGATTGCGTTGTCGCTGATCGACCGAAGAACATCTTCGGCGTTGAAGCCCGGCAAGATGTACAGCGTGTGGCCGGCATGCAGAATCATCAGTGAATTGCCGCCGGGCGCAGCGTGATACACGGGCGAGCAAACCAAATGACGTCCAGGTGTTCCCGGCGGTATCCCCACCGTCGCCAAATGCTGAGCACCCGCTTCGAGAGAACTCTCGGGCGTTGCATCGGGTAGCGGTCGGCGTACGCCCTTCGGCCGTCCCGTGGTTCCGGACGTGTACATCATCAGCGAGCCGAGGGTCCGTGTGGCGGGAGTCTCGTCCGAGACATCGGTGAAGGATTCGTAGCTGGACCAGTCGGCCGGCGCGCTACCGATAACCACTCGGTGCGGCACTGCGTCTTCGACACGGCCGACGACCTTGTCGGCGAGTTCTGCGTGCGTGATGAGTACTGACGCACTGGAATCACGCACGATGTATTCAACTTCGGGCGCAGCCAGATGAGTATTGATCGGAACGAAATACAAACCACTCTGCGTGCATGCCAGGGCAATTTCGTAGTACTCGGCACCGTTCGACAGCAGACCCGCGACGACGTCGCCCCTGTGCAGACCCGCAGCGGTGAACTTGTTGCTGAGCTGGTTGACCTTACGAATGAGCTCGCCGAAAGTTTTTGTCTTGCCGTCGATTACGATTGCGGGCCGAGTGGGGTCAGTTTGGCCAAGCAGCCAGGCTCCGCCCTCTGAAGGATCAGACGGTTGTTGGTGATCCTCGCGCTCGCTGTTGACCACGGTAGACATGAGTGTCCTCTTTCTGGAGGGATTTCGGTGACTATTGCGAAGTGTTCTTAGTTTTCGGGGGTGTGTCGTCGGGATCGCAAACGCGTACTGATCACCGTCACCACTGGAAACCCGATGGCAACCAACGTCCAACTCTCCGGACGTTGGTTGCCAAGGGCAGACCGCACCTTTTGCGTCGACGCGGCGTGGCCGTCAGCCGCATCTTTGTCGAGCGGTAATCCGGGTGACGATCAGAATGAAAGGCCTGTCGTTACTGGCGCGAGGGACCTGCGATCACCTGTAGTTCGGTGAAGCTGTGCAGACCCCAAGGGCCGTTTTCCACTCCGACGCCGCTGTGCTTGTGACCACCGAAGGGGAGGTGGGGGAGTACACCTGCACCGTGCGCGTTGATCGAGACCTGCCCGGCGTCGAATTGCGGTGCGAGCCGGGCGGCGTGGTCGGCATCCCCCGACCACACAGATGCGGTGAGACCGTACTCACTTCGGTTGGCGCGGACGATGGCGTCGGCTTCGTCGCGGAACGAGATGATGGGAAGCACCGGGCCGAATTGCTCTTCGTCGACGATGCGCATTCCGTCGTTGACCTGGTCGAGGATGGTCGGCTGATGAAAGTAGCCGTCCCGGTCAATTGGTTTGCCGCCGGCGGTGGCCCGCGCGCCGTTGCCCACCGCGTCCGCAATCAATTCCTTGACCCGTTCGAACTGCGGCTTGTTGTTGATAGGCCCGAGTTCTGTTCCCTCGACGGTCCCCTCGTCGACCTTGACGGATCTGGCGATTGCACTGAGTGCCTCGACCAGCTGGGGTTGGATACTTTCGTGTGCGTACACTCGCTTGATCGCGAGGCAGATCTGTCCGTTGTTGGTGAATGCGCTTCGGAAGAGGCTGGGTGCGATCTTCTCCACGTCCACGTCGCCGAGGATGACGGCGGGATCGTTTCCGCCGAGTTCCAGAGTGATGCGCTTGAGGTCGTCGGCAGCCCCGAGTGCGACCTTTCGCCCGACCGCGGTTGACCCGGTAAAGCTGACTTTCCGCGGAACGGGGTGCGAAACCATGGTTGCGCCAAGGGGATCAGGCCCGGTGACCACGTTCAGCACACCGTCAGGGAAGGTGCCACGGAGAATTCGGGCGAGCGCAAGTGTTGCCAGCGGCGTGTACGGCGACGGTTTGACGACGATCGTGTTGCCCGCCCGTAGTGCCGGCGCAATCTTCCACATCGCGAGCGTGATCGGAAAATTCCACGGGGTTATGGCACTGACGACGCCCAACGGTCGACGGGTGACCTCCTCGAACGCCTCTGCGTCGTTTCGGATGATTTCCCGCGGGATCTCGAGATCTGCGAAGTAGCGCAGCCACGTCGCCGCAATATGGAATTCCATCGTGGAGTCGGCGAGCGATTTGCCCTGTTCGAAGGTCAGGATCGGGGCGAGTTCGCTGATCCGGCTTTCGATGACGTCTGCTGCTTGGCGCAATGCGCTACGACGGAATTCCTCGTCGATCCGCCACGATGTGTACGCATTCTGAGCTGCGGCGAACACCTCGTCGAGCTGATCCGGTGTGACGGACGGAGCCTGAGCGAATACCTCGCCTGTCGCGGGGTTGATCACACCGAAGGTGCCGGTGGTGAGGAGATCGCGTCCATTCGAGGTTGCTGCCGCCGATAATGCAAGCGAATCCGTTGAGGTCATTCTCGATCCCATTTCGTGGTCAGTGTTGTGCCGGCGTCAGCACCGGCTTGATGGTCTTGCCGGAGAGCGAATCCTCCACGGCCTGGTTGATCTGTTCGAGCGGGTAGGTCTGGACGAGCTTGTCGAAGGGGAACCAACCGCGCTGCCACAGATCCACGAGCTGGGGAAGGAAGATCTGTGGGATCGAAGTCCCTTCCAGGGCATACGTCACGGTCCGGCCGGTCAACAAAGTCTGGTCGATTTCGATTTTCGCCTGGCTTCCACCTACCAACACCGCTTTACCCGGCATGTCGAGGACGCTGATAGCTGCCGTGATCACCGAGGGCACACCGGTTGTCTCGAAGGAGAAGTCGAGTCCGCGTCCGCCGTTCTTGATCGCTTCGACGAGGTCAGGCGTGTCGCCGCGGACTGTACGGGTGGCGCCGACTTCCAACGCTGTTTCGAGCCTGGCGTCGACCAGGTCGACGACGACGATGTCGCGTGCGCCTGCAGCCTTGGCAGCCATCACAGCGGCAAGGCCGACGCCACCTGCTCCGAACACTGCAATGCTCTGTCCGGCAGCAAGTTTCATCTCATTGAGGACTGAACCGGCTCCGGTCTGCAAGCCGCAGCCGAGAGGGCCGAGAAGCTCGAGTGGGAGTGATTTGTCCACCACGACCAGATTGCGCTCGGTTGCGATGGCGTGCGTGGCGAAGGAGGATTGCCCGAACCATCGGTTCGCCAGCGGGAGGCCGTTCTGATCGACCGCGCTCGTGCTGAGGTCCGTGCGACGCCCCGTAACATTGCGAGAAAAGAATTCGTCACAGTAGGAAGGGATTCCGGACCGGCAGTTGCGGCAGTGACCGCAGGCATCGAAACTGATCAGCACGTGGTCACCGACCTCGATGCCTCGGACCCCGCTACCAACCTCTTCGACGATGCCGGAGCCTTCGTGGCCGAGAATGATCGGCCCCATCTGCTCGACCAAATCGGGATCGAGTATGTGGAGGTCGGTGTGACACATCCCTGCGCCGACTACCTTCACGAGAAGTTCGTCCGGTGCAAGCGGCCCGAGCTCGATCTCCTCGAGTTCGAACTTGCCGTCGCCGTTACGCAGTACGGCGGCCGTTGCGGTAGTGGTCATGATTTCTTCTCCGTGGGGTTGAGGAGCTCGAGCGCATCTGCCCAGGTGCCTTTTTTGGCAATAATGCGGCGCAACTTCATGATCTTGCGTTGTTCGTTCAAGGTGGCGGCGCCGACCAGGCGATCACCCGAGCGGTACAGCGCCACGAATTTGTCAGCCTCCGGATCGCCGGAAGCGAAGACAACTTCGTCGGCGACTGCGGTGCCTACGAACTGGATTCGGCTCTTATACCAGTCGCTCCAGAAGTAGGGGACTGTCTCGTAAGGCTTGGCATCCTCGGGTGCGACGGCATTGACAGCTGCCTGGTTCGCCTGATCAGCAGCATTCGTCCAGTTCTCGAGTCGCACTGAGAGTCCGTCGAACGCGGGGTTGGGCCAGTGGACCACATCGCCTGCCGCATAGACGTCTTCGAGCGAGGTTTGAAGGAACTCGTTTGCGATCACCCCGCCGTCTACCGGATGTAGTTCGATGCCCGAATCTGCCAGCCACCCGGTTGCGGGAGCCGCTCCCACGCCGACGACGACGAGCTCAGCGGGCAGCGAAGTGCCGGTACTGAGCCGAACGGCCTCGACGTGGGTGGTGCCGATCAGCTCTTCGACCTGGACGTCGCACAAGAGTGGAATTCCGTTGCGTTCGTGCAGCTTTGCGAGTGTCTGGCCGACGGTCTCACCGACTGCGCGGACGAGTGGAATGGGCGCAGCCTCGACGATCGTCACGTCTGCGCCTCGGTCTCGGGCGGACGACGCGAGCTCGGACCCGATGAATCCGGCGCCGACTATCACGAGCTTTGTTCCGGGGCGCAGTCTTTCGCGGAGGGCGAGTGCGTCATCGATCGTGCGAAGCGCGATAACGCCGTCCAAATCCGGGGCGTGGGGCAACGAGCGTGGTGACGCACCTGTCGCAATGATCAACTTCTGGTAGGGAATCCAGTCGTTGTCTCCGACCCGGACGCGGTGCGACTCCGGGTCCAGCCCGGTCGCCGGTGCCCCGAGGAGAAGCTTCACATCCAGG
This sequence comes from Rhodococcus sp. NPDC060176, assembly GCF_042728675.1. Taxonomy (NCBI): domain Bacteria; kingdom Bacillati; phylum Actinomycetota; class Actinomycetes; order Mycobacteriales; family Nocardiaceae; genus Rhodococcus; species Rhodococcus sp. NPDC060176. The sequence continues at coordinate 375,425 of NZ_JBHWYS010000004.1, forward strand.
GAGGCGAGCTCCTCCGCGGTGGTGTGATAGTCGACCTCGGCGCCGTCTTTCAGGAACTGCTTGCTCAGGGGAGGCCGGTCGTAGGGAAGATGGAGTTCGTCGCCGACCAGAGTGATCGGTCCCTCGTACCCTGCCAGGCGGGCGGACTCCGCGGCCCGCAGGCCCGCCAGTGACGCTCCGACGACAACGAGTCCCGCGCCGTGATCGATATCTGTTGTGCTCACGGTTACGTCTCGTCGAGGGTCAGCGCTTTGGCCGGGCACGCACGAACTGCCTCCCGGACGAGAGCTTCGTCGCCGGCATCGACCAATTCCTTGTGAAGAATCAGCGATCCGTCGTCGGCTACCTCGAAGTAGTCTTCGGTTACGGATTCGCAGATCCCGATTCCGGTGCACCGTCCGCGATCGACAATGATTTTCATAGCGCCGTTCCTGTTCTTTACTGGGGTTGTTACACGCGTACCGGGAGGTGCTTGATCCCGTTGATGAATTCGCTGAAGAGGTACACCGGCTCGCCAACCTCCATGGTGGGAAGTTTGGTGAGAATCTGTGAGTACAGCGCTCGCAGTTGGGCTTTGGCGACCATGTGGCCAAGGCAGTAGTGGACCCCGCCACCGCCGAAGGCAACATGGTTGTTGTTGGGGCTGCGCTGCAGGTCGAATCGATGAGGATCGTCGAAGGTGTCCTCATCACGGTTGCCCGAGCAGTAGAACATGACGAGCTTGTCGCCCCTGTTGATCTGTCGTCCACCCACCTCGACGTCCGCAGTGGCTGTGCGTGCAAATTCCTGGACGGGTGAGGCGTGGCGAATGAACTCCTCGATCGACTGCGCGATGCGGCCGTCGAAGTCTTCCGTCAGCCATCGCTTCTGGTCCGGATTCTTGGCCAGCGACATGGCGGTGTGGCTGGTGGTCTGCTTGGTGGTGTCATTGCCGGCGACACTGAGCAAGAGCATCATGGCAGTGACGTCCGACTCGGAGAGCGGTTTACCGTCGAATTCGGTGTTGGCCAGTGCCGTGGCGATGTCGTTGGCCGGGTTCCTGCGACGGAAATCGACCAGGTCGTTGCCGATCTGCGCCAAGATCTCGATCTGCTGCACGGTGAACTCGACCGGTGACATCCCCTCCGGGCACACCTCGGGGTCGGCGGCACCGACAAGGTTGTCGCCGGCCTTCGCGAAGTCTTGGACCAAGCTCTCGGGTACACCGACGAGATCGGCGATCGTGAGCATAGGCAGCTTCGACGCGACTTCGGTGACGAAGTCGAATTCGCCCGCGCCGACTACTCGAGCGACGATTTGTTCGGCACGTTCTTCGATCTTGTCGCGCAGACGCTTGACTGCCTTCGGCGTGAACCCGGAGCTGATGATCTGGCGGAATCGAGTGTGATCGGGCGGATCCATCATCACGAAATTCTGTCCCCCGTACATTTCCGGATCTTTCGGCGCGAACCCCACCCCCCGCCACTTCAGTTGATCGGAGCTGAAGATTTCGTGGTTCTGACTGACGAAGGCGATATCTGCACTCTTGACGACTGCCCAGAACCCGGGCTCGCCGTGGTCGGGTTTGAAGTGTGGGCGGTCCAGAGGCTTGTGCCAGCTCAGCGGAGCATTCTTGCGCAGCCATTCGAATGTCTTGTCCCGCTCGGCAAATGGCCGATTCCAGAACTCGATGCTGGTGATATCGATGTCCGGCGCCGTCAGCGGGTGCTCGGTGGATGGAATTGAAGTGGTCATCCAGGTGCCTTTCTGTGGCTCCAGCGGGGGTGTTCAGTCGACGAAGTTTCTAATCGTCGGGGTGTAGCAGTCGGCTAGCCGAAGATCGCTTTACGGACGTCGGTTCGAGAGGACCAAACTGCCGGCGGCGCCGAAGTAGTACCCGACTCCCTGAACGAAGCTGATTTCGACGTCGGGAACCTGCTCGCACGCTTCCCCGCGTAGTTGGCGCACGGCTTCCTGGATTGCGAACATTCCGTACATACCGCTGTGGCTGTAGGACATTCCACCGCCGTTGGTGTTCATCGGAAGTCGGCCGCCCTTGGACGTATGTCCTTCGGCGACAAAGTCTCCCGATTCACCGAAGCCGACAAACCCGAGATCTTCGAGCATGTACAGCGGGACGTGGGCGAAGGCGTCGTACGCCATCACATGGTCGACGTCGTCGTGGGTGATTCCGGCCGTGGCGAACGCTTCTGTGCCCGCGCGACGGAATCCACCGAACGATCCGGGGTCCTTCATCTGTGAAACCAATGTAGATTCGGAGGCTTCACCGGATCCGAGAAGGTAGAGATGCCGATCGGATCCCGGCATGTCGGCTGCTCGTTCTGCGCTGGTGAGGATCAAGGCGCCGCCGCCGTCGGTTTGCACACAGCACATGTCGCGGGTGAACGGGTACGCCACGCGCGGACCAGCCAGCACTTGGTCGACTGACGTCGGCTTGCGGCGGAAAGCCCGCGGATTGTCGAGCGCCCAGTTGCGCTGGGAAACGACCAGTTCGGCCAGGTGTTCGATGGTCATTCCACGCTCGTGCAGAAAGCCCAGCGCAGGAAGAGTAAAGGTCGAATACGGCATGGTTGCGCCGTAGACAGTCTCGAACTGACCGGTCATGGAGTTCAAAGCCAGCGGCCATGGTGGCACGCCAATGCGGGATCTGCCGGACTCTCCGTGTGTCACGAGAATAACGTCAGCGGCACCAGAAGCAATGGCGGCTGCGGCGTGGCGTAGGTGAAGCATGAAACTGCAGCCGCCGACGCCTGTTCCATCCAGCCAGCGAGGGGTTATACCGAGATGGTGAGTGACCTCGAAGGGTCCTAGTCCGGTGGTCGCGACGCCGTCGATGTCCGCGGGTGTGAGGCCGGCGTCGGCCATTGCGTTGCGGGCGGCGTTGGCATGTAGATCGAGGACAGACATGTCCGGCAGTACGCCGATTTCGGTGGTCTCCGACGCGCCGACGATCGCAATGTTTCCGTTGTGCATTGATGTCATCGGACCGACTCCTGCAACGGCGTGAACATAGGGAGCTTCAGGTCTCCACGTTCGACGAACGTGACCTCGAGCTTCAGGTCGAGCGGAAGGTTTTCAGGCTCGGGATCCACCCCGATCACGTTGCTCATCAGACGGGGTCCCTCCTCGAGTTCGACCAGGGCGACGACGATGGGAGTCGCCGGGTCGAATGGTGGAGTCGGTCGATAGTTGATCACGTAGGACACCAGTCGGCCTCGGCCACTGACTGGGGTCCACGCCACGTCGTCGGAGTTGCAAAACGGGCAGAAGGGGCGCGGATAGAAGTAGTGCTGTTCGCACGACTTACATTGTTGAATGGTGAATTCCTCCCGCTGTGCACCTTCCCAATAGGGAGCGGTGGCTGGGGTCGGAACCGGTACAGGCCCTGTCAAGGGACAGTCCTTTCGTCGCGTGGCTCTACGATGGGTCATCAAGACATTCAACGGAATACGTTCCGCACTGTCTTCTAAGTAGAACGCGTTCCGCTGCACTCGTTTCGGCGAAATACCATCTGTTACGTTTCTTTGGACTGGGCGAACTTTGTGTCGCTTCGATAAACGGAACGCGTTCTGTCACGATCAGAGTGATCCAGTTCATGCCGGATGTCAAGGTTTGGCTGGGAAGTTCGAGAAATCAGATTGGCGACTTTGGATGCGGGCTTGCCAACCACATACGTAACGTGTTCTCTTTAAGTGTAGTAACTTGTCGGACAACGCTTTCGGAGTTCAAGCTGATTGAACTGACAGATACCGTCCGGTAACCCCGCTTCGCTCCCGTAAACATCTAGTTGGATGGAATTGAGGTCCTTCATGCCGATCGACAGCTCACTCGTCGGACTTGCCGGCAAGTCTGTCTGGAAGACGTGGTCGTCGAAAGACGCTCTGCTGTACGCCCTGGGCGTCGGCGCCGGTCAGGCGGACCCGCTCGACGAGTTGGAGTTCACCACGGAAAACAGCGACAGCATTGCGCAGAAGGTTCTCCCGACGTTCGCCAATGTCGCATTCTCTACCGCCGGAGACGGGCCCTCGCTACCCGACGACGTCGACTACAGCAAGCTCTTGCATGCGTCGCAATCGTTCAGCCTGACGGGCCCGCTCCCGACTGACGGTCGCGTTGAAACCGCCACCAAGATCACCGGCGTGTACGACAAGGGATCCGGTGCCTTGCTCACGATGGAAACCGTCGCCCGCGACTCTGTCGGACAGCTGGTGGGAACCATCGAGTCGGCGTCGTTCTTCCGGGGTTATGGAGGGTTCGGCGGTGAGCGTGGGCCGTCAACCTCATGGGAACTCCCGGGGTACAAGCCGGATCACGTTGTCACATATACGACTCGGCCGGATCAAGCGCTGCTCTACCGACTGAGTGGGGACCGGAATCCCTTGCATTCGGATCCCACGTTCAGCGCCCGCGGTGGATTTTCCACGCCGATCCTGCACGGAATGTGCACCTACGGCTACGTCGGCCGGGCTCTTCTGCATGCTGTGGCCGATTCGGATCCCACACGCTTCACTGCGATGTCGGGGCGGTTCACCAAGCCTCTGTTGCCCGGACAGACAATCACTACCTCGATCTGGGTTGACGGCACCGGTGTGAGGTTCCGGACGGTGGACGACATCGGTGACGTGGTCATCGACCACGGCACCGCCACAATCCGCTGACGGCACCGCCGTAATCCACAGACACCCCATCCCCGTTACAGACTCGTCGCGATGTTTGTCGCGGCATTAACAAAGGAAAGATTCATGGGTTCACTCGAAGGTCGCGTAGCGATCGTGACCGGCGGCGGCCGAGGTATCGGCGCGTCGATCAGCAGATTGTTCGCCGCCGAAGGCGCCAAGCTTGTCATCAACGACCTCGGCTCGACCACGGATGGCCAGGGCGGAGACCAAGGGCCGGCGCGTGACATCGCTGCCGAAATCGTTGCCGGCGGTGGTGAAGCCGTTTCGGACGGCGGCGACATCGCCGATGTTGCGACCGGTCAACGCCTGGTCGATCTCGCTCTGGAGCACTACGGCAAGCTGGACATCGTCGTCAACGTCGCAGGAATTCTGCGTGACAAGATGATCTTCAACCTCCCGGAAGAAGACTGGGATGCAGTCATTCGAGTTCATCTGCGTGGCCACTTCAGCACGATCAAGCCGGCGGCAGCCTATTGGCGAGCGCAGCGAAACCCGGAGGGCCAGTACCGCATCATCAACTTCACCTCCGATTCCGCGTTGCAGGGGTCGCCGGGTCAGCCGAACTATGCCGCAGCCAAGATGGGCATTGTCGGCTTGACCGCGTCCACGGCTAACGCTCTAGGGCGATACGGCGTTACGGTCAACGCTATCGCTCCGGGAGCGGTTACCCGTCTGACGCAAACCGTCCCCGAGGAGAAGAGTATGGGCGGTGGCTTCGAAGACACCGCCTCGCCGGACAACATCGCGCCCATCGTCGCGTACCTTGCCGGAACGAGTTCCGATTGGCTGTCTGGCCGCACGATCGGTGCCATGGGCTACGACGTGAAACTGTGGAACAGCCCTGAGGTCGTCTCCACGGTCACGTCCGACGGGCCGTGGAGCCTCGAAGACCTGGCAGCAAAGGTAGAGCAGGACTTCCGTCCGTTGGCTGACGGTCTGCACCCGTCCATCTTCATGGCCCAGGTCCCTTCCTGACCGGTGAATGCCGGATGAAAGGGAAGCCACTGCCCTAAGGGCGTGCGCTGGCGTCGGGATGGGACTATATCGTGGTAAGGGACGTGACAGTGTCAGCTTCTGGTACATGATTGGGGAATGACTGGATGGCCGCTGCAGTAAAGGTGAATGGCCGCACAGCTGAGGCCAAGGCCTTCCGTGTCGAGCGAGTCGTGAAAGCGACCCGTGAGCTGGCAACCGCTGGTGGCTACGAAGCCGTGCAGATGCGGGAGGTTGCTCGCCTTGCTCAGACTGCCCTTTCAACCCTGTACAAGTACTACACGTCCAAAGACGACCTCATCATTGCAGCTGTCACATCGGAATTGGGCTCTCTAGCAGCGGACGTGCTTCGCCGTCCGCCGCGACAGAAGACAGCGACGGGGCGGGCGGGCGAAGTGTTCGTCCGCGCGTTCCAAGGGATGGTCCGGGATCCAGGGTTCGCCCACGCTGCAATGGCCGTCCACAATACGTTGCGTGAATACGACCCCGACCGCGCCGAGCGCCCCGCAGAAAACGATGAGTCAGCACCCTGGTTCACCCTTTTCGGCAACATTGCGGCCACTCAGGCGTGGGGTCCCGATCATCATTGCACCCCAATGCAATCGCGCACGATGGGCATGCTCGAGACCTTGTGGGGCGCCAGTGTTGTCGGGTGGCTGAATGGGCACACATCAGTCGACGAGGCTAAACGGCGCCTCCGCCTGGCCGCGAAACTCTTGCTTTCGGCGGACACTGCTGACCTGAACGGTCAATCGGTAAGCGATAACTGAGAAAACCCTCCAGGCGGCGTGAGCTGATTGCACGTTCTCTGAACAAGTCGCCATGACAGGACTTCGGCCCCGACTTCTTTCGAAGTCGGGGCCGAAGGCTTGGGTTACCTATGTGTACCGAGTTTCAAATCGGCTCTGCGAGTAGGCTTTCAGGACTGGCCGCTGAAATATGCTCGGACTTGACGACGCTCACGAGCGTCGTGCGGTCCACTCGGCAGTGGCCGCGTCGATGTCTTGCTTCAACTTCTCGAAGAACGACGGTGACGGCGTGGGGATCAAATCAGCTGCGGCAGTCAGTGATTGACTGAGGGCGATTCGACGCTCACGCAACTCGTCGTCGCTCAGGAGGCTGAGGTCCGGCATCGCGAGCCCCCTCGTCCGGTGTGATTCGTGTTTCGGCAGACCGTGCGCATCGGGATCGATGCATGATTCGATGCGCACGGCCAGTGCACTCCAGGCTGGGGGCCGGAATGCAAAATCTACTTTACCAAAGGATTACCAATGGTTGCGGATTGCATCCTCGCCTTCGGTTGCTGAGGAGCGCTTTCACAGCGTTCTCCCAGGTGCTAAGTCCTGACAACCGTTGAAGCTGCAACTATCGTCGAACCCATGAAAAAGATCTGGTGGATCGGCGGAGCAGTAGTTGTGGTCGTGCTTGCCCTGCTCGTAGGGCCATGGGCGTACGGGAAGTTCATCGCTGAGGACGATGCACCGGCGGCCGTGGTGTCTACTCAGGGCGCAGAGGCGGCGTCCGGATCGATCGACGGACAGTGGACCGTCGTCGCCGGTCAGGGAGACAACCAGACGGCAGCCGGATACACCGTGCACGAGATTCTCAACGGATCGAGTGTGACCGTCGTCGGAACCACCGGCGAGGTGAGCGGAAACGCCACCGTCGAGGGTGAAAAGCTCACTTCTGGCGAAGTAACGGTGCAGGTGGCAAGCATCAAGACCGACTCGGATCGGCGCGATGGCCAGTTCACGGGCAATGTGATGGATACCAGCACGTATCCGACGGCGACGTTCACGATCGACTCGCCGGTGGACTTGTCTGCTGTACCGACGGACGGAACAACGGCGACGGTCACGGTGTCAGGAACGCTGACGCTCAAGGGTCAGTCCAAGCCGGTATCGGTCGACATGACTGTTCTGCATTCGGGTGATTCGCTGATTGCTTCGGGCTCGATTCCGGTCACCTGGAACGATTTCGGCGTCGAACCTCCGTCGCTCGGCTTTGTCACCGTCGACGGCAGCGGTTCGGTGGACTTCCTGGTCTCGCTAGCCGCGAACTGAATTACGTCCACCCGATTCGCACTGCTTCGGGGCGGGCAGGGAAGATTAAGGACATGACCTTCCTTTCTCGTTGTCCGTTCCGAAGGCAGTGTGCGATTTCTGCCCGGACGGAATGAACGGGTGATGCCCCAGTGGAGACCGTTCCGAACGGGTGAAGATCCCGACCCACGGTTCACTCTCGCCAATGAGCGGACGTATCTGGCCTGGATCCGCACCGCGACGGCCTTCGTCGCGTCGGGCGTCGGGCTCGAGGCTTTCGGCGGCGACATTCTCAACCCAACGGTTCGCGCCGGCCTGGCCGCGTTGCTGCTCGTCGGCGGCGCTCTGATCGCCATCACTTCTTTTGTCCACTGGATCAGCGCCGAGCGAGCGCTGCGTGCTGAGCGTTCGTTGCCGGTGCCGCTGATGGCGCCGGTGGTCGGTATCGTGCTGGTGATCTGCGCGACCGTCCTGGTGGTCGAGGTTGTGAACTGAATTGACCGCGCTCGAACCTTCGGAAGGTGTCACGCCGGATAGGGGTCTGCAGTCCGAGCGCACATCGCTCTCGTTCGTACGGACGAGTCTGTCGATCCTCGGCCTGTCTGCTGCCTGCCTGCGATGGTTGCCGCCGTTCGGTTCGGTGGCACTGATCGGCCCGTCCCTCGCGGCGATCCTTGTCGTCGCGGTGACGGTCTACGAACGTCGGTCGCGGCCCAGACGATTGGCCCAGTTCTCAGCTGAAAAGGCAATGCCTGCTTTGGGTATGGGAGCAGTTCTCGCACTGAGTCTGTTACTGCTCAGTGCGACGGGGCTGTGGATTCTGTTGAAGTGACCTCAGCTTTCGGTGCCCAGCCAGGTGGGCCGAACACGTAGCCGGCTCGCTGCCGCCACGAGGTCGACGCCTTCCAATCGCGAGCGATGGCAGCGTATTCGCGCGTTTGAAGCTTCCAGATGTTGTACGTACCCACCGGTGTCGTGAGTCCGTAGGTGGGCCGGTGGGTTTCGGCTGCGAAGGTTCCGAACATCCGGTCCCAGATGATGAGGATTCCAGCGTAGTTGCGGTCGAGGTACTCGGCGTCGGAACCGTGATGGACACGGTGATGTGAAGGTGTGTTGAAGATGAATTCGATCGGGCGCCAGAGCTTTCCGACACGCTCGGTGTGGACGAAGAACTGGTAGACGAGGCTGACGGAGAAGCCGACGAACACCATCCACGGCGGAATCCCGAGGAACGGCAACGGCAACCACATGATGATCTCACCGCTGTTGTTCCACTTCTGCCGCAGTGCGGTGCTGAAATTGAAGTACTCGCTCGAGTGGTGAGCCTGGTGTGTGGCCCAGATGACTCGAACTCGGTGCGCGATGCGGTGATACGCGTAGTAGAGGACGTCGATTCCGAGCAGCAGGATCACCCAGGTGTACCAGGCCCTCGGCGAGAGGTGCCAAGGAGCGAGATACACCCAGATTGCCGAATAACCGATCAGTGCCAGCACTTTCCAGAACGTGCTCGTGGCGATCGACACCAGTCCGAGGAGGATGCTGGTCCGAGCGTCGATACGGCGGTACCCGCCCTGTGCGGGCCGTGCGCGTCCGTCGGCGTCGTCCGGATGATCTTCGAGCGCTCGGGCGGCGATCCACTCGATGCCGAGGAAGACGACAAATGCGGGGATTGCGAGCGTCACAGGGTCGTGGAGTGGTTCGAGCAGCAACCGCCATGACTCGAGAAGGGTTTCCCACACGCGATTTGTCCTATTCTCTCACTCTATTCGTTACATCATGCATCAATATGTAACGTCAGGGAAGCTTTTGTAGCAAGAAACCTGCGGGTTTGTTGCTACTTTTCATAGAACAATGGTAGGAATTGCCGGTGCATATCACCGCGAAGGTGGACTACGCCGTGCGGACTCTGGTCGAGCTTGCGGCAGTCGGTCCGGACCCGGCCAAAGCCGAGTTTCTCGCCAAATCCCAGGTAATACCCCACAAGTTCCTGGAAGCGGTGCTCTCTGACTTGCGGCGCGGCGGCCTCGTCAACAGTCGCCGAGGCCCGGATGGTGGATACTGGCTCGCTCGGTCCGCGGACGAAATCACGATTGCCGACGTCATCCGCGCTGTCGAAGGACCGCTGGCGTCGATTCGGGGACAGCGACCGGAAGACGTCGACTACGGAGGACCGGCAACACCGCTCAAAGAAGTGTGGATTGCAGTGCGCGTCAACCTTCGCGCCGTGCTCGAGAACGTCACGCTCACCGATGTCGCAGGTGGTGAATTGCCCGAGTTCGTTCACGAACTGACGGCAGATCCCGAGGCGTGGAGCCGGCGCTGATGCAGCGCGAGTTCACACTGTCCGTCGGGGACGCGGAACAGTCATAGGCGCAGTGTTCGCGGCGTTGCCGCCCGCGGATTTTGCGTCGTACATCAGATGATCGGCCGCAATGGTCGCGCGGGAGAACTCGTTGTAGTCGAACTCCTCCTGGTGCGGGATGAAAGGTAGTGTCACTGCTCCGACGCTGACCGTCGACAGAGGACTGTCGGACGCGCTGGCCACTGCCTTGGGCAGGGTTGCGATTCGCTTGCGCAGTCCGTACGGGGTGCCGATCATCACGACGGTGAACTCCTCACCGCCGGTGCGCGCGGCGTAACCGAAACCGTTCACATGCTCTTGCAGACGCGTTCCGGTTCGGATGATGACGGCATCACCGACTTCATGGCCGTAGGTGTCGTTCACCGCTTTGAACTTGTCGATGTCGACGACGGCAACAGCGATGTCGGCACGATTCGACGACGCGACCGACCAGATGCGCTCCGACATGTCCCACAACCCTCGTCGGTTCAACAGACCGGTGAGCGCATCCATCTTGGATCCTGTTGCGCGAGCGAGCAATTGCCGCCACGTGAACTGAATCGTGGCTGGAATGAAGATTACCGCACACAGCACGACGTCAGTTCGGGCGATCACGCTGGTTACCGAGTAATCACTGTTCGTCAGGCCCAGCACGGTCAGCGCGATGACAAACGTCGTGGCAAAAGCGAGGTGGAATGCCAGCCAGCGGCGGTCGAGAAAATAGGTGAAGTAGGCACCGGTGGCGACGAAGAGGACCGCCCCGAACAGGGCGGCGTTGTGGCTGGTGAATGTGATGAGAATCGATGCCGTGGCGAGGTCTGCCCACAGTCCGTAGAGCTTGAGCGTGCGCGCACCTTTGATGCGGCCGACAAACCAGAGAGTCGTGGGGATCAGGTTCACCGTCGCAATGCCGACGAGCCAAGCGCGAGCAAATGGTCCGTCGGGGCCTTCGGTACTGAGGAGAAACAGGTAAGCCACAAGCGAGAAATTGAGCGAGCAGAACCCGATGGTCAGGTAGACGAGACGCAAGACCGAACCTCGTCCGGCCTTCGATCCCCACAGCATGACCGTGGATGAAACCGGCCAGGTGTGCAGGAGCGGGTCCATCAGATTCCTTTGCTGAACTACTTGTGGTTAATCAATAGCAAAGTATGTCAGCCCATGTTGATTTACGCGTCAACTTGGCCGGGGATATCACCGGAGGTGATGCGCGCGGCCCCTTTCTGTTGCCCTTGTTCAGGCATTTCACGTGCACGGATGTGAGCCACGCCTCGAGTTTCCCGGCTGTGTGTTGGATCGCACAAGTTTGCAGACCTCTGCAAACTTGCAGAGGTCTGCAAGTTCGGTACGGTGGTGGAGTGATGACCGAGCCAAGCCTTCGCGACCGCAAGAAGGCAGCAACCCGTAACGCACTCAGTGATGCGGCGGCACGACTGGCTCGCGCTCTCGGGATCGAATGCGTCACCGCTGACGCGATCGCATCCGAGGCGGGAGTGTCGACGAGGACCTTCCACAATTACTTCTCCAGCAAGGAGGAGGCAGTCCTCGCCAGCTTCGAGGAGTCGATCGCCTCGTGGATCGAGGCGCTTGCGGCCCGACCCGCGGACGAACCCATTCTCGACGTGCTCGAGAACCTTGTGGTCGAAATCGTGAGCGATTCAGGCCCGGGTGTGGAAGAAAAAGTAAACATCTGGATGTTGTCGGACTCGAGTCCTGCTCTCTATCGGGATGCGGCAGACATGCACCAGCGGATCAACCGTGCAGTCACTCGGGCATTGGCCGAACGCACCGGCACGGACGCCGAACGGGACCTGTATCCGACCCTCCTTCTCGGGGTTGTGGCCGGGGCCTGCAAATCGGTGATCGACATCTGGACCGGAGGAAAGTCGGAGGCTTCCGGTCCAGAAGAACTGGTCCATGACGCTTTTCGTCAAATTCGAGCGGGAATGCCGGCACCGGCACCGCGTCTCTGAGACCTACACGTAATACCTGTCCACGTACACGCACCGAAACAGCAAGGAGCCCGTCGTGGCCACCTATCTCTATCGGATCGGCAAGTTCGCCTACCGGCGAAAAGGTGCGGTCCTCAGTGTTTGGCTGATAATCCTGGTCCTGATGGGCGTCGGGGCAGCCACCCTGTCCGGCCCCACCAAGGATTCGTTCTCCATCCCGGGGACCCCGGCGCAGCAAGCGCAGGACTTGATGGCTGAGCGATTCCCCGATGCTCCCAATCCGATGGATTCGCTGAGCGCCCGATACGTCGTCCAGGCTCCGGCAGGCACAACGCTGGCTGATCCGGCGAACGTCAAGGCAATGGACGACATGCTCGCGAGTATCCGCGGCATCGACAAGGTCACCGATTCTGCCAAGGTGGACCCGGCAACTGCCACTCCGGAACAGGCCGCGAAGGCGCTGGTCAATCCGGTTACCGGCAACGACTCCATGGTTGCGATGTTCAAGGAAAAGGCAGCTGCGGCTGGAACTTCCGAGGCACAGGCCGTGGACGACGCGCGTGCGTTGTCGCCGCTCAGTGCCGACGGCACAGTTGGTTACGTCGAGGTTCCGTTTGCCGGTGACTTCGCCGATCTCGACCAGGCGTTGCGCGATTCGATCAACTCCGCAGCCGATGTCGGGCGAGCTGAGGGACTCAACGTCCAGGTCAGTGGTTCGGCCGCTCAGGAAGCAGAGATGCCCGGTGGCGTCACCGAGCTGATCGGCATCGCCGTTGCCGCAGTCGTTCTGGCAATCACCTTCGGTTCGCTTGTGGCCGCAGGACTTCCGCTGCTCACCGCGATCATCGGTATCGCTATCGGCAGCCTCGGAATCACTGTCGCCACCGGATTCATGGATCTCAGCTCCATGACTCCGACGCTGGCGATCATGATCGGCCTGGCGGTGGCGATCGACTACTCGCTGTTCATCATGTCCAGGTTCAGGCATGAGCTCACGCTCACCGACAACCGTGCCGAAGCAGCGGGCCGCGCTGTCGGAACTGCCGGTTCCGCAGTGGTATTCGCCGGTTTGACGGTCATCATCGCGCTGGTCGCGTTGCGCGTCGTCGGCATCCCGTTCCTCTCGGACATGGGTGCGGCAGCAGCCTTCACCGTGCTGATCGCGGTCCTGATCGCTCTGACCTTGCTGCCCGCGATCCTGGGCATGTTCGGGCGCAAGGCTTTTGCCGGCAAGATTCCCTTCCTCAGCAAGCGTGCGGAGGAGTCTGAAGACGAAGATTCGGGCAAGCCGAAGTTGGCGCTGCGCTTCATCAACGCCGTCGTCCGCCGTCCGCTCGTTCCGCTGATCGGTGGTGTAGTCCTACTGGGCGCATTGGCCCTACCCGCAACGGGATTGAGTCTGGCATTGCCGTCGGAGGCCACCGGTGACCCGGCGACCAGTGCGCGTCAGGCATACGACCTGATCGACGAGGGCTTCGGTGACGGCCGAAACGGACCGCTGATCGCCGTCGTCGACGCCAAGGATGCCAGCGTCCCCGCCGGGGAGGCGTTCGCGGAGGTCGTCTCGACCATCTCGAGCTTCGATGACGTTCAGAACGCGCAGGTCGTCGGAGTCAACGACGCCGGCAATACCGCGCAGGTGCTGATCACTCCGAAGAGTGGACCGACCGATCCGGCCACGATGGATCTGGTGGGCAGTCTCCGCGGAGCAGAAGCGGGACTCAACGATTCGATCGGCGTCAGCTACGGCATCACCGGTCAGACCGCACTCGAAGGCGACGTCTCGGACACGCTGAAGGATGCACTGGTGCCCTACCTTGCCGTAGTGGTCGGCCTCGCATTCATCTTGTTGCTCTTGGTGTTCCGTTCGATCCTGGTTCCACTGACTGCGACGCTCGGCTTCCTCCTCAGTGTGCTCGCGACATTCGGTGCGACGGTGGCGATCTTCCAGCACGGCTGGTTGGGCATCATCTCGAACCCGCAACCGCTCGTGAGTTTCATGCCGATCTTCCTGATCGGCGTGGTGTTCGGACTGGCGATGGACTACCAGGTGTTCCTCGTGACGCGTATGCGTGAGGAGTACGTCCACGGTGCAACCGCGAAGGAGGCCGTGACCATCGGCTTCAACCACGGTGCCCGTGTGGTCAGTGCGGCTGCGGTCATCATGATCTCCGTGTTCGGTGCCTTCATCGCAGAACCGAACTCGTTCATCAAGTCGATCGGCTTCGCGCTCGCTGCGGCAGTGTTCTTCGACGCCTTCATCGTGCGCATGGTGATCATCCCGTCCGTCATGGCACTACTCGGCGACAAGGCGTGGTGGCTGCCGAAGTGGCTGGACAAGATTCTGCCGAACGTCGACATCGAGGGCGAGAAGCTCAGCAAGGCCCTCCGCGACGAGAAGGAAGCGGAACTGCAGTCCGCATCTGCTTGATCTCTGCTGTGCGCCTTTGTTAACCCCCCGCGGTTAATAAAGGCGCACAGCTGTTTTCCGGGTATCGAAATATCCAGCGGCACATGTCGGCCAGGATTGGTAACCTTCGCTCACTATGCTGATCAGGCTGCTGCGCACTTATCTGACGCCGTACCGGGGTGAACTCACGGGCGTTGTCGTCCTGCAGTTTATTTCGACTATGGCGGCCCTTTACCTTCCGAGTCTCAACGCCGACATCATCGACAACGGCGTGACCAAAGGCGACACCGGCTACATCCTCTCCACCGGCGGGATGATGCTGATGGTCACGCTGACGCAGATCCTGTGCTCGGTGGGTGCGGTCTTCTTTGGAGCGCGAGTCGCCATGGGCGTCGGGCGCGATCTCCGAGCGTCGGTGCTGCATCAGGTCGGGACGTTCTCGGCCAGGGAGGTCGGGCACTTCGGTGCGCCTTCGCTGATCACTCGCAATACCAATGACGTCCAGCAAGTGCAGATGATGGTCGTGATGAGTTGCACCATCCTCGTCATGGCGCCGATCATGTGCGTCGGCGGCATCATCATGGCTCTGCGTCAGGACCTGAATCTGTCCTGGATCCTCGGGATCAGCGTTCCGCTCCTCGTTGTCTCGATGGGTTTCCTGATCGCCCGGATGGTTCCCGGATTCCGGGTCATGCAGGGTCGTCTCGACGCTGTCAACCGCGTTCTTCGCGAACAGATCACCGGTATCCGCGTCGTCCGAGCGTTTGTACGGGAACCGTACGAGGTAGAGCGTTTCGGCGACGCCAACCGTGAGCTGACGGAGACTGCACTCGGCGTCGGCCGCCTCATGGCGCTGATGTTCCCGCTCGTGATGCTGATCAGCAACGTCACCAGCGTCGCGGTGATCTGGTTCGGTGGTCATCAGATCAACGAGGGCTCGATGCAGATCGGCTCGCTCACGGCGATGCTCAGCTACATCATGCAGATCCTGATGGCCGTCATGATGGCCACCTTCATGGCGGTGATGCTGCCGCGTGCATCGGTGTGCGCCGAACGTATCTCCGAGGTGCTCGACACGGATTCGTCGGTGATCCCGCCCGAGAATCCGGTCCGAGAACTGAAAGACCCGGGAGTTGTCGAACTTCGTGGCGCTCAGTTCCAGTTCCCCGGAGCCGAAGAACCCGTACTGCGTGACATCACCTTCCGCGCCGAGCCCGGTAAGACGACAGCGATCATCGGCGGTACGGGATCGGGAAAGACGACTCTGCTCAACCTGATTCCGCGATTGATCGACTCCACCTCCGGATCGGTATCGGTGGGCGGCGTCGACGTCCGCGACATCGACACGGAGTTGCTCTGCTCGGTGATCGGTCTGGTCCCGCAGAAGCCGTATCTGTTCTCCGGCACTATCGCCACCAATCTCCGCTACGGAAACCCCGAAGCTACCGACGAATGGCTGTGGGAGTGCCTCGAGATCGCCCAAGCTGCCGACTTCGTCCGTGCCATGCCCGAAGGCCTGGACACACCGGTGGCGCAAGGCGGTACGACGGTATCGGGCGGTCAGCGTCAGCGACTCGCCATCGCCAGAGCATTGGTGCGTAAGCCGCAAATCTATCTGTTCGACGATTCCTTCTCGGCACTCGACCTCACTACCGATGCGAGGCTGCGTGCGGCGCTCCGGCCGGTCACGCAAGACGCCTGCATCGTCGTTGTCGCGCAGCGTATTTCCACCATCGTGGAAGCTGATCAGATCCTCGTGCTCGACGACGGCGCCATCGTGGGGATCGGCACGCACGACGAGCTCGTGGTCAGTTGTCCCACCTACGGCGAAATCGTCGCCTCTCAGCTAGCCGTACAGGACGCATCATGAGTAATCGACCGACTTCCTCGCCTCCCATCGGCCCGCCCGGGGGTGGCGATCCCACCAAGAAGGCCATGAACTTCGGCCCTTCGCTCAAACGTCTTCTTGGACGCTTGAGTCCGGACAAGCCGATCGTCGTCCTGATCTTCGCTTTGGTGACCGCAAGCGTCGTACTCTCATCGATCGCTCCGAAGATCCTGGGAAACGCGACCAACCTGATCTTCGACGGCATCGTCAGCAAGCAACTCCAGCCGGGGACTACCAAGGAACAGGCTGTCGAGGGGTTGCGTGCTTCGGGGCAGGGTCAGCTAGCGGACATGGTGTCCGGCATGGCCGTTGTACCAGGAACCGGAATCGATTTCGACGCCGTCGGCAAGGTCTTGATGATCGTGCTCTTGCTGTTCGTCTGTGCGTCGCTGTTCAGTTGGTTGCAGGCGTATCTGCTCAACATCGTGGTGCAGCGGACCGTTCGCCGGTTGCGTGAGGACGTCGAGCAGAAGATTCACCGACTTCCCTTGCGGTACTTCGATACCCATGCCCGCGGCGATGTTCTCTCGCGCGTGACCAATGACATCGACAACGTCGCGCAGAGCCTGCAGCAGACGCTCAGCCAGTTGGTCATGTCGGTGATGACCGTACTGGGCATTCTGGTGATGATGCTGTGGATCTCACCGTTGCTCGCCTTGATCGCGGTGGCAACCGTTCCGCTGTCGATCATGGTCACAGCGTTCATCGCGAAGCGTTCACAGAAGCACTTCGTGGCGCAGTGGAAGAGCACCGGCGGAATCAACGCACAGGTCGAGGAAGCGTTCAGCGGCCACGAGTTGGTCAAGGTGTTCGGCCGCCAGCAGGAGGTCGAGGAGCGCTTCCGCAAGCAGAACGAGGATCTGTACGAGTCCAGCTTCAAGGCGCAGTTCATCTCCGGTCTGGTCATGCCGGCCGTGATGTTCCTCGGCAACCTCAACTACGTTGCCATCGCAGTGGTGGGCGGTATGCGCGTCGCTTCCGGAACGATGACTCTCGGCGACGTGCAAGCGTTCATCCAGTACTCGCGGCAGTTCACGCAGCCGCTCACGCAGATCGCGTCGATGACCAATCTGCTGCAGTCCGGCGTCGCTTCGGCCGAGCGTGTGTTCGCGCTGCTCGACCAAGAGGAGCAGTCGGAGGACCCGAAGGGCGCGAAGTCGCCGACGGTCGACAAGGGTCGCGTCAAGTTCGAGAACGTCACGTTCAGTTACAAGCCGGAACAGCCGTTGATCGAGGACTTGTCCCTGACCGCCGAGCCGGGTCAGATGGTGGCGATCGTCGGCCCCACCGGCGCCGGCAAGACCACCCTCGTCAACCTCATCCTGCGGTTCTACGAACTGAATTCGGGCCGAATCACTTTGGACGGCGTCGACATCGCCGACATGACGCGAGACGATCTGCGTTCACGCATCGGCATGGTTCTGCAGGACGCGTGGCTGTTCGGTGGAACAATCCGCGAGAACATCGCGTACGGCAAGCCCGGTGCCACCGACGAGGAAATTCGTCGCGCAGCCGAGATGAGCTACGTCGACAAGTTCGTGCACTCCCTGCCCGAGGGCTACGACACGGTCATCGACGAGGAGGGCAGCAACGTCAGTGCCGGCGAGAAGCAGCTCATCACCATCGCCCGCGCCTTCATCTCGCAGCCGTCCATCCTGATCCTCGACGAGGCGACCAGTTCGGTGGACACCCGCACCGAACTACTGGTCCAGAGCGCCACCGCGGTTCTGCGCAACGACCGCACCAGTTTTGTCATCGCACACCGTCTTTCGACAATTCGTGATGCAAACCTGATCGTGGTGATGGAGGACGGCCGGATCGTGGAGCAGGGGAGCCATGAAGCTCTGCTCGAATCCCGCGGCGCGTACTTCCGTCTGTACAACAGCCAATTTGTGGGCGCGGAGATCTGATGCCTCAGTAGACTGGAGCAGACTTGGTCCGCTGGGTGGACCACATTCTGTGTACTGGAGGCGCTCGGCGATGCATTCGTTGCTGGGGAAAGCGCGCCTGATACTCGATTCCTTCGATGCGGATTCGGGTGCGCTGTCGCTGACCGAACTTGCGAATCGGAGTGGTGTTGCGAAGGCGACGGTGCATCGAATAGCCGGTGAGCTGGTGTCTCTTGGTCTACTGGAACGGGTCGGCACCAGGTACAGGTTGGGTTTACGGCTCTTCGAACTGGGGCAGTTGGTTCCGCGTCAACGGATTCTGCGCGAGGTGTCCTTGACGTATGTGCAGGATCTTCACGCGGCGACCCGGGAGACGGTTCACCTCGCGATTCGCGACGGCCTCGATGTTCTGTACATCGACAAGATCTCCGGTCATCACGGGGTGGACCTGCCGTCGCGGGTTGCCGGCCGGCTGCCGATGTATGCCACGGCAACGGGCAAGGCGATACTCGCGTACTCACCGGATTCCGTTTTTCGAGCGGTGACAGGCAACGGATTTGTCGAGTTCACCGATCGGACGGTGAACTCGGAAGACGGGTTACGCAGGCAACTCGACGCTGTTCGTTCGCAGCAGTTGGCGGTCGAGACCGAAGAGGTTCGCCTGGGAACATCGAGTATCGCTGCCCCGATCTTCGGTGGACACGGTGAAGCAGTTGCCGCGATCGGTGTGTCGAGTCCGCGGTATCGAATGGATGCCGAGCGTTTTGCCGAACCGTTGCGCGCGGCGGCCGCGGGAATCAGCCGGAAGGTATCGGTTCTCGAACGCTCGGCATAACCGTTCTATCGACGCACGCAGAGCAGCGCGATCACGCCGAGAACCGAAGCCCCGGTCATGGAGATGGCCACGGCAAGGCTGGTGTTGCCGAGAAGACCGACGATGGGCGCAACCACAGCGGCAGCGCCGAACTGTGCAAATCCGATCAGCGCGGCTGCTGAGCCTGCGGCTTCTCCATGACGGGACAGTGCAACCGCCGGTGCGTTGGGCATGACAAAACCCGTTGCGCAGAGCATCAGCAGGATGGGGACGGCAAACCCGACGAATCCCCACGAGCCGGTGGCGGCAACAACAACAAATGCAGCGCCGACGCCACTACTGCCCCACATCGCCCAGATCGTGATGGAATTCGGCGACCACCGGCCGAGAAGCACGACGTTGAGCTGGGACGAACCGATCAGAACGAGGGCGCCGCCGGCAAAGGCAAATCCGTACGCTGTGGCGCTCAGTCCGAACTGTTCCTGCATCACGTAGGACGACGCGGCGATGTACGACCACAAAACGCCGCGGCCGAGACCGCACACGAGCACCAACACCATGAAATGGGCGTCCTTGACGAGCGCAATGTAGTTTCGCGCGATGGCGCCGATGCCTTTGCCCGACCGATTCTCGGGTGCAAGTGTCTCCGGTAGCGATACTGCCGCGAGTGCAATCATCGCGATGCCCAGGAGGAAGAGAGCGAGAAAGACTCCGCGCCACTGCGTTACGGACATCAGTGCCCCACCGATGGAGGGGGCTAGGATGGGCGCTACGCCCATGACCAACATCAGTCGCGAAAGTACAACTGCCGCATCGTGTCCGGTGAAGAGATCACGAACGATTGCCATCGCGATCACGCCCGTCGCGGCGGCGCCGAAACCTTGAAGGGTCCGCAGGGCAGTGAGGACTTCGATGGACGGAGCAAAGAAGCAGGCCAACGACGCGGCGACGTGAATTACTGTGCCCACGAGCAGGGGACGTCGACGTCCGTAGATGTCGGACAGTGGGCCGATGAGCAACTGGCCGAAGGCCAGACCCAGCAGTGTGCCCGTCAGGGTCAGCTGAACCATCGTGTCCGACGTGCCGAATTCCTGCGTGATCTGCGGCAGCGCAGGAAGGTACATGTCGACGGTGAACGGCCCGAGGGCGGTGAGAATTCCGAGAAGCAGTACCAATCGGATCCGTGCACCGCCCGTCGGGGCGATCACCGTTCGTTCAGTTGTGCTGTTGGTCAAGGAAACCCGAAACTACACTGTAGTAGTCGTATGGTCGCTCTTCCTGAAGATGATGCGACGCCTTGTCCATGATGTAGAGATGGCCATGGGGAATCATCCGCGCCAGCATGAGCGGGTAGTCCGGGGTGAGGAACGCGTCGTGCATGCCCCAGGCGAAGAGCGTCGGCGCCTGGATCTGGCCGAGTTCAGCTGTGAGATCCTGCCAATCGCCACGAGGTGAGTCCGCCGAGGCAGACAGGGCCATTTCTTCGGGGTCGAGACTTTGCTCGTATCGCATCTGGAGAGTTTCGGCGGGCAACTTCGATCCGTCGAACCATTCGAGGCTGGTGATCAAGGTGCGGAGTTTTTCGAGGGTGGGGCCGGTGCCGCCGTAGTAGACGTCGCGGGCGTTGCGGCCACGACGGCCGTCCTCGGGGAGCGGCGCGAGTGGTCCGTAGAAGACTGGCATGCTGCCCGTGATCACCAGGGACCGAACGCGTTCCGGGTACTTTGCCGCAAGATTGAGCGCTATGGTGCCGCCCCACGAGTTGCAGACGAAGTCTGCGCGTTCGATTCCGAGCTCGTCGAGCAGGGCAACCATCTTGGCGGCGTGGAAGTCCCACATGGGGCCGGTGATGGAGCACTTGTCGGACCGACCGTATTGCAGGAGATCAACGAGAATCGCTCGTCGATCCGAGGCGAAGAGCGGTGCCACCGGCCCGAAGTCGGACCACGCGGTGCAGCCGGGGCCGCCTCCGTGCAGGAAAATCGTGGGGTCGCCCTCGCCGAGGTCGTAGTAATGGAATGTAACGCCATCTGCTTTGGCGTACAAGCTCTTCGGTTGATCAGCCATGGCTATACCTGACCTCGAGGTGAGCGGTATGGGAAGTATTGCGGTCCGGCAGGCGAACCCGGTTCGTGGCTGTGAGACTTCCGAATGCCTAGCGTGCTGGCATGAGAACAGAACTCGAGCATGCGCGCGATCGCGCGGAGGCGATGATCGGTACGCGGGAAACGCGAGAGCTGGGAAGGGTGCGTCCGGCGGAGTCCGTTGCGTTTGCGGTTGCCGCCGCCGAGACGGACTCCCGGTTTCTCGATCCGGAGCACCCGGCATTTGCAGTCCATCCGATGTATCTGCCTTCGCTATTGCGAGGTCCGCAAGGCGGCTCCGATCGAGAGTACCGAGAAGACGGCATGTTTCGTGACGAAGTGCCTGGCACAGACGGTATCGACGTGCGCTTGATGGCCGGCGGGCAGAGTGTGACGTTCTTGCGACCGGCCCCGCTGGGTGAGGCTGTCGTCGTAGGGCGCGTACTCGATACCGTGACGACCAAGGGCCGGGCTCCGGACGAGTTTCTGCTGCTCTCGGTCACCAAGACTTACCGGGGTGCACAGTCCGGCGCATTTGCCGAGGTCGTCGAGAAGTTCATCGTCCGATGACCGAAACAGTAGTGGTGGGCACGCCGATCGAATCGGTGACGTTGGTCTGCGATCCGGTTCGGATCCTTCGATTCGGGGCGTCGACGCACAATTCGCACCGTATTCACTACGACGCCTCCTATGCGCAGACGGAGGGGTTGTCCGCCCCGGTGGTCATGGCCCAGTTGCAGGGCACGCTGTTCTTTCGTGCCGCGTCACACTTTGCCGGTGGATACGAAGGAGTTGTGTCAGTCTCCTGGCAGAACCGTGCGCCCGCGCCCGTCGGAACCACGCTCGAGGTGTCGGGTGAAGTATCCCAAATCGACAGTGAACAAATAACTTTGGCGCTGCGGGAGCATTCGGACGATGGCGTGCTGTGTGCCGTCGGAACCGCTGTGGTGGTCCGGGTCTGCTGAGCGAACCGAATCCGTTGGCGTAGACCGCAATCTCACCCAAGATCTGTTTCATTCAAACGTTCAGTGTCGAGAGGACTTCACATGACTGGTGTCGAGGCGTCGGAAGCCACGTTCGCGCTGCCCGAGCGGCCACGAGCGGCCGGTCGGCAGGATTGGACGGCATGGCCGGGTTACAACGCAGCCGGCAGCGGATACCGCGGCTACTGGTACCCGGTCACGTGGTCGAACCACATCACCAAAGACCCCAAGAGCTTCACCATCTGTGGTGAAAAGCTGGCGATCATCCGCGACGCAGGCAAGGCATATGCCCTGCACGATCGGTGCCCGCACCGCGGCGTTCCGTTGTCCGAGGGCGATCAGCAGTTCCCGGGAACCGTCAGCTGCCCGTACCACGGCTGGACGTACCGGCTCACCGACGGCAAGCTGGCCGCGGTCATCACCGACGGTCCGGATTCCAAGATCTGCGGCAAGCTGAACGTCCAGACCTATGCGATCGAGGAGCGACTCGGTCTGGTGTGGGTGTACATCCCGATCGCCAACGAGCCGGCGCCGTCCATCGACGACCAGTTGCCGCGTGAGCTGGTGGAGAACAAGGGTATCGTCGGTGGTCGGATTCAGCCCCGAGAAGGCAACTGGCGCTTCGCATGTGAGAACGGTTTCGACGAGGGACATGCGAAGTACCTGCACCGCACCGCATTGTGGCGTCTGTTCAAGCCGATGCCGACGTGGAACATCACGAGCATCGTTCCGGAGGGACGCTGGATTTACCGCGTGCAGGAAGAGGTGTACTGGGAGGCGGAATTCCCGGGCGTGGGAACCTGGACGAACAAGCGGTGGTGGAAGAAGAAGCCGGACGAGACCCAGATTTCGCAGATCGGAAACGTCGGCGCCGGTCTGGACGTCAATCCTGTGATCGCAGCTCAGAACTTCCCCGGTTTTGCTTCACTGTCCATGCCGGGTGTCCTGCGCATCGCGTACCCCAAGTTCATTCACTACGAGTTCTACGTCCCGGTGGACGAAGACAACCACAAGTACGTCGGCCTCATGGTCAACTTTGTTTCCGGCGCAGCAAAATTGGGCTTCTACGCCAAGTATCTCGGCGCGATCCGCTGGCTGTTCCACGGTCAGTTCTCGGGTCAGGATGCGTGGATGGTCGAGGTTACCGACGCGCCGCCGGAGAAGCTGTACCGACCGGACGTGTCGCTGACGACGTGGCGAAATCTGGCAGAGGAAGAGTACGCCGAGAAGATCGCCGACGCGGCCAAGCACACCCCCAAGGCGCCGGTCAGGCCCACCCGGGAGCGACGGACGCCAACGCCCCGCTCGGCCCATGTCGCCGACGCTCAGATTCCCACCGGCACCAGCGAATAGGAAAGATACATGTTCAAGATTCTGACGGCTGTCGCTATCGGTGCCGCTGTTGCAGTGGCAGTTCCCAAGCTGTGGCAGCTGGCCGGCGAGCGCAGCAATACTCAGGTACACCAGGTCAATCCATGACCACTGCGAGGGCCGACGCTCTCGCAGGCCTAAGCGACGAGCGCCGGGAATGGGTCGAGCGAGCCTACGCCCATGTCGATCGTGCGCGATTGCGGGATCTCGCCACTTCGGTGGTGAACATTCCCAGTCCGACGGGTGACGAAGCACCGCTGGCCCGCCACATCACCGCGGTCCTGGCAGCGTCGGGCATCGAGGCCCACACAATGGATCTTGATGATCGGCAGGCGAACTCGTGGGGAAGGCTCCGCGGTGACGGGTCCGGACCGGATCTGTTGCTGTATGCGCCGATCGACACCGTCACGACGGGCGATCCGGCGGAAGACCTGCCGTGGGTGGGAAACGAGCTGCGAGCGGATCTGACGCCGCACGCTCAGTTCGACGAGAACTACGTGATCGGATTGGGTGCGTCGAACCCCAAGGGCCACGCCGTCTGCATCGTCGCAGCGGCCGAAGCAATTGCCGCAGCGGGCATTCCGCTTCGCGGTGACCTGGTACTCGGATTCGGCGCCGGCGGTATGCCGACCAATGCCCGCCCCGGTGTCGGAAACCCCCGACGCAACACCGGCCAGGGCGTCGGCTGCTCGTTCCTCCTGGAACAGGGAGTGTGGGCGGACTGCGCGCTGATCGCCAAGCCCGGCTGGACGGTTTCCTGGGAAGAAGTGGGCCTGGCCTGGTTCGAGATCACGGTGCACGGTCTGCACACCTACGTCGGCTCGCGCCACCGGTTGCCGTACCGCAACGCGATTACCGCCGCCGGCGAGGTGGTCGCCAAGTTGGAGGAATGGTTTCCGAAGTACTCGGCGGCGCATCAGGACGGTTTGGTCGCGCCTCAGGGGATCGTTGCCAACATCCGCGGCGGGTGGGAGCGAACAGCGTCGTTCACCCCCGAGCAGGTGCGCCTCACCGTCGATCTGCGGCTCAGCCCGCGGACGACGCCCACCGCAGCCAAGCGTGAACTCAAAGCCGTCGTGGCGGAGATCGCACAATCGCTGGATCTGCAGATTGATGTCGAACAGGTTCTTGCCATCCCCGGTGAGGGTTCCGACGCTCGAATGTGGTTGCGCCGCTCCGCAGTCGACGCGTGGGAGGCTGCCGAAGGAGAGCCGCATCAGGACTTCTTCGACGCTAGTGGAGCCACCGACGCAAACATCCTGCGCAGCCGCGGCATCCCGACGATTCGGGTGGGTATGCCCAAGGTGGTCGACGCACCGTTCGAGGTGGACTTCGCGATGGGGATGAACACTGTGGATCTGGCTGCGGCGGAGAGATTTACGAAGTATCTGATCCGAGTGGCTCTCGACACCGTCACCCGCTCGCTCGAGGAAGTAGGAATCGACTGATGGCGAAGATAGTTCTGGGTATCGGTGCCTCTCACAGCACCTTGATGAACACCCATTGGGAAGAGACGACGCACAAGGCGGAGGCCGAACGCTTCCGGGACGCGCTGTATCTGAGCCGGGAGAAGATCGCGGCGTCGAAACCCGATGTTGTCTTGATTCTCGGCTCCAATCACTTTCGCGGTTTCTGGCTGGATCTGATTTCCGGCGTTCACTCTCGGAGTCGGAGAGTGCATTTCCAGTGGCGAGTCAGGAACACCCAAGGGGCCGCAACGGGTCGACGTGGAGTTCGCCAGGCACCTTGCAAACGAGCTGATCGAAGGTGGCCGGTTCGATCTCGCCTACTCGGCGCGATTGCAGATCGATCATGGTCAGTCTCACGCGATTCAGTACCTTCTCGACGGAATCGATGTTCCGATAGTGCCGTTGGTGGTCAACGTATTCGCGCCGCCTCTCCCGACGTTCAAGCGATGTGAGGAAGTGGCGAGGGCCCTGCGGGATGCCGTTGCGTCGTATCCGGCGGATACCCGCGTCGTGGTGATCGCGTCCGGTGGATTGTCTCATCGTCTGCCCTGGCCGGACTGGCGTGATCCGCACGGTGAGGACGAGGATTTCATGGTTCAAGCCTGGCTGGACGGCCGGGAGAACTGGTCCGACTACGACGTCCGGCGACGCCAGATCATCCGCGCGGCCGATGCCGCGATCACTCCGGAGTTCGACGACCGAATTCTTGATCTGTTTGCCAGCGGCAAGGCAAGTGAGCTTGCCGAGTTCACGACGCAGCAGATCGAAGACGAGGCGGGCAACGGTGCGCAGGAGCTGCGGACCTGGCTCATGATGGCCGCGATGCTCGACTACGTTCCAGGTGAACGTCTTGCCTACGAAGCGATTCCCGAGTGGCTCACCGGTATGGGTGTCACGATTCTCGATCCAGCTGGAACACCCAGCGCAACAACATAATCTGCACCTTCAGTAAAGGAAGTTTCTCTGATGACAATCTGGAACGAACTTGCCGGACTCGATTTCGAGTTGACGACCGTCGACGCGGGCGGTGTGCCCACGCGCTCTCTGCAGGCAGGATCCGGTGACGAGGCCGTGATCTTCCTGCACGGCACCAGCGGACACCTCGAGGCATTTGCACGCAATATTGCGCCGCATGCCGAGTCTTACAGGGTTCACGCGATCGACATGCTCGGCCATGGTTACACCGGCAAGCCTGACTACCCGTACGAGATTCCGCGTTACGTCGAGCATTTGGTGAACTACCTCGACGCGGTCGGACTGGACCGTGTGCACTTGGTGGGCGAAAGCCTCGGTGGTTGGGTCGCTGCCTACCTGGCCAGCGAGCAGCCCGAACGTGTTCTGTCGCTGCAGTTGCTGGCAGCAGGTGGAACAGTCGCGAACCCGGTAGTCATGGAGCGTATCAAGACGTCGACCGCGAAGGCCGTCCAGAGCGATGACATCGAATTGACCCGCGCACGTATGCAGTTGCTCATGCATGATCCCGCCGATGCAACCGAGGAATTGGTTCAGGCTCGTCACCGGATCTACCATCAGCCTGATTTTGTCGCCAACATCCACAACCTCCTTTCCTTGCAGGAGATGGAGGTTCGCCAGCGGAACCTGCTGCGCCCAGATCGAATGGCACTCATCAAGGCGCCGACTCTTGTGGTCTGGGGTCAGGAAAATCCGTTCGGTGATGTTCCGGAAGCGAAGAAGATGGCCGAGGATATTCCGGGCGCTCAGCTCGAACTCTACTCGGAGTGCGGTCACTGGCCGCAGCACGAGCAGGCAGCGAAGTACAACCCGCTGAGCCTCGAGTTCTTGGCAAAGGCATCAGCCGGCGCGAAGGCAGCTATCTGAGAAGTTCCTGCCAAATATACTGCTGCGTAATGGAGCCGGCCTCTCGATCGGGAGGCCGGCTTCCGCGTTGTCGAAGGTACAGTCATCGTCTTACCCGAAGGAGTTCTGGTGAAGAAAGTACTTCTGCTCACGGCCGACGCCGACAACGGACTCGGTACCGCAATCCGTGACGCGGTCGGAGGTGAGGCGGAGGTAGTTCGATTACCCGAACGCACCACGGGGGCGCTCCGTGCGGAGTTGCCGACGTGCGACGTCGTGGTGGGGGACTGGAGTGGTGATCTGCCACTGGGTAAGGAGGAAGCAGAGCTCGGCCGGAATGTGCTCCTCGTCCAACAGCCCGGTGCCGGAACCAATTTCATCGATGCGGAAGCCTGGCGCGCCACCGGAGTTCCGGTCGCGAATACCCCCGGTGCAAACGCGAATTCGGTTGCGGAGTGGGCAGTGCTCGCGGCAGGTGGGTTGTGCCGCTCCATGTTCTGGGCGCACAACGAGGTTACCGATGGGCGCTGGCCACAGGAATCCATCCTGACACGCGATTGCCGCGATCTGGCGCAGCGCCGGGTCGGCGTCGTAGGTATCGGCTCGATCGGCCGCCGGTGTGCAGAATTGTTTGCCGCCTTCGGTTGCGACGTCTACGTCACTGCCCGTTCGAGACCGCGTGACACTGTGGCTGCGACGTTTGTGTCACTCGACGAGTTACTGCCTCTCGCGGATGTCCTGGTGCTGGCCGTCCCGCTTACGGAATCAACTCGGGGACTGATCAATTCCCATCGAGTTGCGCAGTTGCCCACCGGAGCGATCGTGGTCAATGTGGCGCGCGGCGCTGTCGTCGACGACGTGGCATTGGCGCGTGCCTTGCGTTCCAGGCATGTCGGCGGCGCTGCCCTCGACGTGTTCGACGTTGAACCACTACCGATTTCGAGCCCGCTCCGTGGATTCGATTCGACCCTCCTGAGCCCGCACGTCGCCGGCGGCAGCGCCGGAGCGCGTGCGTCGATCTACTCGATGACGGCGCAGAATGTCGCCAGTGCGCTGCGCTCGCAGACAATTCGGTGGACATTGTGATTCGGTGGACATTGTGATGGAGGGCCGTGTTACCGCAGTATTTCGGTCCGCACGTTCCTCCAGGTGCAGTGTTTCGCCGAGGTAAGTTCCTGTCCTCGGTCCGCACGGTGGACCGGGTTGGTTCTCGGGTGTAGGTACGCACGGCTAGGTTTGCTCTCCACGACCCGCAACTGCGGCACAGATCACAAACAAAGGTGTGAGTAGATGGCCTCGCTGTCAAAGTTTGGAAGGACTGCTCTTGTTTCGGCTGCGCTGCTGCTGACCGTTGCAACCGGCGCATGCAGCCGCCCGGCGACGCAAAGCACAGCTGATTCCGCCGGAAGTGGACCACTGCGTATCGCAGTCGGAATCGATGCTTCCTACGCTCCGTTCTTCGTGGCGGATCAGGAAGGCATGTTCGACGCTGCCGGTTTGGACGTCGAACTCGTCCAGTTCGGTCGTGGTGGCGAGGCCGTCGACGCACTCTCGACCGGGCAGGTCCAGATCGCCGGTAGCTCCGATACGACAACGATCGCCCAGTTGCGTCAGAATCCGTCGTTGCGTGCGATGTACTCGTACGAGGCGTCGGGTGACTACATCAAGGTCGTGCTGCGTAACGGTGTCGACTCGCCGACTGCGATCAAGAAGATGGGCATCGTCCCAGGTCTCAGCCAGATTTCGACGGACAAGTACCTTGCTGCCAACTCCATTACCCCCGGTTCGGTCGAGATGATCTCGGCGACCCCGACTGACATGCCCGCACTGCTCAGCCGCGGCGACATCGACGGGTTTGTCCTGTGGGAGCCGTGGCCGGCCACCGCCCTGGATCAGGGAACCGGCCACGTGGTGGCAGTAACCGGAGACTATGGCTGGTTCTATCATCATTGGGCGATCACGACGGCTCCGTGGTTGTCGGCCAACGAAGAGACAGCGCGAACCGTCGCGAAGGTGCTCGACGAGGCAACGCGCAAGGTCGAGTCGGATCCGGGCGTGGCAGCGTCCGCGACCAAGGCGGCTGTGAATGTCAGCGAGGATCAGACTATTGCCGCGGTGGACGAGATCGACTTCGCTGTGGTGAATCTCGAAGCTACGGATGTCGAGTCGGCTCAGTCGATCGTAGATTTCTACAAGTCGATCGGTGTTCTCAGCGACCAGCCGGATCTCGAATCGGCAATGCTTCTGGATTGGCACAAGGATGGTGCACAGTGAGTATCGCAACAAGTAATTCAACATCTAGCGCGGCAAATAGCGCGGGTGCAGGTGGTCCTGGCAAAAAGAACACCGGTGTTGCCATCGACGTGCTCGACCTCGGAATCAGCTTCGGCGCGGCGGAGATCGTCGCCGGAATCGACATGCACGTGCAGCCAGGGGAATTCGTCTGTCTGCTTGGTCCGAGTGGCTGCGGCAAGTCGACGCTGCTGTCGTCCATGGCCGGCTTCGTGGAACCCAGCGCCGGCGAGATCGTGTGCGACGGAGATGTCGTCGACGGTAGTAACCGCCACGCAGGCATGGTGTTTCAGAGCTCCGAAGCGTTGTTCGAATGGATGACCGTGAGCCAGAACGTGGCCTACGGCCCCAGGATGCGTGGAGCGAACCGCAGCGAGCAGGCCAGTATTGCGGCCGAGTACCTCGCGATGGTCGGCTTGCCCCACGCGGGTGCGAAGTTCCCCTCGCAGCTGTCCGGCGGTATGCGGCAACGTGTTCAGATCGCACGAGTTCTTGCCAACCAGCCGTCGTTGGTTCTCATGGACGAGCCGTTCGGTGCGTTGGACGCTCAGACTCGTCAGGTTCTGCAGACCGAACTCGACCGTATCTGGCGGCACACCCGCTGCACCGTGGTATTCGTGACTCACGATATCGACGAGGCGCTGACGTTGGCTGACCGTGTGATCGTGATGTCGGCTGGCCCGCGGGCCCGGATCAAGAGCGTCTACGAGGTCAATGCAGCTCGTCCGCGAGACCGCAACGATCCCGAGGTGATCGAGCTCTACGAGAAGCTGCGGGACGACATTCGGGCAGAAGTGGTTGCGTCGCTGCGGAACCAAGGCATTGAGGAGGACGAGCTGTGACGGCTGTAGTGACCGGTGGTTCAGCCGGTGTGAGAACAGCGAAGGTGGCGCAGACAAAAAAGCGTTCGTCGGCGCGGCGATCCAAGATTGTCAAAGCGACGCTGATGTATGCAGCCTCAGCGGCAATCGGTTTGGGCATCTGGTCGTTCCTGGCGTGGTGGTACGGGCCGACCACTATTGCATCACCGGCCGAAGTTTGGTCGGCGGCACAGGAACTGTGGGAGAGCGGCGTTCTGTGGTCGTCGATCACCGCATCGGGTCAGCGAATTCTCATCGGCTGGTTCCTGGGTGTCGTGATCGGTGCTCCCGTCGGAATTCTGATGGGACGCATTGCCATCGTGCGTCAGCTCCTCGATCCGTACATCGAGTTCTTCCGGTTCATTCCGCCTATTGCGTTTGTCACTCTCGCCGTCGTGTGGTTCGGCATCGGTGAGACGTCGAAGGTTGTTCTGATCTTCTACACCTCGGTATTCATCGTCACGGTCAGCACGATTGCCGCGACTGTTGCGATCAGCGAGAACAAACTGCAGGCAGCGGCAAATCTTGGTGCCAACAAACTTCAGATCATGAAGACGGTGGTCCTGCCCTCGTCGATCCCCGGCATCGTCACGGGCGCTCGCCTGGCGATGGGCAATAGCTTCCTCACCATCGTGTCGGCGGAGATCGTCGCCGCCGACCAGGGTATCGGTTCGATGATCTGGCAGGCTCGAAACTACGGCCGGATCGACTGGACGTTCGTCGGCATCATCGTCCTGGGCATCATGGGCTTCATCTTCGACCGGATCCTCCGCATTCTGTCCTCGCGGTACCTCGCCCGTTACGGCGTCAAATAGTTAGGAGCGCAGCATGAATCACCCGCTGAGCATTGCCGAGCAGGCCGGAATTCCGGGACCGTCCGAGTTCGCCGACGTCGAGAGTGAGCGGCGTCGACGCAAGACCGCCGTTATCGGCGGGTATCGGATCCTGTCGAAATTCGGTTTGGACGAGGGAATCTCGGGACATATCACCGCCCGAGACCCAGAAGATCCGGAGACTTTCTGGACTGCGCCGTTCGGGCGGCACTTCTCCCAGGTTCAGCCGGAGGAATTGCTGCATGTGGCGTCGGACGGCACGGTCATTTCCGGAGACGGACCGCTCAACCGGGCAGCGTTTGTCATCCACAGCAAGGTTCACGAGGCTCGTCCCGACGTCATCGGAGCTGTTCACGCCCACGGTTTGAACGGTAAGGCGTTCTCCTCGCTGCACACCCGTCTCACGCCGATCACTCAGGACGCGTGCGCCTTTCACGAGGATCACTCGATCTACGAGGAGTATCACGGGGTGGCGCTGGACGAAGAGGAGGGGATTCGCATCGCGGATGCCCTCGGATCGAACAAGGCCGTGATCCTCACCAACCACGGCCATCTGACCGTCGGAACTTCCGTGGAGAGCGCAGTGTGGTGGTACGTGTCGA
Source organism: Rhodococcus sp. NPDC060176 (assembly GCF_042728675.1). Classification (NCBI taxonomy): domain Bacteria; kingdom Bacillati; phylum Actinomycetota; class Actinomycetes; order Mycobacteriales; family Nocardiaceae; genus Rhodococcus; species Rhodococcus sp. NPDC060176. Next base: position 406,745 of record NZ_JBHWYS010000004.1, read on the forward strand.
TGGAGCGGTCGATGCAGGCGGAGCTGACGGCGCGAGCCGCCGGTGATCCGGTTGTCCTGCACGAGAAGATCGCGGCGCAGACCTACGAGGCAGTCGGCACCGAGAAGGTGGGGTGGTTTGCGTACTCGACCATCATCCAGAAGATCGCAGCAGACGAACCCGAGGTATTCGCGCACCGAATTCTTGCGAGCACTGAATTCTTGCGAGCATTGGGCCCGTCGACAGAGAGGTCGGCGGGCCCTTTTCGTGGCGTCCCGCAACTGTTACCGAGGTCTGTTGAGCGGACCGGTTTCATTTGCGGGAGTCCGTCGGCGCAATACCGTATCGAGTGTGAACACAACGTCTTCCACGGCGACCGACAACGAGATCGGCGTCGATATTCTGATCATTGGTGCCGGCCCCGCCGGGCTATACGGCGCGTACTACGCAGGCTTCCGCGGCCTCTCGGTTGCCGTGATCGATGCCCTTGCGGAACCGGGGGGACAGGTCAGTGCGATGTACCCGGAGAAGGCGATCCTCGACATCGCGGGATTCCCTTCGGTCAAGGGACGCAACCTCATCGAGGGTTTGATGGCGCAGGCTGCCCCGTTCGATCCGGTGTACCTTCTGGGCATGCAGGCTCGTGAGCTGTCGCATGACGACGACGGCCGGGTGCGGATCACCACCAGCATGGGCCAGGTAGTGGTGGCCGGCGCGGTTGTCATCACCGGCGGCATCGGAACCTTCACCCCGCGTCCGTTGGCGAAGGGTTCGGAGTTCATGGATCGGGGGCTGAGTTACTTCGTCCCGGATTTGTCGGCGCACACCGGGAAAGACGTTGTGATCGTCGGTGGCGGCGACAGCGCGTTCGACTGGGCCGTTCACCTGGAACAGATTGCCAAGTCCGTCACCCTGGTTCACCGGCGAGATCGTTTCCGCGCGCACAAATCCACAGTCGCCAAGGTGCAGGAAAGCAGTGTCCAGGTTCTCGTCAACGCCGATGTCTCGGCGGTACGTGGAAACGGGTGGATCGGCGAGGTCGACATCACCCACAAACACGACAAGAGCACGTCCACGCTACCTGCTCAATCCGTCATCGCCGCATTGGGATTCACGGCCGACCTCGGTCCGATGATGGAGTGGGGAATTGAGATCGACAATCGCCACATCGCGGTGAATACACGGATGGAGACGAATGTTCCGCGTGTGTATGCCGCCGGGGACATCACGGATTATCCCGGCAAGGTCCGCTTGATTGCTGTCGGTTTCGGCGAAGCCGCTACTGCGGTGAACAACGCTGCGGCAGTACTGGATCCGGAAGCGGAGATCTTCCCTGGACACTCCACCGAACAGGAGGGTTAGGCCATGGCATTTGTCATCGGTGAAGCATGCATCGACTACACGGACCGATCGTGCATGGAAGAATGCCCCGTGGATTGCATCTACGAGGGTGATCGCAAGCTTTACATCAACCCGAACGAATGCATCGACTGCGGCGCTTGCGAATTGGCCTGCCCAGTGGAGGCGATCACCGTCGACCGGAAAGCAGACCCGGATTTCAAGGAAGACAACAAGCGCTTCTTCCTCGAGATCTTGCCTACACGTAGCGATCCCGTCGGAAATCCGGGTGGTTCGGCAAAGATCGACATCGTCGGCGTCGATACCCCGATGGTTGCGGCGTTCTGATGGTTGACGCCCTGCGACTCGGATACGTGGATTCGTCCTTCGGGCAATTGCATTACGCGCAGCAAGGTTCGGGTGAGGCGATTCTCCTGCTTCATCAGGCGCCCCGTTCGTGGGACGAGTTCCGCGAGCTCATTCCACTTCTTTCCGACGACTTCCGCGTTGTCGCGATGGACATGCCGGGGTACGGCAACAGTGCTCCGGTGCCCGGCCCGCAGACCATCGAGACTTATGCGCGAGGCGCGTGGGAATTGCTCGACATCCTGGGTGTCGATCGAGTCACGGTCATCGGCCACCACACCGGTGCGGCAGTGGCGCTCGAAATGGCGGCATCTCGCCCCGACAGGGTGCACGCTGCTGTGCTCTCGTCGTGCCCGTGGACCGACCGCAACTACCGCGAGGGGCACTCGGGACCCGGTGGGATCGACTGCGTCGACCGGGTTGCAGACGGTAGCCATCTCACCAGGCTGTGGGAGATGCGTCGCCCCTACTACCCCGAACCAGGCACCGCGCTGCTCGACAGGTTCATCCGAGACGCGCTTGCCTACCGGGTAGATCCGGCGGAGGGGCACAAAGCCTGCGCCCGCTATGTCATGGAGGCGAGAATCGGTTCGGTGACTGCGCCGGTTTTGCTGATCGGCGCGCAGAAGGATCCCTTCTCGATGCCTAACGTTGCGCCGTTGCGTGCACACCTGAAGGGTGCGGCAGTGGTGGAAACGGAAATCGTCGAATCGGGGACCGTCGCGCTCGTCGAGGAGCACGCTCCGCAGATTGCATCCGCCGTCTGCATGTTTCTGGAGAATTACGCAGGTAGACGCCCCGTGTAAAATCTGCGGGACGGGTTCACTGAGCGGACCATGTGGCGTGCGTCTCACCGTGTCGTCACCATAGTGTCAGTCTCGAAGCACCTGCACCTAACGAGGACCCTACTGGTTTCGGTCGTTGCGGCACTCGGTCTCGGCAGGCTGTCACAGATCGTTCAGGAGGACACTCATGGCCGCTCCACAACAATCCGTCGGGTTCGGATCCGTACTGCCCATCGCGTCGGAAACGACCGCTGCATCGCAGCCTGCAGGTGAACTATCCTCGGTCCTGGGCAAGTCTCGAATGATCTTGGATGCTTTCGACACGGACCACAGTGATTTGTCTCTGACGGAGCTCACTCGGCGCAGTGGGGTCGCGAAAGCGACGGTTCACCGGTTGGCCGGCGAGCTGGTCGAGTGGGGATTGCTCGAGCGCGCGGGTACCAAGTACCGGCTCGGCCTGCGATTGTTCGAGCTGGGCCAATTGGTGCCGCGTCAGCGGATTCTGCGCGACGCGGCGCTGCCGTACATGGAGGACCTACTGCTGGCGACACAGGAGACGGTTCACTTTGCGGTTCGTGACGGCATCGACGTCCTCTACATCGAGAAGATCATCGGACACCGCGGGCTCAATCAGCAGTCGCGGGTGGCCGGTCGGCTCCCGCTGTACTGCACCGCCACGGGCAAGATCATCCTTGCCTTCTCCCCGCAATCGGTCTTCGACGAGGTAGTCGAGCAGGGTTTCACGGCCTTGACCAGTCGAACGACGATGTCCGTCAGCGTGCTGCGCCAGCAAACCGAGCGGATGCGTAAGGAACAACTCGCGGTGGAAGTCGAGGAGACACGGCTCGGGTACATGAGCGTCGCAGTGCCGGTGTTCAGCGGCCCGCGCACTCTGGCCGGTGCGTTGTCTGTGACAGCGCCGACGGCTCGCCTCAACGTCAGCCGCATCACCGGGGCCCTGCGCACTGCCGGCGCCGGAATCACCCGAAAACTTCATGCCATGAAGTGCACACATTCGCCGACCGACCCGCTGGCTCTGCGCACGATCTGCAGTCCGGTGATGTGTTCGTTCAACGGTTGCGGCAAGTAGCGAGGCGCGGTCTATCGCCGGGCGCGGAACACGCTCTTCTCGCAGTCCCAGGTGTGTGGGCCGACGCCCCTCTCCCGTAGCACTGCTTTCTGTACCTTCCCGGTTTCGGTGAGTGGCAACGTGTCCACGACGTCGATGTACCGGGGAAGGGCAAAGTACGGCAGCTGTTGCTGGGAGAACTCCAGAATCGAGATGGGGTCGAAAGCTACTCCGGGGCGAAGTATCACAGCTGCCATGACGTCGTCCTCGGCCAGATCCGACGGTACCGGGAAGACGGCCACCTGGCCGACCGACGGATGCAGCGCCAGAACGGTTTCCACCTCGGCCCCGGAAATATTTTCACCGCGGCGTCGAATCACGTCTTTGATGCGATCGACAAATCGAAACCAGCCGTCTGCTTCCCGAATCACTCTGTCGCCGGTGTGTATCCAACTCTCCGGCGCCGGAATCTCCTCGCCCAGATAGCCCAGTGAACAGGCGCCGGGTATCGTGCTGCGGACCACCAGTTCGCCGGGCTTTCCGTCGGGGACAACAGTACCGTCGTTGACGACTGCGGTGTCGTAGCCGCTCATCGCCCGGCCCATGTACCCGGCCCGCCGATCTCCCGGAAGCGTGCCGATCACGAGATTGGTTTCGGTACTTCCGAATCCGTCCACGAGTTCCACACCGAACCTCTGGGCAAACGGTTCGATCAGGTGTGCCGGCGTTGCAGGGGCAAGCGCGACGTGGACGCTGTGCGCTCGGTCTTGCGGCGAGGAGTCCGCGTTCATCAACATGGCCACCATCGCGCCCAGCAGGTAGTCGACAGTTGCCCCGATCTCGCGAACTTCACGCCAATGATTGCGGACCGAAAAACGTTGGCCCAGGACAAAAGTAGACCCGGCCCAGAGCGACTGAACAAAGGCATTGAGCGCATTGGTGTGAAACAGCGGCAGACAGTTGTACAGCACATCGTCCCCGGTGAGCCCGAGTGAGGCGCCGACGCCTTTGCCCCACTGCAGGAACTGCGCGTGCGGGCATCGGACGCCTCGGGGCATGCCGGTGGTGCCGGAGGTGAAGAGTATTGCGGCCAGGTCGAGCGGATCGAGGGTCTCGGGCTCACAGCCCGGATGCGAACCGGCAGTGGGGACGTATTGTTCACCCATGACCCACACGGTGCCGTCGAATTCGGCTACAGCGCCTGAGTATTCGTGTGAAACCAGGATCCGTTGTACACCAGCCTGTTCGAGTGCGCTGGCAACACTGTCGGCTCGGAGGGCCGTATTGAGTGGGACGACAACCGCACCGATCCACGTGCATCCGAGAACAAGGTCTGCCAGTTCGATCCTGTTGCCGGACAGTGCCGCCACGCGCTCCCCACGGCCGACACCGTGATTGCGAAGATCCGCCCCCATCGACGCTGCACGATCCCGCAATTCGCGGTAGGTGACCGTGATCCCGTCGACGACGAGGGCCGGGTGCTCCGGACGCTCCAGAGCTCGCCTCCGGATCAAATCCGGAAGCGAGCGCGGAATGGCATGTGCGTCGCGGGGCATGGGTAATTGTATCCCTCAGGGTACGACGACCGCCCGGCCGGCAACCTTGCCCTCGCCCATCAACTGCAGTGCCGTTGCGATGTCATCCAGCGGAAACTCCTGCACTGCAACGGAAATCTTGCCTTCGATGAGCAACCGGATCATTTCGGATGCCAGCTCGGCTTGCCGGGCAGTCTTGCGAATCATGTTGACGGGCAAGATCCGAACATCGCTGAGCAACCAGTTCGGCAAGTCCAGGGTGAGGCTCTTACCCAAGGTGTATCCGATCAGGGCAGCCCTGCCGCCGGGGACAACACTCGCCAGAAGGTGCGGCAAGCCGTCGCCGCCAAGCGTGTCGATCACGGCGTCGACGGAAGGCTCGGATCCCAGCACTCCGGCAAGTTCGTCGCCTTGCCCGACGACGGGACTCACACCCTCCGGAAGCAAGGCAGCCTGATCTTCGCGCGGTACAACACCGATTACCTCGGACGCTCCGGCAAGCAGAGCGAACTGTGCTGCCATCGATCCGACAGCACCGGATGCTCCGGCGACAACAACTCGTTCGCCGGGAGCGACGGCTGCAATGTCGTTGACGGCAACATAGCCGGTTGTGCTGGGCAGGAAAAAGGTTGCGGCGACGGCCGGCGACAGTGCGGGATCAAAGGGTGTGAACGCCTTGTCTGCCGCTACCAGATACTCAGCCCAGCAACCGTTCTTGAAAAGGCCGACTCCGCCGCCGCGGACCAGAAGGCGGGTGCCAGGCTCATAGGTGTCGGATTCGATCACCGTCGCCGCTCCGTCTGTTCCACCGATATGCGGCAGGTTCGGCTTGACTCCGAAGTTTCCGCTCGCGACGGTGATGTCGAGATGGCCGAGCGCGGCAGCGTCGATGCGCACGAGCGTCTGACCGGATTCACGTGTGGGAATGTCGATGTCGTCGATTATCGGTGAAGTGCCGAACTGATGGAGTCGGGCCGCGCGCATTGTGTCTCCTAGTAGCGATCTATGAATGGATGTACTGAATATGAGTGCGGTCAGGACAGGATCGACTGGTCGCGAAGTCCGGCGATCAGTTCGTCGCTGTATCCGAGCACCGACTCGAGGACGTCGTCGGTGTCCGCGCCCAGCACCGGCGCAGCGCGTCGGATCGAGCCGGGTTCGGAGTTCCGGCGAACGGGGATGCCTTCGTGGAGGAATGTTCCGGCGAGGGGATGTTCCTGCGCCAAATAGAAACTGCGTGCCCGAAGATGTGGATCGCCCTCGACCAGGTCGCGTCCGTCCTGGATGGTGCCGGCCGCAATACCCGCCGATTGCAAGCGTTCCATGACTGTTTCGGGTGACAGAGTCCTGGTCCAGTCGGCGATGGCGTCGTCGATACGTTCGTGATCGGCTTGGCGACTTTCCGGACTCGCGAAGTCAGGATTGTCGATCCATTTCTCTGCTCCGATGATGCGGCACAATGTATTCCATTCCGTGGTGTCGCGAACGGCAATCGAGCACCACCGGTCGCTGCCGAGGCACGGGTACACGCCGTGTGGTGCCAGTTCGTGATGGCTGTTGCCGATCGGATCGGGGGACTGTGACCGAGCGGCCCGAAGAACGCTGGTACTCATGTGCGCTGCCATGGCTTCGAGTTGTGACAGGTCAACGTGCTGTCCCCGGCCGGTCCGGTCGCGGTAGTCGAGGGCTGCCAGCACTGCGACGCCGGCTTGCAGTCCGGCGACTATGTCGCCGTGGCCGTAGATGACTCCGACAACGTCATCGGCGTTCCAGCCGGTCAGTGCGGTCAATCCGGTACTTGCCGAAACGATGTCGGCATACGACACCCAGTCCTTGCGAGGACCGGTGTGACCCATGCCGGACATCGACACGTAGATGATATCCGGGTTGAGCTCCCGCAGTTGTTCGTAGCCGAGCCCCATCTTGTCCATGACCGACGAGCTGAAATTTTCGACCACGACGTCGGAGTTCCTGATCAGGTCGCGCAGTACCGAAAGACCCTCTGCGGATCGGGTATCGAGTGTGATGCTGCGCTTGTTGCGGTTGACGTCGTTGAAGTACCCGCTGGTGTTCGGATTGTCGTGCGGTCCACGCGAGAGATGCATGAACGGTGCAAAGCGAGTCGGGTCCGGGCGTCCGATCGATTCGACCTTGATGACCTCGGCGCCGTGGTCGGCAAGGATTCTGGTGCCGTACGGGCCCGCCAGCACCCACGTGAGATCCAGGACGCGAACACCTTCGAGGCTGGGCGTGCTGTCACCGCTGAACTCGTGGGTTTCGTTCACTGCCACAGGCGAGGTGGCCTTCAAGAGTTCCTGATGCTGACCCAACCGGGCAGCCTCGAGCGTTCCGATGCGCCGGCCTTCGGGGAAAGCGAAGCCGAACCCGAGATCGCGGTAGGTACCGTGATCGCCGGTCACGTCGGTGAAGAAGTCCCGGTCGTTGAGTTGCGGGTTACGCAGCAGTTCTTCGGGCCGGTCGACCGCTGCCCACGGCAACTTGCGTGACTGCGCGCTGACTGCGAATTCTTCCTTCGGCCACTTCGCGATGAAGGCGGACAGAACGTCGAAAATATGTTCCTGATGCGTCTTTCGGTAGACCGCGTCAGACCATTCGGGTTGGTCGAGATCGTCCTGAGCATCGTTGTCGATCAACCAGGCCAGCATGCCGTCCCACATGCGGGGGCTACCGCCGAGGCCGCCACCGACATAACCGTCGGCGGCCTGGAACAGTCCGTGCGGAACGAGCGGATGTACCCGGCCCGGGCGCGGCGGGACGCGGTCCTCGTGAATGTAGGCAAGAGTGCCCGCTTCCAGCGCGGCGGCAACACATTCCTGAGCGCTGATCTCCAGCAACGGGTTTTGGCCCTTGGATCGCGAACGCAGTCCGAGAAGCACGCCGATTGCGGCATTGATTCCGGCGAGCTGCTCAGCCTGGAGTTCGGGGAGCAGCAGTGGAGGGTGCTCGGGGTCGCCGACCTGGGCCATCATCCCGCCGAGTGCTGCGACGGTCAGATTTGTTGCCTTCCAGTCACTTCGCGGTCCGGTTGTGCCGAAGGGTGTTACTCGTACGTGAACGAGGGATCCTCGGTTGTCGGGTAGAGCGCCGGCCGGGCTGCCGTCGAGCAGGACGTCGGCACTGCGCAGCAGTGTTTCGAACGCGAGGCGATCGTTGCTGTTGTCGATATCGAGGACAACGGACTTCTTGCCTGCATGCCAATGCAAGTACGAATCACCCTGGGACTCGGTGCGACTGGGGTCACCGGTGGGTGGTTCTACCAGAATGACCTCGAAACCCAGCCCGACCAGGATGCGCCCGGCGAATCGCGCAAACGGACTGGAAATCTCTACGACCCGTACCGGGGGATGCACCACAACTACTCCGTTTCAATCGAAAGATATCGCCGAACCGACTGGTGTCGAACGTAGTTCTACGGGCCGGTGGGCGACATGATTTCGGTCTGCCCACCGGACCCGTTCTCACTCTCCGCTCAGGCGGCGTTCTGCTCGACCCATCCCGAGAGGAGGACAGCCGACGGATCGATGTCCGCGGAGATCTTGCCCTGCTCACGGAAGAACGCAACAAGTTCGTTTGCGCGCTCCACGTCGTCATCGGTGAATCCGCGTCCACCGAAATCGATTTGGGTCACTCGGTCTGCGGCTTCGGCCGGGTCCATCTGGATGGCCGCGGCGATTGCGGTTGCAGCCCGATCGGGATCCGAGTTCACGATTGCCGACGCTTCGGAGATCACCTTGAACACCTTGCCTGCGGTTTCTTCGTTCGCGGACAACCAGTTGTCCGAAGCGATGATCCACTGCGCGTACTTGGCGCCGAAGTCGCCGGTCGTGGCGACGACGCGTCCACCGGTATTGACACTCTGCGTCACCCAGGGGTCGAAGGACAGGAAGCCGTCGATGTCACCGCGCGCCAGCAAAGCAGGCTGTTCGGGCGGGCTTGTGCTCACGAGTGTGACCGTCGTGGGGTCGATGCCGAGACTGGCCAGGTACTGGTTCGTGAAGTAGAGACCGATGCCGGGGAAGACGCCCATGGTCTTGATCGACTTCGGTTCGACGCCGTTCCTCAGTACAACCTGGAAGTACCGGTCGGATTCCTGAAATACGCCCAGCGCCCGCAGGCTCGGATTGGCGGCCATGACGGACAGTGCCGTCGAGTCGGCATTGCCGGAGAGTTCCGAGGTTCCGGCTACGACGTTCTGGGCGCCGGCTGCCCCGCCTTCGGTCTGGATGACCTGGACGTCGAGGCCGGCGGCCTCGAACATGCCCTCGTGGTCGGCGAGGAAAATCGGGGCGTACGACGGGTCTACACCTACCGCGATCCGTACCAGGCCATCACTTTCGGCGGAGTTGTCGGTAGCGGGGCGGGTGCATCCGCTGACGGCGATCGTCAGGGCGGCGAGAGAAGCGACTGCGCCCACCCATTTCTTCTGAAATTTGTTGAGCATGATGGCCTCTCGGTAAATGGGAGCTGTCAGTGTCCGGTGAAGGTGGGGGACCGCTTGTCGAGGAATGACTGAAGTCCCTCAGCGGCGTCGTCCGTCTTGATCAGTTCGAGCACTGCCTCGAATTCGAGGTCCAGCGCTTGATCGAGCGGCAACGACATGCCTTCGTCGACAATGCGTTTGATCATTCCGATGGTGGCAGTGGGTTTCGACGCGAGTTCGCGTGCGAGGTCTGCGCAATGCGCATCGAGGTCGGCGTCTGCAACGACGGTGTCGACCAGGCCGATATCGAGTGCATGCTCGGCGCTGAGCCGCTTGCCTTCGATCATGAGCACTTTGGCTCGGTGAGCACCGATGAGGCGTGGAAGTCGTTGGCTGCCACCGGCACCCGGAAATAGCCCAAGTCCGATCTCGGGGAAGCCGATGGTCGCCGACTGCGCCATGATGCGGAAGTCGCACGCCAACGTCAGTTCTGCTCCACCGCCGAGTGCGTGCCCGTTGATCTTCGCGACAACAGGTTTGGGAGCCGCCTCTAGGATCCGCTGTACGTCGACCCACGGGCGCATCGCGCGCTGAGTTTCTTCCGTCAGCTCGCGCATCACGGTGATGTCTGCACCGGCGATGAAGAAGCGGCCCGTACCCGTGATGACAATGGCACGGACGCTTTGATCTGACGCGAGTGTCGGCAGTAAATCCAGAAGCTCGGCGATCAGGCTGGGATTGAACGCGTTGGCGGGAGGTTTGTCGATGACGACGGTGGCAATCGAGTGTGTGACGTCGACGGTGACGAAGTTGTAGGTCTGTCTCGTCAAGTGAGCTCCTGTCAGCGGGATGGCGGTGTACACCGGTCGAGTCGGGGGTGTGCCCAGGGAAGTATGGAGCGGGACCCTCACACGGCGATACTGCCCGGGTTCGTTCAGTAGACCGATGCCGAACAGTGATCGCGCGGGACGTTTCTCTTGCTGTGATCGTGGCTGTGACAGGATTGAACCCGTGAATTCTGCAGTACAGCCTCAGCCCGGCGCGTCTCCTTCGAAGCGTCCCGAGTCGATTTTCACGATAGGGACCAGGCTCGAGGACAGGCTCGGACGTACCGGCACCATCCACACACCGCACGGCGACATCGCGACGCCGTCGTTCGTGGCCGTCGGAACCAAGGCCACGGTCAAGGCCGTGCTGCCCGAGTCCATGAAGGAACTCGGTGCGCAGTCGGTGCTCGCCAATGCGTACCACCTGTACCTGCAGCCGGGACCCGACATCGTCGACGAGGCCGGCGGGCTGGGCAAGTTCATGAACTGGGACGGCCCCACCTTCACCGACAGCGGCGGCTTTCAGGTGATGTCTCTTGGCGTCGGGTTCAAGAAGGTGCTCGCGATGGAGGCCGTCGGTGTGCAGTCCGACGACGTCATCGCGAAGGGCAAAGAGCGTCTCGCGACGGTCGACGACGAGGGCGTGACGTTCAAATCGCACCTCGACGGCAGCAAGCATCGCTTCACCCCCGAGGTGTCGATGCAGATCCAGCATCAACTCGGCGCCGACATCATGTTCGCGTTCGACGAGCTCACTACGCTGCTCAACACCCGCGGCTACCAGGAGCGATCGGTCGAGCGCACGCAGGCGTGGGCGATCCGCTGCATCAACGAGCATGAGAAGCTCACCGCCGAACGCGCCGACAAGCCCTACCAGGCACTCTTCGGCGTGATCCAAGGCGCGCAGTACGAGGATCTGCGTCGTCAGGCCTGCCGTGGCCTCGAGTCGATCGAAGGCGAGAACGGATACGGCTTCGACGGTTACGGCATCGGCGGTGCCTTGGAGAAGCAGAACCTCGGAACGATCGTGCGCTGGTGCAACGAGGAACTACCCGAGAAGAAGCCGCGTCACATGCTCGGGATCAGCGAACCGGACGACTTCTTCGTCGCAATCGAGAACGGTGCGGACACCTTCGACTGCGTCAACCCGTCGCGTGTTGCTCGCAATGCTGCGATTTACGTCCGTTCCGGCCGGTTCAACATCAACACCAGCCGGTTCCGCCGCGACTTCACACCTATCGACGACGAGTGCGACTGCTACACCTGCGCCAACTACACCCGCGCGTACATCCATCACCTCTTCAAGGCGAAGGAAATGCTCGCGTCGACGCTCTGCACCATCCACAACGAGCGATTCACCGTGAAGTTGGTCGACGACATCCGAGCCAGCATCGAAGGTGGGTATTTCCACGACTTCAAAGCGGACATGCTCGGAAAGTTCTACGCGGCGAAGACGCCTGCACCTCAAGCGTAGGTCGGTTCGCGCTTTTTCACGTAGGCGATGACGCGGTAGGTGATCGGCATGACCAGTACCTCGACAAGCGTTTTCCACAGGAAGCCGACCAACACGTAGTTGATGAAGTCTTCCCACGTGCTGATGCCGATGACACCGGCTGCGATGGAACAGAAGATGAGGGTATCGGCGAATTCGCCGACGACGGTCGAGCCGATCAGGCGCGCCCACAGGTGCCTCTCCTGCATGCGCTTTTTCATCATGACCAGCACCAGGGAGTTCAGGAGCTGGCCGACGAGGTAGGCGGCCAAGCCTGCGACCAGTAGCCGGGGAATGACGCCCACTACGGTTTCGAGGGCGGCCTGGTTTTCGTAGAACTCTGCCGACGGGAGCTGCACGGCAATCCAGAAGCACGCGGCAGCAAGGATCAGTGCGCCGAAGCCCAGGTAGATCGCGCGTCGGGTCGCTTTGAAGCCGTAGACCTCGCTGAGCACGTCACCGAGGACGTAGGCGAGCGGGAACAAGAAGAATCCACCATCGGTGATGATGGGCAGAATCTGCAAGGGACCGAGCGAGAAGTCGGAATCCGCAAAGAAGGCGACCCCCTTGGTCGCCGCCACGTTCGAGATCAGCAGCGTTGCGGTGAAGAGCGCGACGATCGTCGGGTAATAACCCCGGCTGACGTGCGCAAATTTGGTTTCGTGGGTCGATTCGTCTTGCTGATCCTGAGCTGTCACGTCCGTCATCCAAGCACCACAAGGCGCTCGGATGCGAGTTGGCGACCGTCCAGTTGTGCAGAACACACCGAAGGCCCTGCGGTTTCACGTGGAACCGCAGGGCCTTCAGTGACGGGATGAAGCCTGATCAGAGTGCTGCTACGAAGCGTCCTGTGATGACGCGATACGCATAGGTGCCGGCGATGAGAGTGACCGGACCGGTGACCAGCAATCCGAGACCGCAGAGCAGTGCGCCAACGAGGTTGATGCCGATTGCCGCGAGTGCCAGGAGAAGCAGCGGGCCGACATTCTTGGAGATGACGCTGGCGCTCGACTTGATTGCGGTGACGGGATCTTGATCCTGATCTATCACGAACTGCAGCGTGAAATAGGTCAGGAATGCGATGACGATGCCCGGAATGATCAGCAGGACGAGGCCGATCGCTACCGCAAACCCGACCAAGATGCTCGCCAGAATAACGGCGCCGATGTTCGAGAACTGGAAGAAGGAACCGAATGCAGGCTTGTTGCCGTCGACTTCGTGGAGGGCACCTCGAACGTAGGCAGCCTGGATCAGGATGCTGACGACGATCGAGACCAATCCGCCGATGATGCTCAACGCAGACACCGAGGTCGAACCGTCGGTCGAGAAATCGAAGCCACCGAACAACAGGTTGATGCCAAACGAAATCAAGCCCGCGACAACAGTGATGCCGATCCAGGTCAACGCATTGTTCTTGAAGCGTTCCCAGCCGTAACTCAGCGCGGCACCCACAGAAAGCTGTGGTCCACCGAATCCTGCGCCGTAGTCATTGGCGGGCGGCGGCGGGAAGTTGGCACCTCCGGGAGGTGGCGGGTATCCACCAGGCGGCGGATAGTTTCCGCCGGGAGGGGGATAGCTTCCGCCTTGAGGCGGCGGCGGATATCCACCTGGCGGCGGGTAATTGCCACCTTGAGGAGGTGGGGGGTATCCACCGGGCGGCGGGTAGCTTCCGCCCTGCGGAGGCCCCGCCGGCGGGGGATAGCTCCCTGGAGGAGGCGTTCCCTGCTGGCCGTAGGGATCCTGGGGCGGGAATTGCTTTCCGTCCTCGGGATTCTGGTTGGGGTCGTGCCCACCGGTTGTCATATGCGCACCTAACCCTTGACTACCTGAGTTCCACCAGCGAGCTCGTCATGCTTGCCCTGCTTGGTGGGGCTGTTGTTGATCGTGACCGCGATGACGATGTAGGCGACCAACGCGAGGATTCCGCCGATGATCGGAATGATCGAGAGCAACGTGAAGGCGTTGCGAATCGCAGACTGCTGGACGGAGGGGCGAGGTGCGCCGCCCGGACCGTGTACTGAAAGGCCCAGAATCATCTTTCCCAGAGTCCGACCCTGCGTTACTTCCATTGCGATGAAGTAGGCGAAGGTCAGAATTCCCGAGAAGAGTCCGCTGACAAGAACATTTCCCAGATCACTAACCAGAACCGTCAAGATAATGGCGACGATTCCGACGATGATGGCGTCGATGACGCGAGCGCCGAATCGAATACCAAGTCCACCGGCTTCGGCACCAGAAGGCAGCCGGTTTCCTGCCCCGTACGCACCCTGGTCGTTGAACTGCGGCGGCGGGAAGTTGCCACCCTGCGGAGGCGGCGGGTATCCACCGGGCGGCGGGTAGTTACCACCTTGAGGCGGCGGGAAGTTCCCGCCCTGCGGAGGAGGCGGGTAGCTGCCTCCCTGCGGAGGACCGGCGGGAGGTGGGTAACTTCCGGGAGGAGGTGTTCCCTGCTGGCCATATGGATCCTGGGGTGGGAATTGCTTCCCGCCCTCTGGATTCTGGTTGGGGTCGTACCCGCCGGTTGTCATGTGTTCCCCTCAGTCGTAAATATCGCGCTCGAGTGTGACAGTGGATATGACCCTACTGGGATCAAAGAGCTATGTGGATGACATCTGCTCACTTGGATTCGGAGGTCACCTGTGGTTTAGGCTGCGTTGTATGACGAGTTCCGGGGGCAACAACGACGATTCTTCGAGCGATTACCAGGCAAAACCTGGATACGGAGAATTTCCGAGCCTGCCTCCCGAGGGGTACGGCGTGTCCCCGTCCGAAACGCAGTCTTCACCTGAAGTTCCCGGATATACCACTCCCAACGAGCAGTACCCGGGTTATCCGCCGCCGTCGTACAACCCGCCCGGTGATAACCCCCAGCCGGGCGGAATCGGTGAACCGAACCCGTACCTGCCGCCGCAGAATTTCGGGCCGCAGAATCAATATCAGCAGAATCAATATCAGCAACCCGGACAATACGGACAAGCTCAATACGGACAAGGTCAATACGGACAGGCTCAGTATGGCCAACCTCCGAACCCGTACGGTCAGCCGAATCAATTCGCGGGTGGGTACGCACCGCCGATGCAGCCGGTCGGCACCAACGGTCTTGCAATTGCATCGCTGGTTGTGTCACTTGCGGGCGGTTGCTTCTACAGTCTCGGCGGAATCGTCGGAATCATCTTGGGTATTGTCGCGCTCAATCAAATCAAGCAGACAGGTCAACAGGGACGCGGGCTTGCGATAGCCGGAATTGCGGTCGGCGCCGCCTTCTTGGCAATTTTTGCCGTGATTCTCGTAGTCGCACTCATAGCGAGTGCATCGTCGTCGTACTGAAGTGGCGAGCGCTCACACGGGAGTGACGATGGACGACGCAGGAAGTGGCTTACCGAAGTAATAACCCTGGCCCATGTCGCAGCCGGCGCGCAAGACGTTGGCTGCGTGTTCGGCGGTTTCGACGCCCTCGGCTATCGAATCGAGCCCGAGCTTCCTAGCGATGCCGGCGATGGACTCCATGACCATGAAGGCGCGCTCTCCAGCACGACCCGCTGCGCTGACCGCCCAGGTCAACGATTGGTCGATCTTGAGAATGTCGAGCGGCAATTCCGACAACGCGGAGAACGACGCGAAGCCCGCCCCGAAATCATCGAGGGCAATTCGAATTCCTTCGTTGTGCAGAATGTGAAGAGTCTCGGCGGCATGCCGACCGACGACGCCGAGTTCGGTGACTTCCACGATGATTCTGCTCAGTGGGGTTTGTGAACTGTCGAGCGCTCCGAGGATTTCGTGAGCGGCGTGCGGGGTAGCGAGTTGGCGAGGCGAAAAGTTGACAGCGACCATCATGTGCTCGGGCCACGACGCTGTCTGGGCGCAAATCATGTCCAGAGCTTGTAATCCGATGGGAATGATGAGTCCGGAAGACTCGGCGGAGCGCATGAAATCTTGAGGCTCGATCAACCCTCGAAGTGGATGGCGCCACCGCAGAAGGGCTTCATAGCTGATAATTGCTGACGAGTTCAGATTGACCTGGGGTTGATACAACACCTCGAATTGATGGTCGTCGAGTGCCTCGCGAAGCTCGCGGACCATGCGCATTCCTTTTCGTCCTGAGTCGCCCGTGCCGCACGTGCGTGTCAGCGTGGATGCTGCAAGTGGGTACTGCGGTCGGATTCCAGGTTCAGATCCCGGGCGTAGTTTTGCAGGGATCACTCGCCCTGAACTGCCTTCGCCAGTCTTGACCGTACTTCACTATTCGAGAATTGCCAACGAATAGCTATTGCGGACGGCTTTGGTATATCGGACAATCGAGCTTTTGTCCCGACGAGGTGCCAATCGATCCTTCACTTACTTCGCCGGGAAAATCCACGGGGTCCGGGGGATCTTCCGAGAATCGAATCGATCCGCCAATAGTGGTGGTGTGACAACTTCGCCGGGTTCGGCGAGGCCGATGCTCGACGCGATCATCGTCAGAACCTGTGCAGCACTGCGTCCGGCCTCGAGTTGATCTGCAAGAGTCACTGCGCCGTCGCGCTTCGCGAGGCGTTTGCCTTCACTGTTCAAAGCGAGAGGAACGTGGGCGTACGACGGTGGATCGATGTCGAGCAGTCGAGCGAGGTAGGCCTGGCGTGGAGCCGAGGTCAGGAGGTCGTCGCCGCGGACCACTTGGTCGATGTTCTGCGCGCCGTCGTCGACGACAACGGCGAGGTTGTAGGCGGGTACGCCGTCACCGCGGAGCAGGACAACGTCGTCGACTTGTCCCGTCACCTCGCCGAACAGTTCGTCATGGACGGTGAACGAGTCGATGCCGGCCCGTAGCCTCAGCGCGGGGGATCGGCCACTTGCCGATTTCTCGGCGCGTTCGGCCTCCGAAAGGTTCCGACACGTGCCGGGGTAGGCGCCGTCGGGAGCATGGGGAGCGGACGGTGCCTGCAGGATTTCCTTGCGTGTGCAGAAGCAAGGATAGGTCAGGTCACGCTCGCGTAATAGTTCGATAGCCTTGTGGTACAAGGGAAGACGATGTGACTGTAAGACGACTGGGCCGTCCCAGGTGAGGCCGAGCCTACGCAGATCGTCGAGTTGCCGTTCCATCGCTCCGGGTCGGACACGATCGAGATCCTCTACCCGAATGAGGAAGTCGCGCCCGCTGGTGCGGGCGAACAGCCAGGCCAGGAGGGCAGTCCGGAGGTTTCCCAGATGGAGATCGCCGGACGGGCTCGGCGCGAAGCGCCCTGCTCCTGCCACGTCAGCTGGCGAGCCCGACGGAAGCGAGCGGGTTCTCGGCGTCGTGCAGGGTGAGGCGGATCGCGGTTTCCAAAGCGTGATCGAGGTACTGCGGCGGATACATTGCGGGACTTCCGAGTGCGTCGAGTGCCAATCCGTTGACGGTTGAAAGCAGAAGTGCCGCTCTGGTTTCCGCTTCTGGAGTTCCGATCCCGATCAATACCGTCGAGATGCCGGTGCGGATTGTGAACAGAGTTGTCCGGCGGATTTCGGAGAGTGACTCACTGGTTGCGGCACGCACGGCAAAGGCGGCGAGCACATGAGCTTCGCGCGTGCGTTGTTCGTCGAGGGGAAGCAGTTGCGAGAGCGCCTGGAACAGAGAGGCGTGCGGGTCCGCGTCGGCGGACGACTCGGCCAGTCTTGTCAACAATCGATCGACGAGTGTTCGCAGTGCAAATGCGAACATCTCGTCCTTGGTCGAAAAATGATGTTGCACCGCGCCGATCGAGACGCCCGCCCGTTTTGCGACCTCGCGAACGCTGGCATTTTCCAGTCCGGATTCTGCGGCGACGTCGAACAATGCCGCCGCAAGCAGGTCTGGACTCGTGGAGGATTTTCGACGCTCTGGCATACCGCGACATTACATGTGTATGGAAGTAATGCCCACGTCAGGGGTGCTTTTTCACGCCTTCCGGCCGAGGAAGGCAAGGAGTTTCGTCGCTTTGTCAGCGTTGTCCGGAACCTGTACTTCCGGGCCGCACACGCCGCTCATGCGGATCGAGTCGCCCAGGCCCGCGGCGATCTCCGACACCCAGTCCACGTCCGCGTCTCGCATCGCCGTATCGGTGCCGGTTGCGGCCGCGAGGTCCCAACCGTGGATGACCAGATCGAAACACAAAAACCCTTCGACCGTGGCTCCGAGGTTGGTCCTGCCGAAGTGCCCGTCGTATTCGAGGGTGGACTTTGCCGGGTCGTCCAGAATTGCCTGCATCGAATCGCGCACGGCCGCCCAGGCCGCGGACGGGTCGTCGTCAACCGACGGACCGGGTGCCAATTCCAGGCCGACTACCTTGACCATGTCTCGTTCGCTGTCGAGCACGTGCCTCACCACGTCGCGGGCGGTCCAGCCCTCGCAGGGGGAATCGTTGCCCCAGCGATCTGCGGGTACAGCGTCGATCCGCGCCGTGAATTCGGCGGCCAGATCCCGATAGCGTTGGGCGGGGGAGATCTCTGTTGAAGTCATGACAACAATCCTTCACCGCCACAGCGCTTCATGATTGATTATTTCGGACATCGGCAAGTAGCTCGCCTATGCGACCGCGTCGCCCTCGGTCAGAGCGACGACGGTATCCGACCCGTGCCAGTCGGGGGCTTGGGTTCGGAGTAGAGCCGCCGGGGTCAGCGACGAGATTCGGCGGCATTCACGCGTCAAGTGGGCCTGATCGCTGAACCCGCAGTGGGCAGCGGATTCAGCGAGTCCCAACGCGGGTCGACTGCGAGCGAGTGCCATGAAGCGCTGGAGACGCAGGATCGAGCGCAGCGTTGCAGGGCCGTATCCGAAGGCGTCGTTGCAACGACGCTGGAGTTGGCGCGACGTCAGGGCCGCCGCGTCGGCGAGCGAGCTGACATTCCACGAATGTTCGGACAGTGCGGTGCGAACATGGTTGATCACCGGATCGTGACGGAAACTCGAACTTGCCCAACTTCGAACAGCATCTTCGAGGATGGAGACCTGTTTGTGGTCTTCGGAATTCTCCAAGCGGTTCAACAGTATTCGTTCTGTACGTGCGTCGGTTACATCGCCGAGGTCGGCGCGAGAATCCCGAAGCTCGGACGCCGAAGTTCGCAGCATGGGCGATGCTGATCCAGGGCGGAATCGAACACCCACGGAGCGTGTTCCGGGCGGAAGAGTGAACGACCATGCAGCGGTTTCGGGGCCACAGACGCGAATGCCGACGCCACGTATCCACAGCACGTCCATGCACGCATCGGGCACGAGGAGGTGCTCGCCTTCTGCACACGCCGTCCAGCCGCACACCAGGATGTCGGAGAGATCCGGGGCGACCGATTGTGGTGTGTACCAACCCATGGCAAGAGCTTATCGAGCGGCACCGACACGAAGGTGAGTTCAGTCGACCGGGCCGAAGCGGTATCCGAACCCCCGAATCGTTTTGATGTATTTCGGTTTCGCGGGATCGGATTCGAGTTTGGACCGCAGGCTGAGAATGGTCGCGTCGACCACACGCGTCTTTTCGTGGGCGGAACCCCAGACGTTTCGGATCAGGTGATCACGCGAGTACACACGCCCCGGCTCGGTTGACAGTTCCAGGAGCACTCGCCATTCGGTCCGGCTGAGGACCAGCAGCTTTCCGCCCATCGTCGCCGTCATCGCACGTCGATCGAGGAGTAGGTCACCGTGACGTAGGTGTTTGCCGGCAGTGGGGTGTGTGGTTTCACGAAGAATTGCGGTGACTCGAAGATCGAGCGCGTGAGAATCGATCGGATTCAGCACGAAGTCCGAAACAGCGCGATGAGGTGCTTCGTCGATGTCCTCGAGGGTGTCCACCAACATGATGATCGGCATCGAACTTCGCAAGCGGATCTGTCGTGCGATCTCGTAGCCGTCGATGTCGGGCAACAGTAGGTCGATCACGGCGATGTCGAAACTGTCGGTGTCCAGGTCGTCGAGTAGTCGACGCCCGGTGCGGGCGAGCTGTACCTGGTGCCCGAAATATACTAATTCGGTTCCGAGTGTCTGGACAAGCTCCGCACGATCAGTAGCTGCAAGTATCAAACTCACGTGAAAATCCTCCCCCCGAAGGTGTTACTAGTCGTAACAGCTTGCATTGTTGCAGATCATGGACCGAGGAGCCAGGCAAAGTAGGCCAATCGGAAGTCGCGGAATTGGGGGCGTCAGTGGCTAGACTTCTCTCATGGGCACTCTGTTTGCGTTGACGCTGCCAGGCTTGCTCGTGCTTCTGGTCCTGTTCGCATTCGCCGAGACTCTCTGGAACCGGCTCACCGGCGGCCGGGCACTGCCGTGGACCCGGGGACGCACGACTCGTCCGGTATCGGCCGCGGGTTTCGAAGAGGTTGCTGCCTTGTTTCAGGGATCAAAGCACCATGAATTCGAGCAACGGCAGAGTGCGTTGATGCATCGTGAGGACGGAACAGACGGTGACCCGCCGTGGGTGTCCGTCGATCCGGAAGCCAACAAGGTTGTGCTCCGTCGACGGAGTTGACAGTCGCCAACAGTCGTCTGGCTCAGGCCCAGTGGCTGGGGCGGCTCAACGAATCGGGAAGCGTGGTAGCCGAATCGCCGATCGCCGCGTTGATCTGGAACTGAGTGAGAAAGATGCTGCCGCGGAGTTTTGCACCGCGAATGTCGGTGCCGCGTAAGTCTGCGCCGATCAGGTCGGCTCGATCGAGATCGCAGCCGCGGAGGTCTGCCCCGATCAGATAGGTCCCGCGAAAGTTGGCCCCGCGTAGATCGGAACCACGAAGTTTGGCGCCGATGAGGTCTGCGCCGCGGTGGTCGAGTTTGCGACTCTTCTTGCCTGAAATCGGTGATCGCACAAGGTCACCCGTCTGCAAGAGCAGGGTGTTGACTGCCGCTCGGTGTGCTGAGACTTCGACGGCTTGAATCTGCGAAGGTGTGCCGTTGGTCAGGGTTTCGGTCTCTGCGAGTGCAGCGTCGAGTTCCTTCCGAATCGAGTGGGTCTGCTTCAGCGAGCGGGCTTCGGCGAGATACCAGAGCAGTTCGTGCAATTGGCGTACGACAGGGAAGGTTTCGAACATGTCCGACCCGGTCTCAGTGGCGTCACGCCAGCTGACGCCGTGGTAGGTCTGCTGTGAAACCTTCTGTCCCGCACCGAAACAGTCGTAGACGGTGCAACCGGTGAAGCCCTTCTTTCGCAATCCAGTGTGAATGCCGCAACCGAAATCCTCCTGCAGGTTCTTGCAGGGGTCGCCGGCATTCTTGTTGGTCGCGAAGTCGGAAGACTTGGAAAAGGGGAGCGCGACGCAGCACAGGCCGAAGCAACTGCTGCAATCTGCGAGCAGATTGGTCTGGCCGGCAATCACGCGTACTCCCGATCTTTGGGTTGGACGGAAAGTGTGTCTTCGGGTTTGTGAGTCTGTCAAACGAAATTGCGTGGTTCTAAAGCAGTCGATGCGCTGTTACTCTGCTTTTTCGCACGTCGATTCGAAGCCGGGGGGCTTGGGTGGGGAACGAAGTACTGCAAGCAGATGTCGAGTCGCTACGGGTGTTGGCCGACGCCGTGCGAGACCAAAGTGCCGTGATCGCCGGCATCGACGTGTCCGGAATTCTCGCTGACGCGGCTGCAGCGATGCCGGATTCGGCAAGCGGTCTCGCCGCCGCGCGGGCCGGTGACCCGATTACCGCCGGATACCGCGCTACTTCGGAGATGTTGACGTCGATGGCCGACGCCGCCCAATTCAGCGCGAATGACTACGAGGCTGTCGAGGTTGCTTTCCGGAACCGACTGGCCGCCTACCAGGCGGCTGTGTAGATGGCGACGATCTCTCAGGTCCGCGCGTGGAATCCGGCTGGTTTCGCTACCGCTGCAACGGAATTGGAGCAGAAGAACCGCTACTTCATGCGTGCTGTGGAATCGGCACACCGCTCGGTCGACTCCGCACTCGATCACTGGAAAGGCGAAGCCTCAGCTGCAGCATCGGCGCGAGCGCTAGCTGACAGTATCGCCGCGACGCATCTCACCACGGGAGTATTTGCCGAAGCCGACGCGCTGAGTGAAGCCGCTTCCGCGTTGGAGCCGGCGCGAGCGGCGGTGATCGAGATCGCCGACGGTGCGATCGCGGAGGGGATGGCTGTTGCCGACGACGGCCGGGTGAGCGCACCTCGGTACGGAAGCGGCAACACCGCACTCGACATCTTGGGGCAGGCTGCATTCGACGAGCAGGCACGCAGCTTCGAGGCCCGACTGATTCCAGCCCTGCACACGGCGGGAAGCCTCGACGAGGATGCTGCCGCGGCCTTGTCGAAGGCAGCAGGAGACCTCACCGATCTCGCACAGCACCCAGGCGCCCGGCCGACCATGAGCGCGGAGGTGGCCGCGATCCTGGACGGCAACGCGTTCCCTCCGGACGGCGCAAGGGAGCTCAACGAATTCTGGGAATCACTGTCCCCGAGCGACAAAGATGCTCTCGCGGCGTTCGATCCGGGAATCGGAAACAGGGACGGGATGCCGGCCGCAGATCGCGATCATTTCAACCGAATCAACCTCGGCAATCTGCAATCGTCGACGTCGACCGAACTCTCCGATCTCGATGGTGAGCACCCCGATTGGGCTCAGGGGCGCAACATTCCGTCAGACGCGGGCGGTGTGGACGAGGCGGACCAGCAGGCGCGCCGCGACTACGAGCGGTGGGAGCAGCAACGCGTGGACCTGCAGCAGCGTCTCGACGGATACGGCGTCCTCGCCGACCGGATCGACGCCGCTCTTGCTCAGGAGGGTGATTCGGAGAAGTACCTGCTCGGCGTCGACGGCAAAGGTCGTGCCATCGTGGCACTGAACAATCCGGATACCGCGACCAACGTCGCAACGTTCGTACCTGGCACCGGCAGCCACCTGGGAACCATCGGCGGCGACATCGATCGCTCACAGGCCATGTTGGATTCGGGACAAAAGGCGTTGGAAAGGGCCGGGATTTCAGGGTCGACTTCGGTGACGACCTGGTACGGATACGATGCGCCGCAAACGATCCCGCAAGCAGGGCTCGACGGGTATGCCGACGGCGGCGCCGGATCGCTCGGCCGGTTCCAAGACGGACTTCGCGCGTCCCACGATGGTGTGCCTTCGCACAACACGGTTATCGGGCACAGTTACGGATCGACCGTGATCGGCGCTGCGGCCTCGGACGGACGGTCCATCGACGCGGACGATCTGTTCTTCGTGGGAAGCCCTGGAGTGGGAATGGACCGGGTCGAGGGACTTTCGCTCGAGGGCATCAGCCCCGAACACGTCGGCGGCCACGTATACGCCACGGCCGCGGCCAATGATCCGGTTCCGATGATCGGAGACGTGTTCGGTGGTCTCTCGCACGGCGCGAACCCCGCGAACGATCTTCCGTTGATCGGATTCGGCGCCACTGTCATCGAGTCCGCACCCGGGACCGGGATCGATGCCGGACTGTTGGGTGAGCTCCCCAACCCGGCCGCACACAGTGAGTACTGGGAAATCAACAATCCGGCTCTTGCCGGTATGGGCCACGTTATCGCGGGACTGGGAGCGCCATGACCAACTCAACTCGACGCCGTAGGGCATTCGGTTCGAGCGGTATCGCGGTGGCAGTGCTGCTGTCGGCGTGTACGACGACGGAGAACGCAAAAGTGACGGAAGCTGACGTGAATCTGACTCGCGCGCAGGCACAAGCCAAGGTGATCGAGTACCTGACCGAAACGATCGCGATACTGCCGCAGGGCGCCTACCTGACGCGGCATTCCGAGCTGAACCAAAAGGTCACCCTCAGCCCGGGCAGCACCGTCCCGTGCAACGACAGCAATCTGTCGAAGGACACGTCCGTGGACTACGGGGTGACGTACTTCCTCACGTCTTCTGACGCCGCGAGCATTCCAGGTTTCGGCGATGCGATTCGCAATCTGTGGGATGAGCGCGGCTGGGCATCGCGAACGTACGACTCCGCTGGGGATACGACGAGTACTGAAACCATCTTGCCGGATGGATATCGAATGGTTCTCGACGAGTATGCGCGGGGAGCAAGTTTGGCTGGATCGTCGCCGTGCTTCCCCCGACCCGACGCGTCGGATCATCCGAACGCGCCGGTGCAGATCGATCAGCCGTGACGGGGCCCGCATCCTCGTTTCCCGAGTTGACTGTTCTCGCTCGCCAAGTCGACGCCGAGGTCGGGAAGGTTCGCGCCCGCGCCGAGGCGGGAGGTGGTGCCGTCAGCGTGGAGGTCGATGCATACGGCACGATCACTGACCTGCAACTGACCGAGGGTTGTCTTCGGGCCGGCGCGGCTGCGCTCTCCGCCTCGATCACAGCGGCTCACCGAACCGCTTCTGCGGCAGCAGCGTCGGCGGCGCAGGAACTACGCGCCCCGCTCCTTCTCGACCCTCGTGTCGCGAGGGCAATGACCGCATTCAATGCAGTGGACGCGTTCGATCAGACACCGGCCGCACCCGAACCTGACGTGCTGCGACGAGCCGACCGCGCGCCGGTCGGCGACGACCTACCCTTCGACGGCGGTTCGTTCATGCGACGTGCCTGAACTCGGGCAAAAAAGAACCCCTGTGAACCGCTTCTCAGCAGTTCACAGGGGTTCCTGTGGCGGAGGATAGGGGATTTGAACCCCTGAGGGCGTTAACCCAACCCGCGTTCCAGGCGAGCGCCATAGGCCACTAGGCGAATCCTCCGTGGAGCAGCATACCCAATCGCGAGCGCGAAGCGTTAAACGGGTGCCTGACCTGCGAAGAACCGGTGGATCTCAGGGTTTGCATCTCCACCCCGGTAGGTGGTGTGCAGCGGCCGGCGAAAGCCGTCTACACTGTTCATTGGATCCCGCGCGGCGCGCATCCTGTGAACTCCCCCAGGGCCGGAAGGCAGCAAGGGTCAACGGGCTCTGCCGGGTGCGCGGGGTCCTCTATTTTTTCACATACCCGACCCCGCCTCGTCGGTGAAAGGCCGCTCCGGATGCCTATCCAAACCCAGATCGGGTTGATGAGCCATGAAGAACTCACCTCCGAGCATGAGAGCCAGAGCGCGAAGTACACGCAGCTCCAGGCGCAGAAGCTCGCACTCGATCTGACTCGCGGTAAGCCTTCGCCGGAGCAACTCGATCTTTCCGCAGCGTTGCTGACGCTGCCCGGCGACGGTGATTTCCGAGACGGAAGCGGAACCGACTGCCGTAACTACGGTGGGCTCACCGGTCTGCCGGAACTGCGCGCCATCTTCGGCGAGCTGCTGGGTATCCCGGTTGCGAACCTTCTCGCCGGCAACAACGCGAGCCTCGAGATCATGCACGACAATGTCGTGTTTTCACTCCTGCACGGCACACCGGATTCAGCTCGGCCGTGGGCGCGTGAAGAGAAGGTCAAGTTCCTCTGCCCCGCACCGGGCTACGACCGTCACTTCGCGATCACCGAGTCTCTCGGTATCGAGATGATCGCTGTGCCGATGAACCATGACGGACCTGACGTCGTCAAGATCGCCGAACTTGTCGCCTCAGATCCGCAGATCAAGGGCATGTGGGCTGTTCCGGTCTACGCGAACCCCACCGGCGCCGTGTACTCCGAAGAAATTGTCCGGACGCTGGCGTCGATGCCGACAGCCGCGCCTGACTTCCGCCTGTACTGGGACAACGCGTATGCCGTGCATCCGCTCGTCGGCGAGACTGCACCTTCCTACGACATTCTGTCGATGGCAGCGGAGGCCGGACACCCCAACCGTCCGCTCGTGTTCGCGTCGACGTCCAAGATCACTTTTGCCGGCGCCGGTGTGAGCTTCTTCGGTAGCTCGGCAGAAAACCTTGCCTGGTACCAGAAGTTCCTGGGCAAGAAGAGCATCGGACCGGACAAGGTCAATCAGCTTCGCCACCTGCGTTTCTTCGGCAATGCCGACGGCGTCCGCGCGCACATGGAGAAGCATCGCGCGTTCCTGGCTCCCAAGTTCGAGCTCGTATTGCGGATTCTCGAAGACCGCCTCGGTGCGTCGAAGGTCGCGTCCTGGACCGAGCCGAAGGGCGGATACTTCATCAGCCTCGACGTGGTCGACGGCACAGCCAAGCGAGTCATCGAACTGGCGAAGAACGCCGGTATCGCGCTCACCGCTGCCGGATCGGCTTTCCCGTACAGCACGGATCCGGATGACCGGAACATCCGGTTGGCCCCGAGTTTCCCGTCCACGGCTGAACTCGAAGTTGCCATGGACGGCGTGGCTACGTGTGTCCTGCTCGCAGCCACCGAATCGCGTCTCTCCGAGATCTGAGCGTTCGAAGCGGCGTGCCCGGTCGGTACTTTTTGGTCTGGTCTTGTACCGTTCGAAGCATCAATTCCCGACATAGGGTGTAAATCCCGGAGGTTGTAGTGACGGGCGCGATCAACGCTTCGGATGGGCCTTCTTTCGAGGCACACACCGCGAATTCAGAGTCGGTCATCGAAGCAGACATTCCGCGACGCAGTCTCCGTGTCGGGGTTCTCGGGTTCGTCGTACTCGGCGTTCTGGCAGTCGCGTCCGTGCTGATGGTCCTGTTCGCGGTGCCGATGAATACGCGGTACTGGGGAATCTTCGACAACTTCCTCGACCTCGACGTCTACCGCCACGGCGGCAGCGTCGTGGTTCAGGGCCTTCCGTTGTACGACGGACCGGTTCTGCAAGGAATGATGTTCACGTACACCCCGTTTGCCGCTTTGCTGTTCACGGTGTGGGCGGTGCTCTCGTTCAAACAGGCGATTGTCGTGTGGACAGGCTTGAACATCGCAGCCTTGTTCGCCGTGATCGTGTTGTGCTGGAAGTACCTCGGTTATCGGCTCGACGCGAAGACGTACGCCGTCAGTGCGTTGGCGACCACGATCTTCCTGTTCATGGAACCGATACGTACGACGCTCTGGCTCGGGCAGATCAACATATTCCTGCTGCTCCTGATCGTGTGGGATCTAGGCCGGGACGAGAAGAGTCGTCTCCGCGGAATCGGAGCCGGTATTGCCGCGGGTGTGAAGCTCACGCCGGCCTTCTTCTGGGCATACTTGTTCATCACGCGCCAATGGCGTGCGTTGGTGACGGCCGTCGTGACGTTCGCTGCGACCGTTGCGATCGGCTTCGTCGTGATCTACAACGATGCGTACAAGTACTGGACCGGCACTCTCGTCGACAGCGAACGCGTCGGACCGACGGATGCTCCGAGCAATCAGTCCGTGTCCGGTTTGATCGCTCAGCTCACTCACACTCCGACGCCGTCGCGGATTCTGGTCCTCGTCTTCAGTGCGCTTGCGGTGTGCCTCGGACTCGGTGCCGCGTGGGTTGCTCACCGGCGCGGTCAGAAATTGCTCGGCCTCACCATGACGGGGTTGACGGCGACCACTGTCTCGCCGTTCTCGTGGGGTCATCACTGGGTGTGGTTCGTCCCGCTGGTCGTCCTCGCCGCGCACTACGCGATGGTGTCGAAGAAGCGCTGGGCGTGGGTGGCGCCGTTCGTTTTCCTGCTCCCGGTCTTGAACTGGTCTCACACCTGGTGGGACCCGTCGGTCATTCCGGGTACGGATCGCTTCATCGGAATGGGCCTGTTCATGTTCGTGCCGCCCGAGTATCTGCGGATTCCGACCGTCGGCGTCTACCTCTGGGTCTTCACGCTTGCCGCGGTCTCGACCTTGGTTCTGTTCGGCTGGAAGAAGTGGAAGATTCCGGCGCCGGATGCGTCGGCGCCGGTCACAACTGCTGCCTGACGTGGCAGTATCGGACTCATGGCACTTCATCTGAACCTTGTCGGTGACCCCGAAGCTGATGCCCTCCTCGCCGAAGACCCGTTGGCGTTGTTGATCGGAATGCTTCTCGATCAACAGGTTCCGATGGAAACGGCCTTCCTCGGTCCGAAGAAGCTGGCGGATCGGCTCGGCAGCATCGATGTCAGGCGAATCGCCGACATGGACACCGACGAGTTCATCGCGATCTGTGCCGAGCCCCCGGCTGTGCACCGATTCCCCAAGTCGATGGGCGAGCGCATCCAGCTCATGTGCCAGTTCATCGTCGAGAACTACGACGGCGACACCGCGGCGATCTGGACTTCGGGCAACCCTGATGGCAAGGAAGTGCTGAAGCGGCTCAAGGCCCTGCCCGGCTACGGCGACCAGAAAGCCCGGATCTTCCTTGCATTGCTCGGCAAGCAGATCGGCGTCGAGCCGAAGGGTTGGCGTGAAGCTGCCGGCGACTACGGCCTCGAAGGTTCGAGGCGTTCGATTGCCGACGTGGTCGACGAGCAGTCTTTGCTCGAGGTCCGTGAGTTCAAGAAGGCAGCAAAGGCCGCGGCGAAAGCCGACAAGAAGTAGCCGCTTTCAGGATTTTCGGGATCCGCTCGCACGCACCACTTTCATCAGGTCGCCTGCGGGACCCTCGAGCTGACGCGGTGGCCGCCACACTGCACGTAGGGATCGGTCGAGTTCCAAGCCTTCGACGGCTACGACCCGAAGTTCTCCCTGCTTCACCTGGTCGTCGACGGCCAGCGTGCTCAGTACCGCCGGGCCGACGCCACCGAGCACGCTGGTTCGAATCGCGGCCGAACTGCCCAGTTCCAACAAGGGCGCACCTCGCTCGTATTCGTGCAACGCCAGGTCGAGAGTTGTTCTGGTTCCCGATCCGGGCTCGCGCACCAGCAGCGGCGTCGCTGCCAGTTCGGCGACGGTCAGCGGCTTTCGTCGACGCGCCCATGGATGATCCGGATGGACGACCACGACCAGCGAGTCACGCGCGACGGTGACGCTGGACAGGCTCTTCGGAGTGGTCGGCGACTCGACGAATCCGAGATCACACATTCCCACCTCGACGGCTTCGAGGACGCGAGTCGAGTTGTAGACCTGAAGGTGGACGGTGACACCAGGATGTAGTGACCGAAAGATACCGAGCCAGGCCGGAATCAGATGTTCGGCGACGGTCATGCTGGCACAGACGGTCAATTCCGCGGATCGTTCGGTCCGCATCCCTTCGGCCACGTCGAGAAGCTGGCTCGAGTTGGCGAGGACGCGGCGGGCCCAGTGAACGATGACGGTCCCTTGGGGCGTCAATGTCGCCCCCGTTGATCTTCGGTGAATGAGTGGCATCCCGAGTTGCCGCTCGAGTGCCTTCACGGCGCGGCTTGCATTCGGCTGCGCAATATTCGCTGAACGGCTTGCAGCACTGAGACTTCCGTGGTCATCGATGCCGATGAGTAGCTCGAGGGTGGTGAGGTCGGGCCACCGTCTGGTCATGCAAACAGGCTATACCCAGCTTCATGTTCATATCGATTTGATATGTCGTGATGGTAGAAATCGCCCTACCGGAGTAATGATCCCTGAACGACTCTGGATGAGTGAACCGTGATGTGAAGTCCGTGGCCGCGAAACCCCCAGTCGCCCCTTCGTCAGAAGTGCGACGGTGGTCGAGCGTCGCTGCATTGGTGCCCGGACTTGCGCTGTGCGCTTTCGGCGCCGCGTTCGCGCTGGTGATCGGTCAGTTCACCTCTGCAGTGAGTCCGTTGCTGATTGCGATCGTGGCGGGTGCGGTGGTGCCGAACACCGTTGCCTTGCCGGCGAAACTCCAACCTGGCCTGGCATTCTCGGCGAAACGACTACTCCGGGTGGGCATCGCTCTGCTCGGGCTGCAATTGATGTTCTCCGACATCGTCGGTCTGGGCTGGGGAGTGATCGCCGTTGTGGTGGCGATTGTGTTCCTCGGTATCGCCGGAACCATGTATGCCGGAAAACTTCTCGGATTGAGTTGGACCCAGAGAATTCTGATCGCCTGCGGCTTCTCGATCTGTGGAGCAGCCGCTGTGGCTGCTGCGGACGGTGTTGTCAATGCGCGGGAGGAAGAGTTGCTCACCGCTGTTGCACTGGTGGTGATCTTCGGAACTCTGATGATTCCGACAATCCCGTTGTTGGCCAGAAGTTTCGGTATGAGCGAGATTGGTGCAGGCATGTGGGCCGGTGGCTCGATTCACGAGGTTGCGCAAGTAGTGGCTGCCGGCAGCGCTCTCGGCGCAACCGCGTTGGGTGTCGCGACCATCGTGAAACTGGCGCGTGTGTTGATGTTGGCGCCGGTCATGGCATTTCTGAGCATCCGGCAACGCACGATGGCCGACAACACTGCAGCGAAGCGTCCTCCGCTGGTTCCGTTGTTCGTCGTGGCGTTCATCGGCTGTATGGGCTTGCGCTCCACGGGCATCTTGCCGGATGAGCTTCTGGGACTGGCGAAGACGGCGCAGACGATACTGTTGGCCGCTGCGATGTTCGCGCTCGGCCTGGGTGTGCGCCTGAGCGTCATTCGAGGAGTGGGTGCCCGACCGTTCGTGCTGGCCGCGATTTCCACTGTGTGGGTGGCAACGATCGCCTACGTCGGAGTTGTGTTGGTCAGCTGATCGAGCGCTGGGTCCGCCATGCGCTGGGGCTCATCGAGAACTGAGTGCGAAACCACCTCGAGAAGCTGCCTTGCGTCGAAAACCCGAGGTGTACAGCGACTTCGGTCAACGAATAGCGAGGATTGGCGACAAATCTTTCCGCAAGGGTGCTTCGAACCGAATTGAGAACGGCCGTGAACGTATCTCCGGATTCGGCGAGATGACGGTGCAGTGTCCGCCGGTCGAACCCGAGGCTTCGTGCCACCTGCTCGACAGAGCACCGGCCGGTCGGAAGCAGAACTTCGATCAATTCCTTGGTACGGCTGAGGGTATCGGAGGTTTCCGAGGCAGGAAGTGAGTCGAGGAACTGGCGAGCGTACGGCCGGAGTAACTCGTCGGACAGTTGGTTGGCCGCATCCAGGTCGGCTGCGAAGAAGACGATGCCGGTGAACTCGTGATCGAATTCCACCGTGTCGCCGAGGATTCGCCGATGCGTGCTCGTGTCTTTCGGAGCATTGTGCGTGAATCCGACGCTGACCGGTTGCCATCGAGAACCCAGGAAACTCCGCAGGATCTGCAGCGTTGCGCCGACTGCGAGTTCGACGCTCTGTCTGGTGTCGACCGGTTCGCCGACCTCGAGCGAGACTCGCAGGGTCGCGAGTCCGTTGACTTCGTTCAATCGGATGCGCAATGACTCGTTGTACGTGTGCTCGTATCGCATCAGTACGTCGAGTGCGCTCCTGACGTCTGGTTCTTCCCTGATGACCAAGCTGAGGGGGCCGAGATTGGACAGTCGACGCAGGCCGGCGAGTAGGAGTCCGAAGTCTTCGTGTCCGGACTCCGCTGCCGATCGCTCCAGGAGCGATGCGATGGAGGCGGCCGGTACCCATTGGTCGGGGTTCGCCAGGCTTGCCGGGCTCAAGCCGACACTCCTCATGAGGCCCACGGCGTCCACGTCCACCGTTCGGCACAGGTCGACGTAGCGGTTCAGTGATGCGTAGCGGGCGAGCGGCTTCATAGGGCCCCCTTTACTCGATGTCCCGAAATGTTGTGTTGTGTGTCTCGTCAAGTTAAGCATGTGAGCCGGATCTCACATAGTTTTGTTCACATCAGTTCGGCACGACCACGAAGTCGAGCACCGACTTCTGGAAGTTGTTGCGTACGAATGCAGCTCGATCGCAATCGAGTCGAGCCCGCCCCACAGAATTGGAGAGCATTGATGGCAAACGCCATTCGATTCCACGAGATCGGCACACCGTCCGTCATGCGTTGGGAAGAGATCGAGGTAGGACGACCGGGCACTGGAGAGGTTCGGGTTCGCCATGAAGCGGTGGGGCTGAACTTCGCCGACACCTACTTTCGAAGTGGCCTCTATCCTGCGCAATTGCCTGCCGGGATGGGAGTCGAGGGCGCTGGCGTGGTCGAAGAGATCGGCGAAGGAGTCGTCGATTTTGCCGTGGGGGACCGCGTGACCTACACCGGCAGTCCGCTGGGGGCGTACGCCACCGAGCGGATCATGGCGGCGTCGGACCTGATCGCGCTTCCCGACGGCATTGCCTTCGACACCGCAGCCGCCATGACCATGCGAGGGTTGACCGCCGCCTACCTTCTGCGTCGCATCTACCCGTTGAAAGCGGGGGACACCGTCTTGCTGCATGCCGCGGCCGGTGGTGTCGGACTGATCTTCACCCAGTGGGCAAAACTGTTGGGAATCAAAGTGATCGGCACGGTGTCGAGCGACGAGAAAGCGAGCGTTGCCCGTGCGCACGGGTGCGATGAAGTCGTCATCTACACCCGCGAGGACGTCGTCGCACGCGTCAAGGAGATCACCGGGGGCGTCGGCGTGCCGGTTGTGTACGACAGCATCGGGCAGTCCACCTTCGACATCTCACTCGATTGCCTTGCCAGGCGCGGGCTGCTGGTGTGCTTCGGAACGGCGTCCGGACCTACTCCGCCGATTCAGGCAATGCAGTTGGCAGTCAAGGGATCTCTCTTCGTCACCCGTCCGGCACTTGCTGACTACATCGCAGATCCCGCAGAACGTGCCGAATTGGCGGGCGAATTGTTCTCACACGTCGAGTCCGGGCGAATCAAGATCGAGATCAACCAGCGATACCCCCTCGAAGATGCGGTGCGCGCGCACCACGACATGGAGTCCGGTCGCAGTATCGGTTCCTCCGTCTTCTCCGTCTGAACCGAAACAGCACTTCCCAGAGGAATTGTCATGACCAATACTGCAACGCTGACAGAAAACCTGCTCCCGTCGACCAGCACGATCCACGTCGAGAAATTGACCTGTTCGATCGGGGCAGAGTTGTCCGGGGTGGATCTCGGAGAGGTCGCGCGAGGCGATGCACTCTTCGCCGAAATCAAGGCATTGTTACTCGAGCACAAGGTCCTGTTTTTTCGCGACCAGAACTTCTCCAAAGCCGAGCACGTAGAACTTGCCCAGCGATTCGGTGAACTGGAGGATCATCCAGCTCTGGGCAGTGATCCCGACCATCCGGGCCTGGTCCGCATCTACAAAGACCTGGACAGCCCGCCGGAGCACTTCGAGAATGCGTATCACTGCGACGCCACCTGGCGCGTCAACCCGCCCATGGGATGTGTATTGCGTTGTGTGGAAACACCTCCTGTCGGCGGCGACACGATTTGGGTGAACATGGCACTCGCCTACGAGAATCTGCCGGCGCGGGTCAAGGAGCAGATCAAGGACCTGCGTGCCAGGCACAGTATCGAGTCGACCTTCGGCGCTCGGATGCCGATCGAACAGCGCCACCAACTGAGGGAACGCTTTCCCGACGCCGAACATCCCGTGGTACGAACACATCCGGAGACCGACGAGAAGATTCTATTCGTCAACTCGTTTGCCACGCACCTCGTGAACTATCACACGCCCGAGAACGTCCGCTACGGAATCGATTACGCCCCCGGCGCCGGAAACCTGCTCACCTACCTGGCCAGTCAGGCCCAGATTCCCGAGTATCAGGTTCGGTGGCGCTGGACCGAGAACAGCGTCGCGATCTGGGACAACCGTTCGACACAGCATTACGCGGTGCAGGACTACTGGCCCGCAGTTCGAAAGATGGAGCGCGCCGGAATCATCGGCGACGCACCGTTCTGATCTCTCTTCCCAGCCCCGAAGATAATTCATTCACTCGATCGGAGTCACGCTATGCATTTCCACGACGATTCACTGTTCCCCGAAACCCAGGACAAGCTTGTCATCACCGTTGCTCCCTACGGACCGGAGTGGGAACCGGACGATTTTGCAGAAGACCTACCGCTGTCGATGGACGAGCACGTCCAGCAAGCCGTCGACTGTTTCAACGCCGGCGCCACCGTTCTCCACATCCACGTGCGTGAACTCGACGGAAAGGGCTCGAAGCGTCTGTCGAAGTTCAACGAGCTTCTCGGTCGCTTGCGTGAGGCCGTTCCCGAGATGATTCTGCAGGTCGGCGGTTCGATTTCGTTCGCTCCGGAAGGGGAAGGTGCCGATGCGAAGTGGTTGTCCGACGACGTGCGTCACATGCTTGCGGAGTTGGAGCCCGCTCCTGATCAGGTGACGATCGCGATCAACACCAGCCAGATGAACATCATGGAACTGATGACCGACGACGACATCGCGGGTACGTCGATGCAGCGTCCGGAATTGGCTGATACGTATCGGGAGATGACCGTGCCCGCCGGTCCGGAATGGGTGGCAGAGCACCTGCGCCGGCTGCAGGCCGCCGGAATCCAGCCGCATTTCCAGTTGTCGAGCATTCCGCAGCTCGAAACGGTGGAGCGGTTGATCCGACGCGGCATCTACACCGGCCCGGTCAACCTCACGTGGGTCGCAATCGGCGGCGGCTTCGACGGCCCAAACCCGTACAACATGATGAACTTCGTCCAGCGTGTTCCCGACGGTGCGTGCCTGACCCTGGAAACGCTGATGCGTAGCGTCCTGCCGGTGAACACGATGGCGATCGCGATGGGCTTGCACGCTCGTTGCGGCAACGAGGACACCATCTGGGGCCGCAAGGGCGAGAAGATGACATCGGTGCAGCAGATCGAGCAGTTGGTGCGCATTGCAAGCGAATTGGGCCGCGAGGTGGCTACCGCGAAGGAAGCTCGCGACATCTACCGGATCGGTGAGACGTATGTCGACACCGACGAGACGTTGGCGAAGTTGGGTTATGCACCCAACCGCCGGATCGGCCAGCTGGGATTCACGCAGCACGCCTGAGTCCACCCCGTCTCGTACAACAGCTTCGGGGTGCGAACCGTGACGGTTCGCACCCCGAGGCCCCCGGTCTACCTCGAGTACTCCTAGGAGAGTCATGGGACTGCAAGCTCCCGCCACACCACGTGTGGACACCGCGCTCGGAATCGGCGGACGACGAAAGTTATACCCGTGGATCGTTTTTGCCCTGGCTTTCGGTCTACTTCTCTCGGACTACATGTCGCGGCAGGTACTCAGTGCGGTCTTCCCGATCCTGAAAGCCGACTGGGATCTGTCCGATTCGCACCTTGCCTCCCTGAGCAGCGTGGTGGCATTGATGGTCGGGCTGTTGACGTTCCCGTTGTCGCTGCTCGCGGACCGTTGGGGGCGCGTCAAGAGCTTGATCCTGATGGCCGTGTTGTGGAGTGTCGCGACGTTGCTGTGCGCTATCGCTCAGACCTACGAACAGATGTTGGGCGCAAGGTCCTTGGTCGGTGTCGGTGAAGCGGCGTACGGCAGCGTGGGTATCGCCGTGGTGCTCAGTGTGTTTGCGCCCCGTGTGCACGCAGCTCTCGCCGGTGCCTTCATGGCCGGTGGATCGTTCGGTTCGGTCATCGGTGTGGCAATCGGTGGGTTCATCGCAGTTCAGTTCAGTTGGCGGTGGTCTTTCGCCGCCATGGCGATCTTCGGTCTGATTCTGGTTGCGCTCTTCCGTGCCCTCGTCACCGAGAAGAAGCTCACGGCCTACGCCGTCGAGGCCGCGCCGGATGCTGCCGGGGAAGCGCTCAGGCGCGACGGCTTTCGCGCGCCGGTGTCATCGTTGTTCACCAATCCGGCCGTATTGTTCGCCTACATCGGTGGCGGTCTCCAGATGTTCACCGCCGCTGTACTTCTGGCGTGGTTGCCGAGCTTTTTCAATCGCTACTACGATTTGGCCCCGGACAAGGCCGGCGTCACGGCTTCCGTATTCGTCCTCCTTGTCGGAAGCGGGATGGTGGTCTGCGGTTTCATCACAGACAGATTCAGCCGCGACGATTCGGCGCGGAAATGGACCACCGCCATCGTCTACTGCGCCATCTCATTGGTGACGCTGAGCATCGGGCTCCGGTTAGGCACGGGGACAGCACAACTCGTGTTGCTCGGTATCGGTGCCTTCTTCTCCGCCGGTTCGTCGGGGCCGACGGCAGCGATGGTCGCGAACCTTACCCATCATTCGATTCGAGCATCCGCCATGGGAACGCTCACTGTTGCCAACAACCTTCTGGGGTTGGCGCTCGGCCCGTTCGTGGTCGGTATCCTCGCCGATCACCTGGGTCTTCTCGGTGCTCTACAGCTTTCGCCGTTCGTCTATGTCGCCGCAGCCCTCGCGTTGGTAGCCGGCAAGCGTGCTTATCCCGCCGGGATGAGGCGGTTGGCGACGTTGCAGAAGCGGCCCGAGATCCCGGGCGCCACCGAAGTAACAGACGTTCGGAGCTCATGATGAATGAATCATCCACGGTAGTAATAGTTCCCGGATTGCGCGATCACGTCGAGGATCATTGGCAGACTCACCTCGAACGCGGCCTGGACAATGTTTTGACGGTTCCTCCCCTCGAGACCGACAAGCTCAGTCGAGATGCCAGGGTTGCGGCATTGGACGAGGTGCTGACAAGTGTCTGCGGGCCGGTTGTCCTGGTCGCGCACAGCGCCGGAGTCATGACCGTTGCTCACTGGGCGAGGGCGCATCATCGAGAAGTTGCGGGCGCCCTTCTGGTCACGCCGGCAGATCTCGAACTTCCGCTGCCCGAGTCTTATCCGTCTCTCGAAGATCTCGACCGACACGGGTGGCTACCGATACCGCGTCAGCGTCTACCGTTTCCGAGCACGGTCGCGGCGAGCCGGAACGATCCGCTGGCCGGCTATCGCCGAGTTGTGGGTTTGGCTGAAGGATGGGGGAGTCGGTTGCTGGATCTGGGCGAGGTCGGACATCTCAATCCGGCGTCCGGGTATGGGTACTGGCCGCGGGCGGAATCGTTGGTGTGGGAACTGCTCGAGTCGGTGTCGCACGCCGCCCCATCTCATACGACGGATTCCGTGGAGCAGGAGGAACACAGTCGTGCTTGATCTTGCTGTTCTGCTGGAAGACTCGGCCCGGCGATATCCGGAACGGGATGCGCTGGTGCTCGGGGAAGCGCGGCTGACGTATGCGCAGTTCGACGCCTACGCGAATCGCATCGCGCAACTGCTCGTCTCGCGGGGTGTCGAGCCAGGTGACAGGGTGGCATTGTCCTGCCCGAACATTCTTGAGTTTCCGATCGTCTACTACGGCGTTCTCAAGGCCGGCGGCGTCGTCGTTCCTCTGAACATTCTGCTCAAGGGGCGCGAAATCGCCTACCACCTGGCTGATTCGGAAGCAAAACTGTACTTCTGTTTCGAGGGAAGTCCCGAATTGCCGATCGCCGAGTACGCCATTGCCGGGTTCGAGCAGAGCGAGACCTGTTCTTCCCTGATCGTGATCACTGCCGAGTCGGGCGCACCTTCGTCGATCCCCGGAGTCGAGACCTTAGGCGAAGCAATGGCATCCGTGCCCGAAACGGAAACAACTGCAGCCGCGATTGTTCGTGAACCGACGGACACCGCGGTCATTCTCTACACCAGCGGCACAACCGGAAAACCCAAGGGCGCCGAACTCACTCACTGCAACATGGTCTTGAATGCACTGTCGACCAACCGGTTGTTCGAGAGCGCTCCCTCCATGCATGAGCGGTATCTCCTGACTTTGCCACTGTTCCACTCGTTCGGCCAGACAGTGACCATGAATGCGGGAATCTGCGTCGGTGCCACGTTGGTGTTGATGCCACGCTTCGATGCGACCGCGGCACTCGAGATCATGGAACGCGAAAAGATCTCGGTCTTCGCGGGCGTCCCGACCATGTACTGGGGACTACTCGGCGTGCTGGACGGGGTAGTGAGATCCGGGGTGGATGTCGAAACCGTTGCACAGAACATGCGGTGCGCGATCTCCGGTGGCGCAGCGCTTCCCGTCGAAATCTTGACGCGGTTCAAGGAGCGCTTCGGGGTTCAGATCCTCGAAGGGTACGGACTGTCCGAGACCTCTCCGCTGGCCTTGTTCAGTGACCCCGAGGGCGACCCCCGGCCCGGTTCGATCGGCGTGCCGATCTGGGGCGTCGAAGCGCGGCTTGTCGACGACTCTTGGCACACGATCACCGGCCCCGAGGACGTGGGTGAGTTGGCCATTCGCGGGCACAACGTCATGAAGGGCTATTTCAACCGACCAGAGGCGACGGCGGAAGCCATGCGCGACGGTTGGTTTCGCACCGAGGATCTGGCACGGGTCGATACCGACGGAAATTACTACATCGTCGATCGCGCGAAGGACATGATCGTGCGGGGCGGATTCAACGTCTACCCACGCGAAATCGAAGAGGTTCTGCTCACTCACCCAGCCGTCTCACTCGTCGCCGTCGTCGGGCTGCCGGACCCGAGCCTCGGCGAAGAAGTTGTCGCGTTCGTGATCCGAGAGCCGAGTGAAGAGATCTCCGAATCGGATCTCGTGGAATGGTCGCGGGAACAGATGGCCGCCTACAAATATCCGCGTCGCATCGAGTTCGTGCCGTCGCTTCCGATGACGGCAACCGGAAAGATTCTCAAACGTGAACTGAATCAAGCATTTTCGATGGTCTGAGGAGATCGATGACTGACGTTCGAGCAAATGAAGCATTTCCCGTCACCCAGGCCATGAAGGATTCGGGTGGCTGGAATCCGTTGTGGGACGGCCTTTCGGAGCTGGATCCCGAGTGGACCGAGCTGTACATGAAGACAGCAATGCAGCCCTGGAACAGTGGGGTGCTGTCACCTCAGGTGATCCAGTTGCTGTGCATAGCCGTCGATGCGGCGAGCACACACATGTACGCGCCCGGCGTACGACGCCATATTCGCGCCGCGCTCGACATGGGAGTGACCCCGAAGGAGATTCTCGAGGTGCTGAAACTGACCACCGTCGTCGGGATTCATTCCTGCAATGTCGGCGTTCCGATCCTGATGGAGGAAATCGCGAACCGGTGAGGGCGGTCAGTCCCGCTCGCGGTTCTCCCGTTCCTCACGCTGACGCTGGAGGAACGGGCTCGGGTTCTGTCCGCCGATCGGACCATGGCCGAGGACTCCGTGCTCGTAGGCCGACTCCGCGTGCAGGGCAACGTCGATTCCGCGGGCCTCGTCTTCACGCGAAATGCGGAAGCCGAAGGTCTTGTCGATGAGCTTTCCGAGACCGTAGGTCACACCGAAGGCATAGAGCGCGACCACGACGACGCCGACGAACTGCTTGCCCAACTGCGCGAATCCACCGCCGAAGAACAAACCTTCCGGACCGCCCGTCATCACGGCCGTCGCGAGGAGTCCGATCAGCAACGAGCCGACGATTCCACCGACGAGGTGCACGCCGACGACGTCGAGGGAGTCGTCGTAGCCGAGCTTGTGCTTCCATCCCACGGCGTACGAGCAGACGATGCCGGCGATCAGACCGATGACGAGCGCACCGAACATGTTCACCGTTCCGCACGACGGGGTGATCGCGACCAGACCGGCGACGACGCCCGACGCTGCGCCGAACGTCGTGGGGTGTCCGTCACGATTTTGTTCGACGAACAGCCAGCCGAGTAGTCCGGTGCAACCGGCGACGAGTGTGTTGAGGAAGATCTGCGAGGCCATACCGTCGGCCGCAAGGGCCGAGCCGGCGTTGAATCCGAACCAACCGAACCAGAGCAGGCCTACGCCGAGCAGGACGAACGGCAGATTGTGCGGACGCATCGACTCGGCCTTGAAACCCATCCGCTGGCCGAGGACCAGGGCCAATGCCAGACCCGACGCTCCGGACACGATCTCGACCACGAGGCCACCGGCGTAGTCGAGTGCTCCCATCTGGGCGAGCCATCCCTGCGGATTCCACACCCAGTGAGCGACGGGGACGTAGACGAGCAAGGACCAGATGGGGACGAAGATCATCCAGGCGGAGAACTTCGCTCGGTCGGCGATCGCACCACTGATCAGTGCCGCAGTAAGGATCGCGAAGGTCAATTGAAAGGTTGCGAACAACACTTCCGGGACGTTCCCGTGCACGGTCGACGGGTCGATGCCCGCCATTCCGACGTGCTCGAGTCCACCGATGATGCCGCCGTGATCGTCGCCGAACACGAGGCTGTAGCCCACGAACAACCACGCAACAGTGACGAGTGCGATCGAGACGAAGCTCATCATGATCATGTTGAGGACGCCGGTCGAGCGGACCATGCCGCCGTAGAACAGTGCCAGTCCTGGCGTCATCAGAAGAACCAGTGCAGTACTGACGAGCAACCAGGCAGTTGCTCCGGCATCGATGGTGGCGGGCACAGTCTTCTCCTCACGCACGCGGACCAGCCCGCGTGCACGGAACCCACGATGCGTGCGTGCGGTTTCCTACGCACTGCGATTGTGTTGCGAACATGTTTCGGGAGAAGTCGGCGTTGCACCCGCACCGGACCACCTGTCGTGGGTCGCCGGTAGTCTTTGCGCGTGGCCCTGTACCGGAAGTATCGACCCGCGTCCTTCGCCGAGGTGGTGGGGCAGGAGCATGTCACCGCACCGCTCAGCACGGCCCTCGACACCGGACGCATCAACCATGCCTATCTCTTTTCCGGCCCACGTGGCTGTGGAAAGACGTCGTCGGCGCGCATCCTTGCGCGTTCACTGAACTGTGAGAAGGGTCCGACCTCGACGCCGTGCGACGTGTGCGACTCGTGCGTTTCGCTGGGCCCGGGCGGCACAGGCAACCTGGACGTCACCGAACTCGACGCCGCAAGTCACGGTGGCGTCGACGACA
Organism: Rhodococcus sp. NPDC060176; assembly: GCF_042728675.1. Classification (NCBI taxonomy): domain Bacteria; kingdom Bacillati; phylum Actinomycetota; class Actinomycetes; order Mycobacteriales; family Nocardiaceae; genus Rhodococcus; species Rhodococcus sp. NPDC060176. Next base: position 446,932 of record NZ_JBHWYS010000004.1, read on the forward strand.
CGCGAGAACTCCGAGACAAGGCCTTCCACGCACCGGCCGCTTCTCGTTATCGCGTCTTCATCATCGACGAGGCACACATGGTGACGGCGGCGGGCTTCAACGCGCTGCTCAAGATTGTCGAAGAGCCGCCGGAACACCTCATCTTCATCTTTGCGACGACGGAACCCGAAAAGGTTCTCCCCACCATTCGCTCGCGTACACACCATTACCCGTTCCGCCTGTTGGCGCCGTCGACCATGCGCGGACTCCTGGAAAAGATCTGCGCCCAGGAGGGCGTACCGGTCGAGCCCGCCGTATATCCGCTGGTAATCAAGGCCGGCGGTGGTTCGCCTCGAGACTCGTTGAGTGTCCTCGATCAGCTGCTCGCGGGCGCCGGAGAAGAAGGTGTCACGTATCCGCGCGCGCTCTCCCTTCTCGGAGTCACCGACGTCGCGCTCATCGACGAAGCCGTCGATGCTCTCTCCGCCAGTGACGGAGCCGCCTTGTTCGGCACTGTCGATCGCGTGATGGACGCCGGTCACGACCCACGCCGCTTCGCGCTGGATCTCCTCGAACGTCTGCGTGATCTCATTTTGATGCAGGCTGTCTCCGACGCCAGCGAACGAGGGTTGGTCGACGCACCCGAGGCAGAGCTGGTCACGATGCGTGAGCAGATTCAGCGAGTCGGTCCGGCCACGCTCACCCGTTTCGCCGAGACCGTCCATGCCGGGCTCAGCGAAATGCGTGGGGCGACGGCGCCGCGGCTGCTGCTCGAGGTGATGTGCGCGCGAATGCTGCTTCCCTCTGCTTCGGACACCGAGTCAGCTGTATTGCAGCGGCTCGAGCGCCTGGAACAAGGTATTCCGGCTGCCGGAGTCGCGGCTGCCGCTGCCCCTCGCGCGGCAGCAACGCCGGCACCGACCGTGCCGCCGCTCGAACCGGAGATTGCTTCCAAGTTCCAACGGCCCTCCCAACGTAAGGCCGAGCCTGAGGCACGGCCGGAACCAGCCGCGCCTGCTCCCGCGGCGGCGCCGCCGGTTGTCGAGGCTCCTGTCGTCGAGCCTCCGGTAGCGGCAGTTCCCGTCGTCGAGCCCCCAGTCGTCGAGCCCCCAGTCGTCGAGCCTCCCGCCGTTGAGATCGTGGAGCCTCCCGTTGCCGAACCGCTGGTGGTCGAAGCTCCTGTGGTTGAGGCTCCCGTGGTTGAAGCTCCCGTGGTTGAACTACCGACTCCAGCTACTGTCGAAGCGGAAGAGCCGATCGGACTTTCCGAGCCGGAACCCGACTACGAGCCCGAGGCCGAGCCCGAGTTCGAGGAGCCGGCGGCTGCAGAAGTTGCGCCGGTCTCGGCCGGCCCCACGGTCGAGACACTTCGTGAATCGTGGAACACCTTGCGCAACAAGGTCGGTGAACGAAACAAGGTTCTGCCGGCCATGCTGTCCGCTGCTACGGTTCACGACGTGCGTGGTCACGTCGTGGTCATTGCTCACGGCTCGCCGGTTCTGGGTGCTCGTGTGACGCAACCGCATAACGCAGCGGTCATCTGCGAGGTCCTTACCGAGATGTTCGGTGGCACTTGGCAAGTCGAGTACCAGGAAGGTGCGCCGCCCGCGCCTGCCGGGTCGAGCACGCCCAAGGCGGCAGAGGCTCCGACTCGCCCGGCCGCTGCGCCGCGATTCTCGCGCCCCAGTCAGGAACGCGCGGCGCAGCAGCCCAAGGCTCCGCAGCCCCAGCGTGGGGATTCGGACGACATTCCGCCGCCCGAGGCTCCCGACTACCCGGAAGACCCTGGACCGGCCCCCGCTCCCGAGGTCGACTACGAGGCAACTCCTCCGCCTGCAACGCGTGAGGACGAGGACGAAATGTTCGCGGAGGCGGCCGAGCCCGCGGACCCGACGGCCAGACGCGATCCCGAGGATGTTGCCAAGGAACTACTCAAGGACGTCCTTGGAGCCCGCAGACTCGAAAGTTGAGTCGCTGACGCGTCCCTTGTGGGCGGAACAACGGCCGGAATGTCGCGAGACAGGCCGCGTGATCGAATCGTTATAAGTGACTCGTCGTTGCTCTTCGCGGGCGTCGAGGGTGCAGTCGCTCGGTCAGTCAATGCTGAAAATGCTGTGGCTGGTTTGCTGGCACATTTGTTCGCCCAGTTTCGCTGTAACGAAACTTCGATTCGTACGATGACCGCCGAAGAATATCTGAGATTTCTTGTCGATCGACCGACGTTCGATCAATATTGCTAACTCTCAGCGTGTCACGAATGTTCAGATTGAACCTTGCAGATGTTTGTTTTGTGTCGATCGACCAATTTGGGACATTCGGCGAATTGGCCACATATTCGGCATTGTGCCGATTTAACGGATGCTCAACTGCATATTTGCTGTATGTCTGGATTGGACGGCTTTGAATCCAGGATCAGATACGGATGTTCCAGCCGGAGTTTGACGTCGAGTTAGGCAAACGAGTAACTCGAAGTTACAGCTAATTGTCGATTGCGGAAAAATTGCTGAAACATGTTCGCGATCTCGAACAATCTTTGTTATTTGGTTATGCCTTGAGGTGAATCTGCGTTTTACACGCCGACGAACGCGTGGTTAGTCTTCGGTCGATTGAGTCTCCCGTGGATGCGCGTGAAAATAGGAAGTGTAAGATGACTGAAGATTCAACTAATCCTGCAATTGCGATAGTCGGGATGAGCATGTGGTCTCCCGGTGCACACGATCTGCAAGGATTTTGGGAGAACGTCCTTGCGCGCCGGATGCAATTCCGAAAGTTTCCCGAGTCGCGGATGTCTCTCGACGACTATTGGAGCGCAAATCCCGACGACGTCGACAGAACGTATGCCGACCGGGGCGCGTTCATGGACGGATTCGAATTCGACTGGGTCGGGCGCCGGATCCCGGAGCGGACCTTCAAGTCGACAGATCTCACACACTGGTTGGCGCTGGAAACAGCACTCGGCGCTTTGACGGACGCGGGCTACAGCCGAGGATCGGTACCCACTGGCCGCAGCGCCGCAATCGTCGGCAACTCCCTTACCGGTGAAGAATCCCGGATGTGGTCGATGCGTTTGCGCTGGCCTTATGTCAAGCGCGCCCTCGCTGTGGCGGCCGAAGCGCGCCAGTTGGACAGTTCCGTCGTCGATGCCCTCGCCGAGACGATGGAAGAGGTCTACAAAGGCCCGCTGGTGGAGCCGAGTGAAGACACTCTGGCCGGTATGTTGTCGAATACGATTGCCGGTCGGATCTGCAACTACCTCGACTTCAACGGCGGCGGGTACGTCGTGGACGGTGCGTGCGCGTCCGGCATGCTCGCGGTGGCGACTGCGGCGGAAAAGCTGGCGTCCGGCGCGGCCGACTTCGTCTTGGCAGGTGGAGTCGACGTCAGCTTAGATCCTTTGGAACTCGTGGGATTCGCGCGTTTGGGTGCACTGACACGCGGTGACATGAACGTGTACGACGCAAGCCGAAGCGGATTCATCCCGGGTGAAGGCTGTGGATTCGTGGCCTTGAAACGGCTCGAGGACGCCAGGGCAGACGGTGACTACGTGTACGCGACGATTCGCGGCTGGGGCATCTCCACCGATGGCAAGGGTGGAATTACCAAGCCCCGCGCCGAAACTCAGGCCGAAATGATCCGTCGCGCATACTCGGGAGCAGGATTCGCTGCCAGCGAGGTTGCCTTTGTCGAAGGACACGGAACTGGCACTCCTGTCGGGGACCCCGTCGAACTTGCCGGCGTCCAGCAGGCCGCGCAGACGGACGGGCCCGTCGAGGCTCGCAGCATCGGTATGACCTCGCTGAAGTCGCTGATCGGGCACACGAAGGCGGCGTCGGGCATCCTTGCACTGATCAAGGCGACAATGGCCGTCAACCAACGAATCCTTCCGCCGATCGCCGGTTGCACCGACCCGAACCCGGCGTTCGGAACCGAAGCGCCAGCGCTCTTTCCGCTCGTCAACGGCGAGATCAGAGATCCGTCCGAGAAGATGCGCGCCGGTGCGCAGGCCATGGGATTCGGCGGTATCAACTGCCACGTCGCCATCGAATCGGCTGATGCACCGTCCAGCAAGCTGACACCTTCGCGCGACGTCCGCACCATGATGGCGTCGTACCAGGACACCGAGGTCTTCGTACTTTCCGCAGATTCCGCCATGGACTTGGCGACCCGAGCGCGGGATGTCGCAGATCTGGCAGTTCCGTTGAGTGTTGCCGAGCTGCTGGACTTTTCGGCGAAGCTCTCGCGGGTGATCTCGCCGACCGCGCCCTTCCGGGCCGCAGTGGTGGCAGGTCGACCCGCGCAGTTGGCCGAACGCATGCGCCAACTCGCCGTCATCTGCGAGAACTCTGCGCCCGCGGCCGGCCAGGTCAAGGTGGTCAGCAACGAGATATCGATCTCGAACAACGTTCGTCACGACATCGGGTTCCTGTTCCCGGGACAGGGATCACAACAGCTCGAGATGGCTCGCGTGCTGATCGAGCGTTTCGAGTGGGCGCGTGAACTGGCGAACGAGGCCGACGGCTGGCTGGAGGATGCGGGAGCGGAAGCGATCACGCCGCGGATTCTGCGGAACCCGGTCAAGAGCGCTGACGCTGCGGAATTGGCGAAGTGGAAGAGGGACCTCGCCCAGACGCAGTTCACCCAGCCCGCCGTTGCCTTGGCGTCGCTACTGTGGTTCGAGTACCTCCACCGTTTGGGCGTCACACCCACTGCCGTTGCCGGGCACAGTCTCGGGGAGCTGACAGCCCTCTACGTGGCAGGGGCTTACGACAAGAAGACGCTGATCACCTTGGCTGCGGCGAAGGGCGCGGCGATGGCGGTCAGTGGTGGCGGAAACGGCGCAATGGCGAGCCTGACCTGCGACCGATCGACGGCTGAGGCGATCATCGCGGAAGCAAACGGATATGCGACCGTCGCGAATCTGAATACGCCGACGCAGACAGTGGTTTCGGGTACCAAGGACGCGGTCGACGATGTGGTTGCCATCGCGAAGACGCGCGGAGTGTCGGCCCAGGCGCTTGCCGTGTCGAATGCTTTCCACTCCGAGATGATGAACGAGGCCGAGCGGGAGCTGAAGTCCACTGCGCCCGTTGACGAGCACGTCGATTCGCTGACCTGCCCCGTATATTCCTGCGTTGAAGGGGAACGCGTCCAGACGCCAGTGGCACTTCGCGAATTGGTCACCAAACAGGTTGTCTCACCGGTCGACTGGATCAAGACGGTACGTGGGATCTCGCAGGAGGTGGACCTGCTTGTCGAGGTCGGACCCGGCCGTGTGCTGACCGGGCTCACCAAGGCGATCAACGGGACCGACGGCGTGCGCTGCTTCCCCGTTGCGTCCAAGTCCGGACGTGACGAGGACTTCAACGTCGCACTGGCCGCGATGTACGTACACGGCGCTCAGGTCCGCTGGAACGAACTTTTCGACGGCCGCTTCGTGCGCGAATTCGTTCCCGCCGATCAGAAGGTGTTCATCGAGAACCTGGCCGAGGCGAAGCTGACGGTTAAATCTGCTCCCGAACCGCTCGCAGTTGGTACGTCCGGCGGGGATCCGGCTGCGGCGCTGGCCGATTACCTGAGCCGACGCGGGAACTTCCTCGTCGACGTCATTCGCGCGGATGTAGGCAGTGGAGCGACTTCTCCGTCTTCTCCATCTGCTCCGACTTCGCGGGCAGTCACCAACGGCCACGAATCTGTAGCAGCGAAAGCTCCTGCGCCGGTTTCGGCTCCGGTGGTCGAAGAGCCGGCTGTCGCGGGCGCGGGGTCCGTGGAAAGTGAGCTGATCAGGATCCTCGCCGGCACCACAGGGTTCCCGGCCGAGTCGATCACGACGGATTTGCGTCTGCTCGATGATCTGAATCTCGACTCGATCAGTGCGGCAGAGGCTATTTCGAAGGTTGCGCATCAATTCGAGGTTGTCGACCTCGACCCTGCCGAGTTGGCCAACGCCACCATCGGAGAAGCTGCATCGCTGATCCTTGCGGCATCGCCGAATGCCGGCACTGCCGTTCCAGTAGCTGCCGTTCCAGTAGCGCATTCGGGGCAATCGGACGTGTCGCGAATCCTGCTCGAGGTAATCGCAGAGGACACCGGATTTCCGGTGGGGTCTCTCGATGTGGATCTCCACCTGCTCGACGACCTGAACATGGACTCGATCAAGGCTGCCGATGCAATAGCCACGGTGGCAACACGGTTGGGTGTTCAGGGCGACCTGGATCCGGCCGAACTCGTCAACGTCAGCCTGGGTGAACTGATCGAGGTGCTCGATCGGTCCGCGAAGGAGATGTCGGGTCAGCAGCAGCCGGCTGCGCGGGCGCTGCCGACGAAGTCGCAGGGTATATCGGCCGACAGCTTCACCTGGGTTCGCGATTACACCCTGGAAAAGGTTCGGAGCGAGACAGCGTTGCACGAAGTCCGCGACCTCACGGCCGCGACGTTTGTCGTCATCGGTGACGACGCCGGTTTGGTCGGAAGATTGGAATCCGAACTTCGAGGCCGTGGCGCCCAGGTCGACACCCGGACATTCTCCGACGCCGACACTGCGAACGCACACCACGTGATTGCGGTAATGCCGCGCGTGACCGATGATTCCGTCACCGAAATCGGCTTGCGCCGCGGAATCGAACACATGCACAGAATAGTTCCGGCGCAGCAAAGTGGTGGCGCGCGAACCACATTGGCGGTGGTTCAGTTCATCGATGCCGAGTTGAGCAATCCAGCGCCGGTGCCGAGTGCGGCGGCTTTTGCAGCTTCGGTGCATCACGAGCGCCCCGAGCTGGATGTACGCGTCCTAGGATTCGACGGCTCGACAGCGGACGCGGAGGTGGCAACCACTGCCGTCTCCGAGTTGGATTCGGTTGCACCCTATGTGTTCGCGACTTACGACGCCGAGCTGGCGCGCACGGCACTGCAACCGCGGGTGCTCGCCTCGAACGACTACACCGTCCGGGAAAGTGGGCTGGGACGTTCGGATGTTGTGGTCGTGACCGGAGGCGCGAAAGGCATCATGGCGCAATGCGCTCTGGCGCTGGGCCGAAAGACCGGCGCCGAACTGGTACTGATCGGAAGCTCTCAGCGGCAGGCCGGTGACGAAATCGCCTCCACTCTTGCGGACTTCACGTCTGCCGGTTTGAGTGCCCACTACTATCGCTGCAACGTCACGGATGCTGCGGCGGTGGCCGGCATCGTCACTCAGATCGAGATCGAGGTGGGGCCGATCACCGGGTTTGTCCACGGTGCGGGGGCGAACGTTCCGCGGCGGTTCGAGAGAGTCGACAGCGCTGCGGCTTTCAAGGAGGTTGCACCGAAGGTCCTGGGCGCAGCCAACTTCGTGGAAGCGCTCGCTGAACGCGAGTTGAAGCTGTTCGTGGGCTTCTCTTCCATCATCGGATTCACTGGTATGCCCGGAAACAGCTGGTATGCATACGGAAACGAGCTTCTCGACGAAATGGTGGTGCGGTATGCCGCCGGGCACCCGAAGACTCGGACGTTCTCGCTCGCGTACAGCGTGTGGGGAGAGACAGGGATGGGCGCCCGCATGGGCAGCGTCAACCACCTCGCGAAGATGGGTGTCATGCCGATTTCGACGGCTGCGGGAGTGGATCACTTCCTTCGTCTGGTCGACAGTGGACCCGAGGCGAGTCGCATCGTCGTGACCAGTCGACTCGGGGGTCTCGACACCTGGGCTCCCGCAGCGCCGGCTCTGCCGGCGGTGTCGCGCTACATCGACCAAATCGTGACGTTCGAGCCGCACGTAGAACTCGCGACCCGAACGACGTTGTCCACCTCGGCGGATTCGTTTGTCCTCGACCATGTCTGGAAGGGATCGGCGTTGCTGCCGACGGTCTTCGGGCTCGAGGCGATGTCGCAGGCGGCAGCCTATGTCACGGGACGGGTGACCCTGGGCCGTGTCCGTATCGACGACATCAAGCTGGATCGACCGATCGTCGTCGACACGGTCGAGGGCACCAGAATCGAGATCAGGGCAAGCGTCGTCGAGCAGGATCGTGATGCCGCCGGAACGCGGGTGCATGTCACGATCGGCACCGAACGGACCGGGTACGGGCGGCCCCATTTCTCGGCCGACTTCATCTTCGGGCTGGACGAAACACTGCCTGAGTTCGAGAGGGAATTGCCGCGACCGGTGCTCGACATCGATCCGTTGGACGATCTCTACTCGTGGTTGCTGTTCCAGGAGGGCGATTTCCGCCGACTCGAAGAGATCTCGAGTCTCGACTCCGAGCACATTCTCTTCAGCGCTATTTCGCGCGCCGACCGTAGGCAGCACCTCCTCGGTGATCCTTACTTCCTGGATTCACTGCTGCAATCGGGGCAGGTCATGGTTCCGCGGGAGATCTGCCTTCCGGTCAACATCGCCCGAATCGACATGTACGACGGGCGATTCGAGGCTCGTTCGTTCACCGCGTACGCCTACGACAAGGTGCAGACCGAGACCCACATGCAAGCCGACGTGGCAGTGGTGAAGGACGGGCGGGTGGTGATCCAGCTCGAGGGGTACCGCTCCCAGATTCTCTCGCACGACGAAAGTAGGCCTACAGCTGAGGAAATCGCGGACCCGACCGCGCGTGATGCGCAGATCATTCTCGACAAGCTCGCGCAACACAGCCGGGCGTTGGGAGTGAAGAGCCCGCGGGTTGTGGTCGCACATACCCCGGGGATTCACGAGCTGACCAAGTCGGAACGCCACGAGCAGGAGAAACCGATCGCCGAGGCGGCCGTGAACATTCATCTCGATGAGGATGCGGTGATCAAATGAGCAATGCCTTTGCCATCGAATGGCAGGAAACCGGAAAGCCCGTCGTTGTCGGTGACGTTCCACCATCGGTGGATGTCTCGCTCTCGCACGACGGTAGTAAGTCTCTCAGCTCCGCAGGTGACTGGCCGCAGGGATGCGACATCGAACCGATTCGCGCCCGAACCGTCGTGCAGTGGAAGGCACTTCTGGGTTCGGCGCGGATTCCGCTGCTGGACGAGTTGATCGCGGGCGGCGAATCACTCGATCGTGCGGGAACCAGGCTGTGGGCGGCGGCCGAGGCGATCCGAAAGGCCACGGGCCAGATGTCGGTTTCTCTGGCGATGGGTGCCAGGGAGGACGACGCTGTGACCTTCCGCGGCGGCGCGGAGGGAAGCGTGGTGGTTCTGACTTTTCCAGCTCTGTTGACGGATAACGAGGAGCGAATTCTCGCGTTCGTGACTCACGAGGAGGATGCGGAAGAACCGGCGCACGACCCGGCACCACAGTTCGACACCGGGCCGTTGTCGGCGAAGTCTCTCGCACAGTTCGATCCGATGGCCTACGGCTCCGACGTGCATGTGGTGGCACGCAGCGGCTATCCGGCGGTGTCGATCCGGTTCCCCGTCGGGTTCCGGGACGCGTGCAACGTCGGTGGATCAGTGGGGTTCGCGAGCTTCGCCCTGTGGCTGGGTGCTTTGCGGGAGAGGGGGACCGGACCGATCTCGAAGCAGATCGTCGAAGACATGGCGACGGGTCGTTGGGGCATGGTGACCAACAACTCCGAGGTGTTCATCGATGCGAACCTGTACACCGACGACATTGTCGAGGGGACGATCTGGATCACCGAGCTCACCGGTCCGGATCGGGCAACCACCAATCTGCATGTCGAATGGTGCCGAGTCGACGGTGAGACGCGCACCCACATCGGGTGGAGCGCGATGCAGACGACATGGGTGGAAATTCTCTCCCACGGCGTGGTGGCGGCACGGCCGATGCCGCAGTACTTCCACGATTTCATCGAGCCGATGACGATTCCGACGGGGGCGAAGAGCGTTGCGGTCCCGGCCGAGCCGAAGGACGTCGATCGTGGTTCGGTGATTCGCTCGGCTCCGATGGTGCCGCGCAACCCGTATCTACTCGAATCCGAGGTGTTCTCGACGACGCTGCAAGACGGAAACGTCGTGGGCAACGTCTACTTCGGCAACTATTACATCTGGCAGTCGAGGGTTCGGGACAAGTTCCTGGTCCGTTCTCAGCGTGAGGCCTTGGCGGCCCGCGGCGCTCTGGGTGAACTGAGTTGTGTGCACACGCGGGTGGAGCATTTGCGTGAGGTCATGCCGTTCGACGATGTGCTCGTCACGATGTCTTTGGCAGCTCTCTACGAGAAGGGGATCGACCTCGAGTTCGAGTATTTCAAGGTCCATCCGGATGGATCGCGGGAGAAGCTCGCGATCGCTCGTCATCGAACTATCTGGACGATACCGAGCGCTCCTGGAGCCCTGGATATTGCTCCGCCGTCGAATCTTCCACAGTCGCTGATCGATTCGGTACTGGAGGCGATCGACGGAAAGTAGACGGGGGATTTCCGAGATCGAAGTAGAGAAACGGGTTGCGTTTTCCTTACGGGAGAACGCAACCCGTTTCGACGGGGAGGGGCAAGTATGGGTACCGGAGTTTCGAGGCGGTCAGTTCTGAAGGGGTCGTTAGTCGGCACAGCGGCTGTTGCTTTGGGAGCAAAGGCGAGTGCTGCTCCGGCGGGGAGTGTGGATATCGAGTCTCCGTTGATTTTTCATTCACCGGAGTTCGAGCCGTTTTGTGACGAGCTTCCCTCACTTCCCATGCTTTTCGGCAGTGAGATCACTCTGACGGCGCAGGTCGGGACACACGTATTTCATCGGGATTTTCCGTCGTCTCCCGCCTTGTCGTACAGCAGCGCAGAGTTCGGCGGCGGCTATTTGGGCCCCACCGTCGAGGCGCATTCGGACGAGCCGATCATGTTGACGTTCGAGAACAATCTCGCCGGGCATCCGCTGGCTGCGGACATGGATATGACATTGCACGGAATGCAGGCCGATTTTCGCGCGAATCCGCCGACGTCGTTGCACTTGCACGGAGGAGTCACTTCGCCCGAGAGCGATGGCCATCCGGAGTTGCTGGTGATGCCGGGACAGGCTGCGATGCATCACTTTTCGCACGGGCAGGAAGCTGCGCACCTCTGGTATCACGATCACGCGATGGGCACCACCCGGCTCAACGTCTACGCCGGTCTGATCGGCAACTATCTGATCAGGGACGAATTCGACACCGGCAAGCTGGGAAATCCGTTGGGGCTGCCGGCCGAGGAATTCGAGATCCCGCTGATCTTGCAGGAGAAGATCTTCACGCCGGCAGGCGCTCAGAGCGGCCGATCCACCATCTTGATACCGGAAGGATCGTGGGAAGGCGGCGCGGTGGGGGACGTCGGATTGGTCAACGGCAAGGTCTGGCCGGAACTGGCTGTGGCTCGGGGCCTTTACCGTTTCAGGGTCGTCAATGCCTCGTCGGCAAGTGTGTGGAATCTCCACTTCTCGAACATGATGACGTTCTGGGTCATCGGCAACGACGCCGGAATGCTCGACGCACCCGTCGCGGTCAATGCCTTCCGCTGCGCACCTGGGGAGCGGTACGACCTCCTCGTCGATTTCACCGGACTGTCGGAGGGGTCGACGGTGGAGCTTCGCAACGACGAGGCGCCACCGCTGCCCGCCGCTGTCATCGGTGAAGTGACGATGCCGCTGTTCTGCCGGTTCCGCGGCGATTCCAGACGCGGTTTCACGGGAGGTGTTCCGACGCGACTGCGCGGTGGGAGGCGGCAGCGCGACGTTCTCGCTCCGTTGGAGCCGCCGACGGTAGTTCGCACGGTGACGGTGAGCCAGCAACTGGAACTGCGGAATCCGCCGGCTCAGATGACGCTGAACAACCTGACGTTCAGCACCACCGACGTCGAGAGGCCGCGGCAGGGCATCGTCGAGCAGTGGAACATCGTCAACACCACACCCGACCCGCATCCGATTCACCTGCACCTGGTGAACTTCCGAATCCTCGGCCGAACACCGATGCGGACGCTGGACTACCTCATCCGTCATCCGCAGCCGGTGATCGGCAACAAGTGGACTCCGTCGCCCGACGGGTTCGAGGCGGGACCGATGATCGCGCCGGCGCCGTGGGAAGCGGGGATGAAGGACACCGTCAGGGTGGACGGTGGCACGGTCACGCGGATCATCGTGCGATTCCCGACCGCGGACGAGCTGGGTTTCGATCCCGACGCGATGTTCGAGCGACTTCCGAGTGTGGGGATGACTGGTGGCGATCAGACGCATCAGGGAAGTGGTCACCACGGTACGAGTAACCAAGGTATGAGTAACGCTGGTCAACTCCAGGGATACGTGTGGCATTGCCACCTACTCGACCACGAAGATCACGACATGATGCTGCCCTATCGAATCGTGCCGTGAGCGCCGCCGGAAGCGCACTCGAAATGAACCGGAGCGGGCAGGCGCACGCACGTCGGATCACCTCGGTCACCTAGCAGGATCGCTTCGGTCCTTCCCATGAATTTGGAACACGTTCTACAGTGAAAGGGCTGAGGTCTGTACCTCGGCCATGCGCCACCACCGAAGGCGGCGCGGACGATCTGCAGACCGGTTCGACGAATTACACGGAAGGAACACCTCACAGTGACCACAGAGGCATTCATTTATGAAGCCATCCGTACCCCGCGAGGCCGCGGCAAGAAGACCGGGTCGTTGCACTCGGTTAAGCCGATCTCGCTGGTCACGGGTCTGATCCAGGAACTGCGCGTGCGCTTTCCCGACCTCGACGAGGATCGGATCTCCGACCTCATCCTGGGCGTCGTCACCCCCGTTGGCGATCAGGGAATGGACATCGCCCGCGTTGCAGTCAACGATGCGGGACTGCCCGACACCGTCGGCGGCGTTCAGCTCAACCGTTTCTGCGCTTCCGGTCTCGAAGCCGTGAACATGGCTGCCCAGAAGGTCCGGTCCGGCTGGGACGAACTGGTGATCGCCGGTGGCGTCGAGTCGATGTCCCGCGTTCCGATGGGATCCGACGGTGGACCGTGGGCGCTCGACCCCGCCACCAACTACGACAACTACTTCGTCCCGCAGGGCGTCGGCGCAGACCTCATCGCCACCATCGAGGGCTTCTCGCGTGACGACGTCGACGCATACGCCGTGCGCTCGCAGGACCTCGCCGCCAAGGCGTGGACCGGCGGATACTTCGCCAAGTCGGTAGTGCCGGTCAAGGACATCAACGGCATCACCATCCTCGACAACGACGAGCACATGCGTCCCGGCACCACGGCCGAGAACCTCGCCGGCCTGGCTTCCGCATTCGGTGTGATCGGTGAAATCGGCGGATTCGACGCCGTGTCGCTGCAGAAGTACCACTGGGTCGAGAAGATCAACCACGTTCACCACGGCGGCAACAGCTCGGGAATCGTCGACGGCGCTGCACTCGTGCTCGTCGGCAGCGAGCAGGCCGGCAAGGACATGGGCCTGACGCCGCGTGCTCGCGTCGTCGCCACCGCCACCAGCGGAGCCGACTCCACCATCATGCTCACCGGCCCGACGCCGGCGTCGAAGAAGGTTCTGGCTGCTGCCGGCCTGACCGTCGACGACATCGACCTCTTCGAGATCAACGAGGCGTTCGCCTCCGTCGTCCTGAAGTTCCAGAAGGACCTGAACATCCCGGACGAGAAGCTCAACGTCAACGGCGGCGCCATCGCCATGGGCCACCCGCTCGGAGCAACCGGCGCGATGATCACCGGAACGATGGTCGACGAGCTCGAGCGTCGTGGCGGCAAGCGCGCCCTCATCACCCTGTGCATCGGCGGCGGTATGGGCGTTGCCACCATCATCGAGCGCGTCTGACGCGGCGTCCGTCCTTCCAACGAGGCTTACCAGGAGTCAATCAAAGTGACTGATCAGAACATCATCAACTGGGACCAGGACGCCGACGGCATCGTCGTGCTCACCATCAACGATCCCAACCAGGGCGCTAACACCATGAACGACGCGTACATCGCGTCGATGAAGGCCACCGTCGACCGTCTGGTCGCCGAGAAGGACTCCATCACCGGTGCCGTCATCACCTCCGGCAAGAAGACCTTCTTCGCGGGTGGTGACCTCAAGAACATGATCAAGGTCGGCCCCGAGCAGGCCGAGGAGATCTACAACCACAGCGTCGAGATCAAGGCAGACCTGCGTCGCCTCGAGACTCTCGGCAAGCCGGTAGTCGCCGCCATCAACGGCGCGGCACTCGGCGGTGGCCTCGAGATTGCTCTCGCGACCCACCACCGCATCGCGGCGGACGTCAAGGGCGTCAAGATCGGCCTGCCCGAGGTCACCCTCGGCCTGCTGCCCGGTGGCGGCGGCGTCGTTCGCACCGTGCGGATGCTCGGCCTGCAGAACGCGCTCATGGGCGTCCTGCTTCAGGGACAGCAGCGTGGACCCGTCCAGGCCAAGGAAGTCGGCCTCATCGACGAGGTCGTCGGCTCGGTAGAGGAACTGGTTCCGGCCGCGAAGGCATGGATCAAGGCCAACCCCGAAGGCGGCGTTCAGCCGTGGGATGTCAAGGGCTACAAGATCCCCGGCGGAACCCCGTCCACTCCGGCATTCGCTGCCAACCTTCCGGCATTCCCCGCGAACCTGCGCAAGCAGCTCAAGGGTGCTCCGATGCCGGCTCCGCGCGCCATCATGGCCGCAGCCGTCGAGGGCTCGCAGGTCGACATCGACAACGCGCTGCTCATCGAGGCTCGTTACTTCACCTCCCTGGTGACCGGCCGCGTCGCGAAGAACATGATTCAGGCGTTCTTCTTCGACCTGCAGTCGATCAACGGCGGCGGTTCACGTCCGGCAGGCATCGAGAAGTCCACCATCAAGAAGGTCGGCGTCATCGGCGCAGGCATGATGGGCGCGGGCATCGCGTACGTCTCCGCCAAGGCAGGCTTCGACGTCGTCCTCAAGGACGTCACCATCGAGGCTGCGAACAAGGGCAAGGCGTACTCCGAAGGCATTGAGGCCAAGGCACTCTCGCGCGGCAAGACCACGCAGGAGAAGTCCGACGCACTCCTCGCCAAGATCACCCCGACGGCTGACCCGGCCGATTTCGCCGGCGTCGACTTCGTCATCGAAGCCGTCTTCGAGAGCCAGGAACTCAAGCACAAGGTGTTCCAGGAGATCGAGGACATCGTCGATCCCAAGGCCCTGCTGGGCTCGAACACCTCGACGCTGCCCATCACGGGTCTCGCCACCGGCGTGAAGCGTCAGGAAGACTTCATCGGCATCCACTTCTTCTCTCCCGTCGACAAGATGCCGCTGGTGGAGATCATCCGCGGTGAGAAGACCTCCGACGAGACTCTGGCTCGCGTGTTCGACTACGTCCAGGCAATCCGTAAGACGCCGATCGTGGTCAACGACTCGCGTGGCTTCTTCACCTCACGTGTCATCGGAACCTTCATCAACGAGGCCATCGGCATGCTCGCCGAGGGCGTCGAGCCCGCCACCATCGAGCAGGCAGGTATGCAGGCCGGTTACCCGGCTGCGCCGCTTCAGCTTTCGGACGAGCTCAACCTCACCCTCATGCAGAAGATCCGCAAGGAATCTGCCGAGGCAGCCAAGGCCGAAGGCAAGGAACTGCCGGCAGATCCGGCCGGCGAGGTCATCAACACCCTCGTTGAGAAGTTCGATCGTAAGGGCAAGCTCGGTGGAGCAGGCTTCTACGATTACGCAGAGGGCAAGCGCACCGGCCTGTGGTCCGGACTCCGCGAGAACTTCAATTCCGGAACCTCCGACGCCCCGATCCAGGACCTCATCGACCGCATGCTGTTCATCGAGGCGATCGAGACGCAGAAGTGCTTCGACGAGAACGTCCTGATCACCACGGCGGACGCCAACATCGGCTCCATCATGGGCATCGGGTTCCCGGCCTGGACCGGTGGCGTTCACCAGTTCATCGTCGGCTACGAGGGCGGCACTGCCGGCTTCGTCGCTCGCGCAAAGGAACTCGCTGCGCAGTACGGCCCGCGGTTCACCCCGCCGGCTTCGCTAGAGGCATAGCCCCCGTGCGCGGTTAGGGAGTCTCAGCACTTCCTAACCGCGCACAGCTTTATCCACAGGTTGGTTTTTTCGGCGAAATCCTTCTGTATGTATTTGCAGGCTCGTCGTATGCCTTCACATACAGAAATCGATGCATTGCAGGTTATCGTCGATGCTCAGCACGGACTGGTCAGTCACACCCAACTTCACGCCATCGGATTTCCGCGCTCTCGCGTGAAACAACGAGTTGAGGTCGGACGCTGGCAAACTGTTCTTCGCGGCGTCTACTCCGTCACCACGGGCCCATTGACCAGGTATGCCGCACTCGAAGCGGCGCTTCTGTACGGCGGCGGGTCGTCGATGCTCAGCCATCACACTGCCGCTGAGGAATGGTCGATGCGTCGGCGGGACAGCACTGCACCAGTACACATCACCGTTCCGTACGGGAAGTCTGCGATCTCTCAGGCTGCCACTTTCGTTCGTGGCCTCGGCGCCGACCGACATCCGTCACCAATGATCGGCACTGTCCTCCATCCCGGCGTTGTAGTTCACCGTTCGAGGGCTCATCGTCACATCGGTGTCGACGCGCAGATGCCGCGCACCGGCAAGGCTGATACAGCTCTCGATCTGGCCGTCGCAGAACCGACTGCGCGCGAGGCCTATGTCAGCCTCATCACCACAGTCACCAACGGACGCATCCGTTTGACGGACATCCGCCGACGCATGGAGGAGCGCTCACCCCGTCGATATCGGAAGGCCCTCGACAGTGCGGTGAAGGTCTTGGCAGATGGGGTGCAGTCATCGCTCGAATACCATTACGCGGTCGACGTGGAGCGGGCGCACGGGTTGCCGTCGGCCAGACGCCAGTCACCGATTCGCGTCGACGGCCGCACGTTGTACGAGGATTGTGACTACAGCGAATTCGGTGTGCCGCTGATCGTGCGTCTCGACGGTCGGTGGGCGCATTCCATGGCGGAGGTGGCATTCCGTGATCGCCGTCGTGACAATGCGGCAGAGCTGGCAGGTCGTCCGCGGTTGGTCTACGGATTCGACGAGGTGGTGAAGACCCCGTGCCAGGTTGCGCACGAGGTGGAGACGGTATTGCGGCGGGGAGGTTGGGTGAGGACGGGGGATCGCCCCTGCGGGGCCTGTGAGTGGTTAAGGAGTGCGGAGACTCCTTAACCACTCACAGGGGCTGTGCCCCTAGGCCTTCCACCATGGGCGAAGCGGCACATGCGCCTCACCCTTGGGGCCGAGCTTGACGGCCAGAACCTGGTGCAGCTGAACGACATTGCGCTCGAATCCGAGCCGTGAACCCGCCATGTACAGGCCCCAGACGCGTGCGGTTCCTTCGCCGACCTCGGCGACGCAGGCGTCCCAGTTGTCGACGAGGTTCTGGCACCATCCGGCGAGCGTCAGTGCGTAGTGCTCGCGAAGGTTCTCCTCGTGACGCACCTCGAGGCCGACGTTCTGGATCTCGGAGATGATGCGACCCGATCCGGTGAGCTCCCCGTCGGGGAAGACGTACCGGTCGATGAATCCGCCTGCCTTGGCGCCGCTTCGGTTGTCCGGACGGGTGATGCAGTGGTTGAGCAGACGCCCACCCTCGCGCAACTTGCCCTTGAGGAACTCGAAGTAAGCCGGGTAGTTTCCGACGCCGATGTGCTCCGTCAGGCCGATCGAGGACACTGCGTCGAACCCGGTCTCCGCGACGTCGCGGTAGTCGGAGAAGCGGACCTGCGCAAGATCAGCAAGCCCCTCGTCTTCGATGGCCTTCTGTGCCCAATCTGCCTGTTCGCGTGAGAGAGTCACGCCGATCACCTTGACGCCGCGCCTGGCCGCGTAGCGAACCATCGAGCCCCAGCCGCAGCCGATGTCGAGAAGTCGATCACCCTTCTGAAGTCCGAGCTTCTCGAACACCAGGCGGTACTTGTTCTCCTGGGCTTCTTCGAGGGTCTGCTCCGCATTGTCATAGGCGGCGCAGGTGTACGTCATGGAGGGGCCGAGGACGTACTCGTAGAAGGTGTTGGAGACGTCATAGTGGTGATGTATGACTTCGGCGTCACGAGTCTTGGAGTGACGCAGTCCTTCTGCGACGCGACGCCAGCGAGGGAGATGTTCCTGGGGCGGCGGGGCGATGGGCCGCAACAGATCCCAGCCCAGCGAGCGCGTGATGCTGGCGAGAGTCAGTGCTGACGGGCGCTTGAGGTGGAGTTCGTCGCCCATGATGCGCAGAATCTCGTACGGATCACCGGGGTGGACGCCCTCGGCTTCGAGATCGCCGGAGACGTACGCGCGGGCCATGCCGAGGTCGCCGGGAGCTGTTGCGAGATAAGTGGTTCCGCGAGTCGACTTGAGGTGCAGTCCGTAGTCGGCATCTTCGGGGCCGGCGGTGCTGCCGTCGTACGCGGTGAATCGAAGCGGCAGCATGCCGTCGGAAAGCGTCTCGAGAATCTCTGCGATGGAGAGCTTGTCCTGGCTTTTGGAGTCTTTGAACGTGGTCATTTACGTTGCACCGCCTTAGAGAATAGATCCAATAAACGGGAATTCGGGTCGTAGCGTTCCTTGAGTCCGATGTACCGGTCGCCGCCGTAGTACAGCTCCTCGAAGTCTTCCTTCGAGTAGTAGGAGTCGGAGTAGAGCGATTTGTGTCCGTCGAAATCGCTGACCTTTTCTTCGATCAGTCGATTTGCTGCCCCCTCGCGCTCACCGGGAACTATCGGCACCGAAGACCAGAAGCCGATGTTGACGTAGGTGCGCTTGGGTTCGAGGGGGTAGAGGGGCCACGGCCGCGATGTGGCCAATTGATCCAGCCGCGATGCTGAGGCAGCGGCCGGGCTTGGCTCACGAAGACGCAACGGGCACAACCACAGTGGTTCGATCGGAATTTCCTCGAGGAACCACGAGACGAAGTCCGCGGTTCGTTCGATGGGTACCTCGACGTCCTGGACGACGCGTTCGCGCGGGGGCTTGCCCTTGCGCTTTTCGAGGCGATCTCCGATGTCGTACTTGTGGTCGAGGGCAATCAGCTTCCAGTAGAAGCTGCTGCGCAGGTACTGCTTGGGCCAGAAGCGCCGGATCTTCGGGTTCTGTGCACCGAAAGCCCGTGAGCACCAGAACCAGTCGGTGTCCCAGCGCCACAAGTAGTCCCGAATGGTCAAGCGGTCCGTCTTGGGCTGTGTGAGTGACGGATGCTGGATCGACCGGTAGAAGATGTCCTGGTCGGTGTAGTCGCTGACCGGGCCTTCCTCGTCGGTTTGCACGCCGAGTGTGAGGTAGCTCTCGGAATCGGTGAAGACCACCCCGTCGAGGTAGTCGACGGCGATCCCGTCGTACTCGCGCTCGGTGACGATGCGATCCATCGTTTCTTCGAGCTTCTTCAGTGAATCGAAGCGCACATGACGCAACGCGACGTACTTCTCGACCGGTTCGAGTGCGATCTTCAATCGCGTCGAATAGCCAAGGGTGCCGTAGGAATTGGGGAAACCGAAGAACAGCTCGGCGTGTTCACCGTCCGGCGTTGCGGTGATGATCTCGCCGCTTCCGGTCAGTACGTCGATTTCGAGTACCGACTCGTGCGGTAAGCCGTTGCGGAAGGAGGTGGACTCGATGCCCAGGCCGGTCACCGCACCGCCCAGGGTGATGGTCTTGAGCTGAGGCACGACCAATGGCGCCAACCCGTAGGGCAGCGTCGCGTCGACGAGGTCTTCGTAGGTGCACATGCCGGCGACGTCGGCGGTGCGCGCCTGCGCATCGACGGCGATGACACCGGCCAGACCGCTGACGTCGAGGCCGGGGGCCGACGTCTTGGCGCGAGCGCGGAACAGATTGGATGTCTTCTTTGCCAGGCGTACAGAAGCATCGGCGGGAATGGCGCGGTATGACGCGAGTAGGCGTTCGACGCCTTCTCTGTGCTGCTCGAACCCCATTTCACGCGCAGCATCGGAACCCGGGCCTTGCTTTGTCCGGATTCGATCGAACTTCTGAACTACCCCATTGAACGAGAGAGTCACACCCTGACGCTATCGGTAGTTGCGCGTGCAAGCTATCTGGAGGGGTCTTAATGCCCGAATTTGATCGAGTTGTTGCAAACGAACTCGATAAATGCGCCAACAGGTGAACCAGCTCACAGGACAGGGCAGATTGTCGAGATACCGGGGCGGGACAGGCAATATGGAAAGGAATGTCTGCGCAGTTCGAGGTGCGGATTCGAGAGTCATTCGCGGTATCGAGCCGCGTTGGTCGAACAAGGAGACGTAGGGCATATGGGTCAGGTCAATGCAATGAGTTCGATAGTCGTCACAGCGGCACCCGACAAGGTGCTCGCGGCGCTCTCGGACTACGAGACGGTTCGCCCGCGAATCCTGTCCGAGCAGTACCTCGACTACAAGGTCGTCGAAGGCGGCCAGGGTGACGGAACCGTCGCGCAGTGGACGCTCAAGGCGACGGAAAAGCGTTCGCGCAACGTCAAGGCCACAGTGACGGTCGACGGCAACGTCATCACCGAGAAGGACGCCAACTCCAGTCTCGTCACCACCTGGACCGTTGCCCCTAACGGCACCGGAACGACGGTTACGACGCTCACCCAGTGGCAGGGTGCCACCGGAATCGGCGGCTTCTTCGAGCGCACCTTCGCTCCGAAGGGTCTGCAGCGCATCCAGGCCCAGGTCCTGGACAATCTCAAGCGCGAACTGGTCTGACTGATTCTGCATGTCGAGAGATGGCGTCGTACCTTCACCGGTGCGGCGCCATCTTTCATGCGCCGGTAATGATCCGCCCCAACTCGGCGAGTGCGGGGTTTCCGCTTTCCCAGTAATCGCTGTGAACTCCGAACCCCGGCTCCCCGGGTGATCCGTCGAATATCTGCGCGCCGAATTCCGGATCCGACGGGTCGAATCCGTGGACTCCGAGGATCTTGGGGATTAATTGGACCGGATCCCAGAAGGCCGTCGTCGAATGAACACGACGCGACATCTCGGAGGAGTCGACGCCGTCCAGGCTCAGTTCGTTCACACGCTCGGCATCGACTCCCGGGCTTGCGACAAATACCAGTTCGTCGACGTCGAGAGAAGCGCCACGGGTAGTCGCAGCACCGATGACGGTGCTGCCGTAGGAGTGCCCGATCACGACGTTGTGCGACGGCGGACCGTCATGTGAGGTGCGTAGCCCGTCCTGGAAAGTGTCCAGCCCGGGCGCCGCGGCGTCTGCGTAGCGATCCGAACCGGCGTCGGGAATGCCTGGGGGAGCGTCGTACCCGGACCACAGGATCACCGACGTGGCTTCCGTTGGTGCCGCGCTGACGGCTGCGTCGTACATGGCTCTGGTTCGTTGTAGATCTCCGCCGACGCCCGAGAGCCCGGAACCGGTTCCGGGAATCAACGTTGCGACGTTGTCGGCGGCATCGGGATTACCGACTGCCACTACGGCGTGCCCATCCGTGACCGAGAGAAGGAACGTGTCCGGTCGAAGTTCGCCGCGCACGGCCGTGTATCCGGCCGCTACCGTTCGATCCGGCAACTGCTCGAGTGCAGAGAGGTACCGCCGGTTGTAGTAGTCCCGGTCGAGAGCGGGAAGGCCGTCGCGACTTCCGACGGACGGATCCCACCTCGCCAACGCGTCTTTCTCGTTGGGCGTGAGCGATTCCCAGAGTCGGTGTAGCTCCGCGGGTGTTCCGGGGAGTGCCGACCTCCCGTCGAGAATGTCGACGACAGTGCGGCTGAGGCGATCAGGCTGATTACCCAGGAGCGATCCGATCTCCCGGAATGCCTGACGTAGAGCAGTCGCGGCCCGGTTGTCTTCATAGTCCAGCCCCGACAAAGAGTCGAAGATTCGCTGCTGAAAACTCTGTGCAGCCGTAGCGTTTTCGGAATCTTGCATGACGTCGGCCAGATTCCACGGCTGCGTCGACGCAGGCGCCGATACAGCTCCGCTGTCTGACACCGTCAAGCCGTGTTCGAGAGTCGCCTCCTCGACCAGGTCCAGAACTGTTCTTCGCGCGGTGCCGATCGTATTGGCCGCTCCGGCATACAGATCCGCGACCACGCGCACCGTAATCGAGAGCCGAGAGGAGACAAGCGAGATGCCCGACCACTGCACTGCCGCCGCGCTCGACGCTTCGCCCCGCCAGAACTCGCGGACGGCGTCGATGCTGCGACCGGCGTCGCCACTGAGAAATTCGACTTTCCGATCGTTTTCGACGAGTTCCGCAGCGCAGGTGCGTAGTTGCTCCGGTGACCACGCGCGAAGCTGAGAGATGGTGGGCCGCATCAGTAGTCTCCGCGCAGTTCGGACACCACGTCGGCCTCGGTAGTGTCGTACAGACGTGCTGCGGCAGTGGTTCCGGACGCCACGAGCCCCAATTGCGTAGCCAGGTGCCGGTAGGCGTCGGCGATCACGCCGGCATGCTCCGTCGATACAGCCATGACAGCGGACGAATCCAGGCTCGTCGCGGCTTCGGAAATCGGGCTAGCGGAGTCGAACCCTGAAATCTGATCCGCAATTCGAGACAGATCGACCGAAAGTTGCTGCAACGCAGCGATGTCTACCTGAAGTATCGGCCCCATGGCTGAACCGTAGCCAGGCGAACTGGCTGTCGGGGCCGTGCCGGCTTTCCTGTGGACAAGCGGATTTTCTCCACAGAAGCCGGATCAGGGGGTTGTCAGGAAGGCCGTGACTCCACTGGTGACGGCGGCTGCATAGTCCTGCTGACCGTCCGGGCTCGTCATGCGCGCTGCCTCGTCGGCATTTCGCATGTTGCCGAGTTCGACCAGAATCGACGGCCGCTGCGACAGATTGAGTCCCGTCAGATCGGCGCGTGGTGCCAGCCCGTCGTCACCGATGTAGGTCGACGGGGTGAGGCCGGCCGTGACGAGTGAGTCGCGCATGGTTTCCGCAAAAGCCACGGACGGGCCAGCCTGAACCGAGTTCAGCGGGGGAGCGGAGTAGCAGACGTGGAAGCCTTCGGCCCCGGCCGCTGCGCCGTCCGCATGAATACTCACCACGACGTCGGCGCCGGAGGAATTGGCGGCTTCGGCGCGTGCGTCGACGCAAGATCCGACGCTGACGTCGTCCGGTCGACTCAGGACGACTGTGGCGCCTTGGCCTTCGAGTTCGCTCTTGACCAGGCTCGCGACTTCCCAGTTGAAGGTGTGTTCGGGGAACCCGGCGTCGGTGTTGGTGCCGGTGGTCTGGCAGTTCTTGGTGCCGCCGCGGCCAGTGGGGACCTGGGTGTTGATGCTGTCGTCGTTCGCTCCACTGTGCCCGGGATCGAGGAAGACGACCTTGCCGGTGAGGGCTGCGGGGATGTCAGCGGCAACAGTGCTGAGCGGAGACACCTCGACCGAAGTCGTGGCCTCGGCAGTCTCGGTGGGAATCGTGCACGCGGCGCTCAGCAGGCCGGCCCCGACTACGGCGATGAGGGCGGTGGAGCGGAACACACGTGATGCCATGTTGGACCCTCTTGACGGTTTTACGGTGTCTGACTGGTTCCGGCGCACCCGCTCACGGTAGCGCGCACCGACTACGCTGGTGGGGATAACTCTGTAGAAAGGACCGCTCGTGCAACCAGGTGGAGCACCCGACATGTCTGCTCTGTTGGCTCAGGCTCAGCAGATGCAGCAGCAATTGATGGCGGCGCAACAGGAAATGGCTCAGGCCGAAGTGACCGGTCAGGCCGGCGGCGGGCTGGTTGTCGCCACGGTCAAGGGCACCGGCGAGGTTGTCGGTCTGCAGATCGATCCCAAGGTCGTCGACCCCGAAGACGTCGAGACGCTGCAGGATCTGGTGATCGGCGCGATCGAGGATGCTTCGCGCAAGGCACAGGAAGTCGCTGCTGAGAAGCTCGGCCCGTTGGCCGGCGGACTCGGCGGAGGCCTTCCCGGTCTCCCCGGCTTCTAGAAACGAGAACGCGTGTACGAAGGTCCGGTTCAGGATCTGATCGACGAACTCGGGAAGCTTCCCGGAGTCGGGCCGAAGAGCGCTCAACGCATCGCTTTTCACCTGCTCTCCGTGGAGCCTCCCGAGATCGACCGTTTGAAAAATGCATTGCAGCGCATCCGTGACGGCGTTCAGTTCTGCACGGTGTGCGGAACTGTCTCCGATCAGGAGAAGTGCCGCATCTGCGCCGACGCACGTCGCGATCGCACGGTGATCTGCGTCGTGGAGGAACCGAAGGACGTCCAGGCCGTCGAGCGCACCCGGGAGTTCAAGGGTCGCTATCACGTGCTCGGCGGTGCGCTCAATCCGCTCTCGGGTATCGGGCCGGACCAGTTGCGCATCCGGGAGTTGTTGGCTCGCATCGCAAATCAGGAGGACGGCGTCGACGTGTCCGAGGTCATCATTGCCACCGACCCCAATACCGAGGGTGAGGCGACAGCCACCTACCTCGTCCGAATGATGCGAGACATACCGGGGCTGACGGTGTCTCGGTTGGCTTCGGGCCTTCCGATGGGCGGCGACCTCGAGTTCGCCGACGAGTTGACGCTGGGGCGGGCATTGTCCGGCCGTCGTGAATTGTCGCGGAACGCTTGATGAGCGGCACGGAGCAAGGTCAGCAAGTGCGTCGTACGTCCGAGCAGACGCGCGCGCAGATCATCGCTTCGGCCGGGAAAGCATTCGCGACTCGGCCGTACCGCGAAATCACGCTCAAAGACATCGCCGAAGACGCGGGCGTCAGTGCACCGCTGATCATCAAGTATTTCGGTTCCAAAGAGCAGTTGTACGACGAGTTGGTCGACTTCCGTGCAGCGGCGATCACGGTGTTCGACGCACCGCACGACTCGCTCGGCGAGCGCATGGTCTCGCTGTTCACCAAGCCGCTGGAGTCGTACAAGCCGCTGTCTATGAGCTTGTTGTTCATGAGCGGTGTCAGTGAAGAAAGCAACCGCAAACTGCGCGAGAACTATTCGACGCAGATGATCGACACCCTCGCCGCTCGTCTGTCCGGTCCCGATGCCAGATTGCGCGCGGAACTGGCGATGTCGATGGTGGTCGGAGTGGCGATCATGCGCCGACGGATGATGGCCGGGCATGCCACCGGCACCCAGGACGAGGTGGTTGCGCTGTACGCACCACTCGTGCAAAAGCTCCTCGACGGGTGAGCGGCGTCACAATTCTTGCTTGGTAAATATCCGTTCACCTAATGTAGGTGAACGGATATTTACCTAGTGAGAACAGGCGGTGTGGGGTGACGACGCTCGACCGTCCGCCGGGTACTCCGACAGTCCCCGCCCCTGACGCGAGTCTTGCGCAGCCGCGCTCCCGCTTCCTCTTTCCCATCGTTGTCGCGGCCGCCGTGTTCCAAGCAGTCCTGCAAACCGTCATCGTTCCGCTGCTGCCGGAGCTGCCCCACTTCACGGGCGCCGGACGCACAGCAGTGTCCTGGCTGGTGACCGTCACGCTGCTGGTCGGCGCCGTCGTCACCCCCATCTTCGGCCGGCTCGCCGACATGTTCGGCAAGAAGAAGATGCTTCTCGTCGCCTTCTCGATGATGACTCTCGGCTCGATGTTGTGTGCGCTGTCCTCGGACATCGCGGTCCTTATCTTCGCGAGAGCGCTGCAAGGTGCCGGGTCGGCCGTCATCCCCATCGGAATCTCCATGCTGCGTGACGAATTGCGGCGCAACAAGGTCAACGGCGCAGTGGCCATGATGAGTTCGACGCTCGGCGTCGGAACGGCTTTGGGGATACCGTTTTCCGCGATGATCGCGCAGTACTCGAACTGGCACGTCCTGTTCTGGGTAACCACGGCTATCGGACTGTCGGTGACTCTTGCTGCGGTGCTGTTCATTCGGGAGTCGGAGCCGAATCCGTCGGGGAGATTCGACGGCGTCGGCGCGGTCGGTCTGAGCGCCGCGATGATCGCTCTGCTTGTGCCGATCACGCAGGGATCGAGTTGGGGGTGGACCAGCGGCGCGGTGATCTCGATGCTGGCCGCGTCGGCGGTGCTGTTCACGCTTTGGGTAATTCAGCAGCGGCGCAACGTCAATCCGCTGGTCGACGTCCGTGCTCTCGTCAAGCGTGCGGTGTTGATCCCGCATCTGGCGGCTCTGCTGGTCGGGTTCGCATTCTTCGGGAACACGCTGATCACCACGCAACTGCTGCAGGGGATGAAGGGGCCGGGCGCCGGGTACGGCCTGTCGATCATCGCGGCGGCGCTCTGCCAGATTCCGGCCAGTATCGCGATGGTGCTGTTCTCTCCGGTTGCGGTGCGGATTACCGATCGCTTCGGTTCACGGACCGCGATGTTGACCGGTGCCGTATTCCTCGCTGGGGGCTACGGGATTCACGCCGTCGCGGGTAAGCCGCTGTGGGGAGTGGTTGCGGCGCTCGGCATTACAGCAGTCGGGACAGCGATCGTGTACAGCACACTCTCACTGCTGATCCTGGTTGCCGTGCCACGTCAGCGACTGGCGGCAGCCAACGGGGTGAACTCGCTCCTACGGACGTCCGGAAGCACCATCTGCAGTGCGACGGTGGCGACCATTCTCGCCGCGTTCGTGATCAGCGGTTCGGAACATTCCACGTCGTGGACCGGATTCTCCGTCGCCTATCTGGTGTGCGCGGGTTGCGCGGTGGTCGTGTTCGCGGTGTCGATCCTGTTGCCGCAGGGACGAACCCCGAAACATCTGGATCTGCCGGATCTCGTCAGGCGACCCTGAATCCCGAGAGGAAGAGTGTGATCATCAGATCCGCGAACTCGTCGGTGGTGTATTTCTGGCGGTCCGGCCAATGCGTTGTCGACCACAGGGTGTCTCGTACCGATCGATAGAAAATCTCCGGGGCCACGTCTTGGCGGAAGATTCCCTGATCGACGCCTTCGGCAATCGCTTTCATCCAATGCTCGCGGACTTGGCGAGAAGGCCCGTCGACGGATTGCAGGAGATCGTTGTCGCGTAGATACGCCCGATCGTTCTGATAGATCGCAGTCGGGTGCGGGTGCAGTTCGATGACGATCAGCGTCTCGCGGATCAGGCCGCGCAGGACGTCCTCGGGGCCGGTTGCCGTTTTCTCGACCTGATCGAAGCGGAGTTGAATATCGGTGATGAAGCCGTGCATGAGCTCGGCAACTATCGCGTTCTTCGACTTGAAGTAGTGGTAAAGGCTGCCCGAGAACACGCCGGCGGCATCGCCGATTTCGCGAACGGTCGTGGTCGCGACGCCCTTCCTGGCAAACAGCTCGGCTGAGCTCTCCAGGATCTTCTCCCGACGATCTGGTGATGCCACTGAAATCTCCACTGGTTGTCGGTCCTGCTCAGGGCAGGGTTTCGGGGGTGCCGGGCTGCTGGCGTCGAACGTAGCGCAATCCTGCCTGATGGCTCCGGCTCGAACCAATTCGTCGGTGAGATCGCGTGTTTCCACGTCCGGATTCCTATGCTAGCTTCAGAATCAAGCGCTTGCTCAACTTTCGTTCACGGAGGATTTCAGTGCAGAGTCTGCAGACGCAATTTCCGAATTTCATCGGCACAGAGGCCGAACCAGCCCGGGTCGCTCGCTACGCGGTCAACGAGGCGATGATCCGCAACTGGGTCGAGGCGCACGACGACCGCAACCCGATCTACGTCGACGCAGAAGCTGCCCGCAGCGTGGGTCGTCGAGATGTCGTCTGCCCACCCGCCATGATCTCGACCTGGGTGATGGCGGGCTACCGACGCTATCGCCAGGTCCAACAGCTTCGTGCCGACGGAGTCTTCGAGGACTTCGCCTATTCACGACTGCTCGCGTTGTTGGACGAGGCCGGATACACCTCGGTCGTCGCGACCAACGTCGAGCAGGAGTATCTCGCGGAGCTGAGTCCCGGAGACCACGTCACCGCGCATTTCACCATCGAAGCGATCTCGCCGTTCAAACAGACGGCTCTCGGTCACGGGTGCTTCATCACCCTGTTCAAGAAGTACGTCGACCAGGGCGGAAAGACGCTGGTCGAAGAGCGTTTTCGATTGCTCAGGTTCAAACCAGATGCCCAGCCCGATACCCAGCTCGAAGTCCAGGAGGTAATCGCATGAGCGAGACTGGCTCCCGCAACACCGCTGTTCCGAGACTCACCGTCACCGACGACAACGATTTCTTCTTCTCCGCGGCCAAAGAGGGTCGCCTCGAGATCCAACGGTGTGCGGATTGCAAGACACTGCGCCACCCACCCGCGCCCGCATGCCCGGAATGCCGCTCGTTCAGTTGGGACACAGTCGAATCCACGCGGCGATGCACGTTGCACAGCTTCACGGTCATCCATCACCCGAAGGATCCTGCTTTCGAGTACCCACTCGCCGTCGGGCTCGTCGATCTCGAAGAAGGCACGCGTCTGGTTGCCGACATCGCGGGGATCGATCACGAGGAACTCGAATTCGGCATGGAACTCGAAGTGACCTTCTCCGAGCACGCTCACGGCGAGATGCTGCCGCAACTGAGGCGACGGGGTTCGGCGGAATGACGAAACTGATTGACTGCGAGGTGGGTTCGGTCCTCCCCAGCCTCGAATTGCCGTTGGATCGAACGCTGATCGTCGCCACCGCGATCTCCTCACAGGATTTCGAGGACGTGCATCACGATCCGGGCAAGGCGCAGGATCGCGGAACTCCCGACATCTTCATGAGCATCAACACCACCAACGGGCTCATCGACCGCTACATCACCGACTGGTCCGGCCCCGCATCACGAATCGTCAAAACATCACTACGGCTTGGTGTTCCGAACTTCCCCGGAGACACCATGACATTCACCGGCAAGGTCACCGCCACAGACGGCCGGGCGCTCACCGTGACGGTTATCGGGAAAAACGCCCGCGGAACACACGTGAGTGCCGACGTGACTCTCGAACCGGTGGAAAGGGTAATCGCATGACACGAGGATTTTCGAGGCAAGCAGCCATCGCCGGAATCGGCGCCACCGAGTTCTCCAAGAACTCCGGCCGCAGCGAATGGCAGTTGGCGTGCGAATCCGTGATCGCCGCACTCGACGACGCGCACATCGAGGCAGAAGAGGTGAACGGATTTGCGCTGTTCACCATGGAGAACAATCCCGAGATTGCGGTCGCACGCGCCCTCGGGATCCCGGAACTGACGTTCTTCAGCCGTATTCCACACGGCGGCGGCGGTGCCTGTGCACCGGTTCAACAAGCAGCGCTTGCCGTCTCCAGCGGAGTTGCCGACGTTGTGGTCGTCTACCGCGCCTTCAACGAAAGATCCGGCCACCGATTCGGCGCCGGGCCACCACCTTTTGCGTACAACGCGTCGACGGACCAGGAATACCGGAATTGGATCAACCCGTACGGGCTTCTGACGCCGGCGCAGCAGGAAGCCTTCCTGGCCAAGCTGTACATGCACAAGTACGGGGCAACCAGTGCCGACTTCGGCCAGATCTCGGTTCTTTCGCGCAAGCATGCGGCGAACAACCCCAAGGCCTGGTTCTACGAACGCCCGATCACCATCGAGGATCATCAGAACTCGCGCATGATCGCCGACCCCATCCGCCTGCTCGACTGCTGCCAGGAAAGTGACGGCGGACAGGCGCTGGTCATCGTCAGCGCGGAGCGCGCCCGCGATCTCCCTCATAAACCTGCGATCATCAGCGGTGCCGCGCAAGGTGTAGGTCCGCAACAGATTTCGATGAGCAGCTACTACCGAGACGACATCGACAGTATGCCGGAAGTCGAACTGGTCGCGCGCCAACTGTGGGACCAGACCGGTATCGGGCCAGAGGACATCGATGCCGCAATTCTCTACGACGCCTTCACTCCGATGGTTCTGCTTCAACTCGAGGAGTACGGATTCTGCGGACGGGGCGAGGCAAAGGACTTCATCGCCGACGGCAATCTCGAGCTGGACGGCCGCCTACCGATCAACACTCACGGAGGTCAACTCGGTGAGGGATACATCCACGGCGTCAACGGCATTGCCGAAGGCGTTCGTCTGATCCGCGGCACCTCCACCAACCAACCCACCAAAACTTTGGACAACGTGCTCGTGACCGGCGGTTCCCCCGTCCCGCACAGTGCACTCGTCCTCTCGGCAGATCGCTGAATCTGCCGCACACATTCGAGAAAGCAGGAACCATATGAGTGAGCGGATCACCTACGCCAGGGCCACCCACGGCGAGGAAGAAATACAGGCTGTTGTCGACGTCTTGCGCAGCGGGCATCAAGGACTGCGCATCGGCAAGAACGTCTTCGAGATGGAAGAGCGTATCGCGGCCTTGGCAGGCAAGAAGTTCGGCGTCATGTGCAACTCGGGATCCTCGGGTCTGTACTTGGCTGTCGAGTTGCTCGGACTTCCAGCCGGCAGCGAGGTCATCACATCGCCGTTGACGTTCTCCACCGACATCGCGCCGATCGTGCGTGCCGGTCTGGTGCCGGTGTTCGTGGACGTGGAACCCAATACGTTCAACGTCGACGTCACCAAGATCGAGGCCATGGTCACCGAGAAAACCGGCGCCATCCTGATGCCGAACCTGGCCGGCAACTGCCCGGACTGGGATGCCATCCGCGACATTGCAGATCGTCACGGACTCAAGGTGATCGAAGATTCGTGTGACGCGATCGGCGCCACGCTCCGCGGTACTCCGACCGGCTCTCGGGCGGACATTGCCGTCACCAGTTTCTCGATGGCACACATCATCACGTGCGCGGGAACCGGTGGAATGGTGTGCGTCGACGACGAAGCCAGCCGTGACAAGGCTCTGCTGCTCCGCCGCTGGGGTCGTCGTAGCGAGCCGAACCTGTTCGGCAGCACCAAGTCCGGCCGAGTCTTCCGTGAAGAACTCGACGGCGTCGACTACGACAACGATTTCATCTTCGAGCTCATGTCGTGGAACTTCGAGCCTTCCGAACTCGGCGCAGCCTACGGCGTCGTGCAACTCGACAAGCTGGAGGAGAACTACAAGACGCGCAAGGCCACGTTTGCGGCCTTCACGGCGGCGTATGGGGCTCATCCCGAATTCTTCACGACGCCGGTAGAACTCGACGGTCTTGATACAGCGTGGCTGTGCTACCCCGTGATGATCAACGAGAATGCACCCTTCACACGCAGCGACCTGCAGGAAGCCATCGAGGCCGACGGCATCGACACACGAACTGTGTGGAGCGGCAACGTCACTCGTCACCCGATGATGCACAACATCGAATTCCGTCAGCCGGCCGAAGGATTGCCGGAAGCCGACGCGGTTTTTGCCCGCGGAATGACGCTCGGCATGAGCCATGGCCTGCGCGAAGACGAAGTTGCTCGGATTGCGGAGAGCATCAATCGCTTCGCCTCGAAGTTCAAATAGCATGACGAGGCGTTTCGAGGGCCGCCGAGCGCTTGTCACCGGTTCCAGCCGCGGAATCGGCGCTGGCGTCGCAGAAAGGCTGGCAGCGGAAGGCGCTGACGTCGCTCTCGTGGCCCGGACGCTCGGTGCGCACGCAACCCTGCCTGGCAGTCTCGAGGAGACGGCCGCTCGAATTGCGAAGTACGGAAACAAGGTCGAGATCATTGTTGCGGATCTGACGGACGAGCAGCAGCGCGACACGGTTGTGCCGGCGGCAATCGAGAAGCTCGGTGGGACGATCGACATCCTGGTGAACAACGCGGCAGCAGCGATCTATCAACCGCTGTCGGACTACCCACTGCGTCGGCGACGTCTGATGTTCGAGGCAAATGTCCACGCACCGCTCGATCTGATGCAAGCCGTGGTGCCGGGGATGGTGGCAAACGGATACGGCTGGATCGTGAACGTGTCCAGCGGCACCGTCAAACCGTGGCAGGGCCCGCCGTTCACGTGGGTCGAACCGGGAACCGCGATGACCGTGTACGGCGCGTCCAAAGCAGCGCTCAACAGGATCAGCAACGGCATGGGCGTGGAACTCTACGGCCAGGGGGTGCGTGTCAACACGGTTCAACCGCGGGCGGCGGTGCTCAGCGAGGGCGCCAGAGTCCTGGTCGGTGAGACTATCCGGCCGGATCAGGTCGAATCTATGGAAGAAATGGTGGAAGCGGTCACAGCGCTGTGTGGTTGCGACACCGAGTTCACCGCTCGCTCGTGCGTGAGCTTCGACCTGATCGACGACTGGGCTCTGACCGTGCGTGGTCTGGACGGAACGGCACTACGAACCGAGGAGTTGGCATGAAGCCCGTCATCGTGGACGCAGCACGAACGCCGTTCGGCAAGCGTGAGGGATGGCTGTCCGGAGTCCACGCGGCCGAACTGTTGGGTTACGCGCAGAAAGGCGTGCTGGATCGGGTCGGCTTGGATCCTCGCGCAGTCGACCAGGTCATCGGTGGATGCGTGACGCCTCTCGGCGAGCAGTTCGGCAATATCGTGCGTACGTCCTGGATGCATGCGGGCCTTCCGTTGAAAGCGGGCTGCACCACGATCGACGCGCAGTGCGGAACCGCGCAGCAGTCGGTGCAGTTGATCGCCGGGCAAATTGCCATCGGTGCAGTCGACGTGGGAGTTGCCTGCGGTGTGGAACTGATGTCGCGGGCACCACTCACCTACAAGGTGGGTACCGGCCTCGGAACACCACGTCCGGAGTCGTGGTCACTCGATACCGTCGATCAGTACACCGCGGCCGACCGGATTGCGGTCAAGCGTGGTTTCAGCCGCGAGGACCTCGACTCCTTTGGGTTGCGCTCGCAGCAGCGAGCCGCAGCAGCATGGGAGGCAGGACGATTCGACTCGCACATCATCGATGTGCTGGCTCCGGGCTCTGACGTTCCGGTTCATCGGGATCAGGGTCTACGCGAATCGAGTCTGGAAGGACTCGCGAAACTGCGGACCGTTCAGGAGGGTGGACTGCACACCGCTGGAACGTCTTCGCAGGTCTCGGACGGTGCGAGTGCCGCTCTGCTGATGTCCGAGGATCGAGCGAAGGCCCTCGGAGTGCGACCGCGGGCAAAGATACTGGCGCAGTGCGTCATCGGTGGTGACACCGAGTTCATGCTCGACGGCCCCGTCGACGCGGCAAACATCGTGCTCGGCCGCACCGGCCTGACGATCGACGATATCGATCTGTTCGAGGTCAACGAGGCATTTGCTTCGGTACCGATGTCGTTTGCGCAGGTTCACGGCGTCGATCCCGAATTGCTGAACGTCAATGGTGGCGCAATCGCACTGGGCCATCCGGCCGGTGCAACCGGAATCAGGCTGTTGGCCAATGTCATCGACGAACTGGAACGCCGAGACAAGTCCACCGCACTGATCGCGATCTGTGCGTCAGCCGCAACTACCTGTCTGATTCTCGAACGCATCTGACAAGAACCGAAGATTGAGGAACCTGCCATGGCACTGCCCCTGCTCGAAGATCACCGTGACCTGGCGGAAGCGGTATCCGCATTCGCGAACCGCTTCGGTGGCATCGCCGACACGCGCAGCAACGTCAAGCGCTATGCCGCCGGTGATCGGCTGGACTCCTGGGATGGATTGGTCCGTCAGGGCCTGCACGCAGTGCACCTGCCCGAGCAGTACGGCGGTGACGGGGCAGGACTTGCCGAACTGGCTGTGGTAGTCGAGCAATTGGGCGATGCGCTCTATCCGGGACCGTACGTTCCGACGGTCATCGCCAGTGGGATCCTTGCAACAGCCGCCGGCTCGGCAGCGGAGACAATGCTGACCGAATTGGCCACCGGTGCAACCGGAGCAGTCTGCACCGGCGTGGGATTGCGCGCGGCTCGCAGCGATGCCGGGTGGACGGTGAGCGGTTCTGCCGATCCCGCCCTGGGTTTGCCGGGAGCCGATGTCGTTCTCGTGCAGGCAAACAGCGAAGACGGTGAGTTGTGGTTCCGGCTCGAGCAGTCGTCTTCCGCTGCGGTGGAGGTCGAAGACGGAGTTGATCTGACACGGTCGATCGGAACACTGACGTTGACCGATCACCAGGTCGATGACGGGCTGATCGTCGACGGTCTCCAGACGCACCGAGTCGAACTGATCGTCAACACGGTGTTGGCTGCGGAGGCAAGCGGTATCGCCGGGTGGGCGCTACGCACCGCGGTCGACTATGTGAAGTCCCGTCAGCAGTTCGGTCGTCCGGTCGGGAGCTTCCAGGCAGTCCAGCACAAGGCAGCCATGATGCTGGTTCGCTCCGAGATTGCCTGTGCCGCAGCGTGGGATGCGGCTCGATCCGAGGAACACGACGAGGATCAGCAGAAACTTGTCTCGGCTCAAGCCGCGTTGGCTGCACTGCCCGTCGGCATCGAGAATGCCCTCGAATGTGTGACGTTGCTCGGCGGAATCGGATTCACCTGGGAGCACGACGCGCATCTGTACTGGCGCCGGGCGATCAGTATCGCGGCGGTGGCAGGATCCGAGGCGAAGTGGGCGCACGCATTGGGCGGCCGGTCTGCCGATTCGGTCCGCGACTTCTCCTTTGTCGACCCGGACATGCTGCCGGAGTTGCGAGAGCAGGTTCGAAGGGTTCTGTACGAAGTTGCGCTGCTGCCGGACGACGGAACCACCAGCGCGAGTTGGGCGCCGGCCAAAGGTAGCGCTCGACGCGCACGATTTGCCGACGCCAAACTGGTTGCCCCGCACTATCGGGCGCCGTACGGGTTGGGGGCCGGACCGAGGGAACAGGCCGTCATCGCACACGAATTCGCGATGCGAGGTTGGGCTCAACCGTCCACGGTGATCGGAGAATGGGTACTGCCCACGATCCTCGAACACGGCAACGCCGAGCAACAGGGCAGGTTTGTCGAGCCTTCGCTGCGAGCCGACATCATCTGGTGCCAGCTCTTCAGTGAGCCGGGGGCGGGATCAGACCTGGCCGGTCTGAGTACCAAAGCCCGCAAGGTCGACGGTGGCTGGGTTCTCTCGGGTCAGAAAGTGTGGAACTCGGGTGCGCACGAGGCGGATTGGGGAGTCTGCCTGGCGCGTTCCGACGCGGACGCTCCGAAACATCGTGGGCTGTCGTACTTCCTGGTCGACATGACTTCGAAGGGCATCGACGTACGTCCACTCAAGCAAGCCACCGGTAAGTCGGAGTTCAACGAGGTATTTCTCGACGACGTATTCGTGCCGGACGACTGCCTGGTCGCGGAACCGGGTCAGGGCTGGAAGTTGGCTGCGACAACACTGTCCAACGAGCGTCTGAGCATGGGCAGCACACTTCACCACGGTTCGAGCGATCAATTCCGTCAGGTGATTGCCGATGCGAGCCACGACTGCCCCCGCGAGGATGCGGCGGAAGGCCTCGGCCGCAGTATCTCTCGTGAACTGGCGCTGTCCGCGATGAATCTGCGCGGAGTGTCAGCGCGACTGGCAGGTCAGGAACCGGGCGCCGAGATCAGCGTCTCGAAGGTGTACAACGCCCTGGCACAACGCGAGGGCTCGCGGGACCTGCTGCGTCTGCTCGGACCGCGCGCCGCCGTTGTCGATTCGGCAGCGAACTACGCAATAGACCACATCGGACTGCCCTCGATTCTGTTCGGCGGCGGAACCGTCGAGATTCAACTCAACGTCATCGCGCAGCGCGTACTCGGCCTGCCGCGTTCGTAGATCTTAGGAGCTTCACCATGTATTTGGATTTGTCGGAGGAGTCGAAGACTCTGCGCAAGGAATTGCGCGCGTACTTCGCGGAGATCATCAACGAGGAAGATCGGCGTGCTCTCGTGGATCAGACCGAAGGCGGCCCCGTCTTCGATCGCATTCTGCGCCGGATGGGTAAGGACGGTTGGCTGGGCTTGGGGTGGCCGGAGGAATTCGGCGGCCGGGGTGAGAACCCCGAAGCTCTGTATGTGTTCTACGACGAGGTGATCCGGGCGAATGCACCGCTGTCGCTGGTGACGCTGAACACCGTCGGACCCGCTCTGATCAAGCACGGGACGCAAGCTCAGAAGGACTTCTTCCTGCGTCCGATCCTGGCGGGCGAGTTGATCTTTGCCATCGGCTACACCGAACCCAATGCGGGCACGGATCTCGCAGCACTCGAAACACGGGCCCGCATCGAGGGCGACGAGCTGGTCATCAACGGCAACAAGATCTTCACCAGTGCCGGTGTGTTTGCCGACTGGGTCTGGCTTGCCGTTCGTACTGATCCTGACGCGCCGACGCATCAGGGCATTTCCGTGGTCCTGGTGCCGACCAGCTCGCCGGGTTTCTCGGTAACCGAAATTCACACCGTGGGTGGAATCAGCACTTCGGCAACCTATTACGAAGATGTTCGGGTACCGATCACCAATGTCGTCGGTGAGCTCAATCAAGGGTGGAAGCTCATCACCAACCAGCTCAACCACGAACGTGTGGCCCTGGCCGCACGCGGCGGCATCGCCAACGAGCTCTTTGCCGAGGTGGTCGAATGGGCAAAGACCGAACCCGCCGGTGACGGCCACGTCTACGACATCGGTTGGGTACGTGAGAAATTGGCAGAGGTCTACGCGCTGCTCAGCGCCGCCGACCTGATGAATCTGCGACTGGTGGCGGACGTCGCTGCCAACACATTGGGCGGTGGCGATTCGGCTGCGGCCAAGATCTTCGGCACCGAAGCCGTCGTCAGTGCTTACGGCATGCTGCAGGAAGTGCTGGGCGCCAAGGGATTGCTGCGCCCCGGCTCGCCAGGAGCGGTGCTCGAAGGCCGGGTCGAGAACCTGGGCCGACGCGCACAGAACAACACCTTCGGTGGCGGTACCAACGAAGTGATGCGTGAAATCGTCGCAGCCAAGTGCCTGGGCATGGCGCTTGCTGCGCGTCGACGGCCCGCTGTACAGAACGAAAAGAGCTGACATGGAATTCGAATTCGACGACAACCTGTCCGCCGTACGGGATCTGAGTGACTCGATCTTTGCGGCGAAGTCCGGTGTGGACCGCCTCCGGGAAGTGGAGGGCGCCGGCGGTTTCGACGCCGAACTGTGGAAGCTCCTCGCCGACTCCGACGTGCTGGGAATCGCTCTGCCGGAAGAGGTCGGGGGAGCGGGCCTCGGAATGCTGGGTCTGGCAGCGGTGCTTGAACAACAGGGTCGCCGGGTCGCCCAGGTCCCGCTCTGGTCGGTGGTGTCCACGGCGGCGCTGCCGATCGCGGAGTTCGGCAGCTCGGAGCAGAAAGCGTCGTGGCTTCCGGGACTGCTCGACGGCTCGGTGATCGTCACCGGCGCATTCGACACCGGCTACAACGCCGAGACGGCAGTTCGCGCCGAGCCGGCGCCTGACGGTTGGGTTCTGTCCGGACGCGTCGACTCCGTACCGGCCGCCGAGTTCGCCGCCGCACTGGTTGTTCCGGTGACGATGCCGGACGGCAGTGTCACCGTCATGATCGTGCCGACGGACCGGGACGCGCTGGTGCGTACACCGCTTGCGGTGACGAACCGCGAGAGCAACAGCGCTGTGCAGTTCGACGGGGTTGCCGTCAGTGCAGCCGACGCACTTCCCGCAGACGGCACGGTAGTTCGAGACTGGACGTTGC
Source organism: Rhodococcus sp. NPDC060176 (assembly GCF_042728675.1). Lineage (NCBI taxonomy): Bacteria > Bacillati > Actinomycetota > Actinomycetes > Mycobacteriales > Nocardiaceae > Rhodococcus > Rhodococcus sp. NPDC060176. The sequence continues at coordinate 484,120 of NZ_JBHWYS010000004.1, forward strand.
GGCGTGCACGGGTGGCGCTGGCGGCCCTGGCCACCGGCGTCTGCGAGGAAGCGCTGGCGATGACGGCGAAATACACCTCGGAGCGAGTGCAGTTCGGCCGTCCGCTCTCGACCAATCAGGCAGTGGCAGTCCGGGCCGCCGACGCGTACCTCGACACCGAGAGCACAAGATTGACCACCCACCGCGCTGCCTGGTTGATGGACAGCGGAGTTGAGAGTGAAGCGGAAGCGGCTGCGCTGGTCGCCAAATGGTGGGCCTCGCGCGGCGGTTTGCGCGTCGTGCACGCGACCCAGCACCTGCACGGCGGGATGGGCGCGGATGTCGACTACCCGATTCACCGCTACTTCCTGTGGGGACGCCAGATCGCCTTCACCTTGGGGAGCGCGGGGGCGATAGGCGCCGAACTCGCCGATCAGCTGGAAATCCGCGCTCAGATCGGGGCGTCGGCGTGAATATCTGAGGCAGCAGGTTCCAGTCACAAGCAGCGCGTCGGCAACCATCGCGCTACTCTGCCCTTCGTGAATCGCACCAGTTCGTTCATCAGGCCGTTGGTTCCGCGGGATCCGCACGAGCCGCATCGGGTGGCGACGCCGCTCGAACTGCTCACCGACCTCTGCTTCGTCGTGGCGGTCGCTCAAGCGGCCACCGGTCTGCACCATGCGATCAGCGAAGGGCACGCGGCCTCGGGCGTCGGACACTTCGCGATGGCGTTCTTCGCGATCTGGTGGACGTGGCTGAACTTCACGTGGTTCACCTCGGCGTACGACAACGACGACGGAATCGCCCGTCTGCTGACCATCTTCCAGATCCTCGGGTCGCTGGTTCTTGCCGCGGGCATCGTCCGCTTCTTCAACGACGACGCCCTGCTGATCATCGTCGGCTACGTCATCATGCGAATAGCTCTGGTCATCCAATGGCTCAGGGTTTCGCGGAACGACCCGGAACACGCGCTGACGGCTCGTCGATACGCTCTCGGAATCGTTCTGGTCCAACTCGGTTGGATCGGTTTCTACTTCGTGCCCTCCGCCATCTACGTTCCGACGTTCCTGGTGTTGGTTCTGTGCGAGTTCGCGGTTCCGATCTGGTCCGAGAAGCCGGGCATGACGCCGTGGCACCCGCATCACATCGCGGAGCGGTACTCGTTGTTCTTCATCATCGTTCTGGGCGAGACGATCCTCTCGACCACCATCGCAATTCAGGACGCAGTCGACGGTGAGCATCCGGCAGCGCAGGTCACCTACGTCGTGATCGGCGGAATCCTGATCGTCTTCAGCCTGTGGTGGTTGTACTTCCAACGCAATGCTGGCGAAGTGATCGGCGGTGACAACGTCTCACCCTTCGTCTGGGGGTTCGGTCACTACTTCATCTTCGCGGCCGCTGCCGCCATCGGTGCAGGATTGGCCTCACGCGTCGACTTCTGGACCCATCACGGCGACGGCAGCGCGTTGGTGACGGGTGCCGCCGTCACCGTGCCGGTCGCGGTCATCCTCGCGGCCTTGTGGTTCATCCACATTCGACTGCACGACTCGTCGGTACGCACTCTCGCACCGTTCTCGGTCGCGATAATCGTCGTCCTCGGCGGCACCTACACCGCAGTGCCCGAACTGGTCGCGGGACTGGCCTGCGCCGCGCTGTTGGCCGTGGAACTGATCCTGACCGAGGGCAAATCCGAAACCGTCTGAGCTGGCTCAGCGAATCGCGAGTCGTTCCTTGCGGAGCTTGTCGACCTCGGGCAGATGCAGGGGTTCCAGCTCGTTCACACCCAGGGCGCGCATGAGCAGGAGGTCCGCGAGTTCGGGGTTGCGAGCCAACGCGGGTCCGTGCATGTACGTCCCGATCACCGAACCCTGCACGACGCCTTCGAATCCGTCGCCGACGCCGTTTCCGACACCATGGGTGACCCGCGCAAATCCGGAGGCCGAGCTACCCAGAGTTGTTCCGCCGCGGTGGTTCTCGAATCCCGAGAGGGGCGCGGTGAGTCCGTCGATCAGCGGCTTCGTGATGACTTCGCCGATGGAGCGCTTCTCTTGCGGTGAGGTCGTGACGTCGAGCATCGAGACACCTTCGACGCGTTCGCCGCTGGAGGTTTCGTACCAGTTGCCGAGCACCTGAATGGCAGCGCAGATCGCCAGAACCGGTGCGCCGCGCTCGGCGGCGCGTTGCAGGCCAGGGTATTTCGCGAGGTGACGCGTTGCGAGGCGCTGAGCGGAATCCTCGGCGCCACCCAACGTGTACACGTCGAGCGAATCGGGGACCGGATCGCTGAGGGTGATGTCCACGATCTCGGCGTCGTAGCCGCGCATCCGCAGACGCTGACGCAGGATCAGGGCATTGCCGCCGTCGCCGTAGGTACCCATCACGTCGGGGAGGACCAGACCGATGCGAATTGTCGAGTCAGACATTGCGAGACTCCTTCGCGATGGCGGTGTTGAGGTCGCGGAAGGCCGTGTAGTTCGCCAGTACCTCCACACGTCCGGGAGGGCAGGAAGCTATGGCGCGCAACGGGTCCGGGTCGAGAGTGTGCTCGACGCCCGCGTACGTGAGGCGAACTGCCAGATCGGTTCCGCGTTCGCCGGCGGCCACTACCTTGACGCCTTCGAAGTGCTCGAACTTCACGTCCCACAGCCAGGAGAGGTCTTCGCCGTCCGGCACCTGACCGTTCACCGCGATCACGAGTCCGTCCACCGTGGGGTCGATCATCGACAGCGCTTCCTGCCAACCCGCGGGATTCTTCGCGAGCAGCATGTGAACGGAGTGCGGTCCGACCTCGACGGTGCTGTACCGACCGGCGACTTCCTGGACCGTCGACGCGGCGGCAACTGCCCCGACCGGATCTGCGCCCAAAGCCGCTGCTGCCGCTACGGCCTGAGCTGCGTTACCGCGGTTGGCTTTTCCGGGGAGGGTCAACGTCATCGGAATCTTCAGGCTGTCGGGGCCGTAGAGATTGTCGTCGTCGAGCCACCAGGTCGGCTCGGGCCGCGCGAAGTCGGAACCGGTACTGCGCCAGTGCTTTCCCTCCCACACGATGGGTTCGCCGGTGCGCGGGCAGCTGACGGAATCGCCGGCCCAGCCGCCGCCGGCCGCAACCCACACGACGTTGGTGGCGTCGTATGCCACGGAGGTGACCAGTACGTCATCGCAGTTGGCGACGATCACCGCATTCGGATGCGCGTTGACGCACGCGCGCAGTTTCCGTTCGATCATGTTGATCTCGCCGACCCGGTCGAGCTGATCGCGGCTGAGGTTCAGCAGCACGATCACTTCCGGGTTCACGGCGTCGGCTACGTGGGGGACGTGCAGTTCGTCGACCTCGAGTGCCGCCAGCGTCGCATCGGTACGCGCTGCCAGAGCGGCAACGATCCCTGCATCCATGTTGGCGCCGTCGGCCTGGGTCGCGACGTCACCGAGTGTCGCGAGAGCTGCAGCGGTCATACGCGTGGTCGTCGACTTGCCGTTGGTGCCGGTGACCACGACGGTGCGCTTGCCGCGTCCGAGCTGAGTCATGAGCGTCGGGTCGATCTTGAGAGCGATCAGCCCGCCGATCATCGAACCCTTGCCGCGACCGGCCTTCTGCGATGCCCAAGATGCTGCTGCGGCAGCTCGCATGGCGAGCTTTCCGCGCACTGTGATCGATAGTCCAGTTCCCACGGCCCGAGTTTGGCACAGGGCGTCGTCAGACGCCGAGTCGCGCCGGTGGTGAAGCTGCAGGTGTGTCCGAGAAAACAGTGCCAGCGGGCTTGCGCCTCATCTGTGCGGCACTCGCTCCGGCAATCACGATGACAGCCCCGACCAGCGACAACGGGCTCGGATCCTCGTGCAGGAACAGCCAGGACGCGCCGATTCCCACCACCGGCACCAGCAGGGAGAGCGGCGCGACCATGCCGGCCGGGTAGCGGCCCATGAGCATCGTCCAGAGCCCGGATCCGGCGATGGTGCCGAGCACGATGATGTAGGCCAACCCGACCAGCGACGGCCAGGCGTCGGCGCTGAATGCGGTGCCGAGTGCGTGCCAGCCGACGGTGGGGCCCTCGACCACGGCTGACAGTGCGAGCATCGGCAACGGCGGGATGACACACATCCACAACATCAAGCGCATCGGTGCGGGATCGCCGACGGTGTTCGCCGCGGCCAAGCGGCTGCCGAGATTGCCGAACGCCCAGGACAGGCCGCCGAGGAGCGTAAGGATCACGGGCAACAGTGCCGCATGGTGCGAGCGGTCCCAGCCGATCAAGGACATACCGGCAACGGCGACGGCGATACCGGAGACCTGCCAGACGCTGAGCTTCTCGCGGAGCAGGAACGCGCCGAGTAGGACGGTGAACGGTGCTGACGACTGCAGGACAAGTGATGCAAGGCCCGTCGGCATCCCCGAATGCATCGCCCAGAAGAGGAAGACGAACTGGCCGAATCCGAAACCGAATCCGTAGAGCAGCAACCAACGGAGCGGTACCTGCGGACGCGGCACGAAGATGACCACCGGAATCGCGATGATCAGAAACCGCAGCGCTGCGAAGAAGAACGGCGGGAAATGATCCAGGCCGACGCGAATGGCCAGGAAGTTCAGACCCCACAAGACGATCACGGTCAGGCCGAGGAGACGGTCGCGGGGAGTCATGCCGTTAATCGTGAGCCTTACAAAGCATCAGAACAAGCGAATATAGATGCACTATCCATGTAGTTTTGCTACATGGATATTCGTCACCGTATGGATGCCACGCGCCTGCGAATCCTCCGCGAGCTCGCCGACCGAGGAACCGTCGGCGCTACTGCTCTCGCCCTCTCGATGACGCCGTCCGCCGTCTCGCAACAACTCAAGATCCTCGGCCGAGAGGCGGGGGTCTCGCTCCTCGAGCCGGACGGGCGCACGCTGCGCCTCACGGACGCGGGTCGAGCGCTGGTGCTTCGCGCCGACGACGTGGTGGCGGCGCTCGACCGGGCAGCGGACGAGATGGCGTCGTACCGAGGCTCGCCGCGCGGCAAGGTGCGAGTCGCGTTCTTCCCCTCCGGCGCGGCACTCCTGCTGCCCGGTGTCCTGACGGCGCTGAAGAACTCGGACGTGGACATCGACGCCTACGACGTCGACAAACCGGCGTCGGCCGTCCCTGGGCTGTTGGCCGATCACGATGTGATCCTCACTCACCGTGACGAACGCGGAGCCGAGACGTCGTTTCCCCGGGTCAGCGTGCAACCGTTGATGCGTGAACCGATCGATCTGGTGCTGCGGCCTGATCATCCACTCGCCGAGCAGGATTCGGTTCGGTTGGAACAATTGGCCGATGAGAACTGGATAAGCGTGCGCGGCGGGTTTCCGGTCGACGACGTTCTGCTGTCGGTTGCGTCGGTAACCGGGGTCCAGCCTCGCGTCGCTCATCGGTTAAACGATTTCCGCGTCATCGAAGAGTTGGTGGCGGCGGGTCACGGCGTGGCTTTGATGCCGCGTTACGCGATCACGCATCCCGGAGTATCGAGGAAACCGGTGGCGGGAGTGCGCGCTGCACGCGTTTATGAATTGGCAACTCGATTGCATTCCGATCGCAGTCCGGCAATCGGAGTGGTACTCGACGCCTTTCGCGACGTCGCACGTGCTGTTGGTGAATGAAGGGCTGTCGGTGAATGAAGGGCCGTCGGTGAATGAACGACGGTTGGTGAATGAACACAAAACGGGAGCGACACGATTAGTGTCGCTCCCGCTTCGGTAGTGCAATCTCCACTGACTATTGAGGCCCGGTTAGTGGAGGCCGGTTATTGACGGCCGGAATCAGGCGAGGGCCTTGGCCTTCAGTGCTGCGAATTCTTCTTCGCTGATGGTGCCGGAGTCGAGAAGTGCCTTTGCATCTGCGATGGATTCGGCCGGGGACTTTCCGGCAACCTCGCGGATGTAGCTGTCCTGTGCGTTCTTGACCTGCTGCGCAGCCTCGAGGGACCGCTGTGCCATTCCGTCACTGCGAACGATCAGGTAGACGAGCGAGGTGAGCAGCGGAATGAAGAACAGGAAGACGATCCAGATTGCCTTCACCCAGCCGGAGGTCTTGTGATCGCGGAACAGGTCGGTGATGATCGAGAAGAGCAGGATCAAGTACGCGATGAACGCGAAGCTGATGATGATCAGCCAGAGGAAGTCCCAAAAGGAATCCATTGTCGAGCTCCATTTCACAAGTCGGATTTGTCTGAGCTGACTATCTCACGCGCACGTGGCGTCTGCATCATCCTCGATGGGTGAATTCTTTTTGTTAACTTCGCTAACCGACTCTTTCGGGACCAATGTCATGCCGAATCGAAAACATGGACCGAAAATCTTCAGTGCCCTGAAAACGACCCTGGTCTCACCCGAAAATCGGGTGAGACCAGGGATTGTTCACGAGTCGGGAGCTGAGTGTCAGCTGGCGCGGTTCACTGCCGAGACCACAGCGCGCAGCGAGGCCGTCGTGATCGACGTGGCGATACCCACACCCCAGACAACGGTGCTCTGACCCTCCGGGCCCGTCACGGCGCACTCGACGTAGGCCGCGGCCTGGGCGTCGTCACCGGCGGACATCGCGTGCTCGGAGTAGTCGAGGACACGAACGTCGAAGTTGATGCTTCCCAGCGCGTCGACGAAGGCAGCGAGCGGGCCGTTGCCGGTTCCCGAGATCTCCTGCTCCTTGCCGTTCACCTTGACGATCGCGGTGATCGCATCGGTGCCGCCGTCTTCCTCGGACGCGGTGACCTTCTGCTTCATGCGCTCGAGCGGGGTGATGGGAGCGAGGTACTCCTCGTGGAAGACGTCCCACATTTCCTTCGGCGAAACCTCGCCGCCCTCACCGTCGGTGATCTTCTGGACCGACTGCGAGAACTCGACCTGCAGACGACGCGGCAGCACCAGACCGTGATCGGCCTTCATGATGTACGCGACGCCGCCCTTGCCGGACTGCGAGTTCACGCGGATGACGGCCTCGTAGCTGCGGCCGACGTCCTTCGGGTCGATCGGCAGGTAGGGGACCTGCCAGAGAATGTCGTCGACGTCGGAGTTCTGGCTGTCGGCGTCGACCTTCATGGCGTCGAGGCCCTTGTTGATGGCGTCCTGGTGGCTGCCGGAGAATGCGGTGTAGACCAGGTCGCCGCCGTACGGATGACGCTCGTGGACGGGCAGCTGGTTGCAGTACTCGACCGTGCGACGGATTTCGTCGATGTTCGAGAAATCGATCTGCGGGTCGACGCCACGCGTGAACATGTTCAGAGCGAGAGTGACCAGGCAGACGTTGCCGGTGCGCTCACCGTTGCCGAACAGGCAACCTTCGATGCGGTCTGCGCCGGCCTGGTAGCCCAGCTCGGCTGCAGCGACGCCGGTGCCGCGGTCGTTGTGGGGGTGCAGCGACAGAATGACCGAATCGCGGCGAGCCAGGTTGCGGTGCATCCACTCGATGGAGTCGGCGTACACGTTGGGCGTGGCCATCTCGACGGTGGCAGGCAGGTTCAGGATGACCGGGTTGGCAGGCGTCGCACCCAGGGTTTCGGTGACGGCGTCACAAACTTCCTTGGCGTACTCCAACTCGGTGCCGGTGTAGGACTCAGGGGAGTACTCCCAGCGCCAGTTCGTGTCCGGGTACTTCTTGGACTCGGCCAGGACCAGCTCGGCGGCGTCGGTGGCGATCTTCTTGATCGTGTCCTTGTCGGCGCGGAAAACGACGCGGCGCTGCAGGATCGAGGTGGAGTTGTAGAAGTGCACGATCGCGTTCTCGGCACCTTCACAGGCCTCGAACGTGCGCTTGATCAGCTCGGGACGCGACTGCGTCAGCACCTGGATGGTGACGTCGGACGGGATGGCGCCGTCCTCGATGATCTCGCGAACGAAATCGAAGTCCGTCTGGCTCGCGGACGGGAATCCGACCTCGATCTCCTTGTAGCCCATACGAACCAGGAGATCGAACATACGACGCTTGCGCGCCGGGCTCATCGGATCGATCAGCGCCTGGTTGCCGTCGCGCAGGTCAACGGCGCACCACTGGGGTGCTCGGTCGATGATCTTGTCCGGCCAGGTGCGGTCGGGCAGCGTGACAGTCTCGACTTCTTCGGCGAACGGGCGGTAGCGGAATGTCGGCATCGACGAGTTCTTCTGCGTGTTCCACGCAGGCTGGTCGGAAGGTGCCGGCTTCGTGGGCGGGGTGATGGTGCGAGTGCCGGTGGTGAATGCGTCAGCGGGGGACATGGGTGTGATCTCCAGGATTGTGGACCCGGCCTGTTGACCTGTTGGTCAAGACCATGAGTCCGGAAGGCTTGGTCGACCGGCGCACAAAAACCCCGCGGCGGGAGGCCAGTCTGGATCAGACCCCGTCGCGGCAACCAAGAAGGAGTGCGCGCTGCATGGACAGCACTCTACTCCTGGATTTCGCGAGAAATCGGCGGGGTTCGCCCTCATGTCCAATTTGTCGCCGAATTGTGCTGCCGTTTCGGCACCGAAAATGGTGGACTGTCGTCCATGGATCCCCGAATCGGCGTGGCGAGCACGTACCTCGACGCGCTCCGCAGTCACGATGGCAGCTCCGTACCGCTGGCTCCGGACGCAGTACGCCACGAGGTCGGGCTCAAGACCGGATTTTCGGGGAATCATCTGCGGCGCAGCCTTTCCGGAGGTCCTCAGTATCGCGTGATCCGCGATATTCGTGAGGTGGAGTGGACGGTCGACGGGGACGACCTGACGGCTGAGTACCTCCTTGACGCCGGGTTGTTCGGGCGGAGCCTGATGACCGTTCGGGTTACCGAGACTTTCCGGATACCCGCTGATGATCACCGCATTCACCGCATCACCGCAAAGATCCGACCGGCGCGCGCCAAGCACACGTGATGCGTTCGATCCGCTGGGTCGTCTGTTCACTGCTGATCGTTCTCGCCGGGCTCGGTTCTGCCGGTTCGGTGGTTGCGCTGTTCGTGCACGCCCAGGTGAACGACACCGACAGCTATGTCGAGACGGTCGCCCCGTTGGCTGCAGAACCTGCTGTCCAAACGGCGGTCGTTGACCGGCTGACCGAGGAATTGACGCAGCGGTTGGACCGGTTTCCGCAGGTGGTGACGAGACAAGCCGAGAAACTCGTTCGGGAGGCGGCTCAGTCGTTGGTCTCGAGCGAGAAGTTTGCGACGCTCTGGATCGCGGCCAACCGTCAGGCGCACGCGCAACTTGCCGCGATGGTGACCGGCCGAGCCACCGACGGCATCGTTCGGTCCGACGACAGCGGAGCAGTCACCTTGTCCCTCGAGCCGGTCATGACAGAACTGCGGACGAACCTCCGCGATCGCGGATTCACCGTCGTCGATCGCCTCCCTACGTTCGATCCGCAGTTCGAGATCCTGCAATCCGACGAGCTGGTGCGGGCCCAGCACCTCTCGAACACTCTCGACCGAGCAGCGGCCTGGCTGCCGTGGGTGTCGGTGGCGTGTGCGATCGCGGCCGTCACAGTTGCACCGGGGCGAATGCGGGCGCTGTCCCTGGTCGGGCTTGCGACCGCGGTGGCGATGATCGCCCTGCTGGTGGCGCTGGCCGTCGTGCGTCGGGTCTATTTACAGAATTCAGACATACCGTCATCTGAGGCGGCAGTCGCGGTGTACGACGCGCTGGCAGTTTCGCTGGTCAGCAGTATCCGCGTCCTTCTCGCCTGCGGAGTTGCCGTCGCGGTGGTCGGTTATGTTGCCGGTGGCTCGCGTTCTGCGACGTTGATGCGAGCGCGGATCTCGCAACTGATCCCGCGGGGATCTGAGGCGAACAGCAGTACGCATCGGGAAGTCCCAGGACCACCTCGGTAAGCTCGACCTCTGGTATCTGTAAACAATTTCGACCTGGAGGTAGAAACGCGTGGCTCTCGTCGTCCAGAAGTACGGCGGATCCTCGGTGGCAACCGCCGAGCGCATCCGACGAGTCGCTGAACGGATCGTCGAGACCAAGAAGGCCGGCAATGATGTCGTCGTCGTGGTGTCAGCGATGGGCGATACCACCGATGAGCTGCTCGACCTGGCTCAGCAGGTGTGCCCTTCCCCGCCGGCCCGTGAAATGGACATGCTGCTGACCTCGGGTGAGCGCATCTCCAACTCCTTGGTTGCGATGGCAATTCATTCTCTCGGTGCCGAGGCTCGCTCGTTCACGGGCTCACAGGCCGGAGTCATCACCACCGGCAGCCACGGCAACGCCAAGATCATCGACGTCACCCCGGGCCGTGTTCGCACCGCGCTCGACGAGGGCTCGATCGTTCTGGTCGCCGGATTCCAAGGCGTCAGCCAGGACAGCAAGGACATCACGACGCTCGGACGCGGTGGCTCGGACACCACTGCCGTGGCGTTGGCAGCCGCTCTCGACGCTGACGTCTGCGAGATCTACACCGACGTCGACGGCGTTTACTCCGCCGATCCGCGCATCGTCCCCGACGCTCACCGTCTCGAGACGGTTTCCTTCGAGGAAATGCTCGAACTCGCAGCGTGCGGTGCCAAGGTGCTCATGCTCCGCTGCGTCGAGTACGCCCGTCGCTACAACGTGCCAGTGCACGTCCGTTCGTCATACACCACCAAGCCCGGAACAATCGTGTCCGGATCGATGGAGGACATTCCTGTGGAAGAGGCCCTGATCACCGGAGTCGCGCACGATCGCGGCGAAGCCAAGATCACCGTTGTCGGATTGCCGGACACACCGGGACACGCTGCCAAGGTGTTCCGCGCAGTCTCCGATGCCGAGATCAACATCGACATGGTGCTGCAGAACATCTCCAAGGTGGAGACCAACAAGACGGACATCACCTTCACGCTGCCGACGGCTGACGGCCCGCGCGCGGTCGAGATCCTGACCAAGCGCCAGGAAGACATCGGCTTCACACAGATCTTGTTCGACGATCACATCGGCAAGGTTTCCCTCGTCGGCGCCGGAATGCGGAGCCACCCGGGTGTCACGGCCACGTTCTGTGAGGCACTGGCCAAGGCCGACATCAACATCGACCTCATCTCGACTTCCGAGATCCGCATCTCAGTGCTGGTCAAGGACACCGAACTCGACGACGCCGTGCGCGTTATCCACGCAGCCTTCGGACTGGGCGGCGACGAAGAAGCTGTAGTACACGCAGGAACAGGACGGTAATTTCTGATGACGACAATCGCTGTTGTCGGTGCGACCGGTCAGGTCGGCATCGTCATGCGCACTCTGCTCGAAGAACGTAACTTCCCCGCAGACAAGGTGCGGTTCTTCGCATCGGCGCGCTCTGCCGGTAAGAAGCTGACGTTCCGCGGCGAAGAGATCGTTGTCGAGGATGCCGCAGCAACGTCCGACGAGGACCTCAAGGGCATCGACATCGCCCTTTTCTCCGCCGGTGCGACGCTCTCGCGCGCCCAGGCTCCGCGTTTCGCCGCTGCCGGCGCGACCGTTGTCGACAACTCTTCCGCGTGGCGCAAGGATCCCGAGGTTCCCCTCGTGGTCAGCGAGGTCAATCCGCAGGACGCGAAGAACCTGGTCAAGGGCATCATCGCGAACCCCAACTGCACCACCATGGCAGCGATGCCGGTGCTGAAGGTTCTGCACGACGAAGCTGGTCTGCAGCGTCTGATCGTCTCCAGCTACCAGGCTGTGTCCGGTAGCGGCATCGCCGGCGTCGAGGAACTGCTCGGCCAGGTGCGCGCCGTTGTCGGTGACGCCGAGAAGCTGGTTCACGACGGCAGTGCCGTCGACTTCCCGGCCCCGAACAACTATGTCGCTCCCATCGCGTTCAACGTCCTGCCTCTCGCAGGTTCGCTGGTCGACGACGGAAGCGGAGAGACCGACGAAGATCAGAAGCTCCGCAACGAGAGCCGCAAGATCCTCGGACTTCCTGATCTGCTGGTTTCGGGCACCTGCGTGCGCGTTCCCGTCGTGACCGGGCACTCGCTCGCGATCAACGCAGAGTTCGCGAACCCGCTCTCGGTCGCTCGTGCGAAGGAAATCCTCGCCGACGCTCCCGGTGTGGAGCTGGTCGAGGTTCCGACGCCGCTGGCCGCTGCCGGTGGCAACGCGTCGCTGGTCGGTCGCATCCGTCAGGACGAGGGTGTTCCGGAGGGCCGCGGACTCGCGCTCTTCGTCTCGGGTGACAACCTGCGTAAGGGCGCCGCTCTCAACACGATTCAGATTGCCGAGCTGTTGGTCGGCTAAGCATCTTTTTTGCCAGTGACCCCGTGCCTTGCGGTGCGGGGTCACTGTCGTTTTGCTGGTGCGTTTCAGTCCAGTTCGGAGATCGCGACCAGGCCGCCGAGGTCGTCGGCGTCCGAATACGCCTTGGCGAGAAGCGCACCGAGTTCACCGACAGGTTTCAGTCGTCTTTCTAGCGACCTACCGATTGGGCGAGAGCTACGGCGAAGCTGGAAAGTCGTTCTCGGGTATAGCTTTCGGGGTCGCTGACGGCCAACCGTCCGAGCATTTCGGCAAACGACATCATCGTGTGGGCGAGGAGAACCGGATCCAGTCCTTCGAGTTTCGGTTCGATGGCAATTCCGGCGCGGGCCAGTTCTTCGGCGCGAGCGAAAACGGCTCCGCGTGAGAGCTTCAACAGACCGTGATACTCGCTGGGTGCGTTCTCGACAGACGTGAGAATCAGGCGCCAGCGCGTCGGGTTCGCGAGTACGGCGTCGACGAAGGCTCCAACGGTTCCGGTGTACGACGCGGCTGGGCCGAGTTCGCTCAGATCTGTCGGCATGGTTTCGAGCACCTGAGCGATGGCTCGCTCGTGCTCGCGGCGCAGCAGTGCGGCAACGAGATCGGTTCTCGTGTCGAAAATTGTGTAGAGGACGGGCTTGCCGACGCCGGCTTCGGCGGCCACTGATTCCATGCTGAGGTTGTGCAGGCCAACGCGGCCGGTGACCTCGAATGCTGCGTCGAGGAGCTGTTCGCGACGTTGCTCGGGCGCCATGCGCGGAGCGTACTTTCGACGCGGTGTGTCCGTTGTGTCTGCCTGTGACCTGGTCATCGTGTGCCTCACCTCGTCTCCCACCCTAATCTGCCAGCCACTTCTGCATGAATCATACGCAACCGTTGTATTCGACGTCTGCAATTGTTACGGTGGCGTTGTATTCGAAGGGGTGCTCAGTGAGGCGCCTCTGCCGAGATCTCGAGGAGAACAACCGCTATGACAGCGCCGAATGATCTGTTGCTCCATCCCTCCACTTACGATCGGCCGGAGTTCGACGCGACCACGCGGAGACTGCTGGGCGCGACCGTCGACTGGTTCGAGGCACGTGGAAAGAGTCGGCTCCTGGCCGACTATCACGACAAGACCTTCTACTCCGATTTCCTCGATTTCGCGGCGAAGGAAGGGCTGTTCGCCACATTTCTGACGCCCGCCCGCGACAGCGGCGGCGACTCCGACAAGCGCTGGGATACCAGTCGTATCGCCGCGCTGTCCGAGATCCTCGGCTTCTACGGACTCAACTACTGGTACCCGTGGCAGGTGACCATTCTCGGTCTCGGGCCGGTGTGGCAGAGCGACAACGAGACGGCAAGGGCGCGAGCAGCTTCCGCGTTGAATTCCGGAGGTGTTGCGGCATTCGGATTGTCCGAGAAAGAGCACGGCGCCGACGTCTACTCCACCGACATGGTCTTGACGCCGAACGGCGGTGGCGGCTACCTGGCCAGCGGTTCGAAGTATTACATCGGAAATGGCAACTGTGCCAACACTGTTTCCGTCTTCGGTCGCGTCGACGGAGTGGAGGGTGCTGATCAGTACGTCTTCTTCTACGCCGACTCGGACCATCCGGCATTCACCGTGGTGAAGAACATCGTTCCGGCGCAGATGTACGTGGCGGAGTTCTCTCTCGCCGACTATCCCGTTGCGGCAGAAGATATTCTGCATACCGGTGAGGCAGCCTTCAGTGCGGCACTCAACACGGTGAACATCGGAAAGTTCAACCTGTGCTTCGGTGGAATCGGTATGTCGACACATGCGTTGTACGAGACGATCACCCACGCGCACAATCGAATTCTGTTCGGTAATCCAGTCACCGCCTTCCCTCACGTGCGACGTGAGTTCGTAGACGCGTACGCGCGCCTGCTGGCAATGAGGCTTTTCTCGGATCGAGCGGTGGATTATTTCCGTACTGCATCGCCCGAAGACCGCCGCTATCTCTTGTTCAACCCCGTCACCAAGATGAAGGTGACAACCGAAGCGCAGAAAGTGATCGGACTGCTCTCCGACATCGCTGCGGCAAAGGGTTTCGAGAAAGACAGCTACCTCGCGGTGGCCAAGATGGATGTCGACGGATTGCCCAAACTCGAGGGAACCGTCGCCGTCAATCTCGCCCTTATCGCCAAGTTCATGCCGGCGTACCTCTTTGCCCCCGAGTCATTTCCGGCGATTCCGACGCGCAATGACGCCGCCGACGACGAGTTCCTGTTCCGTCAGGGCCCGGCACGCGGGCTGTCGAAGGTTCGATTCGATGACTGGCGAGCGGTGTACGCGAAGTTCGCGGATGTTCCCAACGTCGCGCTGTTCGTCGAGCAGGCAGAAGCGCTCGTGACCCTCTTGGCCGAAGCTGCACCGGATGCGGCGCAGCAGGTCGACTTGGACTTCGGCTTGGCGATCACCGAACTCTTCACCCTCGTCGTCTACGGCCAGCTGATCCTCGAACAGGCCGAGATCTTGGGATTGGACGAGGGGCAGCGCGACGGCGGGGTCCTGGATCAGATCTTCGATGTCTTGGTTCGCGACTTCAGTGCTGCGGCGGTGGAGTTGTACGGCAAGCCCAGTGCCAGTGAAGATCAACAACGGTTGGCTCTCGCATCCATTCGGCGCCCCGCGTTTGCGGCCGAGCGATTCGAGTACGTCTGGCAGCAGGTTGTTGCTCTGTCCGGTGCATACGAAATGAACGGTGCTCGCGAAACGAACGGGGAGGAATGAAATGTCTGAACTGACAATGAATCGACCGCGTGAGGATTACGGCTTCTTCGGCCCAGGATCACCCAGTTGGAAAATATGGGCGGCCCCGACAGCATTGATCGGTTTCCAACGGTCAGTGGTGCTCGAGCACTTCGACCCCTTTCTTGCTGCCGCAGTGGCAGACATGAGCGGGATCTACAGCGATCCGGCCGGGCGACTCGACCGAACCTTGGCCTACTTCCTGACCGTCGCCACTGCCGACGGGCGGACGGCACTGGCCTTGTCCGACCATCTCATGACGGTTCACGCTCAGGCCACGGGCATCGAACCGATTACCGGAACTCGTTACAGTGCAAACAATCCGGCGTCGCAACTGTGGATCCACGTGACCGGTTGGCATTCGGTGCTCAAGTGCTACGAGATGTACGGGCCGGGACCACTCTCCGCCGTCGAAGAGCAGCGGTACTGGGAAGAATGCGTGATCGCTGCCGAACTACAGACATGCAAGACCTCCGACGTTCCACGCTCCCGAGACGAGGTACGTGAGTACTTCGCAGAAGTCAGGCCCAGATTGTGTACCTCCGAGCGTGCCAACCGGGCGATGCACTACTTGTTGAGAACTCCGAGAGCGCAGGGGAAGACGAAGTTCGCGGCCTTCAGCCGATTGGTCGCGCCGGCCACTATCGCGACTTTGCCCGGCTGGATGCGAACGATGGGTGGGTTCGATCAGCCCGCGTTGTTGGACAGGGCAATTGCGCCCGCGGTGCGAACTGCAGTCCGGGTGGGCAGTTCACCGAAGAACATGACCACTGCTCTGAAAGTCATTGCGCCGATGACGGGCAAGGTGTTGGAGCGGCACCTGCGTGACGAGCAGCCCCTCGACCCGAGGGTTGTCACCCCAGCAGAGATTCGGGAGCGATTCCCGCGAGCCGCCAAAGTTCCGCAGGCAGTCTGACGGGTTCGCCACGGCCTGTGGGCTCCGTATCGGGTGCTGATGTCCGATGCGGAGCCTGGCCGTATTCTGTTGCGCCTGAGAAACTGTTCTCAGGTTTTGAAGGTGGTGTTCGCCGGCCGCGGGTGCTGCTGCGGGTCGATCGAGGGCGGCGGGATGAACCACGGTTTGTTGTCGACGCCTATTCGGATGTCCCATTTTCCGACGAACCCGGATTTGCGGTGCATCAACCGGTGGTGCGAGCGGCACAGCAGGACCAGGTTGTTCATCACCGTCGGACCGCCGTTAGCCCAATGCCGGATATGGTGCGCATCAGTCCACGCGGGCACGCATGTGCAGCCGGGGAACGCGCAGCCCTTGTCTCGGGCAATCAACGCCACTCTCTGCTCCGGGGTGACCAACCGTTTCCCGGGTTTCGCATCGAGCGGCGCGCCGTGATCGTCGAGTAGGACAGTCGACAGGAAGCAATCGCACCCGAGAAGTCGGGTCTGCGACACGGACAGTGGTCCCAGCCATGGCATGTGCCCGACATCGAGATCTGACAGGTCCAGATCGGGCGAGCCTTCGTCGTCCACATCAGAAGGCGCGGCGGCGCAGTCCCGATGCTCAGCGAGGTCGCGGGCGTTGATGTGCACGTTCACGTGCGGTCGTTGACCACCATCGGTACCGGTTTTTGCGCAGTCGAGGTAGCGGCGGATCAGTTCGGTGAACCCGTCCGCGGTCCGCTTCGCCGCCGACCGAGCGTCGGGAGTTCCGTCGGGCGCGGGGGTGGGCATCGTCAGATTCGACAACGCCGACAGCAGCATTTCGCCAGTGAGGGCGTCGAAATCCCCGCGCACCACCACCCGACCATTAAGTGTCGAGGCGATGCGGAGTTCGTTCTGGTCGACGTCTTCGGCGGGCGGAATCTCATCCGATTCGAACAACCGCTCCAAAGTCGCGATGACGTGCCGTACCTTCGTCGTCGTCGCTTCTATCCCCGACGCAGCCGCCAACAGCAAATCGATGCAGCGAGGCAACGCTTCCTCCGGCATCCCCTTCGGCGGGGACTCACAAAACGCCACGATCAACACGGCATGATCGAACGAGCAATCCCCCACATCGAAACTCGCTGCCACCGCGGGAAACGGCCGCAGCGCCGCACCAAGGGCGGCGATCTTCTTCCCGTCCCGAACCTGCAGCATCGTGTTCGCCGCCAACCACGCCCCCACCCCGCGGGACGCAATCACCTGATCATCCGGACGCATCGACAGTTCGTCCACCACCGCCACCCGAACGGCTTCCAGGCGCAGAATCTCCGCACTCGCCGACACCGCAGCCTCACGCAACTCAGAAGCAGACAACCGCCACAGGCGTCCGCGTAACCCCACCGCAGAACCAGACACCACGTCCGACAACAAGACACTCATAGAATCCCCCGATCCCCACCCTCTACAATACTCGAACATACTTTCGAGTCAAGAGCATTTTTGAATCCTCGGTTTCTCGCAAAGATTCAAGAGTGCATCCGTTGTCCGCGAATGTGTTTCGTCGGGACGGAGGCCGTCATCGAGTGTCACGACCGATGGGGTGGGGTATAGGCCACCGATTCTCAAACTTGGCTAAAGTATGCGGCCGGCGTTTGACCGCGCGAGCACACGGGTAACCCGCTCCGGATGCCGTCAGCGTGAGGGGGCCGTGAGTGGACGAGTCACACAAGATCCGTCGCCGTTCGTTTGTTCAAGGGCTTGGCCTGCTGGCTGGACTGAGTGCATTGTCCGCTGGGTCTGCGACGGCTAGACCCCCTGATATCGACCCACTGCGCCCGTTCCAACTTCCGTCACCCCGGCTGGAACCGTTCCGGGAGCCCCTTCCTGTCCTGCCGGGCATTTCGGGTGGCAATCTGGAACTTCGCGCGGCGTCGTCGATGCATCGTTTCCATCCGGACCTACCGTCGTCGCCGTCGCTGGGATACGGCGGGTTGGACTATCTGGGCCCCACCATCGAGGCGCACGTCGATCAGCTCGTGACAGTGCGATACGCCAATGACATTGCTGCGTATCCGCTTGCCGCCGATGTCGATCCGGGCCTGCACGGTGTGAGCGACCTCGACCGCACACAGGTCCCCACCTCGCTTCACCTGCATGGAGGAGTTACTGCACCACAGTTCGACGGACATCCGGAGTTGATTCAACGGCCGGGCGAAGGTTTAGTCCACGAATACACGAATGGTCGTGCCGCCGGTAATCTCTGGTACCACGATCACGCCATGGGGATGACTCGCCTCAACGTCTACGCCGGGCTGGTCGGGATGTATTTTCTCCGTGACGACGCTGACACAGGCACCGCCGGGAACTCTCTCGGCTTGCCGTCCGGTGAGTTCGAGCTTCCGATGATTTTGCAGGACAAGGTATTCACCTCCGACGGTCAGCAGAGTGTCCGTTCCACGTGGCTCACTCCGCAAGGTTCATGGGACCCGGCGACTCCTGGTGACGTGGGTGTGGTGAACGGCGTCGTATGGCCGAAAGTGGAGGTGGCTCGCGGACTGTATCGATTGCGACTGCTCAATGCCGCAACCTATTCGGTGTGGAATCTGCACTTCGCAAATCGTATGCGGTTCTGGGTGATCGGGTCCGAGGGTGGGTTACTGGCCGCTCCTGCGCCGACGGATCACGTCCGGTTGAGTCCAGGTGAACGCGCTGATCTGCTGGTCGACTTCAGAATGCTCGAGCCGGGCACGACGGTGGAATTGCGCAACGATGAACCGGTACCTCTTGCGGTGGCTCAACGCGGCACGCAGGTGATGCCGGTCTTCTGCCGGTTCGACCTGGGCAGTGCAGCAGGGTTCACCGGCACGATCCCCCAGAAGTTGAATTCCGTTGCCGCCGAACCAACATCCCCGGATGTGGTGCGCAATCTCACGATCATGCAGCTGTCGCGTCCCTCGGATTATCCCTCGATCACCATGTCGCTCAACAATTTGCGGTTCACCGATTCGGATATCGAACTACCGCGCCAGGGAACCATCGAACAATGGAATCTGATCAACATCACTACGGAACCCCATCCGATTCATCTGCATCTGGTGGCGTTCCGCGTCGTGGGACGCCAGAACATCGACACTGCAGCGCTGATGCAGCGGTATCCGGTACCTGACCTGGGGGTCCGGTGGACGCCGTCGGCCGAGGAGTTCGTGACCTCCCCGCTGCGGCCTCCAGAAGTGTGGGAAACGGGGGAGAAAGACACTGTCATCGTGGATGCCAACTCGATTACCCGGGTGATCGTTCGCTTTCCGACGGCGGACGAGTTGGGCTTCGATCCGGATGCAACATTCGCGAGAGGTTCCATGGCGGATCACACGGCACACGGTGAGGCCGGCATGGAGAACCTGCAGGGGTACGTCTGGCACTGCCACATGCTCGATCACGAAGACCACGACATGATGTTGCGATATCGGGTGGTGACGTAGCCTTCAAAGGGAGAAAAGTTCCCAGAGGAGGCAGCTGTGTCGGAAGGTGCGCCCACCGGGCCCCTGGACGGATATCGGGTGATTGAACTCGGAACCTTGATCGCCGGGCCCTTCGCCGGGAAATTGCTCGGCGACATGGGAGCCGACGTGATCAAGATCGAATCACCGGACCGCCCAGACCCGCTTCGTACCTGGGGTCAGGCTGAGCAGGACGGTCATCGATTCTTCTGGACGGTTCACGCCCGCAACAAGCGGTGTGTGACGTTGGATCTTCGCGTCGACGCGGGACGAGACCTGTTTCTGAATCTGGTCGAACATGCGGACGTGGTGGTCGAGAACTTCCGGCCGGGCACCCTCGAGAAGTGGGGTCTGGGATTCGACGTGCTCAGCGCACGCAACCCGAAGTTGGTGTTGGCCAGGGTATCCGGGTACGGGCAGAGCGGACCGCAGGCGAAGAGTGCCGGCTACGCCTCGGTGGCTGAGGCAGTCAGCGGATTTCGGCATCTGAACGGTTATCCAGGGCAGGCACCTCCGCGTATTGCCCTTTCGCTCGGAGATTCCCTCGGCGGGATGTTCGCCGTTCAAGGAGTGTTGGCGGCGTTGCTCTCGCGAGAGCGGACCGGCCGCGGTCAGGTCGTCGACGTTGCTCTCACGGAATCCTGTCTGGCGGTGCAGGAATCCACGATTCCGGATTACGACCGCGGCGGCATCATCCGACAGCCCTCGGGAACGAGGTTGGAGGGTATCGCGCCGTCCAACATCTATCAGACCTCTGAAGGAAACTGGGTGGTGATCGCGGCCAATCAGGACACGTTGTTCGCTCGGCTGTGCAGCATCATGGGTTCACCGGAACTTGCTCAGGACAAGCGTTTCGCGGATCACGTTGCGCGGGGAAAGCACCAGGACGAACTCGACGAACTGATCGCCGAATGGGTTGTGGCACAGGATCCCGCGACGCTGGTGGAACGGCTGACCGAGGTGGGAGTTGTTGCCGGACCGATCAATACGGTTGAAGACGTCGTCAAGGATCCTCAGTTGATCGAACGGGGAATGCTTGTCGACCACTACGACGAGCGGATCGGGGAAAACGTCCTCGGTTTGGGCGTCGTGCCTACCTTCAGTGAGACCCCTGGATCCGTGCGCAACGCGGGAGCGTCGGCGCCGGGTCACGACAACTCCTCGGTCTGGGGCGGGCTCCTCGGACTCTCGGACGACGAGCAGGCAGAACTGAAAACGAAGGGCGTGATCTGACATGTCGGTCCCTGACGCGGGTATTCCAGCAGTCAGTATTCGTGAAGTCGGGCCACGGGACGGGTTGCAGATCGAAGACCCGGTGTCGCTGGCGGAGAAACTTCGACTTGTCGAAGCTCTGGCTGCGACGGGTGTTTCGCGCATCGAGGCGACGTCGTTCGTCTCACCGCGCGCTGTGCCGGCATTGGCGGACGCGGAGTTATTGGCCGCAGAACTGCACCAGTGGCCGGGCATCGAGTTCTCGGCATTGGTCGCCGGAATCGGAGGAGCGAAACGGGCCGTCGCTGCAGGAATGAGAACCGTCGAATACGTTGTGTCGGCATCGAATGGACACAGCGAAGCCAACACCCGGTCGACCACCGAGCAAGCAACCGAACGTATCGGAGAGGTCGTTCAGATCGTCCACGACGCCGGTGGGCGGGTAGAGGTCATCGTGGCCACAGCCTGGGACTGCCCGTTCGACGGTCCCACCGACCCGGATCGTGTTCTGCGGATTGCGGAGCAGGCCAAAGAGTTCGGCGCTGATCAGTTCTCGATCGCGGACACCATCGGCACTGCCACGCCGGGGCGTGTCGGACGGTTGATCGACGCCGTGGCCGAAAGAGTGGGCGACTTCGGGTTGGGTGTGCACTTCCACAACACTCGCGGTGCTGGTCTTGCCTGCGCGTTGGCGGCTGTGCAGCACGGTGTTCGAAACCTGGACGCGTCCACCGGCGGTCTGGGCGGTTGTCCGTTCGCTCCAGGCGCCAGTGGCAATATTGCGACTGAGGAACTGGTCTACATGCTCGAAGACATGGGCATTGCGACAGGTATCGACCTGGACGCGAGCATTCGTGCCGCTGCCGTTGCGGAAGAGATTGTGGGCCATGCAGTTCCCAGTAATCTCCTCCGCGCGGGCGATCGGAAGCGATAGGGAGCCTTACTCGTCTCGGCTGGGTGACGCGAGCTGCAGTTTGACCAACTGTTCGTTTGCCGCCGGCGGCCAGCCGATGCGCTGCTTCTCCAGATACCATGCACCGGCGGCAAATATGATCGCGAGGACGATCCAGATCGCGACGCTTCCGATCTGGGAGCCCAGGTCGCTCGACGAGGACGCTTCGCCTGTGCTGTAGTCGTATTCCGTTGTCGTGGTGATTCCCTCGACCGCGAAGGTCCACAGAATCGGAAGTGCGCACAGCGCGGCGAGGGCGCGAGCGACATGTGCTGGACGCAGTTCGAAGATCATTCATTTCTCCTGGTGATCGACCCGGTGAATCTCACTCTCCTCGAAAGCTATTAGGGTTCGACGGCGCTGTCTGTAGTCGGATCGACGGACACGGATGCGGTGCCGAGCTTCGCTAACCCTTCTGCCGTATCAGTTGCATTCCGTTGTGATCGAACTCGATTCGTCGAACGTCTTCGGTGTCGACCAGCATCGTGGCCATGGCGGTGCGCCGTGGTGGAAGGATACGAATAGTCACTTTGCCTCGCGTGATCGCGGTGAGTTCCCGGACGATGCTCGAGTGGATTCGGTCGCGCACAGCGGGGTTCGCGTCATCCATTCCGTGGTCGTCGAGCAGTACCACCTCGACGCCACGGCTCCGCGCCGAGTACACCGCCTCGACGACATCTGTCTCTTGTAAGGCAGGTGCCCTCAGTGAATCTCGGAGTTGTGCCTCGAGGAGTTCGCATTCTTGTCGCTCGGCGGATGTCAGCGGAACCCCGGAACCGATCCGTTCGAGAAGCGGGCGTGCAAGGAGATCTAGCCTGTCGAGTTGCGCGTCGCGTTCCTCGAGAATCGCAGCGTTAGCGGATGCGGAGGCAATTCGTCGGGTGGACTGCTCCCTGAGTTCGTAGATCACCCTGGCCTGGGGGCGGATGGTGTACGCGAAGAAGGTCGCCATCAGAACAGGACCCGCGTTGATAACCGTCAACGACACTCCGTACATGGCCCCCTGGCCGGTAGTGGAGGACCAGATGGCGGTTACCGACACCATGAGCCCAAGCCCAATCCATGCGAAAGCAGTACGCCCACGAACGCACATGAAGGTGAAGACGGCTGTCGACATCCCGAACATCCACAGTTGAGTCATGTCGTTGACGGGGACTGGAACTACTGACAACACCAAGCCACTCGTGACGGCGCCGGTCAACGACACCAGAATGCTCTGCCCCAGCGGCATCGGGTCGCCCTTGCTCAGAACGAGTGTGAATGCCGCAGTCGAGCACACGACAATTGCCAGAACCATCGGCCAGACGGCTCGGACGTCGGAGGACGTGTAGGCGACCGAGATCACGCAGGTGAGGGCGAAGCATGCAGCCATGAATCGAGCGGCACGGCTGTGCATGCCGAGGAGATCGCGAATATCTCGCCCGTCTGGTCTGGTCACGTCATCACCGTTTCGGGCGCGCTCAAGGTGAGCGTCACAGAAGTGCCGCGACCGGGCGACGATCGAACGACTGCCGATCCGCCGTCGAGTTGACGCATTCTCCCGCGAATGCTGACAGTGATTCCGAGTCGATGTGTCTCGACGGAGCTCGGATCGAAGCCGACGCCGTCGTCCGCGACGACTACCTCGATGCCGGTCGCGGTTGCCGTGACCGTGACCGACCGTCGTGCACTGCTTCCGGCGTGCTTGACGCTGTTGCGCAGCGCCTCGGCCATCGCGCCGGCCATCGCTCGAATCGAATCGGGTGCATATCCGCTCGGATCAGCTCCACCGGAGATGGCGTTGTCGAAGGCGATACCTTCGTCTACTTCCGAAGCGGCTGAACGTAACTGAGCGAGAATTCCGTCGAAGTCGAAGATCGTCTCGTGGTCGGTTCCGGAGCGGAGTTCGTCCAGGCTCGCCACCGTTCTTCGCGACTGAGCGACGACCGAGGGATCGGCATCGTTCCTTGAAGCAGCGAGCAGGGTGGACATCACGGTGTCGTGGATGAGTGCGTCGAATCTCTCGCGCTCGACGGACTTGGCCTCGGCTGCGGCGGCGCCGGCCGCGGCAGCATGAGTGGTGGCGATAGTCGCATCCAGTACTCGGCCGGTGCGCAAGGCCATGACTGCCGCTGCGACGAATACCGCGCAAAATGTCCAGGCGAAGGCGAGGTCGGGAACAAGCAGGTGTGTGGTGGGACTGGTGCGGATTATGTGATTGGTCAATTGCGCGAGTGTTGCCGCCACGAATAGGTGCACGACGGCAGCGGCCGGCCGCCAAGCGGCAGCTGCGGCAAGGCTGGCTACACCGGGGAAATTGGTAATCCACAATGTGAAATCCGTGACGTGCTCACCATTCCACGCGGGCCACCACAGAAGGATGACCACAACGTAGAGAAGCGCATTGGTACTCGCGGCTCGTTTCACCCACTTTGTGTCCGCGTGAAACGTCGATGCTCCCAGTGCCAACCCACTACCGAAAGTCGCGACCACAGCCACGGGCGTCCACCATGACTCGGACAGAGCAGTGGCGTCTGAAATGGCAGGGGCAAGCAATATCAGATAACAGACATAGCCGGCGCCGATGAAACGGCCGAAGAGCCTCAGAATATTGTCAGAAGCGGTAGCGGGTTCGCTGTCGGTGGCTCGGGTCAGAGTTCGTCGATCGTGACTATCTGATCTTGTATCGCTCGCACGAGTAGTTCGCATTTCGTCGGTGCGTTCCTTCCAACGTAGGCATACTTCTCGCGAATCCGGGACAGGTGGGTTCCCACTGTTCCCACGCTTATGTAGAGGTTTTGAGCGACGCGTGACTTCGAATCACTGAGTAGCCACGCCCTCAGAACCTCGACTTCGCGCTCCGAAAGGTGTGGTCCGACAGGTTCTTGTGCCGTGCAGTTTTCCACAGTGACGGTCATGAGTTTCGTCTTTCTTTCGAATAGCGGAATGACAGACTCCCCGACAGCGCCGTCTTCTTACCAGGAGAATGTAAGTCGAAGTTGGCCCTTTGTCCCAGACATCAATTCCTCTGCCCATATTTCCAGGGGCAGCCTTAGCGAAAGTAATTGTCAGCGAAACAGCTTCATTACTGAAGGTCATTGTTGGTCAATGTCAGATTGCTCCCGAAATTCGTCCGTTCCGGAATCGGCAACACCCCGTCCTCGACCGCGCGTTTGTACAGATCAGTCTTTGTGGGGGCCGGCCGTCCGGCGGCCGCATATTTCTGCCTGATGCGCTGGAGGTAGTCGTTGACCGTTTGCGGCGACAATCCGGTAAGCCGCGCAACGCGATCCGCCTTCTCTCCGGATGCGTAAAGTTCGAGTACCTCGAGTTGCCGAGGACTCAGACCCACTTCACCTAGCCCTGGATCCCCGTCAATGGCGGCAGCCCACTCCGTCGTCACCACCTGCCCTCCCGACGCGGCGGAACGAATCGCATCAACCACGACGGCAGTCGGCTCGGACTTTCGTACAACACCCAGCACACCGGCACGGGCAGCCGAGCGAACGAGAAACGGGTTCTCTGCTCCGGTGAAGATCAATGTCTCGAGCCCGGCTGCCCGCAGTTGCTCGACGTTGCTCTTGGGTGATGACCCGTCAGCCAGCCGGAGGTCGAGAATTGCCAGATCGACGGCGACGTTCTGGGCGAGCAGTTCGGACACGGTGGTCGCGATGCACACCAACTCGAGATCTGGCTCGTCCTTCAGCATCACGGACAAGCCGATAGCCACCGACTCGTGGTCTTCGACCAGCCCTACACGGCGATGTGGAAATGCAGTTTGCTCTGACATACGAACGACCCCCTCCTCTCGATGCGAAGACGTTATCAGGGAAGCTGACCGGTTGGTCTGGATAAAGTTATCGGCTGGCTAAGTTTTGAAGTCAGCCTGGACTGTTTTACGTTTCAGCTCTACAGTTGTCTTGTGACCGAGACCACGTCTGATGCGAAAGTAAGCCGTACGCAGGCCGAACGAACTGCCGCGATGCGTGGGCGCCTGCTCGACGCCGCCGTTGAATCGTTAGTCGAACTGGGCTACGCACGGACCAGTACGCAAGAGATCGCCCGCCGCGCAGGCGTTTCGCGGGGTACGCAACTGCACCATTTTCCGACAAAGGAATCGCTGGTCGTTGCGGCCGTCGAGTATCTGGTCGACAAGCGACTGGAAGAAATCCTCACCGCTGAAGTGGATCGCGGTCGAGGCCTCGAGGTCCTGGCGGACGCGTTTTCCGGGCCGCTGTTCTATGCCGCTCTCGAATTGTGGGTCGCGGCGCGAACCGATCCCGTTCTGCACGCGGCGACGGTGCCCCTCGAACGCAAGGTCAGTGAGGCACTCGAATTCGGTAGCGCGGAGTTGTTCGGCGAACGCTTCGATTCCGAATCGGTCGAACTCACCATCGAACTCGTCCGTGGGCTTGCCGTCTCAGCCCTTTTCCGTACATCCGAAGCCGACGACGCGCTCAGAGCGCGACTGTTGCCGGCCTGGCAATCCCGAGTGGAGAAGAAGTGAAGCTTCCCGAACATGTCGAAACGTTGATCGTCGGTGCCGGATTCGCGGGTATGGGCTTGGCGGCCAGAATGCTTCGCGACAACCGAGCAGCGGACGTCGTGTTGATCGAGCGCGGAGCTGACATCGGCGGCACCTGGCGAGACAACACCTATCCAGGTTGTGCCTGTGACGTGCCGACGGCGTTGTACTCGTATTCGTTTGCACCGAGCGCAGATTGGAGTCACACGTTCGCTCGTCAGCCCGAGATTTACGCCTACCTGAAGAAGGTGGCTGCAGACACCGGCATCGGGGATCGCGTAGTACTGAACTGCGAACTCGAAGCTGCTGTCTGGGACGAGGATGCGGCGCTGTGGCGTATTCGAACATCCCGAGGGTCCTTGACGGCCAAGACGTTGGTCGCCGCAACGGGGGCGTTGTCGACACCCAAGATTCCGGACTTTCCCGGTCTCGACCAATTCTCCGGTACCACTTTCCATTCGGCGACGTGGAACCACGAACACGAACTGCGTGGTGAGCGCGTAGCCGTGATCGGAACGGGAGCGTCGGCGGTTCAGTTCGTTCCCGAAATTGCCGATCCGGCGGCCCACGTCACCGTGTTTCAGAGAACTCCGGCCTGGGTGATCCCGCGAATGGATCGCGCCCTACCTGCCGCACAGAAGACCGTGTACTCGCGGATTCCCGCTACGCAGAAGGTGGTTCGAGGATGGGTTTACGGCTTCCGTGAGCTGCTCGGTGCCGCGATGTCGCACGCGACGTGGGTGCTGCCTGCTTTCGAGGCGGCCGCGCGCGTCCATCTGCGCCGACAGGTGAAAGATCCGGTGTTGCGCCGGAAACTGACTCCCGATTTCACGATCGGTTGCAAGCGCATGCTTCTGTCCAACGACTGGTTGCGCACCCTTGACCGCGCGGACGTGAGTCTGGTCGACAGTGGGCTCGTCTCGGTCACCGAAAACGGAGTGGTCGACGGACGCGGCGTCGAGCACAAGGTCGACACCATCATCTTCGCCACGGGGTTCACGCCGACGGAACCTCCTGTAGCGCATCTGATCACAGGAAAGCGGGGAGAGACGCTTGCCGCGCATTGGAACGGAAGCCCCAATGCGTACAAAGGCACTGCGGTGAGCGGGTTCCCGAATCTGTTCCTCATGTACGGTCCGAACACCAACCTCGGTCACAGTTCGATCGTCTACATGCTCGAGTCCCAGGCCGAGTACGTCAACGACGCCTTGAACACCATGAAGCGTGAGCGACTGGACGCTCTCGATGTCAACGAGTCGGTACAGGTGCACTACAACAAGGGAATTCAGCACGAGTTGAAGCACACGGTGTGGAACAAGGGTGGATGCTCGAGCTGGTACATCGATCCGGAGGGACGCAACTCGGTGCAGTGGCCGACGTTCACTTTCAAATTCCGGTCGCTGCTGGAGCATTTCGATCGTGAGAACTACTCGGCTCGCAAGATCGAGAGCGTAGAGGCATGACCACGACGCACTACGACGTGGTGGTGGTCGGATCGGGATTCGGTGGCAGTGTCGCCGCTCTTCGCCTGACGGAGAAGGGTTACCGCGTCGGGGTGCTTGAAGCCGGTCGACGGTTTTCCGACGACGAGCTACCCGAAACCAGTTGGCGACTGCGAAAGTATCTGTGGGCGCCGTGGATTGGGTGCTACGGCGTGCAGCGAATCCATCTGCTTCCGGATGTGCTGGTGATGGCGGGATCCGGGGTTGGCGGAGGATCGTTGAACTACGCCAACACGTTGTATCAGCCACCCAAGCGGTTCTTCGAAGACCGTCAGTGGGCGCACATCACGGACTGGCACGACGAGCTGGCGCCGTACTACGACCAGGCCAAGCGGATGTTGGGTGTTCGCACCAATCCGTCCTTCACTCCCGCCGATGCGGTGATGAAGGAGGTAGCGGAAGAAATGGGTGTGGGAGAGACTTTCACGTCCACACCCGTCGGCGTCTTCTTCGGGGAGGCGGGAGTTTCCGTGCCGGACCCATTCTTCGGCGGGAAGGGACCCGAGCGTACCGGCTGCACCGAATGCGGGGGATGCATGACCGGGTGCCGCGTCGGGGCAAAGAACACGCTGGTCAAGAACTACCTCCATCTTGCCGAGCAAGCGGGCGCCAGAGTGCATCCGCTCACGACCGTCACCGACCTGCGGCCGGCGGCAAGCGGTGGGTACCACCTGCTGGCGAGGCGAACGGATGGCGTCCGCCGACGAGAAGTTCGGTTCACCGCCGACCAAGTGGTGGTTGCCGCCGGAACGTACGGAACGGCGAGACTGCTGCTCGGTATGAAGGAATCCGGTGCCTTGCCGGGCCTGTCGGACACTCTGGGCACCGTCATACGTACCAATTCCGAAGCCGTACTGGCCGCAACGTCGAAGTCGCGTCGACAGAACTTTACGCAGGGTGTCGCGATCACATCGTCATTTCACCCCGACGATCACACTCACATCGAACCGGTGCGATACGGCAAGGGCAGCAATGCAATAGGGCTTCTGCAGACCGTCCTGAGTGACGGAGGTGGGCGAACTCCCCGGGTGCTGAAGACCCTGGCTGTCGCGGCCCGGCACCCAGGGGCATTCTTGCGATCGTTGTCGGTGCGGAACTGGTCCGAGCGAACCGTCATCGCGCTGGTGATGCAGACCGACGACAACTCCCTCGAACTCTCCAAGAACACCAAACGATTCGGACGTTCACTCACCAGCAGGCCGGGACCGGGTGATCCGCCTCCTCAGTGGATTCCGCAGGGCCATAAAGCTATTCGTAAGGTAGCCGCTAAGATCGACGGCGACCCGGGAGGTTCCATCGCCGAGATCGTGAACATCCCGATGACGGCGCACTTTCTGGGCGGCTGCGCGATCGGTGACGACGCGTCCAGTGGCGTCGTGGACCCGTATCTGCGTGCATACGGTCATGAGGGACTGCACGTCATGGACGGTTCGGTGGTGAGCGCGAATCTCGGAGTGAATCCTTCCCTGACCATCACGGCACAGGCGGAACGAGCGTGCGCGATGTGGCCGAACAAAGGTGGCGCGGACGCCCGCCCGGAGGCCGGCGAGCCATACGTACGTATCGATCCGACTTTGCCGTCCGATCCGGTGGTGCCGACGCATGCACCAGGAGCTTTGCGGCTTCCCCTGACCATTCGAGCTGAGAAGGTGTCCGATGTGGAGCGTGCCTGAATCGACAAGTGACCGCGTCGACTGGCCGGTGAGTGATCCGCCGCCATGGCCTGCTCGCGTTCGCGCGACATTGTGGTGGCACCGCAGTACGTCGGCGGCGCGCGAGCTCGGGCCGGACGGTCGAACGATCCCGATGACGGTGGCCATGATGGTGGACTACCTTGATTCTCCGGTCGGTCCGTATCGCGAGATCCTCGCCAGCCCCGTCTTGCATGCGCCGGGAAAACGGATCGGGCCGATGCCGCGAATGACGGTCCCTTTCATCGCGGTGGATTCGGAACCGTCGGTGCACGGCGGACGGGTCCACTGGCAACTGCCGAAGGTTCTGGCCGAGTTCGACGGAGACGTGCAGCGGAAATTCACGGCAACCGGTGACGGATGGCGGGTGCGCTCGGACACGCGGATGTTCGGGCCGCGTCTGCCGATTGCCGGGGCGTTGGGGTTTGCACAGCCGGAATCCGGCGGCGGTGTGGCGATTGCGTCGGCGAGGCTGACCGGATCGTTCCGATACGCGCGTGTGAGCGTCGAGGCAGAGGGGCCGACACTGCCGAGCTGGCTGGCTGCGGGCACCCATCACGGTGTCGTGATTCTGGGCGGCAAAATGACTACGGGAGCAGCCGAGCACAGGTAGTAGTTGGTTTGACCCGCGGAAAAGCGACCAAGGCCGCCCCTGTCAGGGACCGGGCGGCCTTGGTCGCGTGGTGTGAAAGTCAGGTGTCGACGTCCCACAGGCGCCTCTCGGCGGGTGGTCGCTCGCAGCGACAAAAGGGGTGGGGCCCGGGGCTTGTTCGGACGCCGACAGGGTGTTCAACGGTGGTCTGCCCGAATTTGTTCCCGGGGATCGCCAAGTAGTTTCAGACGCGGTGTGCAGTGAGTTCAGGCAGGGCCGAAGAGTTCAGGCAGGGCCGAGTTGGGCGAGTTCCTTTTTCAGTGCCGTGCACAGGTCCGATCCCGCGGGGCCGCTCAGCGCTGACCGCAGTCGGTTGAAATAAGTTCGCGGCGACAGACCGAAAGTGACGAAGATGTCCTCGGCAGTGGCACCGTTCCACGGGCGCCACAGGATTGCGAAGTCGATGAGGTCGTCCGCATACGACCCACGATTTCGCGAGCGTTTGGCGCGTCGAACCTGACATTCGTGGGTGGTTGCGACGCTCGTCCCTGCACAGGGCTGAGGTGGCATCTTCGTCACTCGGTTCACAGGAGTCTCCTGAGCTGGTCGGGCACTCACATGACCAGCACGCCGCCGTCCACGGGCAGTGCGACGCCGGTGATGTAACGCGCTTCGTCGGAAGCGAGGAATTTGACGGCGTTGGTGACATCGTCGTTCTCGACCCACGGGATCGGGTAGAGGATCATGTCGCCGGAGGCCTTGGCGAAGTCGTCGCGACCCGGATTGTCCGTGCCGGGAACGAACTGGTTGTACATCGCCTGGTTCTGCACCATCTCGGTGTCGACCTGCGTCGGGTTCACGGTATTGACGCGAATGCGATGCGGAGCGAGTTCCTGGGCGAGGGTCTTCATCAATCCCACGACGCCGTGCTTGGCCGAAACATAGTGTCCGACGCCCGTGTACGCGCGTAGCCCGGCAACGGAGGCAGTGAGAACGATCGCGCCGCCGGTGCCTTGTTCGATCATGTGGGGGATCGCGGCCTTGACGGTGCGCCACACACCGCTGAGGTTGACGTCGATCATTTCGCCCCACTTCTCCTCGTCCAACTCGTGCGCGTTCCCGAAGGAGAGGATGCCTGCGTTGGCGATGACGATGTCGACGTGACCGAAGCGATCGAGCCCGGCTTCAAGGGCCAGCTTGACCGAGTCGAAGTTGCGCACGTCGGCGTGCGAGAAGATGATCTTGCCGCCTGCTTCTTCGACGAGACGGATTGTTTCCTGGACGTCGTCCTCCGTGGCCAAGGGGTACGGCACGGTGTCGTTGTCCTTGACGGAGTCGAGAGCGATGATGTTCGCGCCCTCCTGCGCCAGCCGCAATGCGTGATTACGCCCTTGTCCGCGAGCAGCACCCGTGATGAATGCGACCTTGCCTTCGAATCGTCCGGTCATGGGGATCCTCCTGTTGCTGAAATTGTTGTGTACGTGGTTGATCGGAGAGCTATTTGACGAGTACGCCTGCATCGACGGGCAGTGCGACGCCGGTGATGTACCTGGCTTCGTCGGACGCGAGGAATAGCACGGCATTGCTGACGTCGACGGATTCGACCCACGGGATGGGCAGCGCGTTCATTGCTTGCGACAACGGGGCGAAATCCTTACGGGTCGGCTTGTCGATGTCCGGACAGAACAACTTGTACATCGCGTCGTTCATGATCATCGGAGTGTCGACCTGGGTGGGGTTCACCGTGTTGACCCGGATTCGGTGGGGGGCGAGTTCTTGGGCGAGGGTTTTCATCAATCCGTTGACGCCATGTTTTGCGGCTGTGTAGTGCGCGATGTTGCCGTATCCCTTGAGTCCGGCCGCCGAACTGGTCAGGATGATCGCGCCCCCGACGCCCTGTTCGATGAGGTAGGGGATTGCTGCTTTGGCGGTTCGCCACGTGCCGCTGAGATCGATGTCGACGACAGTGCCCCACTGGCTTTCGGTGAGTTCGTGTGTAGGCGAGGGGATGTTGATACCGACGTTGGCACAGACGATATCGACGTGCCCGAACTGGTCGACTCCGCGGCCGAGGACACCCTTGATCGCGGTGAAGTCGCGAACATCGGCCACCTCGGCCAGAATTCGTCCACCGACGGCCTCGACCGACCGGACGGTCTCGGCGAGGTCGGCTTCGCTTGCCAGCGAGTACGGAACGCCTTCGACGTCGGAGCAGATGTCGAGCGCGATGATGTCTGCGCCTTCCTCGGCCAAGCGGATCGCATGTGCACGGCCCTGGCCGCGTGCTGCGCCGGTGACGAACGCGACCTTGCCCGAAACTCTTCCGGTGGTGCGTGCTCTGGTGGTCACTTGATCACTCCGTATCGGCGTCGGTCAATGGTGAGGGCAACTGCGGCAATCACCACGATGCCCTTGATAACGAGTTGTGTGTAGGGGTCGACGGAGGTCAGGTCCATTCCGGCGCTCAGCAACACGATCACGAGAGCGCCGAGGATCGTTCGATGTGGGCCGCCGACGCCACCGGACAGTGCGGTGCCGCCCACCACCACGGCTGCAATGGAATTGAGCAGGCTGGGGCCTGCACCCATCGGGACGCCGGTGCTGGCCTGGCCGGTGAAGATGATTCCGGCAATCGCGGCGACGGCTCCGGCGACCGCGAAGACCGCAAGTTTGGTGCGTCGTACGCGAACACCGACGAGTGCCGCGGCGCGTTCGTTGCCACCGACCGCATACATGTGGCGACCGAACGACGTACCGAATGCCAGGACTGTCGCGCCGATGGTCAGCAGGATTGCAATCAGTGCCCCGTTGGGGACGTTGGGAATCATTGACTCGTTCACCAGGCTCTGGAGAAGATTCGAATTATAGGAAACAGGACCGCCTTTGGAGACGGTGTTGGAAATTCCGTCGAGTACGGACATCATTCCCAGCGTCACCAGGAACGACGGAACCTTGAGCATTGTCGTGATCAGTCCGTTGACCAGTCCGACCAGGGCCCCGGCGACGATCACCATGACTATCGCCAACGGGCCACCGAACTTGTCGATCCACGTGGCGATCAGAATTCCGGCGAGAGTGGCCGTCGCCGCCACCGAAAGATCGATACCACCGATCAGGATGACAA
Organism: Rhodococcus sp. NPDC060176; assembly: GCF_042728675.1. Taxonomy (NCBI): domain Bacteria; kingdom Bacillati; phylum Actinomycetota; class Actinomycetes; order Mycobacteriales; family Nocardiaceae; genus Rhodococcus; species Rhodococcus sp. NPDC060176. The sequence continues at coordinate 516,961 of NZ_JBHWYS010000004.1, forward strand.
ACGTGCCGGCGAGCGCGAGCACGGTCAGGAAAGCCATCTGGTTGAGAATGTTCTGCGCGGACGTCGCAGTGATGAAACTTTCCGTGCGCCACTGGAAATAGATGATCAGGACCAGCACTGCAACCGTCGGAACAACTATGTTGCGGTGCTGATCGAGTCGACTCAGCAGACCGCGCGCGCCTGACGGCGCTGCGGCATCGCTGGCCGGCGATTGCTTCGAGAGTGTCTGGGTCACTGCATTCCTCACATCATGTGCTTGATCACGTCGACTTCGGCGGGCTTGTGCTCTGCAGGGGCCGCCAGCTCTGCGCTGATGACCCCGTCCTTCATGACCACGATTCGGTCGGACATTCCGATCACTTCTTCGAGAGATTCGGCGCACAGCAGCACACCGACCCCCGACGCAGCCATCGATCGGACCAAACCGTAGATCTCCTCTCGCGTTCCGACGTCGATTCCGCGCGTCGGATCGCTGAGGACCAGCACTTTGCATTCGCGACCTTGCCACCGAGCGAAGATCGCCTTCTGTTGGTTTCCGCCACTGAGTTCCCCGATGGGCGTCGACAACGACGGGGCCTTGACCTGCAGCGCGCGGGCCAGCTGCGTCGTCCGTTCCCTTTCGGTGCGCAGACGCAATAGCCGCGTCCACGGGTGGCGGAGGAGATCGAGGAAGCCGATCGAGATGTTGTTTCTGATCGATGCGCTGCGGAACAGGGAGTCCTGGGCGCGCTCCGGTGGGACGTACAGGACTCCGGCTGCCACGGCGGCGGGAACCGACCAGTGCTCGTGCGCAGTACCTTCGACGTGAATTGAACCCGTCGACAACGACTCCGCACCCGCGACTGCTGCAGCCACCGACGCTTTCCCCGAACCGATGACTCCAGCCAGTCCCACTACCTCGCCCGGTCGCACAACAAGATCGACCGACTCGAACTCGCCTGCGCTGCTTGCATCTCGGAGTTCGATCAACGGCTTCGTCGACAGTGCTCCGGTCTGTTCGCCTTCGCGGTAGTAGTCGGCGCTGCGCTCGCTACCCACCATCAACTCGTGCAGTTGCTCCGCCGTGACGCCGTCAGCGGAGAGCGTTTCGATGGACCGCCCGTCGCGAAGTACGAGTAGCCGTGTGCTGATCCGCAGGACGTCTTGCAGGATGTGAGAGACGAAGATGAACGACACCCGATCGCGCCACCCCTCGATCAACGCGAAGAGGATTTCCACCTCGGTCTCGGTCAACGCGCTTGTCGGCTCGTCGAGCAGGATCACCGGCGCTTCGGTGGCGTCGGTGATCCGCGAGAAGGCACGTGCGATCTCGACCAGTTGCCTTTGCGGGTAGGTTAATTCGGCGACAACGGCGTCGGCGCGCAGCCCCTCGATGCCGAGTGTGTCGAGTAGCGACTGGGCGGCGTCGCGCATTCTCCGACGCCGGCCGGGTCCCCAACCACCTATCTCGCCCTCACGTCCGAGATAGATGTTCTCGTACACCCGCAGTGCATCGACCAATGACTGCTCCTGGACCACCACGGAGATTCCGAGTTCGCGGAGAGTACGCGAGTCGCCGAGTTCCACGTGTGTCCCGTTGACATCGAGGATTCCGGCGTCGGGACGCACCGTTCCCGTCAAAACGCCGATCAGCGTTGACTTTCCGGCGCCGTTCTCACCGATCAAGCCGAGAACGTCACCTCGGCTGACGTCGAGTGAGACGTCCTGGAGGGCGTGAACGGGTCCGTAGCTCTTGCAGACCCCACGCAAGCTGATGGTTGCTGTGTCGCTCACCTTCGTATCACTCATTCTCAGGCCACGAGTTGGTCTTTGTACTGCAGCAACGGGCCCGAGCGGAACGCGGCTGCGTACTCGGTGCGTACTCCGGTGATATCTGCAGAGTTCCAAGCGCTGTTCAGCGTGTATTGGTCCTGCGATACGCCGGCGTAGTACTCCCGCGGATCGATCGGGTTGAGTACGGTCTGCGGGTCCCAATCGTCAGGATGCAGGGCCTTGCTCATTTTTGCCCAGTCGAACGGAAGTGTGGGTGCGTACACGGTTTTCAGTACGTCGTCGGCGATCTCCGGAGTCACCAGGAGTGCTCCCTGTGAAAGGAATCGCTCCGGCAGAGACAGGTCGACGCCGTTGAGTTGATCGAAGATGGTGACACCGAGAATTCCTGCCGTGAGTCCGCCGACCGTCGCACTGGTCAGGTATTGCTTTCCCTGCGCGATGTATTCGACGTTCTGCTTGTTACCGTCGAATCCGACCACGATCTTGCCGGTGATCTTCGCGGCGTCCAGTGCCGCAATGACTCCTGCAGCTTGACTGTCGTTCTGCGCGAACACCCCGACGAAGTCCGGCACCGAAGGCAAGATGTTCGTGAACGCCTTTCTCGCGTCTTCCGAAGTCCAGTTGCCCGGCGACGCGGTGACGATCTTGATTCCCGGGTAGTCCTTGGCCGCGGCGTTCAGTCCAGCTGTCCGTTGATCGTCGGAAGACGAACCCTTCTGCCCCGGAACATGAATGATGGTTCCGTTGCCGCCGACCTTGTCGAACAAAGCCTTGGCGGTTGCGACGGCGATCTTGGTGGACGGCGGTGTGATGAAGCGGACCCACTTGTCCGCGTCGGCCGGTGTGTACCAGGCGGGCGCCGTGTACGAGCTGGCATACAGAATCCCGGCTGCCTGGCAGGCTTTCGTGACAGCTGCCGCTTGAGCTTCGGTGGCGGGAGTACCGAAGATCGACTTGCCGCCCGAAGCGCGGACGTTGCCTACCTGTCCCAGCGCAGTGTTGACGTTGCCCTGGTCCTCCACCGAGGACATGCTCACGCCCAGCGCGTCCATCGCCTGCTTGCCGCCGTCCGAGAACGCGACGAAGTAGTCGTTGGAGAGAGTTGTGACCTGGCAGAGGGTCTTTTCCTGGACTTTGCCCGCGCCAGCGCCACCGCCGGCGGCGGTACTGGTGGAACTGCCGCCTGCTCCGCAGGCCACTGCGCCGAGGGTGATGCCTGCTGCGCCCATTGCGGCGAAGAAGGAACGTCGGGTCAGTGGATGAGAGAACGTCGCGTTTCGCGCGACGTCCACGATCTTCGATTCGATCGAAGGCATGATCACATCCTTGGTCTCACAAGAGGGGGCTCGAGAGGTTGTCTCGAGGTGTGGAGGAAACGGGAGATTTCGCTACTTCGCCAGCAGATGCGTTGTGAACCAACGGGAAGCGTGTTCGGCCGCTACTGCGAGCTTGGACTGATCGCTGTAGAGCGTCATGTGCGACGTGTGCGGTAGGACGACAAGTTCTTTCTTCGGAGTCGGGATGTTGTTGAAACTCTCGATCTCCAAGTCCCACAACGTGAGGTCGTCGCCTTCGGCGACGATCATCATCGACGGCGTGTCGAGAATCCGGGGTACGAAGTAGTTGACGTCGTAGTCGAGCAGGAGATCGACGGATTCCATGGTCGAACTGTTCTGGTAGAGAGGAGCTTCGGTGGCTTGAAGTGCCGCGAAGGTCGTCTTCGTCTCGGGGAACGGCCAGGACGACAGCTCTTCCTCGGGGTTCTCGCTCGCATGCGCGATGTGCAGTCGCTGATCCGGATCGTCGAAGCGGAGTCGGCGATCTTCGAGAATTGCGTCCCACAGCTTTCGATAACCCATGGTCCCGTGGATCCGACGCATGTTGCGGTACCCGTCGATCACCGGAATCTGAGACACGATGGCCTTCACCCGGGGATCGGTCGCGGCGAGAATCATCACGTGGCCGCCGGAGTAGGAAATTCCCCAGGCGCCGAGACGGTCGTTGTCGATGCCGGGAGTGCGCTCGAGAAAGCTGAGCGCGTTCTGATAGTCACGAATCTGTTGCTTCGGGTCCAGATGTTGGCGGGGCTCACCGTCCGAGACGCCCAGGTTGCGGTAGTCGAAGACCAGCGCAGCCATACCGGCCGTCACGAAGGCCTCGGCGTAATAGGGCATGACCAATTCGCGGACGTAGCACCAACCGCCTGCCAGTACGACGGCCGGAACGTCGTCGTCGGTGTCGGGTCGGTACAGCCACCCGCGAACGGTGACTCCGTCGCTGGAGAATTCGACATCTTCACGGCGCATTGCGCGACTCCTCATGTAACGAGTGAAAGCTGAACGGAAGTAGGTACGAAAGAAAACGGACGGTCTTGTCGCCGTGCGTATTACGGCATCGACGCGGTTCGCTCGTGCCAACTGCCCCGAGCGGATCGTCGCGGATCCGAAGTACTCCGTAATCGTGAGTCACCTCACAGCCTTTGTCAAGTGCCACTGGACAGCAAGGAAAATCCGTCGGTATAGTCCTGCTCACCCACTGCGCATGTATTCGTAACGAGCGCAGCATTATTGGAGGTGTTCCGGCTCGTGAACGGCGAAGAAGTTCTGTGTGCCTACGAAAAGATGTTGTTGATCCGGATGATGGAGGAGCGCATCTCGGCGCTCTACAAGGGCGACACCATTCCGGGGTTCGTTCACACTTCGATAGGTCAAGAGGCGTGCGCGGTGGGGGCTCTCACTCATGCGCGGGTCAGTGACGTCATCACCTCGACGCACCGCGGGCACGGCCATGTTCTGGCAAAGGGTCTCGAGCCCGACCGGATGATGGCGGAGTTGATGGGCAAGGTCACCGGAGCCAACAACGGCCGGGGTGGCTCGATGCACGTGGCGGATCCCCGCTTGGGGATCTTCGGTGCGAACGGGATCGTGGGCGCGGGGTTGCCGATTGCCGTCGGTGCGGCTTTCGCTGCCAAGGATCGCGGTGAGGGCGATCTGGTGGTGGCGTTCTTCGGTGACGGGGCGATTGCGACCGGTGCGTTCCACGAGGCGATGAACATGGCTGCTCTGTGGAAGCTGCCGATCATCTTCCTGTGCGAGAACAACGGATTCTCGGAGTTTTCCTCGACGGTGGATCAGCATCCTGTCCCGATCTCTGCGCGCGCAGCGGGATACGGGATGAAATCGATCACGCTGGCAGGCAACGACGTCGAGGCGGTCGCCGACGGTATTCGGCCGGTGTACGAGCAGGTGCGAGGCAGCGGTGGTCCGGTGTTCGTGGAGGTCACGACTCTGCGGGTGCACGGGCACTACGAGGGCGATCCGCAGGTGTACCGCGACAAGGACGAGATGGCGCGAGACATTCTCGCGGCCGATCCACTGACGCTGACGCGTGGCCGACTCCGAGAGCTCGGCATCGGGGACGAAGTACTCGATCTGGTGGACAAGCGGGTGAGGGCGGTGGTCGCCGAGGCGGAGCGTTTCGCGCGGTCGTCGCCGCAACCGGAGGCGTCGAGCGTGATGGAGTACATCTTTTCGCCGCGTCGCATCTACCCGCCGGACCGCCTCGACGTGGGTGTCGGCGCGGGCGGCGCGGCCGTGTCGCAGTCCAAGATCCTCAAGGCGGCGCTCGACGACTCTCTGGCGGCCGATCCGGATGTGTTTCTTGCCGGCATCGACGTTGCCGGCGGAAATGTTTTCGGTCTGACCAGGGGATTGGCCGCAAAGTATCCGGGTCGAGTGCTCGATACGCCGATCTCCGAATCGGCAATCATGGGTCTTGCCGTCGGCTCCGCGATGGCGGGCCGTAGGCCCGTCGTGGAACTGATGTACCTCGACTTCCTCGGGGTGTGCCTGGATCAGTTGATGAATCAGGCGGCAAAACTTCGGTTCATGACGGGCGGCGCAGTGAGTCTGCCGTTGGTGGTGCGGACGCAGTTCGGTTCCGGCAGATCGTCGGGTGGTCAGCATTCGCAGAGTCTCGAGGCGCTGTTGGCGCACATCCCGGGACTGACTGTGCTCATGCCGAGTTCGGGCGCGGATGCATACGGGTTGTTGCGGGCAGCGATCGAGGACGACAACCCGGTCATGTTCATCGAGCATCGACTGCTGTACGAGAAGAAAAGTTTGTTGCCGAGCAAGGATTTTCGGGTTCCGATCGGAAAGGCAGCGGTGACGAGACCAGGTTCGGACGTCACCATCGTCTCGTGGTCGCGTATGGCATTGCACGCCTTGGTCGCGGCGCAGACGTTGGCAGACGAAGGGATCGATGCCGAGGTCATCGATCTACGAACGATTGCTCCGCTCGATCGGGAGACGATTCTCGAATCATTCAGTCGGACGAACCGGATGGTCATTGCCCAGGAAGCCGTCGTGGACTTCGGCGTCGGAGCCGAGATCGCAGCTATGGCGGTGGATTCCGGGTTCTATTCACTGGACGCGCCGGTAGTGCGGGTGGGAGCACGGTACGCGCCTGCGCCCTATGCGCCGGTGCTCGAACGTGAGTGGGAAGTCGGACCTGACGACATCGTTGCAGCCGTTCGGCGGGTGATGTCGTGCTGAGCGCTACCCGCCCGCGGGCAATGACCGGCGGCGGGGTGCTGCCCGAGATGCTTCTCGACGCCCTGCGTCGCGATCCCGAAGCACTGGCCCTTGTCGACGAGAGTGTGCGGTGGACTTACCAGGAATTGGTGGACGCTGCAACGAGCTTTGCAGGCGCACTGCATAAATCGGGATTCGAGCCTGGAGAAGTGGTACTCGTTCAACTGCCGAACTGGTGGGAATCCGTGGTTGCGGCCTGGGGCACGTGGCTTGCCGGCGGCATTCTCCTTCCGGTGGTCCCGATTTACCGCGCACACGAGTTGTCCTTCATCGTCGAGCAAGCTGAGCCGTCGGTGATCGTAGCCCCGCAGGAATACCGCGGATATCGTCACGTCGAGCAACTCGGGACGGTGCTCCGTGATCTGGGCCGAGAGGTTCTTCTGGTGGAGGCTCGAGGCGAAGGTGGGTTGCGACGCACAACGTTCGACGACTTCCTGGACTTCGGGATGGAGTCGAACCGGCCCGACCACCGCGCGGATCCCGACGATGTCGCCCTCGTTCTCTACACGTCGGGAACCACCTCGGCTCCGAAAGGCGTGCTTCACACACATCGGACCCTGATGGCCGAGAGTTCGAGCATGATCGCGCATTGTGGCGTGGATTCGCAGGACCGAATCTTCATGCCTTCACCGTTACCCCACATCACCGGAATTTCGTATGCGGTAGTTCTGCCGGCAGCGGCAGCCTGCTCTACCGTTCTGATGCAACGCTGGGTTCCCGAAGTGGCAGTTGCGTTGATCGAACGCGAGCAATGCACGTTCACCGTGAGCGCGACACCGTTTCTCCGTGGTCTCGCCGACGCCTACGAGAAGGGCGGATATCGACGATCTCAGCTGACCCGATTCGTGTGTGGTGGGGCCGGGATTCCGCCCGAGTTGGTGCGTCGGGCCCATCGCGTGATGGGGACGGCGGTTGTTCGCACCTACGGATCGACGGAACTTCCGACCCTCGTCATGGGTGATCCTTTCGGTGACATCGACCTGCAGGCAGAGGACGAAGGAGCTGTGATCGGCGGAAACGAATTCCGGCTCGGCGAAGACGACGAGCTGTTGGTGCGGGGCCCGGAACTGTTCGTCGGCTACGTCGACAGCTCGATCAACGAGGAATCGTTCACCGAGGACGGCTTTTTCCGGACCGGCGACGTAGCCGCCGTGGACGGACCCGGTCAGATCCGGATCACGTCACGGATCAAGGACATCATCAACCGGGGCGGAGAGAAATTCAGCGCTGCCGACATCGAGTGGGCCCTCGAGGCTCATCCCAATGTGGGAGAGGTGGCGGTGGTCGGGTATCCGGACGAGGATCTGGGGGAGCGCGCGTGCGCCTTCGTGGTTCCGGACGGTGATCCGCCAAGCGTTCGAGATCTGCGGATCTTCCTGCTGTCCGAAGGATTTGCCGTTCAGAAAGCTCCGGAGAGAGTCGAGACCGTTCCGTCGCTTCCTCGGACGGAGAGTGGGAAGGTTCAGAAGTTTCTCCTACGTCGAGCGCTAGGCTTGGGCTCCGCACAGGCGGTCCCCGAGACCTACGGAAGCGAGTTCGGACATGACGGCAACCGGCGCAAAGCCACCTCGTAAGACGGCTGAGTCGACAGCGGCTGCATCGAAGAAATCGCAACCGCGCAAGACGACTCCCCAAAAGACGACGGCACAGAAGAAGTCGGCACAGCAGAAGTCGGCGCCGGCCAAGGTGGCGGCGCGCAAACAGAAGACGGAGGACAACGGTTTGGGGACGTCGGTAGGCAAGACGGTTCGTGCCGAACGCACGAGACAGGGAATCCCGGTTCGTGAATTGGCGAGGCGGCTCGGCGTATCGCCGTCCTTCCTGTCGCAGTTCGAACTGGGGCAGAGTCAGGCCGCGGTGAACACGCTTTTTGCGATCGCGACCGAACTCAACCTGTCCTTGGACGTGCTGCTCGGCAACAGCGTCGATCCGGAACGGGAATCCGCATCCGAAACGAAGACTCACGAACCGCGGATCTCCGACTGCCTCACCTTTCGGTCGGGTGTTCGCTGGCAACGGTTGGCGAACACTCCCGCGAACCATCACGTCCAGTTCCTCCTCACGGAGTACGAGCCCGGCGCCGATTCCGCACCGGGCGATGCACCGCAGACTCATTCGGGTGACGACTACGGGTACGTGCTGGAAGGGACTCTGACGATCGACATCGACGGAATGCGTCGGCTCCTCAAGGCGGGTGAAGCGATACACCTGGTCGGGAACGTTCCCCACCGGTTGCGCAACGAGACGGACGAGACGGTCAAGGCGATCTGGTTCGTCCTGGGCTGAGTAACCGGGTGCGATGCACTGGGTGTGATGCCGCTAGGTGTGACACCGGTCTCGATTCAACTTAGGCAATCCTTTTCTTGACTAATTCCAGAAAAGCGGCATACTGGGAAACATGCGAGACGGAGAGCATGACTTCGACCCCCGAGCGCAACTGCGCGCCGTCGGGTTGAGGGTCACTGCTCCGCGCCTCGCCGTGCTGGATGCGGTTACAGCCCAACCGCATTCAGACGCCGATTCTGTTGCAGCACTCGTGCGGCAGCAGCTCGGATCGGTATCCACACAGGCCGTTTACGACGTGCTGAAGGCATGCGTGAACGCAGGATTGCTACGACGCATCGAGCCGGCGGGTTCGCCCGCCCGGTTCGAGACGAGGACTGGTGACAACCACCATCACCTCGTCTGTCGCGGCTGCGGCAAGGTCGTCGACGTCGATTGTGTTGTCGGCCAAGCTCCCTGCCTCGAACCTTCCGATAATCACGGCTTCGAAATCGACGAAGCCGAGGTCGTGTTCTGGGGCCGTTGCCAAGATTGCCTGAAGAATTCTGCCGAATCCGACACCGAGTCGGACGCGGTCTCGCAGAATCGAATTGATGCGTCCAGAACCTCCGAGTCGGCCCCCTCGCATGCAGCCCATGCGTTCGGCTCGGATGCAGCCCCGCTCCTCTGACGCCCAGCCCACAACGCTAGGAGGCTTCGCCATGACCAAGCCCACCACCAACAATTTCGGTATCGCGGTCGCAAGTGATGACGAATCGCTGACCGCGGGTATTCAGGGGCCGGTGCTCCTTCACGACCACTACCTGATCGAGAAGCTCGCGCAGTTCAACCGCGAGCGTGTCCCGGAGCGCATCGTCCACGCCAAGGGCGGCGGCGCTTTCGGTGAACTCGTCATCACACACGACGTCAGCAAGTACACCAAGGCCGCGTTCCTGCAGCCGGGTAAGAAGACCGAGTCACTCGTCCGCTTCTCCACCGTCGCCGGTGAGCAGGGCAGCCCCGACACCTGGCGCGATCCGCGCGGTTTCGCGATGAAGTTCTACACCGAAGAGGGAAACTACGACCTCGTCGGCAACAACACCCCGGTGTTCTTCATCAAGGACGCCATCAAGTTCCCCGACTTCATTCGTTCGCAGAAGCGACTCCCGGGTTCAGGTCTTCGTGACCACGACATGCAGTGGGACTTCTGGACTCTGCGCCCCGAGACCGCTCACCAGGTGACCTGGTTGATGGGTGACCGCGGTATCCCGAAGACCTGGCGCAACATGGACGGCTTCGGATCGCACACCTACCAGTGGGTCAACGCTGCGGGTGAACGCTTCTGGGTGAAGTACCACTTCAAGACCGATCAGGGCATCGAGTTCCTGACGCAGGCCGAAGCAGACAGCCTCGCCGGTAGCGATCCTGACTACCACCGCGCGGATCTGTACAACGCCATCGAGGCCGGTAATTTCCCGAGCTGGACCCTCAACGTTCAGATCATGCCGGTCGACGAGGCCGAGGGCTACCGCTTCAACCCGTTCGACCTCACCAAGGTTTGGTCCCAGAAGGACTACCCGCTGATCGAGGTCGGCAAGTGGACGCTGAACCGCAACCCGGAGAACTTCTTCGCGCAGATCGAGCAGGCGTCGTTCGAGCCGTCGAACGTGGTGCCCGGCATCGGATTCAGCCCGGACAAGATGCTTCTCGGACGCGTCTTCTCCTACGCCGACGCACATCGTTACCGCATCGGCACCAACTACGCCGACCTGCCGGTCAACGCCCCGAAGAACGAGGTGAACTCCTACTCCAAGGAGGGCGCCATGCGTTACAGCTTCAATTCCCCGTCGACGCCGGTGTACGCACCGAACTCGTACGGCGGACCGCATGCCGATCCGTCGGTTGCCGGTGACGAAGGCCTGTGGGCGTTCGACGGCAAGGCTGTGCGCGCCGGATACATCGAGCACGCCGAGGACGGCGACTTCACGCAGGCTGGAACGCTGGTCCGTGAAGTTCTCGACGACGCAGCTCGTGAGCGCCTGGTGAGCAACATCGTCGGCCACGCCCTTGCCGGCGTCAGCGAGGAAGTTCTGCTGCGTGTCTTCGAGTACTGGAAGAACGTCGACGCAGATTTGGGTAAGCGCGTCGAAGAAGGCGTACGCGCAGGTCAGTGATCCGCTGACCTGACAATCGAATAGGTGTACCGAATGCGGGCCGCTGCAAGGGAAATCGATTCCCGGCAGCGGTCCGTTTCCGTCTGCCCAACTACAGCAGCGCGAACCAGTAGACGAAGCATGCGAGAAGGAATACAACGACTGACTCCATGACGACACCCCTGTTCGACGTGCACTTCTGCTGTTCGCACCCTCCATGATCCGCTTCTCGAGCGGAGAATGCTCGGGGCACAAGTTTCGCGAACCGAGGTGTTGGGCAGTCAATTCCCATGGCAATAGGTGCGGTTCTCTTCGACATCGACGGAACGCTCGTCGATTCCAACTATCTGCATGTAGAAGCATGGTCGCGAGCGTTCTTCGAGGTAGGTCGCCCGGTTGACGCGTGGCGGGTGCATCGCAGCATCGGCATGGACGGAGACCAACTACTGGAGACGTTGCTCGGCGAAGACATCGACGGGTGCGGGCCACGGGCCAAGGAGCTTCACACCAAGTACTACCGGCAGTCGGCTGACCGCCTCCGAGTACTGCCGGGAGCACGAGAGTTGATCCGCCGAGTTCACTCGCTCGGACTGCACGTCGTGCTCGCAACTTCGGCGCCGGACGACGAACTCGAGTTGCTGCGCCGGACGCTCGACATCGACGAAATGATTTACGCCGCCACCTCTTCGGAATCCGTCGACGTGGCCAAGCCTGATCCGGACCTGATCGAGGTCGCGCTCGCGAAGGCAGGTGTCGACGCGGGAGATGCGGTCATGGTCGGAGACGCCGTCTGGGACATGAAGGCGGCGACATGGGCGGGCGTTGTGGCTGTGGGAGTGCGCAGCGGCGGCATGTCGACCGACGAACTCGAAGGCGCGGGTGCTGCTGCCGTGTACGACGACGCTCGCGATCTTCTCGACCACCTCGACGGCAGTGTGGTCTCCGAACTCGTTTCAGGCCTCGATACCAGGAGTTGATCAGTGATGGCACGATTCGGCTACACCTTGATGACCGAACAGGCCGGCCCGAAAGAACTGGTTCGCCACGCAGTTCGGGCCGAAGAAGTCGGCTTCGACTTCGAAGTGATGAGTGATCACTACTCGCCGTGGCTGACCGAGCAGGGACATGCGCCCTACGCCTGGTCGGTGCTGGGAGCAGTCGCACATGCCACCGAGCGAGTCGGCTTGATGACGTACGTGACTTGTCCGACTGTGAGGTACCACCCTGCCGTCGTCGCTCAGAAAGCCGCGACGATCCAGATCCTCGCGGACGGGCGCTTCACCCTGGGATTGGGAAGTGGCGAGAGCCTGAACGAGCATGTGGTTGGCGAGGGTTGGCCGTCCATCGACACCCGCCAGGACATGCTGCAGGAGGCGGTGAGCATCATTCGCGCACTGCTCGCCGGAGATCTGGTGAGCTGGAAGGGGGAGTACTTCGACGTCCAGTCCGCCAGGATCTGGGATCTCCCCGAGAATCCGGTTCCCCTGGCACTGGCCATGTCCGGAGACAAGTCCGTCGAGCGTTTCGGTCCGATGGCCGACGATCTGATTGCCGTGCAACCGGATTCGGAACTGGTGCACCTGTGGAAGCATGTGCACGGCCGGGCATACGGATTGGCTCCCGCAGGCCGGACCATCGGTCAGATTCCGATCTCGTGGGATCCTGATCGCGACACGGCAATCGCCCGAGCTCATCAGCAGTTCCGGTGGTTCGGCGGCGGGTGGTCCGTGAACTCCGAACTGCCGACGCCGGCGAGCTTCTCGGGCGCAACTCAGTTCGTGCGTAAAGAGGATGTAGCTGAAAGCATTCCGTGTGGTCCCGATCTTGATGTGATCGTCGAGGCGGTCAAGGCATACACGGACGCCGGATTCACCGATGTGGCACTGGTACAGATCGGTGGAGATACCCAAGACCGATTCTTCGACGAGGCGGCCAAGCCGCTGCTCGAGGCTCTGCACGTCGAATTGGGTTGATCGAGAAAATCAATCGAGTACCGCCGAGCGGGCTCTTGTCGAGTCGAGCGCTACCGCCGTGCAGCCGTGCCTGCTGCGCGACGAGGGCCAAACCCAAACCGCTTCCGGCGTCGCCCGCACCGGTACCACGAACAAATCGTTCGAACATCGCTTCCCGTTCCGACGGCGCGATCACCGTGCCGTTGTCGTCGACGAATACCGTCGCCGAACCGGTCGCAGCCCCTGATCGGACGGTGATCTCGACTTCGTCGGCGTTGCCGTGCCGAACGGAGTTGGTGACGGCGTTGGTCAACACCAGACGGATGCCCGCGGGAAAGGCCTGAACCGAAAGCTCTTCCGGCGCTTTCAAACGAACGTCGACCTGCGGGTGCAGACGGCCGGCGTCCGCGACGGCGCGATCGGCAACCTCCACCAGGTCGACGTCTGCACAGTCCTCGGGATCGGCCACCTCACCCAGGGCGAGTGTCTCCAGATCGGTCAAGGTGCGCTCGATCTGGCGCTGCGCCTCCAACAATTCGCTGGACAGTTCACGCCGTTGGCTTTCCGTGAGATCCAGTGTCGCGAGAACTTCCAGATCGGTACGCATCGACGTCAGAGGGGTGCGCAGTTCGTGGGCAGAGACGCGAGCAAAATCGCGTGCCGACTCCAACGCCTCTTCGGTGCGGCTTCGATCGCTTTCGATGCGACTGAGCATGCTGTGGATTGCTTCGGAAAGTTCTTCGGCTTCGCGCGTGCCACGTACCGACGGTGCCCGGCGCGAGAGTCCTTCGACGTCGAGGTTGTTGCCGATCGAACTGGTGGTCTCGGTCAGTTGTTGTAGGGGGCGGACGGCACGGCCCGTGAGGAACCAGCCGAGCCCGGCCGCGGCGAGAATAGCGACCACCGCCGCAGCGGCCACCTGGACCTGCTGCTCACGGATTGCCTGGGTCAGTGGGTCTTCGGGGATGCTGACGGCCAGTGCGGCACCGCTGTCACCGGGCAGCAGAACATCCCGACTGCGGACGTCGGTGGTAGCCAACGCACTGATGGTCGTGGCATTGAAGCCGGGGTCGACGACAAGTGGTTGTGTTGTTGCGGTGGGTGTTTCGATGAACGCCGGGCTCGGTGCACTTGCCGCAACTCCCAGAGTGACGGAATCGAGTGTGCGTTCGAGTTGTTCGGATCCGTTGACACGCAGGAAGACCGCGAAGGCAATTCCGATCGCGGCAATCACGATTCCAGCGGCCAGGCCTGAGGCGATGGCTACGCGGGTCTGTAGTGACAGCGGCCGCTTCATCTTTCGGCCCTCAGGACGAAGCCGACTCCGCGCACGGTGTGGACCACGCGAGGCGCCCCGTCGACCTCGAGTTTCTTGCGTAGATAGGTGACAAAGACGTCGACGACATTGGTATCGGCAGCGAAGTCGTAACCCCAGACGAGGCGCAGGAGCTGTGCCCGGCTCAGTACGATGCCGGCGTGCTCGGCGAGCACGGACAACAGATCGAATTCTCTTTTGGTGAGTTCGATTCGTTTACCGCTGATGTGTGCTCGGTGACCACGAAGATCAACGGTGAGAGGGCCGACGGTGATCGGGTGATCGAGGGTAGGGGTGGCCCGCGTCGTGCGTCGTAGCAAAGCGCGGAGTCTGGCGACCAGTTCTGCCAACTCGAAGGGTTTGGTGAGGTAGTCGTCGGCGCCCGCTTCCAGCCCCGCGATGCGGTCGCCCACGGAACTTCGGGCGCTGAGTACGCAGATCGGAACCTCGTTGCCGATCGCGCGTAGGGCGGTCACGACCCCGACGCCGTCGAGGCCGGGCATGTTGACGTCGAGAACGAGCGCGGCCGGGCATTGCTTGTTCACCGAGGACAAGGCCGATCGTCCGTCGACGGCAGTTGCCGTGTCGAAGCCCGACAATCGGAGTCCACGTTCGAGCGAATTCAGAACCTTCGCGTCGTCGTCAACGATCAGGATGCGCTCGCGTGTACTCACCCCAGCCATGGTGCCATCGGATCAAGGCCTGGGGTCCCGCTCGGAGCGAGGGCCGCCGCATTCTCATCAACTCCTAAGAAACCGACAACAGATCTGCAGTGTTGGCTTCATAACCTCGGGTTTCTCGGATGCGACCGCGCCGAGAATTCGAGAACGTTCGATCAAGGAGAACAACGATGACGCGATTGAAAGTGAACGGCAAGCGGGCCCGCCGGACCGGTGTGGTGGTGGCGTCCGTGGCGGTCCTCGGTATGGCAGTGGCGCCGGGAATCGCCTGGGCTTCCAACCCGATCTCCGATGGGTCTCCGGTGGCGGTGCGATCGATCGCGACCGCTCCAGCCGAGTTGGGTGTGGCTCCCGAAGTAGCGTGTGGTGTCGCGGCACCGATTTCCGACGAGGAGCTGCAGAAGCTCATCGACGAGGGCAAGGTCGTGCGCGCGGAGGAGGCCGGTACGGCCGCAATCACTATCGAAGTGCCGAGCGAAGCTGCGACATTCGTTGCGCGTGAAGGGGTGCCGGCGTTGCCGACCGTCGAGTGGGCTCCGACGACCGAGGGTGTTCCGGCGGAGGTGCTCGACATGGCCGGTGCCGCTCCGCTGGAGGAAGGCGTTGCCCTGTCATGCACGGTTGCCGCGGGCTGACGAGCGAAAAAAGCTCCGCATGAACCGCTTTGACCTGGAACGGTACGGCCGTACTCAACTGGGTCTGGAGGTTCGTCAAGCCTGTCGGTAGCACTTGCTACGTTCGGGGCGGTCTCGGCGAGCATGCCGGGGCCGTCGCCGACGGCGTCATGTGTGTGGTGTCTTGCTCCGGGTGCGGTACAGCCCGGCGCGGGGCGCGTTTCGAAAGGTGTTGTGTTTCATGGTCATGGGCCCCACCCACGCGATGTCCGGTGCTGCTGTGGGGTTGGTGGTTGCGGAGTTGTTGCCTCTCGACTGGGGAGGGCCCACATCCACTGCGGAAACTTTGACCTTTGCCGGGGTGTGCGCCGGAGCCGCCTTGCTTCCCGACCTCGATACCGGTCAGTCCACGGTTTCCCGATCATTCGGTCCGCTCAGCAAGACTCTGGCCAAGGGCATCGACGCAATTTCGGTGACCTTCTACCGCATTACGAAAGGCAAGAAGGACGGCAAGCGTCGTGGTGGGCATCGGACGCTCACGCATACCGCACTGTTTGCCGCGGGTCTCGGTGCCGGGGTCTCTGCGCTGGTGGTTCAGTTCGGGAAACCCGCCATCATCATCACGCTGTTCTTCTGCCTCGGGTTGGCGATCCGAGGATTGGCTGGTGAATTGGCCAAGGAGAAGGGATGGCTCGCGGTTTCTGCCGTTGCGTTGGTGCTCTCGGCCCTCACCTGGCAGTGGTATCCCAGCGAGGCCGGATCCACCGGGCTAGGTGTTGCGGTGGCACTGGGCTGCGCCACGCACTGTCTCGGCGATGCGATCACCAAGGAAGGGGTGCCGTTTCTCGCGCCCCTGATCCCGCTCGGCGGCAAACGATGGTGGGAGCAACGGCTGCCGTCATTTCTGTCCATCCGTGCAGGTGGGAACCTCGAGAAGGTTCTGATCGGGCCGGCTTTGACGGTTCTGACTGCCTGGTTGATCATCAGTGCGTTCGACGGTGCCCCGGAAGCGATCTACGCGGTCTTCGCTCCGATGGTGCAGTAAGCGTCGGAAAACTTTTATTACGGAACCACTGGCATCGTAATCATATTTGTTCTACGTTCGTCCCTGACATGAACCGAGTCGGCTGACGGAGTGAGCAGTGGTGCATCAAGCAGAGCGCAAGGCAGGGCACAGCTCGAGAGAAGACGGTGTGAGCCGGCGCGGATTTCTCGCAGCGAGTGCCGGCGCAGCTGCTCTCGCGGGTGTTTCCTGGGCGCCGGCCGGAGCAGTTCCCTGGGGCTCGGCATCGACCATTGCGCCACCGCCCGGATTTCCGTCGGACATTCCGTTGTCACAGCAGGCATACGCCAATTGGTCGCGGGAAATCATGCTCGACAGTGTGTGGACGGCGACGGCGCGTCACAGCGACGACGTCGTCACCCTCGCGAACTGGGCGTTCGACAACGGTTACACGGTGCGTGCGCGCGGAACGATGCACGGGTGGAGTCCGTTGACGGTGGTGCCCGGCGCACCTTCGGATCGAGTTCTGCTGGTCGACACGATGACGAACTTGACTTCGGTTGTGGTGCAGCACGGCACACCCGCAACAGCCACGGCGGGTGCTGGGGCCAGCATCGAAGCGATTCTGACAGCGCTCGAGCGAGAAGGGCTCGGCTGGGCCAACTCTCCGGCGATCGGTGAGCTGTCCATCGCCGGAGCGCTGGCGATCGGTGCCCACGGGGCAACCTATCCGGCGGTGGGGGAGACGATCACCCCTGGCCAGTCGTACGGGTCGTTGAGCAACCTGATCACCGAGATCACAGTGGTGGCGTGGGACGAAGGCAGTAAGCGCTACGCACTGAAGACTTTTCGCCGATCAGATGACAAGATCACGGCTTTCCTGACCCACCTGGGCCGAACCTTCGTCACCTCCGTGACGCTGCAAGCCGGGGAGAATTATCGGCTACGGTGCCAGAGTTTCACCGATATTCCGTGGCAAGAACTCTTTGCTGCTCCCGGTTCGCCAGGGCGTACCTACGAGAGTTTCGTCGAGAAATCCGGACGGGTGGAAGCGATCTGGTTCCCGTTCACCGAAACACCGTGGCTCAAGGTCTGGACGCCGACCCCGGTCAAACCGCCGGAGTCCCGAGAAGTGATCGGGCCGTACAACTACTTCTTCTCCGACGCGATTCCCGAAGAAGTCACCACCCCGTTGGGGATGGTGGCGCAGGGTCTTCAAGCTGCGACACCACTGTTCGGTGCCTCCCAGTTCGGAGCCGTAGCAGCAGGATTGGTGCTGACCGACACCGACGATCTGTGGGGTTGGTCGAAAGATGTTCTGTTCTACCTGCGGCACACAACCTTGCGCGTCGTAGGCGGTGGTGGCGCAGTGATCACCAAGCGGTCCAACATCGGCCGTGTCGTGCACGAGATGACGAGTTGGCTGAACGAACGAATGACGCACTACGCGTCGCTGGGGCGGTATCCCGTCAACATGCCGTTCGAAGTGCGTCTCTGCGGGGTCGACGACAATGGTGAAGTCCTTGTCGACAGTGCCGGCGTGCCGGATCTGTCAGCGGTGCGGCCGCGGGCGGATCGTCAGGACTGGGACACTGCCATCTGGATGAACGTGGTCTCGATTCCTGGCACGGCAGGATTGCCCGCGTTCCTTCGTGAGATGGAACGGTGGATGGTCGCGAACTACTCCGGCGATTACGCGACTTTCCGTCCGGAGTGGTCCAAGGGGTGGGCTTTCACCGATCAGGCGGCGTACCAGGACGACGAATTCCTCACCAGCACAGTGCCTGCCACCTTCCGTGCCGGTGGCGACGGGAATTGGGACTTCGCTCTCGCTACTCTCGACGAACACGACCCGCACCGTGTATTCAGCAATACGTTCCTCGACCGCGTATTGCCACCCAGCTGAATCTGCTACTGCGGGAGCGGTTTGCGCCAACGTACGTCGGTGACGCGGATACGCTGATTGTTGTCACCGTTCCAGTCGACGCTCAGTCCCTGGGCTCGGAGTGCGTCGGCTACCTGGCGCCCGACGGTCTGATCGGTGTGCGCAATCATGTGTGCCTTGGCGGTTTCGTCGCCGCCGAAGGCAGCGGCGATCAGCGCGGGATCGAGATCGTGGGCCGGACGAAACGCACTGTAGGACAAGTAGAGATCGGACGGCTCGTCGCCGAGTCGCTCCGCATCTTGCATGTGGAAGAACGTGTACGCCCACTGAGCAAAGGGATACCCGTTGTCGTCGGGTTCGGACGGCGTGCGTTCGTCGTCGATTTCGGTAGTGCCGCACTGCATGCAGCAGGTGAAGTTCATCCGGGCCACGATGCCGTTGCGTTCGAGTTCGGCGAAGGCTGCGGATACGCGCTCGAAGTCGCCGGGAGCCGTCCACTGCGTCTGCTCCACGAGTCTGTGGTCCCAGACTGCACGCACTCCCGCGTCGATCTGTCTGCCGAGTTCTTCGTTCTCGAAGCCGCCCTCGACACAGTCTCGGGCGGCTTCGCAGATTTCTTCGAACGTCGCGAAACCTGGGAGTACCAGTTCGCGTGCTTGCTCACGTACGGCGACGATGTCAGCCTCACTGAGCACCGGTGCTGACTGTCGTGACTGTGACCAGGGCAATCGCATACCGGCACCGTACTGCACCGATCCGACCGTCAGGCGACGTCGGCTGCTGCTTTCGTTTCCTCCTCGGTCGACGGGGCCGGCTTGTTCGGGATGAGCGCCGTGGCGATCAGGCCCACCACGACAAATCCGGCCGCAAGGTATCCGCCGAGTGTGATGCCGTGAGTCATCGCAGACTGGGCGGCGTCGGCAACGAAGGCAGTGCTCGGTGAGCCGGCCAGTGAGTCGATGGCGGCGCCTGCGCTGTCGGTGACTGCCCGCGTCAACTGATCAGCCTGAGCTTGGTCGACACCGGATTCGGTGAGGTCGCTGTTCAGCGTGGAATTGAGAGTGCTGAAGAACACTGTGGTGAGGACGGCGATACCCAGTGCCGATCCGAGTTGGCGGAACGCACTCTGAATGCCGGAGCCTTGACCGGCACTCTGCTCGGGAATCTCCTCGAGCACGACGTTGGTAACCTGCGCCGTCGCGAAACCTACACCGATGCCGTAGAAGAACAGCACTGCGGCGATAGTCCACCAGGGGCTGTCTGTTGCAGCGATGAATCCGAGACCGGCGAGACCGAGAGCTTCGAGAGCCAGGCCGATACGGACCAAGCCCAACGGCGAGACCTTCGATGCCAGCCCGAAGCTCGCACCACTGGCGACAAAGCTGCCGATGGCGATGGGAACCAGCGCGAGTCCGGCCTGGAGTGCGCTGTATCCGAGCGTGAACTGAAGCCAGAGAGGAAGCACCGCAACGATTCCGAACTCGCCGAGTCCGATGATCAGCGTCGCGATGTTGCCGTTGCGGAACGACGAGATGGAGAACAACCGCACGTCCATCAGCGCCCGCGACGGATCGTCACTGCGGGTGAGCATGGTTTGACGGTAGGCGAACGCACCGAGCGAGATGACGGCGAGAACCAACGCGACCAGAACCGGTGACGGTCCGCTGGACCATGAAAGTCCGAACAGATCGAAGGGTTCCTTCGTGGTCAGCCACCCGTACGTCCGTCCCTCGACGAGGCCGAAGGCCAGCAGGCCCAGGCCGGCGATGGACAGTGCCGCTCCGCTGGCGTCGATGCGTCCAGCTGTGCGCGGCGAGGGTGCGATGAACAGCACTGCGCCGATGAGAATGAGCGCAGCAAGCGGAATGTTGATCCCGAATGCCCAACGCCATGAGGCATGTTCGGCAAGCCAGCCGCCGAGCAGTGGGCCGAGGGCGGATGCAGCGCCGATGGTGGAGCCCCAGACCGCGAAGGCCTGGCCGCGGGCTTTGCCGGTGAACATCGCGTTCAGAAGCGACAGTGACGTGGGCAGGATCATGGCCGCGCCGGCGCCCTGCAGGAATCGCGCCAGGATGAGCAGGCCGCCGTTCGGTGCCAGTCCGGCCAGCAGGCTCGTTGCGCCGAACACGACGACTCCGGCGATGAAGATGCGACGGGCTCCGACCAGGTCGGCAACTCTGCCGACCAGAAGCAGGAGTGCCGCGAACACGATTGCGTAGGACTCTTGGATCCATTGAGCCTGAACGGAATTGATCCCGAGATCTTCGATGATCGAAGGGACTATGACGTTGACGATGGTGGTGTCGACGACGATCAGTGCCACGCCGAGTGCGATGGCGATCAGGCCCAGCCACTTTCGGGTGGTGGGTGAGATGTTCACGAATAAACCTCCATTGTGAAGTAACTTCACTATGAAGGTATATTTGAGGCGGTAAGTTGTCAACGTGCGCGCTGGGCTCGACCGGCCGCCGTCTGGCACAGGAAAGGTGGGATCACCGAGGTGGAGGCACCGCGCGACATCTCCGTGGAGCGGGAGCGGCTGATGGACGAATTCCGTACGTACGGTGGGACGTTCACCGAATTCAGTCATCGATTCGCGTCGTGGCTCGGCCTGCATTCCACCGACGCGACTGCCTTGATGGAAATCACGGCGGCTGAGGAGAAAGGTGCGCCACTCTCGCCTGCCCGCCTCGGCGAGCGGATCTCACTGACGTCGGGCGCAACCACCGCGTTGCTCAATCGCCTGGAAAAGGCAGGGCATATCGTCCGGACCCGCGAGAATGCAGACCGCCGCGTGGTCACGCTGCACAGCAGTGCGCATGTGCAGGATCTGGCGGACGAGTTCTTCGGGCCCCTTGCTGCGCGACTCGACGCCATGATGGCGAAGTACCCGCCCGAACTGCTCAGTCGATTCGAGGAATTTCTCGTCGACCTGCATTCCACGATGAACGAGCACCTCGAGCAGGACAACCGCTGAACAAAAAACGCCGCTCGACTCCGGAGAGTCGAGCGGCGGTCTTGGCCTAGGTGACGGCTACTTGCCGAGCTTGGCCTGCAGATCGTCGAGAACCAGGCCGGCACCTGTCGGGCCGAGGCCCAGGAACCAGGTCTCGTCGCTCACCTCGGTGGCGCGTCCTTCCTTGACTGCGTCCATGCTGGCCCACAGCGGTCCGGCAACAACCGTGGTCTGGCCGGTGTCGGCGGGATTTCCGTAGCTGGAGTAGAAGATTCGGTCACCCTCCGCCTCGGTGATCGTTTCCGGGCTGACCTCGACGGCCAGTTCGTCGATGTCCTGGATCGCCGGGCGGGGCAGACCGACGTCCTTCAAGATGACGCCGATGAACGACAGATTGCCGTACAGGCGCAGCTTCCCGGACATAAAGCGAACCAGTGAAATTGTCGGGGAGCCGTCGATCGACTCACGGACCTTGTCGGCGTGCTCTTGGTAGTCGTTGAGAACCTGCTCAGCCTTGGTCTCTTCGCCGAGTGCGTCACCGGCAAGGAGGAAGTTCTCCTTCCACGGGAAGCCGGGGCGGATGCTGAAGACCGTCGGCGCGATTGCCGCGAGCTGCGGGTAAAGCTTGTCCTGGCGCAACTTGCTGCCGAGGATCAGATCGGGCTGCAGTGCGGTGATCGCCTCGAGGTTGAGATTGTTGGTGGTGCCGACGTCGGGGACGCCGACGAGCTTGTCGGCCAGGTACGACGGCTGACCGGCGGCACTTTCCGGGCTGGCGATGCCGACCGGGGTGATCCCGAGAGAAAGAACCTCGTCGAGTTCGCCGCTGTCGAGCACGACGACGCGGGTCGGCTTGGCTTCGAGGGTGGTCTCGCCCAGAGCATGGGTGATGGTGCGTGGGAACTCGCCGGGCGCGGCATCGCTGCCGAGCTTCGCGGTTTCCGTGTCGGCGGTGCTGAACAGCTTGCCGCCGGTCGCGACATCGGTGTTGCCGTTTGCGTTGCCGCCGGCGTCGGACGAGCCGCAGGCCGTAGCGGCAAAAACAGTCGCCAGGGCAACCATGGCGACCCGGACCGACGTGCGGCTCCGGAGAGTGGTGCGTGAATGCATTAGGCTACCCTACCTTCCGTCCATATGGCTTGGTCAGGGAGGTATCCGCACCGTCGATACCAGGTGAAGGGCGCGTCAGGTCTCGCTCAGCGGGACCTCTACGCAATTCGGACAACAGGGCGTGACCAACGTGTTAGCTTCGCGAAAGACCTGTACTGGTAAGCGAAGACGCGTGTAGTGAGGATTTCGATGACCCTGAACATTGCCGATCTGTTCGAGGCCGTTGCCGATGCGATCCCCGATCGGGTTCCCTTGATTCTGGAAGACGTGCGGTTGAGCTACGCCGAACTCGAACTGCGATCGAACCGACTCGCTCATCATCTGCAGTCGGTGGGCGTCGAACCGGGCCAGCATGTCGGTATTCACATGCGGAACTGCGTCGAGTACGTCGAAGCGCTCCTTGCCTGCTTGAAGATCAGAGCGGTACCGATCAACGTCAACTTTCGCTACACGGATGCCGAACTCTCGTACATCTACACCAACTCCCAGATGGTGGGACTGCTGGTCGAGGCAGAATTCGCGCCGACGGCACTGGCCGTGGTTCCGCAGTGTCCGGAGATCACCCACGTGCTGATCGTCGGCGACGACTACGAGAACGCCCTTGCGGCGCAGTCCGATACCCGCGACTTCGGCCCTCGCAGCAACGACGACCATTTCATCATCTACACCGGCGGTACAACCGGAATGCCCAAGGGTGTGGTGTGGCGGCACGAAGACTTCTTCTTCGCCGCGCTGTCCGGAGCGAACCTCAGCGGGCCGCCGCGTCGAAGCCTCGAAGAGGTTGTGGACGCGGCCGTAGCCAACACCGATCCGACTGTGCTGCTACTCATCCCGCCGCTCATGCATGGAGCCGCGATCTATTCACTGCTCACGGCATTTCTCATGGGAGCGCCCCGAGTGCTGACCCGCAGCTTCGACCCGATGGAAGTGCTGCGACTGGTCGAGGCCGAGAAGATCACCGGAATCACCGTCGTCGGCGACGCGATTGCTCGACCGATTGCCGACGCCATCGCCGCAAGCGAAGGGCGCTACGACCTTTCGACTCTCCAACTGATCGGCTCGGGTGGCGCATTGTTCTCCCCGAACCTGAAGGCAGAACTGACAACCCGATTGCCAGGGCTGGTGATCAAGGATGCATTCGGTGCTTCGGAATCCGGCAACGACGGCGTCGTCGAATTCGGTGAGGACGGTTCCAAGCGAATTCGATCCAACCCCAACATGATTCTTGTCGACGACGAATTCCGTCGCATCGAACCCGGCTCGAACACAGTCGGATTCATCGCCAGGGCCGGCCATGTTCCCGTGGCCTACTTCGACGACCCCGCGAAGACTGCTGCAACTTTTCCCGTCGTCGACGGGGTGCGTCTGGCGGTACTCGGGGACATGGGCACGATGGAAGCCGACGGAACCATCGTGCTGCTCGGGCGCGGTTCGATGTGCATCAACTCCGGAGGCGAGAAGGTTTATCCCGAAGAAGTCGAGCAGGCACTCAAAACACACCCGGCAGTTTTCGACGCTTTGGTGGCGGGTGTGCCCGACACTCGATTCGGCGAGAAGGTCGCCGCTGTGGTGCAGGTTCGACCGGGATTCGAAGATGTTGCGACGGAATCGTTGTCGGAGCATTGCCGCACCCACGTCGCCGGGTACAAGATTCCCCGGTCGATCGTGCTCGTGCCAAGCATCCTCCGCTCACCCAGCGGGAAGGCCGACTACCGTTGGGCAAAGGAAACCGTCGCCCGAGTGCAAACGTCTGCGTAAACATTTCGCGAAGCAAGTGGTCGTTGGCTATTCTTTTCATGCCCGCTTTGTTTCGAGAATGACGCATCGGAGATTTGTCGTGACTACCAAACAGCTGACTTCGGTGGATTTCGAATTGATCCCGGCAAATATGGCAAACCGCTCTACGGACGTCCTGACAATATTCCTGTTCGATTCGGATAGTTCGACACCGCTCGACAAGAAGGAACTGCTCGATTTCCTCAGTGCTCGCGCGTCGAGGATTCCGCAATTGCGGTGGACCGTGACCACAGTTCCCGGCGGGTTCGGGTTTCCCTATTGGATCGACTCCGCACCTTTCGATATCACCAAGCATGTCGAAGACAATGTCGAAATCTGCTCGTGGAAAGGTGTTTTCGAATACTTTGCCGACATTGCCGCGCAGATCGTCGATCCCTATGAATGCCTGTGGCGACTGCACGTCGTTCGAGGTGTCCGCGATGCCCCAGGGGTGCAGGGCGAAGCAACTGTGGTGATCCTGAAGGCTTCTCATGCCTTGGGCGACGGGCAGGTCTACAACGCTATTGTTCACGACCTGTTTTCATCGAAGCATTTGCTCGATTTCGTTCCGGAATTGACGGCGCCGAACCCGTGGTGGTCGTTTGTCAAGGGAATCTTCGGAACTCCGCGCCGGTATGTTCGCGCATTTCGTGCTCTGCCGGAAACCCGGAAATACGACGCACCGGATTCCGGTGGCGGTGCCGTGACCTTTACTGGTAAGCGTTCGGCCTCCGCGATCATGCTCGATCTGGTGGCGATTCGAGAAGCCAAGAAAATGTGGCCAGGCGTGACAGTGACAGCTATCGCCCAGACGATCATCTCCTTGTCACTGGAAGAATATTTCGGTGACAAGAGTCCACGCTCGATGCAGGTGATGTCCGGCGCCCCCGCGGGGGCAGAGGTGCGCGGACAAAATCATATGGGTTGCTATCACGTCGATTTGGCGATGGACAAACAAGATATTGCGGAACGTCTTGCCGCGATCACCATAAACAACAACCATGGCAAAGCGGAATATCCTGACGCATACCGGGCCGTACGTGCACTGCAATACGAACTTCCGGCTATTGCGGTCAAACCTAAATTGGCGTCGGATCCGAAACTGGGAACTGTAGCGAGCAGCGTCAATCGTGGACCGGCCGTCATGACTCTCGGCACGTCGAAGATCGTGTCGACTGCGTCATTTCCGTACGTGTCGCCGCGGAGTCCGTTCAATCACGGGATCTACTCGGTTGGTGACGTGCTTGCGATCTCGGTACTCAGCGGAACCCCGGATAGCGGTGACATCGATATCTACGCGGCTCGCCTGGAGAAAAACGCGGCCCGCGTCCTGGCGTGCCTCGAGGAACGAAGTACTAAAGCCAGGGCTCGATCGGCTTCTTCACCCACATGATCTTCTCGTCCGGATGCTCACGCCGAGCCTCGGGACGGTCTGGGTTAGCGGCTGACCACACAGCTTTCTCATCGAGCAGACTGGCGGCGATAGTCCAAGTCTCCCGCGTGCTCGGCGGATTGGCACCGGCCGCCCGCGCGAGTTTGCGCAGCCGATCGTCGGGCATGTCGAGCAACTCTGCACTGCTGATATCGCGGTCCCAGGCGAACTTGGCAAGACCGACAGCTTTCTCACGTCGGCTACGGCTCGCCATGTCGTTGTGCGCGAAGTCTGGTTCGGATGCCACGGCTTCACCTTATCGTCAACGAAATTGAGGCCCTCCCGCGTAAGCGGAAGGGCCTCAATTTCTGTTCTTCACTGTCGGGGTGGCGGGATTTGAACCCACGACCTCTTCGTCCCGAACGAAGCGCGCTACCAAGCTGCGCCACACCCCGTGTCGAACCTCGGTTAGCTTACATTACCGAGTCGACTGACATTAAATCCGCAGGTCAGTTGCGTAGAACCGACGCTGGAGACTCTGCGGAACTGTGCGCGGAGACATGCTCCGGTTCGCGCCTGGTAGCCGGAACCAGAGTCAGCAGAGTTGCCTCGGGACGGCAGCAGAAGCGTGCCGGAGCCCACGGCGAAGTGCCGATGCCCGCTGAGACGTGCAGCTGGGTGTGTGCGCCCCACTTCGACGGTCCCTTGACCCGGGATCGGTCGATCTGGCAGTTCGTGACCAGCGCGCCGTAGAACGGCAGGCACAGCTGACCACCGTGCGTGTGGCCGGCGAGCACCAGGTCGTAGCCGTCGTCGGCGAACCGGTCCAGAACTCGCGGTTCGGGCGAGTGCGTCAGGCCGAGCTTGAGCTGGGCGACGGGATTGGGTGTTCCGGCGACGGTGTCGTAGCGATCGCGCTTCAGGTGCGGATCATCGACGCCGGCGGCAGCAATGCGAATACCGGCCACTTCGAGTTCGCGGCGCACGTGGGTCATGTCGAGCCATCCACGCTCGGTGAACGCGGCCCGCAGGTCGCCCCAGGGGAGAGGATCCCCGGTGATGCGCTTGTCCTTGTTGAAGATGTAGCTCAGCGGATTCTTCGGTTTCGGAGCGAAGTAGTCGTTGCTGCCGAAGACGAACAGACCCGGTCGAGCCAACAGATCTCCGAGCGCCTGGACCACTGCTGGAACGCTGCGCTGGTGCGACAAGTTGTCGCCGGTGTTGACCACGAGGTCGGGGTCGAGGCCTTCGAGCTCACGCAACCAATTCTGTTTCAACCGTTGGTTCGGCATCATGTGCAAGTCGCTGAGATGGAGGACCCGCAGCGACGACGAACCGGGCGCCAGGACTGGCATCGTCACCTCACGCAGTGCAAATGCATTGCGTTCGATGCCGGATGCGTACCCGATCCCGAGTGCAGCGGCGCCCGCGGCACCAAGTGCGGCGCGGGTCAGGTTGGTGCGGAACTGGTCAGACACCCCTCAAGGATACGGGTGTGACCTTCTTCTGCGTCGCTCTCGCCGCCTTTTACAGCTATTTCACAGAGAATTGTGTCCGGGCGGAGGTAACTATCGGCACGCGCGAAACGCCGAGCGCGTAGCGTTTCCACCATGTCCGACACGACACCATCGCTCAAAGCCACCCTCCGAACCGACATGGTTGCATCCATGAAGGCGAAGGATCCGCTACGTACAGCCACCCTTCGGATGCTCATGGCAGCCGTCCAGACCGAAGAGGTAGCCGGTAAGGAAGCACGAGTCCTCACCGACGAAGAGATCATCAAAGTCCTTGCAAAGGAATCGAAGAAGCGCGGCGAATCGGCCGAGATCTACACCGAGAACGGTCGCGGTGAGCTTGCCGCGAAGGAGCGCGCAGAAGCTCAGATCATCGACGAGTACCTGCCGACGCCGTTGACCGACGCCGAGCTTGTCGACGTCGTCGACACCGCCCTTGCTCAGGTTTCCGAGGAGCTCGGTGAGCGTCCCGGGATGCGTCAGATGGGCCAGGTCATCAAGGCCGCCAACGCTCTGGCCAAGGGCAAGGCCGACGGCGCACGTATCTCTGCAGCAGTGAAGTCCCGACTGTAGAAGCGCGCTTCCAGAACCAAAACGGCCGCGATCTCCGAATCACTCGGAGATCGCGGCCGTTCTTGCTTCAGGGCCGTCAGTTCGGCGGAGTCCCCGCAGGCGGTGCGGGTTCACCTCCGGGCGGAGTCGCATCCGGGGGAGTTGCGCCCGGTGCCGGGGCCGCGGGGGATGCGGGTGCAGCCGGAGCTCTTACGGAACCGTCACTGATGTAAATCGTGACGGTCGAACCCGGGATTGCGGACCCGGACGGCGAAACTCCGGTGACCGTTCCCGCGCGTGCTCCGGATGCCGTCGTCACGGAATTGACGGTGAAGCCGGATGCCTGAAGCCGGGACGTCGCTGCCGACTGGCTCAGGCCGACAACCTCGGGAACCTGGCCGTTCTGTGATCCCCGTGCGTACTTTTCGTCGATCGGGGGCAGCGAGGTGGGCCCGAAGTTGTTGGCGACCGGGTTCATTGCCGCGAACCAGGATCTCGCCGGTTCGGTACCGCCGTACAGGTTGCCGCTGTAGCAGGGGCGCAGCGGGCTCGAGCAGATCTCGCCGGGCGTCGGCGAGTCGCCGAAGATGTAGACCGCAGCAGCGAGGTTGTTGGTGAAGCCGAGGAACGCCGAGGACTTGTGAGTCTCGGTGGTACCCGTCTTGCCCGACATCGGCAGGCTCCATCCGGCGCTGCTCGCGGCACCGGCAGACGTACCGGCGCCGACGTCGTCGCGGCTCATGGCATTGGCGAGTGTGTCTGCCAAGCCGGGCTCGACAACCTGCTCACAGCCCTGCTCGGTGACGGCCACCGGCTTGCCGTAGCGGTCGAAGACCGAATCGATGGGACTCGGCGGGCACCACTTGCCGTGCGAGGCGAGAGTGGCTGCGACGTTGGAGAGTTCGAGCGGGTTGATCCAGGTGGGGCCGAGGGTGAACGAACCGAGGTTCTGTTCCTTCTGGAAGTCGGCCATGCTGCGCTCGTCGAAGCCCGAGGTGTTGGGATCGGCGTACGAGCGCATGCCGAGACGGACAGCCATGTCGACAGTCGGCGTGACACCCGTTGCCTCGATGAGCTTGACGAAAGCGGTGTTGGGGGACTGAGCCAGCGCGTCGGTCACGGACAGCGTCGGCGGGTAGTTGCCCGCGTTCTCCACGCAGTACGTCGAAACCGGGCAACCTGCGGCGCCGCCGCTACCCATGCCCTTGGCTTCGAAGCGCTTGGGTACGTCGAGGGTCGCGTTGATACCGAGACCCTTCTCCATCGCCGCAGCCGTCGTGAAGATCTTGAAGACGGAGCCCGCACCGTCGCCGGCCAGTGAGTACGGCTGCGCCTGGACGGTTTCGTCGGCGTCCGCGTTGAGTCCGTACGTGCGACTGCTGGCCATCGCGATGACCTTGTGTGAATCCTGACCGGGCCTGATCACGTTCATGACGTTGGCGATGCCGTCGAGGTTGGCGCTCGCGTTCGCATTCAGGCCGGCCTTGGTCGATGCCTGCACCTGCGGGTCGAGAGTGGTCTTGATGAGGTAACCACCGTCGTTGATCTGGTCACGGGTGATCCCGGCGTCCGAGAGGTACTTCAGTGCGTAGTCGCAGAAGAAACCACGATCGCCCGCGGCGATGCAGCCGCGCGGCAAGTTGTTGGGAGTTTCCAGGACGCCGAGGGGTTCTTCCTTCGCGGCCCGGAACTCGTCGGCGCGATCCGGAATGTTCGTGATCATGGTGTCGAGCACGGTGTTACGACGCTCGGTGACGCCTTCGACGTTCGTGTAGGGGTTCAGTGCGGAGCTGGACTGAACCATGCCGGCAAGCATTGCCGACTGCGGAACGCTCAGATCTGCTGCATCGACGCCGAAGTAGGTCTGAGCCGCGTCCTGAATGCCGAAGGATCCGTTGCCGAACGGGACGAGGTTCAGGTACCGGGTGAGGATCTCGTCCTTCGTGAGTTCCTTGTCCAGTGTCAGTGCCATCCGGATCTCGCGGATCTTTCGGGCCGGGGTGGTCTCGATGGCAGCGCGACGCTCGGCATCCGTCTTGGCGACGACCAACAGCTGGTAGTTCTTCACGTACTGCTGATCGAGCGTCGACGCGCCCTGCTGCACTTCACCGGTTGTCGTGTTGGTGAGGAAGGCGCGCAGCGTTCCCTGCCAGTCGACGCCCTTGTGGTCGGGGAACCGTCGGTCCTCGATGGAGACGATCGCCAACTTCATGTTGTTGGAGATCTTCTCGCTCGGGACTTCGAAGCGTCGTTGGTCGTAGAGCCAGGCAATGGGGTTGCCGGCGGAATCGACCATGGTGGACACCGCGGGGACCGTGCCTTCGACCAGTTCGGCCGAGACGTTGTCGACGGTATCGGCAGCGCGGTTGGACGCGAATCCGAATCCGCCCGCCACTGGGAACATCACCCCTGCGACCAGGACACCCGCCAATGCGGAGCTTCCGGCGAGCTTCGCCACTGTTTTTGCAATCGACACGATCTACAGAGTACGTGTGCCCACCCATTGGAACCGGTTTCAGTGTTTTGCGGGTGTTCAAAACCTCCTGAACACGCGCTTTGTACTGCCGTACCAAAAAATGCCCCCGCCCGTCTTGCGTTAGGGCCGTTCTTTACCTAAATTGTGATCAGTGTGATCGACGTAACACTCGATCACGAATGTGTCTCAGGTTTCACGTGCTACCGCGGGACTGCTGAGATGGTGCGCTGCTCGCCCCATGGCGACGGTCAGACTTTGTAGAGGGGACCCAGAATGTACACAGCCACCCCGAGTAGCCGTTTGGACATCGAGCAGGCCGAGGCACGAATTGCCTGGGTAACTCAGGCACGATGCCGCGAGGTCGACCCCGACCAACTTTTTGTTCGTGGCGCCGCGCAGCGCAAGGCGGCCACCATCTGCCGCCACTGCCCGGTACTCATGCAGTGCGGAGCCGACGCTCTCGACAATCGTGTCGAGTTCGGTGTGTGGGGCGGAATGACGGAACGTCAGCGCCGCGCACTGCTCAAGCAGCACCCCGACGTCGATTCCTGGTCCGAGTTCTTCGAAGATCAGCGCCAGCATCACTCAGCAGTCTGACCCCGGCCGATCGGGGGATCAGCCCTTACGAGTGAGCTGATCTCCCACCGCACGCAGCGCCTCGAGGTCCGAGACCTCGAACGGTAGCGACGGAACACCGATCAGCGGCACCCTCGGGTGAGCTGCGGTGAATCGGCTCAGCAAAGCGATTTCTCGCTTCGCGATCACTGCCCGATGGGCATGGATACGGAGAACAGCTGCGGTGAGGGCCTCGGCCTCGGTCGCACTTTCCTTCGCTTCCAGTTTGTCGGCGGCAGTCACCGCATGATCGGCAGGCAAGGCCGTCAATGTCGGGTGTGTGCGGTTGAGAACCAAACCGGCCAACGGCATCGAGTCACCCGCAAGGCGATCGACGAAGAACGCCGCCTCACGGAGAGCGTCGGGCTCGGCCGCTGCGATCACCAGGAAATGAGTCCCCGGCTGACGTAGCAACTCGTAGGTCTTCGTGGCGCGTTCACGGAAACCGCCGAACATCGAGTCGAGCGACTGCACGAATGCCGATGCATCCGAAAGCATTTGGCTTCCCACGATGGTCGAGACACCCTTCAGTGCCAATCCCATCGCGCCGGCCACGAGCCGGGTCAGGCCACGGCCGGGTGCCGAGAGCAGCCGGATCATCCGTCCGTCGAGGAATGTTCCGAGCCTCTGTGGAGCGTCGAGGAAGTCGAGCGCATTGCGCGACGGCGGGGTATCGACGATCACCAGATCCCACGCGTCGTTCGACGCCAGCTGCCCCAACTTCTCCATCGCCATGTACTCCTGCGTTCCGGAGAACGATGTGGCAACGGTTTGGTAGAAGGGATTCGCCAGGATCTGCTCGGCCTTCTCGGGGCTGGAATGCTCGATAACCATCTCGTCGAAAGTCCGACGCATGTTCAGCATCATCGCGTGCAGTTCACCCGTGGCCTCGGGGCCCAGCTTCACCGGCTGCGGAGTGTTGTCGAGTTCGGCCACACCCAAGGCCTGCGCGAGGCGACGGGCCGGATCGATGGTGAGAACGACTACGCGTCGGCCCTCTTCGGCCGCACGCAATGCCAGCGACGCAGCCGTCGTGGTCTTGCCGACGCCACCCGCGCCGCAACACACCACGATCCGTGCCGTCGGGTCCTTGATGATCGCCGAAATATCGAGGGCAGGAGCTGCGCGTCGGCCGGTCCTGGAACTGCCGACCGTCACGTTCTCGGTGGTCTCGGTCATCACACGCCCTGTTCCGTGAGGTATTCGGCCAGCTCGTAGAGCCCACCGAGATCAACGCCGTCGGCGAGTGCGGGAAGTTGCACCCGCGCGCCGTCGATCTCGCGGAGCTTCTCCGCACTGGATTCTTGAGCTTCGAGCACCGAAGCATGTTCGATCGTCTCGGTGAGCAGGCCCGCGAAGTCGTCGTCGGACAGATCGATGCCGACGTCGGAGAGCGTCGACCGGATCGAAGCGGCGTCGATATTGCCAGCCGCGGCACCGGCGAGTTGACCTTCGGGCAAGAACCTCGGGCTGGCGCGATTGACGATGATGGCACCGAGGTTGAGGTCGTCACGCGCAAGTTCTGCGGCGGCGTCGGCAGTTTCCTGAACGGGCAGCGCTTCGAGAAGCGCAACAAGATGTACGACGGTTTCCGGCGAGTGCAGCAGCCGAACGACACCTTCGCTCTGTGAGTGCACCGGGCCGCCCTTGGCGAGATCGGCCATCGCCTTGGTGACGTCGAGGAAGCTGCCGATTCGTCCCGTCGGGGGAGCGTCGACGACAACGGCGTCGTACACGCGCTTGCCGGTTCGATCGGTGCGGATGACGCACTCCTTGATCTTGCCGGTGAGCAGAACGTCGCGAAGACCGGGAGCGATGGTCGTGGCAAATTCGATGGCGCCGAACTTACGCATTGCCCGGCCGGCGAAGCCGAGGTTGTAGAACATCTCGAGGTATTCGAGGAACGCGGTCTCGATATCGACGGCGAGAGCCATCACTTCACCGCCACCTTCGGCGGCCGCGACCTTGGTCTCCTGCGGCGGAAGCGGCGGTACGTCGAAGAGCTGCGCGATTCCCTGACGGCCCTCGACCTCCACGAGGAGAACGCGCTTGCCGCCTTCGGCCAACGCGAGCGCCAACGCGGCGGCAACCGTGGACTTACCGGTACCGCCTTTACCTGACACAAAGTGCAGGCGGGCCTTCGTCGCAGACTCGGGCCAGGTCCTGCTCAGCTCATCTTGGGATGCAACCACACCGCGAGCCTATAAGTCTGGGGCCGAAGATGTACGCGGGATAGGCTCAGCGCATGAGCGAAATAACTTCCTGGGAATACACCGTGACTCCGTTGCTGGTCCACAATCCGAAGGCAATTCTCGACAACTGGGGTGTCGACGGCTGGGAACTCGTCGCAGTCCTGCCGAGCGCGTCGGGCGAGCAGCACGTCGCGTACATGAAGCGTCCGAAGGGCTGAATCACATGGCAGAGGCAACACAGACCTGGTCGGAGCGTCTCGCCGAACTGGGCATTGCACTTCCCGCCGTCGCGGCACCCGTCGCTGCGTACGTTCCCGCGGTTCGCAGCGGCAACCACGTGTACACGTCGGGTCAGCTTCCGTTCGTCGACGGAAAGTTGGCGCTGACCGGCAAGCTCGGCGCGGGCGTGTCGGATGAGGACGCCAAGGCCGCGGCACGTACCTGCGCGCTCAACGCCCTCGCTGCCATCGACGCGCTGGTCGGCATCGACAACGTCGTCCGCGTCGTCAAGGTCGTCGGCTTCGTGGCATCCGCCGAAGGATTCACCGGTCAGCCCGGCGTGATCAACGGCGCTTCCGAATTCCTCGGCGAGGTGCTCGGCGACGCCGGCATCCACGCTCGTTCGGCTGTCGGAGTGGCAGAACTTCCCCTCGGCTCACCCGTCGAGGTGGAACTGATCGTCGAAGTTCGCTGATGTCGACGGTCCATCCCGCCTACGCGCAGCTTCGCCGCGTCACCGACATCGCCTCGGTCTTGCTCGAGAACAATCCGGGCATGATGACGCTGGACGGTACGAACACTTGGATTCTGCATGCTCCGGGCAGCGTCGAGTGTGTTGTCGTCGATCCAGGCGACAACGACGAGGAACACCTGCAACGTGTCGCTGGTATCGGTCCGGTAGCGCTGACCTTGATCACGCACCGGCACTACGACCACACCGGCGGGGTGGACCGTTTCCACGAATTGACTTCGGCTCCAGTGCGTTCCGTCGACCCCACATTTCTTCGCGGGGGCGCTTCGGCGCTTGTCGACGGTGAAGTGATCGAGGTCGCGGGCCTGAAGTTGCGGATCCTCGCGACTCCGGGGCACACCGCTGACTCGGTGTCGATAGTCATCGAGAACGATTCGAGCGTGCTGACGGGCGACACCATTCTCGGCCGCGGCACGGCAGTTCTCGACGATTCCGACGGCGATCTGGGGGATTACCTCACCTCGCTGCGGTCTCTGGCCGCGCTCGGCGAAGGATTGACGGTGCTGCCCGGGCACGGTCCTGACCTACCCGATCTGCAGGCGATTTCACAGCAGTACCTCGCCCACCGCGAGGAGCGTCTGGATCAGGTGCGGGCCGCTCTGTCGACGTTGGGGGAGTCGGCCTCGGTTCGCGACGTAGTCGAACACGTCTACTCCGACGTGGACCCGAAGCTGTGGCCGGTCGCGGAGAAATCCGTCAACGTGCAGTTGGCGTATCTGCGCCGCTGAGGCGCTCGGCGCCGACATAAGGAGCTGAGCTGTCTGGCCGAACTGCCGCCACCTATGCCAATCGAGGTATAGCTGGCGGCAGTTTTTGCATTTGTTTGATATGGGTCACGGGCCAATAGTTAGTCCATGACCTCACAATGCGACGGATGGATCCGCAATTACGTGGACGGCTCCTATGTCGAACCCGACGAGTCGTCGAGCTTCGATCAGGTTGACCCCGCAACGGGCCGTGTTCTCGCCCGGGTCCACGAGGCTGACAAGGCCCTGGTCGATCGGGCCGTGACCTCTGCCAGGCGCGCTCTGAACAACGGTTGGGCCGATACGCCGGTCCGGGAGCGGACGGCTCTGCTGAGGCGGGCCGCCGACCGGATCGAGGAACGATTCGAAGAGTTCGTCGCCGCAGAAATGGCGGACACCGGTAAGCCGATCACGCAGGCACGCGAACTCGACGTCGCGCGCGCCCTGACGAACTTCCGCACCTTCGCCGACATCGTCGCCGCTTCCGGACAGGAATCGTTTGTCACCGATCTCGCGGGTGGCAAGCAGGCGCTGAACTACGCGATCCGCAAGCCGCTCGGCGTGGTCGCGGTCATCGTTCCGTGGAACCTGCCGCTGCTTCTCCTGACCTGGAAGGTTGCGCCCGCGCTCGCGTGCGGAAACTCCGTGGTGGTCAAACCTTCCGAGGAAACCCCGGCGACTGCGTCGTTGCTGGCGGAGGTGCTCGAAGAGGTCGGCCTGCCTGCCGGCGTCTACAACGTCGTCCATGGATTCGGCGCGAACTCGGCCGGCGAGTTCCTCACCACGCACCCCGGTATCGACGGCGTCACCTTCACTGGATCTTCGGCAACCGGTTCCCATGTCATGAAAACCGTTGCCCCGCGGGTCCGTCCGGTCTCGTTCGAGCTCGGCGGCAAGAACGCCGCGATCGTGTTCGACGACGTCGACATCGACGAAGCGCTGACGGGTCTGACCAAGTCGGTGTTCACCAACACGGGCCAGGTCTGCCTGTGCACCGAGCGTGTGTACGTGCACCGCAGCATTTTCGACGACATTGCCGGTGGACTCGTCGAGCGGGCAGCAGGATTGCGGCTGGGCGACCCGACGCTCGCTGCGACGACCACCGGTCCGCTCATCTCGCAGGCGCACCGGAAGAAGGTACTCGACTACTTCGAGATCGCCGAGCAGGAAGGCGCGAAAGTGCTGACCGGCGGCGGTGTTCCGGATCTCGGACAGGAACTGTCGGGCGGATCCTGGATCGAACCCACCCTGTGGACGGGCTTGACCAACAAGGATCGCGCGGTGCGAGAGGAGATCTTCGGACCCGTCGCAGCACTGATTCCGTTCGACACCGAAGCCGAAGCGATCGCCCTGGCAAACGACACCGAGTACGGCCTGGCTGCCTCCGTGTGGACCAACGACTTGCGCCGCGGACACCGCGTCGCGCAGAAGATGAACGTCGGAATCTCTTGGGTCAACACGTGGTTCACCCGTGAGCTGCGATCTCCCTTCGGCGGCATGGGCCTGTCCGGCATCGGACGTGAGGGCGGCGAGTCCTCACTGCACTTCTACACCGAACCGACAAACGTGTGTGTGCAACTGTGAACATCGAAACCGCAAAAGTTCTCCAGAAATGAGCGAGGCGTGATGACAGCCCCAGAAGACACCGTATCCGCGCTCGCCCGTCGCCTCGACGACGCTGCGCAGAGTCGCACCGACACCCCTAGCCTCGCTGACGATCACACCATCGACATCGACGAGGCCTACCGGATCCAGAACGAACTCCTCGAACGACGCACCAGCCGTGGTGAATCGATTGTGGGCATCAAGCTCGGCTTCACCAGCAAAGCGAAGATGGCGCAGATGGGTGTCTCCGAGGTGATCGTCGGTCAGTTAACCGACGCGATGTGCGTGAGCAACGGCGGCGAGGTCGACCTGACGACGTTCATTCATCCCAAGATCGAACCCGAAGTGGCATACCGCCTGTCGAAGGACGTCGATCTCGACGATCCGAACGTCGACATCGAAACCTGCGTCGACGCACTGGCTCCCGCAATGGAGATCATCGACTCGCGCTACCGCGACTTCCGCTTCACCTACACCGACGTCGTCGCTGACAACACCAGCGCCGCCGGGTACGTGATCGGGCGTTGGCTTCCGTTGCAGAACGTCGAGGACCGTTCCGTGCGTATGGAAGTCGGTGGCGAGACGGTAGTCGGTACCACAGCAGCCATTCTCGGCGACCCGGTGCGAGCTCTGCACGCACTGCTCGACATCGCTCGCCGACGCCGAATTCCGTTGCGCGCTGGGCAGGTAATTCTGGCCGGCGCCGCCACAGCAGCTGTGCGACTCGACGAGGGCGTCGCGCAGTGCAGCATCGACGGCCTCGGAACCGTCACGGTGAAAGGTGTGAAGCGATGAGTGGGGCGCAGGTCATCGAGAAGCTGGCGAAGCCGCGCGGAAAGTTCCCGCACGTCAAGGTGGTTGGCGACTTCGTCTACGTCTCCGGCACCAGTTCGCGTCGGCCCGACAACACGTTTGTGGGCGTCGAGGTCGACGAGATGGGGACCACGGCGCTCGACATTCGGGCGCAGACCCGTGCCGTCATCGAGAACATCGCGGCGATCCTTGCCGAAGTGGGCGGAGAACTGAGTGATCTGGTTCAGGTCACCTCGTACCTGGTGTCGATGAACGACTTCGGTGGATACAACGAGGTGTATGCCGAACTGTTCGACGAAAACGGTCCGACGAGAACGACTGTGGCTGTCCACCAACTGCCCCACCCGCACCTGCTCATCGAAATTTCCGGTGTGGCGTACGTGCCCGCCGCCAAGCGCTCAGCGTCCGAAGATACGGAGAATGCATCATGACCACGATTCCTCCCGTCATCGACTTCAAGAAGTGGATCGACGACAACCGCCACCTCCTGCAGCCGCCCGTCAACAATCAGACGATGGCGCTGGGAGACGACTTCATCGTGCAGGTCGTCGGCGGTCCCAACCAGCGGACCGACTACCACCTCGATCCGTACGAGGAGTGGTTCTACCAGCTCGAAGGTGACATCCACGTCAACGTCATGACCGAGGACGGTCCTCAGCGCGTCGACATTCGTGAGGGTGAAACCTGGTTGCTGCCGGGGGACATTCCGCATTCGCCGCAGCGTCCCACCGCGGGTTCGATCGGCCTGGTCATCGAACGAGTCCGCAAGGAAGGCACGCTCGAGAAGTTCCAGTGGTACTGCCTCGAATGCGATCACAAGATTCACGAGGTCGAACTTCAGGTGCGTGACATCGTGGCCGACCTGCCGCCGGTGTTCGTCAAGTTCTACGAGAGCGAAGAAGCCCGCACGTGTGACAAGTGCGGCACGCTCCATCCCGGCAAGGGCTGAGCGATGAGCAACCTGATCGACATCCACACCCACTACGTGCCCAACGGGTGGCCGGATCTGACCGAAGACGCGGGACCGCAGGCACCGTGGCTGAAGGTCGAGTCGGAAACCGAAGCCATGATCATGATGGGCACCAAGGAGTTCCGCCGCATCCAGTCCGATGCCTGGGACGCCGAGGTGCGGCTTCGGGACATGGATGCCGACGGCGTGCAGACGCAGGTCGTCTCGCCCACTCCGGCGTTCTTCAACTACGGCCGGAGCGGCGAGCAGGCAAGTCGCATTGCACGGATCTTCAACGACCTCGCTCTCGAGATCGTGGAGCCGGCGAAGGATCGGTTGATTCCGTTCTGCCAGGTGCCTTTGCAGGACACCGACGCCGCATGCCGTGAGCTCGAGCGGTGCATCGCGAACGGGCACCGCGGGGTCGAGATCGGCAATCATGTCGGCGATCTGGACCTCGACAGCGAAGGTGTGGTGACGTTCCTGCAGCACTGTGCGTCGCTGGACGTGCCGGTATTCGTGCACCCGTGGGACATGGCCAACTCGCCGCGTCTCGATCGCTGGATGGCGCAGTGGCTCACCGCGATGCCGGCCGAAACGCATCTGTCGATACTCGCGCTGATTCTCGGTGGTGTGTTCGACAAGATCGACGATCGTCTCAAGATCGGATTTGCGCACGGTGGTGGATCTTTCGCGTTCTGGTTGGGGCGAATGGAAAACGCCTGGCACGGTCGCAACGACATTATCGGTACGTCGGAGTTCCCACCGTCGCATTACCTGGGAAGGTTCTACGTGGATTCCGTCGTCTTCGACGAGCGTGCGCTGCGACTGCTGGTGGACACGGTGGGGATGGACCGTGTGATGGTGGGTAGTGATTACCCGTACCCCTTGGGGGAGCGTCCGGTCGGTGAGGTGGTTCGCAAGAGTGAGTTCTTGGACGATACTGCGCGCCAACTGATCTCGCGGGGGAATGCCGAACGTTTCCTGGGTCTCGTCTGAGACCCCGGCTATACCCTTTCCGGTATGGCGGACGGTGAATTCGGCATTTGTGAGTCATGTCTCGAGCGAGCACAATTCCAAACACAACGATCGACGACGCTCGTGATGCCGACAATCCCGAAGACGGGGTCGGTGACTACAGATTTCATCGTCCGCCTGCCCCATCCAATCGATAGGTTCCGCGATGTCAGACAAGATATCCAACAGCACAACGAGTGACGGAAAGCCGTTGCCGGAGAAAGCTGCCCGTAGCCGAGTTGCCATGGCAACTCTGGCCGGCACAACTCTCGAATGGTACGACTTCTTCCTCTACGGCACAGCTGCCGCGCTGATCTTCAACAAACAATTCTTCCCGAGCCTGAGCCCCACTGCCGGAACGCTGGCTGCCTTCAGCACCTTCGCCGTCGGATTCATCGCGCGGCCGGTGGGCGGACTCGTGTTCGGGCACTTCGGCGACCGGATCGGGCGCAAGGCCACACTTGTGGTCTCCCTGGTGATGATGGGCGTCGGTTCCACGCTCATCGGCCTCATCCCGAACTACGACTCCATCGGATTCTGGGCGCCTGTCCTTCTGGTGGCCATGCGCGTCGTTCAGGGCATCGGTCTGGGTGGTGAAGGCGCCGGCGCGACGCTCATGTCGATGGAGCATGCACCGGCCGGGCAGAAGAATCTGTACGCAGGTTTCCCGCAGATGGGCACACCGGCCGGCCTCGTTCTGGCCAACGGCATCTTCCTCACGACCAATGCCGTGATGTCGGACTCCGCGTTTGCCTCGTGGGGATGGCGAATCCCGTTCCTGCTCAGCTTCGTTCTGGTGGCGATCGGTCTGGTGATTCGCTTGCGCGTCACCGAGTCGCCGTCATTCGCCGGGATCATGGAGAAGGGCGAAATAGTCCGCTTCCCGCTGCGTGAATCGCTCAAGGTCGGCTTTCCGCGTCTGTCGCTGACGCTGGCCGCGTGCTTGGCGAACTCCGCCGTGGCGTACGCCTTCATGGTGTTCACTCTGTCGTACGGAACTCAACATCTGGGCTACGACAAGCAGTTCCTCGTGCTCAGCGTGACTGCGGCGGCTGTCCTCTGGTTCCTCTCCATACCGTTCTGGACCAAGATCGCCGACAAGTACGGGCGTCGACACATGTTCATCGGCGGATCGGCCGCAATCCTGTTGTGGTGCATCGTGTTCTTCCCGCTACTGAACACCGAGAACAAAGTGATCGCTGTCATCGCGTTCCTGGGTATGGGTCTGATCGTGCCGGTCACCCATTGTGTTCAGGGCAGCATCATCGCCGACACGTTCCCGGCCAAGGTCCGCTACTCCGGTTCGTCTCTGATCCTCCAGAGTGGTGCGATCCTCGGCGGCGGACTGGCGCCGATGATCGCCACCGCACTGCTGGACGCCACCGGGTCTTCGGTGGGCGTCACCTGGTACCTCGCCTCGATATGCACGATCAGCCTGGTCGGCGCCATCGCACTGTTCAAGCTTGTCCCCGATTCGTCGCGGGGTCTGGAGAACGAAGAGATTCGGGTCTCCGAAAACGCCTGAGTGCGAGATTGTTCCGAATCGGCCCGCTCCCTGCGAGGGAGCGGGCCGATCTACGTTTCACGGTCGCATGAGCTCGTCTGCAAAGGACTTCAGCGTCGCGATCAACGCCTGCGCGGACGGGCTCGACGTTCGAGTCGCCGACGAGGTGATGCCGACGCTGTGCCCGATCGGATCGAGAGTGATGGACAGGGTGGTCAAACGTGCGTCGTCTCGGGGGATGAGACTCGGTAGTACCGCGATCATGTCGGTCTCGACCAGCAGCTGACGCACGGTGAGGAAAGAGGTTGCCTCGACGCGATTTTCGGGCAACGGCAGGCCGTTGCGGGCGAAGAACTCCTCGAGCTCGCGGCGAAGCACTGTCTCGACACCGGGCAGGATCCAGGGGAAGCCACGCAGTTCTTCGAGTTGGATGTCCTCGCGATGGGCGAGTGGATGATCCACGCGGGTGACGAGTTCGACCGACTCCGCGTAGAGGTTTCGCCTGATCGCGGTGTCGTCGGTAGGTGAGGTGAGACGGCCGACGATCAGGTCGATCCGACCCGCTTCCAGGTCGGTGAGCAACTGCTCGGGTGTGCCTTCGCGAACGATGACCGTGAGCAGGGGGTGCTGGACCTTCAGTCGCGCGATGGCGCCCGGAAGCAGCACGTTGGATCCGGCGAGATGTGTTCCCACGATGACGGTTCCGCGATTGGCGTCGGCAAGCTCGACGACGTGCCGCCCCGCTTCGGTCAGCTGCGCGATCACGGCCCGAGCATGAGTGGTGAATGCCTCACCGAAAATGGTCGGGGTGATTCCGCGCGGGCCGCGATCGAAGAGCGAGACACCGAGAATGGACTCGATGTCGTGCAGACTGCGGGTCGCGACCGGTTGCGTGATGTGAAGTGCGGCAGCGGCACCGACCACGCTGCCCTGACGGCTCAATGCGTCGACGAGCAGGAGATGGCGGAGCTTGAGTCGCCCGTCGAGGAGCTTGGGCATGTCCATGGAGCAATCCTAGTCGGGATTTCTCCTGGTGGGTAGGCGCCCGAAGTTGCTCAGGAGAAGGTGATTCCAATCGGTTGGGCCGTTGTGTACTTCTCCCACGATCCGCTGCTGTCCGGACTTCCCGTGTGCGCAAACGACGTCCAGTGCCTGCGCACACGACGGCCCAGTGCGTCGATGCTCTGCCAGTCGCTGCTGCCCAGCATCGGCGAGTCCTGCCAGGACTGCTCGGTTCCCAACACGAAGGGCAGTTCGATGCAGTGGGTGGCTCCGAAGACGTCGTCGGACGGTGTCCAGTCGAAGCGATACGTGTACACCGACGCACCGGCTTCGGTGAAGGCGTCGGCCAGCGCCATCGCTGGTTCGGCAAACATGTTCTGTGTCAGTGCTTCTTCGGCGACACGTTCGGGATCGGGTGCGCCCACCACGTTGCGCAGGAACGCGGATCCCTCGTCGCGGGTGTAGCCCACGATGACGTCCGGCGCTGCCTCGAAAGTTCGGGTCACCGGTTCAAGCCCGGAAATAGGCGCAAATGGCGGTTGAACGACATTGGGGGACCGTTGGCTGAACTCGATTGCCGTGCCGCGGAATGCGTCGAGCACACGGGGGAGCGGCGCGGTTCGAGGATCTCCGTCGAGCAGTCGGGCAAACGTCTCGCCGTTCTCGATTGCCGCAGCCTGCGTGAAGTTGAGGTCGGGTCGTGGGGTGCTCTGCAGAATTGCTCGATGGAACAGAGTTCGAGAGTTGTTACTGCTCAACAGATTCACAATGGAATGAGCGCCGGCAGACTGGCCGAATACGGTGACCGAGTCTGGGTCGCCGCCGAATGCCTCGATGTTCTCGCGCACCCAGTCGAGGGCCGCGATCTGATCGTGGACTCCGAGATTGCCTTCACTGACGCCGTCGAGGAGAAGGTATCCGAGCACGCCGACGCGATAGTTGACCGACACCACGACGACGTCGCCTTCGGCTGACAAAGCGTGGCCGTCGTACCAGGGGAGGGAGC
This sequence comes from Rhodococcus sp. NPDC060176, assembly GCF_042728675.1. Taxonomy (NCBI): domain Bacteria; kingdom Bacillati; phylum Actinomycetota; class Actinomycetes; order Mycobacteriales; family Nocardiaceae; genus Rhodococcus; species Rhodococcus sp. NPDC060176. The sequence goes on from NZ_JBHWYS010000004.1 coordinate 559,149, forward strand.
CGCCGCCACTGGAGTAGCCGCCGCCGTGCAACCACACCATCACTGAGCGGCGGCCGGTCAGCGAGGGGGTTGTGACGGTGACGGTGAAGCTGTCCTCGCTCTGCTCGGGCTCGGGGAGCGGCGGTCCCATGATCCGTTCGAGACGTGAAGGTGGTTGGGGGAAAACCGTTCCGAGAGCTGTGGCGTCGAAGACGTCGGAGAGCGGTTCCACTGGCCGCGGTTTCTCGAAACGCTGTGCGTGGGCGTAGGGAATCGCACCGAAGTAGAAGGACCCGTCACGCTTGCGGCCGCGGACCTTCCCCGAAGTTGTGGATGCGATCACCGTCTCGGACGAGGGCATGGGTTCCTTTCTTCTTGTGCATGCCTTTTCGAGCATGCCAGGTCGATGCCGCGGCACAAATGCCTTTGTGGTCGTGCGGTATGCGTTACGACGTGAGTGCCTGTACCAGTCGATCTTCGAGTCGCGTCGTCACTCGGCTGTATACGGAACCGTCGTCCAGTGCCCGGGACATGACGATCGCCCCTTGGATCCCGGCCACGGCTTCTTCGGCGAGTCCGATGGAATCTTCGGCACCGACGAGTGCCGCCTCGAGAGCCGCTGTCCATTCGTCGAAGTATGTTCGGACCCTGGCGCCGAAGCGGTTTCGCTCTTCACCGAGTGCAAATGCGCCGAACAGGCAAATGCGTTGCCCTGACCGAAAGTAGTCGCCCGCGGTAGCGAACATGCTCTGGATGCGCTGCCTCGGTGGAACCGATTCTGCTCGAAGCGGTTCGAAGACTTCGGCGCGAAACCATCCGTCGACCTCGGCGAGCACCGCCTCGGCCATCTCTTCCTTCCCGCGCGGAAAGAAGTTGTAGAGACTGCCTTTGCCCAAGCCGGTGTGTTCGGTGATCACGGCCAGGCTTGCTCCGTCGAACCCGTAGGTTCGAAACACGTTCGCGAGAGCGGGAATCGTGTCCGAGCGTTCAGCTACCTGTCTGGCCATGGATTCATCCTTTCATCACAGACCCAACTCGCTCAGGCCCGGATGATCGTGCGGGCGTGGTCCGGTCGGATCCCAGAAGAACTTTCGCTCGGACTCCTCGATGGGAACGTCGTTGATGCTGGCATGACGGTGATGCATGAGGCCGTCGGCGTCGAATTCCCAGTTCTCGTTGCCGTAGGAGCGGAACCACTGCCCGTCGTGATCGTGCCACTCGTACGCGAATCGCACGGCGATGCGGTCGCCGCTGTGCGCCCACAACTCTTTGATCAACCGGTAGTCCAGCTCGCGGGTCCACTTCTCGGTCAGAAGTTCGACGATTTCGGATCGGCCGGTGACGAACGTCGACCGATTACGCCACCAACTGTCCGGCGTGTAAGCCAGCGATACCTTCTGTGGATCGCGCGAGTTCCATCCGTCCTCGGCAAGTCGAACCTTTTGTTTGGCGGTTTCGTGGGTGAAGGGCGGAATGGGTGCTCGGACGGTCATTGTGCTGCCTCTCCAGTAGACGTGTACCTATCGGTACAGACTTTACCGATAGGTACAACAAGAGTCCAGGGAACGACTTCGGCCGCCCCCACCGAAGTGGGAGCGGCCGAAAAAGTAGTACAGGAAGAACTAGCGTGCGCGACGGGCCAGACGCTCGGAATCCGAGATCAGGACGCTCTTGCCTTCGAGGCGAAGCCATCCGCGGTGTGCGAAATCGGCGAGTGCCTTGTTGACGGTCTCGCGGGAAGCGCCGACGAGCTGGGCGATCTCTTCCTGCGTGAGGTCGTGGGTGACGCGCAGGGCGCCACCTTCCTGAGTGCCGAAGCGCTGCGCGAGCTGCAGGAGCGCCTTGGCGACACGGCCGGGAACGTCCGTGAAGATCAGGTCGGCCAGGGTGTTGTTGGTACGCCGCAGTCGGCGGGCGAGAACGCGCAGCAGCTGCTCGGCGATCTCAGGGCGCTGCTGGATCCATGCCTTGAGAGCGTCGCGGTCCATGCTCACGGCGCGAACCTCGGTGACGGTCGTAGCCGTCGAGGTGCGGGGGCCGGGGTCGAAGATGGACAGTTCGCCGAACATGTCGGACGGGCCCATGATCGTCAGCAGGTTCTCGCGACCGTCGGGTGAGCGTCGACCGATCTTCACCTTGCCGGACACGATGATGTACAGGCGGTCACCGGGCTCACCTTCGTTGAAGATGACATGTCCACGGGGGAAGTCGACGGGCTGCAGCTGCTTTGTCAGCGCCGCTACCGCTGAGGGCTCGACTCCTTGGAAGATGCCGGCTCTTGCCAGGACGTCGTCCACGTGCGCTCCTTGTTGGGATTTGTTCGTTTGTGGTGTCATTTTTGCGCTATCTATCTTTGTACCCGCGCTGCGCACAAACCGTCGTACACAGGCTCAGCCCTCATGAGTGAGACACTGTGTCCAATGCAATCTGTGTTCAATGCAACAGGTACGGCATCGAAGTCTACGTCCCGATAGCTCGTGACGAGTGATTGATGCCACGTAAGAGCCGAAAATTCTTCCGGAATCCGCCGTGATGACTACTTTGTATGGCCGTCAACTTGCCCGTTGTGTCCGGATTTCGCCCAGGCTGGCGCTTTCGGGAGCCTCCGACTGACGGCCCTTCCGCTTCCGGTGGAAGCGAGCGAAAGCATGGGGAAACCCATCGCTTGCCAGGCGGGCGACGTCGTCGTGACTTGCCTGATCGAGGAAGTCTTCTACTTCGTGCTCTTGAACCGAGAGCCGACGCAATCGCCCTTCGACTCGTTCCATCGCCAGGGCAAAGAGCATCAGCAGTAGCGGAAAGAGAATTACTGCGAGTCCTTGCATAGGGGGAAGTAAACACGTCGAAGGTCTCAGAATCGACACGACGGAGTCTCCACTCATGTCGTATCCGTACAGTTGTCTGAGTGCAGACCACCCCGACAGGCAGTTCAGAGCAGCGGAAGAAACCGCGTTCGGGGGGTGCGCGGAAAGAAGAATCACACCTCGGATTGGTGCGCCGGGCGCGTCGGATGAATCGTGAGCTCGCCGTGGCATTTCCGCACGTGTATTGCGAACTCGACTTCACGACACCGTTGGAGTTGGCAGTAGCGACAATCCTGTCGGCGCAGTGCACCGACGTCCGCGTCAACATGGTCACGCCCGCACTGTTCGCGCGTTATCCCGACGCCAAGGCATACGCGGAAGCCGATCGGACCGAACTCGAGGAGTACATCCGCTCCACCGGCTTCTACCGGAACAAGACGACGTCGTTGATCGGGCTCGGTCAGGCGCTACTCGAACGCCACGACGGTCAGGTCCCGAACAAGCTCGAAGATCTGGTGAAACTCCCCGGTATCGGACGCAAGACAGCGAACGTCGTGCTGGGCAATGCCTTCGACATTCCGGGAATCACCGTCGACACCCACTTCGGCCGGCTCGTGCGGCGGTGGAAATGGACCGAGGAAGAAGACGCCGTCAAAGTGGAACACGCCGTCGGGGTACTGATCGAACGTAAGGAATGGACGCTGCTTTCACATCGCGTGATCTTCCACGGCCGACGGGTCTGCCACGCGCGCAAGCCGGCGTGCGGAGTGTGCGTTCTGGCCAAGGACTGCCCGTCGTACGGTCTCGGCCCGACCGACAAAACCGAGGCCGCGGCCCTGGTGAAAGGCCCCGAGACCGACCACCTGCTCGCCCTGGCAGGGTTGTGATCGCCGATGACAAGTGCCGGAAGATGGTCTCTCGCTGCGCTCGTGGTCGTCGCCGCTCTCGTCGTGGCGATCTGGCCTCGCGGTGGGGACGACACGACGCCTACGTCGACGGGTCCGTCCTCGTCCGCGTATCAGCCGCCGACGTTCACGCCGTCGTCGGAATCGCTCGATCAACTCCGTAGCCAGGCGGCTCTGGCCCCTTGCCCGACTCCGACCGGCGAAGCGCCTGTCGGCTCGGCTCTCGCCGGAATCACCCTCGACTGCGTCTCCGACGGAGCGCCCGTCGACCTTGCCGCAGCGGTGGGCGGAAAGCCGACTCTGCTCAATCTGTGGGCGTACTGGTGTGCGCCGTGCGCCGAAGAGCTTCCGTACCTTCAGGAATTCGCGGAGCGTGCCGACGGCAGCATCAACGTTCTGACGGTGCATTCCGATCCGAATCAGGAGAACGCTTTGACGCGACTCATCGACTACTCCGTGCGTTTGCCCGGCGTCCAGGACGGTGACGGCAAGGTGCGGATCGCGGTGGGCGCACCGCCGGTGCTGCCGGTGTCGGTGCTCGTGCGCGCGGATGGAACAGTCGCCAAGGTCTTGCCCCAACCTTTCCGCAGTGCGGACGAAATCGCCGCCGCTGCGGCGCAATATCTGGGAGTCGTCGTATGAGTACACCGGTTCCCGAGTGGTTGCGTGCTGTCGCCGGCACACAGCCCACCGATCCCCACCGGATCAACCCGGTCCTCGAGCGTCGTGCCCCGCGCGGCACCGTGACGCGTCCGGCCGCGGTGCTGGTGCTCTTCGGCGGCCCGCGTGAGGCCGATCCTCTGGCCGTCGGAGGCTTGCCTGATGGCGCAGACGTCTTGCTGACCCAGCGGGCGTCGACGATGCGTCAGCACAGCGGACAGGTCGCATTCCCCGGCGGCGCAGCCGACCCGGGCGACGACGGTCCTATCGGCACCGCGCTGCGTGAAGCGCAGGAGGAGACCGGACTCGATCCGAGCGGTGTTCAGCCGCTCACCGTGCTGCCGGAGATCTTCATCCCGCCGTCAGGTTTCGACGTGACGCCGGTGCTCGGCTACTGGGAGCAGCCGACGACGGTGGGCATTCAGGACGAGGGCGAGGTCGGACGGGTCGCCAGGGTGCCACTGCGCACGTTGCTCGACCCGGACAACCGGTTTCAGGTTCGCCATCCCCTCGGATACCAGGGCCCGGCGTTCCGCGCCGACGGCATGCTGGTCTGGGGGTTCACAGCAGGAATCCTCGCGGCGCTGTTCACGGTGTCCGGCTGGGAGATTCCGTGGAACTACGAGGACGTGAGAGACCTGGACACAGCGCTGTCCGAGTTCGGTGAAGGTGTCGAGGATTCGGCGGTGCCGCGATGACAGGTTCTCGTTGGGTGGACATCGCCATCGTTCTGGTCGCTCTCATCGCGGCCACGTCCGGATGGCGTCAGGGCGCGGTGGCGTCGGCGCTGGCGTTTGTCGGAGTGATCCTCGGTGCCGTCGCCGGCATTCTGTTGGCGCCGCACCTGCTCGTGCACGTCACCGAAGGCAAACTTCGCATCCTCGCGGGCATCTCGCTGATCGTGGTGTTGGTCATCATCGGCGAGGTCGCCGGCATGGTGCTCGGACGCGCAGCGCGCAGCGGAATGCACAGCCCGACGGCGCGATCCGTCGACAGCGTCATCGGTGCGGGTCTCCAGGCGGTGGCTGTCGTGGTCGCGGCGTGGTTGCTCGCGATTCCGCTCACTTCTTCGTCGCAGCCGAATATTGCCGCCGCTGTTCGTGGTTCGGATGTACTCGCCAGTGTCGACGAAGTGGCGCCGCAGTGGTTGCGCCGCATCCCGACCGAGTTTTCGGCGTTGCTCGACACCTCCGGCCTGCCGGATGTCATCGGCCCGTTCGGGCGCACTCCCATCACCGAGGTCGAAGCACCCGACGCGAGTGTTCTGGCCAGTCCGTTGGCGGCGCAGTTGCGTCCGAGCGTCCTCCGCATCAACGGCGTCGCACCGAGTTGCCAGCGCGCACTCGAGGGCTCCGGATTCATCGTCGCCCCCGAACGCGTCATGACCAACGCCCACGTGGTCGCCGGAACCGAGAGCATCACGGTGGACACCATGGAGGGCGCACTGCCCGCGCAGGTGGTTCTCTTCGACTCCGCCGTCGACATCGCAATTCTGGCGGTTCCCGGATTGGATGCGCCGGTGCTGCCGTTTGCTCCGGAGCAGGCTCAGACCGGTGACAACGCGTTGGTACTCGGCTACCCCGGCGGTGGTCCGTACACGGCCAGCGCAGCCCGCGTTCGTGAGGTTTTGAACCTGAACGGGCCGGACATCTACAAGGCCGGAACCACCCAGCGCGAGGTCTACACCGTTCGCGGATCCATCAGGCAGGGCAACTCGGGTGGACCGATGGTCGACGATCAGGGACGGGTCCTCGGCGTCGTGTTCGGCGCTGCCGTCGACGACAGCGACACCGGATTCGTCCTCACCGCGCAGGAAGTCTCGCGTCAGTTGAACGCGGCCGCGTCGGCCTCGACGCCCGTGCCGACCGGCGCCTGCATTCTGTAGCGGTCAGGAAGGCTCGTCGGACAGGAAGTGCAGGATCGTGCTGTTGACGCGCTCCGGGGCTTCCTGATGTGCGTAATGGCCGACGCCTGCGATGGTGTGGAGTTTCTCGGTAGGTGCCCAGTGCCTGTCGCGGCGCACGGTGCGCGTCAGGACGTACGGGTCCAGTTCGCCGTGGATCTGGAGGATCGGGATGCGAAGCACCTGATCCATCAACTTCATGAAGCGACGCCCTTCGGGGCGGAGCTGGCTGCGGAAGGCCCAGCGCTGGTACTCCAACGTGGAATGCGCGACACCCGGGATCCGGATCGCGGATCGCATCTTGCTCATGACGTCCGCGAACTCGGGTTGCTGCGGCCAGGTGGGGCCGGACCTCGAGCGAACGAGGCGCTCCACCTCGGCGCCCTTGTCGGCCGTCAGCCGTCGCTCCGGGCGCAGCGGTACCTGGTAGGCCAGGAACGAGGGCAACAGTGCCCGGCGCTGATAGGGGTCGCGGACGACGGCTTGCTTGAGCGCCATCGGGTGTGGTGACGAGACAAGCGCGATGGACCGCACCAGGCGTGGATGCAGGAGGGCGGTCGCCCAGCACACCAGACCTCCGTCGGCATGACCGATCAGCGTGGCCTTGCCGTAACCCATCGCGCGAATGAGGCCGGCTACGTCACCGGCGAGCGTCCAACCGTCGTAGCCGCGAGGGGGCTTGTCGGAATCGCCGTACCCACGAAGATCCATCGCGACGACGCGGAAGCCCTGCTCGGACAGCGCCGTCAGCTGATGGCGCCAGGACCACCAGAAATCGGCGAATCCGTGCAACAGGACCACCAACGGAGCATCCGGCTCCGCGTCGCCTACCTCGACGACGTGAAACCGGATGCCGTTGGCGTGAATGTCCCGGTGAATCCAGGGGCCGTCGAACCTGACGGTGGATGGATCTGGGGCTGCCACTTTCGATCAGACTCGCTACCGGCGCGCGTTGAAATCGACGGACGGCTTTGCGTCGTCATGGCTGCCGGGGATGACGTTCCTGGCCTGCTTGAGCGATTCGATCGTCTTCTCCGGAGCCCTCAGCTTGCGCACGCGCAGATAGCCGAGCAGCGCCAGAATCGCGGTGGTCACCACCATGATCAGGAAGACGATGAGGAACGCCAGCCAGCGCGGCACCCAGGTGTCGAGCATCTCGGCCAGGAAGAAAAAGAAGAAGAACGAGCTGAACAGCAGAACTGTGAAGGCCAGGATGAAGAAGACACTGCCCTGCAGGCCCTTCTTGACCTCGCCCGTGACCTCGGCCTTGGCGAGTTCAACCTCGGCGCGCACGAGGGTGGAGACCTGTGCGGTCGCATCCTTGACGAGGGCCCCGATGGTGGCCTCGCCCGGCGTGCGGGCGTCCACATCGGTGAGAGGGATGGAAGAGACCGTGTTCGGTACTCCATCTCCGGTGAAGCGCTGGCTCTCTCCGTTGGTCAAGCTCACTTGTCGACCTCTCCAGGTAGTTCTCTCGCGTCCGTGGCAATGGCGGTGGAAGCGTCGTCTCGAGCCGCATGAACCCGTCCACGTCGCCACAGCAGCGCTGATCCGATCAGCGATGCCACCAACGATGTCACGAGAACTGCGGCCTTCGCTATCTCGGCCTCGCTGCCATCGCCGACCCCGTCCAATGCGAGGTCTGCTACAAGCAGGCTAACGGTGAACCCGATGCCACCGAGAACTGAGAGGGCAAACATGTCTCTCAATTCCAGTGTCTTGGGTTTGGTTGCGATCCCCAATTTGATCGCGAGCAGGGAAATCCCGAAGATTCCGACGGTTTTGCCGACCAGCAGACCGACGACAACCGATTGCCCGACTGGGTCGGTGAAAATGTCGCCGAGTACCGCGGCGTTGATCGGAACACCGGAGGCGAACAGTGCGAAGACGGGAACGCAGAAGCCTGCGGAGTACGGCTGAATGCGGTGCTCGAGACGGCTGCCCGGCGCGTACTCCTCGTCCGGATCACGCCTGACCCGGGTGAGTAGGCCGAGCGCGACGCCGGCGAGTGTGGCGTGGATCCCCGCTTCGTGCATCGCGTACCAGGTAAGTAGTGCCAGCGGGACGTAGAGGAACGGCGTCGTGATGCGTTTGTGTTGGGCGTAGGCGTAGGCAGCCAGGGCGGCGGCCGCGGTCAGCAGCCACAGCATCGCGAGGGAACCGGTGAACAGTACGGCGATGAGGATGATCGCGAGCAGATCGTCGACGACGGCCAGGCTGAGCAGGAAAACTCGGGCGCTCGCCGGGATCTTCGAGCCGGTGAGCGCGAGCACGCCGAGGGCAAAAGCGATGTCCGTCGCGACGGGAATGGCCCAGCCCTTGTCCATGCCGGGTGTGCCGAAGCCGATGGACGCCGCGATGATCGCGGGGACCAGGACGCCGCCGCACGCCGCGATGATCGGCAGCATCGCGGCTTTACGGTCCGCGAGTTCGCCGACCACCAGTTCGCGTTTGAGTTCGAGGCCGGCGATGAAGAAGAAGACGGCAAGCAGTCCGTCTTGCGCCCACGTGCCCAGGCTGAGGTCGAGATGGAGTGCGGACGGGCCGATCTGGAAGTCGCGTAGTGCGATGTAGCTCTCACCGAAAGGTGAGTTCACCCAGATCAGAGCGACGGCAGCGGCGATCAGGAGTATCGATCCGCCCACCGTTTCGGTGCGGAGATAGCGGGACAGTTCGGAACGCAGAGTGGAGATCACGCGTGGGGACGACCTTTGTTCGTGCAACCGAATTCGGATGCAACAGACATGAACGCGCTCGACGTTGTGACGCATCGAATGCACGTGCCGACCAGACTTCCCGGCTCACCTTTACGGAATTTTATCGCGGATTGCCCGCTGAGCCGAATTCGCGGAGTCGGATTTGCGCAGGAAAACCCCGCGGGTGTTCAATTCCTACTGATTGGGACAGCATCCCACCAATTGGACATCTTCCGAAAATCGGCGCAGGAGCATGCTTTGAGCACGTCAGTCAGTGAGAACCCACCCAAGCCCGAGGACGGTGAGGTAGATACCGTCGCCGGAGTGCCACGCAGCCGAATCGTGGTTGCCAGCATGGTGGGTACGTCCATCGAGTTCTACGACTTCTACATCTATGCAACCGCGGCAGTATCGGTGTTCCCGCACCTGTTCTTCCCGAAGGGCAACGACACCACGGCGCTTCTCGCGTCGTTGGCGACGTTCGGACTCGCGTTTGTCGCCCGTCCCCTCGGTTCGATTCTCTTCGGGCACTTCGGTGACCGCGTCGGACGCAAGGCAACGCTGGTCGGCTCGCTGCTGACGATGGGCATCGCGACCTTCCTCATCGGTCTGCTGCCCACCTATCACCAGATCGGTCTGCTGGCCCCGGCGTTGTTGGCGCTCATGCGTTTCTGCCAAGGTCTCGGACTCGGCGGTGAATGGTCGGGTGCTGCCCTACTCGCGACCGAGACCGCCAAGGAAGGCAAGCGGGCCTGGGCGGCGATGTGGCCACAACTCGGTGCCCCCATCGGCTTCTTCATGGCCAACGGCCTGTTCCTGATCATCACGCTGTTCATGAACCACGATAATTCCAGCCCGGACCTCGAGGGTGCGTTCCTGAGCTGGGGTTGGCGAATTCCGTTCCTGCTCAGCGCAATCATGGTGATGATCGGCCTGTACGTCCGGCTCAAGCTCGAAGAAACCCCGGTGTTCGCGCGCGCAGTCGAGCGCGGCGAGAAGGTCAAGACCCCGGTCGCCGAGGTGTTCAAGACCAGCTGGCGCCAGCTGATCATCGGTACGTTCGTGATGCTCGCGACGTACACGCTCTTCTACATCATGACCACCTGGGTGCTCAGTCACGGAACCGGCAAGACGGCGGCCGACGGCGGAACCGGTGCGGGCTTCAAATACACCGATTTCCTTGTCCTGCAGCTGATCGCAGTCGTGTTCTTCGCTGCCGCCGTGCCGGTCTCGGGTTGGCTCGCCGACCGTTACGGGCGCCGGATCACGCTGCTGATCATCACCGGCCTGATCATGGTGTTCGGCTTGACCTTCGGAGTGTTCCTCGAACCGGACGGAATGAACGACGGACGCATGTTGGCGTTCCTCATCGTGGGCATGCTGCTCATGGGCCTGACCTTCGGTCCGATGAGTGCCGTTCTCCCGGAACTTTTTCCGACCAACGTCCGTTATACGGGCTCGGGAATCGCGTACAACACCGCCAGCATTCTGGGCGCTGCGGTGGCGCCGTTCATCGCCGTCTACCTCGCGAAGAACTACGGCGTCGGCTGGGTCGGCATCTACCTCCTCGTAGCGGCGACACTGACGTTTGTCGCGCTGCTGGTCATGCGTGAGACGAAGGGTGAGTCGCTGGATGATGTAGGGGCATAACCCTGCTGTGCGCCTTTATTAACCCCCGGCGGTTAATAAAGGTGCACAGCAGTTGTCAGGGCTGAGCAGGCAGGACGTGCTCACCGGTCTTGTCGGTACTCAATGCCAAGGAACTGATGTACTGCTTCTCGCCGTTCGGGCCGGGAACGTTCGACGCGAGCATGTCGGGACGCTCGAACTCGATTCCGCTGACGCAGCACAGAAGCGTTTCGCCGGAGGGGTTTCCGTACTCGTCGAACATCGGTAGATCGATGCCGTCGTCAGTGCGTCGTAGGTAGTACTTGCCCTTGGTGGCGACGGCCAGGACCGGCGGCATCACCAGTGCGATGACGATGGCGACGATCGGGGAGAATGGCTTGATCGCCGAACCGAAAGCGCCGAAGAACACCAGGATCGACACTCCCGCAGCCAGCAGCATCGACACGAAGCCGACGGGATTGACGTCGTAGAGCATCCCGCGTCGGAACTCGGGGACCTTCGGGGAGAGCTTCAACCAGTACTTGTTGATCGCGATGTCCGAGGCGACGACCACGACCCAGGCGATACCGCAGTTGGCGTAGAACCCCAGGATCGTGTTGAGGAAGTCGAACATGTTGGCTTCCATCAAGATCAGTGCGATCGCCAGGTTGACCAGAACGAAGACCATGCGCCCCGGGTAGGTCTTGGTGACACGGGTGAACGAGTTGGTCCAGGCCAGTGACCCGGAGTACGCGTTGGTGACGTTGATCTTGATCTGGCTGATGACCACGAGGATCACGGCCAGTGTCATGGCGAGCCAGTGCGGCATCATGTCCTGGTAGATCTCGAGGAACTGGTGCACGGGTTGGTTGGCGATCGAGGAGCCGTCGACGACGTTCGCGATGATGTACACGGCGAGGAACAGTCCGACGATCTGCTTGAACGCACCGAAGATGACCCAGCCGGGGCCGGCGAGAATTACTGCAGCCCACCAACGACGGGTGTTCTCCGGCGTCTTGGGCGGCATGAAGCGCAAGTAGTCGATCTGCTCGGCGATCTGCGCGATCAGCGACAGGCAGACACCCGCGGCCAACATCACCGAACCGAAGTTGACGCCCTTGCCGTTTGCGCCGTCCTCACCGCCGAAGGCGAAGAATGCGCTCACTGAATCAGGGTGCTTGAACAGCAGATACAGAAACGGCAGAACCATCATGACGAGCCACAAGGGCGTCGTCCACACCTGGAGCTTCGCCAGAGCCTTCATTCCGTAGATGACCAGTGGGATGACCATCAGCGTCGAGACCGCGTACCCGATCGAGAGTGGGATTCCGAGCCCCAGTTTCAAACCCTGGGCCATGATGGAACCCTCGAGGGCGAAGAAGATGAACGTGAACGTCGCGAAGATGACGTTGGTGACAACCGAGCCGTAGTATCCGAAACCGCTTCCGCGGGTGATTAAATCGAGGTCGATATTGTATCGCGCAGCGTAGTAGGCGAGTGGGAAGCCCGTGGCCATGATGACGACGGCAAACACTGCGATGCCCAGAAGCGCGTTACCGGTGCCGTAAGAGATGCCGATGTTGGCGCCGATCGAGAAGTCTGCGAGATATGCGATTCCGCCGAGTGCGGACGTCGCGACGACCCCGGTTCCCCATTTGCGGTAGCTGCGCGGCGCAAAACGGAGGGTGTAGTCCTCCAGCGTCTCCTTCAGCGCGGTGTTCTGGCCGGGATTCGCGCTGTCCGGCGCGACTGCGGACACCTGCTCGTTTACTGCTGTCATGACGTCACTTCCCCTGGGTGCCTGTGCATGTGCACTTTGTGGTGCAGGCACCCAACCTAGGGAGGTGGCGTTACGCGGACATGTTTGAAATGTGTCGCCCACGTTGCGGATTCGATCCGCAACGTGAGCGAGCACTCATGGGGCTTTCTTTACCTGTATCTGATCACCAACTGCCCGGGCCTGCAAGACGAGTGGCTGCGTCCCGACCGGTCGCAGGTCGAGAACGGCGCCGGCCACCGGGTCAGCCAGGACGTTCCGGATGGTCCGGCGCAGCCCGCGCGCTCCGTACACCGGATCGAATCCGCGTCGCTGCAAAAGAGCGACGGCGCTGTCGTCCACCTTCACGTCGACGCCTCTCCTGGCCAACCGAGCTGTGATCAGTCCGATTTCGAGCCGAGTGACCTGCTCCGCCGTCCGTTCGTCGAACTCGTCGAGGATCACGGTTTCGTCGATGCGATTGAAGAACTCGGGGTCGAAGAACTTCTCCAACGCGCGCTGCACCAGGTGGTGACCGTGGCGCGGTCGATCGATCCGGAGGCGATCCGCGATCTGTCGAAGCCGGGACCGTCGACGTTCCGCCACCGCAGCCGAACCGAGATTCGACGTCAGGAACACGTAGCTGTTGCGGAACGAGATCTTCTGCTGACCGTTCGCCAACCGGAGCTCGCCGTTGTCGAGGACCTGCAGGAGCGCACGCAGCACGGTGGGGTCGGCCTTCTCCACTTCGTCGAACAGGACGATTCCGGGGGTGTACGGATCGCCCTCGACGGTGTTCTTGTCGAACAGTGTGAAGGACTCCTTGCTGCCGGCATATCCAGGCGGAGCGCCGGAGAACGATGCCGCATAGTGCTCTTGTGCTAGAGCATTCATGTCTATGCGGCACAGATCGTCGGGCCCTGACCGTAGTTCCGCGGCCACCCGCCGCACCAACTCCGTCTTGCCGACGCCGGTGGGGCCGACCAGAAGGATGTTGGCGAGCGGCCGCGTCGGATCCGTGGCACCGACATGCGCGATCGAAATTGCGCGAACCACAGCGTCGACGGCGGCCTGTTGTCCGACGATCTTGGAACCGAGGGCCTTCGAGAGCTTGTGGGCGTCGAAGGCTCCTACCGGTGCGGGCTCGGTTCGTTCCTCGGCCGGTGGTGCTGCTGCTGCACTGTTCCGGTCATGGAGCATGTCGGTGATATACGGCACGGCGAGATCCTTACGCTTCGATTGTCTTCTCGACCGGCAGGTTTCCGACGCGGCAATCCGCTACACCCACCGTGTCTCGGGTGATGGCCTCGACGCGTTCCTGAGCCTTCTGGGCGTCGGTGACCCACAGCTTGTAGAACTCGAACGGGCAGTCCGCGACGCCCTTGTCTCCGTCGCCGGCTGCATGGACGCCGGAGTAGCCGCGGTGGAGGAGCTTGAAGATGTGGTTCTGGGACTGATCGTTCTCGCGCGCATCACGAATTGCCGAGACGGACAGCTGCGCGTACTGGATTCCGTATTCTTCCTCGCCGGTTTCGCCCAGCGTCCGACCGTCGAATCCGATGATCGCCGAGTGTCCGAAGTAGGAGTAGACGCCGTCGAATCCGGCCGCATTGGCAACTGCCACATAACAATTGTTAGCCCAGGCCATCGCCTTCGACATCATCACCTGCTGGTCCTTGGCGGGGTACATGTATCCCTGGCAGCGGACGATCAGTTCTGCGCCCTTCATCGCGCAGTCGCGCCAGATCTCCGGGTAGTTACCGTCGTCGCAGATGATCAGCGAAATCTTCAGCCCCTTGGGGCCTTCGGAAACGTAGGTGGTGTCACCGGGGTACCACCCTTCGATGGGGCACCAGGGCAGGATCTTTCGGTACTTCTGAACGATCTCGCCCTTGTTGTCGATGAGGATCAACGTGTTGTACGGCGGCTTGTTCGGGTGATCTTCGTGCTGTTCGCCGGTGATGGAGAAGATTCCCCACGTGTCGGCTTCGCGGCATGCAGCGGAGAAGATCGCGGTCTCGTCACCGGGGATGGTGGCCGCTGTCGCGTACATCTCCTCTTCGTCGTACATGATTCCCTGCGTGGAGTATTCGGGGAAGACCACGAGATCCATTCCGGGGAGGCCGGTCTTCATGCCGATCATCATGTCGGCGATCTTGCGCGCGTTCTCGAGGACGCCCGCGCGATCGTGCAGGCGGGGCATCTTGTAATTGACCACTGCTACGCCGACTGTGTCGTTGCTCGAGGAGATGTCACCGTGTCGCATTGTCTTTCACTCCTTGGTTGTGTGGATCAGTTGAAGACTGGACGGGATTGGGGTACTGCGGCTTTGGGGGCAGCGAGGATCTTGGCCAGACCCAGGAGAACCAGAAGTGCTCCGGCCCAGCCGGCCGCGACGGCAGGCGTGGTGTGGAAGTTGTCGGTCAGGATCAGGAAGGCGGGAACCGTGCAGGTGGGCTGGCTCAGAAGGACTGCTGCCCAACCGGTGAAGCGGCCGAGATTTTCCCGGCCCAAGCCGAGCACCAGGAAGAACAGCGTCCAGAGTGCTGCCCACGCGAGCCAGATGACGCCGAATACCGGGTCGTTGCTCACCGTGAACGAGAGGAAGGAATACACCAGTGCGGCGCACGCGACGAACAGCGAGAACCATCCGATTCCTTCCGGTTCGAAGCCGGCGAGATTGCTGATGCCCACGTAGAGGTAGGTGAATCCGAACAGGTAGAGCCCCGAGGCCGCCAGGACGGCACTCGAATCTCCCTGTGCCTGAATCAACATGACGGTGGGGACGACGCACTGAAGAGCGCCGACGAAGAGGTTGAGGACCGAGGCGGATCGAACGGGAACTGTGCCGAGCAGCATCAGTCCGTTGACGAAGAGGACGGCTCCCACGTAAAGCAAACCAACACTGCCCATCGGGCACCTCCGGTTACTTTCGGGACGGGTTACTTTCAAATGAAATGATTCCAAATGAAACTAAGTGATGCGCGCCACAGAAGTCAAGAGGTGAATCTCAGGGAAAGATTTCAGAGGGTGGCGATGATCGAGAAGTCGAGTCCGTCGGCGACGGCAAGCTGAATCTTCTGCCGTGCAACACGATCACGAAACTCGACGGTTCCGCGAGGTCCGTCGTACGCGGCGCCTTCGACGACGGCGTCCAGGTCGCGCGGATGTGTGCTGTCGGCGCGTCGAACCAGGGCCGAAAGGGTATGTATCCCTTCGTAACACGACTCGGCGGCATTGTTCAGCGCTGGGGCGTGCGCGCCGTGCAGTGCGACGTAGCGTCCGAGCAGGTCCATGGAGTTGCCGTCGACCATCGAACGGAAATATGCGGCGGAGGCAAACAGGTTTCGGGTTGCCCTCGGTCCGCTCGCGAGCAGCATGTTCTCTTCCATCAACGGGCTGAATCGGATCATCGATTCGTCGAGGCCGCGGCGAGCGAAGGCGCGGTTGAAGTCGACGGCGTCCTGCCCGACGAGGAGCATGATCACGCCGTCGCACCCGGAGTTCGAGACGGTCTCGACCAGCTGTTTCATGTTGCCGCGCCCCAGGTCGACAAACGAACCACCGACCAGGGTGAGGTCGAGTTCGGTCGCGAACTGTCGGACTGCCCCGAGTGAGCTGTGCGGCCAGATGTAGTCGTCGCCCACGACAAACCACTTACGTGCTCCGACGTTGTCGCGCAGCCACTTCAGTGCCGGCGCGATCTGCTGCCGTGGTGTCTCACCCGAGCAGTAGATGCCGGACCTGACCTCGCCGCCCTCGTAGAGCGAGGTGTACGAGTACGGGATGCGGTCGGCGACCACGGGCGCAAGCGCGTGGCGCACCGAGGAGATGTGCCAGCCGCTGACGGCGTCGATGTCGCCGGCGTCGAGTAGCTGTTGCACGCGGGCGGCGACGGCGCTCGGTGAAGCGCCGCCGTCGATCACTTCGATCTGGACTTCGCGTCCCAGTACGCCACCGGAGTTGTTGAGGTCGCGGGCGGCCAATTCGCTGATTGCTTCGCAGGAGGGGCCGAACAGTCCGGCCGGTCCCTGGAGGGGAACCACCATGCCCAGGCGCCACACCGCGCTGCGCGCGCGTTCGAGCGCGCCGGTAGCGCTCATGCGCCGCCGCCGGAATCGGGAGTCAGCGGCCTGGCCTGGGTTACTATCATTTCATTTGAAAGTATTGCCCGAGAAGTGTGAACTGCGCAACAGCGGGGGAGCGATCAGTGAGAAAAAGTGACTCCGGAATTCTTGATGCGTCGCTGACGACCGCGCTGGTCCGAGCAGCTCGAATGGCCGCGGCAGCGGCGGAGAAGGCGCTGGCGGCAGAGAATCTCACTCTCGATCACTGGATGACGCTCGAAGCCTTGGCGTCGACCGAGGGGCTGACGATGGCTGAGCTTCGCGATCGAACGGGAACGCCGGCTCCGACGCTGACGCGAGTCGCGGACAAGCTGGTCTCGCTTGCGCTCATCTATCGCGAAGTCGGTGAGGACGACCGCCGGAAGGTGCGCGTGTTTCTCTCCGCGCGTGGAAAGTCCTTGCACAAGCGGGTTGCTGCAGATATTCGCGTGGCCGAGGAGTCCTGGCTGACGTCGAAAGAGGAAGTGAAGTTGCGAGAGGGGCTCCGCCCCTGTGCGCCTTTTTGGTAGTTCCCACTACCAAAAAGGCGCACGGGGGCCGAAGGCCCTACTTGCCGCGTATCGCGTCGAATACCTTGGGGTCGACCAGGGTTGAGGTGTCTCCGAGGTCTCGGCCTTCGGCGACGTCACGCAGGAGGCGGCGCATGATCTTGCCGGATCGCGTTTTGGGCAGTTCCGGCACGATCGTGATCTGACGGGGCTTGGCGATGGGGCTGATGTCGGTGGAGACCTGAGCCTTGAGCTCGGCGATCAGGACGTCGCCGGTGTTCTCGACGCCTTCGCGCAGGATGACGAAGGCGACGATGCCCTGCCCGGTGGTCTCGTCTGCGGCGCCGACCACGGCGGCTTCTGCGACGCCGTGGTGGTTGACCAGTGCCGATTCCACTTCGGAGGTGGAGATGCGGTGCCCGGAGACATTCATGACGTCGTCGACGCGGCCGAGGACCCAGAGTGCGCCGTCGTCGTCGTACTTGGCGCCGTCACCGGCGAAGTACCAGCCTTCTTCGGCGTAGCGGGACCAGTAGGTGTCGCGGTAACGGTCCATGTCGCCCCAGATGCCGCGGAGCATCGCCGGCCAAGGCTCGTCGAGGACGAGGTAGCCGTTGCCGCCGGGGCCGAGGGGCTTGGCGTCGTCGTCGACGATCTTCGCTGAGATGCCGGGGAGCGGCGCCATGGCGGATCCGGGCTTGGTGGCGGTGATACCGGGCAGCGGGGAGATCATGATCGCGCCGGTCTCGGTCTGCCACCAGGTGTCGACGATGGGTGCTTTGTTGCCGCCGATGACGTCGCGGAACCAGCGCCACGCTTCGGGGTTGATGGGTTCGCCGACAGAGCCGAGGAGGCGGATGGAAGACAGGTCGTGGGCGTCGGGGATCTCGCGGCCCCACTTCATGAAGGTGCGCACGAGGGTGGGTGCGGTGTAGTAGATGGAGACGCCGTACTTCTCGATGATGTTGAAGTGGCGGTGCTCGTCGGGGGAGTTGGGGGTGCCTTCGTAGACGACCTGGGTGACGCCGTTGGAGAGGGGGCCGTAGACGATGTAGGAGTGTCCGGTGACCCAGCCGATGTCTGCGGTGCACCAGTAAACGTCTTGTCCGGCTTTGTGATCGAAGACGTTGTGGTGTGTGTAGGAGGCTTGGGTGAGGTAGCCGCCGGAGGTGTGGATGATGCCCTTGGGCTTACCGGTGGTGCCGGAGGTGTAGAGGATGAACAGGGGATGTTCGGCGTCGAAAGCCTGCGCCTGATGTTCGGGTGAGGCCTGTGCGACGGTCTCGTGCCACCACAGGTCGCGGCCGTCGGTCCAGTCGACGTCGATCCCGGTTCGGTTGACCACCAACACGTTCTGCACGGATTCGGCGCCGGCGACGGATTCGTCGACCGCGGTCTTGATGGGTGCTGCTGCGCCGCGTCGCCACTGACCGTCGACGGTGACGACGAGCTTGGCCTGGGCGTCGTCGATGCGTGAGCGTAGGGCGGTGGCGGAGAATCCGGCGAAGACGACGGAGTGGGTCAGGCCGAGGCGGGCGCAGGCGAGCATGGTGACGATCGCTTCGGGGATCATCGGCATGTAGATCGCGACGCGGTCACCGGCGACGAGGCCGAGGTCGGTGAAAGTATTTGCGGCGCGGCTGACTTCGGCGAGGAGGTCGTTGTAGGTCAGATCGCGGGAATCGCCCGGTTCGCCTTCGAAGTGGATGGCGACGCGGTCGCCGTTGCCGGCGAGGACGTGGCGGTCGACGCAGTTGTAGGCGACGTTGAGTTTTCCGCCGACGAACCACTTGGCGACGGGGGCGTCGGTCCAGTCGAGGACGTCGGTCCATTTCTCGTGCCAGTGAAGGCGCTCAGCCTGATTCGCCCAGAAAGCGAGGCGGTCGGTATCTGCGGCAGCCTGCAACTCCGGTCCCGCGTTGGCGGCCGCAGCGAACTCTGCGCTCGGCGGATATGCCTGGGGGACGTCTGTTTCGGCTGCGCTTGTCATGGCTGACGGCCTTCTTTCCACTTTGATCGACACTTTTCTGACTCCGTGTGAGGGTAGTCACAAGCTCGCGCAAACGCACCGTTGCATCACGTTGCAACCCGTTGTCCTGCGACGATCGGTCGAAACGATGCGACGGGTGGTCGCATCTGCCGACGAATGAATGTGCCCGAATTCAATTACCCCCAATTTTCCAACAATGGGTGCGGTGCGCGCTTCGGGTTCGATGTGTCTATTGTCAAACCATTATTCGACCGCAACTCGAAGTCACGTTCACTTTCAGTTGTAGGCGACACGACGCCGGCAGTTACGGCTGTCGGCAGGCCGCGAGCATGCTCGGGGTCACTTAGATGTGGAAGGAATTCCTTTGCGTATCTCACGCATAGCGACCGGCGCGGTCGCGCTCGGAATGACGGCAGTGCTGATCACGGCATGTTCGTCCGGCGATTCGTCGGGCGGATCGTCCAGCGGCGTCGTCAACGCCTGGGCGGGCGAGCCCCAGAACCCGCTCATCCCCACGAACACGAGTGAGAACCAGGGCGGCCGCGTCCTCGACTCCCTGTTCGCCGGTCTCGTTTCGTACACCGCCGACGGCGGCACGGAAAACGAGGTCGCCGAGTCCATCGAGAGCACCGACGGTCAGAACTTCACCGTCAAGCTCAAGGACGGTTGGACCTTCACGGACGGCACCCCCGTCACCGCGAAGTCGTTCGTCGACGCGTGGAACTTCGGCGCCCTCTCCACCAACGCTCAGATCCAGGCATCGTTCTTCGATCCGATCAAGGGCTACGACGAAGTTGCCGCCGAGGTTCCGACGGCTCAGACGATGTCGGGTCTGAAGGTTGTGGACGACTCCACCTTCACCATCGAACTCAAGCAGCCCGAGTCGGCGTTCCCCGACCGCCTCGGTTTCACGGCGTACTACCCGCTGCCCGAGGTCGCGTTCAAGGACATGACCGCATTCGGCGAGAACCCGGTCGGCAACGGCCCGTACAAGCTCGACGGAACCGGCGCGTGGCAGCACAACGTCCGCATCGACACGGTCGTGAACCCGGACTACAACGGCAACCGCAAGCCGAAGAACGCCGGCGTCGACTTCATCATGTACAACAGCCTCGACACGGCGTACACCGATCTTCTCGCCAACAACGTCGACGTCCTCGACCAGGTCCCGCCGAGCGCGGTCACGACCTTCGAGTCGGATCTTGCCGGTCGCACGGTCAACCAGCCGTCGGCAACCATCGAGACGTTCACGATCCCGGGGCGCCTGGCGCACTTCAGCGGTGAAGAGGGCATGCTCCGCCGTCAGGCGATCTCGATGGCAATCAACCGCGATCAGATCACGCAGCAGATCTTCAACAAGACCAGGACGCCTGCTCTCGACTTCACCAGCCCCGCAATCGAGGGTTGGAACGACTCGCTGACCGGTAACGGCAACCTGAAGTTCGACCCCGAGGCAGCCAAGGCTGCTTGGGCCAAGGCCGACGCCATCGCGCCGTGGTCCGGCAGCTTCGAGATCGGATACAACTCGGACGGCGGACACCAGGAATGGGTCGACGCCACGGCGAACAGCATCCGCAACACGCTCGGCATCGATGCAAAGGGCAAGCAGTACGCCACCTTTGCGCAGATCCGCACCGAAGCCACCGACCGCACCATCCAGAGCGCGTTCCGCTCCGGCTGGCAGGGCGACTACCCGCAGCAGTACGGCTTCCTGGCGCAGAACTACCAGACCGGCGGCAGCTCCAACGACGGTGAGTACTCCAACCCCGAGTTCGACCGCCTCCTGCGCGAATCGGCCGGCCAGACGGACAAGGCGAAGGCTCAGGAACTGCTCGATCAGGCTCAGGAAGTGCTGCTCAAGGACCTGCCTGCAATTCCGACGTGGTACCGCAACGCAGCCAGTGGATGGTCGGAGAACGTCTCCAACGTGACCATCAGCTGGAATGGC
This sequence comes from Rhodococcus sp. NPDC060176, assembly GCF_042728675.1. Taxonomy (NCBI): domain Bacteria; kingdom Bacillati; phylum Actinomycetota; class Actinomycetes; order Mycobacteriales; family Nocardiaceae; genus Rhodococcus; species Rhodococcus sp. NPDC060176. The sequence continues at coordinate 580,013 of NZ_JBHWYS010000004.1, forward strand.
ATTCCGGTCTACGAAGACATCGAAAAGAACTGACGCGTAGAACGATCCGCATCTGAAACGTGAGTTCGGGGCGGCAGGCGCCCTGCCTGCCGTCCCGAACTCGTGTTCACACCGGACTGTCCGCTGACGTACACGATCATCGACAAGGAGGTGATCCGATGCTCTGGTACATCGGTCGCCGAGTGCTTCAAATGATCCCGGTTTTTCTCGGGGCCACTCTTCTGATCTACGCCATGGTCTTCCTGCTTCCCGGTGATCCGATTGCCGCGTTGGCGGGCGACAAGGCGCTCAGTCCGGCTGTGGCAGCACAGCTTCGGGAGCGCTACCACCTCGATCTCCCCTTCTATCAGCAGTACCTGCTGTACCTGAAGGGCATCTTCACGCTGGACTTCGGCACGTCGTTCTCCGGACGACCTGTCAGTGAAGTTCTGGCACAGGCATTTCCGATCACGATGAAACTTGCCTTCATGGCACTGATCGTCGAGACGGTCTTCGGTGTCGGCTTCGGCCTCATCGCCGGCCTGCGTAAGGGCGGATTCTTCGACAGCACCGTCCTGCTGTTCAGCCTCGTTCTCATCGCCATCCCGATCTTCGTGATCGGCTTCCTGGCTCAGTTCTTCATCGGCGTCAAATGGGGCATCGTCCCGCCGACGGTCGGTGGCAACACCAGCTTCAAGAATCTCCTGCTCCCCGCCCTGGTTCTGGGTTCGGTCTCGTTCGCTTACGTACTGCGACTGACCCGAACGTCCGTGGCGGAGAACTTGAGTGCCGACTACGTGCGCACCGCCACCGCCAAGGGACTCTCCCGCGGACGAGTGGTGCGCGTGCACGTGTTGCGCAACTCGCTGATCCCCGTGGTCACGTTCCTGGGTGCCGACCTCGCAACGTTGATGGGCGGCGCCATCGTCACCGAGGGCATCTTCAACATCAACGGCGTCGGCGGCACGATCTACCAGGCTGTCACCAGAGGTGAAGCGCCGACGGTGGTTTCGTTCGTCACCATTCTCATCGTGATCTACCTGATCGCAAATCTGCTCGTCGACCTCTTGTACGCCGCGCTCGATCCGAGGATCCGCTATGTCTGAGACCGTGAAGACCGGACGCGCCGTCCGGCAAAGTCATTTCGTGGCACCGCCCGAAGTTGCGGCACCGGGGGAGACGGACGCCGTCAATCTCGATCAGGCGCCGACGAGCATGTGGACCGACGCGTGGCGCGATCTGCGCAAGCGCCCCCTGTTCATCATCTCGACGATCATCATCCTCGCGGTCATCGTCATCGCAGCGTTTCCGGGCTTGTTCACGAGTACCGATCCGCGATTCTGCGACCTCACCTACAGCATGCAGGGACCGACCTCCGGCCACTGGTTCGGGTTCGACCGCCAGGGTTGTGACGTCTACTCGCGCACCATCTACGGTGCTCGCGCGTCCGTACTCGTGGGTGTCGGCGTCACTGCGTCGGTGCTGGTGATCGGAGTGATCTTCGGCGCGCTGTCCGGCTTCTACGGCGGCTGGACCGATTCGATTCTTTCCCGCGTCGCGGACATCTTCTTCGGTATCCCGCTGATCCTCGCTGCCATCGTTCTGATGCAGCTGTTCACCGATCGCACCATCTGGACCGTCGTCGGCGTCCTGGCACTCTTCGGTTGGCCGCAGATGGCAAGAATTGCGCGAGGCGCGGTGATCTCGGCGAAGAACAACGATTACGTCATGGCTTCGGAAGCGTTGGGTGTCTCGAAGCTCAAGACGCTGATCCGCCACGTCATCCCGAACTCGTTGGCGCCCATCATCGTGGTGGCCACCATCTCGCTCGGCACGTACATCGTCGCCGAGGCGACGCTGTCCTTCCTCGGTATCGGACTTCCGTCCACCGAGGTTTCGTGGGGCGGCGACATCAGCAACGCTCAGGTGACGCTGCGTCAGGGATCGACCATTCTGTTCTACCCGGCAACGGCTTTGGCGATCACCGTCCTCGGATTCATCATGATGGGTGACGCTCTGCGCGACGCTCTCGATCCCAAGTCTCGGAAGCGGTGAGCACGATGACCACCAAGGAAACTCTCACCTCGGAGGAAACTCCGTTGCTCGAGATTCGTGATCTCGAGGTGTCGTTCCAGTCCAATTCGGGTCCCGTTCCGGCAGTTCGAGGCGTCAGCCTGACGGTCTATCCGGGTCAGACGGTCGCCATCGTCGGCGAATCGGGCTCGGGTAAGTCCACCACCGCCCACTCGATCATCAATCTGCTTCCCGGCACCGGCAAGGTGACGGCAGGCGAGATCATCTTCGACGGCAAGGACATCTCGAAGCTTTCGGAGAAGGACTTCGTCCACATCCGGGGTAGCCAGATCGGTTTGGTTCCGCAGGACCCGATGTCGAATCTGAATCCCGTGTGGAAAGTGGGCTTTCAGATCGAGGAAGCACTGGCCGCCAACGGGATCGCCAAGGGCAAAGCTGCCAAGGTTCGGGCCGCCGAACTACTCGAGGAGGCCGGCCTCGCCGAAGCCGAGAGCAGGTTGGGGCAGTACCCGCACGAGTTCTCGGGCGGTATGCGTCAGCGTGCACTCATCGCGATCGGGTTGTCCGCTCGTCCGAAGCTCCTGATCGCGGACGAGCCGACGTCGGCGCTCGACGTCACCGTCCAGCGTCAGATCCTCGATCATCTCGACGGTCTGACTACGGAACTCGGCACCGCCGTTCTGCTCATCACTCACGATCTGGGCTTGGCCGCCGAGCGCGCCGAGCACCTGATCGTGATGAGCAAGGGGCGCATCGTCGAATCCGGTCCGGCACTGGAGATTCTGAAGCGCCCGCAGCATCCGTACACACAGAAGCTGGTCGCTGCTGCGCCGTCTTTGGCGTCGAAGCGACTCAGTTCTTCGGTAGCGCGCGCCGAGATTCGGGAACAGGCGGAAGAGGTCGCCGAAGCGGTCAAGGCCGAGGAAAGTACGGCAGAGTCCTTCGGAAAGGCGACCGACGACGTTCTTGTCGTCGATCATCTGACCAAGGTGTTCAAGCTGCGCAAGGGTTTCCGCAAGACCACCGACTTCACAGCTGTGAACGACGTGTCCTTCAAGGTCCGCCGCGGAACCACAACGGCGATCGTCGGTGAATCGGGTTCCGGTAAGTCGACGGTCGCGCAGATGGTCCTCGGCCTGCTCGAGCCCACGGCAGGAAACGTGGTCTTCGACGGTCAGGACGTGGCGAAACTCGGCGCGAAGGAAACCTTTGCGTTCCGTCGCCGAGTGCAGCCGATCTTCCAGAACCCCTACGGCACGCTCGACCCGATGTACTCGATCTACCGCACGATCGAGGAGCCGCTGCGTACCCACAAGGTCGGTACCAAAGCCGAGCGTGAGGCTCGCGTCCGGGAACTTCTCGACAAGGTGGGTCTGCCCCAGTCGGTCATGCGACGGTTCCCGAACGAGCTCTCCGGCGGACAGCGTCAGCGCGTCGCAATTGCGCGCGCGCTGGCACTGCAACCGGACGTCGTGATCTGCGACGAGGCGGTCTCCGCTCTCGACGTGCTCGTTCAGGATCAGATCTTGACCCTGCTGAATGACCTGCAGGCAGAGTTCGGGTTGACGTACCTCTTCATCACGCACGACCTGGCCGTGGTTCGTCAGATCGCGGACAACGTGTTGGTGATGTCGCGTGGCTCGATCGTCGAATCGGCGCCGATCGACGACGTGTTCGGCAATCCGCAGCAGGACTACACACGCAAGTTGCTCGACGCGATTCCCGGTGGGTCCATCAAGCTGGGAAGCTGACGCAACAGGTAGGTAGGCAAGTCCGCAGAGGGGCTGCAAGGGTACCGTCGTTGATCGTGACGGACCCCTTGCAGCCCCTCGTCGATCTTCCAGGCGTACGCGCCGCCGCCGATCATGCGCGCGACGCTCTGGGTGAGGTTCATCGGCACAAGACCAACCGTCGCGGTTGGCCCACCACTGCCGCCGAAGCCGCGGTTCGCGCTGCGCGAGCCTCCGCTTCGCTGGCCGGAGGCACCACCGAATTGCCGGCCGAGGGCATGGCCGGTGACCCGATTCTCGCGGGTGCTCTGCGAGTAGCTCAGGCTCTGGACGGCGACAGCCTTCCGCTCATGGAGTCGACGTGGAAGCGCGCCCCACTGCAGGCTTTGGCCCGGCTGCACCTGTTGGCCGCGGCAGACCTCGTCGAGGACGCGGATCAACTGGGACGGCCGCGGTCGGACCGCGGCGTGGGGGAGCGCTTGGACGCTCTCGCCCAACTCGTCACCGGCGGAACCACTGCACCGGCACCGGTTCTGGCAGCCGTCGTACACGGAGAACTCTTGGCGCTGAGCCCGTTCGGCACAGCTGACGGCATTGTCGCCCGCGCGGCCTCGCGTCTGGTTGCGGTCTCGTCGGGGTTGGATCCGCACAATCTCGGGGTCCCCGAGGTCAGTTGGCTTCGGCGGCCACAGGCGTACACGGACGGCGCGGCGGGATTCGCTTCGGGAAATCCGGCGGGCGTCGGCAGCTGGGTGATCCTGTGCTGCGGTGCGCTCGAAGCCGGTGCGCGAGAAGCGACTTCGATTGCAGACGCAGCTACCGGGTAGTCCGGACAATTTCCCCTGTCGGAACATAACGAACGGGCGGCGCTGCCGATAAATCGACTTCGCCGCCCGTCAGCACGGACTACTCGTTACCAAGCGTGCTCGGTGGGTTGTGTGGGTGGCCTCGGCGAGGGATCGCACTTTCTGAGGTCGTCCCCGCAACCTGTGCGGGGTCCTCGCTCAAATTGAACGAATCTCGCAGGCCCACAACGCTTCTGCCCTTATAGTGGCTTGTGCTCCGCGTGGGTGCCCTAGTGCCCGTGCTAGGAATTTCAGTTGGGGAAACGGTCCTTCTCTTCCGAGCCGTTCCTGGCCTTCCGTTCTTCCGTAACTCCTTTGTACCCTGTGTCCGGGCTCACAGCAAGTACCAATTTTTGTTTGTGGGCCTTGGATTTCAGCGTTTCCGGCGTAGTAGCCCGAAGGTCATGGCACCGGCCACCACAGCTGCGATTCCCACCGCGGCAGTAGTGGCCACCGTCGTCGTGGATTGGGCCGACAATCGCGCACGAAGTGAGACCGGATTCGAGAAAGTCAGTATGGGCCAACCGTTTACGGCTGCTTCCTTGCGCAATGCACGATCGGGGTTGACCGCGGTGGGATGTCCGACCGCCTCGAGCATGGGCAAATCGGTCACCGAGTCGGAGTAGGCGTAACTGGCGGCGAGGTCGTAGCCGTACTCCGCGGCAAGTTTTTCCATCGCCTCGACCTTGCCCGGACCGTAGCAGTAGAAGTCGACCTCGCCGGTGTAGTGGCCGTCTTCTTCCCTCATCGACGTCGCGACGGAATGGGTGGCGCCGAGGGCGCGGGCGATCGGTGCGACGATCTCTTCACCCGAAGCCGACACCACGATGACGTCGTGTCCGCGCAGCTTGTGATCTGCGATCAGATCGGCCGCCTCGGCGAAGACGAGTGGGTCGACGATGTCGTGCAGAGTCTCCGCGACGATGGCCTTCACCTGCTCCACGTCCCAACCCGCACACATCGCCGTCAGGTGCTCGCGCATGCGCTCCATCTGATCGTGATCGGCGCCGGACAGTAGAAACAGGAATTGTGCATAGCTGCTCTTGAGAACCGAGCGTCGATTGATCAGACCCTGGGCGAAGAATGGCTTGCTGAACGCCAGGGTGCTCGACTTCGCGATGATCGTTTTGTCCAAATCGAAGAAAGCGGCTGTCCGCCCGGTATTCAGTCCGTTCGCAGGCTTGTCGGTCACAGGAATGAGGATAGTCCGACAGGCGGTTCGTGTGCTCCTCGGCAAGCCTCCTCTTTCGGCGAAAAACAGCAGTTCAGTGCAGCTCAGGCTTGCGTTTCTCGCCGATGTCGGGTGTAAGATCGTTGCTGTTCGATTCGTTCGAACTAGTTCAGCCCGACCCCCCGGGGCTGAACTCAGACGGCCCCCGCCTCCTCCCCCCATTGGCGGGGGTCGTCCTCTGTCTGCGGCCCGTTTCTCCACAACTTCGTAGTTGTCCACAGGGTCGTTCACCGCACTGTTTCCGGTGCCCGTTCTCGTTCAGGCTCTGCAGTCATGAACACGACGATCAATTCTCGGGAAACCGGCGCTTGCATTCTGGTTCTCGTCGACGACGCGAAGGTCCTCGCGAGCGTGCGACGCGTCGCTGCCGCGGTGGACCGCCGTGTGGACGAGGCCGAGCATCCCGTGTCCCGGCAACAGTGGAACCGCGCTTCGGCGATCGTATTGGACGCGTCGGCCGCGCGAGATGCGCTGGCTCATTCCCCCAAGCGAACGCGAGTGTTCCTCGTATGCGACGGCACACCGACCGTCGACGATTGGAAGAGCGCCACAGCGATCGGAGCCGACAGCGTCCTGTCTCTGCCCGAGGAAGAGAACGCGCTGGTCGCAGTTCTGGCCGACCACGTCGACGTAGGGGGTGACGGCACCGTCGTGAGCGTGGTGGGTGGTTGTGGCGGCGGCGGAGCTTCGGCAACAGCGGCGGCCGTCGCGTTGACGTCGGCGGCGCGTCACGTCCCGACGCTGCTGGTGGACGTCGACGCACTCGGTTCCGGCGCCGACGTCCTGTTGGGTATCGAGACGGCCCCCGGATTGCGCTGGGGTGCACTGACCGTCGAGGGCGGACGGTTGGCGCCGGACGCGCTGCGTGATGCGTTGCCGGCAAAAGGAAAGTTCTTGAGGGTTCTGGCGAGCAGTCGGCGTGAGATCGACGGTCCGACGGTCACCGCAGTTCGCGCCGTGCTGGACGCAGGTCGCAGATCCGGTGGACTCGTGGTCTGCGACCTGCCACGTCACCCCAGCGAAGTCGGCCAAGCCGTCCTGGAGATCTCTGATTTTGTCCTCGTCGTGGTTCCCGCCACCGTGGCCGCGTGTGTCGCTGCCGAGAAGGTCGGGGCCTGGGTGATGCGACACAACTCCAACGTCGGACTCGTCGTGCGTGGGCCGGCGCCGGGAGGGCTACGCGGCGCCGATGTGGCGGACATGCTCGGCCTGCCCCTGACGGCCGTCATGCGTGGCCACCGTTCGCTGGCGCCGATGCTCGAGCGCGGTGGCCTCGAATTGACCCGCGGTTGTCCGTTGAGTCTGGCGGCAACAGCGGTACTCGACGCCGTCGAATCCGGCGCACGCCCGCGCAGGGCTGCAGCATGAGTGCGTTGGTCACGGCCGAACTGCTCGACCGCGTTCGCGAGCGACTGACGGCGTCGTCGGTCGCCGAACCGACGGCAGCCACCGTTGCCGATGCCGTGCGAGCCGAGTCCTCCGGCGTTCTGGCGGACACCGACCTGTTGGAGGTCGTCAGGGTGCTCCAGACGGAACTTACGGGCGCAGGGCCGCTCGAACCCCTGCTGCACGAACCCGGTGTCGCCGACGTACTGGTGACCGCGCCGGATCAGGTCTGGGTTGACCGCGGGGTCGGCCTCGAAAGGTCAGCGGTGCGGTTCACCGACGAGGCAGCTGTGCGTCGACTGGCGCAACGGTTGGCGCTGTCGGCAGGTCGACGCCTGGACGACGCCCAACCATGGGTAGACGGGCGCCTGCGGGGCGTCGGCGACGGGCACTTCGGGGTGCGACTGCACGCCGTGCTGGCACCGGTGGCCCAGGGCGGAACTTGCGTGTCACTGCGAGTGCTGCGCCCGGCGACACAGGGCCTCGACGCGCTGTGCGCTCACGGCGCCGTGGAACCGGATGCGCGGGAGCTCCTCAATCACATCATCTCTTGTCGCTTGGCCTTCCTTGTGATCGGCGGGACCGGCGCGGGAAAGACCACGTTGTTGTCCGCCATGCTCGGTGCCGTCGACCCGCGCGAGCGAATCGTCTGCGTCGAGGACGCGGCCGAACTCGCGCCGCCGCATCCGCACGTCGTCCGCCTCGTGGCCAGAGCTCCCAACGTGGAGGGTGTCGGAGAGGTGACAGTGCGTGACCTGGTTCGGCAGGCTCTGCGGATGCGTCCCGATCGCATCGTCGTCGGTGAGGTTCGCGGCGCAGAGGTGACGGATCTGCTCACGGCGATGAACACCGGCCACGACGGCGGGGCCGGCACCGTCCACGCCAATTCGCCGGAAGAGGTGCCGGCCAGGCTCGAGGCGTTGGCTGCGCTCGGCGGTATGGATCGCCACGCGTTGCACAGTCAACTTGCCGCGGCGGTTCAAGTGATCCTGCACGTGCACAGGTTGGCCGACGGATCGAGGCGACTCGAACAGATCGGTGTCATCGACCGCGGTGCGGACGGATACGTGCGAATCACGCAGGCGTGGCCGGACGTTGGTTCGGGTCGTGAGCGGCTCGAGCGGATGTTCCGGCTTCGCAATCGGGAGGTCGGGACGTGACAGTTTCCCTCTTGACGTTCGCGTTGGCGGTCTGGATTGCGCCGGTGCGGGATTCACGAGCTCGGCTCGTGAGGTACACCCCGAGTATCCACAAGCCCTCCCGGCAGATTCCATGGGAGTTCGTCGCCGCATTTCTCGCGATCTCGGCCGCGTGGGTTCTCGGAGGTCTTCCGGTCGGGTGCGCGGCGGTCGTCCTCGCCGGGACCCTGATCTTTCGTGGCCGACGCGCGAAGGCGGCCGAAAACCGGGACCTCTCACAGAAGATGCTGCTCGCCGGTTTGGAGGTGCTGATCGCCGAGCTGAGCGTCGGAGCGCATCCTGCGGCGGCCAGTTCTGTTGCAGGCGAGGAATGTACCGGAGAAGTGAGTGCGGTATTCCGGTCCGCTGGGGCGAGGGCGCGTCTCGGCGGTTCTGCCGCAGCGGCCTTCGTGGTACCGGATTCCGGCATCGAGCGTGAGTTCTCCCGCATCGGATCCGTCTGGCGGGTCGCAGACCAACACGGGCTGGCTCTGGCGGAACTACTCGGCGCCGTCCGGACGGACATGCTGGGACGTAGACGCTTTCGTCAACGCACCGAAGCCGGGTTGGCAGGCGCGCGGGCGACCGCTGCGGTGTTGGCCTTTCTCCCGCTGTTGGGGATCGGTCTCGGCCAGTTGATGGGTGCGTCGCCGTTGCGCGTGCTGTTCGGAGGCGGGCTCGGTGGCGTGCTCCTCGTGATCGGAACCGCTTGTGTCTCAGCTGGTTTGCTCTGGACCGATCGGATAACGGCGAAGGTGACGTCGTGAACTGGGTGTCGGCGGCGATGATCGCATTGGCGCTCGTGGTCGTTCCCACTCGTCGCGGTGCTTCAGTCAGGGTGGCAGGGATATTCCTCGCGAGCACGACGACGGAATCCGTGGCTTCGGTAGCGGACAAGCCGGATCCACTGGCGGTAGCAGCAAGTCTCGATCTTCTCGGAGCTTGTCTGCGCGCTGGGCTTCCCGTCTCCGCCGCGATCACAGCGATGGCGTCGACGGCACCGAAACCGATGGCCGACTCGCTTCGTCGCGTCGCCGACCTTCTGGCGCTCGGTGCCGATCCGGACGCCGCGTGGAGCGAAGCCGCTCTCGATCCCGATACCGAGGCGCTCGCCAGAATGGCTCGGCGTTCCGCCCGTTCGGGTTCGTCGCTGTCCTCGTCCATGGCCGAACTCGCCGAGCGCAGTCGAGGTGACGCCGAGGATCTTGCTGCCGCCGCAGCCGAACGCGCGGGAGTGTTGATCAGCGGTCCACTCGGGCTGTGTTTCCTGCCGGCGTTCATCGCCTTGGGCATCGTCCCGGTGGTGATCGGGCTTGCCACGACTGTGCTCGGTAACGGCCTGCTGTGAGCCGGATCCGTGTGAAAGCTCCTGCGGCAGAAGTGCTGCCACAGGTTTCGATTGAAGGGGGAGAAATGATTTCGAAGACGTTGAGGTCGGTGTCGGCCAGATTTGCCCTGTTGGTTGCCGAGGACGACGGCATGTCCACCGCGGAGTATGCGATCGGCACCATCGCGGCCGCGGCGTTCGGAGCCGTCCTGTACACCGTGGTCACCGGTGACTCCATCGTCTCGGCGCTGACGGGCATCATCGACAAGGCGCTCAAGACGGCTGTGTGATGTTGTCCACGAGAGGTATTCGGCAAGCCGACGACGGCGCCGTGACGGTCGAGGCCGCGATTGCCCTGGCGTCGATCGTCACCGTGGTCGTGCTGTGTATCGGCGGAGTCCTGGCGGTGTCGATGCAGGTTCGGTGTGTTGACGCCGCTCGTGAGGCTGCACGTCTGGTGGCACGTGGTGATCGTGAGTCTGCGGTCACCACGGCCCGCCGGATCGCACCCGACGGTGCATCTGTCTCGGTGGAGATCGTGGACGGCTTTGCGATGGCCGTCGTCAGCGCCGAAAGTGCGCTGCTGCCGTTGGTCGACATCTCTTCCGAGGCGGTGGCAGCAGTGGAACCGGGGGTGGAGGAGGGGTGAACCTACGTGACGACGAAGGTGTTGCCACGGTTCTGGCATGCTGCATTCTCGCGGCGATCGTGCTGGTGACCGGCGGGATATTGCATGTCGGGTCCGCGGTGGTGGCCAGGCACACGGCGCAGTCGGCGGCTGATCTTTCGGCCCTCGGCGGTGCGGGCGCCTTGGACGGCGGTGACGAGGCGGCGTGTGAAATGTCCGCGGTGATCGCGGAGCGGATGCGCACGGTGCTCGAGGAGTGCGATGTCCAGGGGTGGGATATAGTCGTCGAGATACGCGCACCGGTGTTGTTGTCGGGCTTCGGGATCGGGGATGCGCAGGCTTACGCTCGTGCGGGTCCGGTCAGCTGATCGTGTCCCAGCCGTTCGTGTCTCAGCTGATCGTGTCGATGACGGCGGTCAGAACCTTCACCGCGCCGTCCTTGTCGAGCGGATCGTTTCCGTTGCCGCACTTGGGTGAATAGACACAGGACGGGCAGCCGTGAGCGCATTCGCAGGACAGGATGGCATCCCGCGTCGCGGTGAGCCATCGTGACAGTTCGCTGTGCCCCCGGTCGGCGAACCCGGCGCCGCCGGCATGACCGTCGTAGACGAAGACCGTCGGGAGTCCGGTGTCCGCGTGCATCGCAGTCGATACTCCGCCGATGTCTCCGCGGTCGCAGATCGCCACCAGCGGCAGAAGTCCGATCGCTGCATGTTCGGCGGCATGCAGTGATCCGGGGAACCGTTCGGGCGGCACCCCGATGGATTCAAGGAGTTCCGGCGTGACCGTGTACATCACTGCCCTGGTGGGCAAAGTGTGTGCGGGCATGTCGAGTTCGATCGAGTCGAGGACTTCACCCGAAGTCAACCGTCGTAGGTACCCGACGACTTGATGTGTCACCTCGACCTGGACGAGAGCGACGGCGATGTCGCCGTAGTTCTTGTGCTCGAGTTGTTCGGTGATCGTGATTTCGGTGGTTTCGCGAGCCGAGGTGGTCCAGTCAGGATTCTCGGTGTGAACCAGTGCGAGTCCGACATCGAGGTCCAGTTCGTCGACGACGTAGGTCTCGCCTTGATGGATGTGGACGGCGCCGGGATGAACTGTGGCCGGAGCGCGGCCCGCGTCGACAGTGCCGAGCATCCGGCCGGATTCACCGTCGACAATGGCCACCTGCGTTCCGATGCCGCCGCGAATGTCCAGAGAGCCGTGGGGGTTCGAATCAGCGGTGACGAACCACCCGTGCTTTCGGCGCCGGATCTTGCCTTCCTCCGACAGTCTGGTCAGAACTTCGAGAGCCCCGAATGCGTCCACCTCGGCGTCGGAAAGTGGGAGTTCCATTGCAGCGCAGAGAAGTTGTGGTCCTAGAACGTACGGATTTCCGGGATCTGTCACCGTCGCCTCGACAGGTTTGTCCAGTACCGCCGACGGATGATGAACGAGGTAGGTGTCGAGTGGATCGTCGCGGGCGATCAACACGACGAGTGAACCCTCACCGCGTCGCCCGGAGCGACCGGCCTGCTGCCAGAACGACGCGACGGTGCCCGGGAAGCCTGCCACGACAACGGCGTCTAGGCCGGCGATGTCGACGCCGAGCTCCAGTGCGTTGGTGGTGGCTGCGCCCAGCAGTGTGCCGTCGGCGAGTGCAGCTTCAAGTTCGCGTCGGTCCTCGGCCAGATATCCGGCGCGATACGACGCGACTCGCTCGGCGAGGTCCGGGTCCACCTCGGCGAGTAGACGTTTGGTGGCCATCGCGGTCAGCTCGGCGCCGCGGCGGGAGCGTACGAAGGTGAGAGTGCGGGCGCCTTCGATCATGAGGTCGGCCATGATCCGCGCAGCTTCCGCACCCGCGGGACGTCGTACCGGGCTACCGTTTTCGCCGGTCAATGCTTCGAGCAGCGGCGGTTCCCACAGTGCGACGGTACGTGGGCCGTGCGGCGATCCGTCTTCCGTGACCTCGGTGCAGTGGGCGCCGATCAGTCGCGAGGCTGCTGCGCCGGGATCTGCGGTGGTTGCGCTGGCCAGGATGAAGGTGGGTTCGGCGCCGTAACGGGCCGCAATCCTTCGCAGTCGCCGGATCACGAGCGCGACGTTCGATCCGAAGACTCCCCTGTAAGAGTGGCATTCGTCGATGATCACGTATTTCAGGTTGCGGAAGAAGTGCGCCCATCGCTGATGGGTCCGGAGCAGTGAAATGTGGATCATGTCGGGGTTGGTGAAGAGCCAGCGCGAGTTCTCCCGTGCCCAGGTGCGGAGTTCTTGCGAGGTGTCGCCGTCGTATGCACTGGCGTTCGTGCTGCGAAGTTCGACGTCGAAGTCGGTGAGGGACAGCACTGCTCGCAGTTGATCCGAGCCCAGCGCTTTGGTGGGGGAGAGGTAGAGGGCTGTTGCGAGCGGGTCGGTTGCCATGGCCGTCAGCACCGGGAGTTGGTATGCCAGAGACTTACCCGACGCGGTACCGGTGGCCACGACCACGTGTTTGCCGTCGTATGCGAGGCCGGCAGCCTCGCTCTGGTGGATCCACGGGGACCGGACGCTGTGTTCGGCGAGCGCGCGTACGACGCTGGGGTGCACCCACTCCGACCATTCGGTGAACTCGGCTACGCGAGCCGGTAACTGCGCGGTGAACATCAGTGGTTTTTCGCTTCCACTGACCCCGGCGACGACGCGATCGAGCAGCATCTGCCCGTAGGTCTCGCCAGGCTTCCCTCCCGGGGCGGGGATCGGGGAAGGTGCGTTCACGTGACTCTCCGGGCTCGGCGTTGGGGTGTGGCGGCAATCGGAAACTGTCGCTACCTGCAGTTTTGATGATACGCAACCGTCAACGGTCTTGGTGAAACCGGGTGGTCGGCGCGCACGCGGGAAACCACGGTCGCGGGCTGTTTTTCTCGTAGCGAACTTTTAACGTTTTTAGTTCCGTTTTCGACTGTTGTGCACGCGGAGAACATGGTTGACTGACAATCGGTCGCAGCTTCTGTGTTCGTAGGCTTGAGAAAGTGCACGCTCGCAGGATCGTTGTTGCGGGCGCGGTGCTCTGCCTTTCCTGAGGGGGAAATAAAGACGTACAGCGGTCGGAACCGGCCCGGTGGACTGTAAGGGCTGTTCACCGAATCCGGTGTTAGAAAGAGAAGGAAAAGCATGGCACAGGGCACTGTGAAGTGGTTCAACGCTGAAAAGGGCTTCGGCTTCATCGCTCCCGAAGACGGTTCCGCAGACGTCTTCGTTCACTACTCCGAAATTCAGGGCAACGGCTTCCGTACCCTCGAGGAGAACCAGCGTGTGGAGTTCGAGGTCGGCCAGGGCACCAAGGGTCCCCAGGCAACCGGCGTTCGCGCGGTCTGATTTTTCCGCTCACTTGCTGAGCGAATAGTTCGGACAGTATTTGTCCCCCATCGCATCTGTGCGGTGGGGGACAAATCTTTTCGGTGCAAGCAAGAGTCTTCTCCATCCGGAGTGAATACACGCAGCTGTTCGACCACGGCCGGTCGTCTATGCCGTCACTACCTTCGTGGCTTACGTTTCACTCTGTGAGCCAACTGTCCTTTTTCTCTGCCGAGTCGATTCCACCTGCCGTGACGGACCTTGCCGGAATGCTGGCCGGACCGGGTCAGGTCGTGACCTCGGAGGATCGAGCCCGGATCTCGATCGTCGTGGATCGGGACTGGAGAGCGCAGGCCGTGGCCGAGTTGATCGCGCAGTGTGGACTCGGGGCCGAGGTGACGCGCAGTGACGAGGGCAGTCCACTCGTGCGTACTCAGTCGACGCCCGCACTGCTTCCGCTGTCCGTGCAGTGGACCAAGGGAGCAGTAAAAGCGGTGCCGGTCGGGTGGGTTCCTAATTCTCGCCAACTCCGAGTCTGGGCCGTCGCCGCCGGCCGTCTCGAAGAAGGCGGTGAACGATTCGTGTTCGGCCTCGACCCCCATGCCAAGGAAACTCATGCTCCGCTCGCCCAGGCTTTGATGCGAGTAGGTATCGCGCCGACTCAACTGGGTAACCGGACACCGGGTCCCGGACTCCGCGTGTCGGGAAAGAAGAGACTGACAAAGCTCGTCGAATACCTCGGTGAGGCGCCGAAACACGTCGACACTTCGGTCGCCTGGCCGCACGTCTGACGGTACCGATGCCGCATGTCCGACGGTGTCGATCCCGCGTGTCCGACGGAGCCCATACTGTACTGATCTGCACGAATGTCTTGCGGGTATGTCACTCTGTAAAGAGAGACACGGGGTATAACTTGCTCCACACGTCTAGTTCTGAAGAACTGCCGACGGCAGTGAACGTCCAAAGGAAGGCTCGGGCAGCAGGTGGCTAAAGCGGACAACGGCAGCGGTCAGGGAGCGTCCGGTAACCCTCGTCGCCTCGTGATCGTCGAGTCACCGACCAAGGCGCGCAAAATCGCTCCCTACCTCGGTAAGGACTACGTCGTAGAGGCATCGGTCGGTCACATTCGCGACCTGCCGCGCGGCGCAGCAGACGTTCCGGCCAAGTACAAGGGCGAGTCCTGGGCCCGCCTCGGCGTCAACGTCGATCACGACTTCGAGCCGCTCTATGTCGTGAGCCCGGAAAAGAAGGGCAAGGTCGCCGAACTCAAGTCTCTGTTGAAGGACGCCGACGAGCTCTTCCTCGCAACTGACCCCGACCGCGAGGGCGAGGCAATCGCCTGGCATCTCCTCGAGACTCTCAAGCCCAAGATTCCGGTTCGTCGAATGGTCTTCCACGAGATCACCGAGCCGGCAATCCGTGCTGCCGCCGAAGACACCCGCGAACTCGACACCGACCTCGTCGATGCTCAGGAAACCCGCCGCATCCTCGACCGTCTCTACGGTTACGAGGTCAGCCCGGTTCTCTGGAAGAAGGTCATGCCGAAGCTCTCGGCCGGCCGCGTCCAGTCGGTGGCCACTCGCGTCATCGTCCAGCGCGAACGCGAGCGCATGGCGTTCAAGTCGGCGTCGTACTGGGACATTTCCGCGACGCTCGACGCCGGTGCAGAGGCCAGTCCGCGCAGTTTCGGCGCACGCCTCGTATCCGTCGACGGTTCGCGTGTCGCTTCCGGCCGCGATTTCGGAGCTGACGGAAAGCTCAAGGGCAGCGCGGTCACCGTGCTCGACGAGGCCTACGCGCGTCGTCTCGCAGAAGCGTTGCAGGGCGTCGACCTCACGGTGTCGTCCGCCGAGGACAAGCCGTACACCCGTAAGCCGTACCCGCCGTTCATGACGTCGACGCTCCAGCAGGAAGCCGGACGCAAGCTTCGCTTCACGTCCGAGCGCGCCATGCGTATCGCGCAGCGTCTGTACGAAAACGGCTACATCACTTACATGCGTACCGACTCGACGACGCTCTCGGAGTCGGCGATCGCTGCCGCTCGAGCGCAGGCCACCGAGTTGTACGGTCCTGAATACGTTCATCCGACCCCGCGTCAGTACACCCGCAAGGTCAAGAACGCGCAGGAAGCTCACGAGGCGATCCGCCCCGCTGGTGACGTGTTCCAGACCCCGGGTCAGTTGCACTCCAAGCTCGACTCCGACGAGTTCAAGCTGTACGAACTCATCTGGCAGCGCACCGTCGCCTCGCAGATGGCCGACGCCCGCGGTACGACGCTCACGCTTCGCATCTCCGGCACGGCAGGCACCGGCGAGGACTGCACGTTCTCCGCTTCAGGTCGCACCATCGTGTTCGCCGGCTTCCTCAAGGCTTACGTCGAAAGTGTCGACGAAGAGGCCGGCGGTCAGTCCGACGACGCCGAATCCAGGCTTCCGGTACTGGTCAAGGGTCAGGAAGTCACGGCGACCAAGCTCGATCCCGACGGGCACAGCACCAACCCGCCCGCCCGCTACACAGAAGCCAGCCTGATCAAGACGCTCGAAGAACTCGGCATCGGCCGTCCTTCGACGTACTCGTCGATCATCAAGACCATTCTCGATCGCGGATACGTCTACAAGCGTGGCAGCGCCCTGGTGCCGTCCTGGGTGGCGTTTGCCGTCATCGGACTGCTCGAGGTGCACTTCGGCCGACTGGTCGACTTCGACTTCACGGCAGGAATGGAAGACGATCTCGACGCGATCGCCGGCGGCCGTGAGCAGCGCGGCAACTGGCTGAGCAGCTTCTACTTCGGCGGCGAGACAGGCGCAGAAGGTTCGGTCGCCCGCGAGGGCGGGCTGAAGAAGATGGTCGGCGTCAACCTCGAGGAGATCGACGCCCGCGAGGTCAACTCCATCCGTCTCTTCGACGACGCCGAGGGCCGCGAGGTTCACGTGCGTGTCGGCCGGTTCGGCCCGTACCTCGAGCGCATGGTTCAGAATCCGGACGATCCCGAAGGCGATCTGATCTCGCAGCGGGCCAATCTTCCCGATGACCTGCCGCCGGACGAGCTCACCCCCGAGTACGCCGAAAAGCTGTTCTCGACACCTCAAGAGGGTCGCAAGCTGGGCGTCGACCCACTGACGGGCCACGAGATCGTCGCGAAGGAAGGCCGCTTCGGTCCCTACGTGACCGAGATCCTGCCCGAACCGCCGGCCGAGCCGGAACCGGACATCGTTCCCGTCTCCGCTCCCGAGCCGGAAGAAATCAGTTCGGGTAGTACCAAGACTGCGGTGAAGAAGGCCGCGGCCAAGAAGGCGCCGGCGAAGAAGGCTGCCAAGAAGGTCGCGGGCCCCAAGCCGCGGACGGGGTCGCTGCTCAAGTCCATGGACTTGGCGACGATCACCTTGGAAGATGCGCTTCGTCTGCTGTCGCTTCCGCGCGTCGTGGGTGTCGACCCCGAATCGAAGGAAGAGATCACTGCGCAGAACGGTCGTTACGGTCCGTACCTGAAGAAGGGCACGGACTCGCGCTCGCTCGCCAACGAAGAGCAGATGTTCACCGTCACGCTCGACGAGGCGCTCAAGATCTACGCCGAGCCGAAGCGTCGCGGGCGTCAGGCGTCGGCAACGCCTCCGCTCCGTGAGTTGGGTGTCGATCCGGTCAGCGAGATGCCGATGGTGATCAAGGACGGCCGTTTCGGTCCGTACGTCACCGACGGCGAGACCAACGCCAGCCTTCGCAAGGACGACGACGTCGAATCCATTTCCGATGCTCGTGCGTCGGAGTTGCTGGCTGATCGTCGTGCGCGTGGCCCGGTCAAGAAGAAGGCAGCTGCCAAGAAGGCTCCGGCGAAGAAAGCCGCTGCCAAGAAGACTGCCGCCAAGAAGGCCCCGGCAAAGAAGGCAGCTGCCAAGAAGGCTCCGGCGAAGAAGGACTCGTAGGGCTTCGTCGGTGCCGACGGTTAGGGTTTTTGCATGAGTACTGAAGTGGCCGAACGAGGTGTGTTCGGTCGGCTGGTGGGTCAGCACGACGTCGAGAAAAGTCTGCGTGATGCTGCACTGTCGGCTCGCGGCGATTCCAGCGGCTCGGAGATGACTCACGCGTGGCTGTTCACCGGGCCACCTGGCTCAGGTCGTTCGGTTGCTGCTCTCTGTTTCGCCGCAGCCCTGCAATGCACCTCCGAGGGTGCACCAGGGTGCGGTGAGTGCCATGCGTGTACGACGACGATGGGTGGAACCCACGGTGACGTACGACGGATCATCCCCGACGGCCTGAGCATCAGCGTCAAAGGCATGCGCGAGATAGTCAACATCGCTTCGCGTCGGCCGACGACGGGGCGGTGGCAGGTCATCGTGGTCGAGGATGCCGATCGTTTGACCGAAGGCGCGGCCAACGCACTCCTGAAGGTTGTCGAGGAGCCACCGGACCGCACGGTCATCCTGCTCTGTGCGCCGACGACCGATCCGGAAGACATGTCTGTCACCTTGCGCTCGCGGTGCCGGCACATGCCGTTGGTGACGCCGTCCGTCGAATCGATCGCTCAGGTGCTGATCGACCGCGACGGCCTGGATCCGGAACGGGCGAGAATCGCCGCATCGATCAGCGGCGGACATGTCGGTCGGGCTCGGCGTCTTGCTACCGACGAGAGTGCGCGGGACGAGCGTCAGCGTTCGTTGCGGCTAGCTGCCGACGCGATCGGTGCGTCGACGGCCTACAAGGCCGCCGAGAACTTGGTGAAGTCGATCGAGGCCGACACCAAGGCGTTCTACGCCGAACTCAAGGAACAGGAACTCGAAGAGCTCAAGGTCTCGTTGGGCGGCGGTGGTACCGGCAAGGGAACGGCCGGGACTCTGCGCGGATCGGCTGGTCTGATCAAAGACCTCGAAGCGCGTCAGAAATCGCGTGACACGCGGGCCCGCCGCGATCTCCTCGACCGGACCCTGATCGACTTGGCCGGCATGTACCGGGATGCACTTTCCTATTCACTGGGGTCGACGTCGACGGCGACCCATCCCGACATGGCTCGTCAGGCCGCCGAGTTGGCTGCCCGAACGTCCCCGGAGGGGTTGCTCAAGTGCATCGAAGCCGTGCTCGAATGCCGTGAGGCTGTCGACTTCAACGTCAAGTTGCAGTGGGCGCTCGACGCGATGGTTGCCTCCATCGGAGCCGCTTTCAGACCCCCGTTTTCGCGATCCGGGGGTTGACCAGATAGACTCGCCACCGCCGAAAGGCACGCTGCCTTAGCTCAGTCGGTAGAGCATTTCACTCGTAATGAAAAGGTCGAGAGTTCGATTCTCTCAGGCAGCTCGGCCAAGAGCCCCACACCCGGAATCCGGATGTGGGGCTCTTGTCGTTTGTCCCCAATTCTTACGTATGTGCGGTTTATCCTGATTCTGGCGAACACGTGCCTGAGCAGGGGAGACTTCGATGTCGGATCAGAACTGGGGATCGGGCCAACCACCGCAGAATCCGCCGCCGTACGGGCAGATGCCGCCCATGCCGCCGCAGGGTTATCGGTCACCGACGCCCGCCTATCCGTACGCAACGTGGATCTCTCGTGTTCTCGCGTCAATTCTCGACGGCTTTGTCGTTCCGCTTCCGGGCGTCATCCTCGCGATCATCGGGGCGGTGATTGCGTTCTCCGGATCCGAAGTGACCACATACGACGACGGCAGCGTGAGCGCTGAAGGCGGTAATCCGGTCGGCGTGATCGTCATGGTCGTCGGCATACTGGCCATCTTCTTGATCGAGGTGTGGAATCTCGTCTTCAGGCAAGGAAACACCGGACAGACGCTCGGCAAGAAGTGGCTGGGGATTTCTGTGATTCGGGAGTCCGACGGTGTACCTCTCGGACCGGTGGTGGCGCTGCTTCGTTGGATCTTGATGGCGATCCTGGGTGGCGCCTGCTTCCTCAACTATCTCTGGCCGCTCTGGGACTCGAAGCACCAGTGCTGGCACGACATGGTGGTTCGATCGGTAGTCGTTCGCGCGAGCTAGTCGGTGCCGGGGTCTCTTACAGTGGGTGCCATGGAGTTGGAAGCGGTGGCAAGTCGACGACGCGCGCTGGCCGCACCCGTCGGTGTCGCTGCCGTGGCCGTGACGGCCGCCGCGGTTCTCCATTTCCGCGATCCCCACAGCGCGGGTAGTTACGGCGTTTGTCCGATGTACGCGTTGACGGGATTGTGGTGCCCGGCGTGTGGTGGCCTTCGTGCGGTCAACGACCTGACTAATCTGGATCTTGGTGCCGCAGTGTCCAGCAATATCTTGATCGTGCCGTTTGTCGCGGTATTGGTGATCGCGTGGATCGGTTGGACGGTGCGCCGCTGGAAAGGCACGCGGGATCGCATGATCGTGCTTCGGCCGACCGTGACGATCGTGGTGCTCGGAGTTCTCGTTGCATTTACGGTTGTTCGAAACACCCCATGGGGGAGCTGGCTCGCGCCGGCGTGACGGTAAGAGGTCGACATGGCAATGCAGGTTTTTTCGCTCATCGTTCTGCTCGGCGCGCTGATCATTCTGATTCCGACGGCACGACGTGTCTTCGGCAAGAAGGACGACGAGTAGGCCTCGACAACTGGGCCGGCGGGGAACATGCTGGCGGTATGGCTGATTCGTTGAAAGCTCGCGTCAAGGAGAAGCTGCTGCGGCAACTCGCCGAGGACGGTCGGCACCCGATTCAGGAAGCTGAGGGTGACGATCCCCGGTTGGTTTCGATCAACGACGACCTCGAAGCCTTGGAACAGGCCGAAGAAGGCGATCCGATCGTCGAAGAACTGGCCGAGAGGTACTGGGTTCCGTGAAGTTTACCGACCGCAGCGCTCTGACCTGGCGATTTGGTGTTGTGTTGATCTTCGCGTAACTTTGTCCAGGTCAGAGCGACACGGACACCGACTCCCACCTGCGAGGGTGAGTGACACGAGGTTGTACGAAGTGCCTGGCGAACACAATCCAGTTTTTCTTCACGAGGTTCCGGTTTGCGTCGGTGACCTGGTTGGGGTAGGCTGGAAAAGTTGCCCCGGAGCGGCGGCCATCGGGTCGTGGTGATGGTGTGTGCGTGTTCTTTGAGAACTCAACAGTGTGTCGATGAATGTCAGTGCCAAATATTTTTTTGGTACTTCGCATGTCGGATGATGTTCCGGGCCTTCGGGTTTCGGTTCTGATGTTCGGGGTGTGAGTATTTTTCGTCGGTGATTGTTCATTCTTCCGTCTGAATGGTTGCCGACACATTTTTTGCTAGTTGAGTTTTTTTGCTAGTGATTTGACTCTTTTTGTCTATGA